>CAWKNW010000009.1:0-598899 GCA_963851065.1 uncultured Thermoleophilia bacterium
CTGAGGGCCGCGCGAGCGGCCCTCAGTTCGTTGCTCGACTACATCGATGCCGACGGGTCGGTGTGCCAGAGGCCGAACTCGTTCCCGTGCGGGTCGCGGCAGGTGACGAACCACCCCATGTTCGGGACCGGCATCGGCTCGTCGGCCTCGCCGCCGAGCTCCTTCACGCGCGCGGCACCGGCGTTGATGTCGGCGACGTCGAAGTACGGGCGCGTACCGCGCTTGCCCGGCTCCATGTTCGTGATCGCGCCGCCGGTCTGCTCGCTGATCTGTGTCATGTGGTACTCGCCGGGGCCTCCGGGGAACGCCTGGAACTGCCAGCCGAAGAGCGAGCCCCAGAACGCTCTGCTCTGCTCGGTGTCGTCTGCCGGGATCTCGAGGTGCACGATCTGGCCGGGCATCTAGTCCTCCTCGATGGATGGTCTCCAGTCGACAAGTAGACCACCCGTGCGCCGCGAAGTCATCGGTGCCTGGCACCGAGGTGCCAGGCACCGAGTTCTCGATGCGGGCTCAGGCCGCCGGCTCGATGTTCTGGTTGAGTCGGAAGACGTTCGTCGGGTCGTACTCCGCCTTCAGCTCGGCAAGGTGGTCGTACGTCTCGTCGCCGTACGACGAGCGTGCGGCGTCCCGGTCAGCCGAGGAAGTTCGTGTACGCGCGTCCCGTCGAGGCGTCGGACGCTGCCGCGATCACCTTGCGGGCCCACTCGGTGTGCGCCTTGTCCTGGGCCGGGTCGTGCCAACCGGTCACGGCGTTCAGCACGAACGGCATCGACCGCTCGCCGAACGACGACGAGTCTTCGGACACGCGACTCACCGCGCCGCCCATCTGGTGCACGTGGATCTCGCACTGCGGCCCGGGAGCCGCGAGATGCAGCTCGCAGAGTGAGCCGATCAGGGCATCGTCGAGCCGCGCGAGGTTCGTCGCCTTGAAGTACGAGCGGGTCCCCTTCGCCCAGAGCGGGTCGATCAACGACTGCATCACGGTGTACGGCATCGGTCCGAACAGATCGGCAACGGGCTCGGCGACGTCGCGGAACGGTGCGATCAGCTCGGCGCCGCTCTCGACTGCTCCCGCCGACATGCCGATCAGTGCGGCGACCTTCTTTCCGTGCCACGCCTCGGGGATCACCGGCAGCGGCGGCGCGGTGGTCAGGTCGATCAACGTCGTGACGTCGTCGGGCGCCGACGGCGCCCACTCGCGGTACAGCTCGAGGAGTGCTTTGGCAGCGTCGGCCGGATAGAAGATCGGCCCCGCATAGACGATCGGCCCGACCGGATGGAGCTGGAACTCGAGCTGCGTCACGATCCCGAAGTTGCCGCCCCCGCCGCGCAGGCCGCGGAGCAGATCGGGATTGGCGTCCGTGGTCGCGCGCACGAGCTGACCGTCGGCCGTGACGACGTCGGCGCCGACGAGGTTGTCGCAGGCGAGGCCGTACCGCCGCATCAGCCAGCCGATGCCGCCGCCGAGCGTGAGGCCGGCGACGCCGGTGGTCGAGACGAGACCCCCGGTCGACGCGAGACCGTGCACCGTCGTTTCGTGGTCGACGTCGCCCCAGGTCGCTCCGCCACCGACGTGCACGCGACGCGCCTCGGGGTCGACGCGCACGCTGCGCATCTGACTGAGATCGATCACGATGCCTCCGTCGCACGTCGAGAAGCCCGCGATGCTGTGGCCGCCGCCGCGAACGGCGATCGCCAGGTCGTTGCTGCGCGCGAAGCCGACGGCCGCGATCACGTCCGCCGGGCCGGAGCAGCGGACGACCAACGCCGGGCGCCGGCCGTCGTGTGTCCCGTTCCAGACCCGGCACGCTTCCGCATACCCATCGTCGGCCGGGGTCAGGATCTCGCCTCTGGTGGCGTCCCTCAGCTCTTGCACGGTGGCTTCGCCGAGCACGGGAGCAAGCGTTTCCGTCATGTCGTCCTTCCTTTCTTCGAGCGTGTCGACGAAGTCCTAACGGAGGCGCCTTTGCGGGAGCTTTGCGGCACCTTGGCAAGCGCGTCGATCTGCCTCTCGACCGCTGCGACCCCTTCGGTGTCGCGCGAGGCCGCATAGTGGCTGCGCGCGGCCTCGAACAGTGATACGGCCAGCTCCGGATCACCGCGCAGCGAGGCAACCTCACCGAGTGCTGCATCGGCATGACCGAGCCAGCGACTGCGGTTCGTCGTCACGAGGACCTCGCGTGCCTCCTGGAGCGCCGACCAGGCGTCATCCAGCCGTCCTTCGGCGCGCCACAGCTCAGCGGTTCGCCACAGCGAGCTGGCGAGGCCCCAGCGGTCTCCGGCCCGTCGGAACAGGTCACGCGCCTCAGCGAGGCGGGCCTCGGCCGATTCGAAGTTGCCGGCGAGCGTCTCCACCAGCCCGAGGCCCGACAGCACGAGACCGACTCCGCGACGTTCGTTCAGCGACGTGCGGATCTCGAGGGCGCGCTCGAAGCGGGGCCGCGCCTCGTCGACCGCGCCTTCGGCCAGCTCGAGGTAGGCCCGCCGGACGAGGGCGCTCGCTTCACCACGTTCGTCGTCGAGGGCGGAGAAGTGCTCGGCGCACTCGACGAGCAGCGCCTCGGCCCGGGCCTGGTCGCCGCGCATCCGTGCGATGCTGGCCTGGTTCGCGAGCACGTAGCCCGTCGCGGCTGAGCACGTGACCTCGATGAACGGCTGCAGGGTCTCCTCGAAGCACACGCGGAGCCCGGCCGGGTCTCCGGCGCCGCCGCGAATGTCGCTGATGTTGAGCGGTGACGTGATTCGCTCGCCGGGGTCGTCGACGGAGCGGAATCGCGCGAGGCTCTCGGCGAGGAGCGTGTCGGCACCTTCGAGGTCGCCGAGGATCCACCGCGCGACGCCCAGCGTGTACACGCAGAGCGCCTCGGCGCCCGCGAGCCTCTCGCGCCGGGCGAGCTCGAGGCCGCGCTGCAACCAGGCCTCGGCGTCGGTGCCTGCATCCGATGCGATCGCGTGCTCGCCGAGCATCTGGAGCGCGCGCCACTCCGACCGGCGATCGCCGAGCTCGGACGCGATCGCAAAAGCCTCCTCGGCCCGCGCGCTGACGCTCGCGAGCGTGCCGGCGCGGAAGTCGAACGCCGCGGCCGCGATGAGCGCCTCGATGCGCAAGGGCGAGCGCTCGGGCGCGGCGGCGAGCGCGGCCGCGAAGCGCCGCTGTGCTTCGGCGAGGTCGATCCGGCGCAGCCAGAAGGGCCAGGTCGCGACGCACAGCCGGAGGGCCTGCTGGGGATCGTCGGCAAGGAGCGTCGACAGGGCCGAGCGCAGGTTCGCGGCCTCGCGATCGAGGCGCGCCGACTCGCCCTCGCGCTCGGCCAGCTCGGTCGCCCAGCCCGCGTGCCGCCGGGCGAGCGCCGCGGCCTCGCCCGCTTCTGCGAGCCGTTCCTGCGCGTACGCCCTCACGGTCTCGAGCAGGTCGTAGCGCCACTCTCCGTTCACGTCGCCGACGGATACCAGCGACTTCTCGACCAGCCGCGCGAGCAGGTTCGCGACATCCGGCGCCTCGAGCAGCTCGTCGGCGCAGACCGATTCGGCGGCTTCGAGGTCGAAGCCCCCGCTGAACACTGCGAGCCGGCGGAACAGCAGTCGTTCGTCGTCGTCGAGGAGATCGTGGCTCCACTGCAGTGTCGCCAGCAGCGTCTGCTGCCGCGTCGGCGCCGTGCGGCTGCCGGCCTGGAGCAGGCGGAAGCGATCGTTGAGTCGCTCTGCGATCGACGCCGGGCTCAGGGCGCCGAGGCGGCCCGCCGCAAGTTCGAGGGCGAGCGGCAGGCCGTCCAGGCGGAAGCAGATCCGTGCGACGTCGGCGGCGTTCTTCGGGTCGAGCGCGAAGCCGGGGGCCGCAGCCGCTGCACGGTCGACGAAGAGCTTGACCGCCTCGTAGCGCAGTGCCCCGTCCGGATCGAGTGGCTGGTCGGGATCCGGGATCGCGAGTGACGGGACCCGGAACACGACCTCGCCGGGTATGCGGAGCGGCTCGCGGCTCGTCGCCAGGACCGTCACTCCCGGCGCGCCGCGCAGGGTCGCATCGACCAGCTCGGCGCTCGCGCCGATCAGGTGCTCGCAGTTGTCGAGCACCAGCAACAGTGAGCGGCTTGCGAGGAACTCGCCGATTGCATCGCCGAGCGCCTGTCCCGCCAGAGCCCGAATGTCGAGGGCGGCGGCGACCGCGACGGGGACGGTCGCCGGGTCGGTCAGTGTGGCGAGCGGGACGAGCACGGCGCCGTCGGCGAACCGGCCCTGCTCTCCTCGCGCGAGCTCGAGTGCGAGCCTCGTCTTGCCGGCACCGCCCGTCCCGGTCAGCGTGAGCAGCCGCGTGCGGCCGAGCACGGAGCGAAGCTCGCTCAGCTCGTGCCCTCGCCCGATGAACGAGCTCGCGTCGGCCGGCAGACCGCCCCACCCGGCCACGCTCGGCAGGCCGGCGAGCTCCCGCGACAGCGATTCGTGCAGCTCTTCCAGGTGCTGGCGTCGGTCCTCCGCCCAGTCGTCGTAGCGGTTCTCGGGCAGCAGCGCGCCGGGGTAGAGCGCGAGCGCCGCACGGCACGCGGACGCCGTCCGCTCCCTCCTGGCCAGCGCGGCCGCCTGCTCGAACCGGTCGACGTCGACGTCGACCCCGTCGGACAGCGAGACGACCTCGTCGCTCACGGCGATCGTCTCCTGGCCCAGGACGCGGCGGGCGGCGTGGACCGCCTGGTACAGGTTGTTGGCCGCGGCACTCGGGCCGTGGTCACGCCAGAGAGCATCCATTGCCTGCTCCCGATGGAGGCGGTGTCCGGGAGCGAGCGCGAGCAGCTTGACGAGCTCGCGGGCCTTCTTCAGCCGCCAGGCGCGCGGCCCGACCGGCTCACCGTCGACGGCCGCCGAGAAGCCGCCGAGCAGGCGTATCGAGACGTTCGACACATGGAGAGAATGTCGCAACCACCGTGGGTCACGCGCGCAGGACGACTTCGACCGACGTTCCGCCGCGGGGGACCGAGCGCAGCGACAACTTGCCGCCGATGGCCGCCGCGCGCTCGCGCATGTTGGCAAGGCCCTGTCCGGCCCCGCCCTCGGTCGGCTCGAAGCCGTCGCCGTTGTCGCGCACGGCGACGTACCGCGAGCCGGCGCGCGCGCCGATCTCGACGAGCGCCGTGCTCGCGCCGGCGTGCTTGCGGGCGTTCGCGAGCCCTTCCTGGACGATCCGGAAGACCTCGATCTGTTCGTCGGGCCGTAGGACGATCTTCGGGTCGATGTGCAGCTCGACCGTCAGCTCGCCGTCGCTCGACAGGAACTCGACGTACCGTCGCAGTGCAGCGTCGAACGGTGAGCGTCCCGCAGCCGACGAGAGGGCGAGAAACGCGTAGCGTGCCTCCTGCTGCGCCGCCTGTGCCGCTTCCTTCAGGCGCGGCACCGTCGTCGCGGGATCGGCCCCCGATTCGAGCATCGTCGCGTGTGTCGCGACGGCGAAGAGATACTGCGCGAGTCCGTCGTGGATCTCGCGGGCGAGCCGCGCGCGCTCCTCGGCGACCGCACGGCCGAACTCGGCGGCGCGGATTGCACGCCACGCGCCGAGCAGCAGAACGCCGTACGCCAGCAGCTGGATGTAGTCGCCAAGCGTGACGGAGCCCGCGCGGGCAACCGGCACGAGCATGAGGTCGAGCGTGGCGTAGAGGGTGAGCGTGCCGCCGAGCGCCAGCCAGTGCTCGAGGTCGTCGCCGCTCCGGTAGAAGCGGACGGTGAAGCCGGCGACGGCGACGAGAAGGACGAGCGCGAGCGCTGCACGTGCGGATGTCAGGGTGGTGAGCGTCGCCTGGTTGCCGCCGACGTCGAGCGCCGGGATCGACGGCACGAGGAAGTGGAACGCGAACCAGACGACAGCGAGCGCGGCGGCTCCCGCCGTCATCGCCCTCACGATCAAGTCGCCGCGTCGCGTGATGTGACCGCGCACGAGCGTCGCGGCTGCGACGAGTGCCCACCCGATCGTGGTTCCGACGACGCCGGCCCAGAGCTCTGTCGAGCGGCCGGCGAAGCCGCCCACGGCCGGAGTAACCGTGAACGCGAGCAGCGAGAGCGACGTGACGAAGAACCCGGCGAAGATGAGGAAGTCGAAGCGGCGCCCCTCCACCGCGAACCGGGTGGCGCTGAGCACCGCGACGAGAGCGCCGGTCAACACGAACACGGTGTCGACCATCACCTGCAACTCCGGCACGTGGAGGGGGACCCGCAGCCCCGGGTAGGCGAGGAAGAGCGCGAGCGAGGCGCCGAAGAGCGCGAACAGGATCACCTGCCCCCAGAGCAGGCCGATGAAGCGGTCATGGTCCACCGATGCAGGTATCGGCAGAATCGCCTTCAGCGATGACCGCTGCGCGCATCCTCGTCGTCGACGACCATCCCCTGACCCGCGATGCACTCGCCGGGCTGCTCGCTCACAGCGGATTCGACGTGTGCGGCCAGGCTGCGAGCGGCGAGGAGGCGATCCGTCTGGCCGCCGAGCTGCAACCGGACCTCGCTCTGCTCGATCTGACGATGCCCGGTCTGCACGGCCTGCAGACGCTGCCCCGTCTGCGCGAAGCAGCCCCAGCGTGTGCGGTGGTGGTGCTCACGGCTGCCGAGGACGAGGAGAACCTGATGGGAGCGATCCGCGCCGGCGCGGCGGGCTACCTGCTGAAGAGCGAGCCTCCCGAGCGAATCGTGTCGTTCCTGCGCGGCGTGGGAGAGGGCGAGGTGCCGCTCTCGGGCGCGGTCGCACGGCGGTTGTTCGAGCAGGTGCGCGAAGGCGAGGGCCGACGACGGTGCCTGACTCGATCGCCGCGGTCCTGTCGGCCCGCGAGGCCGAGGTGCTCCTGCTGCTCGAACGGCATCTGGCCACGGACGAGATGGCGCGCGAGCTCGAGATCTCGGAGCACACCGTGCGGTCCCACGTGAAGAGCCTGCTCGGCAAGCTCGGGGTCTCGTCCCGTCGCGAGGCGGTCGACGCGCTCGCAGCCGCGCGGCGCGCGTGAGACGAGCGCTTAGCTCTCGAAGCCCTCGAGCACGGCCTCGACCAGCCACGGCAGGGTGCGAAGGTTGTAGCCGCCCTCCAGGACCGCGGCCACGCGTGGCGCGAGCTGCATCGAGCGCGCCGCGAGCTCGCGGAAGCAGTCGGTCGAGAGCGCGAGATCGGCGAGCGGGTCGGCGACGTGTGCGTCGAGCCCGCACGAGACGAGCAGCAGGTCGGGCGCGAAGCGGCCCACGGCGTCCTCCACGATCTGCCACGCCTCGAGATAGCCGGCGTCGGCCGTTCCTGCGGGGAGCGGGATGTTGATCACCGACTCGTGCTGGTCGGATGGTCCGCCCGTGCCCGGGTAGAGCGGCCACTGGTGCAGCGACACGAACAGGATCGACGGGTCGCCCTCGACGATGTCCTGAGTCCCGTTCCCGTGATGCACGTCCCAGTCGACGATTGCGGCGCGCTCGACTCCGAGGTTCTCCTGCGCCCAGCGTGCAGCGATTGCGATCGAGTCGAACAGGCAGAAGCCCATCGCACGATTGCGCTCTGCGTGATGGCCCGGCGGCCGCGCCAGCGCGAAACCGCCTCGCCGCGTCGCCTCGATCGCTGCGCCGGCCGCGAGGAGCGCGGACTCGAACGTCGATCGCGTGCAGACCGTGTCGGCGTCGATCAAGCCGTTCGTCGTGCGCACTTGCTCGACGAGCTCCGGTGTGTGGCAGCGGAGCACGTCTTCGGCGCTGGCCGGCGTGCACTCCACGAACCCGAAGTGCTGCTGCAGTACGACCAGTCGCTGCTGCGACTCCGGGTGTGCCCCGGTCGGGTGCAGGTGCGAAAAGGCGCTGTGGCTGATGAGCTCCATCGGGCTATTGTCCGGGAACTGTCTGATTGCAAGGGGGTCTTCGGATGAAACGCAACCTGGGGGGCCCGGCGCTCGTGCTGGCGCTCATCGCACTGTTCGTGGCGCTCGGGGAGGGCGCGGTCGCAGCGGGCATCGTCCCACTTGCGAGGCATGCGATCACCGCCGGGACGGCATCGAACTCGTTGAAACTCGGCGGCAAGACGCCGGCGCAGATCAAGACCACCCTCCGGGGTGCTCCCGGGCACGCCGGTCCGACCGGCGCGCAGGGTGTGGCCGGCAGCGCGCAGGTCTCGCTCCACACGCAGACGTTCAGCGTGAACGAGCAGGGCACCGACGGCGACACGGCCGACATCACTGCGACCTGCGGCGCCGGCCAGAAGGCGGTCGGCGGCGGCTACATGACGGACGGCGGTCTCGGGCTCGGCGGCGGTGTGCTCGGTGGGGACAGCCGGCCGACGGCGGCCGACGACGGCTGGTCGGTCTTCATCACCAGCCTCGACGGCAGCGCGTCGCATACGGGGAAGGTCTACGCGATCTGCTTCGGTTAGAGATCTAGCTTCGCGCGCGCTCCGTGAGCCGGCCCGCCAGCGCCCCGAGGCCGATCGAATCGGCATACCGCGCCGCCTGCGACCAGTCCGGCGGCGTCGGCACGAGCTTCGGCAGCGGAGCCTTCGCGTCCATGCGGGCGATCTGGAGGTAGAGGCGCAGGTCCTCGGCGATCGTCGGGAAGCGGCCGTCGGCAAGCGCCCGCTCCAGTGAGCCGTGCTGCCGGAGGATGTCGGCCGCCTTCTTCGGGCCGATGCCGGGAGCGCCCGGGATGCGGTCCGAGGCATCACCGCGGAGTGCGATGAAGTCGGGCACCTGGGCCGGTTCGACGCCGTAGCGCTCGCGCACCTCCGCCGGGCCGATGCGCGCGAGCTCGCTCACGCCCTTGACCGGCTGCAGGATGTGGACACGATCCGACACGAGCTGAAACGCGTCGCGGTCGGACGTCGCGACGACCACCGGGCCGGGCCAGTGCTCTGCCGCGGCGGCGAGGAAGTCGTCGGCCTCGTAGCCTTCGGCCTTCCCGACCAGGAAGCCGAACGACGCGACGAGCTCCGGCAACCGGTCGAGCTGCTCGAGGATCGAATCCTCGAACTCGCGGCCCGACTGGTACGCGGGCAAGGCGACGTGACGGTACGTCGGAGTCTCGAGTGTGTCCCAGCCCACGAGGACGGCGTCCGGCCGCTCGGCGTCCCAGAGGCGCTGCAGGAAGTTCGCGAAGCCGATCAGCGCGTTCGCAGGCCGGCCCGCGCCGTCCTTCAGGTGCTTCGGGAGCCCGTGGTAGGCGCGGTGCGCGAGGGAGTCGCCGTCGACCGCAAGCAGCGTCCCGTCGGTCACAGGCTCGCCTCCAACTCGCCGATCGCCAGCATCAGCCGTTCCGTCGCCAGCCGGGACGCTTCGCGCAGGTCGCTGTCGTCGAGGTCGTCCAGCGCAATCGGAGCCCCGTAGCGCACGCGCAAGGGGCGAAGGCGCACGAGACCGTCGGTGCCCTTGATGCCGGCCGGCAAGAGTGGCACGCCGGCCTCGAGAGCGATCCGCGCCGCGCCCGTGTGCGCCTGCGCCTCGTAGCGCTTGCGCAGTCCTTTGCGCCGCCGGGTCCCCTCGGGGAACATCGCGATCACGTGGCCGGCGCGGGCCAGCTCGACTGCCGTCTCGATCGCCTCGCGATCCGAGGTGCCGCGGTAGACCTTGAAGGCGCCGGCCGCCGACAGCAGCGGCGACAGCGGAAACCAGAACAGCTCGGACTTCGCCATGAAGCGCAGGAAACGCCTCGGCCAGATCGCGAGCCCGAGCGCCCATGGGTCGAAGTTCGACACGTGGCCGGCGGCGAGCACGTAGCCGCCTTCGGCCGGCAGAAGCTCGGTGCCGTAGGCCCGATACCGGTACAGAAGATGCAGGACTGGCCAGGAAACGGCGGCCGCGAAGGAATAGAACACGCTCGGGCGCGGGGGACGTGTCACCGGCGGCGAGTATCGCGGATCCGGGCTCGGCGCTATGGTGGCCGCGCCAAATGCCCGCTGCGAACGGCAAGAAGCTCGTGATCGTCGAGTCGCCGGCCAAGGCGAAGACGATCGCCGGCTACCTCGGTGGCGACTACGTCGTCGAGTCGTCGATCGGCCACATCCGTGACCTGCCGACGAGCGCGTCCGAGATCCCGGCGAAGGTCAAGGACGAGCCCTGGGCGCGTCTCGGCGTGAACGTCGACGACGACTTCGCGCCGATCTACGTCGTCGATGCCCGCAAGAAGAAAGTCGTCGCCGATCTGAAGGCGAAGCTCAAGTCGGCGGACGAGCTGCTGCTCGCGACGGACGAGGATCGCGAAGGCGAGGCGATCGCCTGGCACCTGGTGCAGGAGCTGAAGCCCACGGTGCCGGTGCGGCGAATGGTCTTCCACGAGATCACGCGGCCCGCGATCGAGCGGGCGCTGCAGGAGACGCGCGAGATCGACGAGTCGCTGGTCGACGCGCAGGAGGCACGGCGCGTTCTCGACCGGCTGTACGGCTACGAGGTGTCGCCGGTGCTCTGGCGGAAGGTCATGCAGGGGCTGTCTGCAGGACGCGTTCAGTCGGTCGCGACGCGGCTCGTCGTCGAGCGCGAGCGTGAGCGGATCGCCTTCGTCGCGGCGGGCTACTGGGACATCGTCGGGACGTTCGACCCCGGCGCCTTCACGGCCAGGCTTGCGTCGGTCGACGGTCGTCGCGTTGCGCACGGACGTGACTTCGGACCGGACGGCGCGCTCAAGGCGGACGACGCCGTGCAGCTCGGGGAGGAGGAGGCGCGTCGTCTCGCGGGTGCTCTCGAAGGGGCGGCCTTCGCGGTCACCTCCGTCGAGGAGAAGCCGTACCGGCGCCGTCCGGCCGCACCGTTCATGACCTCGACGCTGCAGCAGGAGGCCAGTCGCAAGCTGCGACTGTCGTCTCAGCAGACGATGCGCGTCGCGCAGCGCCTCTACGAGAACGGGTTCATCACCTACATGCGCACCGACTCGACGACGCTCTCCGAGGCCGCGCTCACCGCGGCGCGCGATCAGGCGAGGCGCCTGTACGGAGCGGACGCCGTCCCGGCCGAGCCACGCCGCTACGAGCGCCGCGTCAAGAACGCGCAGGAGGCGCACGAGGCAATCCGGCCGGCCGGCGACAGTTTCCGCACGCCGGACGAGGTGCGCCGGGAGCTCTCCGGTGACGAGTTCAACCTCTACGACCTGATCTGGAAGCGGACGGTCGCCTCGCAGATGGCCGACGCGCGCGGGCAGACCGTCTCGATCCGGATCGGCGCGACCGCCTCCGACGGAGAGACCGTCGAGTTCGCGACGGCCGGAACGACGATCACCTTCCGCGGCTTCCTGCTCGCCTACGAGGAAGGTCGCGACGAGCCGGCCGCCGACGACTCGGAGGACAAGCGCCTGCCGCCGCTCTCCGAGGGTGACGAGCTGAGTTCGACGCACCTCGAGCCCGAGGGGCACTCGACCTCACCGCCTGCCCGGTACACGGAGGCGACGCTCGTCAAGGCGCTCGAGGATCGCGGCATCGGTCGCCCCTCGACGTATGCCGCCATCATGGGCACGATCCTCGACCGCGGTTACGTCCGCCGGCAGGGCCAGGCTCTCGTGCCCGAGTTTCTCGCTTTCGCCGTCGTCAACCTGCTCGAGCGGCATTTCGCGCGTCTCGTCGACTACGAGTTCACCGCCCGGATGGAGGACGACCTCGACGAGATCGCCGCCGGCGAGGAGGCGCGCACCGAGTGGTTGCGCCGCTTCTACTTCGGGGCGGACGACGACACTGGGCTCAAAGAGCTCGTCGCGCATCTCGGCGACATCGACGCCCGCGAGATCAACACGCTCCCGATCGCGGGGAGCGACATCGTCGTTCGCGTCGGCCGGTACGGCCCGTACCTCGAGCGTGACGGGCAGCGCCAGACGCTGCCTCCGGACATCGCGCCCGACGAGCTGACGCCTGCCCGTGCGGAGGAGCTGCTCGCCCAGGGCCGTCAGGAGCGGGAGCTCGGGGTCGACCCCGAGTCGGGAAACGTCGTCGTCGTGCGCGCAGGGCGCTACGGCCCGTACGTGACCGAGGTCGTCGACGGCGACGGCAAGGCCCGGACCGCTTCGCTCTTCCGTTCGATGAGCCCGGAGACGGTGAGCCTCGAGGACGCCCTCCGCCTGCTGACGCTGCCGCGCACGCTCGGGGAGGTCGACGGCGAGGCCGTCCTGGCGGCGAACGGCCGCTACGGCCCGTACGTGAAGAAGGGGTCGGACACGCGCTCGCTCGAATCCGAGGAACAGCTCTTCACGGCCACGCTCGAGGACGCGCTTGCGCTGCTCGCAGCCCCGAAGCCGCGGGGACGTCGCGCGGCGGCTCCGCCGCTCAAGGAGCTGGGGGACGACCCGGTGACCGGCAAGCCGATCGTGCTCAAGGACGGCCGGTTCGGCCCTTACGTGACGGACGGCGAGACGAACGCCAGCCTGCGGGCCGGCGACTCGGTCGAGCAGATCACGCCCGAGCGTGCCCGGGAGCTCCTCCAGGAGCGTCGGGAGCGGGGCCCGGCCAAGGCGAAGAAGCCGGCTCGGCGCCGGACTTGAAGGCTCGTAGCGGCTTTCACAGTTTCGATACAGCTCCGACCAACATCCTTGACGCGCTACCGTGGATACTGAGCAGGACGGGAGTGGAATGCCTGGGCCGCCGCACGCGTTTCTGGGCTGAGGTGGACTCTCGCTGAAGTGCCGCTAGAAACGGGCGCCGTCTGCCCGTATGGTGGGAAGGTTTGGGGAGCCGAGAGCAGAAACGAAAGGACATCGAGTACTTGACTCAGAACCAGCTGACGGAACTGCTTGAGACGGAAAGCGCGCGGGCGCTGATCGAGGCGGGGGAGGAGCGCGGCTGGATCGAACCGGCCGAGCTCGAGGCGTTCGCGGTCGAGAACGACCTGGGTGAGCCGGAGCTCGAAGAGATCATGCGCGAGCTCGAGCGCACCGGTCTCGAGGTGCGCGAGCCGGTCGTCGAGGAGAAGAACACGAAGGCCCAGCCGGAGCCGGTTGTCTACGAGGCCGACTCGCCGTCGGGTGCAGGGGACAGCCTGCAGCTCTTCCTCGCGGACGTCGGCAAGCACAAGCTGCTGACCGCGCACGAGGAAGTCGTGCTCGCCAAGGCGATCGAGCGTGGCGACGGCCGCGCGAAGCGCCGGATGATCGAGTCGAACCTGCGCCTGGTGGTGTCGATCGCCAAGGGCTATCGCGGACTCGGCGTGCCGTTTCTCGACCTGATCCAGGAGGGAACGCTCGGCCTGAACCGTGCGGTCGAGAAGTTCGACTGGCGGCGCGGTTACAAGTTCTCGACCTACGCGACCTGGTGGATCCGCCAGAGCGTGCAGCGTGCGGTTGCCAATCACGCGCGCACGATTCGCGTGCCGGTGCACGTCGTCGAGCGGCAGCAGAAGCTGTCGCGGGCTGCGCGGCGTCTAGAGGTCGAGCTGGGTCGTGAGGCGACGAAGGAGGAGCTTGCGGAGGCCACCGGCCTGCCGATCCAGCACGTCGAAGAGGCCCTGTCGGCCGCGTCCGCGTCCGTGTCGCTGAACCAGACGGTCGGCGCCGACGACGAGGGCGAGCTCGGCGACCTGTTCGCCGACCGCGAGGCCGCCGATCCGTTCGACGAGGCGGAGGAGTCGCTTCGCCGGCAGAACATCCGCAAGGCGCTCGATGCGCTCCCCGAGCGGGAGCGGCGCATCCTCGAGCTCCGGTTCGGCTTCGAGGGCGAGCCGTGGACGCTCGAGGCGATCGGCCACGAGCTCGATCTGACGCGCGAGCGCGTCCGCCAGCTCGAGGGCCAGGCACTCTCGCGCCTGGCCGCGTTGCGCGAGCTCGCCGGCCTCGCCGCCTAGCGTGGTCTGACCGACAATCGGTGCCTGGCACTCCGGTGCCAGGCACCGTGTGTTTCAGCGGCAGGGAAGCGACTGTGAGTCGTGGCGTCGAACCCCGGCGGGAACCGTTGCCGGATATCGCCACCGCATCTGCGTGAACGCGCGCACGCCGTCGGAGCACGACTTCGGGCCGGAGAGCGTGACGGTCGCACGGTAGGTGTGGAAATGCCCTGCTGCGCAGTTCGGCTTGCAGTCGTTGAGGTGCGCGATGCCGGTGGCCACGGCCTGCTTCGCGTTCCACGACGACCAGGCGAGATTCGTGAAGTAGAAGTTGGCGTCCCCGCAGGCGACGATGATCTTCTTCGGCCTGACGGTCGACGGCGACCCCGGCACGCATCCCGCGAGCTTGGGCGGTGGAGTCGCCCCTCCGGCGCCGGCGGCGAGGATGGCGGCGACGAGCGCCGCGAGCAGGGCAACGTGCCTCATTGTCAGCGCAAGATATCTCGTCGGCCGAGCGCGTATGATCGTCACGCGGGCGGTGGACCCCATAGGTGGTTAACCCCAGCCACCGGCGCGAAACCCTACTGTCATCGACCCTGAGAGGGCAGACATGAATTGGAGATGGAGCAGCCGGCGGGTGGCGCTGGTCACGGCTGTCGCGGCGGGACTGACGGGCGTCGCCGTCCTGGCAGGTGCGTCGCTCGCGAACTCGACCACCCACCGCGTGGCGGCCGCATCGAGCATCATCGTCGACGGCACCACGGACTCGGTCGTCAACATCGATCCGGCCAACGAGTACGACTACGGGTCGTTCACTGTCGACCTACCGATCTTCCAGGGCCTCTACGGGTTCCCCAACGGCGCCGCGCTCCAGCCGGTGCTCGCCACGGGCTGCAAGGCGTCGTCGAACCTGAAGACCTGGACCTGCCAGTTGCGTCACGGCGTCAAGTTCTGGGACGGGAATCCGATGACGTCGGCCGACGTCAAGTACTCGTTCGACCGTGTTCAGAAGATCAAGGGTGACCAGGGGATCTACACGTTGCTCTCGAACCTCGCGAGCACGACGGTCTCGGGCGACTCCACGGTCGTCTTCCATCTGAAGACGCCGCAGTCGACCTGGCCGTTCATCCTCTCGACGAACGCCGGTTACGTCGTCGAGAAGTCGAAGTATCCGTTCAACAAGATCCTCTCGAATACCGATCAGCAGTACGGCACAGGCCCGTACGAGCTGACCAAGTACACGCCGGGCCAGCAGGCAGTCTTCCAGCCCAACCCGAACTACTGGGGAGCGAAGCCGAAGAACGGCGGCATCATCATCAACTACTACTCGAAGTCGTCGACGATGAAGCTCGCGCTGGAAAAGGGCGAGATCGACATGACGTTCCGCGACTTCACACCGACCGAGCTCGCGTCGCTGGCGAAGGAGAAGGGCATCGTCGTCCACTCGGGAAACGGCGTGGTCATTCGCTACCTCGTGTTCAACGTCGCCCGTCCTCCGTTCAACAACCTCGCCGTTCGGAAGGCGCTGGCGTACCTGATGCCGCGTCAGGCCATCGCGAGTCGCATCTACCACAACACCGTCAAGCCGCTGTACTCGATGGTCCCGGCCGGCCTCCCCGGCCACACCGACGCGTACAAGTCCAACTACGGGGCGGCGCCGAGTGTCGCCAAGGCGAAGGCTGTTCTCGCGAAGGCCGGTGTGCAGACGCCGATCCCGATCACGCTGTGGTACACGCCGACCCATTACGGTGACGTCTCGGCCGACGAGTACACCGAGATGCAGCGGGCGTTCAACGCATCGGGCCTGTTCAAGGTCAGCCTGAAGTCGGCCGAGTGGGCGCAGTACAGCGCGACACTCGGGAAGACCTACGGCGCGTTCCAGCTCGGCTGGTTCCCGGACTATCCGGACGCCGAGGACTACACCGTTTCCTTCTACCAGACCGGCGCCTTCTACAACAACGGGTACAGCGATCCAGGCATGACCAAGCTGATCGCCGCCGAGCGTGCGGCCAGGACGACCCCGGCTCGCCTGGCAGTGCTCGGGGCGATGCAGGCGCTTGCGGCGAAGCAGTTGCCGATCGATCCCGTACTGGCAGGGCAACATGATCGCTGTCAGTCACAGCGACATCCAAGGGGTTAACAGCACGCTGGACGCCGCGTTCTACATGCGGTTCTGGAAGCTGTCGAAGTCCTAGCCGACCGCTAAGACTGTGAAAAGGAGGGGCGCCGATGAGCGCCCCTCCTTTCGTCTGCGACTAAGCTCGCCGGGATGCAGGGCACCTCGCTTCGGGCCTACCTGATCACGCGGTTGGCGCTGGTCGTTCCGATGGTGTTCATCCTGCTCACGATGGTGTTCCTGCTCATGCGCGTTGCGCCCGGAGACCCGATCTCCGCGTCGCTCGGCGGGCACGTCCCACCCGCGGTGATCACCCAGATCAAGCACCAGCTCGGCTTCGACAAGCCGCTCTCGGTGCAGTACGGCAACTACCTCTGGGGCATCGCGCGCGGCGACTTCGGCACGACGATCACGGATCATCGCCCGTTGAGCAACATCATCCTCGTCAACGGCGCTGCGACGCTCGAGCTGACCTTCTTCGCGATGCTGGTCGCGATCGTCGTCGGCGTGGTCGTCGGTCTCGTCGCCGGCCGCTACCGTGATACGCCGCTCGACGTGGGAGGACGGCTCTTCGGGATCATCATCTACGCGACGCCGGTCTTCTTCCTCGGCCTGATGGCACAGCTCGTATTCGGCGTGTGGCTCAACTGGCTGCCGACCTCCGACCGCGCGAGCCCGATCGTGCAGGCGACCCTCCAGACACACACGAACCTCTTCATCATCGACTCGATCATCGACGGCAACTGGAGCGCGCTCCAGGACGTTCTCAGGCATCTGATCCTGCCGGCGGTGACGCTCGGTCTCGCGACCGCAGGCATCTTCATCCGCCTGATCCGCATCAATGTGATCAGGACGCTCAGAGACGACTACATCGAGGCAGCTCGCGCACGGGGCATCAATGAACGGGACGTCGTCTACCACCACGCATTCAAGAATGCGCTCGTGCCCGTGATCACGGTCGTCGGGCCTGAATATGGCGCTGCTGCTCGGCGGGGCCGTCCTGACGGAAACGACGTTCAACTGGCCCGGGCTCGGGCACGCCCTCGTCACATACCTCGAGAACCGTGACTACACGGCCGTCCAGGGGATCATCGTCGTGTTCGCGCTCATCGTGGTCGCGATCAGCGTGCTCGTCGACTTCATCAACGCCTACGTCGATCCGAGGATCCGTTACTGATGGCGACCGCGGCACGTGTGGGCGGTGTTCGCGCATCGAAGCAGAGACTCGCGTCGGCCGGGCGCGCGCTCAAGCCGGTCGTCGATGCGCGTGGCATCCCGCGCGCGATGCTGTGGGTCGGTGCGGGAATCACCCTCTTCTTCGTCTTCCTCGCGTTCTTTGCACCGCTCGTCTCTCCCTACGGGTTCGACGCGTACAAGTCGGGCGGCGTTCGGTTCAAGCAGCTCGCTCCCCCGTCCAGTGCGCACTGGATGGGCACCACCGTCCAGTCGACTGACGTGATGTCGCGTGTGATCTGGGGCGCGCAGACGGAGCTCAAGGTCGTTGTGATCGCCCTCGCGATGTCGCTCGTGATCGGCGTCCCGCTCGGGCTGCTGTCCGGTTACTTCGGCGGACCGCTCGACCGGGGGCTCGTCCTGATCATGGATGCCCTGCTCGCCTTCCCGTATCTCTTGATCGCGATCGTGATCGCGTTCCTGCTCACGAATGCGTTCGGAGGGGGAGTGCTGACTGCTGCGATCGCGATCACCGTCGCGTACGTGCCTCTGTATTTCCGCGTCGTCCGCAACCACGTGATCAGCGTGCGGGAAGAGTCGTACGTCGATGCGGCACGTGCGCTCGGTGCCAAGCCATGGACCGTGATCCGGAAGTACGTCTTCTTCAACGTCGTCCAGAACGTCCCGCCGATCGCGACGCTCAACGCCGCCGACGCGATTCTCCTGCTGGCGGCGCTCGGGTTCCTTGGCTACGGCATCCAGCCGACCGCCGGTGCCGAGTGGGGTTACGACATCAACCGTGCGGTGTCCGACGCGTCGTCGGGCATCTGGTGGACGGCGCTCTTCCCCGGGCTCGCGATCGTGCTGCTCGTCACCGGCCTGACGTTGCTCGGTGAGGGCCTGAACGAGACGATCAACCCCGTTCTTCGCCGGCGGCAGTTCGGACGCATCGACTTCGATCCTCGCGACACCGACGAAGCCGAAGCCTCGTGAGCGACGCACCCGTCCTTTCCGTCCGCAACCTGCGGGTCTACTACGGCACCCCGGGCGGCGATCCCGTGCGTGCCGTCGACGGCGTCTCGCTCGACATCGGTCCCGGAGAGGTGCTCGGTCTGGTCGGCGAATCGGGCTGCGGCAAGTCCACGCTGGGCCGGGGCATCCTCGGCCTGCTCCCGGACGGCGCGCGCGCAGACGGCGAAGTGCTCTACGGCGGAAACAACCTCGTCGCGATGCCGGTGAAGGCAGCGCGGCGTCTTCGTGGGCCGGAGCTCGGGCTCATCTTCCAGGAGCCGATGACGCGGCTCAACCCGCTGATGCGAATCGAGGACCACTTCCGGGAGACGCTCGAGCAACACGAGCCCGGTCTGAGCGATCGCGACGTTCGCAATCGCTCGCTCGAGACGTTGGGTCGCATGGGGATTCCTCCGACACGCTTTCGCCAGTATCCGCACGAGTTCTCGGGCGGGATGCGGCAGCGAATCATGATCGCGCTCGCACTCGTGTTGCGACCCAAGCTGCTCGTCGCCGACGAGCCGACGACCTCGCTCGACGTGATCGTCGAGGGGCAGATCCTGCGGCTCCTCGCCGATCTCAAGCACAATTTCGGGACGGCGCTGCTTCTGATCACGCACAACCTCGGCATCGTCGCCGAGTCCTGCGACCGGATGGCGGTGATGTACGCCGGCAAGATCGCCGAAGAGGGCCCGGTCAAGGACGTGTTCTTCGATCCGGCACATCCGTATACGCAGGAGCTCCTTCGGTCGACGATCTCGCTCGACACCACCGAACTGCACTCGATTCCGGGAGCGCCACCGAATCTGATCGACCCGCCGCCGGGCTGCCGGTTCCACCCGCGCTGCCCGAGCGCGATGCAGGTTTGCGCCGCCCGTGTTCCGGTCGAGCAGCGGCTCGAGGCTCGACGCGTGAGCTGCTGGCTGCACGGGCCCGAACAACAGATCCCGAGTGGCGGTGAGCAGAAGCTCGTGCGGGGCGCCATCGGAGTGGCCGATGAGGCCTGAGGCCCTCGAATCGTCCGATGCGGCGGGAGACGTCGAGCCCGAGCCGCTCGTCTCGATCAAGGATCTGACGACGTACTACAGCCTGCGTGGCAGCTTCGCCGGCCGGCTGGTCGGCCGCGAGGCAGGGCAGGTGAAGGCCGTCGACGGGGTCTCCCTCGACATCCGCCGCGGCGAGGTGCTCGGGCTCGTCGGCGAGTCGGGGAGCGGCAAGACGACGCTCGGGAGAACCCTGCTCGGGCTGGTGCGGGCGACGGGAGGGAGCGTGCTCTTCGAGGGGCAGGAGCTCACGCGCTTGAAGGAGCGCGACTTCCGCGCGGTGCGCCGGAGGATGCAGGTGGTCTTCCAGGACCCGCACGCATCGCTGAATCCGGCCATGACGATCGGCCAGGCGGTCGGGCATCCACTCCAGATCCACGGTCTCACGGGCAGCCGCGACGAGATGCGTGCGCGGGTGGCGGCGGCGCTCGAGCATGTCGGCCTCGCCCCGGCGGAGCAGTTCATGGACAAGTATCCGTCCGATCTGTCGGGCGGGCAGAAGCAGCGCGCGGTGATCGCACGCGCGATCATCCTCAACCCGATCATGCTCGTCGCCGACGAGCCCGTCTCGATGCTCGACATGAGCGTCCGGGCCAAGATTCTCGAGTTGATGCTCGCGCTGAAGCGCGACTTCGACCTGACGTACCTCTACATCACCCACGATCTCGCGACTGCCAAGTTCTTCTGCGATCGCATCGCGATCATGTACCTCGGTCGCATCGTCGAGATCGGGCCGTCGGAGGCGATCTACAGGGATCCCAAGCATCCCTACACGAAGGCCCTGCTTCGCGCGATCCCGGAACCGGACCCGAACCGTGACGTGCCGCGCGACATTCCGCGCGGCGAGGTTCCGGATGCTGCGCGTCCGCCGCTCGGCTGTACCTTCCATCCTCGTTGCAGCCAGGCGTTCGGGGTGTGCGGCTGGGAGGGCCGTGATCTCAGAGATCTGCTCGATGCGAGATGGGCCGCCGCGGGTCAGGAGCGGTACGAGTCGGAACGTGCGCTCTTCGGCGACCTCTCGAGTCTCGACAGGCCGTCCACCTCCGTTCGGCTCCTGGCGGAGAAGAGTCGGTCCGGCTCCGACCTCCTTCAGGTGCTCGAGAGTGCGCGCGAGGAAGATCCGGAGGAGCCGTTCTGGTCCGGTGTGGAGCGCATGACCGCCGACGGGACGGGAATCGACGTCGCATGGCATGAGCCACGCGAGCCGCGGCTGCGCGCAGTCGACGAGGTAGAGGTCGCCTGCCACCTCTACGACCCTGCAGCTCTCCAGGTCGCAGAGGAGTCTCGCGCGTCCACATGACCGAGTCGTCGAGTGCCGATCTGCGTCCGGCCCAGCCGTTCGTCGGGCGCATCGTCCGGGTCGAGCCGATCGCGGAAGCGCATCGCGGCGGACTGCGCGAGGCAGCAGAGCGAGACCCTCGGATTCACCGTTACACGAACATGTACTCGCTCGGCTTCGACCCCTGGTTCGATCTGGCGCTCGCGTCGAGCAGCGAGATCCCGTTCGTGGTGGTCGTCGACGGCCGCCCGGTGGGCTCGACCCGGTATCTGAACATCGAGCCGTTCCACCGCCGAACCGAGATCGGCTGGACGTGGCTCGAGCGCGCCCAGTGGGGGACCGGCGCCAACATCGAGACCAAGTACCTCCTCCTCTGCAACGCGTTCGACCGCTGTGGCCTCCAGCGAGTCGAGTTCAAGACCGATGCTCGTAACCTCCGCGTTCGCGGGGCCTTGCTCGGCATCGGCTGCTCGTTCGAGGGGATCTTCCGCAAACACATGGTGCTGCCGGACTCGATCCGTGACTCCGCCTGGTACTCGATCATCGACGACGACTGGCCTCGCGTTCGCGCGATGCTCGAGGAGAAGATCGCGAGGCACGCCGGTTGAGGTGCGGTGTCGCGGTCGCACCGGTGCGGGCCCAGCCACGCGACGACGCCGAACAGGTGACGCAGGCGCTCGCCGGCGAGCCGCTCGACGTCGAGCGGCTGGACCGCGGGTGGGCGTTCGTGCGAACCGCCTACGGCTACCCCGGCTGGGTGCGAGCCGACTCGGTCGAGGAGGGGGAGGGCGCGTTGGTCCCCGATGCCCAGGGGACGCCTGTCGACGTCGCCCGCCTCTACCTGGGCGCGCCGTACCTCTGGGGTGGCATGACCGAGGCGGGGATCGACTGTTCCGGGCTCGTCCACATGGCGTTTCGGCGGCTCGGGCAGCTCGTTCCCCGTGATGCCGACCAGCAGGAGGAAGCCGGCGAGACCGTCGACGATCCGGAGCCGGGAGATCTGGTGACCTACGGCGAGGACGAGGCCGACCACATCGCCTTCTGGCTCGGTGGCGGTCGGATCCTGCACTCGACCGGTCGGGACGGTGGGATCGGCGTGGTCGAGGAAGTCGAGCCGGCCTCGCTCAGTGCCCGCCGCCGCCGGTGTGTGCGATTTGTGGCAAGCCCACCGATCGGGTGAGCGCTGCTTCACTCGTTCGGGGCGATTCGTCCTAAAGAAGCCGTTTGTTGAGGCCGATACGCCTGCTGTGGACGCTGCCCAGCGTAACGAGATTCTGTCGCGCTACGAAGAGCACCGCGCGCGCTTCGAATCCGTTGCTGCACGGCGCGACGCCAACGTGGCCGAGGTCATCCCGTTCCAGACCGCCCTGCCGGAGTTGGAGCAGGAGCCGACGGCACGCGAGATCGAGGTCCTCCAGCTCATCTCAGACGGTCTCGTGAACCGCGAGATCGGCGTTCGGCTCTTCCTCTCCGAGGAGACGGTCAAGAGCCACGTCAGACATCTGCTCGCGAAGCTTCAGGCGCGCAGCAGAGCCCACGCCGTAGCGGTTGGCTTCCGGCGTGGGCTCATCAACTGACCAGCCCGGGCAGGTTTTCCACCGCCTGTGGACAATCCCCTAAACGGGTGACGCCCAGGTATGGAAGACCCAGTTAACTACGCGAGCCTTACCAGGATGCGGCGCCACCGGCGATGGTGCCGCGGCGAACAAACGCAACGATTTTGCGCACTTGGATTCCCCCATTCATTGGGACTGACGGCAAACGGAAGCTTATAACCCAAATGGGGGACATGCAAGTATTCCGGCCGTTTAGGCGGCGACGGCGGCCTGACGCCGCCGTAGCTGTCTACGTTGCCATCGTACGCTGGCGACTGCGGCGAGCGTTGCTGCGTCTCTGGCCGCGGCGGACGTCCCGGGAGACTGAATTGGTGGGCAGTGGGCGCCCTTGCCGCCGTGGCCGCGGTATGCCGAGACGCGGCGGGATCTCTCTGCGGGGCGGAAAGCTCACCGTCTCCATCTCTCTCTTCCGGCGGTATTCGCTGCGGTCCTTTTCGGGCCTTGGCCGCGATGGTCGTCTTTGGTGCATCCGCGAGCGGACTCTCGTTCCCTCTTATGGGAGGTCGCGTACGTTTGGAGCCGCGCGCTGACCGGTGCGAATCGCGGCCGGTGCCAGCAGCAGCGGTAGCGGCATGATGTCTGCGGGACGTCGGAGAGATCGTTGTCGCGGCGGCTATTGCGTCGCTGACCGCACATGTGGCCGAGTGTTGGACGTGGATTCGCCTCAAGACCTATCGCCTCGCGGCAACGGACGGTGGGTCGATGCAGCTGCGTGAACTGTTGCCGGTGATCGTCGCGTCAGTTCCGCTGTATGCGCCGGCAGTCACAATCTTGGTGCTCGCTTATCGTGACATCTCACCGTGGACGTTGCCTCTCTTCTTCGTCCCGCCCTGCTTGCGCAGCGATGGTTCCTGCTCTACCAGGAGCAGCGTAGACTTGCGAGCGATCTTCGGTCGCGAATGAGAGCTCGAAGGCAGCGAACCTCTCCTTTGCAAAGGGATTGATCGCGACTCTTGAAGCAAGGGATCGCTACACGGCTGGTCATTCGGCGGCGGTGGCGACTATGCTCGAGACATCGCAAGGCGGATGGAACTAGATGCCGAGCAGGAGGAGCTTGGCCCACCTCTGCGGACTCGTTCACGACATCGGGAAGATCGGGCTTCCGCCTGGTCTGCTTGAAAAGAAGGGCGCGCTAACACTCGACGAGCGAAGGGAGATGCAGAGACACTCCGAAATCGGAGAGCGCATCCTCGCGAATGTGGATACCTACTCCGAGATCGCGGCTATCGTTCGCGCGCATCACGAACGCATCGATGGCCAGGGGTATCCGGACGGCCTTCGAGGGACTTCATTCCTCTGCTTTCCCGAATCATTGCGGTTGCGGATGCGTACAACGCGATGACTTCAGATCGCCCATATCGCGATGCGATGCCGAGCCGCGTCGCGCGTCTCCGTCTTGCGCAAGCGGTTGAGACACAGTTCGACACGGCCGTTGTCGCGGCGTTTGAAGCGATTCTTGCGGGCGCGCACGAGGATTACAGGCTTGCAAGAGGTGCGGAGTTCGACATGCTCAGCATGGGTATTGACACGTTCGAGTCCGAGCCCGAGCCCACTTACGCGCTCTCTTTGAACATCTCGTAGCGCGCTACTGCCTCAGTCCGATTCCGGACGCCAAGTTTCGCTAGGACGTTCCGCACATGGACCTTGGTCGTCGACTGGGAGATGAAGAGTGCACTTGCAATGTCCTTGTTCCTAATCCCCTCTGCGATAAGTCCCAGAACCTCTCGTTCGCGAGGTGAAAGGATCTCAACTGGGCTTCGTGTTGCGGGAGTTCTGAAACCCGCGCTGCGCGCAAGCGCTCGATCATCCGAAGCCGCGTAGAGCGGTTCGAGCAGACGTCGAGACGCGGCATCAGACGACAAGGCATCTGCAAGCTCAACCGATGCGCGGCACGCACAGACGACTGGGTCCCATGCACGCCACCGCATTTGCAAGCCTCAATGTGCCCGACCGCAACATTGACCATCGTTCTGCTGTGCGCAGAAACGGCGCGCGCCGACTCCGCGAGAACCCGTGACTTCGACTGCTCGCGAGAGTCGACGTAGCCTCGGTTGCTGCCAACCTTGCTCGGTCAGCGTCGCCGGCGCAGGCGAGCGCGAGTGCCCGCGTCGCAAGTGCTCGCCGCGCCAAGAGGGAATAAGCCGCACGGGCGATGGGTCTTCGGTCAGCATGAGCGCGTCCTCGCCGCCGCCCGATTGCATCAATCGCCTTGCCCTGAGGATTCGCCGCGTTCATCGGTGGTGTCTCACGCTTTGAATCGTTGCTGCTGCGTCGATTCGATGGTCTGCAAGAGCCGCGTCGGCCTCTCCA
Source organism: uncultured Thermoleophilia bacterium (assembly GCA_963851065.1). GTDB lineage: Bacteria > Actinomycetota > Thermoleophilia > Gaiellales > Gaiellaceae > PALSA-600. The sequence goes on from CAWKNW010000009.1 coordinate 24,267, forward strand.
AATCGCCGCATCCCAAGACTGAATGAAGGCAAGTCCATGCGCCGTGCGGCTGGCGAATTCAAGGTCAAACGATTCGACTTCCGCGTCGAATCGCTGGACCCAGGTCAGTGCCTGTCGTATTCGCCTGTGGCCAAGTGCGTATAAGCAGCTGCATAGATGGACGCCGTTCTTGCGCGAGGATCCGTGACTTGCGTGGAGTAGCTCGCAGCGGTTCGTCCAGCCAGAGAAGACCAGCCACCCCTTCTCCAAATCTGCGCCGTGCTAGCTCATGCCGAATGGCATGGCGCGCGGAGTGGGTGGCGACCATGCTGCGACCGCCGAGTCTCCCAGTTCCGCGATCGCGAATCGGCGTTCGGGCGCTCGCCATAGATGCCGCGATAGCCAACCCGTGCAGTGCCTCGTTCAGGTCGACGTCGTCTGCTCGTCCAAGGGCTGTCTCGCGCGCGTCCGCGAAGTCATCGTCAGCCTCCGGGAAACGCGTTAAGGAAGTTGCGTGCCCTGCGATCGCACTTGCTCGGGATCGCAGCGGTGTCCGCGTTTGATCAGCTGGAGCCGAACTTGCATTGAAGTCCTCGGCCAAACGAGCACCGTCGCGAAGAGCGAGCTCGGCACCAATCAGATCGACCTCTTCCGGCGGAAAGGCTTGGGCTGTCCGGATCGCCTCAGCGAACGCCGAAAGCGATCCAAGGCGCCCACTTCTGGCGAGTGGCTTGAACGCCGGCAGAAGTACCGGCTCGACAAGATCGTCGAGGCCGAAGCGCCCGATCAGGGCTAAGGCGCTGATCCCAGTGCTCCCCGCGAAGGCATCAATCGCACGCCTTTCGAACCTTCCTTTCGGCGTAAGGATTCCTCGCCCAGTTTCTCGAGCAGGAACTCTCGAGCAGACGGATGAAGATCGGGCCGCTCATCCCAGAGACAAACCCGAGATCTCGGCCCTTCGTGATCAGGTCATCCGAATCGACACTCAGGTGCTCCTGGATGGCGCGATGCGTCATCTCAGGTAGCAGCGCGAGTGTCGTCAATTGAGATCGAAGCTCGTCTGGGGCGGACTGAAATAGTTCGTCCGCCAGGAATCGATACAAGGTGGACGGAAGCATCCCTGGTACGGGTGCGGCGTCTTTGACGGCAGCTGCCAGCGCAAGAACTGCGGGCCAGCCCTCTGCTTGGCGAACCAGTTCTTGAGCTCGGATCGACGGCCAAGGACCGGGTCGATTCGGATTGAGTCATCGCGAGTTCATTTCGTCCGATTTCTGCGAAGCTCGCCGTACACGATCTGGCGCCGAGCATGGCCCAGGTAGGGGCCGGACTCGCAGATGCGAACAGGAATCGTGCTGAAGTGCTTGCGTGAAGAACCTCGACCATCGAGTCGATGTCTCCCGAGGCGCCACAAGTTCGTGGTAGTCGTCGATGACGATCCATTGGACGCGCTGTTTGTTGATCTGGTCGGCGAGTGCCCGCGCGACCCCGCGGGCTGATCGCTGTGGGTTGCTTTGCGCGCTCAGGTATTCGCGAATGAACTTGCTGGCGTTCCCTCCCAGCGCGTCGATGCCGGCGGCGAGATCCTCGGAGAGAGTCACGACATCCCGGTGAGCCGGCGTCGCCGAAACCCAGATCGCGCCGGACAGGGTCTTCACCCACTGACGCGCCAGGGTGGTCTTGCCATAGCCGGCGGGTGCGAGGAGCAGGATCACCCTGGCCTCGCACTCGTCGAGCATCTTGGTCAGTCGTGGTCGATCGATAATCCCGCGTTCTCGACGCGGGCCGTCCTGCTGAACAGCCGTCGCGGCCATGCCTGCCTGCTCCTGCCTGTTCGCTCCCCTCTTGCCTTCCGGAGAACCTACAGCGTCCGCGGCCCTCCCTGGCCAAGGGGCCGGCGCCCGCGGCGGAGGGTGACGCCGCGGGCGCGTGCTTCGCCGTCAGCCCCCGTTGTCGGCCCTAGCCGACGCCAAGCGGGTCGCCAGCGGGTCTTCACCCGTCAGCAGGCGGAACGCCACCGGAATCTGGCGACGGCGCGGCACGCCGAGCTTCTGCCGCAACGCGTCGCTGTGCGCCTTCGCCGTCCTCGGCGAGATGCCGAGCACGACGCCGATCTCGTCATTGGAAAGTCCCTGCGCGATCAGCTCGACGACCTGCCGCTGCCGGGCGGTGATCACGAAGGGGTCATGAAGTGCCTGCATGCGGGGAGGCTACGGCCGCCGCCGCTCGATCCCCATAGGTCAAAGGGTGTAAATGACGGGTCAGACGCGTCGCGCCCGCGCACGCTCGCGCGGGCCGATGAACGACGCCTCGTGGCCTCGTTCGTTCGCCTCTCGCAGCTCATCCTCGTCGAGCGCACCGATCCGCTGCAGAAGCTCGAACTCGTCGCGGAGATGAGTCCGCATCATCTCCGGCCCGTCCGTCGCGATCGTGAACCTGACGTCGTGCTCGACGAACGTCCTGAACGTGTCGCGCACCGACTGCTGATCGGCCAGCGCGCCGGTCAGCAGGTTCGACGTCGGACAGATCTCGAGCGTGACGTCGGCGTCGCGCAGCGCCGCCATCAGCTCTGGATCGCGCGCGGCCAGCACTCCGTGGCCGATGCGATCGGGCCGCAGGAACTCGAGCACCTCGGCCGTCTCGGCGAGTCCGAGCTCACCGCCCTCCTCGCCGACGTGGATCGTCACGCCGAGACCGCCGTTGCGCGCCAGCTCGACGTGCTCGCGGAGCTGCGTGTAGTCGTACCTCGTGCCGCCCGGCCGCGGCCCGGCGATGTCGACGCCGACGATGCCGCGCGAGGCGTACTTGAGCGCCTTCTCGACGATGATCAGGTTCTGCTGCGGGGTGAAGGTCCGGTCCATCATCAGGATCAGGCCTGCGCGGACCTGCGGGTACTCGAGCGACGCGATGTCGAGCCCCCGCACCGCGGCGAGGATGATGTGGTCGAGGTCGCGTTCGCCGCCGCGGTTCCGCTTCATCGGGTTGAACCGCAGCTCCAGGGTGGTGATGCGCTGCGAGCGGTATGCGCCGCCGATCGCCGCATGCACGCTGCGCTCGACGGCGAGCGGGGAGCTCTGGATCAGCTCCGTCAGGTGGTAGATCCGGTCGAGCGCGTCGAGGTCGGCGACGCCCCGCGGATCGGAGACCGTGACCATCCGGTCGAACTCCCAGTAGTCACGCGTGGGCAGAGCGATCCCCTGCTCGTGCGCCAGGCTCCACATGATGTCCGACGCGACCGAGCCTCCCAGGTGCGTGTGCAGCTCGGCGAGGCCCTCGTCGAACATCCTCCGACTCTAACGAACCGCCGAAGGTCGACCCGGCGGCGGCAAGTAAAGTCCGCGACGGTGGGCGCCCGTCCGCAACGGCTGGACCGACTGCCGGAGCAGTACTTCGTCCAGTTGCTCGGCCGGGTTGCCGATGCGGCGGCGGAAGCCGGGCCGCCGCTCGTCGACCTCGGCCGCGGCAACCCCGACGTGGGGCCGCCGGCGCACGTCGTCGAGGCACTCCGCGAAGGGGCTGCCGACCCCGGCGCCCACGGCTACTCCTCGATCCGCGGGATGCGGCGCTGCCGCGAGGCGCTGGCCACCCGTTATCGGCGCGAGTACGGCGTCGAGGTCGATCCCGAGACCGAGATCGCAATCGTGCCGGGAACGAAGACCGCTCTCGCCGAGCTGCCGCTGGCGCTCGCCGAGGAGGGCGACACGATTCTGCTGCCCGACCCCTACTACCCCGACTACCCCTCGGGCGTTGCGCTGGCCGGCGCCCGCCTCGCGACCGTGCCACTCGACCCCGACCACGGATGGGCTCCGGCACTCGACGCCGCGCCACCGGCGGCCGCGCTCTACCTGAACTACCCCTCGAATCCATGCGCCGTGTGCGCCCCGCCCGGCACGTTCGAGAGCGCAGTCGCCTGGGCGAAGCGAACCGGCGGCGCCGTCGTGCACGACGCCGCGTACATCGACCTCGTCTTCGACGGGCGCGAGCCGCAGAGCTTTCTCTCCACACCAGGTGCGAAGGAGGTAGGGGTCGAGCTCTGGTCGATGTCGAAGACCTACGGGATGGCCGGGTGGCGGATCGGCTTCGTCGTCGGCAACCCCGAGCTCGTCGCGCGTATCAACCTGTTCAACGACCACACGCGGGTCGGCATCTTCGCACCCCTTCAGTCGGCTGCGATCGCCGCGTTCGAAGGCCCGCAGGACTCGGTCGCGCGTCGCGTCGCAGACTACGAGCGCAGACGCGACGTGCTCGTCGCCGCACTTCCCGAGCGACCCGTCTGCGAGGGGACGTTCTTCGTCTGGGTTCGCCTTCCCGACGGTCTCACCGCGGAACGCTTGCTCCTCGAGGAGCGCGTGGCAGTCGCGCCGGGCGAGGGTTTCGGTCCCAGCGGCGCCGGCTGGGCGCGGCTGTCGCTCGCAGTCGACGACGAGACGATCGAGCTCGGCGCAGAACGCCTCGGGCGCGCGTTCGCGGCGGCGTACGCATGAAGATCGGGATCATCGTTCCCTTCTCGTGGTCGTACTGGGGCGGTGTCGTCGAGCACGCCGAGCACCAGGCCGAAGCACTCCGTCGACGCGGTCACGACGTGAAGATCGTGATGGGGCACGACCCGCCCGGCAAGTTCACGCGCTTCCTGCATCCGCGGAGCGGCCGTCACGGCAACCTCCCGCCGGACGTGATCCCGGTCGGGCGATCCGTCGTCGTGCCGGCCAACGGATCGCTTCCGAACATCGTGCTCTCGCCGCGATCGATCGGGCGCATTCGCCAGGCGCTCGCCGAGGAGCGGTTCGACATCGTTCACCTGCACGAGCCGATGACGCCCGCCATCTGCGTGGCGACGCTCGCGACCGCGCAGTGCCCGATCGCCGCGACCTGGCACGCCCACGGTGAGCTCGGCTGGCTTCGCTACGGCATCCACTTCTGGGGCTTCCTGATCGACCGCGTCGATGTGCGGATCGCCGTCTCCCCGATGGCCGTCGAGTCCGCCTCACGCTGGCTGCCGGGCGACTACCGCGTGATCCCGAACGGCGTCCTGATCCCTCCGGAGGCGGATCCGCGGAACCGCGACCATCACGTTGTCTTCATCGGGCGCCATGATCCTAGAAAGGGTCTTGCGATCCTGCTCAAGGCCTGGCCGGAGGTGTATCGAGCGACCGGGGCACGGCTGCGGCTGATCGGCACCGACCCGCTGCAGTACCGTCTGCTTCACTCGCGGCTTCGAGTCGACGACGCAGGCATCGACGTATTGGGAATCGTGACGAACGACGTGCGAACCGAGGAGCTTCTACGGGCGAAGCTGTCCGTGTCGCCCGCGCTCGGCGGCGAGAGCTTCGGGCTCGTCCTTGCCGAAGCCTTCGCGTGCGCGACCCCCGCGGTGGCCTCGGACATCCCGGGATATGCGGCCGTTGCGACGTCCGAGAGCGCTGCGCTGGTGCCCCCGGGCGATCCGAAGGCGCTTGCTGCGGCGATGGTCGACATGCTGTCGGATGAAGAGCGGCGCGTGGTCATGGGACGCACGGCTCGCGCCCACGCGCTCGCGAACTACGGCTGGGACGACATCGCCCGCCGACTCGAGGAGGCGTACGAGGAGGTGGCGGCATGCGGCGTAGGCTCGACGGAGCCGCTCAAGAGCGAGGCGCCGGCTCTGCCGGCGCCGGAGCGGGCATGAGCCTGCGCTCCGGGAAGTGGCGGATCCTGCTCGTGATTCCGATCCTCGCTGTCGCGTTTGGATTGATCATCTGGCGCGGTCCCGACTGGCGGCCGGTTCACGACGCGTTCACGGTCGTCAGCTGGAGATGGGTGGTCGTGGCTTTTCTGTTCAACCTCCTCTCCGTCGTCGCGCGGTCGTTCGCCTGGGACACCGCGATCAAGGAGTCGATGCCGCCGCCCTACCCGAGATATCCGCTCGTCTTCTCTGCATTCTGTGTGGGGCTGTTCGGAAACGCCGTTCTGCCGGGTCGCGTCGGCGAGCTCGCGCGCGTGGCGGTGCTGCGGCGCCACCTGCCTGGCCGTAGCGGGACGACGCCGCGGCTCGTCGGCTCCGTGTTCGCGCATCGGATGTTCGACCTGTTCCCGATGATCGCCCTGGTCGCCTGGGTCCTCCTCTTCGCGAGGATCCCGAGGTGGGCGTACCTCTCGATCGAGGTCGCGCTCGCGGTCGGCATCCTGCTCTTCCTCGTCGCCCTTGCGCTCGCCCGGCTGCACCAGAGCGGGGCTGTGGAGGGAATGGGCCGGCTCAGACTGCTCTGGGATCGCGCGCGGCAAGGCCTCGGTGTCATGCGCAGGCCGATCGCCGCGGCGATTGCCGGGGCGTTCCAGTTCGCCGGGTGGACGTGTCAGCTGTTCGCCGTCTGGGCGGCGACGGTCGCGTTCCATCTCCACGTCCCGCTGGTCGCCGCGGGGCTCGTGCTCGTGCTGATGAACGTTGCGACGATCTTCCCGCTGTGGCCGGGGAATATCGGCTTGACGCAAGCAGCGATCGCCCTCCCGCTCGTGCGCTACGGCGTCGCCTACCCGCGGGGGTTCGCCTTCGGCATCGGCTTGCAGCTGATCGAGGCGTCCGTGGGGATCGGCATCGGGACGATCTTCCTCGCACGCGAAGGGCTTTCCTACGCGATGCTCAAGCAGTTCGAAGAGCCCGCGCCTCCAGCCGAGGACGTCCGGATCGAGGAGGTCGACCAGTCCGAGCGTGCTCGCGCTGGCGTCTCCGGCTAGCCTCAAGGGCGTTCTCTCCCCGCTCGCCGCCGCCGAGTCGCTCGCGTCGGGACTGCGGCGTGTCGAGGGTGTCGAGGCACGCGAGGCTCCCGTCGCCGACGGCGGCGAGGGAACGGCCGCCGTCCTGCACGCCACCCTCGGGGGGGAATGGCAGTCGGCTGCCGTGTCCGACCCGCTTGGCCGTGCGGTCGACGCGCGCTGGCTGCTGCTCGACGACGGCACGGCGATCGTCGAAGCCGCTTCCGCGCTCGGGCTGACGCTGGTGGATCCCGGCGATCGCGATCCACTTCGGGCAGCCAGCGAAGGTCTCGGCGAGCTCATCGTCCACGTCCTCGCGCAAGGTGTGCGCTCACTTGTCGTCTGCATCGGCGGGACGGCGACCGTCGACGGGGGCGTCGGGATGCGCCGTGTGCTCGGCGACCGCCTGCGCGATCTCCCGGTTCGCGCAGCATGCGACGTTCGCAACCCGCTGCTCGGCGAGCGTGGCGCCGCCCGGGTGTTCGCCGCCCAGAAAGGCGCGGACGCAGCCGCCGTCGACGAGCTCGAGCGGCGGCTCACGGCGATGCCCGAGCTCGCTCCGTACCGGGACGTTCGCGGAGCCGGTGCAGGGGGAGGTCTCGGAGCGGCGTTCGCTGCCCTCGGCGCCGAGCTCGTCGAGGGAGCGGAGCTCGTGCTCGACCTGATCGGGTTCGACGGGCTCGCAGGACCTGCCGGGCTCGTGATCACCGGCGAGGGGACTGTCGACGCGACGACCTTCGAGGGGAAGGCGCCCGGCGCGGTTCTTGCCCGTTGTCGCGCGCTCGGGGTGCGCTGCGAGCTCTTCGGGGGACTGGTCGCGCCGGGGCTCGACGCGCACGCGCTCTCGGGGATGCCGGAGCGCGCCGCTCAGGACCTCGTCGAGCTCGGCGAGCGGTTAGCTCTCGGTCGTTCGTGAGAGCTCTTCGATGCGGCCGCGGACGTTGTCGAGCTTCGTCACGCACAGGCGGTAGAGCTCCTCGCCTCGCTCCCAGAGCTTCGTCAGCTCGTCGACGTCCGCGTCGCCGCGCTCCAGCCGTTCCACGATCGCGTCCAGCTCGCGCTGCGCTTCCTCGAACGTCGGCTCTACCTCGCTCATTCACTCCACCCTCGCCCCGAAAGTGCCCTTCGCGACCAGCACGTCGATCTGCTCGCCGCGCGTCACGTCGGCGGGAGAGCGGACGATGTCGTCGCCGCGGCGAACGATCGCGTAACCACGCTCGAGCGTCGCCTGCGGTCCCAGCGCGATGAGCCGTGCGTGCGCGGTGTCGAGCAGGCTGCGCCGCCGTTCGAGCGCGAGCAGCGGCGCGCGTTCGAGCCGTTCCCGGGCATGCCGCAGTCGCTGTGCATGCCGTTCCGCGGCGACGGCCGCACCGCGGTGCAGCGTGGCCCGCGAACGGTCGAGCCCTGCACGCAACTCGGCAGCGTCCGGTACGACCAGCCTCGCGGCCGCGGTCGGCGTCGATGCACGGACGTCCGCGGCGAGATCGCAGAGCGGCGTGTCCTGTTCGTGGCCCACCGCCGAGACGACCGGCACCGCGCATGCGGCGACGGCACGGACGACCCGCTCGTCCGAGAACGGCAGGAGGTCTTCGAAGCTTCCGCCACCGCGAGCGAGCACGAGGACGTCGACGCCCCGGCGGCACAAGTCGCCGATCGCGGCGACGATCGCGTCGGGCGCGCGAGGGCCCTGGACGTAGGTCTCGGCGACGACGACGTTCGCAGGCGGGAAGCGTTGGACGACGTGCGTCAGAATGTCCCGCTTCGCTGCCGCGTCGTTCCCCGTAACGAGCCCGATCAGCCGTGGAAAGCGAGGCAGCGGACGCTTACGCGTTAGGTCGAAGAGGCCTTCGGCGGCAAGCGTTCGCTTCAGCCGCTCGAGTGCGGCGAGGTGTGCACCGAGACCGAAGCGCTCGACTGTCAGCGCGCGCAGCCGCAGCTCGCCTCGCTGCTCGTAGAGCTCAGGGCGACCGAAGACATGAACGCGCTCACCGTCGGCGAGATCGAGATCGAGCGCGTCGAACCGCGTCCGTTGCATCTGCACGGCGAGACTCGCGCCGTCGTCGGGATCCTTGAGCGTGAAGAAGACCGAGGCCCAGCGCTCCTGGCGACGAAGCTCCGTCACCTCACCTTCGACCCAGACGGTCGGCAGCCGGCTGAGCCACGAAGCGACTCCCTTCGAGAATGCACGGACGGCATAGACCTTGCGTCCGTCGACCTCCGTCGCCTCGACCTTCACGGAGGCGATCGTAGCGGCGGCTAGAGCAGGATCTCGGCCGCGGTGGTGAACGTGCAGCCGGCGATGACCAACTCGACCGCCCGGTGCAGATCGGCCTCGGAGTGCGCGATCTTCTCGGCGAGCGTTAGGGGATACCCGGCCTCGATCAGCACGTGCAACCGCCAGGATTCGACCTTCTCGCGCTCCGTCTGGACGTGTTCGATCGTCTGGGCCATGATGTGAGCGATTCGCCTTCCTCTAGACGAACCCTGCCCATGAAAGTTGGGCCGAAGGCGTCGACCGCGCGCTGCCGATAGGTCTAGATCCGCGCAGCCAATTCGTCGAGTCGCCTCTGAAGCTCGTGGAGACGCGACTCGAGCACACTGCGTTCCGACTCGGCCTCGCGCGCGATCTCGTGCAGGCGGTCACGGAGTCCGGACTCGACGAGGTGCGCTCGATCCTCGAGCGCCTGCAGGGCCTCGTCGCGCTGCCGCTCGACGGCGCCGCGGGTGCGGGCGATTCGCTCTTCGATGCGTTTGCCGGCAGCCTCCGTGACGGCGTTGACCCGTTCGGTCAGCACGCCCTCGGCCTGGCGCGCGAATCGCTCGACGGCGAGGTCGAGCTCACGGCTGAGCCGCCGCGCAGCGTCTTCGCGGGCCGACCGGATCGTCGTGTCGAACGTCTGCGACGCCGCCTCCGTGTAGCGCTGCGTCTCGCGCGCCACGACACGCTGCAGTTGTTCCACCTGCCGGCGCTCGACGTCGCTGAACGCGGACTGGACGCGCACGGCGGCCTCGCTGCTCTCGCGGTCGATGACCTCCTTCAGCTCCGTCTCGCGCCGCCGCAAGCGGTCGGCGATCTCCTGCAGCGCCCGTCGCCGCTCGGCGGAGTGCTGCTCGAGGTCGGCGTTCGCCTGCTCGGCGAGCCCTTGTGTGACGCGCGTGAGCTCGTCGCGCTGGCGGGCGATCAGCTGCCGCTGCTCTTCGATCTGCCCCTGAAGGCCCTCGGCGTCCTTCCCGATCCGCGACTCGATCTCCGCCATCAACTGCCGTTGGCGCCCCTCGAGGCGGCCCAGCTCCTCGGTCAACCCTTCCTGCAGCTTCTCGATGTCGCTGGTCCAGCTCGCCAGGCGCTGTTCCACCGCCTTCTGCGCAGAGACGAGCTGCGCCGCCAGCTGCTCGCCTCCGGAGCGCTCGCGCTCGGCGACATCGAGGCGGCGCTCCGATGCGATCCGCCGTTCTTCCTCGGCGAGCAGCGACAGCGACTCCGCACGTTCCCGGGCGAGCGTGAGCTCGAGCTGCCGGCTGCGTTCCTCGATCTCCTTGGCGACGATCGCATCGAACTGCGCGCGCCCCTGGTCGAGCTCGCGCTCCAACAATTGCTCCCGGCCTCGAACACGTACGAGGATGCGGTAGCACGCAGCGACAGCCGCGATCGCGACGACGGCTGCAACGATCGCGACGATGGCTGCTGCGGTCACCGCGTCATCGTAGGCGGGCCGCGACCACGGCGGCTGCGACGCAGGTCACGGCGACCGTCCCCAGGCGGAGCGCACGTTCTGCCGCCGCAGCTTCCTCGGGCGCGCCGTGCATGCGGCGGGCCCGCCGCGCCGTGGTCGAGAGCGTGCGTTGCATGAGACTCGCCGCGGTCGCGTACCCCGCAGCGATCACGGCCTCGACGCGGATCGCCTGCGCCTCGACGAAGTAGCCGGTCAGCACCGGAAACGCCCCCCACGCGAGTGCGAACCCCCAGTCGGTGTGGATGCGACCGCCGAACCACTCGAGGTTGTACGCAGGCACGAGCAGCGCGCCGACCGCGACGAAGGCGAGCAGGCCCGCGCCCCAAGCGACGGCGGCCGCAATCCCGATTCCGATTGCGCCCGCCAGTGAGAAGACGGCCGCGCCGATCAGCGCCGGCCGCGGAATCTCGGTGCCGAGAGGCCGGCCCCGAAGCTCGTCGAGCACATGGGCTGCGACGCCGAGGGCGAGGAAGAAGGCGATCAACGCCGCGACGAGGCGGTCGGTGTGGAAGTGCGGCGCGAGCGCGGCGCCGAGGGCGACGTACGAGAGGTGCCAGAGCGTGTACGGCGGATGGAGAACCGTCACCCAGTCGCGGACCCGGCCGCGCCGTAGCGCGTACCACGCAGGTCTCAGCTCCGGCGTCCCCACGTCACGATCCCGCCGCCGAGGCTCAGCGGCTTGTAGGAGACGTTGTCGATACCGGCGTCGCGCCAGAAACCGAGGAGCGTCGACAGCGGCCAGCGTGCGTAGTGCTCCCTGATCGACGGTCCGAGAAACGTGCCGACCTCGTGCCAGCCGCCGCCGATCAGCCGGCCGGCGGCGGGAAGCCCCGCGCGCACCCACGCTTCCCAGAGCGGGTGCCACACGCCGCGCGGAACGCCGAACTCGAGCCCGGCGACGGTGCCGTTCGGCTTCACCACGCGGGCAAGCTCGCGGAGCGTCGCCTGTGGGTCGTCGACGTAACGGAGCAGGTAGGTGAACGTCACTGCGTCGAAGCAGCCGTCCTCGAACGGCAACGTCCGCGCGTCACCCTCGACGAGCCGCACCTTCTTCGCGGCCGCCGCGAGCGTCACGCGGCGCCTTCCCTCTTCGAGCATCTCCGGCGTCCGGTCGACCCCGACGACGTAGCAGTCCTTCTGGCGCACGAGCTCGAGCGCGACTGCGGCCGTCCCGGTCGCCACGTCGAGCACGGTGTCCGTCGGGCCGGCGTCGATCCGGGAGACGAGGAAGCGGCGCCAGCGCGGGTCCTGCCCGAACGAGAGGAGCGTCGCCCACCGGTCGTAGCTCGGTCCGATCGGCGCGAACAGGACGGGTGCATCCACAATCCCGACTCTATGGCGCTGGAAGACGAGCTTGCCCGGGCCGCCGGCTCGGCCGCCCCGCACGGGGAGGTCACCGGTGTTCTTGCGGCAGAGCCGCGCGAGGGTCTCCGCTTCTACCTCGTCGCCCTGGATGCAGGCGAGAGCACGCGCTGGATCGTGCTCGACGGGGAGGGGCGCGACGTCGATCGGCGCGAGGACATTCGCAGCGTCGCCTCGATCGTCGCGCTGTGTGAGCTCGCCGCGGACGTCGCGGGCGGTGGTGACCTCGCCGCGCTCCGGCAGGAGCTCGCGCGGCTCCGGGTGCTCGAGCGCACCGACGGGATCGCGGAGGCCGAGGAAGCTGCCGACGCCCTCGAGCGGGCGATCGGAGCGCCGCCCCGGGTTGCGTCACCGGTCTATCTCGACAGCGTCGGGGCGGCCGCGGCAGAGCTCGAGAGCACGCTCGGTGACATCTCCTCTCCGTTTGGCGCGGCCTTGCGGGCCGGCTCGGGTGCCGTGAACGAGTTCGTGCGAGACGTCGAGCGCGGCTATGCACTCCCGCTGCGCTAACGTGACCGCATGGAAGGCAGTGGATTCGGGTTTCCGTTCGGGGGCGACCCCGAGGATCTGCTCCGTGGCCTGCGCGAGTTCGCCGAGCAACAGGCCGAATCGGTGCAGGAGGCCCAGCGCGAGCAGTTCGCGACCCTGACCCTGAACACGGCGGTCGAGCTCACGGCGGCAGCGCTCTCGCAGATCGACGTCGAGGGCCCTGCCGACCAGCAGGCGATCGCCCTCCGCGACGCGATGCGGGTCCTCTTCCCCGAGGCCGTGGCGCTCGTCAGCGCAGCCCGTCAGGGCTTCATGCGCGAGCACTGACGACGCCGGGTCGATCCGGCCTACCCGAAGGGCGAGCGCGGCCTAGCCGAACGCCCGTCCCGAAACGGCTCGGAGCAGGCGAAACTCGATCGCATGGGGGGCCATGCCGGCACGTCTGCACGCGTCCAAGCCACCGAGCCATCGAGCGCCGAGCTCACGGTCGTGATCGCCTCCGGGCACCCGCTGCTCGCGCTCGGCGTACGGGGGCGCCTGGAGGGGCACGGATTCCAGATCCTCGGAGAGGCCTCGTCGGCGGGAGAGCTCGTGACGGCGCTGGGGCTCCACCGACCGGACATCTGCCTCGTCGACGCAGCGCTCCCCGGCGGTGCGCTGGCTGCGGCGCGACAGGCGCGCGCGCGCCGTCCAGGCCTGGCCGTCGTCTTCCTGATGTCGACCGACGACTCCGACGACGGGGAGCTCGCGATCGAGGCCGCCAGGTGCGGGGCGGCGGGTGTCCTGTTCGAGGACATGGACCCCGATCGTCTCGTCTACGCGCTGCGGGACGTCGCCGCGGGCGGCTCCGCGTTTCCGCGCATGCTCGTGCCGCGGCTGCTCGGAAGCATGAGCTGAGCGGAAGGCGGCTACTGGCCGTCGTAGAGCGGGTTCTCGATCAGGCCGTGCTGGTAGGCGAGTCGGACGGCCTCGGTGCGGTTCCCGACGCCGAGCTTGCGGTAGATGTTCGTCAGGTGGAACTTCACCGTCTGCTCGGCGAGCCAGAGCTCCTTCGCGATCGCCTGGTTGCTGAGGCCGCGTGAGAGTGCACGCAGGATCGTCAGCTCGCGCTCGGTGAGCCCGAACTCCCGGATTGCCTCGGCCTCGGCAGCGGCATCCTGGCCGATGGCGGAGAAGACGGTCCCCTCGATCGCCTGACGGAGGGCCGACGGAAGGTCGACGGGGTTCACGCTCTTGATCACGAACGCCGACGCACCACGCTTGAGCGCGGTCTGGATCAGGTTCGGGTCGGTCGAGGCCGACAGGATCACGACCTTGATCTCGGGGTGTTGCTCGCGGATCTGCTCCAGGCAGGCGAGCCCGTCCATTCCGGGCATCCGCAGGTCGAGCAGCACGAGGTCCGGCGTCGTTCGACGGACGAGCGGCATCACCTGGCTGCCGGTGTTCGCCTCACCGACCACCTCGAAGTCGTCAGTGTCGTCGAGTGCTCGCCGGATGCCCTCGGCGATCAGCCGATGGTCGTCCGCGATCAGGACCTTCATCACGGCATCAATAGCAATTTCGCGTGACAGCCTGATGAGGCGCCCGATTGCGAAGGCGCCGGCGACCGCCGCTCCGAGCCGTCGAAGTCAAGGACGGCCGCCGGCGCCACGACCGCTTCGTTCCAGCGCTGCGCAGTCCTGCCCTTCATGCGGATGCTTGCTCGACCGGCGGACGCCACCGCGGAAGCGTGGCGCGAACCGTCGTCGGGCCTCCCGGCCGCGAGTCGACGGAGAAGATGCCCCCGAGCATGCGGACGCGCTCGCCGATCCCTGCGATCCCCATGCGGCCGCGGAGTCGCGCTGATTCGAGCGACGTTGCAACGTCGAACCCAACGCCGTCGTCGGAGACGCTCACCGCGATCGAGCGCTCGTCGACGATGACGCTGACATTGGCCGACGATGCACAGCTGTGCTCGCGGACGTTCGTGAGCGCTTCTTGAATCGTCCGGAAGACGGTGATGCGCTGGGTGGCGGTGAGATCGTGCAGGTCGCCGTTGATCTCGAGCGTCCCGTCGATCGAGTAGCGGTCGCGAAGGTGGTCGAGCTCGCGGCCGAGGAGCAGGTCGAGCGGTCGCTCCACGATCGTTTGCGGTTGGAGCGAATGCGCGAGCTCACGGAGTGACTCGTCGGTCGCCTCGATGCGGCGCCGTAGCTCCTCGAAGGCGGCGTCGATGCGCGAGTCCACGAGGCCGTGCTCCGAAACCTGTCGCCGCAGACGCTCGAGATCGCCGGCGAGGACGATGAGGTCCTGCGTGGGACCGTCGTGCAGGTCGTAGCCCAGGCGCGCAAGACGGCGGTCGGCGGTGGCGGTGAGGATCTCGTCGTGAGCTGCGTTGCGCTCGAGCAGCATCTCGCGCTCGAGGACCTGCGCGAGCCGTGTGGCGGTGGCGCGTAGGATCGAGGCGCCGGTGCGGGCGTTCCCGAGTCGCGGCGCGGGCGGGAGACAGCCGACGAGGGCAGCGACCGGCTGCTGCCAACGCGAGATCGGGATCGCGCCGACGAGGTCGCTGGGGTCCGTCCACTGCTCCTCCGCGCGCGCGATCGCGGCGGTGGCGACCGGGCCGGCTGCTTCGTGCGTCCGCTCCGAATCGAGTTGGGCGACGCATTCGACGCTGCCGCTTTGTCCGACGCGCCAGATCGAGATGTCGGCCGAGTCCACGAAGGCGCCGGCCAGGGCGAGCTGGCTCGAGATCGAAGCTCCCGGCGGGAGCTCGGTGAATCGGGGGTCCGCTGCCGCGTACGCGTGAATCTCGACCAGAAGCGTGTCGGCTCCGAGCGCGAGGTGGTTCCCCGCGGCCTCGGTCAGGCAATCGAGGAGGCGCTGTGTCGGGAGCCCTTCCACGGCAGAGGTCGCGACCAGCCAGGCGGTGAAGGCGATCGACCGGAGTCGGGCGTCCGCGGGCAGCTGCGCGGCTGCGTGTGCAGCATCGGCCAACGACGCGGCCGGCAGCTCCGTCCCCGATTCGGCAGCCACGCGCGCGAGAAGCTCGAGCCCTTCGTCGGCCTGGGGGAGTGTCGGGTGCGCTTGATTTGCCGTTCCGTTCGGCAGTTCGCTCACTGCTCCGTTCGCCACCTTCGTCGGGGAGGCGTCCTCGGCTACGGGCGCGCCCGGGTACGCGACGGAGTCTCCGTCACTCACCGTGGCCCCGCAAGGCTCGACCCCGGTCCTGGGTGCCCGATTCGGCGGACTTTGCAACGTCGTTCATAGACTTTGTTACGCCTGCAGTCGCCGTGCTCGAGGTGCGTCGGATCTCGCGCGCTTGGTGCGATACATCTGGGCATCGGCCTCCACGAGCAGTTTGTCGAGCGACGTGTCCTCGCTGACCGTTGCGACCGCGAATCCGACGCTCGCCGGAATCGACAGCCGCCCGTGCGGCCCGATGTAAGGCGCCTGGTCGAGTGCGTGATAGATCCGCGAGGCGACCGTGCGTGCGTCTTCGGGCGGCGTGCGCGGAAGCAGGACCGCGAACTCGTCACCGCCCAGACGCGCGACGACGTCTTCGCCGCGAACGACCGATGACAGCTGGCGAGCGACGTGCTTCAGCACGTCGTCGCCGACGTCGTGCCCGCAGGCGTCGTTGACCGACTTGAACTCGTCCAGGTCGACGAGCAGGAGCGCGGAAGGGGCCGTGCCCGCCTGAACGAGCGCGCGTCGCGCGGTCGCGAAGAAGCCACGACGATTGAGCACCTGCGTCAGGTCGTCCGTACATGCCTGTTGCTCCAGGTTGCTTCGCGTCTTGAAGTTGACGAGAGCGAGCGTTGCGGCGTCGCTGAAGCGCTGGGCGAGCTCGAATTCGTCCGGTGAGAAGATGTTGCCCTCCGCCTCCCGGTACATGCTGATCGCGCCGAGCACCGCGCCACGTGCGACGAGCGGGACCGAGATGATCGCCTCCGGCTCCGACGCGGGTGTCCCTTCCACGTGCCCGGCGCGCGGATCGACGTTCGCGTCGTTGGCAAGCACCGGACGCGCATTCGCCGCCGCCCAGCCGATGAGCCCTTCGCCGAGCCGCGGGCGGAGGTCCATGACCGAGTCCGACCAGCGCCCGCGTGCGAGGATCGGGACGAGCACGCTCTTCGTCTGGTCGAGCTCCGCGATGAGCAGCGAGTCGCAGGGCACGAGCTGCACGATGCTGTCGGCGATCCGCTCGAGCAGCTGCTCGAGGTCGTCGTGGGAGAGCAAGTCGTGATAGATCGCCGTCAGTCGGCGATACGAGTCGACGAGGTCCACCTCGTCGTTTGTCTCAGGCCGCATGTTGGCTCCCGCGCTGTCGGAGGCCGTTCAACTCAAGTCTCTCCGCGGCTCGTGTCCGCTGCCTCCCCCGGACGGGGTACGAGCATGTTGTGCTGTCCATCTCGCTGCGAAGGATCGGCGTCCCGACCGGGCCGCATGACCCCCCGCCGGGGGCTATAGAAGCGCGCTTCTCCCGTCAGGCCAGCAGTGAGAACCCGCCGTCCACGATCAGCGTCTGGCCGCGGATCATCTCGGCGTCCGGCGAGCACAGGAATGCGACGACACCCGCGATGTCCTCCGGTTCGACGAGCCGCCCGACCGGATTCGCAGCGCCGCCCTCGAGCATCTGCTCGCGGTTGGGGAAGTGGTCGAGCGCCGCGGTGTCGACGACCCCACCCGAGACGGCATTGACGCGAACGCCCCGAGGCGCGAGCTCGACCGCGAGGTAGCGGACGAGCGCCTCCAGGGCCGCCTTCGAGGTTCCGATGAGGACGTAGTTCTCGAGCACCCGCTGGGCGCCGAGCGACGAGATCGCGACGATCGACGATCCGGCTCCGAGGTTCGGTGCAGCGGCGCGTGTGAGCTGGAGGAGTGCACGGGCGTTTGCGTTCAGGGTCCAGTCCCAGTGCTTGTCGTCGACTTCGAGCGCTGGTCGAATCACACCGGTCGCGGCGTTGTGAATCAGGGCCTCGAGCGGGCCGAGTGCGGCAACCTCGTCGAGCACGCGATTCGAGGTCACGTTGCCGCGCACGAGCACCACCTCGGCGCCCGCCGCTTCGACCTCTGCGGCGGTCGCTTCCGCCGCCCGATCGTTGCGGAGGTAGCCGATCGCCACGCGGCGGGCGCCGTCGCGCGCGAAGCGAAGCGCGATCGCGCGCCCGATTCCGCGCGAGCCGCCGGTGACGAGGACGGTCAAGCCTGGCGGGGCAGTGGCTCGTCCGCGGGCGCCGACGACGGGATCTCCGCCCAACCCGGGCCCGTGCGAGTGAGCTGCGGCCCTTCGTCGGCCTTCGACGACGCGTGACCGAGGCGGTCGAGGCGATCCATCTGCCCGGCTGCATAGCGCCGCACGGGATGCGTCTCCGGCAGGTCCGAGACCAGCTCCCGAATACGCGCGCGGAGCTGGTAGGCGAAGTGGGGCGTCGCAGGCCCGACGAGGGCGTCGATGTCGTCGCGGGTCGGCTCGTGCTCCATGGCGGCCGAAGACTATCGCCTCGATAGTCTCGAGAAGCGATGCGGCGCACCCCGAGTGCAGTTGACGTGATGCTGCTCGGGACCGTCCTGCTCTGGGCGCTCAACATCACGGTCACGAAGTACGTGCTGCAGCACGGCTTTCAGCCGCTCGCGTACGCGACCATCCGCTACTTCGCCGCGACGACCCTCTTCTGGGCCTTCACCTACGCGCGCGAGCGGTCGTTCCGGATCGAACGCCGCGACATCGGGCTGGTGCTCGTCGCGTCATTCCTGATCTTCGTCAACCAGCTCGGCTTCGTCTACGGCGTCGACGACTCCAACGCGTCCACGGTCGCGCTGATCCTCGGCACGACGCCGATCTTCATCGGGATCATTGCGACGCTCGCCAAGGTCGAGCGCGTGCAACGCTCCTTCTGGGTGGCAGCGGTCGTGTCGTTCGTCGGGGTCGGCTTCGTCGCCTTGGGCAGCGGCGGGTTCGCGGGCCACGTTCGCGGCGACGTGTTCGCGCTCTTCACAGCCGCGACCTGGGCGGCCTACTCGGTGACGATCGCCCCGCTGATGCGCCGCTA
The DNA here is from genome assembly GCA_963851065.1 of uncultured Thermoleophilia bacterium. GTDB lineage: Bacteria > Actinomycetota > Thermoleophilia > Gaiellales > Gaiellaceae > PALSA-600. The sequence goes on from CAWKNW010000009.1 coordinate 42,592, forward strand.
TTCGCCGTTCCGGATCAGTGCGCTCGTGCTCGCGATCGGGTGGATCCCACTCGCCATCACCGGTGCGAGCCAGACGACGAGCCAGTCGTTCCACTTCGGCACGGCCACCTGGGTCGGCTTCGCCTACGCCGTCGTCGGCCCGCTCTTCATGACGAACATCCTGTGGTTCACGGCGATCAGCCGGGTCGGGCCTGCGCGGGCCTCGCTGTTCGCCAACCTCCAGCCGTTCTTCGCGGTGCTCTTCGCGCTCCTGATCCTCGGCGAGCACCTCGATCGCTACGAGCTCGTCGGGGCGGCGGCGATCTTCGCCGGCATTGCCCTCGAGCGTGCCCGCCGCCGGCGCCCCACCTTGTCTGCGGCAGACTGATTAACTAGGTTAACGTTTGCGCCCATGAGCTTCGCCGAGAGACTTCAACGGCAGCCTCCCGGGTACTCGATGACGATCGGCCGGATCCTCGCGATCTATTCGGGCCTGATGGTGACGCTCATGCTCGCGGCGCTCGACCAGACGATCGTCGCGACCGCGCTGCCGCGGATCGTCGGCGATCTCGGCGGCATCTCGCAGTACTCCTGGGTCTTCACGGCCTACATGCTCACCTCGACGGTGACGGTGCCTCTGTACGGGAAGCTCGGCGACGCCTGGGGCCGGAAGAACCTGTTCCTCTTCGCGATCGTCGTCTTCCTGCTGGGATCGGCGCTCTGCGGCCTCGCGCAGACGATGACGCAGCTCGTCGTCTTCCGCGCGGTGCAGGGCATCGGCGCGGGCGGGCTCTTCCCCCTCTCGCTCGCCGTGATCGGGAACATCGTCCCTCCGCGCGACCGCGGCCGGTGGCAGGGGCTGATCGGCGCGGTCTTCGCCGCGTCGTCGATCATCGGACCGGCGCTCGGGGGTTTCATCGTCGACAACACGACGTGGCGCTGGGTGTTCTTCGTCAACCTTCCGATCGGCGGCCTCGCGCTCGTCGTCATCTCACTGACGATGCCGCGGCGCTCGATCACGCATCGCCACGACGTGGACTGGCTTGGCGCGGGATTGCTCGCGACCGGAACAGCGTCGCTGCTCATGGCGCTCGTCTGGGGCGGACGGCAGTACGGGTGGACGAGCGAGCACGTGCTCGGGGCACTGACGCTCGCCTCCGTTCTGCTCCTCGCCTTCGCGTTCGTCGAACGACGTGCACCCGAGCCGATCCTCCCGTTCGAGGTGCTGCGGATCCCGGTCGTCGGGTCGAGCGTCGCCTGCATGGCGCTCGTGGGCATGGCGATGTTCGGCACGATCTCGTACGTTCCCCTGTTCGTTCAGGGTGTGATCGGCACGTCCGCGGCGTCGTCGGGTGTCGTCCTGACGCCGCTGATGCTCGCGGCCGTCACGACCTCGATCCTCACGGGACAGCTGGTGTCGCGTACCGGGCGCTACCGGTGGAACGCCGTGATCGGCCCGCTCGTGCTGACGGCCGGCATGGTGCTGATCTGGCAGATGGGCGTCGACACGACGAACAGCGAGGCCGCCCGGAACATGGTGATCGCCGGCATCGGGATCGGTTCGATGATGCAGGTGTTCGTGCTCTCGGTCCAGAACGCCGTGCCGCGCTCGATGATCGGCTCCGCCACCGCGCTCACGCAGTTCGCGCGTCAGATGGGCGCCACGCTCGGCGTGACGATGATGGGGGCGATCGTGAATTACGGGCTGCCGGCCGGGGTCTCCGTGCCCGGCGAGGGGACCGCGATCCACCGGCTGCCGGAGCATCTCGCGCGCCGGCTCGCAGACGCGCTCCAACCCGCGTTCTTCGTCGGCGTTTGTGCAGCCGCGCTGACCTGGGTGATCGCGGTCGTCGGGGTCCGGGAGCTGCCGCTGCGCCGCTCACTCGACGAGATCTCGCCTGCAGAGGCCGCCGCGGGAGCCCCGGCGGCGCCGCCGGCGGAGGCCTAGACTGGGGCTGATGGGCCAGGACTTCATGCCGCTCGACGGCTGGGACCACGTCGAGCTCTGGGTCGGGAACGCGAAGCAGGCCGCCTACTTCTACGAGTACGCGTTCGGGTTCCACCGCACCGCCTACGCAGGCCCGGAGACCGGCGTGCGCGATCGCGCGAGCTACGTGCTCGAGCAGGGAGAAGTGCGGCTCGTCCTGACGAGTGCCCTCCGTCGCGATCACGAGATCGGCGAATTCGCACTCGTGCACGGCGACGGGGTCAAGGACATCTCGCTGCGGGTGCCCGACGCGACCGAGGCTTATCGCCAGGCGGTGCAACGCGGCGCCCGTGGGATTCGTGAGCCGGTCTGGCTCGAGGACGACTACGGCCGGGTCGAGCTCGCGTCGATCGGGACCTATGGTGACGTCGTCCACACGTTCGTGAATCGGTCCGGATACGAAGGTGCGTATCTGCCCGGGTACGTCGCCCAGGACGCGCCGGTCCCTGTGTCGGATGTCGGCGTGCTTGCGATCGATCACATCGTCGGCAACGTCGAGCTCGGTCGCATGGAGCACTGGGTCGGCTTCTACGAGCGCGTGTTCGGAATGACCGAGATGATCCACTTCTCCGACGACGACATCTCCACCGAGTACTCCGCGCTGATGAGCAAGGTGATGACCGACGGCCAGGGAAAGATCAAGTTCCCGATCAACGAGCCCGCGGAGGGCAAGCGCAAGAGCCAGATCGAGGAGTACCTCGACTTCAACCATGGGCCAGGCTCTCAGCACATCGCACTCCAGTCGGCGAACATCGTCGAGACCGTCGAGGCGCTGGCACGGCGTGGCGTGTTGTTCCTGTCGACGCCGGACGCCTATTACGACGAGACGCCCGGACGCGTCGGTGAGATCGACGAGAGCTGGGACGACCTCCGGCGGCTCCGGATCCTCGCCGACCGCGACGACGACGGCTATCTGCTGCAGATCTTCACCAAGACCGCCCAGGATCGGCCGACGCTGTTCTTCGAGATCATCGAACGTCACGGTGCGCGCGGTTTCGGCGACGGCAACTTCAAGGCGCTCTTCGAGGCGATCGAGCGCGAGCAGGCGCTCCGCGGCAATCTCTAGAACGTTCCGACGATGAGCCCGCAGCGGCGCACGGCGCTCGTCTCCGTCGCGGCGGCGGGCGTGCTGCTCGTCCTGAAGCTGACGGTCGGTCTCGCGACGAACAGCCTCGGGCTCGTGTCCGAGGCGATTCACTCCGGGACGGATCTCGTCGCGGCGTTGCTCACGTTCTTCGCTGTCGGCGTGGCGGGACGGCCTGCCGATCGCACCCATCAGTACGGGCACGGCAAGGCCGAGCACCTCGCTGCTCTTGCCGAGGCGTCCATCCTCGCCGTCGTTGCAGTCCTGATCGCCGTTCGTGCGCTCGAGCGGCTGCTCGGGCGTGGCAGCGGCGAGGTGAATGCAACGTGGTACGCGATCGCGGTGATCGTGGTCGTGATCGCGATCGACGTCACCCGCACGACCGTCTCCTGGCGAGCAGCACGCCGATACACGAGCGCGGCACTCGCCTCGAACGCGTTGCATTTCGGAAGCGACCTCGCCGGCTCGTTTGCGGTCCTCGTAGGCCTGCTGGCCGCCCGTGCCGGCTACGAAGGCGGCGACTCGGTCGCTGCGCTGTTCGTGGCGGTGCTCGTCATCACCGCCGCGGCCAGGCTCATGCGGCGCAACATCGACGTGCTCATGGATCGCGTCCCGGCCGACGCCGAGTCGGCCGCTCGCAGAGCGATTCGGACGATGGAGCCGGCGGTCGAGTTGCGGCGCCTGCGCATGCGCCAGGCGGCGGGCCGGCAGTTCGCGGACGTCGTGATCGGGGTCTCGCCGAGCGCCGCCGTCGGACAGGGCCACGCTGCGGCCGACGCGGTCGAGGCCGCCGTCGCCCGGGCGCTCCCGAACGCCGACGTGGTCGTCCACGTCGAGCCGATCGAGGACGCGAGCGTCCGCGAGCGTGCCCACGCTGCGGCGATCGCGGTCCCGAACGTCCGGGAGGTCCACAACATCGCGCTCGTCGACGTCGACGGCCGGACGGAGCTCTCGCTGCACGCGAAGCTGCCGGGTGACCTGTCGCTCGAGGAGGCGCACTCGATCGCAGAGCGCCTCGAGACCTCCATCCGGGCCGCCGTGCCGGAGATCGCCGGCGTGCAGACGCACCTCGAGCCGCTGACGGAGAGCAGCGCTGCGCGTGAGGTGCTCGTCGGTGAGGAGGAGGATGTTCGCCGCATCGTGATGGAGGCGACGGGCGCCGAGCCACGCCGGCTTCGCTTCCTGCGGACGGAAGGCGGCCTGGTTGCCTTCCTCACGCTGGGGCTCGACGGGAGGAGCCGTCTCGACGAGGCGCACGCACGCGCGAGCGAGATCGAGGAGAAGATCCGCCGCGCGCGGCCGGATATCGCCGACGTGATAGTTCATACCGAGCCGTGAAGCTCTGCATGTTCACGCCGAGGGAGCTCGCTCTCGAACGTGGCTGGCCCGGCCGGATCGAGGGCGACCGCGTGATCCAACTCGCCGCGCAGACGCTGCAGTCGTTCTTCACGGGCGGTGGCACGGCGCGGGAGCACGCCGAGTACGCCCTCGCCGACGTCGACCTGCGACCGCCGGTGCTCCGCCCACCGAGTGTCCGGGACTTCATGGCGTTCGAGGCGCACGTTGCGAACGCACGGCGCCTCCAGGGTCGCGAGGTGCCACCGGAGTGGTACGAGGTTCCCGTCTTCTACTTCTCGAACCCGACAGCCATCTTCGGCCCCGGCGCGGACGTGCCATACCCCGACGGGACCGCAGAGCTCGACTACGAGCTCGAGTGTGCGGCGATCATCGGCGCCGAAGGCGCGATCGGCGGCTTCACGATCATGAACGACTGGTCAGCGCGAGATCTGCAGAGGGTCGAGATGCGCGTCGGGTTGGGCCCGGCAAAGGGCAAGGACTTCGCGACGTCGCTCGGGCCGGTGGTCGTGACGCCGGACGAGTTCGACGGCGCGGCGGGCGTGATGGTCGCGCGCGTGAACGGTGAGGAGCGCTCGCGCGGCGAGCTCCGCGATCTCCATCACCCGTGGGCGGCACTGGTCGAACAGGCGGCGCGGAACACCCGGTTGCTACCGGGCGACGTGATCGGGTCGGGGACGGTCGGGACCGGGTGCATCCTCGAGCACGGCGACGGCCGCTGGCTGCAACGCGGCGACGTGGTCGAGCTCGAGATCGAAGGCATCGGCGTGCTCTCCAACCGGATCACGTGATCGGGCCCGACGACGTTCGCGCAGCCGCGCGCGTCCTGGCAGGCGTCGCACACCGGACGCCGCCCGTCACGTCGCGCACGCTCGGCGAGCACGTCGTGCTCAAGCCGGAGTGCCTGCAGCGTGCGGGCGCGTTCAAGTTTCGCGGCGCCTACACCAAGATCGCTTCGCTGCCACGCGGAACGCCGGTGGTCGCGTATTCGTCGGGCAACCACGCGCAGGCCGTCGCGCTCGCGGCACGTCTGCTCGGCTCGCGGGCGACGATTCTCATGCCGGCGGACGCGCCGACGGCCAAGGTCGAGGCGACGCGGGGCTACGGCGCCGAGATCGCGACCTACGACCGTTACCAGGACGACCGCGAGGCGCTCGGCAGCGCGCTCGCGGCCGAGCACGGCCTCGAGCTCGTCCGTCCGTACGACGATCCGCTCGTGATGGCGGGCCAGGGAACCGCCGCACTCGAGCTGATCGAGGATGCCCCTCCGCTCGACACGCTTGTCGTCCCCGTCGGAGGCGGCGGGCTCATCTCGGGCTGCGCGACGATTGCGCGCGACCTCGGCGTCCGCCGTGTCGTCGGCGTCGAGCCCGAAGCGGGAGACGACTGGCGCCAATCGTTCGCCGCCGGTCACCCGGTGCGGATCGACGTGCCGCGCACGATCGCGGACGGCCTGCAGACCAACGTGCCCGGGAAGCTCACCTGGGAGGTGGCTTCGCGTCTGGTGGACGAGATCGTCACGGTCACCGACGCCGAGATCGTCGAGGCGATGCGGTTCGCATTCGAGCGCCTCAAGCTGGTCGTCGAGCCGAGCGGCGCGGTCGGGATCGCCGCACTGCTCCAGGGCAAGGTCGTCTCGGCCGGCCGCGTCGGCGTGATCGTCTCCGGCGGCAACGTCGGGGCCGACCGGTTCGCAGAGCTCGTGCGGTGATCTAGCGTGCGCGGAGGCATGCCCGAGCTGCCTGCGGGAACCGTCACGTTCCTGTTCACCGACGTCGAGGGCTCGACGCGCCTGTTGCACGAGCTCGGTGACGAAGCGTACGCGCAGGCGCTGGCAGAGCATCGGCGCGCGTTGCGCGAGGCGTTCGCGCGTCACGGCGGCGTGGAGGTCGACACGCAGGGCGATGCCTTCTTCTATGCGTTCCCGACCGCGCCCGGCGCGGTCGCGGCCGCCGCCGACGGCCGGCAAGTGCTCGTCGGCGGCCCGATCCGGGTGCGGATCGGACTACACACCGGGACGCCCCTCGTGAGCGGCGGGGGATACGTCGGAGCCGACGTGCACCGCGCCGCGCGGATTGCAGCCGTCGCGCACGGCGGCCAGGTGGTCGTGTCGGCCGCGACCGCCGCGCTGACGCCCACCGAGAGGCTGCGCGACCTCGGCGAGCACCGGCTGAAGGACCTGTCGGCGCCGGAGCGTCTCTACCAGCTGGGCGACGAGGAGTTTCCGCCGCTCAGGAGCCTCTACCGCACCAACCTGCCCGTGCCTCCGACCCCGTTCCTCGGTCGGGAAAGAGAGCTCTCGGAGGTGAGCGTGCTGCTGCTCGAGGGCGCGCGTCTGCTGACGCTGACGGGCGCAGGCGGGAGCGGCAAGACGAGGCTCGCGTTGCAGTCCGCGGGCGCCGTCTCCGACGCGTTCCCCGACGGCGTGTACTGGGTGCCGCTCGCGCCGTTGCGTGACCCGCAGCTCGTGCTCGATGCGGCGGCGAGATCGCTCGACGCCGAGGACGTAGCCGGGCACATCGCCGACAAGCGCCTGCTCCTCTACTTCGACAACTTCGAGCACCTCCTCGACGCGTCTGCCGATGTGGCCGAGCTGGTCGGTGCATGTCCGAACCTGAGGGTGCTCGTGACGAGCCGCGAGCCGATGCATCTGAGCGGCGAGCAGGAGTACGCCGTGCCGCCGTTCGTCCACCAGGAAGGTGTCGGGTTCTTCCTGGCGCGGGCGCGCGCCGTCGATCCGGCGTTCGAGGCGCACCCGACGGTAGCGGAGATCTGCGCCCGACTCGACAACCTGCCGCTCGCACTCGAGCTCGCGGCGCGCGTGTCAAGGTGCTGCCGCCGGAGCAGCTGCTCGAGCGGCTCGAGCAGCGGCTGCCGCTCCTCACCGGCGGGCCCCGCGATCTGCCGGAGCGCCAGCGAACGCTCCGTGCGGCGATCGCCTGGTCGTACGACCTCCTCGACGAAGATGCGCAGCGCGCGTTCCGCGGGCTCGGTGTCTTCGTCGGCGGCTGCACGCTGGCCGCGGCCGAGGAGGTCGCGGGCGCGGATCTCGAGCTGCTCCAGTCGCTGCTCGACAAGAGCCTGCTGCGGCGCACCGAGGACCGCTACTGGATGCTGGAGACGATCCGCGAGTTCGCGCTCGAGCAGCTCCGCACCGGGGGCGAGCTCGACGCGCTCGCGCGTCGGCACTTCGACCTCTACGCGGCGTTGGCGGAGTCGGCTCACCTCACGGCGGAGTCGGCTGCGGGCCAGCGCCACGAGCTCGTCATCCCGGAGGCCGACAACCTCCGGGCTGCGATCGACTGGGCGGTCGAGGCCGGCGAATTCGAGCTGGCGACTTCACTGGCGGTATCGCTCGAACAGTTCTGGGTGACGAGCAACCCCCACGAAGGGGCGCGGCGCATGACAGGGCTGCTGGAGCACGAGGACGAGCTGTCGCCGCTGCTCCGCGCCCGGGCATTCCGCGTCCGCGGGGGCACATCGTTCATCGCGGGGGAGTTCGAGGAGGGCGGCCGCTGGCACGCGAAGGCACTGGCCGGCTTCCGCGAGCTTGGCGACGACGCTCGGGCTGCCCACATGCTGATCCGCGAGGCGATGTCGGCCTGGCACAGCGGCGATTCCGGACGGGCGCGAGAGCTCGCCGAGGAGAGCCTGGCACTTCGCGGCAGCAGTCCCCGCGACGAGGGCGAGGCGCTGTACGTGCTCGGAAACGTGGCCTACGCCGAGGGACGCGGAGACGAGGCGCTCGAGCTGCTCGCGCGGAGTGCCGAGCTGTGCCGGCGGGTGGGCTTTGCGTGGTTGGCGGTCGGCGCGCTCCTGAACTACGCGGATTACGCCCTCAGGCTCGGGCGGCCGGGCGCGGCCGCCGAGCCTCTCCGCGACGTCGTCGGGACCTCGCGCTCGATGGGCGACCGGCAGCACGCCGTCTACGGGCTCGTGCTGCTCGCCTGGCTGGCGACGGAGCAGGGCGACCTCGGGCAGTCGGGTCGACTGTGGGGAGCCGTGGAGGCCGAGGCGGAGCGGGCGCCGGTCGGTCAGTGGGAGGTCGAACGGGACGAGTACGCCTCCCACGTGGTCCGGGACGATCCGGCCTTCGAGCTCGGCCGTGTCGCCGGCCACAGGCTGACGTTCGACCAGGCGGTCGACGAGGCGCTCGCTCAGCGCGACTGAGCGTCGCGCACTGCCTGGGACACACGCGCACGTTCGTAGGCGAGGCGGAAGAGCTCGATCACGTCGCCGACGTCCTCGCCGCTCGAGATCTGACGCGACACCCAGCCCGTGTGCGGCAGGACGTGGTGCGGACTCGCTCGACCCGTCTCGACGAGCATGTCGCGGATCCGGCGCGGGAACGGAAGGTCGACCCAGCGCTCGCCGTGGAGGTGGCCGAGCTCTCTGCCGCCGAGCCGGAACTCCGTGCCGCCGAAGCGATGCGGGTGAACCGAGACCCCGTCCCACGACGCCACCTCCGAGCGAATCTGGGCGACGATATTCTCCATCCATGCCGTTCTACCAGCGCCTCGGCGAGGTGCCCAACAAGCGTCACGTCGTCTTCCGCGAGAACGGCACCCTCCTGACGGAGGAGGTGATGGGGTTCGAGGGCTTCTCGGGCCTCGAGTCGATCCTCTACCACCTGCACTCACCGTGTCGCGTGATCGAGCTCGGCGAGTTCGAGCCGATCGTGCGCGAGGAATGGGTGCCGGACGCCCATGCCCACCGGCACTTCACGACGTGGGACCTCCCGGCGGGCGGCGATGCGATCGATGGTCGGCGCCTGCTGATGTGGAACAACGACGTCGAGATCTCGCTCTGCCGTCCCACCGAGCCGATGGAGTACTTCTTCCGCAACGGCGAGGGGGACGAGGTGATCTTCGTCCACCAAGGGGCGGGGACGCTCGAGACGATCTTCGGCGATCTGCCGTACGTGCCGGGCGACTACATCGTCGTGCCGCGCGGAACGACGTACCGGTTCGTCCCTGACGCCGGAGACGAGTCGGACCAGCGCTACCTCGTGTTCGAAACCCCGGGGCTGATCACGATCCCGAAGCGCTACCGCAACGAGCACGGGCAGCTGATGGAGCACGCGCCCTACTACCACCGCGATCTCCACGCTCCGGCCGAGCTGCGAACGCACCGCGACCGCAGCGAGCACGTCCTCAAGGTGCGCGTTCGCGACGGGTACCAGACGTACGTGATCGACTACCACCCGTTCGACGTCGTCGGCTGGGACGGATACGTCTACCCGTGGACGTTCTCGATCCACGACTTCGAACCGATCACGGGCCGCATCCACATGCCGCCGCCGTCGCACCAGACGTTCGCCGGCCCGAACTTCGTGATCTGCTCGTTCTGCCCGCGCAAGCTCGACTTCGACCCGAATGCGGTTCCGATCCCGTACCACCACTCGAACTTGCAGAGCGAGGAGATGATCTATTACGTCGACGGCAACTTCTCGTCGCGGAAGGCGATCGAGATCGGCTCGATCACGCTGCATCCGACCGGGCTGCCGCACGGCCCGCAGCCCGGGCTGGCCGAGAAGTCGCTCGGGATGACGGAGACCCACGAGCTGGCGGTGATGTGCGACACGTTCCACCCGCTGCGCCTCACCGCGCTCGCCGGCGATCTCGACGACGGTCGCTACGCGTACTCGTGGGCGGAGGACGTGACCGCGGACGGCCCCACGCCGGACGAGGATCCCGCCGGCGTCACCTCTCATCTTTAGCGATTTGCTGCGCCTCGCGCTCGACTGGGACGGGACCTGCACCGAGGTCGACGGGCTCCACATGCTCCTCGAGGAGTTCGGCGACCGCGAGGTGTACGCGCGCATGGAGGGCGTCCTCGGCAGCGGTCTCACGCTCCACGAGGTGATCGCGGGGGAGATCGCGACGATCCGCCTCCCGCTCGACGTTGCGGCGGATTGGGTTCGCGACCATGTCACTTTGCGGCCGGGGCTGGCCAATCTCATCCGGGGGCGGGCTGCAGTCATCGTGTCGAGCGGCTTTCACGAGCTGATTCAGCCGGTCCTCGAGCGCGAAGGGATCGAGGTCGAGGTCTTCGCGAATCGCCTTCACGCGATGAGCGGCTCGTGGGAGCCCGTCTGGCGCGACGAGAGCGCATGCCCGGTGTGCGGCGAGCCGTGCAAGCGGGCGCTGCTCGCCGGCGAGCCGTACGTCTACGTCGGCGACGGATACTCGGATCGCTGCGCCGCGCTGGCCGCGGAGCGCGTCTTCGCGAGGGACGGGCTCGCCGTCTACCTGACGAGGCGCCGTGTCGACCACGAGCCGTTCGACACGCTGGACGATGTCGCTGCTGCGCTTCGCTGAGCCGTACGACTTCATGCTCTCGACCGAGCGCTTCCGCCGCTTCGGCCCCGATCTTGCGAACCTGTGGCGCGACGATGCGCTGTTTCGCGTCGTCGACGGGCGGGAGGTCTCCATCCGTGCCGCCCGCGGGGGCGTCGACGTCGAGCCGCTCGACGACCTGACGACGCCGGACGTGCTTCGGCTGCTCGGGGCCCCGTTCGAGCTCGAGCCGTTCTACACCTGGGCTGCAGACGACGCGGTGCTCGGCTCGCTGACCGTCAGACTGGCGGGCCTCCGGCCGCCGCTGTCGCCTGATCCGTTCGAGGCGCTCGTCACCTCGATCACGGCCCAGCAGGTCTCGCTGTTCGCGGCCTTCGCGATTCGCACGAGGATGATCGAGCGCTTCGGCGTGCGGGCCGGCCGGGCCTACGCGTTCCCGACGCGCGAGCGACTTGCGCGTGCGTCGGAGGAAGAGCTGGTCGCCGTCGGCTTCTCGCGGCGCAAGGCCGAGTACGTCGTCGGGCTCGCCCGCAGCGACGTCGACCTCGACGCGCTCGCGGTGCTCGACGACGACGAGGTGCGCGCCCGGCTCGTCGAGGTTCGCGGGCTCGGCCCGTGGACGGCAGAGTGGTTCCTCGCCCGCCACCTCGGCCGGGCGCGGGCGTGGCCGGCCGGTGACCTTGCCCTGCGGAAGGCGGTCGAGGTTCTCTACGGTGTCGCTGTGGAGGAGATGGGGCCGAGACTCGAGCCGTTCCAGAACCTGTCCGCGCACTACCTGCTCACGGGGGCGCGGACGCCGTGAACGTTCGCCGCGCCACCCCGGCCGACGAGGCGACGCTGCGGGAGCTGTGGGAGGAGTTCGAGCGTGAGGTCCCGGAGCCCGCGGGCTTCACCGGCGAGAGCTGGGACGAGGAGTGGACCGACACGCGCCGGCAGCTCGAAGCCGGTGGCGTGTTCCTCGCCGAGGACGATGGCAAGGCGATCGGCGTCGCCAAGATCGACCACGCCGGGCCACGGTGCGATGCACCTGCATCTCGTTCACGTGCGGCCGGACGACCGCCGCCAGGGCGTCGCGAAGGCGCTCCTGCGGGAATGCGTGGCACATGCGCGCGACTCGGGCGTTCAGACGATCTCGTTGCACGTCCTGACGACCAACGAGCCTGCGCGCACGATCTGGCGCCGACTCGGGTTCACCGACGTCTCGACTCTGATGGCGGCTGGAGTCGACGCGCTCGACGAGCGGCTCGTCGAGGAGGCACCGGGTGAGCGGCGCGCGTCCACCCACGTGCAGACCGACGACGAGGTTTCCGTCGAGCGGGCGATCGCGCATTTCCTGCCCCGACTCGTCGCCCCCGACGTGCGCAACACGGACAGCTGGATACGCATCGCCGATCCCGCGCTCGACCAGGATCGTGACGCGCACGGCCGATTCGCCCATGAGCTGTCCGACCGGCTCGGCGCGGTCACGGTCGCCCTCGCGGTGGAAGGGGAGGTCGTGCGACTCCGGCTCTACGAACGCGGACGCATGGTCGACGAGTACCTCTCCGTGCCGACGTACTACGGGCCGCTCTCGACCGGCGACCAGTTGGCGTTGGCTGCGAACCCGACTCTCATCTCCCGGCTGACCGGCGCCGACCGTGAGGCTGTCAGCCGCGTCGCAGCGACCGGCGCGTCGCCCGCGGAGTTGCCCCACGCGTCGCAGCTCTACGAGGATCTCGCCCGGCTGATGGGGCTCGAGCCGTGAAGCTCTACGACGCCGCGCGCTGCCCCTACTGCGCTCGCGTTCGTATCGTCGTCGCGGAGAAGGGCATCGAGCTGGAGAGCGTCGAGGTCGACCTGACGAATCGCCCGTCCTGGCTGCTCGAGCTGAACCCGCCGAGGGGCCGCGTGCCGGTGCTCGACGACGGCTTCGTGCTCCCCGAGTCGGAGGTGATCATGGACTACCTCGAGGAGCTGATACCCGCACCTGCGCTCTTGCCGGAAGGCCTGTCGGAGCGCGCGGAGGCGCGGCTCCTCGTTCACCGCTTCGACGATCTGCTCGGGGACGACTACTACGCGTTCAGGCGGGGAGACGACAACGAGCTCGCCGCGCGGCTCGAGGAACTGCCCGTGGGTCGAAGCCTGTTCAGCGACATCGCCTACGTGCCCTGGGTGATCCGCGCCCGCGACATGCTGGGCGTCGCCCTCCCCGAACGGATCGGGTCGTGGCTCACCGCGCTCGCGGAGCGTCCTTCGGTGGCCGCGGAGGTCGAGGTGGTGCGGTCGCTGTGACCGACGTCACCGTCGAGGAGCTCGCTCGGCGACTCGATGACGTCGCGGTCGTCGATGTGCGGTCGAACCACGAGTTCGACGGATCGCTCGGCAACGCTTGTGACCCGCGGCAGGGCCACATTCCGGGCGCACGGAATCTCGACGTCCACCGCCTCCAGAACCTTCGGGCGGAGGAGATCGCGAGCGAGCTCGGGCTCGAGCCGGGTGCCGAGGTGGTCGTCTACTGCCATTCTGGCTCGCGCTCGTCGTTCGCGGCGAAGATCCTTCGCGCCCACGGCTACGACGCGCGCAACTACGTCGGCTCGTGGCACGAGTGGGCGCAGCGCGACGAGCTGCCGATCGAGACCGGAAGCTAGGCGCCTTAGCTGGCTGCATGCAGGAACGCCCGCGCGAGTCGGCGGCCGAGCTCCTGCCACGCGGGTAGCTTCTCGTCGAGCTCGCGCTCGAGCTCGACGAGCGTTCGCGGGAGGACCGGCTCCTCGCGAAACCAGCCGAGCACCTGGTCTCGTCGCACCTCCGGGTGGAACTGGACCGCCCACGCGCGGGGCCCGATGCGGAACGCCTGCGGGACGGGGCCTTCTGCGAGCACGACTGCCGGCGCGGGCCACGTGAACGCGTACCCGTTGGCGTTCAGCGCCTCGAAGTTGCGCGGCATCACTCCGAGCACGGGGTCTGCTGCGCCCTCGTCCGTGAGCGTCGTCTCGTAGAACCCCGCGAGCGGCACCCCGATCGACGAGACCTCGGCCCCGAACGCGCGCGCGAGCGTCTGTGCGCCGAGGCAGACCGTGAACAGCGGTGTCTCGTCGTCGACGATTCGTCGCAGCGCCTCGTACTCGTCGTGCAGCCAGGGATGTGTGAGCTCCTCACCGACGTTCTGGTCGCCGCCGAACACGAACACGGCGTCGAATCCGCCAGGCGGCGGGCCTTGCGTCCGGATGTCCCAGTTCGAGAGGTCGTGTCCTTCCTCGAGGACGACATCGCCGAAGAGCTCGGGTTGGACGGCCGGGCCGTGAGTGACGGCGAGCACGCGCATCAGCAGGTCTCCACTCGAGTCAATCGTACGCTCCGCCTCGTGCGCTTCAAGGCGTTCCAGCTTTGCGATACTCGCCCCGATGAACGCCGACGACCTCCGTCTACTCGAGTCGGTCGGCACCAAGTCGGAGCTGGCCGCCGGGCACGTGCTGATCGAGCGCGGGCAGCACGGCACCGGGCTCTACGTCCTGCTCGAGGGCACGGTCCTGGTCGAGGCGCCGGAAGGCACGCGCGAGCTGGGCCCGGGGGCGGTCATCGGGGAGCGCGCCCTGTTCTCGGCCGACAGCACGCGAACAGCGCGCGTGCGGACGACCAGCGACGTGCGTGTGCTCGCGGTCGACCGCGTCGAGGTCGACCGGCTGTGCGCACAGCATGCCGGGTTTGCTCGCCGGCTCGCCGGCGCCAGCGACTGACCCGCCGGTCGCGTGAAACGAAGCCGGCGTAGGCTGACCTCGTGCGGATCCTCGGTCTGATCTTCGCTGGAACAGCCACCCGCCAACGCGTAGAGATGACTCGGTTCGTCGAGGAAACGCTCGGTCTGCGGCGTGTTACGGTCGGTGGCGTCGAAGCGGACATGTTCGTGTTACCTGATGGATCCTTGTTCGCAGTCGCCGATCCGCGCGGCATGGGCGAGACGGACCGCTCGATCGGCTTTCGGGTCGAACGTCTCGATGAGGCGATCGCCGAGCTACGGGCAGCTGGGTGCGAGGTCGACGAAACGGCCGAGAACGACCGCCAGCGCTACGTTCACTTTCGAGCACCTGACGGCAAGCTCTACGAGCTCGTCGAGGATCGCTGACGTAGATCGAGCGCGTGACCAGGGCCCGGTGCCATGCCGAGCCCTGGTATGCAGTTCGCGATCAGCCTCCGTAGCCGGGGCCCTGGCCGCCGGGGCCTGGGAAGGCGTTGTAGGAGCTGTCGAGATGAACCTCGACCGTACTGCCGTCGGACTTCGTCACGGTCGTTTCGAAGCCCGTCCCCGGCAGGTCGGTCGTGACGGCGCCCGCGGTACCGCTGCCGACGATCTTGACGGCGGCGGCTTGAGCCTTGGCGGCCGCGGCTCCGGTCACCGCTTGCTCGGCGTCCTCGTGCGCGGCGGTGCCATGCGCTGGTCCGGCGAACGCCGGCGGAGCCTGCGGGGTCGACGTGCTTTGGCTGGTGCTGGTCGTCGTCTTCGACGACGCAGCGCCGGCGATTGCCGAGCCGCCGACCGCAAGTGCAGCCAATGCTGCGACACCGATCATCACCCTCTTGACATTGTGAAACATCGTTTCGTCCTTTCTGTCGTCCGGGTTGCCCGGGTTCACCGTCGAGGATCGAGGCGCGGTGTTGGAAGGCGCTTGGAAGGCTCTGAGAATGCGCCGAGAGTGGATCGTCAGGCCGTCAGGCCGACGGAGCTCTCGGACTTCACGCGAAGGAGTCGAGAAACCGCAGCAGGAGCTTCGGCGTAGAGTCCCGGGACGTCCTGTACATTCGGGCCGGCCGCGAAAGTGGCTCGAGCGGAAGAGGAAGGGAACCGGCGGCTCCTGCTCCAACTCGACGCCGAACTCCTCGAGCAGCTCCGGTCGGTCGGCCACGAGCAGTGAGAGGCCGTTGCCGTTCGCAGTGACGTCGATGAGGTTCGCCACGGTCTCGTAGCGGCCGCAGTACGGCGCGAGTTCGTTCGCGGTGCGCGCGACAGTCTCCGGCTCCGGTATCGGCGCGTCGAGCAAGGTCTCCCATGCCCAGTTCATGATCCGCTCGTTGAATGCGTCGCCGACGGGGCTGCAGTTCGTACACGAGACGAGGGCGAAAGCACGCTCGGGGACGATCTTGAAGAGCGAGAGTTGCCCGAGCGTCGCCCCGCCGTGGCCGACGACTCGGAGGCCCGCGACGTCGCTGAGCAGCCACGAGATCCCGACTGCGTCGCCCGCCGACCAGCCGGGCGCCTCAATCGTCGGCTCGTGCATTCGGCGCGCGAGCGCGGGCGAGAGGAGCGAGTCGCCGTCGTCCAGGTGGAAGCGCGCCCACGCGACCAGGTCGCGCGTGGTGGTCGCGAGGCCGCCGGCGGCATTCGTCGCACGCGGGAACCCGAACGGCAGAATGTTGGTGCCGCCATCCTGCAGGCGCTGGTGGTCGACCGCGACCCGCCGCGTCAGTAGGTCTCGCGGGAAGAACAGCGTGTCGTGGAGATCGAGCGGGTCGAGCAGCAGCTCCCGAAGTGCCGCCTCGTAGGGCGATCCTGTCACCTTCTCGACCAGCCGGCCGGCCACGCCGAACGCGGCGTTGTTGTACGAGACGGCCTCGCCCGGCCGCGTCAGTTGCCGGAGCCCGGCCATCGCCTCGACGTATCGCGCGAGCGCATCGTCTCCCTCGCCGGTGTTTCGGAAGAAGTCGCCGTCCCAGCCCGACGTGTGGTTCAGCAGCTGGAGGACCGTCACCGAGGCGGCCGCCTCCTCGTTCTCGACCCGGAGCTCCGGGACGTACGTCCGGGCAGGTGTGTCGAGGTCGACGAGCCCTTGCCCGACGAGACGAACGATCGCCGTCGCTGTGAACGTCTTGGTCGTCGAGCCGCAAAGGAAGAGCGTGTGCTCGTTCACCGGCAGCGGGTTCTCGATGCTCGTGACGCCGTGGAACGCGTGCTCCTCCCGGCCGTCGAGGAACACGCCAACGGCGACGCCGGGACCTGCAGTTCCTCGGCGAGCGCGGCGACGACATCCTGAAGCACATCCATCGGGTTGACGCTACCCCGCCTTGCTGGCCGTCGTCCAAGCAACTGCAGACGCGCCTCGCCGTTAGCTTCTTTGGGATGCGAAGGATCCTCCTGACCGGTATGTCGGGGACAGGCAAGTCGAGCGCTCTGCTGGAGCTTGAGAAGCTGGGCTTTGAGGTCGTCGATACGGACAGGGGCGGCTGGTGTATCTGGTCCGACGCCGAAGATGGCTACGTCTGGCGCGAAGATCGCATCGCAGAGCTTCTGGAGCGTGAGGAAGGGCGGACGCTCTACGTCTCCGGCACCGTGTCGAATCAGGGGCGGTTCTACCCGCGCTTCGACGCCGTCGTGTTGCTCCATGCTCCTGCCGAGGTGCTGCTCGCCGGATCGCGACAAGGGTCGACGAATGACTACGGCAAGAGCGGCGAAGAGCGCGATCCATCCTGCGCCACTGGCCGAGGTCAATGAACCGCTGCTTCGTGCACCTGCACCCACGAGGTCGACGCGCCCCATCGCACGAGTGTCGTAGTTGCGCGGCTGGTTGCGATTGGAGACGCAGCGGAGGGGTGAGGCGGCGGGAGACTACCAGACCTCGTCTGCGCGGCAGTGCAGCTGAATGGTCCACCGGCCGTTGTCGCGGCGAGCCCGACAACTGCACGTGATCCGGTGGAGCCGGCGTCTGCGCCCCCGTCTCCTACGAACTCGGCTCCACGACCCTGCTCACAACCCAGCGGTGTTTGCCGATCTTGCGGTCGCGGATGAACCCGAGCTTCTCGTAGGTCGACAGAGCACCCATGAAGAGGAATCCGGCGGGAACCGAGCCGGCGTCCTCCGGGTATCCCTCGACCGCACCCCCGCCCAGACCCGCGATCAGATCGACCGCACCGGCGAGTGCGGCGGTGGCCACGCCCTGACGCCGGTGCCCCTTACCGACGTAGCAACACGCGATCCGCCAGTCGGGCGAGGTCGTACGACCTTTTTCGTACGCCGCGCGGTTCTTGATCCGGGGCACCTCGTCGGGCGCGCCGAACTGGCACCAGCCGACGCAGTCGTCCCCCTCGAAGACGAGCGCCGCGTGGGCCGTTCCGGCCCGAACCCGATCGAGCTTCCGTTCGCGGTTGAGGGTGGGCGTGGACTTCCTGTCGGCGCCCTCGGCGTGGAACCCGATGCACCAGCAGCCGCCAAAGATGCCGTTGTTGCGCTCCACCAGCGCGGCGAAAGCAGGCCAGGTCGACTCATCGAGAGCCTTGACTGTGTACCTCGGTTCGACCGTAGAGGCCAGCCTAACCGGGTGGAGGCTCGCCTGGCGGGTTGGCTCGATAAGCGCCCGGTGCCTGGCTCGCGGATTGGAGCGGGTGGTAGCTTCGCCGAACGGTGCGCGTCGAGCAGGTGGATTTCATCTCGATACCGACGCGAGATGTCGCGCGTGCGGTCGCGTGGTACCGCGACGTTCTCGGACTGCCCGAGAGCGAGGTGTCCGAGGGCGAACTGGAGACGCCGAACGTCACCCTCAGCTTCTGGGAGCCCGAGCGGGAGGATATGGCGTTCGTCGCGAACGAGGCTGGATTCGCGGTGCGGGTGGACGATGTTGCCGGAGCCCGCTCCGAACTCGAAGCGAAGGGCGTGGAGTTCATCGCCGAGACGTGGGATTCCGGGGTCTGCCACTTTGCGGCTTTCCGGGATCCGGACGGCAACACCGTGATCCTCCACCGCCGTTATGCGCCCAGAACTCCTCGCCAGTGACCGTGAGGGTCGCCTGGGGCGAGCGTCCTCACATGCGGGAGTAACGCGCGAACGGGCATCAGGCGACCGGGACACCTTCTTCTTGCAGGAGCCGTCCGAGGAGCGCGGCATTCAGCGGCGCCTGGGCCTGGTTCGCAGCGACATTGTTGGTGTTGAAGAACGCGTACGCCTCTTCGGCCTGACCGGCGAGCTCGCGTAAGGGCTCCACCCATTCGCTGAGCTCGGCGTCGGAATAGAGGTAGTCGAAACGCTCCGCCGCCGATCTGCCACGGACGTTCCATGTTCCGGCGTTTCGGCCGTGGAAGCGGACGTAGGCGAGCGGCGTTGTCGCGGCCACGAGCGTCGCCGGCACGTTGGCCGCGTCCACCTTCGGTGCGTCGACGGTCACCCAGCTCATCCGGTGCTGCTCGAGCCAGCGCAGCAGCTCTGCGCGAATGTCTTCGGCAAACCACGAGCGGTGACGTGGCTCGACGAGCATCTCGTCGCCGCCGAGCTGCTCGCGTGCCCACTCGAGGTAGTCGAGCGACGACGGCTTCCACACGACGTACGGTGGGAGCTGGAAGAGGATCCCCCCGAGCTTCCCCGCGTCTCGAAGCGGTTGCAGCGCGTCGAGAAACGCTCTGAACACAGCGCCGCGTGCCTCGCGAGGGGGCCGGTCGACGCGCCCGCGGTGGTCGATCGGCAGGCCGTCCCGGAGCTCGGGCGGCACTTGCTCCAGCTTGACCGGATGCCTCGTCAGGAGCCCGAACGCCTTCACGTGCATCACGAAGCCGTCGGGCGAGCGCTCGGCCCAGCCGCGAACCATCTGCTCGGTGGGGACGCGGTAGAACGTCGAGTCGACCTCCACCGTCGAGAACCTCTCGGCGTAGTAGGAGAGCCGGGCGAGCGGCGGTGTGCCGGGCGGGTACCAGTGTTTCGAGAGCGCGTCGTCGGCCCAGGAGCACGTTCCGATGCGGATCTTGGCCGCCATCGCCCGGAACCTACCGGTGGCACTTCTAGACTGGCAGCGATGGATGCGCGTCCGATCGGCGTCTTCGACTCGGGAGTCGGGGGCCTCACCGTGCTCCACGAGTGCCTGGTGACGATGCCGCACGAGGACTTCGTGTACCTCGGCGATCACGCGCGGCTGCCCTACGGCCCGCGACCGCGCCACGAGGTCCAGCGCTTCGCCCACGAGATCGGCCTCTACCTCGAGGGGCTCGGCGTGAAGATGGTCGTCGTCGCGTGCAACACCGCGACGTCGGTTGCGCTTCCAGACCTGCAGGAGGAGCTCCGGGTTCCGGTCGTGTCGGTGATCGTCCCCGAGGCACACGCTGCCGTACAGGCAACGCGCAACCGTCGGATCGGACTACTCGCCACCGAGCTGACCGTCGCGAGCCGGCGTTACGAGCTGCTCACGCACGCGCTCGATGCCGGCGTTCAGCTCACCGCGGTCGCGTGTCCGAAGCTCGTGCCGCTGATCGAGTCCGGAGACACGTTCAGCGGGGACGTCGTCTCCGCCGTGCGCGAGTACGCCGCGCCGCTCAAGGAAGCGGGCTGCGACACCGTGATCCTGGGCTGTACGCACTATCCGCTGTTGCGTCCGGTGTTCCAGCGGACGTTCGGCCGCGACGTGACGCTGGTCTTCTCGGCCGACGAGACGGCGCGAGAGGTGGCCGAGACGCTTCAGCGCAAGGGATTCGAGAACGAGGCCGGGCGCGAGGGCGAATACCGGTTCCTGACCACCGGTGACGCCGAGCTCTTCCGCACGCTCGGCGAGCGCTTTCTGCAGCTGCCGCTCGGCGACGTTGATCGCGTTGCCGTCTCGGAGCTCGAGGCGGCTGCGTGAGCCGTAGGCTCGACGGAGGCGGATGTCGGCGTAGGCTCGACGGAGCCGATCTGGAGCGGAGGCGGCGGCTTGGCCGGCGCCGGAGCGGGGAGAGAGCGGAGGTGCCGGCTTTGCCGGCGCCGGAGCGGGTATGAGGACGGACGGGCGCCGACCCGACCAGCTGCGGCCTGTCGTAGCGGATCCGACGTTTCTCGAGCAGCCTCACGGCGTCGTCCTGTGGTCGCAAGGGAAGACGCGGGTGCTCTGCACGGCGTCGATCGGCGACGGCGTTCCACGGTGGCTCGCCCGCTCGGGACGCGGTTGGATGACCGCCGAGTACTCGCTGCTGCCGGCTTCCACCGGTGAGCGCTCGGAGCGCGAGGCGGCGCGCGGGAAGCAGGGAGGCCGCACGGTCGAGATCCAGCGCCTGATCGGTCGCGCGCTGCGCGGCGTCGTCGACTTCGAAGCACTCGGCGAGCGGACGGTCTGGCTCGACTGCGACGTGTTGCAGGCCGACGGCGGGACGCGGTGTGCAGCGATCTGCGGCGCGTACGTCGCTGCACGGCGCGCGTTGGATCGGTTCGGGCTCTCGAAGGCGCTGACGAGCGAGATCGCCGCCGTGTCGGTCGGGATCGTCGGAGGCGAGCCGCTGCTCGATCTCGACTACTCGGAGGACTCGACTGCCGACACCGACGTGAACGTGGTGATGACGGGTGACGGCCGTCTGGTCGAGGTGCAGGCGACTGCCGAGCGCACCCCGTTCGACCGCGATCTCCTCGACGTCCTGCTCGATCTTGCCGCGGGTGGCATCGAGCAACTGCAGCAGTTCCAGGACGACGCAGTTGCCGTACCGCCGGCCGACGCGTGAGGGCCCTCCTCTGCTCGGGCAACGCAGCGAAGCTGCGTGAGATGCGCGAGTTGCTGCCGGCCCTCGAGCTCGAGCTCCTCGCGGTCGACTACCCGCCCGAGGACGGCGCGACGTACCTGGACAACGCACGCATCAAGGCGCGTCACGGCCGTGAGGTTGGCCCGGACGACTGCTGGATGCTCGCCGACGACTCCGGGATCGAGGTGGCCGCTCTCGGCGGCGCGCCGGGGGTGGCAACCGCACGTTGGGCGCAAGGCCGCCACGTGGAGCGCCTGCTCGAGGCACTCGACGGCCGGCTCGACCGGCGGGCACGCTACGTCTGCGAGCTCGTGTGCGTCTCTCCGCACGGCGACGAGGCGCGCGGGACCGGCGTGCTCGAGGGCACGATCGCCGAGGCACCGGCGGGCGGCGAAGGCTTCGGCTTCGACCCGCTGTTCGTCCCGGTGCGCGAAACGCGAACGGTGGCCCAGCTCGGCGACCGCTGGAAAGCGCACCACTCCCACCGTGCGCTTGCCGCGCAGGCGCTCACGTCGGCGCTCGCTCCGCTCTTCACCCGACTCCACCACCAGTTGACCTCGGCGCCGAGCACGATCACGTTCGCCATCACGTAGAGCCAGACGAGCAGCACTGCGGGCCCGGACAACGCCTGCAGGACCGGGTTGTGCTTCGAGACCTGCACGTACTGCGGCAGCACCTGGAAGGTCGCCTCCAGGATCACCGCGGCGGTGATCGCACCCGGAAGGACCTCGCGCAGCGTCAGCTCGACGTTGGTCAACACGTAGTACGCGGAAGCGAGGAAGACGAAGATCCCGAGGCTCGAGACCGCGATTGCGGTCAGGCGCGCGAACGGGAATTCGCCGGAGAAGCCCGCGTATCGCTTCAGCACCTCCTGGCCGACCGAACCGATCACGAGGGAGGCGAAGAGCGCGACCAGCGAGCCGACCATCATCACCGTGGCCAGCGCCTTACCGTGCAGCCACCCGCGGTTCGGCCGGCCGTACACGATGTTGAACGCGCTCTCGAGCACGCTGAACAGCGAGAGCGACGACCAGGCGAGGAAGAGCCCGCCGACGAGGCCGAGGGCGGCCGAGTTCTGCTGGATGGCGCGCACCGCGGTCAGGATCGAGTCGACGGACGTGCTCGGGAAGACCTTCGAGAGCTCACGGACGAAGAACGAGTTCTGGTCGGCCTGGTGGACGAGCCCGAGCAACGCCAGTGCGAGGAAGAGCAGCGGCACGAAGGAAAGGAGCGCGAAGTAGGCGATCATCGCGGCGAGGTGTGTTCCGCGATCGGAGAAGAACTTGGTGATCACCGTCCTCACCTCTGCGGCAGTATGCTCGGAGCGATGGACGCGAACCGCGCGATCAGCGAGCTCACCGAGATCTCGCCGCAAGTGCGTGACGTGGTGATCGCCGATGCGGCCGACGAGATTGTCGGCACGAATACGCCGCCTGCGCGGGCAGAGCTTCTCGTGGCCGGCGCACGGCGGCTCCTCGAGAACGCAGACAGCATGCGTCCTCGTCCGGTGTCGCAACTCGAGGCGGCGACGACAGTGGGAAGCGTCTTCGTCGTGCGCGACGGCGACCACGTGATCGCGGCGACGACTTCAGCGGAACCGACCGTCGGCCTCGTGTTCTACGACCTGAAGAGCTGCCTCCGATCCGTCGTCGAGCTCTCCCCTCACGATGCCGCCGCGTAAGGTCGTCACCGGCCTGCTGCTCGCCGCGGGCTCGATCGCCGGCTCCGTCCTGGTCCGGCGGCGCGCTGCACGCCGTGTCGATCATGTCGACCTGTATGACGACGACGGGTCGATGGTCTCGCACGCCGAGGGCACGCCGGAGGCGGATCGTCTGCTTCCGATCGCGCGCGAGCTGCTCGCGGCGTCTTGAACCACGCGGAGCTCGGACAAGCACTTCGCGAGGCGGCGTACCTCGAGGGTGACTTCGTGCTGCGCTCGGGGCGCCGTTCGCGCTACTACCTCGACAAGTACAGGTTCGAGACGCTCCCCGAGCTGCTGCGCCCGCTCGGAGAGGCGATTGCAGCCGCCGTGCACGAGCACGAGCCGACGGCGGTGCGACTCGCAGGGCCCGAGCTCGGCGCAGTCGCGCTCGCGGCTGCGGCGTCGCTTTCGTCGGGGCTCCCGTTCCTGATCGTACGCTCGAAAGCCAAGGAGTACGGGACGTCGAGGCGGATCGAGGGCGTCTTCGAGCCGGGCGAGCTCGTGTGCCTCGTCGAGGACGTCGTCACGGCGGGCGGAGCGGCGCTCGAGGCCGTCGAAGCGCTGCGCGAAGCGGGCCTGCGCGTCCAAACGGCGGTCTGCGTCGTCGACCGCGAGGAGGGAGGTCACGACGCCCTCGCGCGCCACGCGGTTCGCCTGCGACCCCTGTTCAGGGCTTCCGACCTCCTCGAAAGCGCCGCAAATCCGCATGGTTGAGCGATATCCGACTTCCTTGTTAGCGTTTTACCCCGAGGTCTCCGTCTCAGAGTCCCCGAGTAGTAGGAGGAGTTCTTGACCAAGCAGGAGTTCATCCAGAAGGTCGCCAACAAGAGCGGACTGTCGACACGCGATGCCGGGAAGGCAGTTGAGGCCTTCATGGATTCAGTCACAGAGACGCTGAAGGCCGGCGATTCGGTCAACTTCACCGGGTTCGGCAAGTTCTCGCCGTCGGCCCGCGCCGCTCGCCAGGGCGTCAATCCGCGCACCGGCGAGCGCGTCCAGATCGCGGCCACGACCGTGCCGAAGTTCTCGGCAGGCAGCCAGCTGAAGGCTGCGCTCAAGGGCTAGAGGTTTCAGCTGGCGCGCCCAGCGGCGCGAAGCCTCGTGGAAGACGGAAGGCGGCCTCGGCCGCCTTCCGTCTTCGAAGCTACCGTGTCACCGGGATGGCCGTCGCCACGCTGACCTTCGCCGACCGCCTGGCCGCCGAGGTCGAGCGCAAGCGCTCGCAACTCGTCGTCGGCCTCGATCCGATCCCCGATCTGATGCCGGTGGAGCTGCGAGGCGACATGGCACGGTTCTGCTGCGCGATCATCGATGCCGTCGCGCCGTACGCCGTCTGCGTGAAGCCGCAGCTCGCCTTCTTCGAGGCGCAGGGTGCCGCCGGGATGGCGGCGTTCGAAGAGGTGTGTGCGTACGCCCGACGCGCCGGCCTGCTGGTGATCGCGGACGGGAAGCGTGGCGACATCGGGTCGACCGCGCGTGCGTACGCCGATGCGTACCTCGAGGGCAGCCCGCCGCGTGCGGACGCCCTCACCGTCAACCCATGGCTCGGGCGCGAGTCGGTCGAGCCCTATCTCGCCGCGGCCCGGCGAAACGGCGCCGGGGTGTTCGTGATCGTGAAGACGTCGAACACCGGTGGGGACATCCAGGACGTCGAGCTCTCGAACGGCCTGCCGATCTGGCAGCACGTTGCGCTTCAGGTCGCCGAGTGGGGCGCCGACCTCGTCGGTGAGGTCGGACTCTCACAGGTGGGTGCGGTCGTCGGTGCGACGCACCCGCGTGCGATTGCCGACGCTCGGCGGCTCATGCCGCAGAGCGTGCTGTTGCTGCCCGGTCTCGGCGCGCAGGGCGCGGTCCCGGGCGATCTCTCACGCGCGTTCCAGAGCGGCCCTGCGAGCGCACTGGCGAATGCGTCCCGCTCGGTGATCTACGCCTACCGGAGCTCGGGCGACGACTTCCGCACGGCCGCGGGCGCCGAGGCAGCGCGCCTCCAGCGCGAGCTCTGGGCCGCTTCCGGCTGGTAAGTGCGGCGAGGCTGGCAGCACTACGCGGCTCCCGCGGCGTTCCTGCTCGCGGCGACGATCGCGGTGGTCCTGATTCGTGCCGGCTTCGAGTCCGGCGGCAGCGGAACGGCTTCTCCGGCGACTGTTGCTGCGACCACCGGGAAGTCCACGGCCCGCTACTGGACGGTTCGCGCCGGCGACACGTACGCGGTCATTTCAAAGGCATCGGGCGTGTCGATCGTCGTCATCCGGCGCTTGAACCCGGGGGTGAGCTCGACCTCGCTGTTCATCGGGCAGAGGATCCGGATCCGATGAGAGTCGTCGTGCTCGTCGCCGTCACGCTCGCCCTCGCGGCGCCGGCAGCTGCAGCGCCGCCGCCCGTTCATGCCGGCGCCTTTCTCGTCGAGAACGCGAGTACCGGGGAAACCCTTGCCTCGTCGAATGCGCACGCGCAGCTGCCGATTGCCTCGATCACGAAGCTGATGACGGTCCTCGTCGCGCTCGAACATCACCGCCTGACCGATGTCGTCACCGTCGACCCGCGTGCCGCGGCCGTCGGCGAGTCGACTGCCGATCTCGAGTCTGGTGAGCGTCTCACCGTCTCGGATCTCGTCAAGGCGGCGCTGATCCAGTCGGCGAACGACGCCGCCGACGCGCTCGCGCTGTCTGTCGCGCCGAGCTTT
This sequence comes from uncultured Thermoleophilia bacterium, assembly GCA_963851065.1. Taxonomy (GTDB): domain Bacteria; phylum Actinomycetota; class Thermoleophilia; order Gaiellales; family Gaiellaceae; genus PALSA-600. The sequence goes on from CAWKNW010000009.1 coordinate 68,113, forward strand.
TCCGCATTTGCGGTGCTGATGAACGACGAAGCGGCGGCCCTGAAGCTCGACGACACCCACTTTGTTCGTCCGGACGGGCTCGACGCGCCGGGCGAGCACTCGAGCGCTGCCGACGTCACCCGGCTGGCGCGCCTGCTGATGCAGAACCCGTTCGTCCGCCACACGGTGGCCGAGGAGACGGCGACGATCGCCCACGGGCAGGTGCTGCACACCTGGGACGACCTGCTCGGGCGGCTGCCGGGCGTGATCGGCGTGAAGACCGGCCACACGAACGCGGCCGGCTGGTGCCAGGTCGCCGCCGTGCGCGGCCCCGGCGGCACCATCATCTACGCGACGATCCTCGGCGAGCCGTCGCGCTCGGTTCGCAACACCGATCTGACGTCGCTCCTCGTCTGGGCCGAAGCGCAGTACCGGCTCGTCCCCGTGGTGCAGACGGGGCGCGTGTACGCGCAGGCGCTGCTTCCGTACGGCGAGCAGCCGCTCGACCTCGTCGCTGCCCGGCCCTTGCTGGCGGCGGCCCGGGTCGGGCGGCCCCTGACCGAGCGCGTTGTCGCGCGGCGGAGCGTTTCCCTTCCCGTGCAGAGGGGAACCGTGCTCGGGCGGGTCGAGGTCTGGTCGGGCGGGCGCCTCGTGGGCCGTCGCGACCTGGTCGCGGCACGTACCGTTCAGGAACCGAGCGCGTTGCGCCGACTAGGGTGGTACGCAGGGCGCTCGGCCCACCATCTCGTCCAGCTTTTCACGCCGTGATCGTCACCGTCACTCTCAATGCAGCCGTCGATCGGACGCTGACCGTCCCGAACTTCCAGCGCGGACAGCGTCACCGTGCGAGTGCAGGCCTGACGCTCGCCGGCGGCAAGGGCATCAATATCGCGCGCGCACTGAAGCAGCTCGGCGTGCCGGTGGTCGCGACCGGATTCGTCGGCGGCGCGACCGGTACGCGGATCGTCGAGGAACTGACGCGCGAGGCCGTGCTCAACGACTTCGTGCGCATCGACGACGAGTCGCGGACGTCGACCGCGGTGGTCGATCCGGCGGGCGGCACGTACACCGAGATCAACGAGTGGGGGCCCGCCGTTACCGCCGAGGAGCTGGAGATCCTGCACGAGAAGCTCCTGTACCTGACGCAGGGCGCGGAGATCGTCGTCTTTGCCGGGTCGTTGCCGAGACACGTGGACGACGACTTCTACGCCGAGGCGACGCGCGAGCTCGCGCGTCGCCACGTTCCGGCCGTGCTCGACACGGAGGGCGAGGCGCTGCGGCTCGGGGTCGAGGCCGAGCCGTTCCTCGTCACGCCGAACCAGCGAGAGGCCGAGGCGCTCGTCGGCCAGGAATTCCACGACGAGGAGGACTTCCTCCTCGCACTCGAGCGGATCGCGGAGCTCGGCGCGCGAAACGTGCTGATCACATCCGAGTCCGGCTGCGTCGCGCGCCTGCGCGAGGAGCGCGAGCCGCGGCTCTACCGGGCCGTCGCACCACGGGTGGACGCGGTGTCGGTCGTCGGGGCCGGCGATGCGCTCCTCGCCGGGTTCCTCGCCGCGCGGCACGGGGGCCGCTCACCGGAGGAGGCGTTGCGGTCGGCCGTGGCCGCAGGGGCCGCGTCGACCCTGGAGGTCGGCGCAGGGCGCTTCGACCCGCGCCAGGCCGGTCGGCTGCAGGCGGGCGTGAACGTGACCGAGCTCGCCCCGGCCGAAGCCTGAGCGAGCAACGACGTCGGGGCGACCCGGTACAGTTTCGCAATGGACGCCCCGAAGCTGGAGCTCGACGGGACGCAGAGCGCACTGCCGGAGAGGTTTGCGCGGGAGGGGTTGACGTTCGACGACGTCCTGCTCGTGCCGGCTTCGTCGTCCGTGCTGCCCAATGACGTCTCGACTGCGACGCGCCTCACACGCACGGTTGCCCTCGAGGTGCCGGTCGTCTCGGCGGCGATGGACACCGTTACCGAGGCGCGGATGGCGATCGCGCTGGCACGCGAGGGTGGTCTAGGCATCGTCCACCGGAATCTCTCGATCGCTGACCAGGCCGCACAGATCGACCAGGTCAAGCGCTCCGAGTCGGGGATGATCAGCGACCCGATGACGCTCCCGGCCTCGGCGCTCGTCGCCGACGCGCTCGAGTTGATGGAGCGTTACCACGTCTCCGGCGTGCCGATAACCGACGACGACGGTCGGCTCGTCGGGATCCTGACCAACCGCGACCTGCGGTTCGAGCGCGACACTGCGCAGCCGGTCTCGGCGCTGATGACGAGCAGGGGCCTCGTCACTGCGCCGGTAGGGACGACGCTGGCCGAGGCCGAGCGTCTCCTGCACCGCCACCGCATCGAGAAGCTCCCGGTGGTCGACGTCGACGGCGTGCTCAAGGGGCTGATCACCGTCAAGGACATCTCGAAACGCATCGAGTTCCCCCGTTCGACCAAGGACCCGCGTGGCCGGCTTCGGGTCGGTGCGGCGGTCGGAGTCGGGCCGGATGCACACGAACGCGCCGCCGCTCTGGTCGCTGCCGGCGTCGACGTCCTCGTCGTCGACACCGCGCACGGCCACTCTCGCGGCGTGATCGAGATGGTTGCGCGGATCAAGGACATCGCGGGCGACGTCGAGGTCGTCGCAGGAAACATCGCGACCGGCGAAGCGGCCGAGGCGCTGATCGACGCTGGAGCGGACTCCGTCAAGGTCGGGATCGGTCCGGGGACGATCTGCACCACGCGGATCGTGGCGGGCGTCGGCGTGCCGCAGATCACCGCGATCCACGACGTGGTCGAGGTGACGTCGCGACACGGCGTCCCCGTGATCGCCGACGGCGGTATCAAATCCTCGGGCGACATTGCAAAGGCGCTCGCAGCGGGCGCCGACACGGTGATGCTCGGCTCGATGCTGGCCGGCACCGACGAGGCTCCCGGCGACGTCGTCTTCGCGCACGGCGAGCGCTTCAAGGAGTACCGCGCGATGGGCTCGCTCGGTGCGATGCGCGCGCGGGGCTTCTCGAAGGATCGCTACTTCCAGGGCGACGTCGAGGACGTCGACAAGCTCGTCCCCGAGGGCATCGAGGCGCGCGTCCCCTACAAGGGCGCGCTGAGCGGAGTCCTGTACCAGCTCGTTGGCGGGCTGCGCGCCGCGATGGGCTACTGCGGTGCGCCGACGATCGACGCGATGAAGCAGGCGCGGTTCGTCCGCATCACGGGTGCCGGGCTCCGCGAGTCGCATCCGCACGACGTCGCGATCACCAAGGACGCGCCCAATTACCGGCGCGGTTAGAGCCCGTCTCGGGCCGTCCGCCGCTGCGGCGGAGAGTCGCCCCGTGCTCGTGGTCGACCTCGGAGGGCAGTATTCGCAGCTGATCGCACGCCGCGTCCGCGAGGCGCGCGTCTACTCCGAGCTCGTGTCGCACCGCTCCACCGCCGACGAGATCCGCCGGCGGAACCCGGCTGCGCTGATCCTCTCCGGCGGCCCGGCGTCGGTGTACGCCGACGGCGCCCCGCGCGTCGATCCGGCGCTGTTCGACCTGGGCGTGCCGACGCTCGGCATCTGCTACGGCGCCCAGCTCCTCGCGCTCGAGCTCGGCGGCAGGGTCGATCGCACCGGCGCCTCCGAGTACGGCCGGACGCAGCTGACGGCCTCCGGCGGCGAGCTCTTCACAGGGCTCGAGCCTGCACAGACCGTCTGGATGTCCCACCGCGACACCGTTGTCGAGCCGCCCACCGGTGCGCGTGTCGTCGCCGCGTCGCCGGCGACGCCCGTGGCCGCATTCGAGGACGAGCAGCGCGGGCTGTACGGCGTCCAGTTCCACCCGGAGGTCGTGCACACACCGCACGGCCAGGACGTGCTCGAGAACTTCCTCTACGAGGTCGCCGGTGCGCCGGCGTCGTGGACGCCGGCGGCTGTGATCGAAGAGCAGGTTGAGCGCATCCGTGCCCAGGTCGGCTCGGATCGCGTGCTCTGTGCGCTCTCCGGCGGCGTCGACTCGGCTGTTGCGGCGCTGCTCGTGTACCGGGCGATCGGCGATCGGCTGACCTGTGTGTTCGTCGATCACGGGCTGCTGCGGAAGGGCGAGGCGGAGCAGGTGGTCGAAACGTTCGGCGGGCACTTCCACGTCCCGCTTGTCCACGTGCAGGCGCAGGAGCGCTTTCTCGCGCGTCTCGCGGGCGTCGTCGACCCCGAGGAGAAGCGGAAGCGGATCGGCGAGGAGTTCATCCGCGTCTTCGAGCAGGAGGCGCGCTCGCTCGGCGACGTGCGCTGGCTCGTCCAGGGGACGCTCTATTCCGACGTGATCGAGTCGGGCGGCACCGAGGGCGTCGCCGAGACGATCAAGTCGCATCACAACGTCGGCGGGCTTCCCGACGACATGGAGATGCAGCTCGTCGAGCCCCTGCGGCTGCTCTTCAAGGACGAGGTGCGGCGGGTCGGCGAGGAGCTCGGGCTGCCCGAGCGGATGGTCTGGCGGCAGCCGTTTCCCGGACCGGGGCTCGCGATCCGCATCATCGGCGAGGTGACCGAGGAGCGCCTCGAGGCGCTCCGTGAGGCGGATGCGATCCTGCAGGAGGAGGTACGGAGTGCCGGTCTCTACCGCGAGCTCTGGCAGTCGTTCTGCGTGCTCCCTGCGATTCGGTCGGTCGGCGTGCAGGGTGATTCGCGCACGTACGGCTACCCGATCGCGATTCGCGCCGTGACGTCCGAGGACGCGATGACGGCCGACTGGGCGCGGCTGCCCTACGACCTCGTCGAGCTGGTCGCCTCACGTCTCGTGAACGAGATTCCGGCGGTGAACCGTGTCGTGCTCGACGTGACGTCGAAGCCGCCGGCCACCATCGAGTGGGAGTGACGCATAGGGGCGCTCACAGAACGAGCAGTTGTGTCGCCCGGCCGCGCTCGGCGGCACGCTGCAGCGTCCTCGGTCGCGTCCATATGTTTCATATGAACGCTCCCTGCGTCCTTGCATCGCACTCGCCGATCGCACCCGGATCGACGAATCTCATTCTGTGAGTGCCCCTTACCTAATCGCGACCGAGCGGCTGGTGATCCGCTGCTACGAGCCCGAAGACGCACCGCTGCTCAAGGAGGCGGTCGATTCGAGCATCGAGCATCTGCTGCCGTGGATGCCGTGGGCGCGGTTCGAGCCGCAGTCGCTCGACGAGAAGATCGAACTGCTGCGCGAGTTTCGTAGCCGGTTCGACCGCGACGACGACTACATCTTCGGCGTGTTCGACAGCGACGAGTCGAGGCTGCTCGGCGGGAGCGGCCTGCATCCCCGTGGTGGCGACGAATCGCGCGAAGTCGGTTACTGGGTACGGGCTGACGCGATCGGTCGCGGGATCGCCACCGAGGTGACGGCCGTGCTGACGCGCGTCGGGTTCGAGCAGCTCCGGCTTCGGCGAGTCGACGTCCAGGTCGATCCCGAGAACGAGCGCAGCCTGCGCATCCCGCGGAGGCTCGGTTTCACGACGGAGGGAACGCTGCGTCGTCGCCTCGAGCCGAAGGAGCCCGGCGGGGAGCGGCGCGACTCGATGCTGTTCACGATGCTCGACGACGAGCTGCCGGGGTCGCCGTGCATGTCGTTCGCCTACGAGGCCTACGACGCGATCGGACGCCGTTGTTAAGCTGGTCGAGGTGCGAGCGCTCGTTTGCGCCTTCCTGGTCGTTGCGTCGATCGGCGCGTTCGTCGCGCAGCCTGCTTCGGCAGCGACGCGCCTGAGCGCCGCCGACCGCAAGGCGATCGGAGTGTTGATGGACCGGTTCGTCAAGGACGCGGTCCGGCGTGAGGATCTTCCCGCCGCCTGGAGCCTGATCGGGCCTGACCTTCGCGGCGGCACGACACGCGCCGCATGGAACAACGGCTCCGGCGTCACCGTCCAGTACTTCCCCGTCGTGGGAACGGACTTCAGCAACGCCTGGACCGTGTCCGCGGTACGCGCCGGAGCAGCTCAGCTCCAGATGATCCTGCATCCGAAACCGGGCGCTCACGGCTATGAGGAGACTGCCGCGAACATCGAGGTGCGCAAGGTTCACGGCAGGTGGATCGTCGACATCTTCTACCCGGCAGCCGTCTTTCACGCGAACGGCGGCATCAGCGGGCCGAACGACTTCAAGGCGGGCAGCGGGAGCGGGGCGACGAACTCGAGCCGCATCGCGGGCCGCTGGCTGCTCGTGGCGATCGGCGCGGTCGGCAGCATCGTGCTTCTGCTTCCAATCGGTATCTGGCTGCGGGTCAAGCTGCGCGACCGACGCGCGTGGGCCGACTACTCGAAGGCCCACCCGGAGGGCTGAGCTCCTAGTTCCGGGGTCCCCCGGCGACGTAGATCACCTGGCCGGAGACGTAGGCGGCGTCCTCCGAGCACAGGAAGGCGATGGTGCCGGCGACGTCTTCGGGCAGCCCGACTCGCCGCAGCGGCGTCTGCGCCGCAGCGGCCTCCTTGAACTGCTCGAACGGCACGCCGATCCGCTCGGCCGTCTGCTCGGTCATCGCCGTCACGATGAAACCGGGCGCGACACAGTTGACGTTGATGTTGAACGGGCCGAGCTCGATCGCGAGCGTCTTCGTCATTCCCTGCAGGCCCGCCTTGGCGGTCGAATAGTTCGTCTGGCCCCGGTTGCCGAGCGCCGACACCGACGAGATGAGGACGATCTTGCCGCTCTTCTGCTCGACCATGTGTCGCTGCGCGACTTGTGCCGCAAGGAACGATCCGCGGAGGTGCGTGTCGATCACCGCGGCGAAGTCGTCGTCGCTCATCTTGAAGAGGAGGTTGTCGCGCGTGATCCCGGCGCAGGTGACGAGGATGTCGATCGAGCCTCCGAGCTCGACCGCGGCCGCGACCGCAGCCTCGACATCCGCGCGCGACGTCACGTCGCATCGCACCGCGCGGCCGCCGATCGCCGCCGCGGTTGCGGCGGCCGACGGCTCGTCGTAGTCGGCGACCACGACGCGCGCCCCCTCGGCCGCAAACCGGGCTGCCGTGGCAGCTCCGATGCCTTTCGCTCCGCCCGTGATCAGGGCGGTCTTCCCGTCGAATCTCATCGCGCGACCTTATACCGTGCGGGTCGTGGAGTTCCGGGAGATTCTCGCCCGACGGCGGATGCACCGCGCGTTCGAGCCGACTCCGGTCCCGCACGAGGTGATCGAACGGATCGTCGGCGTGATTCGGCGGGCGCCCTCAGGCGGTTTCTCCCAGGGGTCGAGCATCGTCGTCGTCACCGACGACGAGAAGCGCCGCGAGATCGCCGCTGCGTTCGCCGACCACCCGCCGACAGAGCAGTTCGTCACGCAGGCACCGCTCCACCTCGTCATCTCGTCGAACGAGGCGCTCTATCACGCCCGGTACAACGAGGCGGACAAGCTCGCGGCGACCGGGGGCGTCGAGGTCACATGGCCCGTCCCGTACTGGTTCGTCGACGCCGGCGCGCTGATGATGCTCGTGCTCGCCGCGGCGATCGACGAGGGCCTGGCCGCGGCGTTCATCGGCCATCCGGACCAGAAGCGGCTCTTTGCGGAGCTGCTCGGGATTCCGGACGATGTCGTCCCGATCGGGCTTGCGCTCATCGGCTCTCCGGCGCCCGACCCGACTGCCGAGCAGGGAACGTCCAGAATGCGCTCACGTCGCCGGCCGCGCGGTGAGTTGATTCACTGGGAACGCTGGTAGTTCGACGGGGCCGTATCTCGCGCGAACCTCGTCGACGAATGCGGCAAGCCTGTCGGCGATCTCCACGTCCGCGATCTCGAGCACGTTCTCGGCGTTCTTCTCCCCGCTGCGGGAGAGATTGAACGAGCCGACGAACGTCGTGTCGTCGCAGACACAGATCTTCGCGTGCATGAAGTCGTGCACGGTGCCGTCGCCGAAGGGCGTCGAGTTCTTCCCGGTGAACGGGCCTGCCATCACCTGCTCGAGGAGAGGGAGCTTCCAGGAGATGTTGCGGTTCACACTCCACTGGTCGACGACCTCGCGGATCTGCGTCGCGTCGACGCAGCCGGCGACGTCGACGCCCTTGTCGGCGATCACCTGGGCGAGGGTGCCGAGGACAGGCCCTGTGGTGATGACGGGTGAGCAGATGCGGACGCGTTTGCGTGCCCGCCTGATGAGCTTCGAGATGCGCGCCGACAGGTCCTCGCCGTGGCCGGGCGTGAACCAGGCGCGGAGGCCGTCTTCGTCCCGCGGGTCGACGAAGCCGCTTCGCATCACATCTTCCGTCGCCCACAGCTGCTCGAAGTCGAGTGCGTACGCCTTCGCGATCGCCGGGTTCTCGGTGACGACGACCACGACGTTCTCCTGGCGTGACCATGAGTCGTCCGTCCAGTTCATCGAGCCGGTCCAGACGTCCGAACCGTCTCGCACGACGTACTTGTGGTGCATCAGATCCGGTATTCCCGCGATCGCCTTGCCGTCGATCGGCAGGCTGGCGATCAGCTCGACGTCGGGCTCGGACGGCGGCGGCACCGGAATCGGCATCGGATGGTCGACGTTGTAGGCGAGCCGCATTCGCACTCCGCGCCTTCGTGCGCTCACGATCGCCTCTCCGACGATTGCCTTGGTCGCGTCGCCGAGCTTGAAGTCGTACTGGGCGAGGTCGAGCGACTTCTTCGCCCCGTCGATGAACGCAGCGACTCGCCGTGCGATCTCTTCCGGCCGTTGACCGCCGTCCGTCAGAGTTGTGATCTGAATGCGCGCGTTCATCGATCGCCTGGTTGCGGCCCGGATCGGGCGGACGTGGAACTTCTACCGCGACGGCGACGGCGCCGAGACGCGTGCCCAGAGGCTGGCGCAGTATCTCGACTCGCGCGCCGATGCGCCGATCCTGCTCGTCGGCGAGGCGCCGGGATACCGTGGCGCGTGCGTCTCGGGCATTCCGTTCACGTCCGAGCGTCAGCTGACCGGCCGCGGCCCGGCCGAGGCGACGGCGACCATGGTGCATGCCGCCCTCGCCGACTTCGGGCTCGCCGACCGGGTGCTCCTGTGGAACGTCGTCCCGACGCATCCCGGCACCGCCTCGTCGAACCGCCGGCCGACCGCGAAGGAGGTTCGTGCCGGGGTCGAATTCGCCCGTGAGCTCGGACGCGGCCGGCAGGTGGTGGGTGTCGGCAGGCTTGCAGCCGAGGCGCTGGACGCCCCGTACATCCGCCATCCGAGCCGGGGCGGGGTGGCGGCGTTTCGGACCGGGCTGCTACAGTTCGCGCCCGGCGGACGCCTGGTCCGCCGTTTCTCCGAATGAAGACGTACAACGCCAAACCGGGCGAGATTCAGCGCGACTGGTATCTCGTCGACGCCGAGGGAAAGACCCTCGGCCGGCTTGCGACCCAGATCGCCGAGCGCCTGCGCGGCAAGGGCAAGCCGCAGTACACCCCGCACGTCGACACGGGCGATTTCGTGGTGGTCGTGAACGCCGAGAAGATCGCGGTCACGGGGAAGAAGCTCGACGAGAAGATGTACTACAGGCACTCCGGGTATCCGGGCGGGTTGCGCGAGCGCACGCTTCGCGAGCAGCTCGAGCGGCGGCCCACCGAGGTGCTGCGCAAGGCGGTCAAGGGCATGCTCCCGCGCAACCGCCTGGCCCGCGCCCAGCTGACCAAGCTCAAGATCTATGCCGGCGCCGAGCATCCGCACGAGGCGCAGGCCCCGACGAAGATCGAGGTGTAGATGTCGACTCCGGCTCAATACCGTGGCACCGGCAAGCGCAAGACCTCGGTCGCGCGTGTGATCCTTCGGCCCGGAGACGGCGCCACCTGGGTCAACGGCAAGGCGCTCGAGGAGTACTTCCCGCGGCTCTGGCACCGCTTCGTCGCCACCGCACCGCTGAAGACGGCCGATGTGGAGGGGCAGTACGACCTGCGCGTGCGCGTGCACGGCGGCGGCCCGTCGGGTCAGGCCGGCGCGATTCGGCACGGTGTCGCCCGGGCGCTCGTCGAGGTCAATCCGGAGCTTCGTGTCCCGCTCAAGCGCGCGGGCTTCCTCACGCGCGACGCTCGCATCGTCGAGCGCAAGAAGGCCGGGCTCCACAAGGCGCGCAAGGCACCCCAGTTCAGCAAGCGGTAGTGCTTCCGGCCGTGAAGACGTTCCGGACAGGCAACCGTACTTGCGGCCGGAAGCACTAACAGCGCCGCACGTGGCGCGCAGGTACTTCGGCACCGATGGTGTCCGCGGCGTCGTGGGCCAGTCGATCACGCCCGAGCTCGTCGAGCGTCTCGGCCGGGCGGCGGCGCTCTGGACGGGAGCGGCGAAGGTGTTCGTGGGCAGGGACACGCGTGACTCCGGGCTCGAGCTGGAGGAGGCGTTCGCCCGCGGCGTCATCTCCGCCGGCGGCGACTGCATCCTCGGTGGCGTTCTGCCGACGCCCGCGGTCGCACTGCTTGCGCTCGATCTCGGTGTCGTCATCTCCGCGTCGCACAACCCGCCCGAGTACAACGGCGTCAAGTTCTTCGACAGGCGCGGGCGAAAGCTGACCGACCGGTCGGAGGAGCAGATCGAGGCGCTCCTGGCTGCCGCTCCCGCGGTCGACCAGGGAACGGTCGAGCGCGTGGAGATCGCCACCGACTCGTATCTGCAGCACGTGCTCGACCGCTTCGGCGCGGATCTCTCCGGGCTGCGGATCGTCGTCGACTGCGCGAACGGCGCCTATACCGGGCTGGCGCCGAAGGCGTTCGAGCAATGTGGTGCCGAGGTCGTCGCGATCGGAGTCGAGCCCGACGGCACCAACATCAACGTCGGCTGCGGGGCGACCGACACCGCGCTCTTGCAGCGCACGGTCGTCGAACAGGGATTCGACCTCGGGATCGCCTTCGACGGAGACGGAGATCGGATGCTCGCGGTCGACGAACATGGAGCCCTCGTCGACGGCGACCAGATCGTCGCCGTGCTCGCGCTCGATCTCGGTGTCGATCTGGTCGCGGTCACCGTGATGGCGAATCTCGGACTGCACGAGCTGATGCGCGAGCACGGCATCCGCGTCGTCACCACCGACGTGGGCGACCGCTACGTGCTCGAGGCGCTCGAGCGTGAAGGCGGTCTGCTCGGCGGCGAGCAGTCGGGCCACATCATCTGTCTCCGCGATCACGTCACCGGCGACGGGCTGGCCGCCGGCATGCTCCTCTGCGGAGCTCTGCGCGGACGCACGTTGAGCGAGGCCGCGGCGGTCATGCAGGTCTTTCCGCAGGTGAAGGAGAACGTGCGCGTCGAGGTCGGCGAGCTGACCCCGGACGTCCTCGCCGAAGTCGAGCGGGTCAACGACGAGTGGGACGGAGCCGGTCGTGTCCTCGTGCGTCCTTCCGGCACAGAGCCGGTGATTCGCGTCCTCGCCGAGGCGCGCGACGCAGAGGCTGCTGCGGAGGCCTGTGCTAGGATCGCCGCTCTCGTCCGTCGAGAGCTCGGCTGACCGTCCCCGACGAAGGGAACGGGCCCGCGGCCGGGCTTTTCCGTTTCCAGAAGCCTGTTTCGGGCATTCGCATCCGGGTAGAGGAGGCGACGAAATGTGCGGGATCATCGGATATATCGGCCCTCGGCCCGCACAACCGCTCCTCCTGCGCGGGCTCGAGCGGCTCGAGTATCGCGGCTATGACTCGGCCGGCCTCGCGCTGCTCGAGGACCACGGGCTTGCGTACCTCCGTGCCGTCGGCAACCTCCAGAATCTGAAGCTCGCGGCCGAAGGGCTCGGATCGGTCGCGACGACCGGCCTCGGCCACACGCGCTGGGCGACACACGGCGCCGTCACGGAGCAGAACGCTCACCCGCTCACCGCCTGCGACGACCGTCGGCTCGCGATCGTCCTCAACGGCATCATCGAGAACTACCGCGAGCGGCGCGAAGAGCTGCTCGAGGCAGGGCACACGTTCAGCTCGGAGACGGACGCCGAAGTCGTCGCGCATCTGATCGAGGACGCCTATGAGGGCGACCTCGTCGAGGCCGTTCGGGTCGCCTACCAGCGTCTCGAGGGTCACTTCACGTTCGTCGTGATCCATCGCGACCACCCGGGCGAGCTCGTCGGCGTGCGCAACCAGACACCGCTCGTCGTCGGGCTCGGCGAGGGGGAGAACTTCCTCGCCTCGAACCTCGCGGCGTTCCTCGCCGAGACACGTCGCGTCGAGTTTCCCGACGACGGACACATCGCGCGGATCACCTCCGACGGCGTGACCTATGTCGACGCCGAGACGGGTGAGCGAGTCGACCACGACACCGTCGAGGTCGACTGGGACGACGCCGCCGCCGAGCGCTCCGGGTACGAGACGTTCATGCTCAAGGAGATCTACGAACAGCCCGAAGGTGTCGCCGAGACGATCGGCGACCGCGTCCGCCACGGCCATCTCGTCCTCGAAGGGCTCGGGATGAACGAGGACGAGCTGCGCAACCTGCGGCGGATCGTGATCGTCGCGTGCGGAACGGCGTACCACGCAGGCGTCGTCGGCCGGTACGTGATCGAGGAATGGGCGCGCGTTCCCGTCGAGCCCGACGTCGCCAGCGAATGGATCTACCGCAATCCGGTGCTCAACCCGGGCACGCTGGTGATCGGCATTTCGCAGTCGGGCGAGACGCGCGACACGATCCAGGCGATGAAGCTGGCGCGCGAAAAGGGCGCACGAACGGTCGCGATCACGAACATGATGGGCTCGCAGATCACCCGCGAGGTCGACTCGGTGCTGTTCACCCGCACCGGTCTCGAGGTCGGCGTCGCGGCTTCCAAGACCTTCACCGCCCAGGTCGCGCTGCTGTTTCTGATCGGGCTCAAGCTCGCCCAGGAGCGCGAGACGCTGCCGCCGGGCGAGATCGAGTTCATCCTCGACGAGGTCTATGACCTCCCGCGGAAGATGCAGCGCTTCCTGGACGGCGACCACCCGATCGAGGAGATCGCGCAGCGCCTCCATGACCGCCCGTTCTTCCTCTACCTCGGACGCAACGTCGGATTGCCGGTCGCTCTCGAGGGCGCGCTGAAGCTGAAGGAGATCTCCTACATCCCGACCGAGGCGTACTCCGCGGGCGAGATGAAGCACGGCCCGATCGCGTTGCTCGAGGAAGGGACTCCGGTCGTCGTGGTGGCGACGAGGATCCATGTCTACGACAAGATCGTGTCGAACATCCAGGAGACGCGCGCGCGGGGGGCGCACGTGATCGCGATCGCGACCGACGGCAACGAGGACATCCAGCATCACGCGGACGACGTGATCTACGTGCCCACGTCGCCGGCGTTCCTGCAGGCGGCGCTGGCCATCCTGCCGCTGCAGCTGCTCGCCTACCGGATCGCGCGGCTGCGCGGTCTCAACGTCGATCAGCCGCGCAACCTGGCGAAGACGGTCACGGTCGAGTAGCGACCGTCTCGCGCGCCGTCTGCACGAACGCGCGTGCGGCGGGCGAGCTGTAGCGGTCGCGGTGCTGCGCCACCGCGATGATGCGGGGCGGCATCGGCTCGCCGAGCTCGACGATCGCGATTCGCCGATCGGCCGGATCGACGGTCAGGCGCGGCATCACGGCGACGCCCATCCCCGCGGCGACGAGACCCTGTACGGTCGGATTGTCGTTCGAGCGGAAGGCCCAGTGCGGATCGATCCCGGCCGACCTGAAGGCCGCGACGATCGGCGCGGCCCCATGGTCGTCACGGAATCCGATCAGCGGCTGCGTTGCGACCTCGTGCAAGGTGGGATGACCGCCCGCGAGCGGGCTGTGCGCAGCCACGATCACGACGTAAGGATCGCGCAGCAACTCGACCGCCGCGAGCGGAGCGTCGACGACGGGGAGCTGGACGAAGCCGAGGTCGATCTCACCCGTCTCGATCGCGCGGACGATCCCGTCGTCTTCGAGCTCCTCCAGCATCACGTCGACCTTGGGCCACCGTTCGGCGAAGGTCCGCATGATCTCCGGCAGGAGGCGCGCGCCGACCGACTGGAACGTCCCGACGCGGAGCGCGCCGGCTTCTCCGGCGCGCAACGCGTGGAGGTCGGCCTGTGCCGCCTGGAGGCGGCTGATGATCGAGTCGGCGTGCCGGAGCAGGAGGATGCCTGCCTCGGTGAGCGACACCGGCCGGGGCCCGCCCGGCCGTTCGACGAGGCGCTCGCCGACGATCCGCTCCAGGGTCGCCATCTGCTGGCTGATCGCCGACTGCGTGTAGCCGAGCCGCTCCGCGGCCCGCCCGAACGAGCCCTCCTCGGCGATCGCGCGCAGGGCGGCGAAGTGGCGGAGCTCGACGCCGAGCCAACTATCAGTATCCATGATCATTCATAGTACTAGGTGCATTTGTGCTGATAGTCCCTGCTCAGGCACGATCGGTTCATGGCAGCACTCATCTTCCTGGTCGCCGTGATCGGCGTCTGCGTCCTCGCCGCCCGCTACGGCGTCGACTCGCGCCCGGTCGAGCGCGGCCGCCACCGCCCGAACCTGTAGCCCTCGCGCCATATACCCTAGTGGGGTATGTGGGTCGTCGACGGGCTCACCAACGCGTTCCGGATGTTCTGGGAGGTGTGGTGGGCGCTCGTCCTCGGCTTCGCGCTCTCGGGGATCGTGCAGGCGTGGGTGCCGCGCGCGCGCCTCGAGCACACGCTCGGGGGACGCGGCCTCAGGCAGGTCTCGCTCGCGACGGCGCTCGGCGCGGTGTCTTCTTCGTGCTCGTACGCGGCGATCGCGATTGCGAAGTCGATCTTCGCGAAGGGCGCGAGCCTCACCTCTGCGGTGACGTTCCAGTTCGCATCGACGAACCTCGTCTTCGAGCTCGGGCTCGTCATCTGGCTCTTCCTCGGCTGGCAGTTCACGCTTGCCGAGTTCGCGGGCGGGATCGTGTTGATCATGCTCACCTGGGCCGCGCTTGCGCGCTTCGTGTCGCGGAGGCAGGAAGAGGCGGCGCGCGTCCATGCCGTGGCGGTCGAGTCGGGCCACGTCCATCACACCGCGCAGAGCACCGCTCCCTCGTTCGTCCGGAAGCTGACATCGCTGCAGGCATGGTCGGACGTCGCGCACAACTTCCGTGCCGATTGGACGATGCTCTGGAAGGAGATCCTTGCGGGCTTCGTGATCGCCGGTTACGTCTCGACGTTGCCGGCGACGTTCTTCAACAGGCTCTTCCTGACCGACGCATGGCCGCCTCTTCGGATCATCGAGAACGCGATCGTCGGCCCGATCGTCGCGGCACTTGCCTTCGTCTGCTCGATCGGCAACATCCCGCTCGCTGCGGTTCTCTGGAGCGGCGGCATCTCGTTCTCCGGCGTGCTCGCGTTCATCTACGCCGACCTGATCATCATCCCGATCGTCCTCGCGTACCGGAAGTACTACGGCGGACGATTCGCGGTCCGGCTGGTCGCGATCATGTTCTCGGCGATGGTCGTCGCGGCGCTCGCCGTCGACGGGCTCTTCTCGCTGCTCGGATTGGTGCCGACGACCCGGCCGTCGCTCGCCTCGATCTCAGAGCGGCCGATCGCGTGGAACTACACGACGGTCCTCAACCTGATCTTTCTCGGGGTGTTCGCCGCGCTGATCGGGCTCACCGTTCGCCGCGGCACGAGGGATCCGGTGTGCGGCATGACGGTCGATCGCCACGCCGGGTTGCCGACGTCGAGGCACGGGAGCCGGACGCTCTACTTCTGCAGCACGCACTGTCAGTCGATGTTCGATGCGAATCCGGAGGAATACACGTGACGCACGGCTACGTACGCGAAGACCACAAGCAGGCCCTGCTCGCGCGACTCAAACGTGCCGAAGGGCAGGTGCGCGGTCTGCAGAGGATGATCGAGGAGGAGCGGTACTGCATCGACATCGTCACGCAGATCTCCGCCACACGCGCGGCCCTCGACGGCGTCGCGCTCGAGATCCTGAAGGACCACGTCCTCCACTGCGTCCGCGAGGGGGGTGAGGAGAAGGTGGCCGAGGTGACCGACGCGATCGAGCGGCTGATCCGCTCGAGGTAGAGCCGCAGAAGCTCAGTCGAGCTCGCGGCGGAGCCGTTTCGTCCTGCCGCGCCGCTTCTTCTCCTCGAGGCGCCGCTCCTGCGACGCCCTGGTCGGGGCGGTGGCCTGCCGGGGACGCCGTACCTTCACCGCTTCCCGCAGCTGGTCGAGGATCCGGTCGGTCGCCAGCTCGCGGTTCCGGAGCTGCGAGCGTTCGTCCTGGGCGATCGACCGGACGACCGGCCCGATGCGCTCGAGCACGAGCCGTCGCTCGCGGGCTGTCAAGCCTGTCGACTCCTCGACGTCGAAGAGCGCCTCGACCCGCGTCGAGCTCTTCTGTGCGTGCTGGCCGCCCGGGCCGCTCGAGCGCGAGAAGCGGAAGGCGATCTCCGACCGAATAGACTCGGCGTTCATGGCCGCGATTCTCCTGGACGTGGACGGTGTGCTGCACGTCTCGGGTGAACCGATCGCAGGTGGCGCCGCCGCCGTCAAGCGGCTGCGCCGTGACGGGCACCGCCTGCGGTTCGTGACGAACTCGACGACGACGTCACGACAGCACCTGGTCGAGCAGCTGCGATCGATCGGGATCGAGCTCGACGACGACGAGCTCCAGACGACCGGCGGCGTCGCCGCACGCGTGCTCGCCGGCAAGCGTGTGCTCGCCCTCACGATGCCCGGGCTGCTCGACGATCTGGATGGGCTGCAGCTCGTCGGGATGAACGTCGACGCGGTGCTGCTCGGCGGAGCGGACGAAGGCGAGGAGACGGGCCGGATCTTCTCCTACCTGAACTTGAACCGCGCCTTCCACGAGCTCGAGGCGGGAGCCGACCTCTACTGCCTCCACAAGAATCGGTGGTGGCAGACCTCCGACGGCGCCCGGCTCGACGCCGGCGCATTCGTGGCGGGCCTCGAATACGCGGCCGACATCGAGGCGACGGTTCTCGGCAAGCCGAGCAGCGCATACTTCGCCGCCGCCCTCGAGGCACTCGACGCCGACCCCTCGCTCACGTGGATGGTGGGAGACGACATCGAGGGAGACATCGTCGGCGCCAACAACCACGGGCTGCGCACGGTGCTGGTGCGCACCGGCAAGTTCCGGCCCGACGATGTCGAGCGCTCGCGGGTGCAGCCCGACGGGATCGTCTCGTCGATCGCCCAACTCCCCGACTGGCTCGAGCAAAATCCGTAAAGAATGCGCGTCGGCGTCGACCTGATCGAGATCGAGCGGATCCGCCGCGCGCTCGCGCGCTACGGCGACGACTTCAAGGACCGCTGCTTCACGAAGGCAGAACGCGACTACTGCGACTCGAAGCCGAACCCGCCGCAGCACTATGCGGGGCGGTTCGCAGCCAAGGAAGCGGTCGGCAAGGCGCTCGGATCGGGGGTCTACTTCACCTGGAAGGAGATCGAGATCCGTGGCCGGCCGAAGCCGGGCGTGTACCTCGGGGGCCGTACGGCAGCGTGGGCGGGCCGTGCAGGTGTCGCGCGCATCGAACTGTCGATGACGCACTCGCGCGAGCTAGCCGCTGCGGTCGCCGTCGCCGTTGACGACACTTCGGGGCTCCGCGGGTCGCCGCCGGAGCCGGGCTTGGCCCGGCGGGAGGCGAACCGACCGTGAATGCGACGTTGCGGAGAAGGAGTGGGCTCGTGGGGGAACCACGGGTTCCCCCACGGGGAGACGCGTGAGGCTGCTGCCCCTCCTGACGGCCGAGGAGACACGGCTCGCGGAGGCCGCGCACTCGGGTTCGCTCGACGAGCTGATGGAACGCGCGGGGACCGCCGTCGCCGAGCTCGTGCTGCGGTCGTTCCCGGGCCGGGCCACGGTCGTCTGCGGGAAGGGCAAGAACGGAGGCGACGGGAAGATCTGCGCCCGCGTCCTGCGCGAGGCGGGGCGGGAAGTGACCCTCGTCGAGGGGTCGGGCGATCTCGGAACGCCGGACGTCGTCGTCGACGGGCTTCTCGGCATCGGTCTCGAGGGTGCGCCGCGGGAGGACGCCGCGCGCATGATCGACCTGATCAACGCGTCCGGGCGCCCGGTGGTGTCGATCGACGTTCCATCCGGGGTCAACGCGTCCACCGGCGAGATCTCCGGCGCTGCCGTACGGGCCACCGCGACCGTGACGTTCGGCGCCGCCAAGGTCGGGCTCGCCGTTGCTCCCGGTTGCGTCCATGCCGGCGCGGTCACCGTCGCGCCGCTCGGCCTGCGCCCACGCGAGCACGAGCACTCGCTTGTTCCGGCGTCCGTCCTGCTCGACGTCCCGGCCAAGCAGGTCGACTCGACCAAGTACAGCGCCGGCTCCGTGCTCGTCGTCGGCGGTTCGCGCGGCCTCACCGGCGCTTTGATGCTCGCGTCGCTGGCCGCCTTCCGTGCAGACGCGGGGTACGTCGCGGTCGCGGCCCCGGAATCGGCGCTCCCGGTGCTCGAGTCGGCGCTGCTCGAGGTCGTGAAGCACCCGTTGCCGGAGGACTCGTCCGGACGGCTGCTGCCCCGGGCGGCCGACGGCGTGCTCGCGGCAGCTCAGAAGGCCGACGCCGTGGCGATCGGGCCCGGGCTCGGCCGCAGCGACGGGACCGTGGAGCTGGTGCGGATCCTGCTCGAGCGCCTGGAGCTACCGGTCGTGCTGGATGCCGACGCGCTCTGGGAGCTCGAGCCGTTCGCGCGCAACGCCGCGACCGTGCTCACGCCGCACACGGGCGAGCTGGCCGGGCTGCTCGGCACGACCAGTGCCGGCATCGACGCGCATCGGCTCGACTCCGTGCGGCGGGCGGCCTCCCGCTTCGGCTCCGTGGTGTTGCTCAAGGGCGCCGACACGCTCGTCGCAGCGCCTCGCGAGGGTGTTCTCGTCGCGAGCTACGGCTCGCCGGCTCTGGCGACCGCGGGATCGGGGGACGTCCTGACCGGAATCGTCGCCGCGTTCCTGGCGAAGGGCATCGAGCCGCGGCTCGCCGCCGGTGCGGCCGCGGTCGCGCATGGAGTGGCTTCCGAGCTGCTCGAGCCGTCGCGAGGGGCGGTCGCCTCCGATCTCCTGCCGGCGCTACGGCTGGCGCTGGCGGGGCACGGGCTTCAGCGCGCGCCGCTCGCCGCTCGGTAGGCGCTGTGCGCAGCGAGATGACGATCGATCTGCCCGCGTTGCAGCAGAACGTGCGTCGGCTTCTGCGTCTACTCGACGGCGCTGACCTGTGGGTCGTCGTCAAGAACGACGGTTACGGGCACGGAGCGGTCGACTGCGGCGGCGCGGCACTCGCCGCCGGAGCGACCGCGTTGTGCGTTGCGACGGTCGCAGAGGGCGTCGAGCTCAGGGCCGTCTTCCCCGAGCCGCGCATCCTCGTGCTCGGCCCGACTCCTCCGGCGGAGGTGGCGCGCGCGCGGGAGGCCGGACTTGCGTTGACGGTTCCCGACGGCCGCATTCCGGATGACGTCGAGGTGCACCTGAAGCTCGATACCGGCATGGGCCGCTGGGGGTTGGGCGAGCTGCCCTCTTCGACACGCCGTGTCGCCGGCGTGATGACGCATCTCGCCACCGCGGACACCGATCTCGACTTCGCGCGCAGTCAGATCGAGCGCTTCCGCGTCGCGACCCAGGCCCTTCCTCCGACCGTGCTTCGACACGTGGCGAACAGCGCAGCAACGCTCCGTCTGCCGGAGTCGTGGTTCGACGCGGCGCGCTGCGGGATCGCCGTCTACGGACTGTCGCCCTTCGGCACCGAGGCCGAGGAGGATGGGCTCTCGCCGGTGCTGTCGTGGCGGAGCGAGGTTGCGCAGGTGAAGCTCCTCCACGCCGGTGAGTCGGCCGGCTACGGCCGTCGCTTCATCGCCGAGCGGGACACGTGGATCGGCGTCGTCCCGGTCGGGTACGGCGATGGGTTCAGGCGCGACCTCACCGGCACGGAAGTGCTCGTCGACGGTGCCCGGGCACGCGTGGTCGGGGTCGTCTCGATGAATGCGCTGGCGGTCGAGCTTCTCGGCGAGGCGGCGCCGGGAGCGCCGGTGACCCTCGTCGGCCCCGGCGTGTCGCTCGACGCGCACGCGCGCGTCGCCGGCACGATCGGCTACGAGCTTGCGTGCGGGATCGGCGTCTCTTCGGCCCGAACTACGCGTACCGTGGTGAGATCATGAGCAGCATCGATCGTCGTGCGGCGCTCCAGGCGGAGCGCGCAGCCGCCCTCTCGGCGCGGCTCGAGGACATGCTCCCGCCGCTTCGAGGCGACGAGCGTGCACTCGACGTGGGGTCGGGGCTGGGGGCGCTCGCCTTCGCCCTTGCACCGCGCGTGCGCGAAGTGGTCGCTGTCGAGCGCGACGAGACGTACGTCGACCGGTTGCGAGCATCGGCTCCGCCCAACGTCGAGGTGCAGCTGGGAGACGGTGAGCATCTCGAGCTTCCGTCGTACGGCTTCGACCTGGTGGGGACGCTGCGAACGCTGCACCACACGCCGCGCCCGGAGCTGCTCGTGTCCGAGCTCGTGCGCGTCACGCGGCCGGGGGGAACGCTGCTCGTCGTCGACCAGCTGGCGCCCGCCGATCCGCTCGCCGCAGGCGAGCTGAACGCCTTCGAGCATGCGCGCGATCCGTCGACGAGCCGCGTGCTCTCGGATCAGGACCTCCGAGCGCTGTTCGACGTCAACGGGCTCGTGCTCAAGCGCGCAGACATCGTCACCGAGTCGCGTGACCTCGAGGCGTACCTCGACCTCGTCGACTGCGACAGCTCGACTCGCGAGGCTGTTCGGGCGATGGCGCCGCGCGGCTACGAGGCGATCATCGGCTGGTACGTGCTGAATCGGTAGGAGCGATAGATCAAACCTCTACCTGCGCCGCCGGTACGCGCGCCGGGCGCGGGCAACCGCCCCGGGAGCGAGAGCCTGCACCCATCCGGCCGGGCGGTACCACCGCGGCACGAAGATCTCGGGCCTGTTCCGCTCGACCGCGTTCAGCAGGCGCTCGGCGACGAGCGGTGGGTCGACGACGACGTGCCTGCCGAGCGCGCCGAACCGCTCCCGCTGCGGGAACCCGGGCGTCTCGACGAAGCCGGGGCTCACCGTGTGAACGAACACTTCGCGCGGCGCGAGCTCCACGGCGAGCGAGCGGGAGAAGGCGAGCTGGGCGTGCTTCGACGCCGAATACGGTCCGGCGGCGACGGATCCGGCGACCGACACGACGTTGACGACGTGCGAGCCGGGTCGCAGCCCGCTCAGGAACGCGAGCACCGTCCACACCGAGCCGAGGTAGTTCGTGCGAATCGTGGCTTCGATCCGCTCCGGTGTCGCAGTCAGGAACCCACCGCGTCCCCTGACGCCGGCGTTGCAGACGAGCAGGTCGATTGCGGGGTGCCGTGCGAGGACGCGAGCCGCGGCAGCCTCGGTCTCGGAGCGGTCGGCGACGTCACACGTCTCGTGCTCGTCGGCCTGCGAGTCGCGCCGCGAGAGCCCCACGGTTCGATAGCCCTTGCTTCGAAGTTGGCGGACGAGCTCGGCGCCGATCCCGGACGACGCGCCCGAGACGACGGCTACCCGCAAACTCTGAGCTGCCGCGCCGCGACGGCCGTGCGCCCGGAGCTGTCGACGACGCTCGCCGTGAGGTGGTGCTGTCCGTTGGCGAGGCCGACGGTCGACCACGGGACGGAGTACACGCCGCCCGGCCCGGTCTTGTCGGTGCCGATCAGGTGGGTGCCGTCGAAGAACTGCACCTTCGCGACCTTCGTCGTGGAGCCGGCGACGACGAGGAGGCGCTCGTGCTTCACGGTGCAGGCGTTCGCGTCCGGCTCGATCCAGGTCACGGCGGGGCCGTCGACGACGTCGAGCTTGTTCACCTTGAACGCCGTGTTCGGAAGCAGGTCGGGCCCGATCGTGTCGATGTTCTTCGCCTCCTGGTAGTCCGAGGCCTCCATGATCAGTCGGGTCGCGCCCGGCCTGAGCTTCGGCGCCTGATCGGGTAGCCCGAACACGACGAGCCCCGTGACCGGGTCGTATGCGGAGGCACCGATCAGGACACCCCCGTAGCTGATCACGAGCGAGAGGGGGTCGACCCCCGCCCCCGCGTCGACGGCCCGCGCGACGATCAGGGGCCGGCCGGCGTTGACGCGCGTCGTGAGGAGCTTCAGCGCCGGCGGTGTGACGTCGTTGAGCCAGGCGTTCAGGACGTACGAGCCTTTGAGAGGCTTGTTCGTGAACGGATCGGCTCGCGAGTCGACGGCGACGTAGAACGTCTGCTGTCGCGGGAACTGCGCCCCGGCCGCGCCGACGTCGAACTGGGCGTCATAGGTCAGGTCGTTCACGTCGGTCGGGATGCCCGCGTAGCCCTGCACGTCGTTCTCGTCCTTCGAGCCGAGCACGAACGGGTCGATCAGGGAGCCGGGGGTCGCCGCGAGTATCGACACGCCGAAGTTGAGGGCCGGCTCGTTGATCGCGATCGAGTAGAGATGCTCGGCGCCGTCCTCGTTCATCGAAGGGCCGACGAACGTCGGAGGCTGGCCGAACGGCGCGGACGGGCAGCAGTACGACGACACGTGGCTCGCCCCGACGGCGGTGCTTCCGGTCTGCAGCTTCTTCAACGGCACCGCCGTCATCGACGCCAGCGCGGGGCGTTCGACCAGGAACATGTACGGGATGCGGCGCGTCACGCCGGCTCCTGTCAACACCACGAAGCCGGTGTTCTCACCGGTGGCGGCGTTCGCTGCGACGTGGACGACGACCGGGATCGCGGCGTCACCGCCGGGCGCAATCGAGATCTGCTCCGGAATGTCGATCTCGACGCCGTTCGTCTGCGTCTGAGGCGCGACCGTCAGCGACCACGTGCCGGCACCGTCGCCGGTGTCGCTCGCGAGCACGAGCATCGATTTCACCTGCGCGCCGTGGGTCACGTCGATCCGCTCGAACGAGAGCGATTGGGGCGCGGTGAAGATCTTCGGGTCGTCGGCGGCGCCGACGTTCGCGAGGCCGGAGCCCTCGAGCAGCACCGACGCCTCCTGCGTCCGTGCCGTGTCTGCCCAGGCGGCCGACGCGGTCGACATCAGCGCCGATTTCACCTGCCACGGCGACCAGTTCGGATGACGCTCGACGAGGATCGCCGCGGCGCCGGCGACGTGCGGTGTGGCCATCGACGTGCCGGCGAAGACGGCGAACGTCGAGCCGATCGTGCGCGGCGGCGTCGAGGAGAGCACGTCGAGCCCCGGCGCGGAGACGTCGGGCTTCAGCGTGTAGCCGAAGTCGGTGGGGCCGGCCGAGGAGAAGCTCGTGATGATCCCGGAGCGTCCGGTCTGGATCTCCTCGATCGAGCTCGAGACGCGGATCGTCGCCTGGCCGCCGTTCTGCGCCATGTAGGCGCGAAGGGTCTTACCGTCGAGGTCGGAGATCATTCCGGCCGGAACCGGGAGGACGATCGGGATCGGGTTCGCCTCGCCCGGCCGGTTGTCGATGAAGATCATCCCGATCGCACCCGCGCGCTGGGCCCGGATCGCCTTCGAGTCGAACGTGCAGTTCCCTCGGAGGAGCACCACGATCTTGCCCTTCAACGAACCGGCCGGCAGCGTTCCCTGGCTCGTGTTCGGCTCGCTTGCGGTTCCGCACAGGTAGGGATCGACGGGTTTGCCGTCGGTGCCGGCGATCGAGCCTGCGTCGATCACCGTCTGGTTGAGCGTCGACCACGCGGCGGGGAATTTCGCGCCGGCACCCTGGATCGGCACGGCGCCGAGGCTCGGAGGGCCGCCTTCGACCGTCAGTGCCGGCGCGAAGACGTGCGAGTTCGAGACGGCCGCGACCGTGATCGCGTCCGGCGCGCTCCCGGGTGAGCCGGCCGTGCCGTAGCCGAAGTCCTCGCGGTCGTTTCCGGCCGCGATCACCGGGACGACTCCGGCCAGAACGGTGTTGTGGACCGCTTCGTACATCGCGTCGTTCGCCGGTTCGGTCTGCGGACCGCCGCCCGAGAAGTTGATGACGTTCATCCCGTCCTCGACCGCGGACTCGAACGCGGCCACGATCTCCGGGGTGTCGGCCTCGTCGCCGAGGGGCGTCGGGATCGTGAACACGCGGTAGTTGCCGATCCATGCCTTCGGTGCGACACCGGAGAGCCCTGACGTCGCGGGATGGTCCGGGCCTGCCGGGGCAGTGGTGCCCGCGTCGCCGGCTGCGATTCCGGAAACGTGGGTGCCGTGCGGCTCCGTGTTGTCGAAGGCCTTGTTGCTCAGCGCGTTGCGGATCGGCCCCGGGAAGACGCGCGCGACGATCACCTTCGGTGTCGTCAGCTTCGTGTCGCCTCTGGGGAAGCCGGCCGGGTACGAGAAGCCGTTCGGTGACAGGAACGGGTTCGTCGGGTCGACGCCGGTGTCGACGACCCCGATCTTGACGCCCTCACCGGCATTTCCACTTGCCGCCTCGAGCGCGCTCGCGTTGATCACCGTCGGCCCGCTGTCGTCGGTCGCGAGGTAGCCCAGGCTCGGGTAGACCTTGTTCACGTCCTTCAGCCGGAGCAGCGCCGGCAGCTTTCGCTCGGGAAGCGACACGGCAAAGCCGTCCAGGATCACGCTGTAGTGCTCCTGAACCGTCGCGCTCGGAATGGCAGCCTCGACCCGGGCGACCGCTGCGCTCTGAAGGCGCGCGAGCTGAGCCAGATATGCCCTCGAGCTGGCGCTCTTGACGTCGAGGTGATGCGTGACCGTCGTGGCGCTGAGCGACCGTTCCGCGCTCCATGCCGCGAGCGGCGGAGCCTTCAGCCGGACGATCACGCGGGTCATGCCCCTGGCCTGCGCGGACGGAATGTGGATGGTTCCCACACGCACGCGGGGCCGGCTCGCCTCGCGGAGGTCGGGCCGCAGAGGTTCGAGAGCAGCGCTTGCGGAGGACGCCGCTGCGAGGGCGACGACCGCCGAGACGAGGAGGAGGCGGCGCAAGGAGCCGCCACAGTAGCCGAAGCGTCGTTCGTCTAGAGTCGCGCCGTGTTCGCGGACAAACGGGCCCTCATCCTCGGTGTGGCGAACAAGCGGTCGATTGCCTGGGCGATCGCCAAGCGGCTCGCCGACGGCGGCGCTCGGTGCGCGTTCACGTTCCAGGGCGAGCGGATCGAGAAAGGCGTACGCGAGCTCGCGGCGTCGGTCGACAGCCCGCTCGTGACCGAGCTCGACGTCCGTGACGACGGCGCCGTCGCGCGCGTGTTCGACGAGGTCGGCGCCGCCTTCGGCGGGCAGCTCGACATCCTCGTCCACTCGGTGGCGTTCGCTGCGGCGGAAGATCTGGAAGGTCGTTTCACCGATACGCCGCGGGATCGCTTTTGGATGGCGGTCGATGTCAGCGCGTACTCGCTCGTCGCGACCGCTCGAGCCGCTGAGCCGCTGATGGCGGCCGCCGGGGGAGGCTCGATCGTGACCATGACCTACCTCGGCGGCGAGCGCGCGGTGCCGCACTACAACGTCATGGGCGTCGCCAAGGCCACGCTCGACGCTTCGGTTCGCTACCTCGCGTGGGACCTCGGGCAGAAGAACATCCGCGTCAACGCCGTGTCGGCCGGGCCCGTGCGCACGCTCGCTGCACGGTCGATCGCCGGCTTCCCGACGATGGAGTCGATCGTCGAGGAGCGCTCACCTCTCCATCGGCACATCGACGCCGACGATGTCGGGGCGGCGGCCGCCTATCTCCTCTCGGACGCCGCGCGCAACGTGACCGGGACGACGCTGTACGTCGACTCCGGCTACCACGCGATGGGCATGTGACCGGCCCTACGAGAAGGGCTTCGTCACCATGTCGAGCACGACGATCAGCAGGACGGCGATGTCGACGCGCGCGATCAGCAGGATCCGCTCGATCAGCGCGATCGTCTCCGGGTCCGTCGGCCCGCGCTCAGCGGAGGCGACGTTGATCCGCCTGGCGAGGGGCGCGAGCACCGCGATACCGGTGACGAACGTCACCACGTAGCCGATCAGGCCGAGAACGACCCAGAACTTGCCCCAGCCGAGATTGGTGTTGATCATCATCGCGATTCCCATCAGGAACACGATCAGCCCTGCAGGCGCAAAGATGCGCTCGCCGGCGAAGGCCGCCTGCCGCGCGATCGTGACGAGTTGGTTGGGATCGTTGGTCCGCTCCGCAAGGAGCGCGAGGATCACGAGCAGGACTCCCCCGCCGACCCAGACCACGGCGAGGGTCACATGGATCGCCTTGAACAGCGAGAACCAGTTGTTCGGTAGGAAGACCGAGGATGAGAACGCGAAGATGAGGCCGACGACGACGACGATGAGGAGGAGCGCGGCGGTGAGCGCACCGCCGGACCGCGAGAGTGCCGGAGCGCTGTTCGCGGGGGCCGCCACGGCGGCTATCTACGCAGATCCGCCGGGGGAGTGCAAGGCGCGACATGCGGCGAGCAGCTCATCGACGTCGGGCAGCTCGGTGTTCTCGTAGCGCCAGCTCCCGCGCACGACGCCGTCGCCGTCGATCAGGAAGGCCGACCGGTGCGCGACGTCCCGGAACCCTCGGAACTCCTGGTTGACACCGAACGAGCGCACCGCCTCGCCGTTGAAGTCCGAGAGAAGCCCGAGATTCAGGTCGAGCGCCTGTGTCCACGCGATGTGCGTGTACGGGGAGTCGCGGGAGACTCCCACCGGCTGGACGCCGGCCTCGTCGAACTCGGCTCTCCTGTCACGCAGGAGCTCGAGCTCGTTCGTTCAGGTCGACGACCAGTCGAACAGGTAGAAGAGCAGGAGCTTCGGGCCGTCCTCGACGAGCTCTTCCATCGTCACCGGCTCGCCGGGACCGAGGTGAACGGTCACGTTCGGGACCCGATCGCCGACCTGGAGCATGCGCCGAGACTAGCGTTCGACGCAACACCACCGATCGCCGATCTGCAACATCGGGCCTAGACGATCCGGGCGCGGGAACTGTTGCTCGATGTTCGACACGGCCAGGACGCGGCCACCGCGCAGGAACACCCACTGGTTCGCGGTCGGCCAGTCGACGAGCAGCCAGCTGCCGTTCGGCGCCCAGACGATGTCGCCGAACGTCCCGGGGCCTGCGAACAGCACCCGCGCCGTCCCCGGCCGCTCGACGTGGACGAGCGAGATCTCGCTGCTCGACTTCTGCCGGATCGAGAGCGCGAGATCGTGTGTCCGTGGACGGAACGAGGCGCCGCGAAACGTGTCCGTGAGCGTAGTGATCGTCCGTCGCACCGTCCCGTTGCCGCCGAGCACGACGACGCGCCGTGGGGACACGACGGCGAGCAGACGGCCGTCCGACGACCAGGCGAGTGACGCGGGGGTGATCGCGATCGGCGCCCGCCACACGACCGTTCCCGTATCGGCGTGCCGCAGGACGATCGCGCCGCCCGAGTAGTAGGCGAGCGTGTGCAGGCGGGCGGGATCCCAGGCGGGCGGAACGTCGCCTGCGTACCGGTCGAGCAGGTGGTCGCCGGTGCCGTCGCCCGCCACGACTCGCAGTCCGCGGGGCGTCATGTAGGCGATGCGGGTGTCCGTGAGCGACCCTTCCCAGCGCGGCCAGTAGGCGCCGGGCCGGGGGAGCGACCAGCGGATGCCGTGGCCGATCTCGAGCGTGAGCAGGTCGGTGGGTGTGGTCGCGACGACGTACAGCCCGTGCGGCGACCACATCGCATCGTCGTAGGTGCCGAGTCGCCGGCGCAGGCCGTCGGCGTCGACGACCCAGACGCCGCCGCGTTCGGACGAGACGACCAGCAGTCGGCCCTTGGCCGGCAGGGCGACGAGCTCAGGCGCGGCGTGCTCGATCCCGACCGCGCGACGCACGCGCTCGAGCACCGCGTGACCGGGCGGCGTGATCACCGCGACCGCGACCGCAGCCGCCCCCGCAGCCGCAACCAGAGCAAGCAGCAGTCTGTTACTTGCTGTTCGCCGTTTCGGCGGGCCGGGCGTGCGCTCTTCGAACGCGCGCCGCACCACCTCCCAGGCCCGGTCCTCTGCCGTCATTCGGGCTCCTTCATCCGATCGAGACCGCGCCGGAGACGCGAGTTGACGGTCCCGCGGGGAAGGTCGAGCAACTCGGCGATCTCACCGGGCGTGTACTCGAGCACGTAGCGGAGCACGATCACCGCACGGTGCTCGGGCGACAGGGCGGCGATGCGCTCGAGGATCTCGTCGGCCGGCTCGGGTTCGGGTGGAGCAGCGTGCAGGTCGCCGAGTTCGAACTCGGCGCGCAGGCGACGAGCGCGCGTGAAGTCGATCGCCCGGTTGACGACGATGCGGTGCAGCCACGGTGCGAACGGCCGGCGACGGTCGAACCGGTCGAGATTGCGAATGGCGGCGAGAAACGACTCCTGGGCGATGTCCTCGGCTGCTGCTGCGTCGCCGGTGACGAGGTAGGCGGCGCGGTGCGCGCGAGGCCAGTGCTCCCGGAAGAGCCGCTCGAGGTCGTCGACCGACCCGCGTCTGGCACCCCGGATCCAGGCGCGCTCAGCCACCCGCCGACTGTACGACGGCAGTCGTCCACGAGGTCCATACGAGGGAGGGACCTCCTCGGGTCCGCGGCTCGTATCGACTTGCATGAAGCGTCTGGTGCCGCTGCTCGCGATCGTCGCCGCGCTCGTGCCCGGTGCGGCGCGCTCCGCCGGCTGCTCGCCGCTCAGCTGCGCTCCCAGCCAGTTCACGGTCGCCGGCGGAGCGCTGCTCGCCGTTCGCGGCTCGATCGGTGCTCCCGTGCGCGTGCTCGATCTGACGACCGGCGCGACCCGTTGGCGCCTGCCGCAGGGGATCGCCGCCGGGGACACGCTGGTCCATCGGGACGGCCGTCTCGTGACCTGGTTCGACATCGCGCACGGGACGCGCCTTCGCAATGCGACGCTCGAGGCCCACGGAGCATTCGGCCTCGTCGGTCTCTCGCAGGGCGGCGAGTGGGCGGTCCTCCAACGGACGCAGACGCGGTCGACGACGTTCGTCTTGCTCTCGCCGACGACATCGCACACCGTCGTGCTGGCCGGCAACACGTGGTCGTTCGACGCGCTTCGCGGCGACAAGCTCTACCTGATCAAGGGGCTGAAGAACGGTTACGAGGTGCGGCTCTTCGATCTCGCGTCGGGCCGGCTGCAACCGCGGCCGCTGAAGGATCCCGACGGGTCGTCGATCATCTGGGGCGTCCCGTTCGCCCGGACGGCGTCACCGAACGGGCAGTACCTGTTCACGCTCTACATCGGCCCCGACGGCGGTTCGATGGTGCACATCCTCGACCTCGTTCACGCGACGGCACGCTGCGTCGACCTGCCCGGTGACGGCGACTACAGCGCGGCTACGACCTACGCGCTGGCCGTGTCGAACGACGGGCGGACGCTCTGGGCGGTCGGTCCCGGCTACGGCCGGGTCGTCACGATCGACGTGGCGACGCACAGGGTCGTGGACGCGTTCCGCTTCCTGCCGGGCACGTGGACGGGCAACGCGGCCGGGATGGCGGTGCTCGCGCCGGACGGGAGGCGCATCGCCGTGACGGACGGAGAGCACATCTGGCTCGTCGATCCGGCGCGCCACACCGCCGCAGCGCCGATCGCCCACATCGCCTTCGGCCTCGGGTTCTCACCCGACGGATCGAAACTGTGGGTCGTCGGTGCGCGCAGCCGCGTCACCGCGCTGGCGTTCTAGGCAGCGGCCTTCGCGGCCGTAGCCTCGGTGGCGATCGAGATCTCCCGGACGACCTCGACGATGTCGCGGTTCGCGTTCCAGACGCGCAGCTGCCGGTCGGCGCCGTTCCCGCGCGCGAGGATCTCCCGTACGCCTTCGAGCTCCCGCTCGGAACCGAGCTCGCGGGCATGCGGCTCGACGTCGCGGAGCGTGCGGCGGATCAGCTGGGCGACCGGGACGCGATTCCGACGCCCGGTCGCGAGGTCCATCACGGGAGCCTCCAGCCCATAGCGCGCCGCAAGCCACTTGTTCTCGGTGGTCAGCATCCGGTGCCAGCTCGGCACCTCCTTGCCCGCTTCGTACTGCTCGCAGTACATCTTCACGATCGCCTGGAAGAAGGCGGTGATCGCGACCACGTCCTCGAGCCTGGTGACCGCGTCGCACACGCGCATCTCGATCGTTCCGAGGCGCGGGTGGGGCCTGATGTCCCACCAGATATGGGTGTAGTCGGCGATGCAGCCGGTGCGCTCGAGCTGACCGACGAGCGTCGCGTAGTCCTCGTAGTCCCGGAAGCGCGGCGGCGGTCCTGAGCGCGGAAACGCCGCGAACACCATCTGCCGGCTCGACGAGAGCCCGGTCGGCTCGCCGCGCCAGAAGGGCGACGACGCCGAGAGGGCGAGCATCTGCGGAAGGTGCACGAGCAGGCCGTTCATCACCTGGATCACCTTCTCGGGGTCGTCGACCGCGACGTGCATGTGCATGCCGAAGATCAGCTCGCGTCGCGCGACGTACTGCAGCTGGTCGACGAGCTGCCGGTAGCGGTCGCGCGCGGTGATCCGCTGCCGTTCGAAGAGGCTGAACGGGTGCGTGCCCGCCGAGCCGAAGCGGCACCCCTCGGCGCGCGCGATCTCCGACACGTAGCCGCGGAGCTGTGACAACGCGGCATACACGTCGGCCGCGGTCCGGCAGACCGGCGTCGTGACCTCGAGCACCGACTGCATCAGCTCGGCGTTGATCCTGTCCTCGTGCTCGGAGTCGGCGGCCGCCGAGAGCACCGAGTCGATGTGCTGCACGAGGTCCCACGTTTCGGGGTCGAGCAGCATGTACTCCTCCTCGACGCCGAGGGTGTACGGGTCGCCCTTGCCGAATGCGTGGTCGACCACGCTTGCCTTCGACCCATGGGCGACGGCTCCCTTGCCGGTGATCGACGACGGGAAGATCTGCTTCACGGCTGAAGTATCACCGCTTCCACCTCGATCTCAACCAGCCAGCGCGGATCGAGGAGCCCGGTGACGACGCCGGTCAGCACAGGTCGCGCCTCCGAGAAGGTCTCGGCGTGGGCGCGCCCGACGTCATCGATGTGCGCAGGGTCGGTCACGTAGACCCGGGAGCGCACGACGTCGTCGAGCGACGCGCCCGCCTCGGTGAGCGCGCGCCCGATGATTCCGAGGCAGACCTGTGCCTGCTCGTAGGCGCCCGTCGGCGGATCCGCATTGTCCGGCATGATCGGCGCGGTGCCCGCGACGAGGATGCGGTCGCCGACCCGCACCGCCCGCGAGTAGCCGAAGCGCGCCTCGAACGGCGAGCCCGACGAGATCCGTTGGCGCTCCACCCCGATAGCCTGCCGCCGATGCAGGCCTTGAGGCAAGTCGACGCCTGGCCGTGCGACCATGCCGCCGTCGCAGTCGCGGGTCGCGTCGAGGGCGTCCACGGCGACGCCGACCGGGTGTTCGCCTTTGCCTCCGTGACGAAGCTCGCGACCGCTGTCGCCGTTCTGGTCGCCGCCGAAGAGGGCCTCGTCGACCTCGACGAGCCTGCAGGCCCTCCCGGGGCCACCCTTCGCCACCTGCTCGCCCACGCCTCGGGGCTGCCGTTCGATGCACGCGCGCCGATCGCGCCTCCCGGGCGGCGCCGCGTCTACTCGAACCACGGGTTCGAGGTCGCTGCCGAGCTGGTTGCCGAGCGCGCCGAGATGCCGTTCGCCGACTACTTCCACGCCGTCTGGGCCGGCAGCGGGATCGCCCTCCACGGCTCGCCGGCCTGGGGGGCGTCGGGCACCATCGGCGGCCTCGGCGCGGTGGCGCGCGAGCTGCTCGTCCCCACCCGCATCGCGCGAGAGACGCTCGACGAGGCGTCGACGACGCAGTTCCCGGGCCTTGTCGGCGTCTTGCCGGGCTTCGGTCGCCAGGATCCGAACGACTGGGGTCTCGGCTTCGAGATCCGCGACGCCAAGATGCCGCACTGGACGGGCTCGCGCAACTCGCCCCGCACGTTCGGACACTTCGGGCGCAGCGGCACCTTCCTCTGGGTCGATCCGGACGCAGGGCTTGCCCTTGCATGTCTCACCGATCTTGCATTCGGTGCGTGGGCGGTGGAGGCTTGGCCTCGGCTCGCCGACGATGTCCTCTCCGAGCTCGCCTGAGGACACCCCCGCGCTCAGGAACCCTTCATCATCGGCCTCCTAGCCTGCGACGGTGCGCTCGCCGCTCGTCCAGGCATGCCGCTGGGCCGCCGTCGCGGCCGGCCTCCTGCTCGTAGCGGCGGCCGCCGGCTGCGGCGGGGGGATCGATTCGGGGCCGGGCGCCTCACCCACAGCGGCGCACCCGTCCGCGGTCGGCAAGGTGCGGGTAGTGGTGCCCCCGACGCTCGTCGCTCACCCACGCGCAGACCTTCCGGCCGGGATCCAGGACGCCGCCGTCGCGCCGTGGCGCGGCGGCGTGCTGCTGGTCGGAGGCCTGACACCTGCCGATGCCTCGACCGCGGCGATCGACCTCGTCCGGCCGCGAGACGCGACGTCCGTCGGAAACCTGCCGCAAGCGCTGCACGACACCGCCGCGGTGCGGATCGGCCGGAGCGTGTACCTCTTCGGAGGCGGAGACGGCGTTGCGCAGCACGAGGAGATCCAGCGGGTCGCAGCCGGCCGCCCGGTGACGGTGGCGCGTCTGCCTGCGCCGAGCTCCGACCAGTCCGGAGCGGCGCTGGGCGGCACGGCGTACATCGTCGGGGGCTTCACCGGAGCCCGGTGGCTCGACACGATCGTCTCCTGGCGGCCGGGCACCGCTGCCCGCGTCGTCGGCCGCCTGCCGACGCCGCTTCGCTACGCAGCCGTCGCGGCAGCTGACGGCCTGGTCGTGATCGCCGGCGGCTCGACGCCGGCGGGGACTGCATCGTCGGCGGTGCTCGCGTTCGATCCCGCGAGCGGCAGGGTCAGGCGCATCGGGTCGCTGCCCGCGCCGACGACTCACGCTGCGGCCGCGTCGCTCGGCGGTCGCGTCTACGTGATCGGCGGCCGCGGAGCGATCGTCGGCACGGCGACGGACCGGATCGTCGCGGTCGATCCGAGGTCGCGCCGCGTGTCGGCGGCCGGGCGGCTGCCCTCCGCGCTGTCGGATGTCGCCGCGGCACCGGTGGGCCGGTCGATCCTCGTCGTGGGTGGGCGTGGATCACAGACGGTCGCCTCCGTGACCTCGCTCGTGCCGGGACGGCTCCGAGTCCCGGCGACCGTTGCGATCCCGAAGCTGATCGACCAGGCGAACGTGTACGCCGCCGACGCTCCCGGCGATCTCGCGGGCCCCGCCCGTCATGCGCTGTCGCGCATCTATGTCCCGAACTCGCAATCGGACACCGTCGATGTGATCGATCCCGCCACCTACAAGGTCGTCGGGCAGTTCGCAGTCGGCGCGTTGCCGCAGCACGTCGTACCGGCATACGACCTCGCACATCTCTACGTCACCAACGACGCCGGAAACACGTTGACCGAGATCGACCCGCGAACCGCGCGGCCTGTTCGAACGATCCCGGTCGCCGATCCGTACAACATGTACTTCACGCCCGACGGGCGTTACGCGATGGTCGTCGCCGAGCGTTTGCAACGGGTCGACTTTCGCGACTCCCACTCGTTCGCGCTCGTGAAGTCGGTAGCGACTCCTTGCCTCGGAGTCGACCACATGGACTTCACTGCCGACGGGACGAAGGCGTTGCTCAGCTGCGAGTTCTCGGGCCAGTTGCTCGTGCTCGATGTCGTCCACCAGCGCGTCCTTCGCGTGTTCTCGGCGCCCGGCGTCCGGATGCCGCAGGACGTCAAGCTCTCACCCGACGGGCGCGTCTTCTACGTTGCGGACACGCTCGCGGACGGCGTCTGGCTCGTCGATGCACACACCTTCCGCGTCGTCGGGCTCGTGCACACGGGAGCGGGCGCACACGGCCTCTACCCGAGTCGCAACGCGCGCGATCTCTACGTCTCGAACCGCGGTGCCGGCACCATCTCCGTGCTCAGCTTCGCGACGAGGAAGGTCGTCCGGACGTGGACGATTCCCGGCGGCGGCAGCCCGGACATGGGCGGCGTGTCCGTGAACGGCAAGGTGCTGTGGTTGTCCGGCCGCTACAACGGTGTCGTCTACGCGATCTCGACCGTCACCGGGAAGCTGCTCGCGCGCATCCCCGTCGGCGCCGGGCCGCACGGTGTCTGCGTGTGGCCGCAACCGGGCCGGTACTCGCTCGGCCACACCGGGGTCATGCGCTAAGGAAGTCGAGCAGCAACGCGTTGAGCTCGTCCGGGCGATCGACGCCGACCAGGTGGCCGGCGCCCGCGACGATCTCGAGTCGCGCGTCCGTGACGGTCGCGGAGATGCGCGCTGCGATGCGCTGGAAGTCGTCCTTGTCACGGTCACCGACGACCACGAGTGTCGGCACCGTGAGCGTCTCGAGCGGCGGGAGCTCCGGCCATTGCACCTCGGGCTCGTCGTTCGCCGTCTGCAGCTCGAGCGACCGCCGGTTCTGCGGTCGGAGCTCGTCGCGGTGCTCCGGTGCGACCCAGAATTCCATGTTCACCTCGGTTGCGGCGTCGAGATCGCCCCGCGAGACCGCCTCTTCCTCGCGCTCGAAGTAGTCGCGCATCTCGGCCGACCACTCCCAGTCCGGGATCCCCGAGCCGACGAGCACCAGCCGGTCGACTCGCTCGGGATGGGCCAGGGCGGTGCGGAGCGCGATGCCGCCGCCGAGCGAGTTGCCGACGAGTGACGCAGGCAGGAGCTCGGCCACGCGATCGACGAACGAGAACGGCTCCGTCGGCTCCGGCTCCGTTCCGAACCCGGGGAGATCCGGCGCGACGACGTCGAAGCCGTCACGAAGCGCCGCGACCTGGCGAACCCACTGTCGTGAGTCACCGACCGCCGAATGCAAGAGCACGACCCGCCGCTTCACAGTCAACTCGTAGCATGCACGTCCGTGGGAGCGCTCGACGGCTGGCGGTTCTGTCCGCGCTGCGGCAATGCGGTCGAGCCCGAGGAGAGTCATCTCCGCTGCACGTCGTGCGGCGAGCGCTACTGGGCGAACCCGCTTCCGGCGGCGCAGGCGCTGCTCGAGCGTGACGGCCGCGTGCTGCTCGCGCGCCGCGGCATCGAGCCCCGGCTCGGGTACTGGGACCTGCCCGGCGGCTTCGTCGAGGAGACAGAACCGCCCGAGCTCGCGGTGCGGCGGGAGCTGCTCGAAGAGACCGGGCTCTCACTCGACACGGCCGAGCTCTTGCGCATCGACATCGAGCCCTACGGCGACCGCTTCGTGTTCTCGGTCACGTATCGCGTGACCGCCACGGGCGATCCGGCGCCCGCCGACGACGTCGTCGAACTGCGCTGGTTCGCGGCGTCGGAGCTGCCGGCCGAGATGGCCTTTCCAGGACAAGAAACGGTCCTCCGCGACTGGGCACAGCAGTGATTCACTCGAACGAGTGACGCCTGCTGGGCGTCAGGTCCGGCAAAGATGGGCCGAACGGCTCATGCGGCCATCCGGGGTTGCGCCGATGATCGGCACATGGACGACTGCGGCACATTCCACTGGATCGAGGACGACCTCTCTGAAGACTGGGTGGCCGACTGGGCGCAGGTCGGGGTGCAGGCGATCGAGCAGTATCTCGCGAAGCACCTCGCGTTCCAGACCTTCCTCGAGGACTAGACGGCGAAGGTTTGGGCGGAGGCATCGGCCTCCGCCCGCCTACGCTGCGAGGCGCCTACGCGGCGAGGCCGAGCGCCTTCTCGAGCGAGCCCTTCGGCATCGCTCCGATCGCCGAGGCCTGCGGCTCTCCGCCGTCGAAGAGCACCATGAACGGGATCGACTGGACGCCGTAGCGCTGCGCGAGGTCCTGGTGCTCGTCGATGTTGACCTTGACGATCTTCACCTGGTGCTCGTCCGCGATGCGATCGAGCACGGGCGCGACCGCGTGACACGGTCCGCACCACTCGGCCCAGAAGTCGACGATCACCTTGCCGTCGGACTTCAGAACCTCGTCGTCGAAGGTGGCACTGGTTGCTTCAGTGGACATCAGATTCGTTTCCGTTCCTTTCGTGGGGCTTGTGGCTGTTCCAACGCGGGGCGGGTGCCGTTTCTTCCCCTCGGTACGATCGACACATGTTCGCTCCCCTCCCGGACAAACCCGATCATCCCGCCCTCGAGCTCGAGCTGCTCGAGCTGTGGGAGCGGGAGGGTACCTTCGCCGCCCTGCGGGCCCGCAACGAGGGCGGCCCGATCTGGTCGTTCGTCGACGGACCGGTCACGGCGAACAGGTTCGCGCTCGGCGTCCATACGGCGTGGGGCCGGACGCTCAAGGACGTCTTCCAGCGCTACAAGGCGCTCCGCGGCTTCGACCAGCGCTACCAGAACGGGTTCGACTGCCAGGGGCTCTGGATCGAGGTCGGCGTCGAGCGCGAGCTCGGGCTCAACTCGAAGCCCGAGATCGAGGAGTACGGCCTCGAGGCGTTTGCCCGCAAGTGCCGTGATGTCGTCGTCAGGTCTTCGGCCGCCCTCACGCGAGGCTCGAAGCGCCTCGGGCAGTGGATGGACTGGGGCAACGACTACTTCACCTTCAGCGACACGAACATCGAGTACATCTGGAAGTTCCTCGAGCTGGTCCACGCGCGCGGCTGGCTCGTCAAGGGTCACCGCTCGACCGAGTGGTGTCCGCGCTGCGGCACGTCCCTCTCGCAGCACGAGCTGACGCAGGCCGGCGTCTACCAGGACCGCGCCGACCCGTCGCTCTTCGTGCGCTTCCCGTTGCTCGACCGTGCGGGCGAGTCGCTCGTCGTCTGGACGACGACGCCGTGGACGCTGCCCGCAAACGTCGCCGCCGCCGTGCACCCCGACGAGAAGTATGGCCGCCGCGAGGACGGCGAGTGGGTCGCGGTCAAGCTGTTCGCGGACGACACGTTCCTCGAGCGTCGGCGCGGTGCCGAGCTCGTCGGCTGGCGCTACCGCGGGCCGTTCGACGATCTGCCTCCCGGTGCCCGGGTCGACCACCGTGTCATCCCGTGGGAAGACGTGACGATGGACCAGGGCACCGGCATCGTCCACATTGCGCCGGGCGCCGGCCCCGAGGACTTCGAGCTCTCGCGCGTTCACGACCTGCCTGTCCTGACGCCCGTCGACGAGTCGGGCCGCTTCTACGACGACTACGGCTGGCTCCATGGGCTCTCGACCACCGAGGCGGCGGATCAGATCATCGGCCGCCTGGGCGAACTCGGCCTGTTGGCCGAGGCGGGCTTGTACACCCACGCGTATCCGCACTGCTGGCGCTGCGACACGCCGCTCATCTTCCGGATCGCCGACGACTGGTTCATCGCGGTCGACGAGATCAGACCGAAGCTGCTGGAGGAGAACGCCAAGGTGCGCTGGGTGCCCGACTACATGGGGAAGCGCATGGACGACTGGCTCCGCAACATGGGCGACTGGAACATCTCCCGACGCCGCTACTACGGGCTGCCGCTTCCGTTCTATCCGTGCAGCTGTGGCCACCTGAACGTGATCGGGTCGAAGGCCGAGCTCGAGCAGCGTGCGCTCGAGGGCGTCGACCAGCTCGAGGAGCTGCGCCGGCCGTGGATCGACCGTGTGCCGATCGCCTGCGAGCGGTGCGGCGAGCGCGTCGAGCGGATCCCGGAGGTCGGCGACGTGTGGCTCGACGCCGGGATCGTCCCGTTCGCGACCCTCGGCTGGGAGAACCCGACCCGGATCCCCGAGGGCTACGCGACCGGCGCCGCAAAGGGGCTGACGAAGGCGGACCTCCCCGACCACGCGTACTGGGAGCGCTGGTTCCCCGCCGACTGGGTGAGCGAGATGCGCGAGCAGATCCGTCTCTGGTTCTACTCCCAGTTCTTCATGTCCGTCGTCTTGACCGGCCGGTCGCCGTACCGGCGGGTCCTCGGCTACGAGAAGATGCTCGACGAGCAGGGCCGCGAGATGCACAGCTCGTGGGGCAACACGATCGACGCCGAGGATGCCTTCGCGCAGATGGGCGCCGATGTCATGCGCTGGCAGTACTGCGCCCAGCCACCCGACCGCAACCTGCTCTTCGGCTTCGGGCCTGCGCACGAGATCAAGCGCAAGCTGCTCACCTACTGGCACTCGGTCAAGTTCCTCGTCGACTACGCGAACATCGAGGGCTACGAGCCGGCCTGGAGCACCTTCGGCCTCATCGACGATCCGAAGCCGCTCGACCGCTGGCTGCTCGCGCGGACGAAGCAGCTGGTGGCCGAGGCGACGGAGGGCTACGAGGCGACGCTCACCGTCGACGTGATCCGCTCATTCGAGTCGTTCGTCGACGACTTGTCGAACTGGTACATCCGGCGCTCCCGACGACGGTTCTACTCGCTCGACGAGGCCGCCTTCGGAACGCTCTGGTACGCGCTCGTCCGGTCGTTGCAGGTGATCGCCCCGATGCTGCCGTTCCTCGCCGACCACCTGTGGCGCAACCTCGTGCAGGACGGTCCGGCGTCGGTACACCTTGCAGGCTGGCCCGATCCGGAGGAACCCGACGAGAGCCTGCTCGCGGAGATGGCGCAGGTACGCCGGGTCGTCGAGCTCGGCCGTCAGGCACGGTCGACAAGCGAGCTGAAGCTGCGTCAGCCGCTCCGGCGGCTCGTGGTCGCAGGAGCAGCCGGCGGAGCTGCACGGCACACCGACGAGATCGCGGACGAGCTGCGCGTGAAGGAGGTGACGTTCGGCGAGGTCGAGTCGTCGGAGCTGCGCGTGAAGCCGAACCTGCCGGTGCTCGGCCCGAAGCTCGGTGCGGCGCTCCGGGACGTCCGCGAGCAACTCGCGCGGGGTGAGTTCGAAGAGCTGGACGGCGGTCGCTTCCGTGTCGACGGGCACGTGCTCGAGCCGGGCGAAGTCCTCGTCGAGCGCGTCGGCCGCGAGGGCTGGGCCGTGGCGAGCGACGACGGTGTGACGGTGGCGCTCGACACGGCGCTCGATGACGAGCTACGCCGCGAAGGGCGGCTGCTCGACTGGATCCACGAAGTGAACGGCCTGCGGAAGTCGTCGGGCCTGGCCGTCACCGACCGCGTCCGCCTGTGGCTTCCCGACGCCGAGATCGTGGACGCCTACCTCGATCGGCTGAAAGCGGAGACGCTCGCCGTCTCGGTCGAGGTGGGCGAGCTCCGCGTCGAGCGCGTCTAGGTTTGCTGGTCGCGCGCGAGCGCGAGCTCGCGGCGCAGCTCGACCGGAAGCCGGAACTCGACGTCCTCGTCGACCAGCCGGTAAGGCTCGATCTCGCCGACGCCGCGCGCGCGGAACCAGTCGCAGACCTCCGTCACCAGTTTCTCGGGTGCGGAGGCTCCCGAGGTCAGGCCGATCACCGAGGCGCCGTCGAGCCAGCCTTCGTCGATCTCCCCGGCATCGTCGATCAGGTAGGCGTCGACGCCGCCCGCGCGAGCGGTCTCGACCAGGCGATTCGAGTTCGACGAGTTGCGCGAGCCGATCACGAGCAGCAGATCGATCTCCGACAGCATCTCCTTGACCGCCCACTGCCGGTTGGAGGTCGCGTAGCAGATGTCTTCCTTCTTCGGCGCGTAGATCGCCGGGAAGCGGCGGCGAAGCGCCGCGATGATCTCGCCCGTCTCGTCGACCGAGAGCGTCGTCTGCGTCACGTAGGCAAGTGGCGCATCCTCGGCGAACTGGAGCGATTCGACATCGGCGACCGATTCCACGAGCACGATCGACCCGGGTGCCTCGCCCATCGTGCCGACGACTTCTTCGTGCCCCTCGTGACCGATCAGCACGATCGTGTAGCCGGCCTCCGCATACCGTCGCGCCTGCACGTGCACCTTGGTCACGAGTGGGCAGGTCGCATCGAGCGTCTGGAGCCCGCGGGCGGCCGCGTTCGTATGAACCGAGGGGGCGACGCCGTGGGCCGAGAAGACGACCGTCTCGCCCTCGGGCACGTCCCGCTCGTCGTCGACGAACACGGCCCCCCGGGCCTCGAGCTCGCGCACCACGTGAA
Organism: uncultured Thermoleophilia bacterium; assembly: GCA_963851065.1. GTDB lineage: Bacteria > Actinomycetota > Thermoleophilia > Gaiellales > Gaiellaceae > PALSA-600. The sequence goes on from CAWKNW010000009.1 coordinate 107,758, forward strand.
GGTTGTGGACGATCTGCTTGCGGACGTAGACCGGCGGTCCGTAGAGGTCGAGCGCCTTCTCGACCGTCTCGACGGCCCGTTCGACGCCGGCGCAGTAGCCGCGCGGCGAGGCGAGGAGCACCCTGGAGACCACGCCCGGATCGTATCCTCGCTTACAAAGATGGGCCGCACGGCCTATTCCGCTCGACGGGTGGCCTGGGTTAGCGTCCTCTCACTGGGCGATGCGAACCGCGGCGCAGGCCTTTGGCCACGCCATGCGGTGAGCGATCACGAGGAGCCCGCTGTATCGTCCCCCCGAGCAGCGGGCTCCATCGTTTCCAGGAACCTACGATCGCTCGAGAGCTCTTAGCCCTGTGAGTGACGCCACCAAAGCGGTGCTCTTCAACGCGGTCCCGCTGTTCGTGCTCGCGGCCTCGTACGCGGCCGTGGCGGGCGCGATGCTGCCCGAGTTCTGGCGGCTCCGAACGCGGGCGCACCTGGTCGACTGGGGCGTCGTGCTCGTCTTCCCGGCGGTCGCGGCTGCGGCAGCGATCTTCGGCGTCCTCGTCTTGCGCGAGCAGCGGGCGGTCGTCGGTCACGTCTGGCTGTCGCTGGTCGCGATCCTCCTGGCGATCGTCCCGGCTGCCCTCCTGCTCGTGCGCTGGCGAGACCATGGGCTGGTCGCAGGTGGCGTCGGCAGGACGCTGGAGGCGGAGGAACGCGTCTCCGTTCGTGACCGCGAGCTCGAGGCGGTCACCGCGATCTCCGAGGACCTCGTGCGGGCGCGTGACGAGGTCGACGTCGCGCGCGCGCTCGTCCGCCATGTGGCCGCCTTGCTCGACGTCGCCTTTGCGGCGGTCACCCTCGTCGACGGGGGCGGCACGACCGCGTCGGGGGTCTACGCCGAGAGCGACGGCCGCGAAACCGAGTGGTGGCCGGAGGTCCGTGTGGATCTCGAGCACGAGCCGTCCGGGGTCGCGAACGCCGTGTCCGACGGAGCACCGGTCGTCGTGTACGACCTCGTCGGCTCGCCGCTCGTCAGCCGGCGGCTGACCGCTCGCGTCGGCGCGAAGAGCGGCGTCTTCGTGCCGATGATCGCGGAGTCACGCGTCCTCGGCGTGCTGACCGCGGCCTCGATCTCCGATCGCCGCGCGTTCTCGGCCGACGAGCTCGGACTGCTTCAGTCCATCGCCGCCGAAGCCGCGCTCGCCCTCGAACGGCTTCGTTCGTCCGCGGCGCTGGCCGAGGCGCTCAGTCGCGAGCGGACCGCTGCCGAGATCGCGAGGCGACTGCGCGCGGAGCTCGAGCCGGAACGCGTCGCCGCGATCGCCGCGGACGAGCTTCGCCGCTTGCTGAACCTCGACCGGGCCGAGGTGGTGCTCGGCGGAGGGCCGCATGCGGGAGTGGCCGTCGAGGCCCGCGGCGATCGGGTCGGGACGCTCCTCGTCGAGCGGGCGCCCGAGCTGGGCGACGCGGAACTGCTGCTCGTCGAGGCGGTGGCACGCGAGCTCGGCTCGGCGCTGCAGACCGCGCGGCTGCTCGACGAGAACGCGCGGCGGCTCGAACAGCAACAGGCGCTTCTGCACGCCGCCCAGGTCGTCACCGGCGAGCTGTCGTTGGATGCCGTGCTGCTTCGCCTCGTGGAAGAAGTGACTGCGCTCCTTCGTGTCGACGCCGCCGACTGCTACCTGGTCGACCGCGAGCGGGGGGTGTTGCGGTGCGCGGCCGTCCACGGTTTCGACGCAGGCCTGGTCGGGCTCGAGTTCGTTCCCGAGGGAGACCTCTCGGGGACGACCGAGGACGAACAGCGGATCGTCGGTCGGTTGCCGCACGCGGCGTACGACGCGTTCGCGCTCGGCCTCGAGGCGCCGATGGTGTGGGCCGGTGAGTGGCTCGGCGTGCTCGGTGTCGGCGTGCGCGACGGAGAGCGCAGGTTCGACGACGACGACGTCGAGCTGCTCGGGGCGTTCGCGTCGCTGGCCGCCCTCGCGCTGCGCAACGCGGAGAGCTTCGAGGCGAGCGTGCGGCGGGCCGGGCTCGAGCGCGGCTTCTCTCGCATCGCCTCGCTGCTCGGCGAGCCGCTCTCGCTCTCCGAGTCATACGATGCGGCGGCTCAGGCGGCGGCCGAGGCACTCGGCGCCGACTTCGCGGCCGTCCTCGCCCCGACTGCCGCGGGGCTCGCGGTCGCCGGCGAGTACAGGCTGCCCGCGGACGTCGCCGCGCTCGACGTCCCGCCGGCCCTCGACGAGGCTCGGGCCGCCGCCCAGGTGCTGGCGGCGTCGTCGGTCGCGGGCGACGAGCGCTTCGGTGACGCGTGGCAGCGCTCTTCGGTCGCCTCGCTGCTCGCGATCCCGGTTTCCGATGGGGCAGGTGGGCTCGTGCTCGTGTGCTTCCGCGAGCCGCGGGTGTTCACCGCCGACGACCTCGGGCTTGCCCAGCAGGTCGCGGCCGCAGCGCACGGTGCGCTCGAGCGCAGCCGGCTGTTCGAGGCCGAGCGCGCCGCGCGGTCGCTGTCCCAGCAGCTTGCGCGGGCCGCCGCCGCACTGACGACGGAGCTCGACCCCGGCGCCGTCCTCGAGGCGGCCACCCGTGCGGCGAACGAACTGCTTGCGGCCGATGCGGCGCTCGTCTCGATGCTCGACGGTGACGAGCTCGTCGTCGTCGCCGCTGCAGGCGAGTCGGCAGAGTCGGCTCGCGACGTCCGTTCGCCCTCGACCGACGGCGTCGCGGGCGACGTGCTCGCGGCCCGAGCTCCGATCGCGCTCACGGACGCCTCCGTCGCGGCCGGCCACGCACCCGGCGACCCTCTCCTCGCGTCGGGTCTGACCGGATACCTGGGGGTTCCCATCGCCGGCACCGGAGAGGAGCCGCGCGGCGTCCTGTCGGTCTACTCGCTCGAGTCGCGGACGTGGCGCGCCGAGGAGGTCGAAGCGCTGGGCACGCTGGCGGCAAACGCCGCCGTGGCTCTCGTCAACGCCGAGCTCTACCAGCATGTCGCGATCGAGCGTGAGCAGAGCGCGGCGATCCTCGCCAACATCGCCGACGGCATCGTTGCGGTCGATCGCGAGGGTCGTGCCGTGGTGTGGAACGACGCGGCGGAGGAGATCACCGGCGTTCCTGCGCCGGAGGCGATCGGGAGGCTGCCACGGGAGGTTCTTCGCCGCGAGCTCCAGTCCGACCAGGAGACGACCGCGACGCGACTCGTGTCGATCTCACGCGGCAATGAGGAGGTGTGGCTCGCGCTCTCGGAAGCGGTGATGCGCGACCCCGCCGGCGCCGTCGCCGGGCGCATCTTCGCGTTCCGGGACATCTCGGCCGAGTACGCGGTCGAGCAGATGAAGTCCGGTTTCGTCTCGAGCGTCTCGCTCGAACTGCGCGCTCCGTTGACGACGATCTACGGCTTCGCTCAGACACTGCTCCGCGACGACGTCACCTTCTCCGAGGAGGACCGCCGCACCTTCCTCGACTTCATCGCCCGGGAGGCCGAACGGCTCACCACGACCGTCGACGCGCTGCTCCAGGTGGCGAGGATCGAGACCGGAGACCTGGCCGTCGCGCTCGAGCCGACGGACGTCGGAGCGGTGGTCTCCGAGCTCGTCGCGAGCGCGAGCGACTCGGGTCAGAACGGCCATCGAGTCGTCGCCGACATCGCCGCCGACATGCCGCCGGCCCGCGCCGATCCCGTGAAGCTGCGCGACGTCCTCGATCAGCTCGTCTCGAACGCGGTCAAGTTCTCGCCGGACGGTGGAACGGTGACCGTCTCCGCGCGGCGCGCCGGCGACGCGGTGGAGCTCGCAGTCAGCGATCAGGGCACCGGCATCCCGGCGTCCGAGCGCGACCGTATCTTCGAGAAGTTCGTGAAAGCTGGCTCCGGCGTCGGCCGAGGAACGGGTGTGGGACTCTTCATCGCCCAGGGGCTGGTGCGGGAGATGGGCGGCCGCATCCATGTCGACTCACAGGAGGGAAGCGGCTCACGCTTCGCGTTCGAGCTGCCTCTCATGCGGGAATAGGGCTCGGGACGATGGCGACGACGAGCGTGCTTGTGATCGACGACGAGGCACCGATCCGGTTGCTCTGCCGGGTCAACCTCGAGGCGGCGGGAATGCGCGTGCTCGAGGCCGGCGACGGGGAGTCAGGGATCGAGGAGGCGCGGAAGGGTGAGCCCGACGTCATCCTCCTCGACGTGATGATGCCGGGCCTCGACGGGTGGCACGTTGCCGAGGCGCTGCTCGACGACCCGGCGACCGACGACATCCCGATCGTGTTCCTGACCGCGCGGGCCGAGCTGCGCGACCGCGCGCGCGGGATCGACCTCGGCGGCGTCGACTACGTGACGAAGCCTTTCGATCCGGTCGAGCTCGCGCCGCTCGTCCGCGATCTGCTCGAGCGGGTCCAGCAGGGGCAGCGGGACGACCTCCGCCGCGAGAAGCTGACCGAGCTTCGCGCCCAGCTCGCACGGCTCTAGCTCTATGGTGTCGGCACGGTTTGCGGCTGACGCTTCTCTTCACGGACGTCGAAGGATCGACACGACTCCTCCGTGAGTCGCCAGACCGCTACGCCGAGCTGCTCGCCGGGCATCGCGGTCTCCTGAGGGCCGCCTTCCGTGCTCATGGGGGCACCGAGGTCGACACGCAAGGCGACGCGTTCTTCGTCGCCTTCGGCTCGGCGAGCGATGCCGTCGCCGCCGCGGCCGAGGCCCAGGGTGCGCTCGCCGGAGGGCCGATCCGCGTGCGGATGGGTATCCACACCGGCGAAGCCGAACGAACGAGCGAGGGCTACGTCGGCCTCGCCGTCCACAAGGGCGCGCGTATCGCCGCCGCGGCACACGGCGGACAGGTGGTCTTGTCCCGGGAGACACGGGAGCTGCTCGGCAGTCCCGACGTGCTCGATCTCGGTGAGCACCGCCTCAAGGACTTCGACGAGCCGGTCTGGCTGTTCCAGCTCGGCCGCGAGCGTTTCCCACCGCTCCGGACGATTTCGAACACCAACCTGCCGCGGCCGGCCAGTTCCTTCGTCGGTCGCGAAAGCGAGGTCGCGGCGCTGGTTGCGCTCCTGCGTGACGGCGCGCGTCTCGTCACGCTCAGCGGGCCCGGCGGCTCCGGCAAGTCACGGCTGGCGATCGAAGCTGCGGCCGAGCTCGTCCCCGAGTTCCGAAACGGCGTGTTCTGGGTCGGCCTTGCGCCGGTGCGCGACCCCGCACTCGTGCCGGAGATGATCGCGCGCACGGTCGGTACCCGCGACGCACTGGCTGCGCACATCGCCGAGCGGGAGCTGTTGCTGGTCCTGGACAACCTCGAACAGGTCATCGATTCCGCGTCCGCGCTCGCCGATCTGCTCGAACGCTGCCCCAACCTTCGCGTCCTCGTCACGAGCCGCGAGCTGCTGCGCGTTCGCGGGGAGGTCGAATATCCGGTCGCGCCGATGGCGGCACCCGAGGCTGTCGAGCTCTTCGCGACTCGCGGACACGTCGAGCCGAGCGAGGTTGTCGCCAAGCTGTGCACGGCGCTCGACAACCTGCCGCTGGCCATCGAGCTGGCCGCGGCGCGAACGCGCGTGCTGTCGCCGATGCAGATAGTCGAGCGGCTCTCGGAGCGACTCGACCTGTTGAAGGGTGGGAGGGACGCGCAGCCGCGTCACCAGACGCTGCGGGCCACGATCGAGTGGAGCTATGAGTTGCTGGCGCCGGAGGAGCGGCGTCTCTTCGCCTGCCTCTCCGTCTTCGCCGGCGGTTGCACGCTCGATGCGGCCGGGGCCATCGTGCAAGCAGACGTCGACACGATGCAGGCGCTCGTGGAGAAGAGCCTGCTCCGCCACTCGGACGAGCGCTTCTGGATGCTCGAGACGATCCGCGAGTACGCGGTCGAGCGGCTGGAGGAGGGCAGCGGCGGGGAGAACTGGGAAAGCCGTCATGCCCGGTTCTTCCTCGACTTCGGCGAACGCGTCGAGCCCGAGCTGGCAGGCCCCGAGCAGGCGGTCTGGCTCGATCTGACCGAGCGCGACCATCCGAACCTGCGACTGGCTCTCTCGCACTTCGCGGACGCTTCCGAGTGGCAGTCCGGGTTGCGACTCGCTGCCGCATTGAGGCCGTTCTGGTTCAGGAAGGGCTACCTGAGCGAGGGGCGTCGCTGGCTCACCTTGTTCCTCGATGCCGCAGACGAGCAAACGGTGGCACGTGCGAAGGCGCTCGGCACCGCGGCCCTTCTGGCGTCGCTGCAAGGCGACTGGCTGGATGCGAGACGGTGGGGAACCGAGGGGCGCCGGCTCAGCCTCGAGTTGGGTCAACACCGATACGCGTGCTGGTCGATGCTCCCGCTGGGTCGTGCGCTCCTCGGCCTTGGCGATCGCGCCGGCGCCGTCGCGCTCTTCGAGGAAGTCGCCGCCATCGGGCGGCAGAACGACGACCGCGAATCGATCGCTCACGCCGCGTTCAACCTCGGCTACACGGCCCTGAGTGCCGACGACCTCGAGCAGGCTCGGGCCGAGTTCGAAGTTGCACTGGCGAACGCCGGCGAGGAGCAAGACGCGGCGCAGACAGGCGTGAACATCACGGCGCGGTCGCTGGCCGCGCTGGGGTCGGTCGCATTGCGCGATGGTCGTCCCGCGGACTCAGCCGCGCTTCTGCGCCGCAGCCTTCGGGTGTCGACCGCGCTCCGGGAGCGGGACGACACCGTCGCCTGGGCGCTCGAGCTCCTCGGCGCCGCGCTCTCCAGCTCCGAGCCCGAGCGTGCCGCTCGGGTGCTCGGAGCAGCTGAAGCCTTGCGCGAGGAGCTCGGCGGACGGCTGGAAGGAATCGAGCTCGACCTGCACGGACGTACGCGCGACGAGCTCACATCTGTGCTCGGCGAGGACGCGCTCGTCGAGGCATGGGGGCAAGGCCATCGCCTCCCGTTCGCGGATGCGGTTCGAGAGGCGCTGGTCGATGAGTCGACCCGACAGGCAGGTTCGTAGCGGCGGGCCGACGGAACGCCAGCGTGGCAAGCGGGTGGCGGGAATCGAACCCGCATGACCAGCTTGGAAGGTGACGACATGAGCGGGCAGCGGCAGGCTCCACGTGCTTTGAGCGAAACCCGGGCTTGCGGTTTGGGCCTCGCAGGGCACCGCGGGTCAGCAAATCTGACTTGGCTCTGACCTGGCTAGCGCCGCACGAAGAGCCGCCGTCGTGCACGCTGGAGGAGTCGCTGACTGGCGGCGGCGATGCGGGAAGTTCGGCGGATCGAGTGAGAGGACGGTCGCCCACGGGAGCGTTCCGGTTTCCGACCGCCCGTAAAGTTCGGCTGTAAATGAAGGCTGCGATCTCGCCCTTCAAGACCGGCCACGCCGAGGCGGTCGCCACCCTCTGCCGTGCTGAAGGTTGGGAGTCATGGGATGACGCGGACGCCGGTGCGCCGCCCTTACCGCCCAAGGGGTCACGACACTTGTTGCACTTCTCGACGCCGAGGTTGTCGGCGCCGTCGAAGTGATCTCTGATCGAGAGATCAACTGGATCATCGGGATGCTCATCGTCGCTCCCGAACACCGTGGCACTGGTATCGGCACCACGCTGGTCGAGGCCGCTTTCTCCGAGACAGGAGCACGGCGGCTCGACCTATTCACCGAAGACGATGGGCCGCGTTTCTACCCGACGTCTGCCCGGCCGGGAGATGGTCGGCTTCCGTCTCTACCCGCACTCCCCGACTGCTTGATCGCTCAGGGTGCATCCGCGAACACTGGCGCAACCGACCGTACTTCCCCCAGCCTTCGCGGGACCTGTCCGCACGAGCCGGGTTTGCCATACGATCCGGCCAACCGACGAAGGAGGGCACGACATGGCCGTCGCGTTCGTTCAAGAGTTCCCGATTATTGGCGAAGATCGAAGCACTGCGAACTACGACGCCCTCAACGACCACGTCATGGCGGCCGGTGTCCCCGACGGACTCGTCAGCCACAGCGCCGGCTTCGATGAGGAGGCCGGTGTGTTCCGGATTTTTGACATCTGGGAGAGCCAGGCACACGCGCAGCGTTTTATCGACGGAACCCTCATGCCGTTCGTCCAACCGATCCTGGATAGTGGAGCCCCGCCCCCGGCTCGGCAGGGGTTCTACGACCTTCACAGCGTCGTCACCCCGTAACCGCTCAGGTCGTCCGCAGGAGACGAACTGCCCTGACTGACCCGGTGGCTCGTGCCTGCGCATGCGCGTATTCCTCCCACGCCTTCAAGAGCCATTCCCGAACTCGCGCTCGGACAAGGATGTCGCCGCCTGACTCGCGAACCCTCAACCACGCTCAGGTAGGCATTCCCGCACGCCCGCGCAGGCCACCGGAAGCGGTCGAGCTACGTGCGGACGCGAGGCCAGACCCAATGGAGGATCCAGACAAGCGCCGCGATTGCCAGTGAGACTGCGAGCCAAGCCTGTCGTACGAAGACGCCGAGCAGAGCACCCGCCAGAGGTGACTCCCACCCCGAGCGCGCCGACGATCCCCGCAGCCGCTCCGAACGCGACTGCAAGTGCGAACGCTGCCTTCCAGTATCCGCGTCTCACGACTCTCAGTCTCCGCCTCGTGCGATGCACCGACAAGTCCAAGTTCGGTGAGCGCGCCGAAATGCCCGACGAGCGGCTCAGGCGTCTGTGAGACTCGGGTAGTCGGTGCGTCAGGGGCCGTTGCCAGCCTGGTGGCCTCCGTGTCGCTTGTGACTCTTCAGGCGTCGGGCCGCTCGGTTAGCGTGCCTTTCGAATGAACCGTCCGGGCATGCACGGCGACGCCGGTCTCGCGCCCGCTGTTGGCTTGATCAGGAGCTTGTCCGCCTGGTGAGAGGCGTGACCCATCACAGACCTGCCGCGCGGTTTCCCTGCTCCAGACCGGCGTACCGGACCCTACGAATCGGAGGATCGGTCGGGATGCTCGCAGACGAACTGGATTACGTGATTGGTGTTGATACTCATCGTGATCGGCACGTCCTCGCAGTCGTTGCCGCGCCGACGGGCGCGCTGATCGCGCAGCGCTCGGTCGAGACAAACGCGCGGGGCTACAGCAAGGCAGTCCGCTTTGCCGAGAGGCACGCGCCGGGCGCACGTGTCTGGGCGATCGAAGGCGCTGGTCATTACGGCGCCGGGCCTGGCCCGCTACCTGGCTCGCTTGCGGCGAGGTCTGCACGAGAGTCAGCCGGAGCAGCCGTGCCGAGCGGCGGCTCCGCGGCAAGGACGACCCGCTCGACGCAGTCCGCGCCGCCCGCTCGGCGCTCGCACGACGAGACGGCGTCTCCCGCGATCGGGACAGCAGCAGGAAGCTCTACGAGTGCTGTTGCTGGCCCGCCGCAGCGCCGTCGACGTCCGCCGGGTCGCACTCGTCCAGCTGCGGAGCGTGATCGTGACCGCACCCGAGGAGCTACGCAAGCAACTGCGGCGGCTCCCCGTCGGCGAGCTCGTTCGCCGCTGCAGCCGCTTCCGTCGCTCGAGCTCGCGGACACCCGACCAGCTCGCAACGATCATCGTACTCGCTGCGCTCGCGCAGCGCATCCAGGCGCGACCGTAAGAAGCCGACGAGCTCGAACGAGAGATCCTCGCGCACGTCCGCGCACTCGCCCCGACGCTCCTCGACGAGCCCGGCATCGGCCCGATCGTCGCCGCTCAGCTGATCGTGACCTGGTCACACCACGGCCGCGTCAGCTCCGAGGCCGCCTTCGCCCGCCTCGCCGGCGTCGCCCCCTTGCCCGCCTCGAGCGCTCTCACGACCCGCCACCGCCTCAGCCGCGGCGGCGACCGCCAACTCAACCGCGCCCTCCACACCGTCATCCTCCACCGCCAACAGCACGACCCCGCGACGAGGGACTACATCGCCCGCCGCACCAGCGAAGGCAAAAGCACCCGAGACGCCGATCCGGCTACTCAAGCGCTACCTCGCCCGCCACCTCTACCGCGTCATGCAAAACACGAGCCCACTCACCACTTGACAGTCATAGGAGCTTCATTCCAGCATCGCTGGCGCAGGGGACTATCCTCGTTCCCGTATGGGCTTGTTTGAACGCTTCAAGGCGTGGCGGGCGGCAAAGAAGGAGGATCGGGCTGCGATCGCTCGCGCACTCGAGGAAGAGCGGCGTGCAGGCGACGAACCGCCGAAGTCGATAAGCAACACAGTCGAGGATGTTGCCGGTGAGTTCCCGCCGCTTGGGTGACATCGCGGAACACTCGCCCAGGCGATGACCTCAAACCACGTACGCGACGAGTTGCTGATAGATCATGACATTCGCGCCTGGTCGGCTTGCCTCTCGGTAGCAGAGAATCGCTTTTGGGTCGGGCATCGTGTTTGGCGGTGGTGGTAGCCCTGCCGTGTAGGGCGGCGGTGCCTGGTAGCACTCGAACCCGAGGGGCTTGAAGAGTGGGGCCTGCGGTAGCGACGGCTCGCCAGCGCCCTTGTACGGAAGTGGGAACTGACCAAAGCAGGTGCCTTTGCGCGACGCCGAGCACCCCTTCGCAACAGCCTGGGCGATCGCGCACGGGGCGTTATGCGTATAGACCGGGCTTCGCAAGGAGCCGAGCGACACTTGGCCGCAGGCGCGGTACCGGGGAGGCCCGCCGCCTGCGCTCCAGGCTGCGGCACCCGCTACAGCACATGCGGTTGCAAACACGAGCAGCACCAGACTCGACCGCTTCGTCATTTCGCTCTGAGTATGCGCCTGCAAACGCCCGGGTGACATTCCCGCACGCTGGCGCAGGTGAGAGCACGCGCATGCGTTGTTCTAGCTCGCCCGAGGTCCTTCTAGAGTGCCGTCGTGCTGAGGGGCCGCTGCGCATGCAACGCGATTGCCTTTGAGGTCGCGGACGAGTTCGTCGTCGCGTACGACTGCCATTGCTCGAACTGCCGCGCGGAGACAGGATCGGCGTTCTTGCCCTGGGGCGAAATCGAGCCGGAGAAGCTCAGGGTGACCAAGGGCCAGGACTCGTTGATGCTGGTCGGCGATGCCGACGGGAAGCACGCGAAACGCTGCGAAAGATGCTTCTCGCTCGTCTTTTGGACGGGCTACGAAGGCAAGATCCGCCTGGCGTATGGGTCACTGATCGACGAGCCGACGCTCAAGCCCATGGCGCACATGTTCGTCGGCTCGAAGGCTCCGTGGTACGAGATCCTCGATGACCTCCCTCAGTACGACGAGTACCCGTGGTCCTGATCGGCTGATGCTGGTAACCAGCGCCGCTCAGGCGTCACTTAGAGCTCGTTTCGAAATGAAGTCTGTGTCGCCTGGACACGCTGGGCGGGCACGCTGCTGCGTCCTCGGTTGCGCCAATAGCCTTGGCTATTGGCGCTCCCTGCGTCCTTGCATCGCACCCACCCATCGCGCCCAGATCGACGAGCGTCATTCCGAAACGAACTCTTAGAAACACTGGTGCACGCCGCTGTGCATCCCGTCGAAGCGGCTGGGAACGATGAGTTCCGGCTCGGAACTTGGTCTACCCTGGACCGGAGATCCGCCAGTAAGGAGGCTGGACTAGATGGCTCAATCGCTGAAGTCCGTGAACGTGATCACCCTGTTCGTCGAGGATCAGTTGCGTTCGAAGGAGTTCTACGAACAGATCTTCGATGTCGTCGGTGTCGACGAGGGACATGGGACGGTCATCTTTCAGTTCGACAACCTGTTCCTGCGACTGCTCAGACGCGAGGAAGCAGAAAGCGAGATGCTTGGGCAGGTTCCCGTCGGCGATGCGCGTGCGGGAACGACGGTGCAGCTGGCGTTCCGCATCGAAGACGCAGACACCCTGTGCAGGGAGCTCGCGGAGCGCGGGATCTCGATCGTTTACGGGCCGGTCGATCGCCCTTGGGGCGTGCGTAGTGCAGCGTTCGTCGACCCAGACGGCCACGTTTGGCAGTTCAGCTCTGACATTTCCCAGCAGTGAACCGGCACGCCATGTCAGGCGTCATTGCGGAACGCTGGCGCAGGCAGGGTTTCCTAGCGCACCGACGTGCGAGAATCCTGTTCGTGGCCGAAGCACGGCTTGAGGACTCCGGTTCCGGCCTTGCCCCCGCGACGGAGGGCTGGTTCGTCGTCAACGTCCGGAACGCCGAGTGGTGGTCATCGGAAACGAGGGGCGCGGCATGCTGGTTCGCGAACGAGTACGGCGAGCCTCCGGTCGAGTTCGAGCAGCTCGGGATCAACTTGACCGTCCTCGAGCCTGGCCAGAGCGGCGTCTATCACGCCGAGGCTAATCAGGAGGCGTTCCTCGTTCTGACCGGTGAGTGCAGACTGCTCGTCGAGGGCGAGGAGCGACGCCTCCGGCCCTGGGACTTCTTCCACTGTCCTCCCTGGACGGAGCATGCCTTCGTGGGGGCCGGTGACGAACCGTGCGCGATCCTGATGGTCGGCGCACACTCAGGCCCCGACGTGCGGTACCCGGTGTCGGAACTCGCGGCACGTTACGGCGCGAGCGTGGAACAGGAGACCTCCGATCCGGGGCAGGTCTATGCGACGGCCGAGCGGTTCCGGCGAGCGCGGCCGCCTTACTGGCGTCGTCTGCCCTGGGCGTAACTGCTCAGGCGTCATTGGCATCACTGGCGCAGGCGAGGGTTTAGGCAGTGACCGACTCGGGGCGCACCGAGTCTGCCGGAGGCGTGCCGTCACGAAGCCACGCGACGTCTTCGGCGATCTCCCGCTCGTGGTCTTCTCCCAGGTGCCCGCCAGTGTCGTCGACCTTGACCACACAGCCGGGCACGTGTGCAGCGAGCCAAGCGCCGTGGGCTGCGGGAACGAGTACATCGGAGGCGCCGTAGCGCACCAGGACCGGCACGGCGATCTGCGCGAGCTCGAAGCCCCAGGGAGAAACGAAGGCGAGGCTGTCGTCCACCCAGCCAGCGACGCCCGCCAGCGCCTGCTCGCGGATCGACTCCCGAATGATCTGCCTCAACTCGGGCCGGGCGAGCGCGGCCTGATCGGACTCGCTCAGCTCGAACGCGCCAAGGATCGCAGCCGGGTCGTGTTCCACCTCGGAGGCGATCTTCGCTTGCAGCGCCTCGAGCTGGGGCGCGAGCACGTCTTCGCCTGCGAGCGCCCAGTCGAACTCCTTCACGTTTTCGGCGTCCATTCCCGCCACCCACGCCTCGCGCTCGAGCCCTTCCGGCCCATACGGCACGATCCCGACCACGCAACTGACGCGGGTCAGGCGCTCCGGCGGAATACGCGCCGCACACGCGAGCGCATGCGGCCCGCCCCCGGAGCCACCCGTCACGCCAAAGCGATCGAAGCCCAGCTCGTCGGCGAGCAGAAGCACATCGTCGACCTCGTCGGCAACACAGCGGCCACGTCGGCGGTCTGAGCGACCATAACCAGCCCGGTCGTGGGTGACGATGTAGACCCCAAGCTCCCGGTACAGCCCCTCGCGCGGCCAACGCTCCAGCCGACAGCCGGGCGTGCCGTGCAGAACAAGGATCGGAAAGCCGTCCGGATCACCCCATGATGCAAATGCAAGCGTGCGCCCATCCGCGGTCACAGCCGTACGGAGCGACTCAGCCACCTCTACACGAGCATACGACACCGTCAGCGTTCATCCCTTCGAGCGCTCCTGATCGGACATTTCGAACACTTGCGCAGTCTGCTGACTTCACACCGGCAGCCCGCGCGCACCCGGCTCATTCTCCGACACCTACAGGGGCTTTGGCGACTACCCCTCATACGTCACGACAGTGCTCGGTCACGCGAAGGTCCAGCACGACCCTCGACACCTACGCCGCGCAGTTCAACGCACGCGGAGCGCACGACATGGGCGACGTCATCGGCGCGGCGTTCGGCGGGGTTGGCAGGTAGCCCCTCTTCAATCCTGACCCGGTTATGACCTAGACACGACCGAGGGACCGCAAGGCCCCTCCTGTTTGGCTCTGCGGCGACAAGCGGGTGGCGGGAATCGAACCCGCATGACCAGCTTGGAAGGCTGGGGCTCTACCATTGAGCTACACCCGCGGAAAGAGCCACGTTAGCGGCTTCCGCGCGGCCTCCTTTTAGAGCTCGTTTCGAAATGAAGTCTGTGCCGCCTGGACACGCTGGGCGGGCACGCTGCCGCGTCCTCGGTCGCACCAATAGCCTCGGCTATTGGTGCTCCCTGCGTCCTTGCATCGCACCCACCCATCGTGCCCAGATCGACGAGCGTCATTCCGAAACGAACTCTTAGTCTGCGCCTCGTGCTGCTCGCGCACACGCATTCGCCGTACGCGTGGCAGGCCGACGTCGACACGACCGTCGTCATCCCCGTCTTGTCGCTGCTGTACCTGTTCGCCGTCGGACGGGTCGGAGCGCCGCGTTGGCGCATCGCCTGCTTCGCCGGATCGATGGCGTTGCTCGCCGTCGCCTTCTGGACGCCCCTCCATCATCTCGGGCTCCATTACCTCCTGACAGCACACCTGCTGCAGAACGTGATCCTCGCGGAGTGGGCGCCGCTCCTCGCGGTGCTCGGCATCTCACAGCCGATGGCTGCGGTCGCGTCTCGTGCTCGCGCCTGGCGCGTCGTGACCCACCCGGCGGTTGCGCTGCCGCTGTGGCTCGGCAACTACTTCGTGTGGCACATCCCCGTCGTCTATCAGGCGGCACTGCATCACCAGTCCTGGCTGATCCATATCGAGCACGCGTGCTACTTCGGGACGGGCCTCTTCTTCTGGTGGCCGCTCTTCCAGGACGTCCCACGGCGGTGGCCGTCGGGTTTCCGTGCCGGCTATGCGTTCGCGGCGTTCGTCCTCGCCTCGCCGCTCGGGCTGTTGCTCGCGCTCCTACCGAGACCCGTGTACGCGTTCTACGTGGCGGCACGGCCACGTGTGCTCGGGTTGAGCCCGCTCGCCGACCAGGAGCTCGCCGGGATGACGATGGCCGCCGAGCAGGCGATCGTCCTGTTCGTGGTGTTCGCGTACTGGTTCCGCCTGTTCTTCTACGAGGAGGGGTCGTACTAGCCGACGTGAACGAGACTCGGCCGGCTGCGGAGTCGCTTGGCATCCCTGACTGGGCAAGGTAAAGCGGGACGGTCGGCCCCTGCGACCTGCGAGCGCGTCCGTCCCGCTAACGAGATTCTCGGCACCGTCACGCCGCACAGGGATAGCCCAAACGGCTGACTGACTGGAGGACGTACCCGGGTGCGTCTGGCCGCTTGACGATCGCTGCTCAGGCGGTCCTGGCAAAGCGTCGCCGCACGGCTATGCCGAGCGTCGTAGCCACGCCCAGGGCAATCCCGATCAGGTTCGTCTGCACGCATGTGCGACAGGCGTTGCAGCAGGTAGTTGCGAGCGGAGCGTTCTCGCCGTACCTGGCGGCAACCTGACTCACCCGTACCGTCGCGAACTGCTTCACGGTGACGAATTGTACGACGCGAGCCTGCCGTGTCGGTGTCTCGTTCTGGACGATCGCTGCTCCGGGAGTGCTCTCTGTCAGAACCGATCGAGGGATAGGACGCTCGCGCAGCCGACTAACGGCTCCCTGCGGCCGACAGCTCGTAGGCAAGCGCGCTCGCCCACCCACCGTCCCTGAGCGGATGCACCTTCACCCACACTCGACTATCCCACTCGTTCAATTCGAGAGTCCCGCGGCGACCGGCGATCCGCAGGTGCCAATGGTGGCTGCCTGCGAGTCCGGCAAGTTCGCGCTCGCTCCGGACGACGAGGCCTCGTCGTCGGCACTCGTCGAGCGCTTGCTCGGCGGTCAGATTCAGATCGAGTTCGAGCATGTCCCGATGCTGATCGTAGGCGGCGCGGCCACCGACCGACCGTGACGCACATGTGGTCAGCGTTCTCGGGGGTCTGTGAGACTCGGTTAGTCGGTCCGTCAGGGGCCGTTGCCAGCCTGTGTCGTTCGTGCTGCTTGTGACTCTTCAGGGGTCGGGCCGCTGGTTTGGGTGCCTTGCGAATGAATCGTCCGAGCATGCACGGCGACGCCGGCCTGGCGCCCGCTGTTGGCTTGATCAGGAGCTTGTCCGCCTTGGTGAGAGGCGTGACTCATCACAGACCTGCCGCGCGGTTTCCCTGCTCCAGACCGGCGTACCGGACCCTACGAGTCGGAGGATCGGTCGGGATGCTTGCAGACGAACTGGACTACGTGATCGGTGTCGATACCCATCGCGATCAGCACGTGCTCGCGGTGGTTGCCGCGCCGACGGGCGCCTTGATCGGGCAGCGGTCGGTGCCGACAAACGCGCAGGGCTACAGCGAGGCGATCCGTTTTGCCGAGCGGCACGCGCCGGGCGCACGCCTGTGGGCGGTCGAAGGCGCAGGTCATTACGGCGCGGGCTTGGCCCGCTTTCTGGCCGCTTGCGGCGAGGTCGTGCACGAGAGCGGCCGCAGCAGCCGTGCCGAGCGGCGGCTGCGCGGCAAGGACGACCCGCTCGACGCAATCGTGCGGCCCGCTCGGCGCTGGCAAGCAACCAGCCGGCGTCGCCGCGAGCGGGGCAACGACAGGAGGCTTGCGCATGCTCCTGCTGGCTCGCCGCAGCGCCGTCGACGTCCGTCGGGTCGCGCTCGTCCAACTCCGCAGCCTGATCGTGACCGCACCCGACGAGCTCCGCAACGAGCTGCGGCGGCTGCCGTTGGGAGAGCTGCTTCGACGCTGCAGCCGCTTCCGCCGCTCGAGCTCGCGGACACCCGACCAACTCGCGACGATCCTCGTACTCCGCTCGCTCGCGCAGCGCATCGAGGCCGCGACCAGGAAGCCAACGAGCTCGAACGAGAGATCCTCGCGCACGTCCGCGCGCTCGCCCCGACGCTGCTCGACGAGCCCGGCGTCGGGCCGATCGTCGCGGCTCAGCTGATCGTCACCTGGTCACACCACGGCCGCCTCCGTCGGAAGCCGCCTTCGCTCGACTCGCCGGCGTGGCGCCACTGCCGGCCTCGAGCGGCCAGACGACCCGTCACCGCCTCAGCCGCGGCGGCGACCGACAACTCAACCGCGCCCTCCACACCGTCATCCTCCACCGCCGCCAACACGACCCAGCCACCCGCGACTACATCGCCCGCCGCATCGCCGAAGGCAAGAGCACCCGCGACGCGACCCGGCTCCTCAAGCGCTACCTCGCCCGCCACCTCTACCGCGTCATGCAAAACACGACCGCCACTCACCACTTGACAGTCATAGGAGCTTCATTCCCGCACGCTGGCCCAGGCCTGCGTCTGCGCGCCTGGTTACTCCGCTAGCCGTTCTTGAAAGACCTTCCTCCAATAGTACGGCTGTATTTCTCGTAACGCCTTCGATAGCCATCGCGACGGGTCATCGGGATCGGGCACGCCGACCTCGACATGCGGCCCGAATGCGAAGAGGCGTTCCTGGCAGATGCCGCAAGGCGTCAATATGAATCGCTCGCCCGCAGGGTCGAGCACGACGCAAACGCTGGCGGTCACGCGCTCACCGAGTTTGTGCGCTTCGCAGATCGCCCCGGTCTCGTAGCAGAGATCAGCGCTCGCATTCGGAGGCGACACGAACGTGCTCGTTAGCAGGCTCCCCTCGAATGTGTACATCGCCGCGGCACCGCGCCAGGTACGACGTTCGAAGCGCCGGACGATTAACTCAACGGCTGCTTGCACGAGACGCTCGTCCACTCCCACGCGATGACCCTACGGCTCTGCGATTCGCGCCGCAACGAGCGGCCCCCCGACAACACCCTCGGGGGACATTGCGCAACACTGACCCAGGCGAGCGCGACCTAGACGAGGCGCGACTCGTGCGCAGCGAAGACGGCGGCAATATCAGCACCCGGTCGATGGACTTCGTCGATCAAGTGTGCGATCCGCGGCGTTATCACCAGGAGGTACCGCGCTTCGCTCGCACCCGCGTTCCAGTAGGTGTGAGGCGTGCCCCGTCGAGCAAGCACGGCGGAGCCGGGGCGAGCCTCGACGTTGTCGTCGCCCAGCCGGAAGCCAAGTGCCCCTTCGAGCACGTACCACGCCTCGTCGTCCTGGTCGTGGACGTGAAGGGGCGCGATCCAATGGTCGCCGACCTCGGCCGTCCACTCGACGATGACGAAGTTGTCGTTGGCTGACCCGATCGCGTTCCCGAGGAGAGGCTCGACCTTCAAGGCACGATTATCGCGCTTTCGGCGCCGCCGCTTCATGGCATCATTCCCGCAAGCGAGCGAACGACGACGCTCCGCCGAGAGGGGATTGTGGCGTCGCGTGCTGACTGGAGCATCGGATGCTACGAGCGGACGGCGGCGCAGCTGCTTCTGGCCGCCGAGGCGGTCGTGGCGCGGGCAGCGCCGCTGGCCGGGGAGCTGGTCGTCGATGTCGGCTGTGGCACCGGCAACGCCGCCCTCCTCGCGGCTGCACGCGGCGCGCGGGTGATCGGGGTCGACCCGGCGGCACGGCTGCTCGAGGTCGCGCGCGCCGAGGCGGCGGCGCGTGAGCTCGAGGCGACCTTCGTGGCCGGCGAGGCGGCGGCGATACCGCTCCCGGAGGCAAGCGCCGACGCCGTCGTGTCGGTGTTCGGGGTCATCTTCGCCGCCGACGCCGCGGCGGCCGCCGCGGAACTGACCCGGGTCAGCCGCGACGGCGGCCGGATCGTGCTCAGCGCCTGGATCCCGGGCGGGGCGATCTCGGAACTGAATCGGATCGGGCAGGAGGCTGTGATGCGCGCGCTCGGAACGCCACCCGGGCCGACGCCTTTTGCCTGGCACGACCGGGAGGCGCTGGAAGGGCTGTTCAATCCGCACGGGTATCGGATCGAGGTCGAGGAGCGCCGCCTCTCCTTCGTCGGTCGTTCGCCGGGCGACTATCTCGACGCCGAGATCGAGAGTCATCCGCTCGTGGTCGCCGGCCGCAGCATCCTGCAGAGGCACGGCCTCGACGAGGAGGTCCGGACGCGCATGCTCTCGGTTCTCGAAGCTGCGAACGAAGATCCCGCCGGCTTCTGCGTGACCAGGCAGTACGTCGTCGCGACCGCACGGCGGCGGCCGTCAGCCGAGTCGTGATGCGCGTCGACTTCTCATTTGAGGCAGCCGGTGATCGTCGCCAGATCGTCGTCGCTCGGGTGCTGCTGCCACAGCATCACCGCGTTTCCCTGGCGACGGAGGATGTCGTCGATCCCGACGTTGCTCGCACGAAAGCGGCGGTATGCGGCGTCGATGTTGTCGGCGTCGCCCTGAGTCTGGCCGAACACGAGCGTCAGGGAGTTGTCGCGAAGTCGCACCCGCACCGCGCCGCCGGTCGCTGTCGTCGCGACGAAGTCGAGCTGTCCACCGAGCGCCACGCCGTCCTGGCGCAGGCACGCGGACGACTTCGCCAGTGAATAGGTCGGGGTGCTCTTGCCGCAGCCGGCGAGCACTCCGGCGGCCAGCAGCGCTCCGAGGGCGAACCGTCTCACGGCGCGTCAGTCTAGGGCGGATCGAGAGGGCGGATGGAGAGGGCGGACCGGAAGCTAGTCTGTCCCGCCGTGCCGGACCGTGCAGAGAGAATCCAAGCGCTGGCGCGGCTGGCCGTCCAGGTCGGCTGCAACCTCCAGCGGGGGCAGACGCTTGCCGTCAACGCGCTCGCCGAGCATGCGCCCCTCGCCCGCGCCGTGGCGGAAGAGGCGTATGCGGCCGGAGCGCGGTACGTCGACGTCTACTACGGCGACCAGCACGTGCGCCGAGCGTGCATCGAGTACGCCTCGGACGAGGCAATCGGCTTCTCGCCACCCTGGCTCGTCGAACGCATCCGCCACATCGGCGAGATCGGCGGCGCACTCGTCTCGATCACGGGCAACCCGGAGCCGGAGCTGTTCGCAGATCTCGACGGCGGCCGCGTCGGCAGGGCTCGCATGCGCGAGCTCGGCGAGGAGTCGCTGAAGCTCACCGACGGCCTCTCCAACTGGACGATCGTCCCCTATCCGAACGAAGGATGGGCGCAGACCGTGTTCGGCGAGCCCGACGTCGAGCGGCTGTGGGCGGCGGTCGAGACCGCTGTCCGGCTCGACGAGCCGGATCCGGTTGCCGCCTGGCGCGAGCACATCGCGAAGCTGCAGCGGCGTGCCGACACGCTCAACGAGCACCGCTTCGACCACCTGCGCTACCGCGGCCCCGGCACCGACCTGACGATCGGCCTCCATCCGGAGGGCGAATGGAAGGCGGCGCTCGACGTGTCACGCGGCATCGAGCACGTCGCGAACATGCCGACGGAGGAGGTCTTCACGGCGCCCGACGCCCGTCGCGTGGACGGCGTCGTCCGCTCGACGCTGCCGCTTCAGATCCAGGGGACGATCGTGCGCGATCTCACCGTCCGGTTCGAGGGAGGACGCGCCGTCGACGTGCGTGCAGCGACCGGAGAAGACGTCATGCGGACGCACGTCGCCACCGATGAAGGTGCGGCGCGCCTCGGCGAGGTCGCTCTCGTGGACGCCGACTCGCGGGTCGGCAAGACGGGGCTCGTCTTCTACGAGACGCTCTTCGACGAGAACGCGTCGTCGCACATCGCGCTCGGTGCGTCGATCGTCAATGCCGTCTCGTGGGCGGAGAAGCTCTCGCGCGAGGAGCGGAGCGCACGGGGTCTCAACCATTCGTCGATTCACACGGACTTCATGATCGGCTCGAAGGAGCTCGAGGTCGACGGCGTCGATGCGCAGGGGAACGTCGTGCCGATCCTGCGGCACGGCGACTGGCAGCTCTGACCGGTCCCTGCGCCGGCGGCCGGCGCGCCTACACTCAGACACTGACGGGACGTAGCTCAGCCTGGTAGAGCGCCGCCTTTGGGAGGCGGAAGCCGTCGGTTCGAATCCGACCGTCCCGATTACGAGCTCAGAGTGCTTCCGGCCGGGCCGACAACCGTATTTGCGGCCGGGAGCACTAGGGTAGGTTCGGCGGCCGTGACCGAGGCGCCGTTCCCCGTCCCGAGCGCCCGTCACCGCCGTCCGCGCCTCGCGTACGCGATGGCCGCCTCGGCTGCCGTCCTCTGGGGGATCAACGGTGCCGTCTCGAAGACGATCCTCGCCACGGGGCTCTCTGCCGAGCGTCTCGCGCAGGTGCGCTCCCTCGGCGCCGCCGTCGGCCTGGCCGCCGTGGTTGCTCTCACCGCCCCCCGCCGGCTCGGGATGACGCGGCGCGAGCTCCCGTATCTGCTCGTCTTCGGGATCGGCGGCCTTGCCTTCGTCCAGTGGTTCTACTTCCTCGCGATTCACCGCCTGGCGATCGGCATCGCGCTCCTGATCGAGTACCTCGCCCCACTGCTCGTCGCGCTCTGGGCACGTTTCGTCTACCACGATCCGGTCCGCCGGCGGATCTGGGTGGCGCTGGCTCTCGCCCTCGCGGGCCTGTCACTGATCGTCGACGTCTTCGGCGGCGGCGAGAGCCTGGCGACGGCGGGCGTCGCTTTCGCGCTGGCCGGCGCATTCGCCTACGCGCTCTACGTCCTCCTCGCCGAGCACGTCGTCGGCGGGCGCGACGCCGTCTCCTTGCTCGCCTACGGATTCGCCTTCGCTTCCGTCTTCTGGGCTGTGCTGGCGCCGTGGTGGTCGTTCCCGGGCGGCGCTCTGACGAAGACGACCTCGCTCGGAGGGAACCTGCACACGTTCCACCTTCCGGTCTGGGCGCTGGCGGCTTGGATGATCGTGCTCGGGACGATGATCCCGTTCTTCCTCCTCGTCAGCGCATTGCGCCACATCTCGGCGACGCGGGCCGGCATCGTGGCCATGCTCGAGCCGGTGGTCGGCGCACTCGTCGGCTGGGCGTGGCTGTCCGAGTCACTGGACGGCGTCCAGCTGGTCGGCGCGGCGGTCGTCCTGGTCGCGATCGGGCTGGCGCAGACGGCGCGCTGAACGGGGGCGAAGCTGCCGCCGCAGCGCGAGCGAGAGCAGCGCGGCGACGAGCGGAACGATCAGGAACCAGGCCGAGAACAGGCCAAGGACGCACATCGCGACCAGCGAGACCATTGCGGCGGCGCGGACGGGGCCGTCGAGGATTCGGGCTGCCGAGGCGAGCGCGAGGACATACACGGCGATGAACAGAGCGGACGTGGCACGCACGAGGTCGTCGGTGCTCCCGACGCCCGCGGCGAGCCCGGCCAGGATGACGATCACGACCGGCGAGATCACGGCGAGCGGCCGACGCGGCACGCTGCGCTCGGCGTCTCCCGCCAGCCATCGCGGCAGTGCACCGTCCGTTGCCATCGAGGCCGCGAGCTTGGCGGCGGCGCCGGTGTAGACGTTCATCGTCCCCATCGTCAGCGCAACTGCGAGCACTGCCGTTGCATCGCGGCCGACGCGGCCGAACCCGACAGAGATCAGGTCGGCAAGCGGGACGCGCGAGCCTGTGCCATAGGTGACGCCGATCGTCGCGACCGCCAGGCCCAGGTACAGGAAAGCGATCGTGACGAACGCGATTGCCATCGCCCGCGGCAGCTCGACCTCGGGGCGGCGGAAATCGCCGGCGAGCTGCGCGACCGCCTCCCAGCCGATGAAGAGCCAGACGAGGATGTTCGCCGCGGTCCCGATCGCCCACCAGCCGTGCGGAGCGAACGGGGACCAGTGGTCGCCGCCGTGGGACGGGAGCGCGACCGTGACCGCCACCGCCACCACGACGATCAGCACAGACGAGAGCGCGAGCTGGAAGCCGGCCGAAACGCGGAGCCCGAGCACGTTGGCCACGAGCACCGTGAGGAACATCGCGAGGCCGACGCTCGTCGCGACGACCGTCCCCGAGCCGGTGAGCGCGGCGACGTAGTAACCGCCGATCAGCGACACCGCGGGTGCGCCGATCAGAACTGCCGCGAGGAACCACCCACCGGTCACCGCGGCTGCATCGTCCCCGAGCCCTTCGCGCACGTAGGTGGACACGCCGCCGGCGACGGGATGACGAACGGCCAACGCGGCGAACGTGATCGCGAGCGGTGCAGACAGAGCGAGCAGTCCGGCCCAGGCGATGATCGAAGCAGCACCGGCTCGTTGCACCGCGAGTGCCGGGATGAGCAGTAGGCCCGGGCCGATCAGCGCGCCGAGGTAGAGCGCGCTTCCGTGGAGGACGCCGAGGTCGCGCCGGCCGCTCATGCGTGGATCAACGACTCGCCGGGTCGAGAACGTCCCGGCGGCGCTGTGAGAGCCTCCTAGCGGAGGCGATCGGCGAACGGCTCGAGCTCGTGCGCGTGCAGGCCGATCTCGCCCGCCTCGAGTGCGGCGCGCACCTCGCGCGCCAACGCAACACCCTGCGACACGTCGTTCGGCTCGAGCACCGTCGACACGCTCGCGAGCACCGATCGCCCTTCGCGCAGCTGCACGTCGACCGTTGTCAGCTGGGACTTGTCGTCGATGTACGGATCGTCGGGGACGCCGACCCAGACCGTCACGGATCCGCCGCCCGGCAGGGCGACATGCTCGACCGCGGGCGAGGCGCGGAGGCTCATGACGAGACCGTAACAACGTCGGGCCGCCCACGGTGAGTTCACTCGTACGGGTGATGCCTCGCGCCGGTTCGCGCCCATCGTGAGAGAGGTGATTGCGCGGGTGTTTCGTCTCGTCCTGGTCGTTTCGCTGCTCGGTGGGGCAGCGGCGCCTGTCGCCCTGCCGGCACCGGCGCAGCGGCAGCAGGCGGTCGCGGCGCTGGATGCCGGCGTCCTCGGGCGGTTGAACGCGATCCGCGTCGCGCACGGGCTCAGCCCCTTGCACCTGAACGCGAGCTTGTCGGCGGCGGCGGCGTTCCATTCGCGCGAGCTCGCCACGGAGGGCTACTTCTCGCACGACTCGGCCGACGGCACCGTCTTCTGGAAGCGCATCGAGCGCTGGTACGCGCCGCCCCGAAGCGGGACCTGGACAGTCGGGGAGAACCTGCTCTGGTCGTCGCCGGACATCGACGCCTCGCAAGCGCTGGCGGCCTGGATGAGCTCTCCCGAGCACCGCGCGAACATCCTCGACGCCTCCTGGCACGAGATCGGCATCGCCGCGGTTCACGTTGGCCGCGCAGGCGGCGTGTATCGCGACCGCCCCGTCACGATCATCACCACCGACTTCGGCGCCAGAGGCTAGCGCCGGCCCCGCGCGGGGCTACGCTTGCACGGGCACGCGCCCGTAGCTCAGTGGAAGAGCGGCGGCCTTCTAAGCCGTTGGTCGGGGGTTCGAATCCTCCCGGGCGCATCCGAGACGGGCCCTTCGGCAGAAAGGCTCGGAAGCCAGGCGAGCCAGCCCGGCAGGTACCAGTTCCATTCGCCGAGGAGCTTCATCGTCGCGGGGACGAGGACCGCGCGGATCACCGTCGCGTCGATCAGAACGGCGACGGCGAGACCGAAGCCCATCTGCTGCATCATGATCATGCTCAGCGTCGCGAAGAGGCCGAAGACGGCGACCATGATGATCGCCGCGCTCGTCACGGTGCCGGCGGTGCGCGTGATTCCGAGCCGGATCGAATCCTCCGTCGTCGCGCCGGCGTCGTGAAGCTCCTTGATCCGGCTCAGGATGAACACGTGGTAGTCCATCGACAGGCCGAAGAGGACGACGAAGAGGAAGAGCGGCAGCCAGCTGACGACAGCGCCGTTCGTCTGGAAGCCGAGCGGCCCGGCCAGCCAGCCTCGCTGGAAGACGGCGACGAGGATGCCGTACGCGGCGCCGACGGACAAGAGATTCAGGACGACCGCCGTCGCGGCGATCACGATCGACCGGAACGTGAGCAGCAGCAACGTGAATGCGAGGCCGAGCACGAACAGGAAGACGTACGGCAGCCGGGCACGCATCTGGTGGTTGAAGTCGTACGTGCCGGCGGTGACACCCGTGACCGCGACGACGGTATCGGGCAGCTTCTCGGCGATCGGTGGGATGACCGAATTCCGCAGCGTGTGCAGCGCCTGCACCGAGGCTGCATTGTCGCCGTTACCCGCGATCGCGAAATCGATGCGCGCCACGGTGTGGTCCGGGTTGACGGTGACGGTGAACGGCGCGAAGAGCTCGCCGGTCGCGAGCGCGCGCCGCCGGAAGAGGGTGTATGCGCGCTGCATCGCCGGCGCCTCCACGTTCGGCGCCTTGACCACGACCACCGCCGGTGTCTGCGAGCCCGGGAAGGCGCCCTGGATCCGCTCGTAGGTTCGAACGATCTTCAGATCGTGCGGGAGGTCGGTCAGGTTCGGCAGCTTCGTGTGCATCGACATGGCCGGCATGGCGAGCACGAGCAGTCCACCTGCCGAGAGCACGACCGCGATCGCCGGGCGGCGGAGCACCGCGGCAATGAACCGTCCCCACCGCCCGTCGTCGCTCGGCCGGCTGCGGAAGAGCGGGATCCGGCCCTTGTCGACCTTGTCGCCGAGGCGGTGGAGCAGCGCGGGAAGGACGGTGAGCGAGCCGATCATCGCTGCGAGGACGACGATCATCGTCCCGATGCCGATCGTGTCGAACAGCGAGTTGCCCGAGACGAACATCCCGGCCATCGCAATCAGCACGGTCGCGCCGGAGATCAGCACCGCTTGCCCTGACGTGCGCGCCGTGCGGAGCAGCGCCTGATGAGGATCGAGGCCGCCGCGACGCTCCTCGCGCTCGCGGCGCAGATAGAACAGTGAATAGTCGATCCCGACTGCCATCCCGATCATCAAGATGACCGCGGCGAGCGTTTGCGCGTCCGTCGGGACGAGGTGGCTGACCAGGTTGTTGAGACCCGTGGCGGCCAGGACGGCCGCGAACGCGAGCAGGACCGGAAGGCCTGCAGCGACCAGCGCACCAAACGCGACGATCAGGATCCCGATCGTCAACGGAAGCGACGTCAGCTCGGCCCGGTTCATGTCGCCTGCGAACCGCTGGTCGAGCTCGTACTGAGACGAAGCCTGGCCGAACTCCTCGACGAGCACACCCGGGTAGCCCGCCTGGACGGTGCCGACTGCGGCGAGGATCGGGGCGATCTTGTCCTTGGCGTCGTCCGCCTTGCCCTTGATCGAGAACTCGACCAGGGCGGAGTGGCGATCGCGCGAGATGAGCCCCGCGTTCGGATAGTTGACCGGGGAGGTGATCTGCTCGACGTTCGGGAGCTCGGAGAGGGTCTGGACGACACCCGCGATCGCGGAGGTGAAGGCCGCTTCGTCGACCGTGGCGCTCCGCGATTGCACGAGCACGCTCTCCTGAGCGGGGACGCTGAAGTTGGCCTGATCGAGGATCTGCTCGGCGCGGCGCGACTCGCCGTTCGCGACCCCCCACGACTTCATCTGCTGGGCCCCCACGGCGCTGCCCACGACGACACAGCCGACGGCGATCGCGAGCCAGCCGAATGCGGCTGTCTTCCAGTGCGTGGTACTCCAACGGCCGGCGCGGCCGGCGAGGTTGAGACTGCCCATGGGACCGCTCCCTTCGCGATCGCCACTTGCTCTCGTCGAAGGTAACCCTGTCTCGCCGCTTGCGAATCGCACGAAAGTACGAACCGGCACTGCGTGCTTCCACCGATTCGAGGGCCGGCGTCGTGCTCGGTTCTACCGGCTCGTGCCGGATGCGGTCGATCGGCTGCAGGGCATCTTCACGCCTGCCTGACGTCAGGGCGCGAGCGTGTACGCCTTGAACTGCAGCTGCCCGTGCTCGCAGACGGGCGTCGGCGGCTGCACCGGCGCGAGTGTCACCCCGCCGCCCGGGTCGTTCACCGCGAGCGCGTATGCCTTCGGCTCGCACGCACCTCGCTTGTGTTCGCCCGGGCCCGGGACGTCCGGCGAGAAACGAGCTGTTGCGCGCGCCGACGCTCCGTGCGGAAGCTGAACCAGCACCGCGGTCAGCTGGTTGGGTGCGGCGGCACGGACGTGTGTCGGCAGCGTCTTGTTGTGCAGGCCGATGAGCGTCACGCTCGGCAGCCCGGTGACGGCGCAGGTCTTCGGCGAGTGGTTGCGCAGGGCGAGCGCGTAGACGATGTTGCCGGCGCCGGCGCTTCCCGGAACGACCGTGAACCGGCCTGTCAGCTGCAACGCGTTGCAGAATGCCGTCTCCGGACGGGCCGAGGCGCTGCGCGCGAGCAGGACGGCGCCGACGAGGACGATCGCGAGCAGAGCGGCCCGGCGCATGGGGCGCCATGGTAGTCGGGCCGACGCGTCATCCAGGCGCGGATACGATGAGCGCGCACGGTGGCAGTAGCTCAGTTGGTAGAGCCCCGGGTTGTGGTCCCGGTGGTCGGGGGTTCGAGTCCCCTCTGCCACCCTGATGGTCGAGGGGCCCCAGGCGCACGAGTCGGGGCAACTCGGCCCGGAGGCGCCGGTACGCTGACGGCGGCCCGGCCCCGTAGCTCAGAGGACAGAGCGGGAGCCTTCGAAGCTCCGTGCGCAGGTTCGATTCCTGCCGGGGCCACTGCGTAGCCACCGGCGAGAGGTTTCGGTTCGTCGCTCTCTCAGCGACTCGCGAAACGGAAGAGCAACCAGATGACGACGATGAACACACCGACCAGAACCGCAACATCCCGGAACAGGTGGGCGTGTGTGTTCAGGTCCAGGGGAAGGTCCACACCCGGAACATCGGCATCCGCGGCCTGCCGCTTGAGCAGTAGTCAGAGGGCCTCGCGTGCCACCCACGCGGCGAGGAACGGCTCGACGATTGCAAGCGTCCCGTCTTCGAGCCGCCCGACCAGCTCCTTGCGGACGAGTGCGGTCAGCGCCGACTGGAGCGTCGGCGCCGCAGGGAGATCATGGGCGGTTCGATAGTCCTCGGCGTAGGGCGACGCGGTGGGCTCGGCCGCGAGTGCGGTCAGAAGTCGCCGCTGGGTGCGCGGAGCGTCCGCCCAGAGCTGCTCGAGGTGATTGTGCTCGGCACGGAGCACGCTCTCGAGACCGGCGTCGACGTCCGACTCGTACGCGAACGCGCCGCCCGGTGTTCGCTCCCAGACCTCGTGGGCGAGCTCCTGCGTTGCGTAGGGATGGCCGGAGGTGAGCTCGAGAAGCCGGGTCGCGGCGCCCTCCGTGATGCCCTTGTCCGTCCGCTCGAAGCGTGAGCGCACGAAGCGGGCGAACAGGCCCGTTGGGATCAGGCCGATCTCGATCTTCTTCGCGCTGCGCCAGAACGGCTCGTTCCGGTCGCCGAAGATCCGATCGAGGACGTGTCGCTTGCTCCCGAGATAGACGTGTGCGACCTCGGGCTGCGCCTGGAACACCGCGCGCAGGAGGTTGGGGTAGCGGGGGTCCAGCTCGACGATCTCCTGGAACTCGTCGAAGATCATGACGACGCGACGGCGCCGGTCGGCCGCGATCCGGCCGAGCAGCTCGAGCAGCGACTCGATCGTGTCGTCGATATCGGTTCGGCGGCGTGTCGCGCGGAAGCTGAAGGCCAGCGAGCCGTCCTGTGGATCGACCTCCATCGACGGCACGACGCGCAAGCCGCGGAACAGCTCCGCCGCCCGCTCGTAGGCGCGGCCGGGCGCGGTGTCGAGATCGCGGTGGATCGTCCGCGCCAGTGCGGCGGCGAATCGCTCCTTGCTCGTGACCCTGAGCAGGTCGACGTACCCGACGAGCGCTCCTTCGCGCTCGGCGCGGGCGGCTGCGCGCAGCACGAGCGAGGATTTCCCGTAGCGGCGCGGGGCGTAGACGAGCACGTCCTGGCCGTTCCGGAGCTCGGCGACGAGCTCGCGCAGCTCGGGCTGGCGGTCGGTGAACGCCGCGCCCAGGGCGAGCGCGCCGAAGCGGAACGGGTTCGTCGCTTCCTTATCCAAGCAGCCATTACGTTAACAGCCATAAGAAAGCCGGCGGTAGGTTCGCGCGAGAGGTCTTACCCGAACAGGAGGTGGACAGTGGCCGTCGTCTCGATGATGAGGATCACCGGCGATACCGACGAGTTGGTTGCCAAGATGCGGGAGCACCTCGTCCCGGTCGGGGAGCGGATCGCTCCGCAGCACGGCGGGCTCGGCACGATCGTGGCGCGGACGCCCGACGGGATCCTCGCGATCAACCTCTGGGAGAACGACGAAGGACGCCATGCGATGGCCGAGGAACCGGAGGTGCGCGCGGCGGTCGCCGCCGCGGGCTTCCCGACACCCGCCTTCGAAGCGTTCGAGATCGCCGAGATGCGGATCACGGAGGGTGCGGTCTCGGCTCGCGCCTGAGAGCAGCCTCTGCCCGCGCGGTTACGCTTCCGTGACCGCGCGGGCGTGGCGGAATTGGCAGACGCGCCGGGTTTAGGTCCCGGTGGGCCGTAGGCCCTTGGAGGTTCGACTCCTCTCGCCCGCACCTGCGGCGGCATGCTTGGCCGGTGGCCGACGAAGCGGCCGCTGGCCGGGTCGTCAGGGCAGCGTCTCGACCAGCGCCTCGAGCGGCTGGCGCTCCTTCACCGGCGGGTCGCTCGCCCTCGGCCCGAGGTGGATGAGCCCGACGACGCGCTCGCTCGGCTCCAGGCCGAGCACCCGCCGGGCGTCCGGCTCCCCGAGTGCCGCCGGCGTGCGCCAGTAGGACGCGAGCCCGCGCGCGGTCGCCCCGAGCAGGATCGCGTAGACCGCGCACGCGGTCGAGAGGAGATCCTCCTCGTCGGTGTGCGGGTCGCCGGTCAGGAGCGCCGTGGCGAGGACGAGAGTCGGCGCACGTCGGAGCTTCGCGGCTTCCTTGTCGCCGCAGGCGCGTTCGAGGTGCGCTCGCGTCTCCGGGCCGAGCACGCGAAAGCGGGACGGCTGCGTCAAATGGTGGTTCGGGGCCCAACGCGCGAGGTCGAGGATCGAGGCGAGTGTCTCGGGGTCGACAGGCGTTGCACCGTACTGCTTGTGCGTCCTGCGCACGCGAATCGCGTCGTCGACGTCCATCGGCCAGAAGCTACCCGCATGATTCAATGGCCGGACCCCATGGCCACGCAGATCGAGCAGCTCGCGGAAGACAAGGTCAAGCTGACGGTCGACGTGCCGGCCGGCGACGTGCACCACGCGGTCGAGCACGCCGCCGCCGATCTCGCCGCGAGTGTTCGCGTCCCAGGCTTCCGGCGCGGCAAGGTGCCGATGCCGATCCTCGTCCAGCGCATCGGCCGCGACCGCATCTACTCGGAGGCGGTCGAGAGTCACATCAGCGGCTGGTTCTGGAGCGCCGCGACACGCGCGCGACTCAACCCTGCGGCCCAGCCGGAGTACGAGTACAGCCTGCCGACGTCCGATTCGGAGGCGTGGCACTTCTCCGCGACGGTTGCCGTGCACCCGAAGCCGGAGCCCGCCGACTGGACGCAGCTCGAGGTTCCGAAGCACGAGGCGACCGTGCCCGAGGAGGCGGTCCAGGCCGAGCTCGAAGCGCTGCAGCGCTCCGTTGCAGAGCTCGTGCCCGTCGAAGGCCGTGCCGCGCAGCAGGGAGACACGGTGGTCGTCGACCTCGGTGCGGAAGACGGATCCGCGCAGCGCGACTACGTCGTCGAGCTCGGCTCGGAACGGCTGGTCGAAGAGCTCGACAACGGCATCCGCGGTCTGCAGGCCGGCGAGAGTCGTGACGTTGCGTACGAGCTCGCCGACGGCCAAACGCGCCGCGCCACGGTCTCGGTCAAGTCGATCCACGAGCGCGTGCTACCGCCGCTCGACGACGAGCTCGCCCGGGCGGCCTCCGAGTTCGACACGTATGCGGAGCTCCACACCGAGATCGAGGATCGCCTTCGGGGGCAGGTCGCCGACGAGCTCGAGGGTGTCTTCCGCGCTGCGGCGATCGACGAGCTCGTCAGGGCGTCGAACGTCGATGCTTCGGGACCGCTCGTCGAGCTTCGGACGCGAGAGCTGCTCACCGGCCTTGCGCGCAGCCTTCAGGCGCGCGGCATCGACGCCGACTCCTACTTGCAGCTGACAGGTCAGTCACCGGAGGCGCTCGAGCAGCGCCTGCGCGCCGAGGCCAGGACTTCGGTCGCGCGCGAGCTGGTGCTCGAGGCCGTGGCCGACTCGCTCGGCCTCGAGGTCACCGACGAGGAGATTCGCACCGAGCTGCAAGAGGCCGGCGAGTCGGAGTCGGACATCGACGCGTTCGTCGCCGACGGCGGCGCCGACCGCGTGCGCGAGGACTTGCGGCTGAAGAAGGCTCTCGATCGCATCGCGGCCGAGGTGAAGCCGATCGAGCCGGATCTGCATGCGGCGCGCGAGAGCATCTGGACGCCTGGGCAGGAGCCGCAGGCGGACGCCCCGAAGCTATGGACCCCAGGCACCAAGGAGTGACAGACACATGCCACTGATCCCGATGGTCGTAGAACAGACGTCGCGCGGCGAGCGCGCCTTCGACATCTACTCGCGCCTGCTGGCCGAGCGCATCGTCTTCCTCGGCACGCCGGTCGACGACCAGATCGCCAACCTGATCATCGCCCAGCTCCTCCACCTCGAATCGGAGGACCCCGACAAGGACATCAACCTGTACATCAACTCGCCCGGCGGCTCGGTGTACGCGGGCCTGGCGATCTACGACACGATGCAGTTCATCAAGCCGGACGTCCAGACGATCTGCGTCGGCATTGCGATGAGCATGGGCTCGTTGCTGCTGGCGGGCGGCGCGAAAGGGAAGCGCATGTCGCTGCCGAACTCACGGATCCTGATCCACCAGGTCTCCGGCGGGTTCCAGGGCCAGGGCACCGACATCGAGATCCAGGCGCGTGAGGTGATCGGCCTCAAGCGGCGCCTGGAGGAGATCTACACCCATCACACGGGCAAGTCGCAGGAGGAGATCTCGCGAGATATGGAAAGGGATTTCTTCCTGAGCCCCGCTGAAGCCAAGGACTACGGGATCATCGACTCGGTCATCACCCACCGCGAGACAGGCCCGGCTGCGGCGGCTGCCTAGCCGTCGAGGCAAAACTGGGGTAAAAGGAGACAGGGATGGCGCGGGCGAGCGAAGGAAACGAGCAGCTTCTCTGCAGCTTCTGCGGCAAGTCGCAACGCCAGGTCAAGAAGCTGATCGCCGGTCCGGGCGTCTACATCTGCGACGAGTGCATCGATCTCTGCAACGAGATCATCGACGAGGAGCTCACCACGCCGAGCTCCCTCGACCTCGACAACCTGCCTCGCCCCAAGGAGATCTATGCCTCGCTGAACGACTACGTCGTGTCGCAGGAGGAGGCGAAGCGCACGCTCTCGGTCGCGGTCTACAACCACTACAAGCGCGTCCAGATGGGTGCCGAAGACGGCGACGTCGAGCTGCAGAAGTCGAACATCCTGTTGCTCGGGCCGACCGGCTGCGGCAAGACACATCTCGCGCAGACGCTCGCGCGGATCCTCAACGTGCCGTTCGCGATCGCAGACGCCACGGCCCTGACCGAGGCCGGGTACGTCGGTGAGGACGTCGAGAACATCCTGCTGAAGCTGATCCAGGCCGCCGACTTCGACATCAAGAAGGCAGAGACCGGGATCATCTACATCGACGAGGTCGACAAGATCGCGCGCAAGGCGGACAACCCCTCGATCACGCGCGACGTGTCCGGCGAGGGTGTCCAGCAGGCGCTGCTCAAGATCCTCGAGGGAACGGTCGCCTCGGTGCCGCCCCAGGGCGGGCGCAAGCACCCGCACCAGGAGTTCCTCTCGATCGACACCACGAACATCCTGTTCATCTGCGGCGGCGCGTTCGCCGGCCTCGACAAGATCATCGCCAAGAGGATCGGCAAGAACGCGGTCGGGTTCGGCCGCCAGATCTCGTCGAAGCGCGACAGCGAGAGTGCCGAACTGCTCGGCGGCGTGATGCCGGAAGACCTCCTCAACTTCGGCCTGATCCCCGAGTTCATCGGCCGTCTGCCGGTGGTCTCGGCAGTTCACCAGCTGAAGCGCGAGGACCTCGTGCAGATCCTGACCGAACCGAAGAACGCGCTCGTCAAGCAGTACCAGCGGTTCTTCAACTACGACTCGATCGACCTCGTCTTCACCGACGACGCGCTCTGGTCGATCGCCGACAAGGCGCTCGACCGCGAGACCGGTGCCCGCGGTCTGCGCTCGATCATCGAGAACGCGTTGCTCGATGTGATGTTCGAGCTGCCCTCGCGCAAGGACGTCTCCAAGTGCGTGATCACGAAGGAGACGATCGAGAAGGGTCTCAAGCCGACGCTCGTGACGAGTGCCGGCGGCGGTCTCGACGAGCCCGAGCTCGCCGAAGAGTCGGCTTAGGCGCCGTGCAGGTCGGCGACGTCTTCGGCCCGTCGAGCTGGATCGACATCACGCAGGAGAAGATCGACCGGTTCGCGGAGGCGACGGGCGATCACCAGTGGATCCACGTCGATCCCGAGCGCGCGAAGGACGGTCCGTTCGGCTCGACGATCGCGCACGGGTATCTGACCCTGTCACTGCTGCCCGTCGCCTCCGACGAGGTCGTCCCGAAGGAGGGCAGCATGGGGATCAACTACGGCGTCAACCGGGTGCGCTTCCCGGCGCCGGTCCCCGTCGGCTCACGCCTCAGGGCGACGTTCGAGGTGAAGACGGTCGAGGAGTTTCCGGGCGGCCGCCAGATGACGCACCTCGCCACGATCGAGCGGGAGGGTGGCGAGAAGCCGGTCTGCGTCGCCGAAGTCGTGGTTCGCAGCTACGACTAGTGCCGGACGTCCTGTCGTCGCAGGCGCTCGCGTTCGTCGATCGCCTCCATCGTGAGCTGAATCCGGAGCGGTTGCGGCTGTTGGCGGTGCGTGAGGAGCGGCGGGGTGGCGAGCTGCGTTTTGTGGCGGCCCCGGTGGAGTTCAGGGTTGCTGCGGCTCCGGCGGATCTGCGGGATCGGCGGGTGGAGATCACGGGGCCGGTCGACCGGAAGATGATGATCAACGCGCTCAATTCGGGTGCGCGCGTGTTCATGGCGGATTTCGAGGATGCGAACTCGCCGACGTGGGAGAACGTGCGCGCCGGCCAGCAGAACGTCCATGACGCGGTGCGCGGCACGATCGAGCTCGAGACGCCGGACAAGCACTACCGGCTGAACGAGGAGGTGGCGACGCTGGTCGTGCGGAACCGGGGCTGGCATCTCGTCGAGCGCCATCATCTGGTCGACGGCGTGCCGGTGAGCGCGTCGCTGTTCGACTTCGGGCTGACGGTGCATGCGAACGCGCGCGAGCAGCTGGAGCGCGGAACGGGGCCGTACTTCTATCTGGCGAAGCTGGAGTCGCACGAGGAGGCCAGGTTGTGGGCGCAGGCGTTTCAGCTCGCCGAGGAGGAGCTGGGGCTGCCGCACGGGGCGATCAAGTGCACGGTGCTGATCGAGACGATCCCGGCGGCGTTCGAGATGGACGCGATCCTGTACGAGCTGCGCGAGCATTCGTGCGCCCTCAACGCGGGTCGCTGGGACTACATCTTCAGCTGCATCAAGAAGCAGGGGGCGCTGCTTCCCGATCGCGCCCAGGTGACGATGACGGTGCCGTTCATGCGGGCGTACACGGAGCTGCTCGTGCGCACCTGCCACGGGCGCGGGGCGCACGCGATCGGCGGGATGGCGGCGTTCATCCCCTCCCGCCGCGACCCGGAGGTGAACCGGGTCGCGCTTGCCAAGGTGAGCGAGGACAAGCGGCGTGAGGCGGGCGACGGCTTCGACGGGACGTGGGTCGCCCATCCCGACCTCGTGGCGACCGCGCAAGCGGAGTTCGACGCCGTCCTCGACGGCCGTCCGAATCAGCTCGAGCGGCTGCGCGACGACGTGAGCGTGACCGAGGCCCAGTTGCTCGACTTCACGGTGCCGGGCGGCGAGATCACCGACGAAGGCTTGCGCGTGAATGTCAGCGTCGGCGTCCGCTACGTCGATGCGTGGCTGCAGGGTGTGGGCGCGGCCGCGATCGACAACCTGATGGAGGACGCCGCGACCGCCGAGATCTCCCGCGCCCAGGTCTGGTCGTGGGTGCGGGCCGGGAGGTTCGACGAGGGACGCGTCCGCACCGAGATCGCCGCCGTCGAGGCCTCCGACGAAGCGAAGCAGGTCTTCGCCGACGTCGCCCTCACCGTCCCGATGAAGGACTTCCTCACCACCACCGCCTACGACCGGCTCCCGTGAGCGGCGGAGGCTTCACGACCCGCCCCGAGCTGCGGGGGACGTTCGGCGCGGTCGCATCGACGCATTGGCTCGCCTCGTCCGCAGGCATGGCCGTGCTCGAGCGCGGCGGCAACGCATTCGATGCCGCCTGTGCTGCGGGGTTCGTGCTGCAGGTCGTCGAGCCGCACCTGAACGGCCCGGGCGGCGATCTGCCGGCGGTCTTCTGGTCGGCCGGCGAGAACAGGCCGCTCGTGTTGTGCGCGCAGGGAACGGCGCCCGCCGCGGCGACGATCGACGCGTTTCGCGCGCGCGGCCACGATCTGGTGCCTGGCACCGGCGTGCTCGCGGCGTGCGTGCCGGGCGCGTTCGGCGGCTGGCTCGAGCTGCTCGAGCGGTTCGGCACCTGGCGGGTCGCCGACGTGCTGGCGTTCGCGATCGGATCTGCGGAGGGTGGATATCCCGTGGTTCCCGGCATCACTGCGACGATCGAGCGCACCGAGCCGCTGCTGCGCGACTGGCCCGGGTCGGCAGCCCTCTACCTGCCGGCGCCTCGGCCACGCTCGACGTTCCGCAACCCGGCGCTCGCGGCGACCTGGCGCCGACTCCTCGACGAGGCGCGCGGCGGCTCACGCGAGGACGAGCTCGACCGCGCGCGGCGCATCTTCTACGACGGCTTCGTCGCCGACGAGATCGACCGCTTCTCGCGTGAGCAGGGTGGCTTCCTCACGCGCGAGGACCTCGCCGGCTGGCGGGCAACGTTCGAATCGCCCGTGACGGCCGACTACCGCGGCGTCACCGTCTGCAAGACGGGGCCGTGGGGTCAGGGCCCGGTGGCATTGCAGCAGCTCCGTCTGCTCGAGGGATACGACGTCGGGAGCCTCGAGGAAGGCGACCTGATGCACGTCGTCACCGAGGCGGCGAAGCTCGCGTTCGCCGATCGCGACGCATGTTACGGCGACGCCGACGTACCGCTCGACGTGCTGCTCTCGACCGACTACGCCGACGAGCGGCGCATCCTGATCGGCGAGGAGGCGAGCGGCGAGCTGCGGCCAGGCCTCGGGCGGCTGCCGGCGATCCGTGATCCAAGTACCAGACTGCTACTTGGTTCGGGGGAGCCGTCTCTGGGAGACACGGTTCATCTCGACGTGGCCGATCGGTTCGGCAACCTGATCTCCGCGACGCCGAGCGGCGGCTGGCTGCAGAGCTCGCCGACGATCCCGGCGCTCGGCTGGCCACTGGGGACAAGGCTGCAGATGACCTGGCTCGAGGACGGGCTGCCGTCGTCGCTGCGACCCCGCCGCCGGCCCCGGACGACGCTCTCGCCCGGCCTGGCGCTGCGCGGCGGCGAGCCGTGGCTCGCCTGGGGGACGCCGGGCGGCGACCAGCAGGAGCA
This sequence comes from uncultured Thermoleophilia bacterium, assembly GCA_963851065.1. GTDB lineage: Bacteria > Actinomycetota > Thermoleophilia > Gaiellales > Gaiellaceae > PALSA-600. The sequence goes on from CAWKNW010000009.1 coordinate 143,870, forward strand.
GTGGGCGCTCCACGTCTTCCTGCGTCGCGTCGACCGGGGGCGGAACCTGCAGGAGGCGATCGACGAGCCGGAATGGCACACCGACCACCTGATCAGCTCGTTCTACCCCCGCGGGTTCGCGCCGCGCACGCTGGCGATCGAGTCGCGCGCGGGTGAGGCGACGATCGCGGAGCTGCGTCGCCGCGGGCACGACGTCGCGGTCGAGCAGCCGTGGTCGCTCGGCCGCGTCAGTGCCGTCGCGCTGGAGGACGGTCAGATCGTCGCCGCCGCGAACGCTCGCACGATGCAGGGCTACGCAGTCTGCCGCTAGCGTCCGAGAGCCATGAGCACAGGCATGCAACCGCGGTACGACCCAACCGGTGTGGAGGAGCGCTGGCAGGCGACGTGGGAGCGCGAGGGTCTCTATGCCGCCGATCCCGACCCGTCGCGGACGCCGTACGTCGATGCGCATCCACCTCCGAACGTGACAGGCGAGCTGCACACGGGGCACGCACTCCAGCTCGCGCTGGGCGACACGGTCGTCCGTTTCAAGCGCATGCAGGGCTACAACGTCTTGTTCCAGCCGGGCTACGACCACGCGGGCATCTCGACTCAGAACGTCGTCGAGAAAGCGCTGATCGCCGAAGGCACGTCGCGGCAGGAGCTCGGCCGGGAGCGCTTCGAGGAGCGCGTGTGGGAGTGGTTGCACGAGTACGGCGGCAAGATCCTCGTGCAGTTCAGGCGCATGGGCGCGTCGCTCGACTACCGGCGGACGCGTTTCACGATGGACGACGACTACATCCGCGCAGTGATGCGGTTCTTCGTGCATCTGTACCGCCGCGGCTGGATCTATCGGGCCAATCGCATCATCAACTGGTGCCCCTACCACCGAACGTCGCTCTCGGATCTCGAGCTCGTGCACGTGGACGTCGACGACACGCTGTCGACGATCCACTACCCTCTCGCCGACGGCGACGGCTACATCCCGATCGCGACCGTCCGGCCGGCGACGATTCCCGCCGACGTCGCGGTGGCCGTGCATCCCGAGGACGACCGCTATCGCCATCTGGTCGGACGCGAGGTCGTGGTGCCGTGGGTCGAGCGCCGCGTGCCCGTGATCGCCGACGAGCGGGTGGAGCGCGAGTTCGGCACAGGCGCGCTGAAGATCACGCCGGGCCACGATCCGACCGACTTCGAAATCGGCCGCGATCACGGGCTGCCGGAGCCGATGTGCATCGGGCCCGACGGCCGCGTCACGGGGGTCGAGGGTCTCGACGGGCTGACGCAGGCGGAGGCCGAGGCGAGGATCCTCGACTGGCTGAGGGAGCGTGGCCAACTCGAGGGGCGCGAGCACTACCGGCACAGCGTGGCGCTCTGCGAGCGCTGCGAGAACCGCATCGAGCCGCTGATCTCGTTGCAGTGGTGGTGCTCGATGGACGAGCTGAAGCGTCGACCGCTCGAGGCGCTCCGGAACCGCGAGGTGCGCTACCACCCCGAGAGCCAGCACCGCTTCGCGATCGACTCGCTCGAGAACGCGCCGGACTGGTGCGTGTCGCGGCAGCTGTGGTGGGGGCATCAGCTTCCCGTCTGGTACTGCCCGGACGGCCACGTGACGGTCGAGGAGACGGAGCCGTCCGCGTGTGCGGAGTGCGGCTCGACCTCGCTCCGGCGCGAGACGGACGTGCTCGATACGTGGTTCTCGTCGGCTCTCTGGCCGTTCGCGACACTCGGCTGGCCCGACCAAACGGAGGACCTCCGCTACTTCTACCCGGGGAACCTGCAGACGACGGCGCGCGAGATCATCCGCCTCTGGGAGAACCGCATGATCTTCTCCGGGCTCGAGCTGCTCGGGGAAGTGCCGTTCACCGATGTCGTCATCCACTCGACCGTGCTCGCCCCCGACGGTCGCCGCATGTCGAAGTCGCTCGGGACGGGAATCGACCCGCTCGAGCTGATCGAGCGCTACGGCACCGACGCGACCCGGTACGGGCTGCTGAAGAACTCGCTCACGCAGGACGTGCGTTTCTCCTTTGCGGCGATCGAGGAGGGCGGCAAGCTCGCGAACAAGCTGTGGAACGCCGCGCGCCTGATCGTCACGGCGTGTGAAGGGGCACTGCCGGACGAGCGGCCGGCGTCGCTCGAGGAACGCTGGATCCTTGCGCGGCTCTCCCAGACGCAGCGCGTGGTCGAGGGGCTTCTCGCCGAGTTCGACTTCGCGCACGTCACCGACGAGCTGTACCACCTCACGTTCGACGACTTCTGCGACTGGTACCTCGAGGCGGTGAAAGCGCGCCTGTACGACGGCGACGCGGACGCGCGCGCGACGGCGACCGCAGCGCTCGAGCGGCTGCTGAAGCTGCTGCATCCGTTGATGCCGCACGTGACGGAGGAGATCTGGACGAACCTGCCCGCGCGCTCGTCGCGGCTGATCGTCGCTGCATGGCCCGAGGCGGGCGGCGAGGGTGAGGCGGGAGCGCTCGCGCGGGTACAGGAGGCAGCACAGGTGTTTCGCCGCTCGGGCGTGGTGCCGGAGCTCGCCGGCGACGAGCAGCGGATCTTTGCGGCCGTGGTCAAGCCGGACCGCGCCCCGGCGGCGGCCGACGGCCGGGTGGACGCCGAGCGCGCCAGGCTGCGCGCGGAGATCGCCCGCTCGGAGGCGATGCTCGCGAACGAACGGTTCGTCCAGAACGCGCCGTCGCACGTCGTCGACGGCGAGCGGGAGAAGCTCGAGCGCTACCGCCGCGAGCTGGACGCGATGGGCGGGCCGTAGCGCTCCCGTAACGACGCCTGGCACCGCCCCTTTCGCAATCCGCCGCCGCTTCTCCCTGCAACGAGCGCACCTCGCCTCCACTTGTGGATCGTTCGTGACACTCTCGTGACGGTGCCTGGCCCCACGACCCTCCGCTGGCTCGAGTCGCTCTCGCCCTGGCCGAAGGACGGTTTCGGGCTCGACCGGATCCGGGCACTGCTCGAATCGCTCGGCAACCCGCAACGCTCCTACTCGGCGGTGCACGTCGTCGGGACGAAGGGCAAGTCGACCGCCGCGAGGACGATCGCAGCGACGCTGCGCGCGGAGGGCGTCGCCTCCCTGGCCTACACCTCGCCGCACGTCTCCGGCTGGCACGAGCGCCTCGAGACCGACGAGACCGGGCTCGAGGCGGCGCTCGAACGCGTCCGCTCGGAGGCCGAGGCGGCGGGCGCGACGCAGTTCGAGGTGCTCACCGCAGCGGCCTTCACCGACTTCGCAGCGCGCGGCGTCGAGGTAGCCGCAATCGAGGCGGGGCTCGGTGGGCGCTTCGACGCAACGAACGTCGTCGACGCGCGAGTCGTGCTGCTGACGAACATCGGCCTCGAGCACACCGATGTGCTGGGCGCGACGCGAGAGGCGATCGCGGGTGAGAAGCTCGCCGTCGCGCGGGCCGCCGAGGTGGTCGTCCTCCCGGATGCCGAGTTCTCCGCTCTGGTGCCGGCGGGCGAGGTGCGGTTCGGCGGTGCCCGCGAAGCCGCCGAGGCTGCCGTCGGCCGACCGGTGGCGCGGCTGGTCGATGCCCGGCTCCCCGGGCGGTTCGAGCTCCGTGCGACCGGAGAGGTGCGGGACGGGGCGCACACGCCCGATGCGGTCGATTGGCTGCTCGCCCGCCTGCCCGTGGCCGGGACGTACGTCGTCGTCGCGTCGATCCTCGCCGACAAGGACGTCGACGGCATCCTCGAGCGACTCGCCCGCGCGGGGAGCACCCTGGTTGCGACCAGGTCGTCGAACGCCCGCTCGCTCCCGCCGGCCGACGTCGCCGCCCGCGCCCGGCGGTGGTTCGCGTCCGTCGAGACGGTCGACGACCCACGAAGGGCGCTCGCGCAGGCGCGGGAGCTGGGCGGGCCCGTGCTCGTCACCGGATCGCTCTACCTCCTTGCCGACCTGTCTGGCGACCGGTGAAATGCATACGATGACGCGGCGCGGTGAGCGGATCAGTGTCTTCCTCTTCGCACTCGCGGTGCTTGCGATCTTCGTCGGCGCGGCGTTCGCGGCTGGGTACGCGTTAGGACGGATCCTGCTGTGACCGCGTCAGCCTTCAGCAGCGTCCACGACTTCTTCCACTCGTCGGCCTGGTACGTGATCCGGAACCTCCTGATCTTCTTCGTGATCGTGTTCTGGATCGCGACGATCTACTGGGTGTTCAAGGACGCCCGTCGGCGGATCGACGACAGGTTGCTCGTCGGCGTCGCGACCGCCCTCGGCGTCGTCCCGTTCATCGGCCCGCTGATCTACATGCTCTTCCGGCCACCCGAGTACCTCGAGGACGTTCGGGAGCGGGAGCTCGAGATCAAGGCGATGGAGAAGCGGCTCGGCGGTCGGGACCTTCGCTGCCCCGTGTGTCGCGCCGAGGTGGACGAGGACTTCCTCGTCTGTCCGATCTGCACCACCAAGCTTCGGCAGGCGTGCGCCAGCTGCAATCGTCCTCTCGAGCCGCTCTGGCAGGTGTGCCCGTACTGCCAGACGCCGATCGAGCACGACGAGCCCGGGACGAAGGTCGTCGAGGCGAAGCGACCGGCGCGGCAGGCTCGCGGCTCGCGCTAGCATCGTCCGCCCAATGGCGGTCGAACAGACGCTCATCCTCGCCAAGCCCGATGCGGTCGGCCGCAGCCTCGCCGGCGAGATCATGGCCCGCTTCGAGCGGCGCGGCCTGACGCTTCGCGCGGCGCGCCTCGTCACCGCGTCGCGGACGCTGGGCGAGGAGCACTACGCCGAGCACGGCGAGAAACCGTTCTTCGGCGAGCTGGTCGACTTCATCACCTCGGGCCCGACCCTTGCGATGGTGTTCGAGGGCGAGGGAGCGGTCGCCACCTGCCGCGTCACGATCGGCGCCACGAACCCGGCGGAGGCGAAGCCCGGCTCGCTTCGCGGGACGTACGCGCTCGCGATGCCGGACAACCTCGTGCACGGCTCCGACTCGCCCGAGTCGGCCTCGCGCGAGATCGGGCTCTGGTTCCCCGATGGACTGGCGTAGCGACGCGGCGAAGAACCGCGCGCTCTGGACCGAGACCAACCGCGAGCACACGAACGACAGCGCGTCGACCAACTGGTCGCTCGGCGAGATCAGCTGGGGGATCTGGGCCATCGACGAGTCGGAGCTGAACGTGCTCGGTGACGTCGACGGCCTCGACGTCTGCGAGCTCGGTTGCGGCACGGCGTACTTCTCCGCGTGGCTCGCCAAGCTCGGCGCTCGGCCGGTCGGCGTCGACATCACACCCGCACAGCTCGAGACGGCCCGCCGCATGATGGCCGAGACCGGGATCGAGTTCCCACTCGTCGAAGCCGACGCTGCCGAGACCGGCCTCCCCGGCGCGAGCTTCGACCTCGTGGTCTCGGAGTACGGCGCGTCGATCTGGGTCGACCCGTACCGCTGGATCCCGGAGGCCGCGCGGCTGCTGCGACCAGGCGGGCGGCTCGTCTTCCTGCGCAACTCGACGCTGGTGATCCTCTGCTCGGACGACGACGTTCCGGCCAAGGAGTCGTTGCAACGGCCGCAGTTCGGCTTGCATCGGATCGAGTGGCCGGACGGCGGCGTCGAGTTCCACCTCGCCCACGGCGAGTGGATCGACCTCCTGCACACGAACGGATTCGAGATCGAGCGGCTGGTCGAGATCCAGGCGCCGGCGGGCGCGGAGACGCATCCGTACTACTCGTACGTCACCGCCGAATGGGCGAAGCAGTGGCCCTGCGAGGAGATCTGGGTCGCCCGCAAGCGGGTGTGAGCGCGCCGCCGTTGCTGCTCGCCTCCACCTCGCCGCAGCGCCGCGCGATCCTCGAGCAGCTCCGTGTTCCGTTCGAAGTCGTCGCGCCGAGCTACGAAGAGGAGCCCGGCGGCGACCCGGTCGCGCACGCCGCCGGCAAGGCGCGCTCGGTCGACGGCGCCGGGCGGCCGGTGCTCGGAGTCGACACCGTCGTCGTCTGCGAGGGCGACGTGATCGGCAAGCCCGCCGACGCCGCGGAGGCCGATGCGATGCTGGCGACGTTGTCGGGACGGACGCACGACGTCGTCTCGGGGCTCTGCCTGCGCACGGACGCCTGGGAGGAACTGCACGCCGCGACGACACGAGTGACGTTCCGGCCCTTGTCGGGCGTCGAGCGGGAGCGGTACGTCGACTCCCGCGAATGGGAGGGCCGCGCCGGCGGCTATGCGATCCAGGGATTGGGCGCGAGCCTCGTCGAGCGCATCGACGGCGACTACCTGAACGTCGTGGGCCTCCCGGGTGCGTTGCTCGTGCGGGTGCTCGCCGAGCGCTTTCCGGGGGCGTACGGGATCGGTTAGTCGCTCGGCCCGAGCGGCGGGCCGAGGTTGACCTGCCCGTGTGCGGCGAAGATTCGCGCAAGCTCGTCGGGGGCCGGTCGCGGCGCGTCGGCGGGCGGGAGCGTCGCAGCTGCGGCCGGGATCGAGGCGTCCCGGACGAGCCGTTCGAGACCGGCGGGCGTGCTGAGCACGAGCACACGCGCCGTCTCGCTGTCGACGCGAAAGGTGTGTGGGATGCCGAGGGGAACGACGGCCGCCCCACCCGGCCCGAGCTGGAAGCGCTCATCGCCCGCCGCGATCGTCAGCTCCCCTTCGAGCACGACGTAGCTCTCGTCCTGCGGATGCGTGTGCACCGGGGGAGAGGCACCGTGCGGAAAGACGAACTCGATCAGCGCGTAGCGTCCGTCGACTGCTTCGCCGGAGATCTTGATCGTCGCGAGCGTGCCCAGGAACCAGCGGTGTTCGCCGTCGCTGTTCTTCGACCACGTGACGCCAGCCATCACGGCCAATCATGCAGCGAGCAGGACGATCCCTGCGAACACGAGCAGCGACCCGGCGATCCGCAGTCGCGACACTCGCTCCGCGAGCACCCGCCCGGCGAGCACCGTCGCGATCACGACCGAGGTCGAGCGAACCGCGAGCACCGATGCCGCACTCGCATGCCGGAGCGCGAGCAGGCCGAGCGAGAACGAGCCGAGATTCGCCAGGCCCGCAAGTGCGACGCCGACGCCCAGCTCGCGGCGCATCGCCCGCGCGCCGACGAGCGGCGGATAGACGAGGCACGGCAGAGCGAGTGTCAGGACGAAGTACGTGAGTGCGCCGGCGCGCTGGATCCCGACGCGGTCGACGAGCGTGTAGCCGGCGATCGTCGCGGCGATCGTCACCGTGAGCAGGAGCGCCAACGCGTCGCCGTGCCCGGGCCGGCCGCGGACACCGACCACGCCGACCGCCACGCAGATCACCCCGGCAACCTCGGCCGCCGACACGCCGTGGCCCAGGACGAGGACGGCGAAGCCGAGGGCGAGCAGGGGCGCCAGGCCTCGCGTCACCGGGTAGACGAACGAGACCTCCGAGATCCGGTAGGCGAGCGCCAGCGCGATCACGTAGACCACCTCGAGCAGGCTCGAGGCGAGCGCCCAAGGCCAGACCGACGGCTCGGCGTGCCACCAGATCACTGCGAATGGCAGAGCCACGACGACCGAGATCACGAACGTCGCCGCCGCGGCCGCCTGCACGTCCCTCGCCCGTCCGAGCAGGAGGTTCCACGCGGCGTGCAGCACGGCGCTGCCGAGCGCCAGGATCAGTGCAGAGAGCGGCAAGCTAGAGTTCTGCGGGCCTCACGATGAGCATCTTCAACTACCTCACCGGCTTCGGCGGGCGCGACATGGCGGTCGATCTCGGCACCGCGAACACGCTCGTCTACGTCCGCGGCCGCGGCATCGTGCTGTCCGAGCCGTCGGTGGTCGCAATCGACCAGCGCTCCGGCGAGGTGCATGCCGTCGGGCTCGAGGCCAAGCGCATGCTGGGCCGCACACCGGGAACGATCAGCGCGATCCGCCCGCTCAAGGACGGCGTGATCGCCGACTTCGACGTTACCGAGCAGATGCTCCGGCACTTCATCCAGAAGGTCCACCAGCACCGGTTCGCGCATCCGCGTGTCGTCGTCTGCGTGCCTTCGGGGGTCACCGGCGTCGAGAAGCGCGCGGTCGAGGAGGCGACCCTCTCCGCGGGCGCACGGAAGGCGTACCTGATCGAGGAGCCGATGGCCGCGGCGATCGGCGCGGGCCTGCCGGTCGCGGAGCCGACCGGGAACATGATCGTCGACATCGGCGGCGGCACGACCGAGGTCGCGGTCATCTCGCTCGGCGGGATCGTCGTCTCGCAGTCGTTGCGTGTCGGCGGCGACGAGATGGACGAGGCGATCATCAATCACATCAAGCGCGAGTACAAGCTGCTGATCGGGCAACAGACTGCCGAGGAGATCAAGCTCGAGGTCGGCTCCGCGTACACGCTGAAGGAAGAGGTTCAGGCCGAGGTGCGCGGCCGCGACATGCTGACCGGGCTTCCGAAGACGGTGATCCTGACGAGCGAGGAGGTTCGGCACGCGCTCGAGGAGCCCGTCAACCAGATCGTCGATGCGATCAAGTCGACGCTCGACAAGACGCCGCCCGAGCTCGCCGCGGACATCATGGATCGCGGCATCGTGCTCGCGGGTGGAGGCGCGCTCTTGCAGGCGCTCGACGAGCGGCTGCGCCACGAGACGCACATGCCGGTGCACCTCGCGGAGTCGCCGCTCACGTGCGTCGCGGTCGGATCGGGCCGCAGCCTCGAGGAGTTCGACGCGATCCACCGCAGCTCGCGCGCGCGTTCGCGCAACGGCTACGGCCGCGGCCGCTGACGATCGTGCTGTGATCGAGGAGGTCGACGGCCGGACGGCGGCCGAGTCGAAGCTCGCTGCCCTCCACCTCGTCGAGAGCGAGGCGGATCCGCACAACCTCGATGAGCTGCCGCGCCCGTTGGCCGAGGCGATCGCGTCGTACCGCAATCCTGGGACGGCGAGCCGGCGGCGCTGGCTCGCGACCGAAGGCGGGGAGCCCATCGGCGCGGGAGTCCTGTCCAATTACGGCGGATCGCTCGTCGTCGGGTCAGTGCTGGTGCGGCCCGCGTTCCGCCGCCGCGGCACCGGCAGGGCCCTGTTCGGCGCGCTCGACGCAGCGGCGCGCGCGGACGGCATCCGGTCGTTCTTCGGCGAGCACGCGACGCCGGACGGAGCCGCATTCGCCCGCGCGCTGGGCGCGGTCGACGACCAGCGCCACGTCGTGTCGGTGCTCGACCTGCATACGGCGGACCTCCCGGAGCCGCACCTGCCGCTCGGCGTCGAGTTGCGGTCATGGGTCGGTGCCGCGCCCGACGAGCTGCTCGGGTCGCTCGTGCGCGCACGCAACGCGATGGCGGACGCCCCGGTGCCGGGCGGGCTCGCCATGCCGCCGTGGACGATCGACGAGCAGCGACTGGACGAGCAGCGATGGATCGCGCGCGCCATGCCGCAGCACGTGACCGTCGCGCTCGAGGACGGAGAGGTTCTCGCGCTGACGGGCATCCAGGTGCCGGACGCCGTCGGCGCGAGAGTCGTGCATACCGACGACACCGCGACCGTGCCGAGCGCGCGGCGACAGGGCCTGGCAGTGTGCGTCAAGCTCGAGAGTCTGCGTCGGCTGCGTGCTGATCGGCCCGACATCGAGCGTGTTGCGACGCAGAACGCTGCGCAGAACGACGCGATCCTGGCCGTGAACCGGAAGCTCGGTTTCGTCCCGGTGCTCACACTGACGACGGCAGTCGTGACGCTGTGATCGAGACCGGGCGGCTTCGGCTCCGTCGCTTCCGAGAAGACGATCGCGAGACCGTTGCACGGTGGAATGCCGACCCCGTGTTCGCCGAGCATCTCGGCGGTGTGCACACGCGCGCTCGCAGCGACGAGGTCTTCGACCGCTGGCAACAGCACTGGGACGAGCACGGCTTCGGATCGCTCGGCATCGAATGGGCGAAGACCGGTGAGCTGATCGGCCGCACGGGGCCGGCCTTCCACTCGGTCTGGCCACACGATCCGGAGGTCGGCTGGGCGGTCGACCCGGCGTGGTGGGGGCGGGGGATCGCGACCGAGGCCGGCGGGGCATCGATCGCCTGGGCGTTCGGCGATCTCGGCTTCGCGCGCGTGGTCTCGATCGCGACCGAGGCGAACACCGCGTCTCGTCGGGTGATGGCGAAGCTCGGATTCCGGCTGCTCGAGCGGATGCCGAGCCAGTGGGGCGAGCTGTGGGTGCACGTCCTGTACCGCGATGCGTCGCCCGGCGACGGAATCGAGGCGGTCAAGGCGACATAGTTGTCAGATGCGTCCGGGGTCGATTCGCTAGTGCTCGAGCTGTCGGCGATCGCGGAGACGACGCCGGCTCGCCCGCGGCCGCTCGGTCCCGACCCGGACTCCTTTCGCTCGTTCTACGACGAGGTGCTGCCGCAGGTGTACGGCTATCTGCTGCACCGCTGCGGTGGATCGGTCTCGACCGCCGAGGATCTGACGCAGGAGACGTTCCTGGCCGCCGTCGCCGAGCTGCGCAAGGGGCGAGAGATCGACAACCCGCCGGCGTGGGTGATCGGCATCGCGCGCCACAAGCTGCTCGACCACTACCGCCGGCAGGCGCGGGCGGAGCGCGTCGTCACGCTTGATGACGACGAGGGGGCCGACCTGACCGCGGACGGCGGCGAGGCTGCCCGCGCGCAGACGGTCGCCGCGCTGGCGCTCGTGCCGGCGGCCCAGCGGGCGGCGCTCGTGCTCCGCCATCTCGACGGCTACTCGGTGCCGGAGGTGGCGGACCTGCTCGGCCGCAGCGTCGAGGCGGTCGAGTCCCTGCTCGCGCGCGGCCGCGTCAGCTTCCGGCGCGCTTATCTGGAGGTGAGCGCGTGAGCGTCCACGATCCCGTCACGGCACTGTTCGGCGGCATCGAGCGTCCTGTCGACCCACGGCCCGAGTTCGCCGATGGGCTGCTGGACCGGCTGCTCGTGGAGCTCGAGCGGCCGCGTCGACGACTCCTTCGCCCGCGAATGCTTCTGCTCGCCGCTGCGCTCGCCCTGCTGCTCGCGGGCGTCGCGACTGCGACCTACCTGCTCGAGCGCCCGCACGCCGTACCGGTTCGGCCGAAGCCCGGCTCGCTGACGATCGCGGATTCATCGGGAAACGGCGTCGCCACCATCGTCGAGGTCATGCCCGGTGGTAGGACGCGCGTCGTCTGGCGCTGTCCGGGGCGCGTGTTTTGCGGCGAGCTCACCAGCCTCGACTGGGCGCCCGGCGGCCGGCTCGTTGCGTTCACCCTCGATGAGATCGGTGGCCTGAGCACGTACGTCGGCTTGCACATCGTCGGAATCACAACTCGGCGAGACGTGCACATCCCGTCGCCGACGCGTCTGCAGGACTTCATCCCGGAGGAGCAGCGACGTCTCGGTTGCGCGTTCCCGACGGAGGTTGCCTGGTCGCCCGACGGCCGCCGGCTCGCCTACGCCTGCGCGGCGGCGGCCGGCCCGGCGACGGCCGGCGATCTTCACGATCGCGAGTGACGGCACCCGAGCGACAGAGCTCAAGACGGGTCTGCACTCCGTTGCCTGGCCCACCTGGTCGCCGGACGGGAAGCGGATCGCGTTCTCGGGCAACGCGTATGCGACCGGACGCTCCTCGCTCTACGTCGTGAACCTCGACGGGAGCGGGAGACGGCGCATTGCGCTCGACGCGACCGCCCCGTCGTGGTCGCCCGACGGCAAGACGATCGCGTACGGCTCCAGCAGCGGCGTGCGCCTCGTCACCCCGTCGGGCGCCGACGTGACCCCTCGACGGGGGCCAATCGCGCCGGCCGGTCTGCCCGCGTGGTCGCCCGACGGAACGACGATCGCGGTCGGGACGCCGCACGGCGTCTATCTCATCGACTCGTCCGGCGCGCACCTCCGGCGCGTCACGAGGCTGAACGGACAGACGCCGGCGTTCGGGCCAAGCCGCCCCGCGTGGTACCCCGGGCCGACGACGTTCGCGCGGCGGCCCGCCTGCGAAGCCTGCTTGTAGAGCAGACGGGTTTGGCGAGGTGAGCGGCTACACTCACGGGCCAGGTGCCACGCAACCGGACCGTCCGTGTCGCGGTCCTGGGCTCGTCCGTCCAGCGCGCTGCGACTCCCGGCTACCCATCGAACCGCTCAGGCGCCGTCAAGCGCCGGATCGTCGTGGCCGTGCTCGTCCTGCTCTCGTTCGTGCTGATCACCATCTCGTTCCGGTCGTCTGCGCTCGACGGCGTCCAGGGCACCGCGGCCGGCGTTCTACGCCCGTTCGAGGTCGGGGCCGACCGTGTCGCGCGTCCGTTTCGTGACGCCGCAGGGTGGGTGCACGGCCTCGCCGAGGCGAAGTCTCAGAACGCCGCCCTCCGCAGGCAGAACGAGCAGCTGCTGCAGCAGCTGATTCGGAACGAGTCGGCGATCAAGGAGAACGCGTACCTCAAGCGTCAGCTCGACTACCACGCCGCGCCGACCGAAGCGGCTTTCGGGAAGGTCAACGCAGAGGTGCTGACGAATCCGCAGAACGCACTCGAACAGACGCTGACGATCGCGGCCGGCTCGAACGACGGTGTCGCCGCGGGCGACGTCGTGCGGACGCCCGAAGGGCTGGTCGGCGTCGTCGACCGCGCCTACCCGAGCGTCGCGCGCGTGCGACTGCTCACCGACGGTGACAGCAACGTCAACGCGACCGACGCGGGCCATCCCACCTCGGTCGGCATCGTGTCGAACGGCAACGGGAACAACACGCTCGTCCTCGACAACGTGCAGAAGTCGAGCTACGTCGGTGTCGGCGACGTGATCATGACGGCCGGCACGCTCGGCTCGGACGCGTTGCCGTCGATGTTTCCGCGCGGGATCCCGATCGGTGTCGTCACCAGCGAGAGCGACAACGACATCGACCCCTACCACAGCATCCAGCTCCGGCCGTACGTCGACTTCTCCTCGGTGCAGTCGGTGATCGTGCTCGTCCGAAAGAACTAGACATGGACGGCATCAAGGCTGCAGCCGTCCTGTTCGTCGCCGCGATTCTCCAGGTCGCGGTCCTCACCGAGTACGCCGCGTTCAGGAGCGCGAGCATCGTGCTGGTGGCGCTGCTCTCGATCGCCTTGCTGCGGGGCTCGGTGTTCGGGGCCGTCGCCGGTTTCGGCACCGGGTTGCTGCTCGACACGGCGACGCTCGGAACGCTCGGCGTCACTTCGCTCCTGTTGACGGTCGCCGGCTTCTGGATCGGCCGGTACGGCGAGACGACCGCGCGCGATCGTTTCCACGCGCCCTTCCTGTCAGTCGCCGTCGTCACCGTCCTCTTCGCCTTCGGCCAGGTGCTGCTGCAGTTCATCCTCGGCGAGCCGGCGCCCGCCGGTCTCGTCGCGGACGGCCTGCCGTTGGCACTCCTCCTGAACCTGGCGCTGACGCTGCCCATCTACGCGCTGGTCCGGAGGCTCTTCCCGCCGCGGCAGTTCGGCGACCGGATCGGCGAGGTGCGGCTGCTTGGCTAGCACGAACGCCCCCGGCGGGCGCTTCCTTCCCGGCGATCCGCGTGTCGAGGAGCCCTACCGGCTCACGCCGCAGCTCGCGTTCCGCATCGCGGTCCTCGGCTTCCTCGCACTCGCGATCTTCGCGGCGTTGTTCCTGCGCCTCTGGGCGCTGCAGGTGCTGTCCGGTGCGCGCTACCTCGCGCAGGCGAACGACAACCGCGTGCGAACGCTCAGCATCCAGGCGCCGCGCGGCCCGGTCCTCGACCGGAGCGGGCACGTGCTCGTCCGGAACGTGCCGGGGACGCGAGTCGAGTTGTGGCCGGCCGACCTGCCGAAGAGCTGGCCCGCCGAGCGGCGTGAGCTGCGCGGCCTCTCGATGGTCACGGGCGTGTCCGTGCGCGACATCCTGGCCCAGCTGCGCGAGCACGGGTCCGATCCACTGACGCCGATCGTCGTGCAGTCGGGGCTCCACTACGACCAGATCTACTACCTGCGCGAGCACGCCGAGTCGTTCCCCGGCGTCCGGCTCGCCCGGAGCTGGCTGCGGAAGTACCCGTACCAGTCGCTCGCGGCGCAGGTGCTCGGCTACGTCGGTCAGATCTCACCGCAGGAGTTCAAGCACCTGAAGAAGAGTGGGTACCAGCCGACGGACACGATCGGTCAAGCGGGAATCGAATCGAGCTACGACACCTACCTCCGTGGGCGCGACGGGAAGGCGCAGTGGACGGTCGACTCGCGCGGCCGCCCGAAGTCGTCGACCCTCCAGCTGCTGCCCCAGCCGGGAGAGACGCTGCGCCTGACGCTCGACATCGGCCTGCAACGCGCGGCGGAGCGGGCGTTGACCTACGGAATCCACCTCGCGCACGCGAACCTCGACGGCGAGCACGCCGACGGAGGGGCGATCGTGGCGCTGAATCCCCGCGACGGCTCGATCCTCGCGATGGCGTCGAGCCCGACCTACGAGCCGTCGGTGTTCTCGGGTCACGCGGATCCGACGAAGCTCGGCAAGGTGATCGGCAAGCAGGCAGAGGCCGACAACTTCCCGGCGCTGAATCGCGCAATCGACGTCGGCTACCCACCGGGCTCGACCTTCAAGCCCGTTACGGCGCTGGCTGCGATGCAGGAGCGGCTGATGCAGCCGAACGACCTCATCCCGTGCACGCCGACCTACACGAGGTACCAGGAGACGTTCAACAACTGGACGCCGCTGATCGACCAGCCCATGGACCTGATCAACGCGCTCGCCGAATCGTGCGACACATACTTCTACGAGCTCGGCCGCCGCTTCTACGTGTTGCCTCCCAACAGCGGCCACCCGTTGCAGGAGTGGGCGAACCGGTTCGGCCTCGGCCAGCCCACGGGCGTCGACGTCGGGCCCGAGACCGCGGGACTGATGCCGACGCCGGAGTGGCGGCGCACGACATATCGGCGGCCCGCCGTGCAACACGAGATCGATCGCACCTGGAAGCCGGGCTATTCGATCCAGCTCGCGATCGGCCAGGGACAGCTGCTCGTCACGCCGCTGCAGATGGCGCGGGTCTATTCGATGATCGCGAACGGCGGGAAGCTCGTGACGCCGCACATCGCCGACGACGTCGAGGTGAGCGCCGCCAACGGCCCGCGGCACGTCCTCCGGACGTTCGGCGCTCAGCCGCCGGAGCCGACCGGCGTCGACGCGACCGCGCTCACGTACGTGCAGCGCGGTCTCGAAGAGGCGACGCAGTCGCCGCTCGGCACGTCGTACGGCGTCTTCGGCAACTTCCCCGTCGAGATCGCCGGCAAGACCGGATCGGCCGAGAAGGAAGTGACGCTTCCCGGGTATCCGACGCCGCAGAACCTGACCCAGTCGTGGTGGTGCGGCTACGGGCCGTACGCCGACCCGTCGATCGTCGTCTGTGCCGTGATCGAGAACGGCGGCCACGGCGGCGAGGCTGCCGCTCCGGCAGCGCTCAGGGTCTTCGAGCAGTACTTCCACACCACGGCCACTCCGAACGCACATCCCTCCGACTGATGGCGATCGAAGCAGTCGACTCGGCAGCACGCGGGCTTCGCTCCCGTCGTCAGGCGCCCGCGATCGGCGCCGGCGCGCTCATCCGCCGGCTCGACTGGCTGCTGTTCGCGGCGCTCGCGGCGCTCGCCGCGTACGGGCTCTGGGCGATCAACGGGATCACCATGCACGACCCGGGCGGCTCGGTGGTGCAGCGGCAGGGGATCTACGTGCTCGGAGGCTCGCTGCTGTTCGTCGGCTCGCTCTTCGTCGATCCTGCGATCTACCGGCGCTTCCACCGCCCGATCTACTTCGGGACGCTGGGCGTGATGCTGCTCGTGCTGCTCGCGGGCGCGGCGACTCGCGGGTCGAAGCGGTGGCTCGACGTCGGCTTCTTCCGCTTCCAGCCGTCCGAGTTCGGAAAGGTGCTGCTCATCCTCGCGCTCGCCGCGTTCCTCGCAGATCGTGCGAAATCGATCTCGAGCCCGGCCGTGGTGCTGGCGGCGATCGGCTACGGCATCGCCCCGATCGTGCTCGTCTTCGTCCAGCCGGACATCGGCACCGCACTCGTCTACACGGCGGCGCTGGCGGCGATGCTGTTCGTCGCCGGCGTCCGCTGGAGCCATCTCGCCGTTCTCGCGGCGGTCTCGGTGATCGGTGTGCTCGCCGTTCTCTGGCTGCTGCCGGCGGCCGGCGTGAACGTGCTCAAGCCCTACCAGTCGGCCCGGCTCACCGGCTTCACGCATCCGGACAACGACCCACGCGACGCGACCTACAACCTGCGCCAGTCGATCACGGCCGTCGGCGCCGGCGGGCTCCGCGGTCGCGGCGTGCTCGGCGCGACCCAGACGAGGCTCAACTACCTGCCCGAGCACTCGACCGACTTCGCCTTTGCGTCGCTCGCCGAGGAACGAGGCTTCTTCGGCGCCTCGGTCCTGCTTCTGCTGTACCTGCTCGTCGTCTGGCGCGCGCTGAAGGTGGTGGCGAGCGCACGCGACCTCTACTGCGCGATCGTTGCCGGGGGAATCGCCGCGATGTTCCTGTTCCAGGTGTTCGTCAACAGCGCGATGGCGATGGGAATTGCGCCGATCACCGGGATCCCGTTGCCGTTCGTCTCGGTCGGCGGCTCGGCGATGCTGACCGACTTCCTCGCGATCGGGATCCTGCAGGCGATCTACATGCGCCGTAACGTACGCAGGCGCTGATGGCGAAGCTGAAGAGCACGGTCGGGCCGATGAGCGTCGTCTCGCTGCTCCGTGAGGTGCGGAAGGCGGAGAGCGAAACCAAGCCGCTCGCAGTCGCGGGCGCGCGCGAGCTGGTGCCGATCCTCGCGCGCGAGCTGCGCGCGGGTGGAGATCCGGGAGCGGTCGTCGAACAGGACGTGACGGGTGCAGCGGCTCTGATCTGGGTCGGAGAGGCCGACGAGGAGAAGCTGCGGGCCGCCGATCGGGCGAAGATCCCGATCGTCGCGGTGACCGAAGCCGCGACATTGCCGTACGTGCTCGCCGACGACCTGGTGCGCGTCCCGCCGGGACAAGGCTTTCCGATCGACCGGATCGCGGCTGCGTTGGCAGGGAGGCTGGACGACGAGGGTCTGGCGCTCGCTGCGCGGCTCCCGGTTCTGCGGGCCGCCGTCACCGATCGCCTGATCGCCTCCGCAAGCAGACGGAACGGGCTGATCGGTGTCGCGGTCTTCGTTCCGGGCGTCGACTTTCCGATCCTGACGTTCAACCAGCTGCGCCTGGTGCTCCGGATCGCGCTCGCACACGGCGAGGGCCTCGATCGCTCGCGTGCAGTCGAGCTGGTCGGCGTCGTCGGTGCCGGCTTCACGTTCCGCGCGGTCGCACGCAGCCTGCTCGACTTCATCCCGTTCGCGGGGTGGGCGGTGAAGGGCGCGGTTGCGTACACGGGCACTCGCGCCGTCGGTGAGGCCGCCGTGCGCTATTTCAGCGCGTTCAAGTAGCCCCCGGATCATTTGACGTCCGGTCCGGGTCCTACGCTCTTGCCAAACGACCGGGAGGTGACGCTCGATGAGTCTGACCGGCAGCCAGGAGGCACACGAGCTGCTCTTGATCGAGGAGGCGGACGCGTGGTTCGAGTATCTGGAGTCGACGCGCGGCCAGACCGAGACGCGCTACGGGGAGGTCGAGCCGTGGGCCTGGGCTCGCCTTGCGCAACGACTGCGTGCGGTTCGCGCCCGCCGCGCAAGACTCGCTCCCGCGTTCGAAGTGGCGTAGGACCGCCGCCCGGCCTGCTGGTACCCTGGGAGCAGGCCATGCCACGGCTTTTCAACCACACCAGCGTGACGCTCGCCGATTCAGGCTCGAGCGCGCGCACGATTCGGGAGACACTCTTTGCCACTACCCTGGTTCCGGCGCAAGAAGCCGGAAGGACCGGCGCCGACGACGGCCGCCGATGCAACACCACACACCCCTGAGCTGACGATCACCGAGAGCCCTCCGGCCGGGCCGGCGGCGGGCTCCGACGAGGCGGGCGCACCGAACAAGCGGCGCCGCGGCACGCGCGGGGGACGAAACCGCAAGCGCAAGACCGGCGCCGACGCGGCTCCGGCCGCGAAGACGCAGGCCGCGAAGGCGCCAGCCGCGAAGGCGGACGGCGCCGACAAGAAGAAGACGGCCGAGCGCAAGACGCGCCCGCAGCAGCCGCGCCGCCGGCAGGCGCCGAAGCGCGCGCCGCTGCCGAAGGCGAAGCGCGAGCTGCTGATCTCGGTCGACGCGGGCGAGAAGCGCGTCGCCGTGCTCGAGGACGACAAGGTCGCCGAGGTGTACCTCGAGCGGCCCGAGCGGCGGTCGATCGCCGGTGCCGTCTACCTGGGCGTCGTCGACAACGTGCTGCCCGGGATGGAGGCCGCCTTCATCGAGATCGGGCTCGAGAAGAACGGCTTCCTCTACGTCGACGAGATCATCTCGCCCGAGCTCGAGGGACGCCGCGGCGCGCGGAAGATCCAGGATCTGATCCAGCGCGGGCAGACGGTGCTCGTCCAGGCGGTCAAGGATCCGATGAAGACGAAGGGCGCCCGGCTCACGACCGAGATCTCGCTCCCCGGACGGTTCGTCGTCTACGTCCCGCACGGTGACGGGCTCGGCGTCTCGCGGCGCCTGGAAGACGATGAGCGGACGCGGCTGAAGGCGATCCTGAAGGAATGTGCACCGAAGAAGGGCGGCGTGATCGTTCGCACCGCCGCCGAGGGAGCGTCGGCCGAGGACATCGAGCGCGACCTCGACTTCCTGCAGCGGCTGTGGAAGTCGATCGAGGCCCGTGCCAAGGAGTCGACCGGCCCCGCGCTTCTCTACCAGGAGGCGGAGCTGCCGCTGCGCGTCGTGCGCGACCTGTTCACGGGTGACTTCGAGAGGCTGTACGTCGACCACGACCGCACCCACAAGCGCATCGTCGGCTATCTGAAGAAGACGTCGCCCCACATGGCCGAGCGCGTCGTTCGGTACAAGGAGCGCGAGCCGCTGATGGAGGCGTTCGGCGTCGAGCAGGAGATCCGGTCGACGCTCAACAGAAGGGTCGACCTGCCCTCGGGCGGCTACCTCGTGTTCGACTACGCGGAGGCGTTCACGGTGATCGACGTGAACACCGGGCGGTACGTCGGCTCGCGGTCGAAGTCGTCGAGCGCGCGGCTCGAGGACACGATCACGAAGAACAACCTCGAGGCGGTGAAGGAGGTCGTCCGCCAGCTGCGGCTCCGGGACATCGGCGGGATCATCGTCATCGACTTCATCGACATGGCGAACCCGAAGAACAGAGCCGCCGTCGAAGAGGCGCTGCGCACCGAGCTCGAGCGCGACCGCACGAAGACCTACGTCGTCGAGATCTCGCCGCTCGGCCTCGTCGAAATGACGAGGCAGAACGTGACCGACGGTCCGCGCGAAGTGATGACGAAGAAGTGCCCGACGTGCGGCGGTGACGGCATCGTCGTCTCCGAGCACACGGCGGCGGTCGACGTCGAGCGCAGGCTGCGCGGGCTCGTCACGCCGGGGTCACGCTCGAAAGCATTCAAGGTGGAGGTCAGCGCCCGGACGGCAGCGATCGTCGCAGGCCCGGCAGGAGCGCGGCTGCGCGAGATCGAGGAGATGACCAAGCGTCAGTTCTTCCTCGTCGGCAAGGAGGACGAGCACGTCGACCACTTCCGCGTGCTTGCGCAGGGAACGCTCGAGAAGGTCGCACCGGAGTCGCCCGTGCACGTCGGCCAGGAGCTCGAGCTGAGCCTCGGCGAGGTCGGCCTGTACGACGCGCACGCCGGAGTGGCGAAGCTCGACGGCGCCGAGGTGTACGTCGCCGGTGCGGCAAAGCTGGTCGGCAAGAAGGTCAAGGCGCGCGTCACGCTCGTGACCGAGGGGATGGCGTGGGCCGAGCTGCTGTCGCCGGTCGAGGCACCGCGCGAGCCGCTCACGGCGGAGGCCGAGGCCGAGAAGCCGACTCGCGCCCGCCGGGCCACGAAGCCGAAGCCCGTGGCCGAACACGAGACCGCCGCGGAAGAGACCGCCGCTCCCGCTCCCGCTCCCGCTGCGCCCGAGCCGGCCGCCGGCGAAGCCGCCGAGGAGGCCTCCGCCGACGCCGCCGGCAGCCAAGCTCCCGCGAAGAAGCGCACGCGCCGCGGCACGCGTGGCGGCCGCAACCGGAAGAAGAAGACCGCCGCGACGTCATCGGTCGCTGCGGAGGGCTCGAACGGATCCGAGGCGGCCGTTGCGGCCGCGCCGGAAGCGGCGCCCGAAGCCGTCGAGCAGGAACCCTCCGCCAACGGGGACGCCGGCGCGCCGGTGATCCACGTGCCGGATCGCGCCCTCGGCGGCGACGAGGGTGACGGGCCGGCGTCGCCGCGCAAGCGCACCCGCCGTGGAACGCGTGGCGGACGAAACAGGAAGAAGAAGCCTGTCGCGGACGGGGCGACGACCGCCGTGGAGGCGCCGGCCGAGGTCTCCGCCGCGGAGCCCGAGCCAGCGGCGGCGAACGGCGACGACGACTGGGGCTATACGCCGATGTCCGAGTGGGGCCTCGACGGGGAGTAGCGGCTCCGGCTACACTTCATCCGCTTCGCGGGCGCGTGCCCGCGTTTCGTGCGCTATGGACTACGCAATCATCCGTGTCGGCGGCAAGCAGTATCGCGTCAGCGAAGGCGAGACGCTGCTGGTGGACCGTGTTCGCACCGAGGAGGGGAAGACGTTCGCGCCGGACGTTCTGCTCGGCGACGGCGCGGCGGTGACCGCGAAGGTGGTCGCCCATGAGCGCGGGCCGAAGATCCGGATCGGGAAGTACCGGCGGCGCACGGGCTACAAGCGGCACACGGGCTTCCGTGCTGCGATGACCCGGATCGAGATCTCGCTCGGCGGCACCGCACGCGCGCCGGCCGGGGAGGCGAAGGCCGCCGAGCCGAAGCAGGCCGCGCCTGCGCCCGCGCCCGTCGAGGCGGCCCCGGCTGCTCTTGCCGAAGAGCACGAAGAGCGCGAGCACGTCAAGGGGATGCCGAAGGGGTACGAGGAGATGACCGTTGCACAGGTTGCCGACGCTGCGAAGGGCTGGAACCGCCCGATGCTCGAGGCGGCGCTCGAGTACGAGCAGGCAAATGCAGCGCGCAAGGGTGCCATCGCCGCGCTCAACTCGGCACTGAAGGCGAAGGAGGAGCAGTAGATGGCGCACAAGAAAGGGCTCGGCTCGTCGAAGAACGGCCGTGACTCGAATCCGAAGTACCTCGGCGTGAAGATGTTCGACGGCCAGTCGGTGGTGCCCGGCAACATCATCGTGCGCCAGCGCGGAACGAGGTTCCGCCCAGGCCCCGGGACGGAGCTCGGCCGTGACGACACGATCTTCGCCGTGCGCGCAGGCACGGTCTCGTTCCGCACGAGCGGCGAGCGCCGCAGCGTGTCGGTCGTCGAGTCCGAGGCGTAAGCCCCCTTCCGTAGCCCGCCTTCGGGCGTCGCGGGCCCTCGGCGCTACCGTTGCCTCGATGTTCAGCGATCGCGCGCAGATCCACGTGGTGGCCGGCCGGGGCGGGGACGGCGGACTGAGTTTCCGTCGCGAGAAGTTCGTGCCGAAGGGCGGGCCGGACGGCGGCGACGGCGGCGACGGCGGCGACGTCGTCCTGAGCGCCGATTCGTCGCTTCGTGATCTGTCGGCCCTGCAGCGGCGTCGCTTGCTGAGGGCCGCCAGGGGTGGCAACGGACGCGGCGCGCGCAAGCACGGCGCACGCGGTGCGGACGCCGAGTTGCACGTTCCGGTGGGCACACAGGTGCTCACCGAGGACGGCGCCCTGATCGCCGACCTCGCGCATGCGTCCGCGCGGCTCGTGCTCGCCCGCGGCGGGCGCGGCGGCCGCGGCAATGCGCGTTTCGTCTCCTCGACGCGTCAGGTCCCGCGCTTCGCCGAGGTCGGTCGCCCGGGCGAGGAGTTCGACGTCGAGTTGCACCTGAAGCTGCTCGCCGATGCAGCACTCGTCGGGTTGCCGAACGCGGGCAAGTCGTCGCTGCTCGCACGCATCTCGAATGCTCAGCCGAAAGTAGCCGACTACCCGTTCACGACTTTGCAGCCGGTGCTCGGTACCGTCGAGTCACCGGATGGCCGCCAGCTGGTGGTGGCGGACGTCCCCGGCCTGATCGAGGGAGCGAGCGAAGGTGTCGGGCTCGGTCACGAGTTCCTCGCGCATCTCGAGCGTGCGCGAATGCTCGTTCATGTGATCGACGCGTCGCACGACGCCGACGAGCAGTGGCGGGTCATCGATGCGGAGCTCGGCGCATATGGGGCGGGTCTCGACCTGTGTTCGCAGATCGTCGTGCTGAACAAGATCGATCTCGCTCCCGACCCGCCGTTCGCGATCGACGACCCGCGCATCGTCGCGGTGTGCCGCCTCTCGTGCGCCACGGGCGCAGGATTGCCCGACTTCCGTCGTGCGCTCTTCACGCTCGTCCCGGCGCCTGAGCCGGTCGGGCGCGATGAGAGCGAGCTCGTCGACTTCCTCGTCTATCGGCCTCAGCCGGAAGCCCGGCCGTGGCGCCTCTTGCGGACGGAACGTGGCTTCCGGGTACTCGGCACGCCGCCGCCCGAGGACGAGCTCGAGCGCGCGCTACGCGCCGCCGGGGCAAAGCGCGGCGCGACGGTCGAGATCGGCGACGAGGAGCTCGAGCTTGCGTGACGCTCAGACGCAGCTCGGGCTGTTCGGCGGCGCATTCGACCCGCCGCACCGCGGCCACGTCGAACTGCTCCGGCAGGCTCGCTCACAGCTCGGGCTCGACCGGGTGGTCGTCCTCGTCGTCGCCGATCCCGGCCACAAGCAGGTCGAAACGTCGGCCGATGTCCGGCTGCGGCTCGCGAGGGCTGCTTTCCCGGACGACGAGGTCCTCCTCGATCGGCACCCTCGCACCGTCGACATGCTGCGCGCGCACCCCGAGTGGAGTGGCCCGGTGTTCCTGATCGGAGCCGACGAATTCTGCGCGTTCGGGACGTGGAAGCAGCCCGACGAGGTGCTTCGACTCGCCCGACTGGGCGTCGCGACGCGGCCGGGGTTTCCGCGCGACCGCCTCGACGCCGTCTTGGGCGAGCTCGCCGCTCCCGATCGGGTCATGTTCTTCGACCTCGAGCCGATACCGGTGGCGTCGAGCGACCTTCGTGCACGGCTCGTGGACGGAGAGGACGTCGACGGTGACGTGCCGGCCGCCGCGCTGGCGATCATTCGGGCCGAACATCTCTACACGCGCTAGCCGGCGGTACACTTCGTCACGCTTGAGCCCACTCGAACAGGCACGCCGGATCGCGGCGCTCGTCCAGGACAAGCTCGCACGCGACGTCGTCATCCTCGACATGCGGCCCGTGTGCGCGTACACCGACTACTTCGTCATCTGCACGGGCGGGAACGCGCGCCAGACCAAAGGGATCTGGGACGAGGTGCACGGCCGGCTCAAGCAGGAGAACGGGCTGCTGCCCAAGTCGACCGAGGGTGGCACCGAGGCGACGTGGATCATCGCCGACTACGTCGATGTCGTCTTGCACGTCTTCACGCCCGATGCGCGCGCGTTCTACCGGCTCGAGGAGCTCTGGGACGACGTCCCGCACGAGGCGCTCGAGGCCGCGACGGCGTAGGGCTACACTGCGGTGCTTCCGGGGGCCCATAGCTCAGCTGGGAGAGCGTCTGGCTGGCAGCCAGAAGGTCGGCGGTTCGAGCCCGCCTGGGTCCATCGAGAGTGCGGTCAGCGCTGCTTGATCGACGCTCCGGCGGCCGCAGCCGCCGACTTCAACTCGTCGAACGCGGCACCGGCAGTGCCGATCGAGCCGAGGCCGCCGCCTCCGGTCAGGGCCGTGAGCGCGCCGGCGGCCGCGATCGCCGCGCTGATCGGCTGCGCCAGCGCCTTCAGCGCCGGGCCGTCGCACTGCGCATCGCGCGCCGCGATCTTCAGCTCGTGGACGACCACGAGCCCCGACGCCGCGGCCTTCGCGAGCGCCTTCTTCCGTCCAGGCGCGCCCTTCTTGAACGCGCCGGCCCGCCACGGGTTGTAGATGTACCGGTAGAACGCGCCGGCTGCGACCCCCGTGTGCAGGAGGAACTTCGTCTTCGCGAAGCTGATCTGGCAGCTGACGACCGTCTGGCCCTGCGCGTTCGTCGAGGTTGTCGTCTTCGCTCCGCCGCACCCAGCGGCCAGTAATCCGATTGCGGCGAGCACCGCGGCGACCGACGCGACTGCTGGATGGGCGAGCGGCACCGGGCTCATCGGTCGAGCCTACCCCTCTTCCAATTGTTAAGAAAACGTCAGAGGCGCAACGAACTCGGCGCGGCGACGTCAGAGTCTGCATGGCGGGCGAGTGGTGGCCGGGGGTCGAGCTTCGCCATCTCATCGCGCTCGAGGCCGTCGCCCGCGAAGGTTCGTTCCGTCGTGCAGCCTCGCGTCTCGGGTACGTCCAGTCGGCGATCAGCCATCAGATCGCTGCGCTCGAAGGACTGACGGGCCGGAGGCTGATCGAGCGTTCACGCGGAACGCGCCCGCTCGCGCTGACGCCGGCCGGCGAGATCATGCTCGCTCACGCACAGGCGGTGATCGCCCGGGTGCGGGCCGCTCAGGCCGACCTCGCCGAGCTCGAGGGCATCGGGCCGGGCGCGCTCCGTGTCGGTGCCGCTCCTGATCTGCAGACGAGATTCGTGCCGGCCGTGCTGCGGCTGTTTGCCGCACCCGTGGTGCTCAGGGAAGATGCCGACGCGCGCGCTCTCGTCGCTGCCCTGGCCCGCGGCGATCTCGACCTCGCGTTGATCGACACGCCGCTTCCGGGCGGGCCGTTCGACGCCCTGCCGCTCTGTGTCGACAGGTACGTCGTGCTGCTGCAGAAGGGCGCGCCGCTGACCCGTCGCCGGCGCACGATCTCGTGCGCGGAGCTCGGCAGGCTGCCGTTGATCGCCCACGCGCCCACGCGCATCCAGGTCGAGTCCGAGCTGATCGCGAGCGGCGTCGAGCCGCGCTTCGTCCTGCAGGCGGAGACCGGGGCTGCGGTACACGGCCTCGTAGCTGCGGGGCTCGGCGCCGCCGTCGTGCCCGAGCTCGCGACCGACGCGCGCTGGGCCGGGACCACGATCCTCGATCTCGCAGACGGCGTGATCGAGCCGCGGACGATCGCGATCGTCTGGAGCCGGGCGCAGCCGCCGCGTGCCGATGCGGCTGCGTTCCTGGAAGCGGCCCGCTCCGTCTGCGCCGTCGAGCAGCTGCGCGAGCCGGCGCTCGCCGGCTGACGGTCAGAGCTCGAGCTCGAGGAAGCGCGTTCCCTCGATCGGGTTCTGCGTGTACGCGGCGATGTCGCGGAATCCGAACCGCTCGTAGAGCGTCTGCGCGCGCTCCATTCCGGGGATCGTGTCGAGACGCAGCCGTCGGTAGCCGAGTCTCCGAGCCTCGGCGACGCCTTCCTCGAGGAGCCGCAGGCCGGTTCCGTCGCCGCGATGCGCCGGTCGGACGAAGAGCCGTTTCAGCTCGCACGTCTCCTCGTCGAGGGGCCGCAGGCCGACGCAGCCGACCGGGTCGCCGTCGACTCGCGCGACGAGAAGGGCGCCGCCCGGGGGCGCGTACCGACCGGGAAGCTCGGCCAGCTCGTCGTCGAACGACTGAAATGCGAGGTCGATCGAGAGCGACGCCCCGTACTCGATCAGGAGCAGGCGGACGGCTTCGACGTCACCGTCGGCGAACGGCCTGATGTCTGCTCTGGACACTGGTGAGGTCACGTCGGGGCTGTCACGCTCTTGGCACGAATTCTGCACGGACACGTCACTGTGGCTTCCGTATCGTTGTCAACGCAGACAACGTTAGGAGGCACCAGTGCATAGAAGCATCTCGATGGCGGCGATCGCCGTCGTGGCACTCACCCTGTACGGCCCGACCGCGCGGGCGAATCCGCAGCCTCAATGCGTCACCGGTGCGATCACCCTTCAGAGCCCGCCCGCGATCTCGGGCAACACGACGGTCGGCGGGACCCTGACCGTCTCGAACGGAACCTGGAGCTCGTGCGGTGAGCGGCTGACCGGCTACACGTACGCCTGGTCCGGCGCTGGAACGAGCAGCACGAACACCTACGTCGTCCAGCCGGCCGATGCCGGCGGAACCGTGTCCGCGTCCGTCTCGGCGTGCAACGACGACGGATGCTCGGCGCCGGCCGGGACGTCGATCGCGATCCCGTCGTCCGGAAGCAGCGGGGCGGCGGTTGTACGCCGCAGACCTGTCCTCCCCCACCGTCTCCTAAGCCGTCAGACCGGGACGGTGATGGGGTCGCAGACGCATCCGACAACTGCCCGGACGTCTGGAACACCGATCAGGCGGATGCCGACGGCGACCACGTCGGCAACGCCTGCGACACGACGGTCCCGTCCGACTTCGTCAACGGGACGCTCGCCAGCGAGACCGGCACCGGTCGCTCGTACCTCGTCGTCGATCCGGGGACC
Source organism: uncultured Thermoleophilia bacterium (assembly GCA_963851065.1). Classification (GTDB taxonomy): domain Bacteria; phylum Actinomycetota; class Thermoleophilia; order Gaiellales; family Gaiellaceae; genus PALSA-600. The sequence goes on from CAWKNW010000009.1 coordinate 170,111, forward strand.
CTCGCGCTGATTCCATGCGTCAACGCCTGGGCGCGGTACACGTATACGAACCTGGTCCGGGCCTACGTGCTTTGGCGGTACCAGCTCTCGTTCGACTTCTGCTACATCCCGGGCCTGAAGGTCGTCCGCGTGTCGGGCCTCAACGCGCACGGCACCTACGCCGCCTGGCCCTGGTCGTTCCAGGGGAACGCGGTCGAACCTCGGTGGATCACGTCGCCGCCCGGATTTGCAGTCCATGCGTTCGCGCAGGGCAAGTTCGCGGCCTGTGTCGGGATCGCTTCGATCGGGATCTGCGGCTCGTCGCGATCGCCGTACCTCGATCTCTATGCGAGCGCCGCTCCTTCGACGTGGTTCACCGGAGGGCTGTCGTGAGGAACTTCCTCACCAGGCACCGGCTCGCGTTCTGGTTGCTCGCGGTCGTGCTCCTCGTCGTGCTCTTCGTCGTGTTCTTCCTCGCCGGCCACGGTGGCGTCTCGGGCGGCTCGAGCTGACCGGAACCTGCCGTCGTCGGACTATGCTCGGCGGCCGTGGAGCTCCGCGCCACGACGGCCGAGGACCTGCCGGAGCTGCAGGAGCTGTTCCTCTCCGCGATCGGCTCGGTCTACGAGCCACACGGGTTCGCGCCGCCGGTGCCTCCGCCGGGTGCGTTCGCCGCTCAGCACCGCCACCTGCTCGGCACCGACCCGGAGCGGTGCTTCGTCGCCACCCGGCGAGGGCGACGGATCGGATACGTCGCGGCCTGGCTGCGTGGCCGAGACTGGTTCCTCGGTTCGCTCTTCGTCGCTCCCGCCGCCCAGGGGGCGGGCGTCGGGAGCCGACTGCTCGAGGCGGCGTGGAGCAACGGCGACCTGCGCCGGAGGACGCTGACCGACGCGATTCAGCCCATCTCGAACGCGCTGTATGCGCGCCGCGGTCTCGTCCCGGCGACGCCGCTCCTCTCGTTCTCCGGCGTGCCGACGCGTTCCGGCTCCGAGAGCGTGCTGAAGATCGGTGCGACGCGCAGCGTCGTCGAGCTCGACGAAGCGGCCTACGGGTTCGACCGCTCTGTCGACCATCGTCTCTGGGGCGAGGTCGCCGAACGGACGATCTGGCTTCGCGACGACCTTCCAGCCGCCTACTCCTACCGGTTCCCGAGCGGCGCTGTCGGCCCCGTCGCCGGCGTCGATCCGGACGCAGCGGCCGCGGCGCTCGAGACGGAGCTCGCGCGGGCGGAAGGCCCGGTCAGCGTGCGCATCCCCGGGTCGTCACGCGCGCTCGTCGGCCGTGCGCTTGCAGCGGGCCTTCGGTTGTCGCCGACGCCAGGATTGCTGCTGCTGTCCGACGGGATCCCGCCCCCGACCGCCCTCGCGATCGGCAGCTACACGCTGTTTTAGAGTTCGTTTCGGAATGACGCTCGTCGATCTGGGCACGATGGGTGGGTGGGATGCAAGGACGCAGGGAGCGCCAATAGCCGAGGCTATTGGCGCGACCGAGGACGCGGCAGCGTGCCCGCCCAGCGTGTCCAGGCGGCACAGACTTCATTTCGAATCGAGCTCTTAGTCGCCGGCGACGGCGGCGTTCCGCCGTACCGCCTCGAACGTCCGCTCGAGCTCGACGGTCGGAGTGAACTCCAGGGCGTCGCTGTCCTCCGGAAAGCTGATCCGGTGGCCGGGCTCGATGTAGTAGGCGTTCCCGGCCTCGATCGTCTCGGTGCGGTCGCCGTAGTCCACGACCACGCGGCCCGTGAAGAGATACCCCCAGTGCGGTGCCTGGCACCGGTCGTCGGGCAGCCCTTTGATCATCGCCGACGCATCCTGGCCGGCGGTCGCGTGCTCGAAGGCGACGGTGATCCCGCCCCAGTCGGCGAACCGGCTCGAGTACCCCGGCGCGATCTCCTGCTCGGGCAAGTCTCCGCGTCCCGCAATCGGCATTCCCTTCGCTCCTCTCGCATCAGATCACCTGAGTATCGCGTGCAGCATCGCGAAACCGGTCGGCGCGTACCGCCTCGTGCCAGCCGGGCAGGAGGTCACCGCCGAGCCCTGCCGCGACGAGGCGCCCGGTGCTCGGCGCGACCATGAAGCCGTGGCCGCTGAAGCCGGCTGCGACCCAGAGCCCGTCCGCGACCTCGTCGACGATCGGCTGTGCGTCCGGTGTCATGTCGTAGGCGCCCTGGACGACAGTTGGCAGCGGCTCCTCCGCGAGCGCGGGCAACAGACGCTCGAGCCCACGGCGGACGTTGTCGCGCCAGCGGTCTGCTTCGGTTTCGGGGTCTCCGGTCGCGCGCAGGTCGCTCGCCAGCAGCCGTCCGTCTGCGAGCTGCTTTGCGGCGAGACCGCGATCGACGGCGATCACGAGCGGATCGAGCAGGCGCTCCCGGCGCGGCTCGCCGAGCAGGAGGAAGCGGTCCTCGCGCTCGATCGGCAGTGCGACTCCGAGCGGTGCGACGAGGTGGGCCGTCTCCGCCGCAGCGGCAACCACGAGACGCTCCACGGGCGCGAGCCGGCCGTCCTGCGTCTCGAGCCGCCAGCCGCCGCCGTCGCGCTCGATCGAGATCACCTGCGACCGTTCGAATCGAGCGCCGCGCGCACGTGCTGCGTCGGCAAATGCGGCCACAATCGCCTGGGGGCGATCGAAGTACCCGTCCTCGGCGCAGTACGAGGCGCCGGCCACGCCTTCGCTCCGGAGGCCTGGAACCAGTGCGCCCACCTCGTCGCCGGTGAGGAGCGTCGAGGGAACCCCTGCCTGCTGCTGCACGCGGACGTTCGCACCGAGTTGCATCAGCGTCTCGTCGCGGTCGGCCAGAAAGAGGTACCCGCATGCGTCGAACGAGGCATCGACCTCGACCCCGAGGTGGTCGGCGAGCTGCATGTAGAACGCGCGTGAGTCTCGCGCCATTGCACAGTTCGCGACCGACCCCCACTGTTGCCGGATGCCTCCCGGCTGCAGCGCGGATGCCCCGGCGCCGATGCCTGCGCCGTCGTAGACCGTGACGGGACCGAGCCCACGATCGAGCACGTGGCAGGCGATCGAAAGGCCGCTGATGCCGGCGCCGACCACGCTCACGCTCACGCTCGGCGACGATACCCGTGACCTCGGAACCTCCGAGGTACGATCGCAGTCAATTGGCTGCCGCACCGACCGGGATCGCAGATCGCGCCGTGAGGCGTCGCGGCGGACGGTCGGCCGGTCTGGTGCGTTTCGTGTTGCGCCGTCTGGCCGCGTTCGTCTTGCTCGCTCTCGGCATCACGGTCGTCGTGTTCGTGCTGACCGAGATCGTGCCGAGCAACGCGGCCGCGACGGCGCTCGGCGAGCAGGCGGCGGGCGATCCGGCGGCGGTCGCGGCATTCAATCAGCATTACGGCCTCGACAAGCCGCTGCCCGTCCGGTACCTGATCTACCTCAGCCACCTGCTGCACGGCGACCTCGGGCAGTCGTCGGTCACGCACAACGCGGTCAGCCACGACCTCGGGCAGTTCATCCCGGCCACCGCGGAGCTCGCACTCTTCTCGATCTTGATCGCGTCGGTCGTGGGAGTCGCGTTCGGCGTGTTCTCCGCGCTCCGCCGCAACCGCCCGACCGATCACGCACTGCGTGTGACGTCGCTCGCGGGCATCTCGATGCCGACGTTCTGGATCGCACTGATCGCGCTCTACGTCGGCTTCTACCGCCTCGGCTGGTTCCCGGGCGCCGAGCGGCTCGACCCGGGCACGATGCCGCCGCCGACCGTGACCGGCTTCTACACCGTCGATGCGCTGCTCGACGGCAATTGGGGGCTGTCCGCGCAGGCGCTCCACCACCTCGTGCTGCCGGCGCTCGTGCTGGCGGCGTTCAACGTCAGCCTGCTCACTCGCTACACGCGCTCCGCGGTGCTCGAGGTGATCGGCAACGACTACGTCCGGGCGGCGCGGGCGAAAGGCCTGCCCGAGCGGGTCGTGGTCGTGCGCTACATCCTCCGCGCCGCACTGCCGTCCGTCGTCACGGTGCTCGGCCTCGTCTTCGCGAACGTACTGACCGGGGCTGTTCTGATCGAGAAGATCTTCTCCTGGCCCGGCATCGGCCAGTACGCGTACGAGGCCGCCGTCAACCTCGACGTGCCTGCGATCGCCGGCGTCAGCCTCTTCGTCGCGGCCGTGTACATCACGATCAACCTGATCGTCGACATCCTCTACGGCATCATCGATCCGCGGATCCGGATCACATGAGCGCGTTCGCGATCCGGCTTCGCGGGTACAGCGGGCGCAACGTCCTCGCGTCCGCGCGCAGGCAGCCGCTCGCGGCGATCGGGGTCGTGATCGCGGTGACGTGGATCCTCGTGGCGATCTTCGCGCCACTGGTCGCGCCCTACGGCTCGCTTGCGCAGACGTTCACGCCGTCCCAGTCGCCGACGCTCCACCACCCCTTCGGCACCGACGAGCTGGGCCGCGACGTCTTCAGCCGGGTGATCTACGGCTCACGCGTCTCGATTCCGATCGCACTCATTCTCGTGGCGCTCGCCGCGATGATCGGCGGCGCGATCGGCGCTGTCTCCGGCTACTTCCGCGGAGTCACCGACGGCGTGCTGATGCGTTCCGCCGACCTCGTGTTCGCGTTCCCGCCGATCATCCTCGCGATGGTGGTGGCGGCCGTGCTCGGCCGTGGGCTGCAGAACGCTGCGCTCGCGATCGTCATCGTCGCGTGGCCGTCGTACGCACGCGTCGTTCGCGGGCTCGTTCTCTCGGTCGGCGAGTCGGAGTACGTCCAGTCGGCCCGGCTCCTCGGCGCGCCTGCACGCGTCGCACTCTTCCGCGACGTGCTGCCGAACGTCGCCGGCTCCGTGCTCGTGCTGATGACTCTCGACCTGGCGACGGCGATCCTGCTGCTGTCGGGCCTCTCGTTTCTCGGGCTCGGGGCGCAGCCGCCGCAGGCGGAGTGGGGGTCGATGGTCGCCGACGGCACGCAGTACTTCCAGTGGTGGTGGATGGGGACGTTCCCCGGCCTCGCGATCTTCACCGTCGTGCTCGCGTTCAACTTCATCGGCGACAGCCTGCGCGACATCTTCGACCCGCGCACCGCCTGGCGCACCCAGGACGAGCAGTGAGCCGTAGGCTCGACGGAGGCTCCCAAAGAGCCGAGGTGCGGGCTTGGCCGGCACCGGAGCGGGGATGAGCCTCCTCGAGGTGGAGGGGCTGCGCGTACGCCTGGCGACGCCGCGCGGGTCGGTGACGGTCGTCGACGGGGTCGACTATGCCGTCGAGCCGGGAGAGGTCTTCGGCATCGCCGGCGAGAGCGGCAGCGGCAAGACGATCTCGATGCTCGCGCTGTTCGGACTGTTGCCAGAGGGAGCCCTCGTCGACGGAAGTGCCCGGTTCGGAGGAAACGACCTGCTGCGCATCCCGCAGCGGCAGCTCCGCGACCTGTCCGGGAAAGAGCTCGCGATGGTGTTCCAGGATCCGATGACGTCGCTGCATCCGATGCTGTCGGTCGGCCGGCAGCTGACCGAGCACGTTCGACTTCATCTCGGCCTGTCGCAGCGAGGTGCAGTGCAGCGGGCAACCGAGATTCTGGAGCAGGTGCGGATCCCCGATCCGAAGACGGCGCTGCGTGCCTACCCGCACCAGTTCTCCGGTGGCATGCGACAGCGGATCGCGATTGCGATCGCTCTCGCGTGCCGTCCGAAGCTCCTGATCGCGGACGAGCCGACGACGGCCCTCGACGTCACCGTGCAGGCGGGGATCCTGCATCTGCTCGACCGTCTGCGCCGTGAGAACGACCTCGCGGTGATCCTGATCACACACGACCTCGGCGTGATGTCGTCGATCGCCGATCGCATCTCGATCTTCTATGCGGGGAAGGTCGTCGAGTCGGGAACGCGGCAGGACGTGCTCCAGCAGCCGCGTCACCCGTACACGCGGGCGCTGCTCGACGCGCTCCCACATCCCGAAGCAGCGCAGGAGCGGGCACTGGTCGCAATCGCCGGCGCGCCGCCGACGCCGGGTGCGTTCCCGCGCGGTTGCACCTTCCATCCCAGGTGCGCCTACCTCGAGGAGTCGTGCCGGACCGACGTCCCCGAGCTCGTCGACATCGGCGGACGGCTGCTCGCCTGTCCGGTCGATCCACTGTTGGGCTCCGCTTGAGCACGCTCGAGCTCCGCGACGTCGTCGTCGACTACGAGCGCCGTGGCGGCGGGCTCGTGCGGGCGGTCGCGGGCGCGAGCATCTCGGTCGACGCCGGGCAGATCGTCGGCCTCGTCGGCGAGTCCGGTTGCGGGAAGTCGACGCTCGCCCGTGCCGCGGTCGGCCTCGTGTCGGTGACCTCGGGTTCGGTGCGCTTCGAAGATCGCGACGTGACGCCGCTCACCCGGCACGCTCGGCCCGCGGACCTGGTTCGACTCCAGCTCGTGTTCCAGAACCCGTACTCCTCGCTCAACCCACGCCGCAAGGTGGGATCGCAGATCGCCGACGGCAAGTCGTCGGCGGCGACGACGACCGTCCCGGAATTGTGCGAGCTCGTCGGCCTGCCGGCGAACGCCGTGGGTCGTTTCCCGCACGAGTTCTCCGGCGGGCAGCGCCAGCGCATTGCGATCGCACGTGCGCTCGCCGCCAATCCGTCTGTGATCGTGCTCGACGAGCCGCTCGCCTCGCTCGACGCATCGGCGCAGGCGCAACTCGCGAACCTCCTGGTGAGCCTCTCGCGCGATCTCGGGCTCGGCCTGCTCCTCATCTCGCACGATCTCGCGATCGTCCGCCATGTCGCCGACACGGTGTCGGTGATGTACCTGGGCATGATGGTCGAGACAGGCCCGACCGAGCCGGTCTGGACGGTGCCGCTCCACCCCTACAGCGAGGCGCTGATCGGGGCGGTGCCGCACCCGGACGGAACGGGTTTCCTGCCCGAGGCCCTCCCCGGCGAGGTGCCCGATCCGGCGCGGCCACCGTCGGGATGCCGGTTCCACCCTCGCTGCCCGTACGCCTTCGACCGCTGCCACACCGATGAGCCCGCGCTCGTCGAGCTCGCTGCGGGCCGCTCCGCCGCCTGCTGGCTCCAGCCCGCCGGGTCGGAGCCGGCCCCGCCGCACCGGCGTGCGGCCAACTTCTCCTATCCGACCTCCGTCGAATAGGGTCAAAGGCCCCCCATGACCTGCAATCCCATCTGGAGGCGACAGTGAGGAAGACTTCCGCCGGGCGCGTCGCCTGGCTCATACCACTTGCCGTGTTCGTTGCGCTGGTCAGCGCGGTCGCGGCCTACGGCGTCAACAGGCACGCGTCTGCGTCCCCGCCGCTCGTGATCGACAACTCGTTCACGATCAAGACGTCCGATCCAGGGCGCGCGTTCGATCCGACGGCGTCGATCATCGACCGTGCGCTCTACGACACCCTCTTCACCTACAAGGGCAACGATCTCTCGAATCCGATCCCGCTGCTCGTGCAGTCGTGGAAGGCATCTGCGGACGCGAAGACGTTCACCTTCCAGCTCAAGCACAACGCGCACTTCGCGAACGGCATGCCGCTGACGTCCGCGGACGTCGTGTTCTCGCTCCGCCGCCTGGTCAACCTGAAGGGGAACCCGTCGTTCCTGCTCGCAGGCGTGACGGTCAAGGCCGCCGGGCCGTACGCCGTCGTGATGTACTCGGCCACGCCGAACACGGCGCTGCCGGCGATCCTGGCGAACCCGTCCACCGGGATCGTCAACTCGCGGCTGATCAAGCCGCACGGTGGCACCTCGGCTGCGAACGCTTCGAAGGCCGACAAGGCCGAGACGTGGCTGAACTCGTCGGCGTCGCTCGGTGCCGGCAGCGGCCCGTACGTCCTCAGCTCGTTCTCGACGACGTCGCAGATCACGATGACTCCGAACGCGAACTACTGGGGAGCGAAGAAGCCGGCGTTCTCGAGCGTCGTCGTACGCAACATGATCGCGCCGACCCAGCTGATCAACATCCAGCGCGGATCACACGAGGTCGCGATCGACCTGTCCGCCGACCAGGCGAAGACCGTGCAGGGCAAGTCGAAGCTGAAGGTCTCGCTGCAGCCGTCGACCTGGGTCTTCTGGCTGTTCGCCAACAACGATCCGAGCGTGTCGGCGATCACCTCGAACAAGCAGTTCCAGCAGGCTGTCCGCTACGGCCTGGACTACAAGTCGATCGTCGGTGTCGCGGGGCCGGGAGCGATCCAGACTCCCGGGATCATTCCGTCGATGTTCCTGGGCTCGCTGCCGCAGAGCGCCAGAGTGAACCAGGACCTGACGAAGGCGAAGGCGGCCCTGGCCGCGTCGGGCGCCGCCGGGCAGCAGATCTCGCTCGAGTACCCGAGCGACCTGACGATCAACGGCGTCCCGTTCACGACGCTCGCGCAGAAGATCCAGTCGAACCTGAACGCCGTCGGCTTCAACATCCAGCTGTCCGGCTCGCCGACCTCGACCTGGCTGACGAAGTACCGCGACGGCAAGATGGCGTTCGGCCTCTCGCTGTGGGGCCCGGACTACCCGGATCCCGCCGACTACCTGACGTTCGCTCCCGGACAGCTGGTCGGCCTGCGCGTCGGCTGGCCCACGGGATCGGACGCGTCGATCGAGAAGCTCGCAGCGAAGCTGCTCGTGACGACGTCCCCGACGGCTCGCAAGAGCCTCTACCAGGAGTATCAGCGTGAGCTCAACCAGCGGGGCCCGTACTTCCCGCTGATCCAGCCGACACAGGTGTTCGTGTCGACGACCGACCTGAAGAACGCCGTCTACAACGCGACCTACAGCGTCGACGTGACGCAGGTCTCTCCGAAGTAGGGCGCTTACGACGTCGCGACGAGGGCGGACGGGTAGCTGCCGAGCAGCCGCCCGCCGCCCTTCTCGCACACCACGATGTCCTCGATCCGGACGCTGAACCGGCCGGGGATGATGATCGACGGCTCGTCGGTGAACGTCATGCCGGCCTGGAGAGGCGTCTCGTCCTCGTCGGAGATGAACGGCCGCTCGTGCACGTCGAGCCCGATGCCGTGGCCCATGCGGTGGCGGAAGTGCTCGCCGAGCTCTGCCTCCTCGATCGGGCGCCGGCACGCGGCGTTGACGACGCGCGCGGGCGTGCCCGCGGCTGCTGCCGCCCGCCCGGCTTCCTGCGCCGCGAGCATGATCTCGTAGGCCTCCCGGTACTCGGCGGTCGGCTCACCGCAGTAGATCGTGCGTCCGAAGTCGGAGCAGTAGCCGTCGACGACGCCGCCGAAGTCGAACATGACGGCCGTGCCCGACGGGATGCCGTCGCGTGCCGTGCGCGTGCCGGAGTCGAAGTCCGTGTCTTCGATGCCGGTGAACATGTGCGTCGTGAACGACGGGCAGCGTGACCCCGCCGCACGAAGTGAATGCTCGACCGCTTCGACGAGATCGAGCATCGAGACGCCGGGAACGACGAGCGGCGTGACCTCCGCCATCGCCTGTTCGACGGTGTCGATCGCGCGGCCGAGCGCGGCGAGCTCTTCGTCGGACTTGACCCGGCGGAGCTCGTTGACGATACGCGAGCCGGTGGAGAGGCCCTCGAAGCCGAGGATCCGCCCGAGGTTGAGCGCCGTCTCGGTCCAGACCCGGTCGCCGATCGCGATGTTCACGCCCATGCCGCGCGCGACCCGCTCGAAGGCGGCGAAGCCGTCGTCGGTCTCGGATACCACGACGACCTCCCCGGCAGGCTGCTCGCGCAGGTGGAACAGCGCGAACATCCGCGGCAGGACGAACACCGGGTCGGCCCAGGGTCGGAAGAACGCACCGGTCACCCAGCCGTGGGCGTACGCGGCCTCGCCGAAGTTCGGAATGTCGCGCTCGACCCCCGTCAGGTACTCGAGGTCGGCTGACGGGGCGAGGAAGAGCGCCTCGACGCCGTCGGCCTCGAGGCGTTCGGACAGACGCCGCCGGCGCTCCACGTAGTCGAACGTCACGACGACAGCCTAAGGAGCGGCAGCACTTCGCGGCAGAGCAGCTCGATGCCGTGCGCCTCGTCGATTCCGTGGGGCGTCCCGAAGTCGACCCGCCGCGCGCCGGCGTCGAACAGCGCCTCCGCCTGCGCAGCGACCTCGGCCGGCGTGCCGGCGAACGCGAACCGCTGCAGCAGCTCGTCGGGAAGCAGGGCCCCCGCCGCATCGTGCTCCCCGGCCGTCACCAGCTCGGCGAGCCGGACGAGCAGCTCGGGCTCGAGCTCCGTCGTCGGGTCGAGCGCGCCGACGACGTCGACGTACATCGCCACCTCGCGGCGGGCCAGCGCCCGGGCGCGCTCCCCGTCCTCGTCGACGACCGTCACGGCGCCGAAGACGATCCCGACGTCGTCGTTTCCGATCCGGCGTCGCAGGACGTCGGCGACGAGGGGATTGGCGCTGCCGCCGACCTTGACCTCGGACGCCGCCTCCCCGGCGAACGCGGCAAGTCGAGGCGACCACGTGCCGACGAGCAGCGGGACCTCGCTCCGGCGGAGCTCGTAGCGCAAGCCGTCGCCCGGGCGGAGCGAGAAGCGCTCCCCCGCGAAGCCCGCGCGGTCGCCCGCGAGCAGCCGGCGGATCACCTCCCACGCCTCGCGCACGGCCCTCACCGGCCGGGGCTCGTCGACGCCGAGCGACTCGAGCCACGCTCCAGCGGCGAGCCCGACGAACGCGCGGCCGTCGGAGACGCGGTCGAGAGCGGCGATCTGGCCCGCGATCTCGACCGGGTGCAGCGTGAACGGGTTGAGGCACGACGGCCCGACGCGGGCGTGCGCCGTCGCGCCGGCGATCTCGAGCAGCGCCGGCAGCGCGGGTTGGAACCAGAGGTCGTTGAAGACCGTGACGACGTCGAAGCCGGCCTCGTCGGCGCCGCGCGCGAGCGCCGCGTACTCGCCGGTTCCCTTGTCGGTCTGCAGCGCGAGCCCGAGCTCACACCGCGGCGTTGTCACGTCAGGTCGCCGGTCGCCATCGTCCGGCGCGCGGTTCGCTCGATCCGCATGATCACCCGCTCGTCGGGATCCGGGCAGGCGACGAGGGAGTCCTGCTCGAGCCAGTCCGATGCGGGGAGCGTGCGCTGCTTCGCGGGCAGGAGCGGCAGGACGCTCTGCAGCGCATAGAGGCAGAAGTGGCGGCCGGCGGGAATGCGGACCCGGCTCGACTCGGTCAGCTCGAAGTAGTCGCCGACCTCGAGGCCGCAGACGGAACGGCCCTCGATCCGCTCGACGGTCACGCGCAGGTCGTACAGCGTCATCTCGTCGTCGGGGGACGCCACGCGCCCGACTCTACTGACCGGCCGAATTCGAGATCCGACCCCGCCCCGGTGCCGTAGACTCTGTCCATGTCGGGCCAGGCCTGGGGACTGGTCTTCTTGATGCTCATCCTGAAGATCCCGATCGTCTATCTCGGGATCGTGGTCTGGTACGCCTGCAAAGAGCCCGAAGCGGGCTCCGGCCCGAGCGACTACTCGGTGTGGCGTCCGTGGCGCGCGCCGAAGGGCCCGCGGCCGCGCCGCGGCGGCCCGCACGGGCACCGGGACGGCGGTGCGCGCGTGGCGCGCCGGGATAGAGTCTCGCCGTGACGTCCGAGGACCGCGACCCGCCGAGTGCGGTCGAGACCATCGCCGGCCTGCTGGCGGCGGCAGCGCTCTTCCTGGGCGCGCTCGAGCTCGTCTATCGCCCGTTCCGGCTCGCACCGGTGGCGCTCCTGCTCGCACTCGTCGCGACCGTGATGAGCCGCCGGCACCAGCGGCTGGCGAGCATCGCGATCGCCGTGATCGGCGTGTGCTTCGTCGTCGGGGCCTCGCTGCAGGTGATCACGCGCCATCCGCTCTACTGAGTCACACACACACACACTGGGTGGGCAGGACATCGGGGCCCTCCTTGGTACAACACCAGAGTGAGCGTGCGCGACGTCGACGGTCTGAACAGTGGCTACGCGCAGGCGCTGCTCGACGAGTACCTCGAGAACCCGGACGGCGTTCCGCCTGCCTGGCGCGCGCTGTTCGAGAGCGGCGACTCGCATCTGATCGAGTCCCATCCGGGGCTCGCGCGGCTGCTCGAGCGGCTCCCGCGCAACGGGGTCGAGGACGGTCACGAGGCGACACCCGAACCGGAATCGCACGAACAGGTCGCAGCCCCGGTGGTCGTGCTCGAGGCTCCGAAGGCAGTCGACGCCGACCCGCAGCTGCTCGGGAGCATCGCGGCGGCGATGGCGCTCGTCGAGGCGCACCGGACGCACGGCCACCTGGGCGCGCGGCTCGACCCGCTCGGATCGGAGCCGGTCGGTGACCCGTCGCTCGAGCCGCTTCGGCTCGAGCCCCGGCTGACGCCCGAGCTGCAGGCCCGCATCCCGGCATCGGTGCTCGGCGTGCACGTGCCCGGCGAGACGCTCGCCGACGTGCTGCCCAAGCTCGTCGAGACCTATTGCGGAAGCATCGCCTACGAGCTCGAGCACCTCTCCGATCACGAGCAGCGCTTCTGGTTGCGGCGCGCGATCGAGTCCGGGGCGTACCGCCAGCCGCCGTCTCCGGACGAGCAGCGATCGCTCTTCCGCCGCCTCTGCGAGGTCGAGGGAATGGAGCGATTCCTGCGCAAGCGGTTCCTCGGGCAGAAGCAGTTCTCGCTCGAAGGGCTCGACGTGATGATCCCGATGCTCGACGAGACGATCGAGCTCGCCGCGCAGGACGGGGCGCACGAGATCGTGATGGGCATGGCGCATCGCGGGCGGCTGAACGTGCTCGCTCACACGATCGGGATGCCGTACGAGCAGATCCTGCGCGAGTTCGAAGGCGAGCGAACGCTCGACGCCGTGGCCGCCGACCCCGAGGGCGGCACCGGCGACGTCAAGTACCACCTGGGTGCACACGGAACGCGGACGACCGTGAACGGGAGCGTCGGCGTTCGGATCGTGGCGAACCCGAGCCACCTCGAAGCGGTCGACCCGGTCGTCGAGGGCCGGACCCGCGCCGAGCAGACGGATCGCTCCACGCCGAACGGCGCGCACGACCCCTCGGTCGCCCTCGCGCTCCTGCTGCACGGCGACGCGGCGTTCGCCGGTCAGGGGGTGGTCGCGGAGACGCTGAACCTGCAGAGCCTCGCCGGCTACTCGACCGGCGGCACGCTGCACCTGATCACGAACAACCAGATCGGCTTCACCACCGACCCGAGCGAGGGCCGCTCGACGCGCTACTCGTCCGATCTCGCGAAGGGCTTCGACATCCCGATCATCCACGTCAACGCCGACGACGCCGAGGCGGCGTTGTCCGCGGTGCGGCTCGCGATGGCGTACCGCCGCCGGTTCGGCGACGACGTCGTGATCGACCTCGTCGGCTATCGCCGCTTCGGTCACAACGAGCAGGACGAGGCGGCCTACACCCAGCCGCTGATGGCCGAGCAGATCGCCTCGCACTCGAGCGTCCGCGAGCTGTATCAGGCGAAGCTCATCGAGGCCGGAGTGCTCACCGAGGCGGACGCCGACCAGGCGATTGCGGAGGTGGAGTCGCCGCTTCGCGAGGCACACGATCGGTTGAAGGCGTCGTTCGGCGAGAGCCCGAAGCGCGAGCACGACGGCGCGATCCCGTTCTCGTCGGGCATCGACGTCGTCACCGCCGTCCCCGCCGACAGGCTGCGCGAGCTCACCGACGAGCTGCTGCGAGCGCCCGACAGCTTCACCGTGCATCCGAAGCTGGCGCGCCAGCTCGAGCGGCGGCGGACGGCCCTCGACGAGGGAGGCATCGACTGGGGGCAGGCCGAGTCGCTCGCGTTCGCCTCGCTGCTCGTCGACGGCATCCCGGTCCGGCTCACGGGGCAGGACACGCAGCGCGGCACGTTCGCGCAGCGCCATCTCGTGCTGCACGACGCCCACACCGGCGAGACGTACACGCCGATGCAGAACCTCGAGCACGGCACGGCGTCGTTCGAGGTCTTCAACTCGCCGCTCTCGGAGTACGCGTGCATGGGATTCGAATACGGGTACTCGGCAGCTGCTCCCGAGGCGCTCGTGGTCTGGGAGGCGCAGTACGGCGACTTCGCGAACGGTGCGCAGATCGTGATCGACCAGTTCGTGTCGTCCGGCCTCTCCAAATGGCGTGAGACGTCGCGCCTCACGCTGCTGCTCCCACACGGCTACGAGGGAAACGGCCCCGAGCACTCGAGCGCCCGGCTCGAGCGTTTCCTGCAGATGGGCGCCCAGGAGAACCTGCGGGTCGTCAACTGCACGACGTCCGCGCAGTACTTCCACCTCCTCCGCCGACAGGCGCTCGACGCGACGGCTCGGCCACTGGTCGTCGCGACCCCGAAGGGACTGCTGCGGCTCAAGGACGCGTCATGCGCGCTCGAGGACCTTGCGATGGGAAGCTTCCGGCCCGTGCTCGACGACGTCACCGTCGACAAGGAAGCGGTGCGCCGGCTCGTGCTCTGCTCGGGCAAGGTCTACTACGACATCGTCGGTCACGAGGCGCGCGCACACGCGGGCGGCGTCGCCGTTGCTCGTGTCGAGCTCCTCTATCCGTTCCCCTCCGACAGCGCGCGCGAGCTGATCGCCTCCTACCCGTACCTCCGCGAGGTCGTGTGGGCGCAGGAGGAGCCGCAGAACATGGGGCCCTGGCGGTCGATCCGGCACCGGCTCGAGGAGTCGACGGCGGGTGTTCCGCTTCGCTACGTCGGACGACCCTGGCGCGCGAGCCCGTCCGAGGGCTACCCGACGGCACACGCGATCGAGCAGGACCGGATCGCGCGCGCCGCGCTTACCTAGCGCTGCGCTTGGCCTGCTGAGCCGCCCAGGCCTGCTTGGCGAGGCGCGGCCCGTGCGTGCGCGCCTGCGCCGTGATCCAGCGCCGCTGCTGTGGCGACAGGCGGCGCCACACGTCCCAGGCGGTCAGCGCCATGCCCACGGGGCCGACTGCTTTCGTCAGGGAAGTGCGCGGCATCGCGGCATTGTGCCGCGTCTGCATCACCTCGTGCGCGGGGAGTCGTCGCTGCCGGTCGTCGCGTCGCACCCGCCGGTCGGCGGCTCGAGGCGGTGGCGGCTGCTCGTGGAGGCGCGGCTGGACCCACGGGTCGATGTCCGCCAGGGTCGGCGGCTGTGACGGGCTCGTCACGTCGGTCCGGCCAGGGTTGACGCTCGTCGGCTCGGCCGTCGGCGGCGGTGGAGGCTGCTCGGCCGGGGGTGGTGGGGTGGCCGCAGGCGGAGTGGGCGCCGGGGCCGGAGGAGCAGGGGCGGGGGCCGGTGTGGGCGCTGGTTCAGGAGCCGGGGTCGGAGCGGGGGCGGGCGTCGGTGTAGGCGCGGGTGCCGGGGTGGGCGCCGGGGCGGGTGGGGGCGTCGTCGTGGAGGGCGGCAGGGCCGGCGTCGTCGGCCGGCTGACCGGCCGCGGCGGGGCAGGCTTCGGCTTCGGCGGGGCGGGCTTCGGCAGGACGGCCGGCGGGACCTGGTGCACCGGCTCGACGTAGGAGATGAGCGCCTGGTGCGGCTTCGGCGGCGGCGCCGTGCGCACCCGCCGTACCGGGCTCGACGGCGGCACCACCTCGACCGCCACCGGCGCATGGGCCGGGATCGTCGATGCGCCGGGCAGCGCACGGGGGACGGTGTCGGGCCCGAGGACGTGTTTCGGCAGCACCCAGAGACCACCGGCGACGGTGACCGTCAGGCCGACGGCGGCGACGTGCAACCAAACACCTCTCATGCTTCCCCCTGGATCTGCCGAAACCTGTCCAGGAGAGGTATCGGCAACGGCACGCAATGGCTTGAGGGGGAGCATCAGCCTGCAGGGCGGCCGCCGCCTGGGCAGCTTCAGGTTCAAGCTCGTCGCCTGGTTCGCGCTCCTGGCGCTGCTGCCCCTCGCCGTCGCCTTCTACGGCTACGACAGCCTCGCGCGGCGCAGCGAGAACCGCCGCGCCGATGCTTCGCTGGAAGCCGCGCTCCGCGTCGCCGTCGCGGGGTACACGCAGCAGCTCGACCTGGCCGCCACCATCGCCCGGCGGCTGGCTGCCGAGCCGCCTCTCCAGCGCGCTCTGCATGCGCACGATCGCTCTGCCCTGGCGGCGGTCGCCGCGAGTGAACCGTCGACGAGTGTCAGCGGCGGCGGCGTCACGGTCGGCTCGCTCCCGCCGTTCGCGGCGCGGCGCACGGTCGCCATCGTCGACCGTGGGCGCACGATCGGCACGGTGACGGTCGCCGTCCCGATCGACGATCGCCTGCTCACGACGATCGGCGTCGGTCTCGGCGCAGGCGAGCGTCTCGTGGCCGTGCGCAACTCGCACATCGTCGCGGGAGGGCCGACGGGTGAGTCGCTCGCCATCGGGCCGGGCAAGTCCGCGCGCGTCATGGTTGCGGGCGCGACGAGCCGCGGTCTGGCCACGTCGCTCGCCGATCCGGCGGGCGTGCAACTGGTTGCGTTGACGCCGCAGGCCGCAATCGACACCGCAACACGTATGGCCGAGATGCGCCTGACGGCGGTGCTGGTTGCCGCGCTGCTCGTCTTCGCGCTCGTCGTGTTCCTGCTCGGGCGATCGGTCGTGACCACGCTCGGGCGCCTCGCCGGCGCCGCCGACGCGATCGCCGACGGCCGCCTCGACGAGCGCGTCGACGTGCGCGGCCAGGACGAGTTCGCGCAGCTCGGCAGCGCCTTCAACCGAATGGCCGAGCAGCTGCAGCAGCAGATGGCCGAGCTGCGCACGGAGCGACGACGTGCACACGAGGCGACGACACGGTTCGGTCAGGCGCTCGGAGCGACCCACGATCCGCAGCAGCTGCTTCGTGTCGTCGCCGAGACCGTCGTCGAGGCGACCGGCGCATCGGGCGCGGTCGTCCGCACGCGCTCGGGCGAGGTGCTCGAGGCAGGTGAGTCCACGGGGCCGGAAGAGGTGACGTTCCCGCTGCGTGTCGGCGCGTCAGACTTCGGCTCGCTCGTGATCCGCGGCTCGGCGCTCGACGCCGATCAGGTCGAGACCGCCCGGGCGCTCGTCGCGCACGCGGCTGTCGCGCTCGAGAACGCGCGCCTGCACCGGCTCGTGGAGCAGCAGGCGCTCGTCGACGTGCTCACCGGCCTCTCGAACCGCCGCTCGCTCGAGGAGACGTTGACGTCCGAGCTTGCGCGTGCACGCCGACTCGACGGCGAGCTCTGCCTGGTGCTTGTCGATCTCGATCGTTTCAAGCAAGTCAACGACCGCTTCGGCCATCCTGCCGGCGACGAGGTACTCCGATCATTCGCGCACACGCTCGCGGGTGCAATTCGAGAGGGAGACGTCGCGGGTCGCTGGGGCGGCGAGGAGTTCGCGCTCATCCTCGTGGGCGTCGGCGTCTCGGGCGGCATCGACCTCGCAGAGCGCGCGCGAAGGCTCATCTCGACGCGTCCCGTGATGACCGTTCGCGGCGGGCCCGTGAACATCACGGCGAGCTTCGGCGTTGCGGCGTGCGCCGGCGGCGCAAGCATCGACGACCTGATTGCAGCAGCCGATTCGGCCCTGTACGCGGCCAAGCGTGGAGGCCGGAACCGGGTCGTGGGCGGCGCGACGATCCAGTCAGTCGTCTAGACTCCCGCGCCGGGAAGAGATAAGACGTACCAGCAGGAGGAAGCAATGGCCGTCGAGACTCCGTCCGTGTTCACCCAGGTGATCCAGGAGCACCTCGAGTTGAAGCGTCGGAATGCGGCTCTCGAGCACGAGATGCCGCTCGAGAAGTACATGTCAGACGATCCGTTCGAGAATCACCCGCTCTTCAAGACCGAGGAGCAGGCGCGGATCGAGGACACGATGGACGGCGTCGTCCAGATCGACGAGCACGAGACGGCGCTCGACTGGCCGTCGGTGGAGGACACCTTCACCGCCGAGCCGGCAGATCCGTCCGAAGTGACCGTCGAGACGAGCGAGCCCGTCGAGCAGACGGACGAGGCGCTCTGGTCGCGCTCGCGCGACTTCGACTGGGGCGACTGACGCACGAAGGTCCGGTGCCTGGCACGTTGGTGCCAGGCACCCTGATCAGCAGCAGCTGTCGCGCGGCGCGGCGGCGCGACGACGCGCCGGCCTGAACGTCATGACGTGTGCGTCGAGCGGCTTGCCTGTCGGCGCGATCCGGCGAGCGGAGCAGCCCTGTCCACGGTCCCACAATGCGTGGGCGTGCGGCAGCTTCGTCACGTACCGGTCACGGGTTGGCCGAGGGCTCCCGCGAGCCGGGCGAGCACTCGGCGTTCGCGAGCCGCGAGCACGTGGCACCGTTGAACTCGTGCGCTCGCCGGCGCTCGTGCTCCAGACGACGACGAGGTGGGTCCCGTGGCGGATCGCGTCGGCGAGGCCGGCGAGATGATGGCTCGGCGAGCGCGAGCGGTAGGCGGCGGGCTGCTGCGCCGGTGTTCCGCCGAGCACGGTCTTCATCTCGATGCGCGTCTCGTGGTGGGGCGGCAACGCGTCGAAGCGCGCGGCGAGGTCGAGATAGCTGTCGACGACGATCAGCGCGTCGGGGCCCACCTCCGGGTGTGACGCGACGAGCTCGGCGTCGGCGAAGCGGAGTACGACACGCCGACGACGACCAGCTTCGAGATCCGGATCCCCTGCGCGCGCAATCGCGCAGGGAGCCGGGCGACTGTGCGAGGTACGCGGGTCGCCCCAGTCTCGCGCGGCCGGCGCGCCCGCCGCGACCTCGTAGCGGTTCGGCCGTAGTCGGTGCACGCCAGCGAGGCGTGGACGTTGCGGGCGAGGTTCTCGAGCTGGTCGCAGTAGATCGGTCCGCCGAGCGTGAACAGGAGCAGGTGGGGGGTCGAGCGCGCGCCCGGTGCGAGGTGGAGCTCGACGCGCATCAGCGGGTCGGCAGCGGCCGGTGCACCGTAGGCGGCACCGAGGCCAAGCAGCGTGAGGCGGCGGCGTCGCGCGAGGGCGCGTTTCCAGGCCGTTATCGCCACGTGACCGGGCCGTTTCCAGCCGGGACGACGGTACGGCCATGACGAAGCACAGCCCTCATATCAGCCGCAGGGGCGTGCGCCGCTCGGTCGTCGTAGCGCTCCTGCTCGCGGCGCTCGGCGCGGTCGCCGACACGGGTCTCGGCAGTCCCTCCGCGAAGCGGCTCGGACGCCCATCGACTCTCCGTACTGCTGGCCGGTTGCCCCGTTCAACCGGCAGCATCCTATCCGCGGCGGCTTCGGCGATCCGCGGACGCTCTTCCATGCGCCCCCGACTCTCGCCGGCCTGTACCACGGCGCCGGCTCCTTCTCGTTCCACGAGGGCGTCGACATCTCCGCGCCCGACGGGACCCCCGTGTACTCGTCGTCGACGGAATCGTGAGCAGCCTCAACGCCGGTCGCGTGTTCGTGGACTCGGGCAACGGGAACCACTTCGAGTACTGGCACATCTCCCCGGCGGTGCAGGTCGGACAAGGACGTGACCGCAGAGCGCACCGTCCTGGGGCACATCCTTCGCGGTCAGGGCCACGTCCACCTGACCGAGGTCGACGCCGGGCGCGTGACCGACCCGTTGCTCCCCGGGCACCTGACGCCCTATACGGACACGACGGTTCCACACGTCACGTCGATCGACTTCCGTCGGAGCGACGAGGCGAGCCCCGAGATGCCGAACTTCCTGCGCGGGACGGTGCAGGTGATCGTCGAGGCATACGACACTCCGACGATTCCTGTGCCGGGCATCTGGAACGAGATGCCGATCACGCCGGCACTCGTCCAGTGGCGGGTCGAGACGTGGAACGGGAAGCTGGCAATCCCGGCACGGACGGCCTGGGACACGCGCATCACGCTGCCGTCGAACGTCGAGTTCTGGCGCTTCTACGCGCGCGGCACCTTCCAGAACATGGCCGTCTTCGGCAAGCACTACTCGTGGTTGCAGCGGCTGCTTCGTGTTCCGGGCGGCGTCGCTGGACACCAGGAAGCTTCCGGACAACGTGTACCGCCTGGTCGTGTCGGTGGCCGACGTCCGCGGGAACCACTCGTCTGCATCGCTGCGGTTCTCGATCCACAACGATCAGGGTTGGGTCGGGGTTTGAGCGCGGGTTTCTACCGTTTCGGGCTCACGCCGCTGCGACTTTCATTCGTGGTGTAGGAGATGACGTGTTCCGAATTCTCGGACCACTCGAGATCGAGCGGGACGGGCGGCTGGTGGAGGTCGTCGGCCAGCGTCAGCGCGCCCTCCTGATCGCGCTGCTTCTGCATGCGAACGAAGTCGTGTCGACCGACCGCCTCGTCGACGATCTATGGCACGGGTCGCCGCCGAGAACGGCGACGACGTCGCTCCACAACGCGGTCTCCCAGCTGCGACGCGAGTTGGGAGACATGATCGTCACCCACCCGCCCGGGTATGTCCTCCGGGTGGCGAGGACCGACGTGGACGCGTACCTGTTCGAGGATCTGGTGCTTGGCGCGCAAGGCAGCGAGGCGACCGATCGCGTCGCCGCACTCGAGGAGGCGCTCGCACTCTGGCGTGGTGCCGCCCTCCTCGACGTCGCCTACGAACCCTTCGCGCAGGGCGCCGTGAACCGGCTCGAGGAGCTCCGTCTCGTCGCGCGCGAGGATCTCGTCGATGCAGAGCTCGACCTCGGCAGGCACGAGGAGCTGGTCGCCGAGCTCGAGTCGCGGGTGTCCGAGCATCCGCTCCGCGAACGGCTGTGGGGCCAGCTGATGGTCGCGCTCTACCGCTGCGGTCGGCAGGGGGATGCGTCGCAGGCGTACCAGAAGGCGCGCCGGACGCTCGTGGAGGAGCTCGGGATCGAACCGGGCCTGGCGCTCAAGCAGCTGCACGGCGCGATCATTCGACAGGAGGTCGACGTCCCGCGGATCGGACAGGCGCCGGTCGGGCCCGGGAGCCGGTGAGCTCGCAGAGGTCGCCGGCGCCGTGCTCGCCGGCCGGGTCGTGGCGGTGCTCGGAGAGGACACCGAGGGCCTGGCCGAGCGACTCGCCCGGCGCTTCCACTACCCGCCGGGGGAGCCGGCCGAGGTGCCGCGGGTCTCCGAGTACGCGGCCGCGATCAGCGGGTACGGGCCGCTCTACGACGAGATCGGCGAGCTCGTGCGAGGAGGTTCGCCCCGGGGAGCGGTGCACGAGTTCTTCGCCTCCTTGCCGCCGCTTCTGCGCGCACGAGGAGTTCCGCATCAGCTGCTCGTGACCACGTCGTACGGATGCGCGCTGGAGCAGGCGTTCGCCGACGGCGGGGGAGGAGGTCGACGTCGTCTCGTACCTTGCTTCAGGTCCCGACCGTGGCAAGTTCAGCCATCTCGCCCCCGACGGCAGCTCGCGGATCATCGACGGTGCCGAACACGTACGCAGAGGAGCTGTCGCTCGACCGTCGGACCGTGATCCTCAAGATCCGCGGCCAAGCCGACCCGACGGCCAACGGCCTCCACGACAGCTTCGTCGTCACGGAGGACGACTACATCGCGTATCTCCGGCGAACGGACGTCGCCGCCTCCGTTCCGGTGGGTCTCGCGGCCGCTCTTCGCCGGAGTCACTTCCTCTTTCTCGGGTACACGGTGCGCGACTGGCACCTCCGTCTCGTCCTCGGCCGGATGTGGGGCGACGAGCCGGTCGCGTACCGCTCGTGGGCCGTGCATCCGACGCCGGGCCCGGCCGAACGTGAGCTCTGGCGTCGTCTCGACGTCGAGCTCACCGAGACGCCGCTCGAGGCATATGTTCAGGAACTGGCGGCTGCGCTCGGACTTCCCGCCGAGGTAGCCGCGTGAGCGCGACTGTCGCACCCTCGCTGGCGGCCCCCTTTCGTGGGCTGTCGCCGTTCGGGGAGAGCGAGCTCGACTCACTGCTCTTCTTCGGGCGCGAGCACGAGACCGAGATCGCAGTCGCGAACCTCCTTGCTGCGCGGTTGACGATCCTCTATGGGCCCGAGCGGGGTCGGCAAGAGCTCGCTCCTTCGCGCGGGCGTCGCGCGCAGGATCCGTGAGCTCGCCAGTCGCCGCGCGCTCGGCCGCGGACCTGACGGTGCGGTGATCGTGTTCGCTTCGTGGGCGGACGATCCGGTCTCCGCGCTCGCCGACGCGTTGGCGCAGGAGGTCATGTCGCTCGTGCGTCGCTCGGTCGCCGCACCGCCGCCAGATGCCCGGCTCGCGGATGTCGTCGACCACTGGTCGAACGTGCTCGACGGCGACGTCTATCTCGTGCTCGACCAGCTCGAGGAGTATTTCGTCTATCACGATGAATCGGCACTGCCGGGTCGGCTCGTCGACGAGCTCCCCGAGGTCGTGCTCCGTCCACGACTGCGAGCGCACGTTGTCCTCTCGCTCCGCGACGACGCGCTCGCGCGCCTCGACGTGTTCAAGGCGCGCATCCCCAATGTCTTCGCGAACTACCTCCGACTCGACCCGCTCGACCACGCCGCCGCGACGGCGGCGATCGTCGGGCCGATCCGTCGCTGGAACGAGCTCGTGCCCGAGGAGCAGCGCGTCGACATCGAGCCTGCGCTCGTCGAACGCGTCCTCGCTCAGGCCGCCGTGGCCGAAGAGCCGGGCCGCGTCGAGCCGCCGTACCTCCAGCTCGTCATGGAGCGGCTGTGGAACGAGGAGCGCGAGCGCGGCTCGCACATGCTGCGAGCCTCGACACTCGACGAGCTGGGCGGTGCAGGTGCGATCGTCCGCGAGCACCTCGACCGCGCATTGTCGGTGCTCGACGCCGGCCAGCAGGACGCCGCCTCGCGCATGTTCGAGCACCTGGTGACTCCGTCGGGAACGAAAGTGGCACATCGGGCCGCCGACCTGGCTCGCTTCGCGAGGTTGCCGGAGGCCGAGGCCGGGACGATGATCGCAGCGTTGCGACGGGAGCGCATCCTGCGCCCCGTTGACGAGAGCAACGACACGGGTCCCCGCTACGAGATCTTCCACGACGTTCTGGCCGATGCGATCCTCGGCTGGTGCGGTCGCCGGGAGGTCGAGGCGGAGCGCGCCCGAGCGCAGCGTCGACACCGGCGGCTGGTCGCGCTCTCGATCGTGGCGCTGGCGGCCGTCCTCGTGATGGCCGCGATCACGATCTTCGCGCTGGCGCAGCGGAGCGATGCGCGGTCGCAGGCACGCTCGGCGCAGGCGCGCGCACTCGCCGCGGCCGCGCTCACCGAGCTCGACATCGACCCGGAGATGTCGCTGATGCTGGCGCGCCAGAGCTGTAGGGCTGAGCGCGTCGCCCGAGGCCGAGGACGTGCTCCGGCGGGCACTTCTGGCGTCGCGCGTTCGCGAGGTGTCGAGGCTCGGGTCTCCGGTCGTCGCCGCCGCGTTCGAGCCGGGTGGACGACGCGCGGTCGCCGTCACCGACGGCGGTCGCGTTGCGGTGCTCGATCCTTCGAGCGGCCGTGTGCTGCGGTCGTTCCACGTTCGCGGCCCCCTGGACCTTCTCGACGCGAGCGGTCTGTTCGCGCTCGGCTACGGCTCAGGTGCGCCGCCGCAACTCCTGTCGGTCGAGGCCGGACTGACGAGATCCCTCGGGACCCGGCCGGCGAGAGCCGCGTGGTTCTCGCCGGACGGACGGCTCGTCCTGACGGCCGACGCCGGCTCGAAGCTTCGGTTGTGGGAGACCGCGACGGGTCGACTCAGGCGTGTGTTCGCTGCGGCTGGTGTCGACGTGGCAGCGATCTCACCGGACGAAGCGACGGTCGCGGCCGCCGGCCGAGAGCGCACGGTCAGGGTGTTCGACGTCGCGACGGGCCGCCGGGTTGCGTCGCTGCCGGAGCCGAGTGTCGCAACGAAGCTCGTCTTCGGCCCCGGAAGCCGGCTGCTCGCCGTCGCGGGTGCAGACAAGAGGGTTCGGCTGCAGAACGCCCGCACACGCGCGCTGCTCGCCACGTACACCGGTCATGTCGGACAGATCACCGACGTCTCCTTCAGCCCGCGCGCAACGCTCGTGGCGACGGCGAGCACCGACGGGACCGCTCGCGTCTGGCATGTCGGCGGCGGACTCGTCGTCGATTCTCATCGGCCACAAGCTGTACGTGACCTCCGCGTCCTTCAGCTCCGACGGCGAGCGGGTCGTGACGACGAGCAGCGACGGTACCGCCAGGGTCTGGAAGGCGGACACCGGCGATCCGGTCGCGGTACTCGCGGGTCATGGAGAGCCGGTGGTGGCCGCGTGGTTCAACGCGAACGGAAACTCCGTCGTCACTGCGGGCATCGATGGATCGGTTCGCTTCTGGGACGCGTGATCGTCGAACCGATGCTCGTTCCGATCCGGAGGTTCGGGTACCCGGTGCCGGCGGCGCGCGCCGCGCGTGGGAAGATCGTGTCGCGCCTGCCGGGTCGCCCGACATCGCGGTCGAGGCGGGCGGAGCCCGCTTCGCGACGGTCGTCGGCCGAAGGGTCGTCGTCCGCGCCGCGCCGACGGGCACGGTCGTCGCCTCGTTCAAGATCGCCGGCAATCCGACCGGTCTGGCCCTGGCACCGGCCGGCGACACCGTGGGCGTGGCCGGCAGCGACGGCGCTGTGCGCATCTACGCGCTCGACGGGAGCCTACGTCGCATCCTCGACGGTGGACATGCGTCCCTGACGCGGCTCGCGTTCAGCCACGACGGCACGCTGCTCGCTGCAGGCTCGACCGACGGTACGGCGAGGGTTTGGAACGCTGCGGACGGGTGCGGCGAGGTCCTGCGAGGGCACAAAGCGTCGGTTCTTTCCGCGCGGTTCAGCCCGGACGACCGGCTGCTCGTCACGGCCAGCCTCGACCACGACGCTCGCATCTGGGACGTGTCGACCGGCGCGCTCGTGCGCGTCCTGCGCGGCCACTTCGCGGTCGTGTCGGACGCCGACTGGAGCGGCGACGGACGGTGGGTGGTCACGGCCGGGCCGGGAAAGGCCGGTCTGTGGTACGCGCGCACCGGCGAGCTCGTGTTCTTCCTGCAAGGCCATACGGGCAAGCTCACGAGCGCGTCGTTCGCGGGCAGTTCGGAGACGATCGTGACCTCGGGCGTCGACGGCACTGTGAGGACGTACGACTGCGGCATCTGTGTCGGCATCGGTGGGTTGACGGCGCTCGCCGACCAGCGCCTCGCCGCCACGGGACGCCGGCTGACGCCGGCCGAGCAGCGGACGTTCGCCCAGTAGGAGGCCATGCCGGGCGCAGGTCGCTGTGCCGCAGCCGAACGTACCACCGTGGGGACGGCGGCTCACTCGTTACGATCCTCAGATGGCAGGAACGATCATCGTGGGCTACGACCACGCCGACGCGGCGCAGCGCGCGCTCGACCGCGCGATCGACGAGGCGCGGACTTCGTCGTCGAAGCTGGTCGTCGTCGCGGTCGCCGAGATGCCGCTTGATCCGGAGGGCCTTCAGAACTACGGCACGCTCGACGACAGCCCCGTGCAGATGATGCCGCTGGTCGAGCCTCCGGAGCTCACACCGATCCTCGCCGAGGCGCGGAAGCGGATCGAGGCCGCCGGGCTGACGGCGGACTACGTCTGGGCGGCCGGCGAGCCCGCGGGCGAGATTCTCGGGATCGCGAAGGAACGACGGGCGACCCTGATCGTGATCGGGGAGCACCACCACGGCTTCTTCAGCCGTCTGCTCGGCGCCGACGTCAGCGGCGAGGTCCAGCGCGACGCCGGCTGCGACGTGATCACCGTCCCCTGACTCGCGTGACCTGGTGCATGGCACGACGGTGTCGCCGCTAACAGACGCCTGCTGAGCACATTGCCCGGCAGTACCCTTGGAAGCGTGCCGCCGCTGCAGACATCAGCGTCGTACTCGCCCACGGGCGACCAGCCCGAGGCGATCGAGACGATCGCCGCGGGCCTTCGCGCAGGGGAGCGCTTCCAGACGTTGCTCGGCGCGACGGGCACCGGCAAGACCGCGACGATGGCCTGGATCATCGAGCAGGTCCAGAAGCCGGCGCTCGTGATCGCACACAACAAGACGCTGGCGGCGCAGCTCTGCAACGAGTTCCGCGAGTTCTTCCCGGCCAACGCGGTCGAGTACTTCGTCTCGTACTACGACTACTACCAGCCCGAGGCGTACGTCCCACAGGCGGACCTCTACATCGAGAAGGACTCGTCGCAGAACGACGACATCGCGCGGCTCCGGCTTGCCGCGACGTCGTCGCTCTTCACGCGTCGCGACGTCGTGGTCGTCGCGTCCGTCTCGTGCATCTACGGGCTCGGGTCGCCGGAGGAGTGGCGTGACCGACTGCTCTACCTCGAGCTGGGCGCCGAGCACGATCGCGACGCCGTGCTCCGCAAGCTGATCGACTCGCAGTACGTCCGCAACGACGCGATCCTCGGCCGCGGGCGCTTCCGTGTGAAGGGCGACATCCTCGAGGTGCAGCCGGCGAACGTCGAGACCGCCTATCGCATCTCGTTCTTCGGCGACGAGGTCGAGCAGATCACGCACTTCGACCCGCTCACCGGTGAGGTCTACTCGAAGCTCGACAACCTCGCGATCTGGCCGGCGACCGAGTACGTGACGTCGAAGCCCACGGTCGAGCGCGCGGTGTCGGAGATCCGCACCGAGCTCGAGCAGCAGGTGGCGAAGTTCGAACAGGAGGGCCGGTTGCTCGAGGCGCACCGCATCCGGCAGCGCACCGAGTACGACCTCGAGCTGCTGCAGGAGCTCGGCTTCTGTTCGGGCATCGAGAACTACTCGCGGATCCTGGAAGGGCGGCCGGCGGGCTCACATCCGTTCACGCTGCTCGACTACTTCGCGGACGACTTCGTGATCTTCGTCGACGAGTCGCATCAGACCGTCCCGCAGATCGGTGGGATGTACGAAGGAGACCGCTCGCGCAAGCAGACGCTCGTCGACTACGGGTTCCGGCTCCCGTCTGCGCTCGACAACCGGCCGCTCCGCTTCGACGAGTTCCTGCAGAAGGTGCCGCAGATGGTGTTCGTCTCGGCGACGCCCGGCGCGTGGGAGCTCCGGCAGAGTGCGCGTGTCGCCGAGCAGCTGATCCGGCCGACCTACCTCGTCGACCCCGAGGTGGAGCTCCGGCCGACGAGGAACCAGATCGACGACCTGCTCAACGAGATTCGCCGCCGCGAGGAGGTCGGCGAGCGCGTGCTCGTCACGACGCTGACCAAGAAGATGTCCGAGGACCTCACGGACTACCTGCTCGAGGCCGGCGTCAAGGCGCGCTACCTCCACTCGGAGATCGACACGCTCGAGCGCATCCAGATCATCCGCGAGTTGCGACTCGGCGAGTACGACGTGCTCGTCGGCGTGAACCTCCTGCGCGAAGGGCTCGACCTGCCCGAGGTCTCGCTGGTCGCGATCCTCGACGCCGACAAGGAAGGGTTCCTGCGCGGGCGCACCGCGCTCGTGCAGACGATCGGGCGTGCCGCACGCCACGTCAACGGCCGCGTGCTGATGTACGCGGACAAGATGACCGAGGCGATCAAGGGAGCGATCGAGGAGACGAACCGCCGGCGCACGACACAGCTCGCCTACAACGAGGAGCACGGGACGAAGCCGATCTCGGTGGTCAAGGGTGTGTCGGACATCGCGGAGTTCCTCGCACTCGAGCAGCCGCACGTACCGTCGTCGCGGCGTCGTCGCGGCGGCGCGAAGGTCGAGGGGATGTCGCGCGAGGAGCTCGAGCGGCTTGTGATCACGCTCGAGGAGGAGATGTTCCAGGCGGCGGAAGAGCTGCGCTTCGAATATGCGGCGAAGCTGCGCGACGAGCTCAAGGAGCTGCGGCGCGATCTGAACGCGCTCGCGGAGGCTCCCGCATGAGCCTTGGTCTGGTGCTCGCGATCCTGATCTCGGGGTTCTTCACGGGCGCGCTGGCGCGGTTCGCGATCCCGGGACCGGATCCGATGCCGATCTGGCTGACACTCGCGATCGGCCTGACCGGGTCGATCGTCGGCGCAGTCGTCGGCAAGGCGATCTCGAACGACAACGCCTACGTCATCTCGTTCCTCTCGTTCGGTGTCGCGATCGCGCTCGTCGCCTCGTACCGGCGCTTCGTGCAGCGACGGCCCGTGTTCGGGCCGGGAGCGCTTGCCTTTCCGAAGACGGGTCTCGGCGTCGACGAGCAGCGGGCCCGATTACAGAAGCTGGGCGTCGACCCCGATCAGCTCAGGCCCGATCCGCGCCGCCTCGAGCACGCGCGGCTGACCGCCGCTCTCGAGGAGCTCCATCGCGCCGGGTTGCTCGACGACGACGAGCTCGCGGAGAAGCGCGCTCAGCTCGAGCGCGAGTCGACGCTGTCCTGATCGGTAATACTCCCCGTCATGGGATGGGTATGGCTGATCATCGTTGGTGCGATCGTCGGCGCCCTCGGGCGGCTCTTCCACCCGGGGGTCGACCCGATGGGCTGGATCGTGACGATCCTGCTCGGCATCGTGTCGCTGATCATCGGCGGTATCGTCGCGCACGGCTTCTGGCGGTTCGTGCTCGGCGTGATCATCGCGGTCGTCCTGACAGCGGTGTACGGCCGTGTGATGGCGTCACGCTCGCACGGCGCGACGTAGCGCACGCGGGAACGTTCGCGCGGCCGTGAGCTCCCAGTCGTCTGGGAGCCAGATGTACGTGTCGACCGAGATCGACGACGCGTCGACGCGATAGGCGAGCGCCCCGCGCGCTTCTCCCAGCCGGTGTGGGCGCGGCTGTCCGAGACCCGGCGCGGTCGTGACGACAGCCGTCGCTGCATCGTCGGTCACCTCGAACTCGTGCCGCTCCGCGATCGCGCCCTGATGGACGTGCCCGCCGACGATCAGCTCGGCGCCCGCCGCCGTGAGCCGTGCCAGCACGGTGTCGCGTCGTGCCAGCACTCGCTTGCGCGTCCGCCACGGCGGGCCGACCAGCTGGTGGTGGAGGGCGACCATGCGCAGCGAGCCGGGTGCCGCTGCGCGCAGCCGCTCCTGGGCGCCGTCGAGCTGCGCAGTCGTGAGCCCGCCCGACTGGTGATGCCAGGGGCGCACCGAGTTGAGCCCGACGACGAGCGCGCCCTCGGCCTCGTGGACGGGCTCGGTCGTCTGCCACTGGCGCTCGAACTCCTGCCACGGGGTCGTGATGCGCGCCGGGAAGGAGTAGGGGATGTCGTGGTTGCCGGGCACCGCGAGCACGGGCGGCCCGAGCGATCGCAGGATCGCCGCAGCCTGCTCGTGTTGGGCCCTTCGGCCCCGGTGCGTGAGGTCCCCGCTGGCGACGATCAGGTCGGGCTCGACCCGATCGACGAGCGAGCCGAGGCCGTGTTCGACGACCGGGTCGTCACGCGTGCCGACGTGGAGATCGGACACGTGCAGGATGCGCGTAACCACCGGCGAAGCAGGCTATACAGTGAGTGCGATGGCCGACGACCAGTCGGAGATCTTCGACGATCTGTATCTCGGGCTCCGGGCCGGCGGCGCCCTGCGCAAGCAGCGTCGCGGCGAGCCGCTGACCGAGGAGGAGCGCGAGGCGCTCGGCCGGTGGCAGCGTCTCTCGGCCTGGCGCAAGGCGGTCGCGATCGGAGGCTTCTCGGTCGGCACCTTCGGGCTCGGGTTCACTCTCGGCGGCCTGGTCTTCGGCCGCTGGCGCAAGGCCTGACGCGCGGCCCGTGTTAGGGAGGCGGCTCGGCTGTCGAAGCAGCGCTTGATCGAGGTCGTCCGCGGCGACATCACGGCGCAGGACGTCGACGCCGTCGTCAACGCCGCGAACAGCTCGCTGCTCGGCGGCGGGGGAGTCGACGGCGCGATCCACCGCGCAGGCGGCCCGGCGATCCTCGCGGAGTGCCGCCGGCTCGGCGGCTGCGAGACGGGCGACGCGAAGGCAACGACCGCGGGGGAGCTGCCCGCCCGCTGGGTGATCCACACGGTCGGGCCCGTCTGGCGCGGCGGCGGCGCAGGGGAGGCCGACCTGCTCGCCTCCTGCCACCGGCGTTCGCTCGCCGTGGCGTCCGAGTTGGGCGCCCGCTCCGTCGCCTTCCCTGCGATCTCGTGCGGGATCTACGGCTACCCGCCGGAGCTCGCCGCTCCAGTCGCGCTCGGTGCCGTGCAGGGGCACGAGCTCGACCTGGTGCGGTTCGTGCTCTTCGGCGACGCCACGTACGAGGCATTTCGCGCGGCGCTCCCGGTCTAGACGAACATACGTTCGGGAGGTACAATGGCCGTCCCATGGCTGCCGACGAGCTCGTCGTCCACGGCGCCCGGGAGCACAACCTCAAGGACATCACCGTCCGGCTCCCGCGGAACGCCTTGATTTGCATCACCGGGCTCTCCGGCTCCGGGAAGTCGAGCCTTGCCTTCGACACGATCTACGCCGAAGGGCAGCGCCGCTACGTCGAGAGCCTGAGCGCGTACGCGCGCCAGTTCCTGCAGATGATGGAGAAGCCCGACGTCGACTCGATCGACGGCCTGAGCCCTGCGATCTCGATCGACCAGAAGACGACGTCGCGGAACCCGCGCTCGACGGTCGGCACCGTGACCGAGATCTACGACTACCTGCGGCTGCTCTTCGCGCGCGTCGGGCGCCCCCACTGCCCGATCTGCGGCCGCCCGATCGCCGGCCAGTCGATCGACTCGATCGTCGAGCAGATCCTCGCCCTGCCGCCGGCCACGCGGTTCGCGGTCAACGCGCCGGTCGTGCGCGACCGCAAGGGCGAGTACCGCGACCTGTTCGACGAGCTTCGCAACGAGGGCTTCTCGCGCGTCAAGGTGGACGGCGAGCAGCACACGCTCGACGAGCCGCCGACGCTCGACAAGAAGTTCAAGCACACGATCGAGGTCGTCGTCGACCGGCTCGTGATGAAGGACGACCTCCGCACACGGCTCACACAGTCGGTCGAGACCGCTGTCGCCCTTGCCGAAGGGCTGGTGGCGATCGACCTCGTGGACACGGGCGAGACACGCACGTACAGCGAGAAGTTCGCGTGCCCGGAACACGGCGTCTCGCTGCCGGAGCTGCAGCCGCGCGTGTTCTCGTTCAACTCGCCGCACGGCGCCTGCCCGCGCTGCACCGGGCTCGGTGCGCAGCAGGAGATCGACCCCGACCTGCTCGTCCCCGATCCGACGCTGTCGATCGACGACGGCGCGCTCGTGCCGTGGGCGGTCGGCGGCTCGGGCTTCTACGAGGCCGTGATCCAGGCGATCGCCGACCGCTACGAGATCCCGACCGACGTGCCGTGGGAGGAGCTGACGAGCGAGCAGCAGGAGTACTTCCTCTCGGGCACGGACGGCGACAAGGTGTACGTCCAGTACCGCAACCGGATGGGCCGGCGCCGCTCGTACATGATCGCGTTCGAAGGAATCGTGACCTCGCTCGAGCGGCGATATCGCGAGACCGACTCGGGCTCGCAGCGCGAGCGCATCGAGGAGTACATGTCGTTCCGTCCCTGTCCGGTCTGCAAGGGCGCCCGGCTCAAGCCGGAGGTGCTCGCGGTGACGGTCGGCGGGAAGAACATCCACGAGTTCACGCGGCAGTCGGTGTCGCGCGCGCTCGAGTTCCTCTCGGAGCTCGGCCTCACGGAAACCGAGGAGCTGATCGGGCACCGGATCGTCAAGGAGATCCGCGAGCGCCTGACGTTCCTCGACGACGTGGGCGTCGGCTACCTGCAGCTCGACCGCGCCTCGGCGACGCTGTCCGGCGGAGAGGCCCAGCGCCTTCGCCTGGCGACGCAGATCGGCAGCCAGCTCGTCGGCGTCCTCTACATCCTCGACGAGCCGTCGATCGGTCTGCACCAGCGCGACAACGACAAGCTGATCGGCACGCTCGAGCGGCTGCGCGACCTCGGCAACACCGTGATCGTCGTCGAGCACGACGAACAGATGATGCGGACGGCCGACTGGCTCGTCGACATGGGCCCCGGCGCCGGTGAGCACGGCGGGCACGTCGTCGCCGAGGGGACGGCGGCGAAGGTACAGCGCAGCAAGAAGTCCGTGACTGGCCAGTTCCTCGCCGGCACGCGCATGATCGAGGTGCCGGAGCGCCGTGAGATCGACAACGGGTGGTTCGTCGTGCGCGGCGCGGCAGAGCACAACCTCAAGTCGATCGACGTCGAGTTCCCGGTCGGCAAGTTCATCGCCGTCACCGGAGTCTCCGGATCGGGGAAGTCGACGCTCGTCAACGAGATCGTCTACAAGGCGCTCGCCAACCGTCTCAACCGCCAGCGGGTGAAGCCGGGCAAGCACGACGGCGTCGATGGGATCGACGTCTTCGACAAGGTGATCGAGATCGACCAGCGTCCGATCGGGCGCACACCACGATCGAACCCGGCGACGTACACCGATCTGTTCACCCACATCCGCGAGCTGTACTCGCTCACGCCCGATGCGAAGGTGCGCGGGTACAAGCCCGGGCGTTTCTCGTTCAACGTCAAGGGTGGGCGCTGCGAGGCCTGCAAGGGCGATGGGCAGATCAAGATCGAGATGCACTTCCTTCCCGACGTCTACGTGCCGTGCGAGACGTGCAAGGGGAAGCGGTACAACCGCGAGACGCTCGAGGTGCGATTCAAGAGCAAGACGATCTCCGACGTGCTCGAGATGTCGGTCGAAGAGGCGCTTCGGTTCTTCGCGAAGATCCCGAAGATCCGCCGCAGGCTGCAGACGTTGCACGACGTGGGGCTGGACTACATGACGCTCGGCCAGCCGGCGACGACGCTGTCGGGCGGCGAGGCGCAGCGCGTGAAGCTCGCCGCCGAGCTGTCGAAGGTGGCGACGGGCAAGACGCTGTACATCCTCGACGAGCCGACGACGGGCCTGCACTTCGCCGACATCGAGAAGCTGCTCGACGTGCTGCAGCGCCTCGCGGACAGCGGCAACACGGTGCTCGTGATCGAGCACAACCTCGACGTGATCAAGCAGGCGGACTGGATCGTCGATCTGGGCCCGCACGGCGGCGAGGCGGGCGGCGAGGTGATCGCTGCCGGCCCGCCCGAAGACGTCGCCCAGGTCGCCGAGTCGTACACGGGACAGTTCCTCCGGGCGCTGCTCGAGCGCAATGCCGTTGCGGCATGAGCTTTCGCCTGAACCTTCGTAGTCGCCGCACCGTCCTGATCATGCTCGGGACGGCGTGTGCGGTGATCTTCGCGGCGGGCTTCTTCGCCGGCTGGGTCAACCGGCACCACACGATCTGCAAGGACGGGAAGGCGCCGGTGGCCCAGCGGGCCGATCTGCTCGGGAACACCGAGTTCCGCTGCCACAACGGCCAGACAGTCACGCTGAGCTCGTAACAGCTCGATACGCTCACCCCGTGGCTGTGACGAGCTCGGTCGACGCCAGGCACGGCATGCGCGACTGGTGGCTGCGCGCCGCACTCGTGCTCCAGCATCCGCGGCCGGTGTTCGTCGCGCTCCGCGACGACAGCGGCGGTTCGCTCGCCGACCGGTCCGAGCCGGTTCTCGCGATCGTTCTGCTTGCGGGGATCGCGCTCGTCCTGGCGACCGGCACCGCCGGGCACCTGATGGATGATTCGCAGTACGACGGCCTGCTCGTCGCGGTGTGGGCCTTCATCGCCGGCAGCCTCTACGGGATCTTCGGCTACTTCGTCCTCGGCGCGTTCGTGCACGGTGCCGTGAAGGTGCTCGGGTCGCAGGGGACCTACCGTCGGACGCGGCATCTGGTCGCGTTCGCGGCGGTCCCCATTGCGCTCTCGCTCGTCCTCTGGCCGATTCGGCTCGCGCTCTACGGGGAGGACGTGTTCCGGACCGGCGGCACCGACGCCGGCACCGGCGCCCGCGTCTTCGAGCTGCTCGGCGCGGTGTTTCTCGTGTGGTCGGTGGCGCTCCTCGTCACCGGGATCCGCGCCGTCCACGGCTGGACGTGGGCCCGCGCCGGCTCGGCGACGGCTCTCGCGGTCGCCATTCCGGCTGGCATCGCCGTGGCCCTCCACTTGCACTGAGCCGGTGCCTGGCACCACGGTGCCAGGCACCGCGTTGCTAGGAGTGTGGCGGGAGCGCCGATTCGAACGCCGCCAGCTCCTCCGGCGTGATCCGGTACGTGTGCTCGTCCTCGGGGAACGCGCCGGAGCGCACGTCCGCCGCGTAGTGCGCGACCGCGTCGCCGATCGTCTCCGCGAGGTCGGCGTACTGCTTCACGAACCGCGGCGTCGGGCCCTCGTACATCCCCAGCATGTCGTGCCAGACGAGCACCTGCCCGTCCGTTGCAGCTCCCGCGCCGATGCCGATCGTCGGAACCTCGAGTGTCTGGGTCACGCGCGCGGCGACCGCCGCGGGGACCGCTTCGAGCACGACCGCGAACGCGCCTGCCTCCTGCAACGCGAGCGCGTCCTCGAGCAGCCTCTTCGCCGCGTCGGCCGTGCGACCCTGCGCCTTGAACCCGCCGAGCTTCGTCGCCGACTGCGGCGTGAGGCCCACGTGCCCCATCACGCCGATGTTCGAGTCGGCGATCGCCCGGACACGCCCGACCATGCGCCCCGCGCCCTCGAGCTTGACCACGTCGGCGCCGCCTTCCTTGACCATGCGGATCGCGCTTGCGACCGCCTGCTCGTCCGAGACCTCGTACGTCCCGAACGGGAGATCGCCGACGACGAGCGGTCGCCGGGCCGCCCGCGTGACCGCCCGGGTCAGGAAGATCATCTCGTCGAGCGTGACCGGCAGCGTCGACGAGTGCCCCAGCATCACCATCGCCGCGGTGTCGCCGACGAGGATCAGCTCGACCCCGGCTTCATCCGCGATTCGAGCGGCAGGCGCGTCGTAGGCCGTGATCATCACGATCCGGTCGCCGCGCCGCTTCATGTCCGCGAGCTCCGGCAGCGGCAGCTTTCCCGGAGCCGGTGTCGCGGCGGCAGGGGTCCGCGGGCGCGTGCTCATTCGGGCTCTCCTTCCAGTTGGACGTTGTCGATGAGGCGTGTGCGGCCGACGCGCGCGGCGACGGCCAGCGTCGGCCCGTCGAGATCGGCGACGGCGAGATATTCCGGCTCGATCCCGGCGTCGGCCAGAACCGTTCGCGCGCGAGCGACGTCACGGGTTGCGAGCGCGCGCGGGATCGCGGTCGCGGCGGCGCGCTCGGCCGGCGACAGGCGCGCGTTGCGCGAGGAGAGCGCAAGGCCGTCGACGTCACGCACCGTCTCGACGACCCGGATCTCGAGCTCGAGATCGAGGTCGCGGACGAGCTGCTTCAGGACCGCGACCTGCTGCGCGTCCTTGCGCCCGAACCACGCTATCTGCGGGCGGATGATGTTGAACAGCTTGAGGCAGACCGTCGCGACGCCACGGAAGTGACCGGGCCGGTGGGCAGCTTCGAGCCCGTCGGCGGCGCCGCCCGGCGCGACCCACGTCGCGAACCCCGGCGGGTACATCTCCTCGACGCTCGGCGCGAACAGAAGGTCGACCCCGGCGGACTCCGCGAACGCGGCATCCGCATCGAGATCGCGCGGATACGCGTCGAGATCGCCGCCCTCCGCAAACTGCGCCGGGTTGACGAACAGGCTCGCGGCGAGGAGGTCGCATTCCGGTCGAGCGGCTGCGAAGAGCGCGTGATGACCCGCATGAAGCCCACCCATCGTCGGCACCAGGCCGACGACGCCGGCCTCGTCGCGCAACGCCTCCCGCGCCTCCTCGATCCGCGTCGCGACCCTCACGCGTGCGTCGCCTCCACGAGTGCCGCGTACAGCGGCTCGAGCCCGGGCTCGTCGGTGCGGATCGCGGCCAGATGTCGCTCGACCGTCGCGGCATCGCCGCGAGCGATCGGTCCGGTCAGCTCGAAGTCGTTCGCGATCGTGCGCTCCATCAGCGGAACGAGCGCCTCGGGCGGGGCGCCCGCGTCGGTCATGAGCTGTGCCGCTCCGCGATGAAGCGTGACGAGGAAGTTCGACGCCATCGCCGCCCCGGCGTGGTACAGCGCACGGCGATCGTCCGCCAGCACGAACGGTCGCAGGCCGAGCGTGGCGGCGAGCGCATTCGCGAGCGCGAGAGCCTCGGGCGTCTCGCCGGTGACGGCCGCCCACGCGCCGTCGAGCTGCTCAGGGCCTCGGCTACGCGTCAGCGTTTGCAGCGGATGGACGGAGAACCGCAGCGCGTGCGGCGCCAGCTCCGTGAGCGGCGTGGCTCCCGAGACATGGGCCACCCACGGCCCGGTCGGAATCGAGCGGGCAACCTCCCCGATCGCGCGGTCGGGCACGCACAGGAGGCGAAGCGCTCCGTTCTCGCCGACGCGAACGCCTCGCTCGCGCAGTCGCGCGGCGATCGCCGAGCCGGCGCGTCCGGCGCCGATGACGGTGACGCTCTCGAACATGATCTGGCTCCAGCTCCGTGCGGATGCCGGGCACCGTGAAGCCTACTCGATGAGCCCCAGGATCAGGTCGGCGGCATGCGGCAGTTGCGCGAACGCCGCAGCGAGGGGCCGCCGTTCGGTCGCGAGCGCGCGAGCAATCGCGGTGCGTAGCTCGCCCGGGCTTCGGGCCACGCGTGCGAGCCCGGTCCGGCGGAAGGCGCGCTCGTTGACGCGGACGTGCCCCACGGGCCAGCCGTACGAGATCGGGCGGCAGCCGACCAGGAGGGCCTCGAGCACCGTCAGCCCCGCCGTCGAATGAACGAGCACGTCCGAGGCGGCGAGCACCGTGACCAGGTCGTCGACGAACGGAACGGCCCGCACCCGCTCGGAGGGGAAGGTCGTGCGCAGCCGTTCGAGCAGCCGATCGTTGCGGCCCGCGAGCGCGATCACGGTCGCGCCCGGTGTCTCGAGCGCCACACGGACAGCGCCCTCCACGTCTCCGACCCCCCAGCCGCCGCCCGACACGGCGATCACCGGGCGGGACGCCAGGCCGAGCGACCTGCGAGCGGCCTCTTCGTCGGGCGGGTCGAGGAACCGCTCGTCGTGCAACCCGCGCACCACGGTCACCCTCGTGTCGCGGCCCGCGACCTGCCGCACCTCTGCGATCGATTCCGGATGTGTGACGAGGTGCAGATCGATGCCGCGGCTCGCCCAGTAGTCGAGCCCGGCCAGATCGGTGATCGCGGCGACCGCGGGGATCCGGAGGCGATCGTTTCGTCGGAGGAAGCCGAGGACGTCGGTCGCCGCCGGGTACGTCGAAACAACGACGTCCGGCGCGCCGGCGGCGACCGCTCGAGCGACCCGGTCGCCCGAGTACCGGTGCAGAGCTGCCTGTCCCGCGATGCGCAACGGCGAGCGCGCGAACAGCAGATACTGGGCGTCGAACAGCCAGTTCATCCGTCCGGCGCCGAACGTCCGGCGCATGTCGTCCTCGGCGACGCGGTGGACGAGTGGGCCCAACACGTCGAGCACGTCGACGATGTCGATCGTCGCCGCCGGCCGGCGCTCTGCGATCCCGGCCGCGAGCACGCGCGCCGGCAGGTCGTGACCCTCGCCGACGGCCGCCGTCAGCACGAGGACGCTCGGGCCTCCCGCGTCCCGGCGTACCGTCCGCCGGAGACGCCAAGATGCCGCTGCTAGGGTTCTCCACGGTGCCGATCTACGAGTATGTCTGCATGAGCTGCGAATCCCATTTCGAGGAGCTCGTCGGGATGTCGGATCCGGATCCGACGTGCCCCGACTGCGGGAACGCGAAGGTCGCGAAGCAGTTCTCGACGTCGTTCGCCGCGCACGGCACCGCCGGACAGCCCAGCTTCGGTGGGGGCTGTTGCGGCGGTAGTTGTGGCTGCTGCTGATCTCTCGCTGATCGCGTACGGCGACGTCGTCGCCGGGTGCGAGCGCTGCGCGCTCGCCGCAGGGAGAACGCAGGTGGTGTTCGGCTCAGGCTCGCCCGACGCCGACCTGATGTTCGTCGGCGAGGCGCCCGGGTTCCACGAGGACAAGCAGGGCGTGCCGTTCGTCGGCGCCGCCGGGCAGCTGCTCTCGAAGCTCCTCGCAGGCATCGGTCTCACGCGCGAGGATGTCTATGTTGGCAATGTCTTGAAATGCCGCCCCCCCGGCAACCGTGACCCGTTGCCCGAGGAGATCCAGGCCTGCGAGGGGCACCTGTTCAAGCAGATCGAGCTGATCCAGCCGAAGGTGGTGGCGACGCTCGGCAACTTCGCGACGAAGCTCCTGTCCGGCAAGCCGACCGGGATCACACGCGTGCACGGCCAGGAACAGGAGGTGACGCTGGGTGGCCGCACAGTGCTCCTCTATCCGCTCTTTCATCCGGCCGCGGCCCTCTACACGCCGCGGACGCTCGACGTGCTCGAAGCGGACTTCGCGCGCCTCCCGGACCTGCTCGGCCGCGTGCCTGAGCCGGCCCCGCTCGAGCCGGAGCCCGTCGCCCAGGCGCAGCCGGTTCAGCTCGGCCTTTTCTAGATCCCAGGCACCTTCTTTTCGATCCCAGGCACCATTTCGGAGGGATGGACACGGTGAGCAGCTCCCCGGAGGAGACGGCCGCGCTCGCGGCCGATCTGGCAGCCCGGCTCGAGGCCGGGGACGTCGTCGCGGTCTCGGGCGAGCTCGGCGCCGGCAAGACGACCTTCGTCCGCGGCGCGGCTCGAGCGCTCGGCGTGACCGAGCCGGTCTCGAGCCCGACCTTCACGCTCGGCCATCGCTACGCCGCGCGGACGCCCGTCGCGCATCTCGACTTGTACCGGCTTACGGGGCTCTCCGCCGAGGAGTGGGGGGACCTCGAGCCGTACTTCGACGAGGCCGTGGTCTTCGTCGAATGGCCGGAGCACGCCGGCGCCTGGCTGCCCGAGCCGCGCGCCGTCGTTACGCTCGGTCACGTCGACCGGTCACACCGAAGCGTCAGCATCGTGGAGAGATGACGATCCTCGCGTTCGACACCGCCACCTCGTTCGGGGCCTTCTGCGCCGTCGTCCCCGGCGACCAGCGTCGCGCGACCGCCCGTGCCGGGGACGTGCTCGAGCTCGTCGACGAGCTCGTCGAGGACCCGGCCGAGCTCACCGGGATCGTCGTCGGCCGTGGTCCTGGGAGCTTCACGAGCATCCGGATCGGCCTGGCCGTCGCTCGCTCGCTCTCGCTCGCACTGCAAATCCCCGTCGCGGGCGTGTCGACGCTCGAGGCGTTCGCCGGCGGCGTCGCCGTGATCGATGCCCGGCGTGGCGAGGTCTTCTCCGCCGGCCCGCGCGTCTGCGCGCCCGACGAGCTCGCAGTGGACGGGCTGAGGCTCGTCGGCGACGGGGCGATCCGGTATCGAGGGCTGTTCGAGGCACGAGGTGCACGGGTGCCGCCGGACGGCGACCCGGTCCATCGGCCCGATCCGGTGCTGCTGGCGGCGCGCGCGGGCGCTTTCGGTGATGCCGCGCTGGTCGAGCCGCTCTACGTTCGCGAGCCCGATGCGAAGGAGATCGCATGACGGCCGTGCTGATCGACATCCGGCGCCTCGATCTCGCCGACCTGGACGCAATCGACCTGATCGAGCAGCGTGCCTACCCGACGCCGTGGTCACGTGCGATGTTCGCGTCCGAGCTGGCAAAGCCGACGTCGATCTGCCTGGGTGCCTTCGAGGGCGACGAGCTGGTCGGATACATCGTCAACTCGCGGTACGTCGACGCGTGGCACGTGATGAACGTCGCCGTCGATCCCGGTCGCCGCCGACGTGGAATCGCGACTCAGTTGCTCGAGCATCTCTTCGAGCTGACGCACGGTGACGAACGCCGCGGCTACACGCTCGAGGTTCGCATCACGAACGACCCGGCGATCCGGCTCTACGAGCGACTCGGCTTCGAGCCACGCGGTCTCCGTCGTGGGTACTACACGGACAACCGCGAGGACGCGTTGATCATGTGGCGGGACTCCGCTCCGCGAAGCCCTGCCACCTGAGCCGGTGCCGTGATCCTCGGGATCGAGACGTCGTGCGACGAGACGGCCGCCGCGCTCGTCTCCGCGGACGGGGACATCGTTGCGAACGTCGTCGCCTCGCAGGCCGATCTCCACGCGCGTTACGGAGGCGTCGTGCCCGAGGTGGCGAGCCGTCGTCACCTCGAGCTCGTCGTCCCCGTGGTCTCGGAGGCGCTCGCCGGAGCAGGCGCTTCACTCACCGACGTCGAAACCGTCGCAGTGACGACGCATCCAGGGCTGATCGGTGCGCTGCTCGTCGGCGTCGCGGCCGCGAAGGCGATCGCGTGGTCGCATCGACTGCCGCTTGTGCCCGTCGACCACCTGCACGGTCACGTTGCTTCGCTGTACCTGAGGCCACTCGACCTCCAGCCGCCGTTCGTCTGCCTGCTCGCAAGCGGTGGGCACACGATGCTGCTCGACGTCACCGATCGTGCCGGCTATCGCGTGCTCGGGACGACGCTCGACGATGCCGCCGGCGAGGCGTTCGACAAGGGTGCACGACTGCTCGGCCTCGCGTATCCGGGTGGGCCCGCACTCGACGCGCTTGCGCAGCAGGGTGACCCCGCTGTCTTCGACTTCCCCGTGGCGCGCGTGCCGGGGCTCGATTTCTCCTTCTCGGGTGTGAAGACCGCGATGCTCTACGCGGTGCGTGAGCTCGAGCCGCAGCAGCTCGAGGCGCGTCGAGCCGACCTCGCGGCCGCGTATCAGCGGGCGATCGTGACGGCCCTCGTGGAGCGGGTGCGGGCGACGGGCGCCGACCGCGTCGCCGTCGTCGGTGGAGTGGCGGCGAACAGCGAGCTCCGCGCGGCGCTGCACGACGCCGCGCTGGCACCGCTTCCGCTCTGCACCGACAACGCCGCGATGATCGCGTCGGCCGCACGCTACGTCCGGGCCGTCCCGTATCCCGACTACCTTTCACTCGATGCACAGGCTTCCGCGTAACGTCGCCGTCGCGCTCGTGCTCGCGGTTGCCGGAGCCGCCGTCGGGCTCACGCTGGCCGTCTCGGCGCGCGGTCGCACGACGTCGCTCCCGGTCGTCCCTGCGAGTTGGCTCGGCCTGGTCGGCGGGCCGCGTGCGGCGACTCCTTCGGGTCAGCGGATGATCGTCGTCCTGAAGACGCCCTCCGTCGCGAACCGATTGACGAAGGTGCGCTACGCGACCGAGAGTCAGGAGCGCTCCTGGAGCACCCAGGCCGTCGCTGCGCAGAAGGAGGTGCTGCTCTCTCTCGCCGCCCACGGGCTCCAGGTGCGACCGGACTTCAGCTACACGCGTGTGCTCGACGGATTCTCGGCGTCACTCGATCCACGCGCGATCCCGTTGCTCGAGAACGATGCCGAGGTCAGTGGGGTCTATCCGGTCCGCGCCGCGTTCCCGGCCGCGACTTCGTCGTCGGTGCTGTCGTCGAAGGAGTTCTCCCGGCTGAGCGGTCAGCCGAACGCCGAGCTGCCGGGGTTCGACGGTCGCGGCGTCACGATCGCGCTGCTCGACACCGGTGTCGACCTCAACCAGCCCTACCTCCGCGGCCGTCTCCTCCCCGGCTACGACATCGTCGGCGGCGGCACGGACGCGTCGGCGCGCGCCAACCCACAGGGCCCGACCGAAGTCGAGCGTCACGGCACCGAACTGGCGGGGATCCTGGCCGGTTCGGACGGGCCGGGCGGCATCCACGGCGTGGCGCCGGGCGCGACGATCCTCCCGATCCGCGTGGCCGGCTGGCAGCCGGCCAGCGACGGTCGCGAGCTCGTGTTCAGCCGGACGGATCAGCTGATCGCCGGTCTGGAGCGCGCGGTCGACCCGAACGGCGACGGAGACTGTCACGACGCCGTTCGGGTGGCGCTGCTCGGCGTCGCCGAGCCGTACGCCGCGTTCACGGACGGGCCGGAGGCGGCCGCGGTGGCCGGCGCGCTGGCGCTGAACACGGTCGTCGTCGCCCCGGCCGGCAACGACGGGATCGCCGGACCGAGCTTCGGCTCGGTCGCAGGCCCTGCCGGCGCCCCGGGTGCGCTCGCCGTCGCAGCCACCGACACGCGGGCCGAGCTCCCGGAGGCCCGTGTCGTGCTCCGCCGCGGTCTCGATGTGATCTTCGATCAGAACGTGCCGCTGCTCGGAGTCGCCGGGCCGTCCCACTCGCTGACCCTGGCCCCGGTTTCGTCGGCGGGCTCCGCCCCCGCAGCGGCGTTCGACAAGAAGGGCTTCAGCCGCATCGCCGGCCGCGCGATCGTCGCGCCCGCCGGCGGCAGCCCCGAGACTCAGGCGGCCTCTGCATCGGACGCAGGAGCCGCGGCGCTCGTTCTCTACGGCGACTCGCTTCCTGCCGGCTCGCTTCGTCTGTCGGGGCAGCAGACGCCCCCTGTCGTGATCGTTCCGACCGCGCCTGCGCTCGAGCTGCTTGCGGCGCAGCGGGCGGGCCTGGACGTCGGCGTCGCGATCGGCCCCGCCCGCCACGATGCGAACACGGATCGCGGTGACGTGGCCGACTTCTCGTCCCGCGGACTGGCGTACGACGGCAGCGTCAAGCCCGACGTCGCCGCTCCCGGCGTCTCGATCGCGACCTCCGA
Source organism: uncultured Thermoleophilia bacterium (assembly GCA_963851065.1). Classification (GTDB taxonomy): domain Bacteria; phylum Actinomycetota; class Thermoleophilia; order Gaiellales; family Gaiellaceae; genus PALSA-600. The sequence continues at coordinate 212,162 of CAWKNW010000009.1, forward strand.
GCCCGGCTCGGCGCCTGACGGCTCACCGATCTACGGGACCGTGAACGGAACCAGTGCGGCCGCAGCCACCGTCGCGGGAGGTGCCGCACTCCTCGCGCAGATGCGACCGGATCTCGACGGCGCGTCGCTCCAGAGCCTGCTCGTCGGATACGCCGAGCCGGGAGGAGCGTCCATGACCGAAGCGGGAGCCGGGACGTTCCGGCTCGGCGCGTCGGCCGTCGGTGAGGTCGCAGCGCAGCCGACGACGCTCGGCTTCGGGGTCTGGGGCGGATCGAAGTGGCACGGGACGCGCACGGTCGTCGTCCGCAACGTGTCTTCCCGACGCCTCCAGTTGTCGGTCAGCATCGTCAGCAACGTCGACCCTGAGGCGCTCGGCTTCAAGGTCACGCCGAACCGGCTCGTGCTCGGCGCCGGCGACGCCGTCCGCATCAAGGTCAGGATCGTCGCGCCCGCGGCGCCCGGCCCGCAGACCGTGACCGGTGTGATCAGGATCGCCGCGAACGGGAGCGAGACGCTTCGCGTCCCCTGGGCGCTCAGCTTCAAGCAACCATCCACGAACCTGATTGCCCATGCCTCGCTCAGTTCGACCGCGTTCAGGCAGTCCGACACGAAGCCCGCAGTGCTGACGGTGCAGGCCGGGAATCTCGACAGACGAGGCGGCTCGCTCGAAATCCAGCCGGTCGAGCGTCTCGACGTGCTCCTGTACACGGCGGGCGGGCAGTACATCGGCCTACTGACGCGTCTTCGCGACGTGCTGCCCGGTTCGTACAGCTTCGGGATCACCGGTCGCGGTCCGACGAGCGCCCCGCTCGCAGCGGGCTCCTACGAGCTTCGCCTTGCTGCCTGGCCGACGCTCCCGAGCGACGCGACGCCGAGTCGTGCGCTGGTGCGGTTCCGGGTCCTCCCCTGACGCGCGTCACGCTCTATCACGCTCGGGGATGCCACCTCTGCGAGCGTGCGCGCGACCTGCTCGTTCGTGTACGTGCCGACACCCCGTTCGATCTCGAAGAGGTCGACATCGGAGGTGACGCCGAGCTCGAGGCGCGTTATCGCGAATGGCTGCCCGTCGTGGAGATCGACGGACTGCGCGTCTTCGTCTACCACGTCGACGAGGCTGCGTTCAGGCGGAAGCTCGCGCGGTAGCCGGGCCGCCGCGCAGGAACGCATATTGCTCGGCGTGTGATCTCCGCGCCGCTTCCGTATCGAACGCGACGAAGCCGTGAACCGCGTCGGGCAAGAGTGTCAGTCGCGTGTCGTTGCCGGCCGAACGCCAGCGGGCTTCCATGAACAGTGTGTCGTCGAGGAGCGGATCGAGCGTGCCGCACGTGAAGAGCGCCGGCGGCATGTCGCGGAGATCTGCATACAGCGGTGAGACGTCCGGTTGCCGTCGTTCCGCATCCGTCATGCCGGGCACGTAGTTCGCCACGAACCAGGCCATCATCGGGTCCGACAGGACCAGCTCGCGCTCGCCCCAGAGAAACCTGCTCGGCGTGCCCGTGAGGTCGAACGGCCCGAACACCAGATTGGCCCCGTCGAACGCCTGTCGCGGCGCGATTCCGCAGCGGTCGCGGAGGCGAAGCAGTGTGACGACGGCGAGCTGTGCACCGGCCGACTCTCCACCGATTGCTCGACGCCCGTCGAAGTGTTCGAGCAGCCAGCGGGCCGCATCCTCGCAGTCGTCGGGCGCCGCCGGATACGGGTGCTCGGGTGCCAGTCGGTAGTCGACGCTCACCATCACGAGCCCCGTTGCCTCCGCGGCGGCCTTGAGCGCCGGGTCCTGGAGGTCGGCGGCGCCGAGCGTCCAGCCGCCCCCGTGGAAGTGGAGGTACGCGCCCCGTGCCTCCCCTTCTGGCTCGACGATGCGTAACGGGATGTCGCCGTGGCGGCCTGCAACGCGCTCCCAGCGCGCCTCCGCCAGGTACACGGGCGGGGGAAAGATGCCGCCGTCCGCACGGCGCGCCCGTCGTGTGTCCTCGGCGGGCACCGTGTGGACGGGCGGCATTCCCTGCAGGATCTGCTCGAGACCGGCGTTGAACGCCCGCGTCTCGGCGAGCATCTCTTCGTCGGTCACGCGACGTTCTGGAAGCGCGCTGCCGCTCGTGCGCGGCGCCGCTCCGCCTCGATCTCGCGGTCTCTCGGCGGTGCGGTCGTCACGAGCTTGTCGAGCAGTTGCTCGGTCGTAGCGGCAACAACATCGATTGCGTGCGCAAATGCTTCCTCGTTCGCCCGTGACGGTTTCTGCATCCCGCTCACCTTGCGGACGTACTGCTCGGCTGCGGCGCGAACCTCCTCGGGCGTGGTCGGCGGCTCGAAGTTGTACAGGGTTCGGATGTTCCGGCACATGCAGTGAGTCTACGGCGACGTGGGGTGCCGGGCGTCGGTTCTCGCGACAACCGGCTGCCCGGCCCGGGGGTTTGGGCACAATGCGCGCGATGTTGCATGCGGCTCCCAACGGCGGTGGCGCGTCGGATCGCCTCACCGTCGGTGTCGCGGCGAGGCTCTCGCGCTATCTGCAGGTGCTCACGCAGGCGAAGAAGATGGGCAAGGACCGCATCTCTTCGCAGGAGATCGCCGACTACACGAACATCAATGCAACGCAGATCCGGCGTGATCTGTCGAACTTCGGCAAGTTCGGCAAACGTGGTGTCGGCTACTCGATCGAGTCGCTGCTGTCGGAGATCCGCAAGATCCTCCGCACACAGGGTCAGCACAACATCGCACTCGTCGGTGCCGGGAGGCTGGGTCAGGCGATTGCGAGCTCGCCGATCTTCGCCGAGCACGGGATCAACATCGCCGCCGTCTTCGACACCGACCCGGCCAAGCTCGGGAACGATCTCGGCGCTGCACCGGTGGAGGACGAGCGTCGTCTGAAGGACGTCGTGCGAGAGAAGAACATCGTGGTCGGCGTGCTTGCCGTGCCCGCGCTCGCGGCGCAGAAGGTCGCCGACGATCTGGTCGACGCGGGCGTGCGGATCATCTTCAACTACTCGGAGGCCCTGCTCGACGTCCCGGGCGACGTGACCGTCCACACGTCGAACCCGGCAGTCGATCTCCTCCACGCGCTCTACTTCCACCTGACGTAGAGTGCGCGTCTCGCTCTGGCACGGCTACCTGCTCGGTGGGACCGGCTCGAACGTCTACACGCGCGCGCTCGCCCGCGAGTGGAGCAGAGCCGGTCACGAGGTGACGGTCGTCTGCCAGGAGCGCGCGCCGGAGCAGTACGACCTCGGCGGCGCGCGCGTGGTCGTCCCCGAGCTTCCAGGTCGGCTGCTGCCCGTGTTCGTGATGGATCGTTACGCCGGCCTCGAGCCACGACTCCTGCAAGACCTGACGGCCGGCGAGCGCGCCGCATACGTCGCAGCGAACGCAGAGGTGCTGCGCGGGCTACCGACCGACCTCGTCTTCGTCAACCACGTCTTGCTCGGAGGACCGGTCGGCGAGGCGTCCGGTGCGCCGTTCCGCGTCAAGGCGCACGGCTCCGAGCTCGAGTATTCGATGCGAGGACGTCCGGAGCTCGAGCGCTGGGGGCGCGAGATGCTGGCCGCCGCAGAGGCGACATTCGTCGGCTCGGAGCACATCCGCGGCGTCCTCGAGGAGGTCGTCGGTCACGTCGACCGGGTGCACACCGTGCCGCCGGGCGTCGACGTCGAGGAGTTCACGTTGCAGAATCGAACGGCCGCTCTCGCCGATCTGCTCGCCGAGGCCGAGGCCGACCCGCCCAACCCGGGCCGCCGCGACGAGCGCCTGCCCGACGAGGGCAACGCGGAGCGCTTCCGGGCGTTTCTCTCCGGCGACGAGCCGACCGTCGTGTACTTCGGGAAGCTGATCGAGCAAAAAGGGGTGCAGTTGCTGCTCGCCGCGATGCGGCACGTCGACGCGAGGCTCGTGGTGGTCGGGTTCGGGCCGTATCGGCCCGTGCTCGAGGCGCAGGCGTCCGCGCGCACGCTGTTCACGGGCCCGCTCGAGCACCGTCACCTCGTCCATCTGCTTCCGCTCGCCGACGTCACGGTCGTCCCGTCGGTCTTTCCGGAAGCGTTCGGCATGGTTGCGGCCGAGGCCGCCGCCGCCGGCTCCCCGCCGCTGGTCGCGCGCCACTCCGGTCTCGCTGAAGTCGCCGCCGGGCTCGAGCAGGGCTACCCGCAACGTCTCCGTCACCTCGCTTCGTTCGAGCCGGGCGACGTGGACGACCTTGCACGCAAGCTCGGCGAGCTCGTCGCGCTTCCCCCTGCCGAGCGCGAGGCACTCGGCACGGCAGCGCGCCGCGTCGTCGTCGAGCGCTGGTCGTGGGGTAGCGTCGCGGCGAGGCTCCTCGCGCCCGTCCAGTGATGCAACCGGCAACGTTTGCCTGGCCCCTGGCCCCTGGCCCGCGGGCACGCGGCGCGCTGCTGTGTCCTCGGTCGCGCCCATAGGCCTGCTATGGCCGCTCCCTGCGTCCTTGCATCGCTTGGTGCCCGCAACCCAGGAACCGGGCAACGTCCCCGGTCACATCACTAGGCTTCGCGCGCGATGGGCGAGGAACAGCGCGTCTCGTGGCAGGAGCTCCTGCAGACGGCGTACGAGGGCTTCGAGAACGGAACCGACCTGACGGCCGCCGTCGAGGAGGAGTTCGCGCTGCTCGATCCCGAGACGCTGGAGCTGACGAACCGGTTCGAGGACGTGTACGGCGCGGCGCTCGGAGTCCCCGATCTCGCGCCGCACGTCGTCGGCGAGCTGATCGCCTCCGAGATCGAGATACGCACCGGCCGCTGCGAGACGTTCGGACAGGCCGCCGTCCTGATGCAGGAGCGGCGGTCACAGCTCCATGCGGTCGCACGCGAGCGAGGCGTCGCCCTCGGCAGCACGGGCACGCATCCGTGGAGCCGCTGGCAGGACCAGCGCATCATCGACACGCCGCACTACCGACGCAACGACGAGTTGCTGCGATACGTCGTCTGGCGGAACAACAGCTTCGGGCTCCACGTTCACGTCGGCATCGCAGGCGCCGACCGCGCCGTGGCAGTACACGACGGGCTCAGGAACTTCCTGCCCGAACTGCTGGCGCTCTCGGTCAGCTCGCCGTTCGTGGAGGCGGTCAACTCCGGCTTGCACTCGGCGCGGACCGAGATCTTCACGCGCATGTTTCCGCGCTGCGGGATCCCGGATGCCTACGGCAGCTGGCGCGGCTTCGCGGACTACGTCGCGTTCCTCTATCGCACCGGCTCGATCACGGAGCACACGCAGATCTGGTGGAGCGTGCGTCCCCACCTCGCGTATCCGACGATCGAGCTTCGCATCTGCGACGCCCAGCCCGACCTCGCAGAGGCGCAGGCGGTCGCCGCGCTCTGCCATTCGCTCGCCGCGCGGTGCGCGCGTGCGTACGACGACGGCGAGCCGCTGCCCAGCGTTCCCAACCGGCTGCTCGAAGAGAACCTGTGGCGTGCAATTCGCTACGGGCTGTCGGGCGAGCTGCTGGATTTCGGCCGGAGCGAGCCGATCCCGGCACGGGCGCGGCTCGAAGCGCTGATCGACTGGGTGCAGCCGGTCGCCGAGGAGACCGGCGCGGCGCGGTACCTCGCCGTCCCGGCACAGACCGCCTCCGACCGCCAGATCGCGCGGGCGGAGGAGGGGATGACGATCCAGGAGATCTTCGCCGAGCAGGTGCGAGTGGGTGAGCCGGTTGAGGGCTGAGGGCCCGCAGGAAGACTTCGCCGAGCAGCTGGCCGCGCTCGACCTGGGCCTGCTCCTGGCGTCGACCGCCTCGACGATTGCGAGCCTCGCCTCCACCAAGCTCGAGCGGGGCGATCTGCCGCAGGCGAAGCTCGGGATCGACGCCCTGGTCGCCCTGGTTCCGCTGCTCGAGGCCGATGCCAGGCGGGATCTCGGCGCGGCGCTGGCCAACCTGCAGATCGCCTATTCGGCGCGGGTAGCTCCGGGTTCCGGCGGGTCGGACACCGGCCCTTTGTGATACATAACTGCCCGCGCCGAAGCCCTTCGGCGCTTGACTTTGTGAGGGAGCTCTAGATCGATGGACTGGTTCATGCATCACGCGGTGCTGCTCGGCTTCGTCGGGGCGGCGATCGCCGTCGCGTACGGCATCTACCTGACGGTGTGGCTCCTTCGGCAGCCGGCCGGCAACGAGCGAATGCGCGAGATCTCCGCTGCCGTCCAGGAGGGCGCTGCCGCCTATCTGAAGAAGCAGTACACGACGATCGCGGTGGTCGCGATCGTGCCGTTCGTCCTGCTCGGCGTCTACGACAAGCTGGGCTGGGGAACGGCGTTCGGGTTCCTGATCGGCGCGACCCTCTCGGCCGCCGCCGGCTTCATCGGGATGAACGTGGCGGTCCGCTCGAACGTGCGCACCGCAGAGGCGGCGCGCCACGGCTTGAAGCCGGCGCTCAACGTGGCCTTCCGCGCCGGCTCGGTGACCGGGCTGCTGGTCGTCGGGCTCGCGCTGTTCGGCGTCACCGGGTACTACTGGTTCCTCACCGACGTCCTCAACCACACGCCGACTTCCGCGATCGACGATCTCGTCGGGCTCGCGTTCGGCGGTTCGCTGATCTCGGTCTTCGCCCGGCTCGGAGGCGGCATCTTCACCAAGGCCGCCGATGTCGGTGCCGATCTCGTCGGGAAGATCGAGGCCGGCATCCCGGAGGACGATCCGCGCAACGCCGCCGTGATCGCCGACAACGTCGGCGACAACGTGGGCGACTGCGCCGGCATGGCGGCCGACCTGTTCGAGACGTACGCCGTCACGGCCGTTGCGGTGATGCTGCTCGGCACCGCGTTCCCCGACGCGAAGCTCTACCTCTTCCCGCTCGCCATCGGCGGCGTTTCCGCCATCTCGTCGGTGATCGGCACGTTCTTCGCCCGGGTGGGGCACGGGGACAACGCCGTGATCAACGCGCTGTACAAGGCGGTGCTCGTCGCCACGATCCTGTCGGCGCTCGGGTTCATCCCGATCACGATGTCGTTCGACACCGGCAGGTACAACTTCACCGACCTCTACGTCTCGGCGATCGTCGGCCTGATCGTCACGTTCCTCCTTGTGGCGATCACCGAGTACTACACAGGGACGCGCTGGAACCCGGTCAAGATGATCGCGCGCGCGTCCCAGACTGGTTCCGCGACCAACATCATCGAAGGACTCGCGGTCGGCATGCAGGCGACCGCCGCTCCGGTGCTCGTGATCGTGGCGGGCATTCTCGTTGCGCACCACTTCGCCGGGCTGTACGGCATCGGCGTCGCGGTGATGGCCCAGCTCTCGATGACCGGCTTGATCGTCGCGCTCGACGCGTACGGCCCTGTTACGGACAACGCGGGCGGCATCGCGGAGATGGCCGACCTGCCCGAGGGTGTCCGAGCGATCACCGATCCGCTCGACGCGGTCGGCAACACGACGAAGGCCGTGACCAAGGGCTACGCGATCGGCTCGGCAGCGCTCGCCGCACTCGTCCTCTTCGACTCGTACACGACCGGGCTCACGAACCAGGGGCTGCCCACGGCGTTCTCGCTCTCGGACGCGTGGGTCGTCGCCGGGCTGTTCATCGGCGGGCTGATGCCGTTCCTGTTCGCATCCCTTGCCATGCAGGCGGTCGGGCGGGTGGGCGGAGAGGTCGTGCAAGAGGTGCGCCGCCAGTTCCGCGAGCACCCTGGGATCATGGAAGGCACCGAACGCCCCGATTACAGCCGCGCTGTCAGCATCGTCACGGGATCGGCGATCAGGTCGATGCTCGCTCCGGCGCTGATCCCGATCGCCATCCCGATCGTCGTCGGGATCATCAGCGTGCGCATGCTCGGCGGCCTGCTGATCGGCACGATCGTCACCGGGCTGTTCCTCGCGATTGCGATGACGTCAGGCGGTGGTGCCTGGGACAACGCGAAGAAGCTGATCGAGGACGGTGCGTACGGGGGAAAGAACTCCGAGGCACATGCCGCGGCGGTCACCGGCGACACGGTCGGCGACCCCTACAAGGACACGGCCGGGCCTGCGATCAACCCGATGATCAAGATCGCGAACATCGTCGCGATCCTGATCATTCCGCTGCTCGTCTCGATTCACGGTTGAGAAGCTCTCAATGAGCAAGATGCGGCGGCTCGGCGGCACGCTGCTGCGTCCTCGGACGCGCACCTGCGACGGACGCTCCCTGCGTCTGCGTCGCACTCGGAGCGCACCCGGATCACGAATTCCTGTGGAGCTTCTAAGAGCTCGTTCGATGAGTCTGTGTCGCCTGCGCTGCGAGCACGCGCCGGTGCGCCAATAGCCTTGGTATTGGCGCTGCGCCTTGCATCGCAGGCGATGACAGCGTCATCCGCGCGGGAAGACGCGTCGCGGTCAGTCGACCGCGTCCGGCGGGGTAGACTTGTCGGTGATGGCAACGACGCGCGGAGGTGAGCCAGTGGTACCTGGCCCTGGCAGTACGGGTCGAAGACTCGTGCGTGTGCGCGTGACGTTGTCCGGGCGCTTCTAGGCGTTCTCCTCCGTCTGCGCACGCAGGCGGCTGCTGGCTCGACAGCGGATGGCGAAGTGGATGCGGATCTTTGGTCGTCCGAGGCGGCGTGGGCGTCGGCGTCTCGGCGTGCGTGGCTCGGGCTGGGTCGCAGGTATTCAGTTGCCGAAGCTGGCGTTCCTGGCCGTGCTCGGGCCAGGGCTCGTGAGTGGGTTCGCGGACAACGATGCGGGCGGGATCACGACCTATTCGGTGGTCGGCGCTCAGTTCGGCTACGCGCTGCTCTGGGTGGTCCTCGCGAGCATGGCGGCGCTGTTCGTGACGCAGGAGGTCGGTGCTCGGCTCGGGCTCGCAACCGGGCGCGGCCTCCTTGATCTTGTCCGGGAGGGCTTCGGGATCCGCTGGGCGGCGCTCGCGATCGCGACGATGCTGATCGCGAATCTCGGGACGACGTTGGCCGAGTTTGCAGGTATCGGAGCGGCGCTGTCCTTGTTTGGCGTCCCTGTTGCGGTTTCCGTCGTGATCTCGGTCGTGGCGATCGGGTTGCTGCTCGCGCGTGCCGGGTTTCTGCGCGTCCAGTACGTCTTCCTCGCCGTCGGAGCTGGCGTCTCCATCGCCTATGTCGTTTCGGCGATCCTCGCCCGGCCCGACTGGGGCAGGAGTGCGGAGTATCTGGTTGCCCCGCACGGACAGGTGACCTCGGCGTATCTGCTCGCGGTCGTCGGGACAGTCGGAACGACGATCACGCCGTGGGGCCAGGCGTTCATCCAGTCCTACTGCGCCGACAAGCGCCTCGGCGCGGAGGATCTTCGGACGACGCGGTTCGACGTCGGGCTCGGCGCGTTCCTGACGAACTCGATCGCTGCGTTCATCGTGATCGCGGCTGCGGCGACGCTCTGGGCGCACGGTGAGCGGAGCATCCCCGACGCCGCCGCCGCGGCGAAGGCACTCGGGCCGTTGGCCGGACACGCTGCCGAGACGGTGTTCGCGCTCGGACTGCTCGGGGCGGCGTTCCTCGGCCTCGGTGTCGTCCCACTCACGAGTTCGTACGCGACAACGGAAGCCCTTGGTCTCGAGCGCGGGCTCGACCTCCGACCCCGTCAGGCGCCCGCCTTCTACGGGCTGCTGGCGTTCTTCCTTGGGGCCGCAGCCGTGCTCGTGCTGATCCCGGGCTTGCCACTGATCCGTGTCATGTTCCTGGCCCAGGTCGTCAACGGCCTTCTCCTACCGGTGATCCTCGTCTTCGTGATGCTGTTGAGCCGCCGCACGAAGCTGCTCGGAGAACTGGCAAGCGGCCGGTTCCTGCTCTCGGCAGGCTGGTTCGTCACAATCGTGGTCGGCCTGATGTCGATCGCCCTCGTCGTCACCTATCTCGCTCCATGACGACGACTGCCCCGGCCATCCTCCACTTGTCGCTTGTTGTTGGCGGCGATCTGACCGACGCCGACGGCCGCAGGCTCGGCCGGGTCGAGGACCTGCTTGCCCATCTCGGGGACGACGAGTACCCGCCGATCAGCGGCGCGGTCGCGAAGGTCGCTGGTCGCAACGTGTACATCCCCACCAAGCGGATCGGCGCGATCGAACACGGCCGGATCACCCTCACGAAAGCCCGGCTCGACCTGCAACCGTTCGAGCGCCGAGAGGGAGAGCTGCTGCTCCGGGAAGACTTGCTCGATCGGCAATTGATCAATGTCGACGGTGCCCGGCTTGTGCGCGCGAACGAGATCGAGATCGCCCGCGTCGAAGGCTGGTGGCGCGTCGTCGGCATCGACATCAGCGCCCCGAGCCTTCTGCGCCGGCTGCTGCCCCGGCAGCTCGCACCCCGCGTCGGCGTCTCCAACTTCCTCGACTGGGCAAGCCTCGAACCGTTCACCGGGCACATCCCCACGATTCAGCTGCGCGTACCGCACCCGAAGCTCGCACGACTCCATCCCGCGGAGCTCGCCGACCTCGTCGAAGCCGCACCACACGGACAGGGCGAAGAGATCATCGCCGCCGTCCAGCACGACCCAGAGCTGGAAGCCGACCTGTTCGAAGAACTTGCCGACGACCACCAGCTCGAATTCAGCGAAGACCGCGACGACAGCGATATCGGCGACCTCGTCGCCCGCATGGAAATCGACGACGCCGCCGACTTTCTCGCCCAGTTCGACGACGACCGGCGCACACGCATCCTCGAAATCCTTCCGCCGGTGCAACGCCGACGGCTACGCACACTGCTCGGCTATCAGCCCCTGACGGCAGGCGGCCTGATGAGCCCCGACTTCGTCGCGATCTACACCCAGGCGAGCCAACAAGAAGCCCTTGAACGCGTCCGCCGAGCCGTGGCGCCGAGCGACGCTCTTGCCTGGATCTTCACAATCAACCACCACCGACGATACCGAGGCGCGGTCTCGCTCCCCGACCTTGTCCGTGCCAATGCCGACACCGCCATCACCGACCTGATCGCGCATACCCGTAGCGTCACAGCCGACGCCGACCTCGACAACATCGTTCGTGTGATGACCGACTACGACTTGACGGTCGTCCCCGTCCTCGACGACGACGAACACCCCATCGGGATCATCACCGTCGACGACATCCTCGAACTGATCGCCCCGCCGCCCGGACGAGGCTTCGGCATTCTCGGCGGATAAATCGTCGCCGGCATCTGACGGCGCTACGGTTGAGTCATGCGGCTTCGTTCGGCGCTGAATGCTGCACCGCCGATCGTCGGCACGATCGTCGTGCTTGCGGCGGCAACCGGGGTCGTCTATGCCCTCCGGCCGGTTGCGCCGACGCTGAGCCTCGGCGTGGTCTACACGCCCGCGGTGCTCGTGGTGGCCGCCCTCTACGGCATGGCCTACGGCATCGGAGCCGCGATCGCATCGATGCTCGCGTTCAACTTCTTCTTTCTGGCACCGGTGCACACGCTCACGCTCGCGGACGGGCGAAACTGGGCGGCGCTCGGCGTCTACGTCTTGAGTGCGGTGATCGCGAGCCAGCTTGCGGCTCAGGCCAGGCGCCGCGCCGCCGAGGCCAGGCAGCGCGAGCGCGAGGCGGCCCTCCTGGCGGACACCGCCGCCGAGCTCCTGCACCGGGACGCTGCGGTGGACGAGATTCGAGCCCGCGCAGACAGCGTCCTACGAGACGCCGACGAGCGTGCACGGACGCGCTTCGAGGCTGCGTTCGACGCATTGCTCGAGGTCGCAGAGGAGCGGGAACTGCTCGAGCAGCAGGCGCGTGAGGCAGAGGCGCTGCGGCAGTCCGATGCGGTCAAGACGACGATCATCCAGACCGTCTCGCACGACTTCCGCACCCCTCTGGCCACGATGACGGCAGCGCTCGGCGGACTGTCGAGCGACGAGGTCGAGCTGTCGAGCGAGGACCGGGCCGAGCTCCTCGAGGCGCTCGGCAGCGAGCTCGCCCGCCTGACCCGTCTCGTCGAGAACCTGCTCGACCTGTCGCGCCTTCAAGCCGACGCAGCCGTCCCACGCCCCGAGCTCTGGGACATCGGGGAGCTCGTCGGGCTGGCCGTCGACGAGGTGGGTCGTGGCGCGGTCACCGTGCATGTCGACGACGACCTGCCGGCTGCCCGCGTCGACGCGATCCAGGTTCAGCGGGCACTCGTCAACCTGATCGAGAACGCGCTCAAGTTCTCGCCGCCGGGTGCGCCGGTGTCGGTGTCGGCGCACGAGGGCGACGGCAACGTGACGATCGAGGTCGACGATCGCGGACGCGGCATTGGCCCGGATGAGGCGGACGCGCTGCTGGAGCCGTTCGCCAGGGGCCACGCGATCGCGCGAGGTGCCGGGCTCGGACTCGCGATCGCCCGCGGCTTCGCCGTCGCGAACGGCGGATCGGTCTCGCTTGCGGCGCGAGAGGGCGGTGGGACGCGCGCGTGCCTCACGCTTCCCGCCGAGCGAGTCACGACCGAGGCGCTGCAATGACCACGGGAGCGCGCGTGCTCGTCGTCGACGACGAGCCGCAGTTTCTCCGTGCGCTTGCGACGAACCTTCGCGGCGCCGGGTACGACGTCGAGGCCGTGGCGAGTGCGGGGGACGCGATCACGGCTGCCGGCCTGAGCTCGCCGGACGCGGTCATTCTCGACCTCGTGCTTCCGGATGGACGGGGCACCGACGTGTGTCGCGAGCTTCGCCAATGGAGCAACGCGCCGATCATCGTCATCTCGGCGGTCGGCGACGAGGACGAGAAGATCGCCGCACTCGACGCGGGGGCGGACGACTACGTGACCAAGCCGTTTGCGATCGGTGAATTGCTCGCGAGGCTGCGCGCCGCGCTTCGGCGCTCGTCGACGGGCGGCGAGCCCGTGATCGAGTTCGGGGACGTTCGTCTCGACGTCGAGAGGCAGTCCGTCGAGGTCTCGGGAAGGCACGTGCACCTGACGCCACACGAGTTCGGGATCCTCCGCCTGCTCGCAACCAACCCGGGCAAGCTGCTGACCCATCGCACGATCTCTGCGCGAGGTCTGGGGCCCGGCCTACGGAGACGAGTCGAACTACCTCCACGTCTACGTCTCGCAGCTGCGGCGGAAGATCGAGCCCGATCCCTCGTCGCCGCGCCACCTGCTCACCGAGCCCGGTGCCGGGTACCGGCTCGTCGTCGGTCCCTGACGACGTTGAGGAATCCTTGAGGACGGGCGGCTGGATCCTCAGTCGCTCTTGAGGCAGCGCGTCCTACCGTGAGGACGTGGTGTCGCTCCGCTTGTTCCAGCCTGTTCGAGAGCTCCAGAAGCGCCGTGCGCTGCAGGCGGAGCGCCGTGCTGCCGACGAGGAGCTGATCGCATCGGTGCTGCCGTCCCCTCGGCTCGCGTGGCGCGTCCACGAGCTCGTCGCGCCCGAGTTTCGCCTCGGCGTCTCGCGGGGTCTGACGGACGCCGTCCACGAGGCCGATGGGACTCGTCTTCCCGGCGCATCGCCGCTCAATCGCGTCGCCGTGCGGGCGGCGCGGCCGCAGCTGCTGGCGCTCGCCAGCCGGCTCGCCGATCTCGACGTGCACGTGTTGCCGCGGGGCGTGCTGCTCGCCGACCGGCTCGTCACGGATTCGCACAGTCCGCTCTACGACCGTGAGCGTGCGGACGCGGTGCATCGCGAGGTCGAGCGCGCTCTGACGGCGCTCGAGCGCCGGGCGACCACGTGACCACCGAGGCAGGCCGGCCGCCGCGCCTGCGGCGTTTCGTCGTGGGCCGCGCGATGGCGTCCGACCAGATGGAGGAGACGCTTCTGCCCAAGTGGCTGGCGCTTCCGATCTTCGCGTCCGACCCGCTCTCGTCCGTCGCGTACGCGACGGAGGCGGCGCTCGTCGTCCTCGTCGGGGCGTCGGCCGAGTCGCCGCGGCTCATCTGGCGTTTCCGATCTCCCTCGGAATCGCCGCGCTGCTCGCGATCGTGGTCACGTCGTACCGCCAGACGGTGCTCGTGTACGAGACGTCGGGCGGTGCCTACATCGTCGCCAAGGACAATCTCGGCCGCGTGCCGAGCCTCATCGCCGCGGCGGCGCTCTTGACCGACTACATCCTGACCGTTGCGGTCTCGGTGGCGGCCGGCGTGCTCGCGCTCACCTCGGCAGTCAGCGGCCTGCGCGGGCACGAGCTGGGGCTGTCGCTCGCGTGTGTCGCCCTCATCACCATTGCGAACCTCCGAGGCGTCAAGGAGGCGGGCGTGCTCTTCGCGCTCCCGACCTACGCCTTCGTGACGTCGATCTTCGTCCTCATCGGGACCGGGGTCTCCAAGTGCGCCACGTCGGGTTGCCCACAGGCCGTCGTCCCGCACCCGATCGCCGCAGGCACGGGCGTTGTCACGCTGTTCGTCGTCCTGCGCGCGTTCGCTTCCGGATCGACGGCACTGACGGGCGTCGAGGCGATCGCGAACGGCGTGAATGCATTCCGTCGGCCGCACGGCCGCAACGCAGCCGCCACGCTGGCGACACTGGGTGCGATCGCGATTGCCATGTTCGTCGGTGTGTCGTGGCTCGCAGTGCACATGCACGCGCTGCCGGCGGACTCCGGAACCCCGTCGGTGCTGTCGCAGCTGGCGCGAGGAGTCTTCCCGGCAGGCTCCTGGAGCGGCTTCATGTACTGGGCCGTTCAGATCCTGACGCTCGCCGTTCTCGTTCTCGCCGCGAACACGTCGTTCCAGGGCTTCCCGCGTTTGGCGGCGCTGCTCGCCCGCGACCGGTTCTTCGCGCGGCAGTTCACCAACCTCGGCGACCGGCTCGTGTTCTCGAACGGGATCATCGTGCTCGCGACGATCGCAGCCGCGCTCCTCGTCATCTACAACGCGAGCGTCGACTCGCTGATCCACCTCTACGTGATCGGGGTGTTCAGCGCGTTCACGCTGTCGCAGGCCGGGATGGTCCGCTACTGGCTTCGCACGCACGATCCCGGCTGGCGCCACAGGGCGCTCGTCAACGGCGTGGGGGCCTCCGCCACCGGGGTCGTGACGCTGATCGTGATCTGGACGAAGTTCACGGAAGGCGCGTGGCTCGTGATCGTCGCGATCCCGCTGTTCGTGCTCGCCTTCGTCGGCATCAACCGCCATTACCGGCGCTTCGCCCGCCGGCTCGCCGCGGGCGTCGGCGCGATCCGGGCTGCCGGCAAGCCGACCAACCATGTCCTCCTGTGGGTCGAGTCGCTCAACGTCGCGACCGAGGGCGCGCTCTGGTACGCACGACAGATCGCCGACGGCCGGTCGATCCGCGCGTTGCTCACGCCGGGCAGGCACACCGATCCGGCGATCCGTCCGCGGTGGTTCGACTACGCGCCGTCCGGGCCGAAGCTGGAACGCCTGGCCATCGACGAAGGGAGGACCCAGGCGGTGCTCGAGGAGGTGTGGCGCCTGCCCCGCAGCGAGTCCGACTTCGTCACGGTCGTGATCCCCGAGCAGTTCCGCGGCCGGTCGCTGATCACGGCTGCCGCCCGGACGTCGTTCCGGCTCAAGCTGCGACTCCTCTCGGAGCCCGGGACCGTGATCGCCGACGTTCCGGTCGTGTCGAGGAGTCGCGGCCCCGAGGGAGTGACACCCCGCCGGCTCGCCGTTCGCGTCCTGCTGTCGGAGATCCACGCCGGATCCGTGCGCGCGCTCACCTACGCCGAGTCCCTCGGGATCGAGGACACCCGCGCCGTCTCGTTCGCGTTCGATCCCGACGAGGCCGGCCGGCTCGCCGACCGCTGGGCGCAGACGGGCGCGACGATGCCGCTCGACCTCAGCGACGCTCCCTATCGCGACGTCGGGACGCCGCTCCTCGCCTATATCCGCGAGCTGACCGCCGATCCCGAGACGGTGGTCAACGTCGTGATGCCCGAGATCGTCGTCCGCGGGTGGTCGCGGCTGCTGCACAACCAGCGGGCGCTCTACGTGAAGCGGCTGCTCCTGTTCGAGCCGCACGTGATCCTCTCGAGCGTGCCCTACCAACTTTTCAGGTAACGGGGCCGCGAATGTCGGTGCCTGGCACCTAGGTGCCAGGCACCGCTCTGCGTACGCGTGCCGTCCTTGCGCGTAGCATCCCGCCGTGCCCAGGCGGCGCCGACAGACCCACGGCCTCGAACGTGTGCTCGGCGCTCCCGCGCTGTTCTCGACGGCATACGGCAACGTCGGCTCGTCGATCTACTACGCGCTCGGGCTGACGGCCGGCATCGCGCTCGGCCTCACCCCGATCGTCTTCATCATCAGCGGCGTGATCTTCGCGGCGATCGCCGCGACCTACGCGGAGGGCACGGTCCGCTTTCCGGAGGCGGGCGGCTCGTCGAGCTTCGCCCGCCACGCCTTCAACGAGCTCGTCTCCTTCGGGGCGGCGTGGGCGCAGATGCTCAACTACGTGATCACCGTTGCGATCTCGGTGATCTTCGTCCCGCACTACCTCTCGATCTTCTGGGAGCCGCTGCGCACGAACCCGTGGGACATCATCGTCGGGATCGTCCTCACCTGGCTGCTGGTGGGCATCAACATCATCGGGATCAAGGAGGCGGCGGGGCTCAACATCTTTCTCGCCGTCATCGACTTCGCCACCCAGTTGCTGCTCGTCGCGCTCGGCTTCTTCCTGATCTTCAGCCCCCACGTGCTCGTCCACAACGTGCATCTGGGGGTGGCCCCGACCTGGAGCAAGTTCCTGCTTGCGATCCCGGTCGCGATGATCGCCTACACGGGGATCGAGACCGTCTCGAACCTGGCGGAGGAGGCGCGCGACCCTGTGCGGTCGATTCCCCGTGCGATCTCGTGGGTTGCGATCGCCGTGTTCGCGATCTATTTCACCCTGCCGTTCATCGCGCTGTCGGCGATGCCGGTCGTCCACGTCGGCGGCGAGTACGTCACCAGGCTCGGGCAGCCGCCGCCGCTCGGGTTCAAGAACGACCCCGTCCTCGGTCTCGTCGAGAACCTCGGCCTGCACGGGTTCATGCTCGCGACCGCCAAGGTCTACGTGGGCATCCTGGCGGCGACGATCCTCTTCATCGCCACGAACGCCGGAGTGATCGGCGCGTCGCGCATCACCTACGCGATGTCCAGCCATCGGCAGTTGCCGGAGATGTTTCGCCGCCTCCATCCGAAGCTGAAGACGCCGTGGCTCGCGCTGCTCGTGTTCGGCGCGATCGGCCCGACGATCTTCCTGCTCTCGGGCAAGGTCGACTTCCTCGGCCGGATGTACGCGTTCGGCGCGATGCTCTCGTTCACGATCGCGGCTGCATCGGTGATCGCGTTGCGCGTCCGTGATCGCGACGGAGAGAGCCAGTGGCGCGCGCGCCCGAACCTCACGATCCGCGGCGTCTCGTGGCCCCTGTTCGCGATCTTCGGCGGGCTCGGCACCGGGATCGCCTGGCTCGTGGTCGTCGTCCAGGACCCGGCGACCCGCTACGCGGGCTTCGCCTGGCTCGCAGTCGGATTCATCTTCTACCCGCTCTACCGCCGCCACGCCCACCTGCCGCTGACAGTGACCGCCCGGGCGCCGCTGCCGCTCGGGCCGGCGCTTGCGCTCGAGTACCGGTCGATCCTCGTCCCGATCGTGACCGGCCCCGAGTCGCACGATGCCGTCGAGGTCGCCGCGCGCCTGGCGACCGAGCGTGCGGGCCGGATCGTCCTGCTCCGGGTGATCGTCGTGCCGCTCGAGCTGCCACTCGACGCCGACCTCGCAGCCGAGCTGGCCGAAGCCGACCGCGTCCTCGACGAGGCGCGGGCGATCGCTGCGCCGTACGGCGTCCGCGTCGTCGAGCGTGTGGTGCGTGCGCGCCACGCCGGCCGTGCGATCGTCGACGAGGCCGAGCGCCGCGTCTCCGAGATCATCGTCCTCGGCGCCCCTCGAGGCCGCCGCCGCGCGATCTTCGGTCACACCGTCGACTATGTGCTCAAGCACGCGCCGTGCCGCGTCATGGTCGCGGCCGGGCGGAAGGCCGCGTGATGCATCGGAATGCAGTGCAACTGCTGGCGATCGTGATGATCGGCCTCGGCGTCACGATGCTCGCGATCACGCTGGTGCGCGGCGGCGGAGTCGGTGTTCTGCTCGGCGCGCTGTTCGTCGCGGCGGGCACGGGTCGCCTCTACCTCATGCGGCGACGGAGGGAGCGCTAATGGCTCGCAAGCTCCCCGGCTTCACACGTGAGCTCGATGCGCGCGCCCTCTTCTCCGTTGCGTACGGCGAGGTCGCATCGTCGATCTACTTCGCACTCGGCGTCATCGCCGCATATGCACTTGGATTCACGCCGTTCGTCCTGCTCGGCGTCGGCGTGCTCTTCCTGGTCGTCTCGCTCTCCTACGCCGAAGGCACCGCGGCCCTCCCCGAAACCGGCGGCGCGGCGACCTTCGTGCGCCGGGCTTCGAACGATCTCGCGGGCTTCGTCACCGGCTGGGCGCTCTTCCTCGACTACCTGATCGTGATCGCGCTCTCGGCGCTCTTCCTACCGCACTACCTCGCCGGAGCGCTTCGGGTCGGTGCGCTCGACCGCAACCCGTGGGACGTGATCGTCGCAGTGTTCGTCATCGTCGCCGTCGGCGTGGTGCGGCTCGTGCGCCGACCGTCCCTGTACGGAGTCGGGATCCTGATCCCCGCTCTCGACCTGCTGACGCAGGTCCTGCTCGTCGTCCTCGGGTTCGTGCTCGTCGTCTCCCCCCATGCGCTGACGCAGGGCACATCGATCGGGACCGACCCGTCCTGGCATGCGATCGCCTTTTCGATTCCGTTGGCGATGCTCGCCTTCACCGGGCTCGAAACGGTGGCCAACCTCGCGGAGGAGGCCCGTAGCCCCGGTGTCGACCTTCCCCGATCCGTGTTCGGCGGCCTCGCCACCGTGATCACGCTGTACGTCGCGATCGCGGTCGTCGCGCTGTCGGCGTTCCCGGGGCCGGACACGGCGCTCGGTACGACGTGGGAGCACGCTCCACTGCTCGGCGTCGCCGATCGCATCGGCACGGAGTTGCCGTCCGGCCTCGCCGACGTGCTGCGGTTCTACGTCGGCATCACCGGCGCACTGATCCTCCTCGCCGCCGTGGTCACGTCGATCTCCGGCTTCTCGAGGCTGGCGTACTCGCTCGGCGAGCACGGTCAGCTGCCGAGCGGCTTCGGCCGTCTGAGCAGGCGTGCCCACGTCTCTCCGCTCGCGATCGTCTCGGTGACGGTTGTCGCCTCGGCGTTCGTGATCGGAACGTCGTTCGTCAAGAACGACGTTGCCGGCCTCGCCAGTCTGTTCTCGTTCGGCGTCCTCCTCGCATTCACCGCGGCTCAGCTCGCCGTGATCAAGCTGCGGATCGACGAGCCGGACCTCCCGCGACCGTTCAGGGCGCCGTTCAACGTGATGATCCGTGGCGTCGAGCTTCCGCTGCCTGCGCTCATCGGCGCGATTGCGACGTTCGTCGTCTGGATCATCGCGCTCGCCACGCATCCTGCTGCCCGCTACGCCGGGCCGATCTGGCTCGCGCTCGGGCTCGTCGTCTTCGTGGTCGTCAGGTTGTCGCACGGCGAGGGTCTCTTGGAGCGCGTCCGCGCGCCCGACGAGCTGCCGGTCACGTCGGCCCTCGATGTGCACCGCATCCTCGTGCCGATGAAGCTCGGGATCATCGGCGAGGAGATGGTTGCGACCGCGGTCAAGCTCGCGGCCGAGCACGGGGCGGAGGTCGAGGCGCTGCACGTGATCCGCGTGGACCTCTCCAACGCACTCGACGCGCCGCTCGAGTTCGACGAGGAGCGCGCCGCGGAGTCGCTGGTCGAGGCGAAGCAGCTGGGGGCCGACTACGGCGTCACCGTCGAGGGTGCGACCGTTCGGGCGCGGGCGATCGGCTCTGCGATCGTCGAGCACGCCAGGGAGGTCGATGCCGACCTGATCGTCCTCGGCTCGTCCCCTCGCTGGCGCCGCCAGTCCCGGTTCTTCTCCCCGACCGTCGACTACGTGCTCCGCAACGCGCCTTGCGAAGTCCTGATCGTCGCGTTTCCCCAGGCCGTGATGGACGAGGAGCTCGCGGCAACCTGAGTCACCGCTGTACCCTCCCGGGTCGTGAAGGCACTTGTGATCGGTTGTGGCCGGGTCGGTTCGGCTGTCTCGCTGCAGCTTGCCGGGTCGGGCTGGGACGTCACGGTCCTGGACGAGAACGAAGACTCGCTGGCGCGGCTGGGCGAGCACTGGACCGGTGGGTTCGTGGTCGGTCACGGCATGGATCTCAAGCTCCTGCGCGAAGGTGGGATCGAGGACGCCGACGCGGTCGTCGTCACGACCGATGGTGACAACACGAACATCGTGATCGCACAGGTGGCCCAGAAGCAGTTCGAGGTGCCGACCGTGGTGGTTCGGATTCTCGATCCGGCGCGCGCGCAGTTCTACGCGGAGAAAGGTCTGCGGATCGTCTGCCCGACCTCGGCGGCGATCGAGACGCTGGTCGAGACGGTACGTGCGACCGAGGTGGCGACGTGAGGGCTCTGCCGTGTACGTGGTGATCGCCGGTGGTGGCAAGGTCGGGGCGAACGTCACCCGCACGCTGCTGCGGGCCGGTCACGAGGTGACGCTGATCGAACAGCGCCCGTCACGTTTCGACCGGCTCGAGGTGGAGTTCGAGCATCAGGTCGTCCGCGGTGACGCGACCGAGCTGCACACGCTCGAGCGCGCGGGAATCAAGCGGCCGCCCGACCTGCTCGTCGCTGCGACCGGAGACGACGAGGACAACATCGTCATCTGCCAGCTCGCACGCGAGCGCTACGGCGTCGCGAAGGTGATCGCTCGAATCAACGATCCGCGCAACCAGCCCTACTTCGACCTGCTCGGAATCTCGCCGACCGTCTCGGCAACGGGCGCGATCATGGCGCTGGTCGAGCACGAAGTCCCCGAGCACGGGTTGATCCAGTTGATCGAGCTGCGCCAGGAGAACCTCGAGATCGTCGAGGTGACGATCAACCGCGGCGCAGCGTGCGAGGGCAAGCGGATTCGCGCGGTCAAGCTGCCGGAGGGCGCGCGGCTGATCTCGGTCGTCCGGGACGGCAAGGCCGAGGTTCCCGACTCCGAGACGCAGCTGGAAGCCGGCGACCAGGTGCTGGCGATCCTCGAGCCCGGCAAGGAAGACGAGCTCCGCCGCGTCCTGCTGCGCGATTAGCGCTCTCGACGCAGGGCTTAACCCCAATCGTCCGAAATCGTGGCTACCGTGGGAAACGTGCGCCGTCCGGCGACTCCGACTCTGCTCGCATGGCTGGCAGCCGGTGCGGGCCTCCTCTCGATCGTCTCGGCTCTGACTCCGGAGATGGCGGATCGCGTGCGGCTCGTGCAGGGGGTCTTGCCGCCCGGATTGCCCGCCGCCGCGCGCACGCTCGTGCTCGCGCTCGGCGTGGGGACGATCTGGCTGGCCCGCGGGCTCGCGCGGCGCAAACACCGTGCCTGGGTGCTCGCCGTCGTGCTCGTCTCGGCTTCGGCGGTTGCACATCTCGCAGGGGGGCTCGACATCGAAGAGGCGACCGTGCACCTCGTGCTGCTCGTGGCGCTGTTCCGCGCGCGCCGGCAGTTCGTCGCCCCGGGTGACCCCGCGACGATCCGGCCGCTCGTTCAGGTTGCGATTGCGATCGCGGTCTGTGTCGTGCTGCTGCTCGGCGAGCTCTATCTGACCGACGACACGTCGATCAGGATCGAACGTGCCCTCGCGCTCGTCGTCGGCGCGCTTGCATTCCGTGCTCTCTGGCTGTGGCTTCGCCCGCCGGGAGCCGCACCTTGTTCGGCCGACGCGCGTGAACGTGCGACGGCACTCGTCCACGAGCACGGGGAGGACAGCCTCGCGTACTTCGCCCTCCGCCGCGACAAGGCATATGTCTTTTCGCCGAGCGGCCGCTCGTTTCTCGCGTACCGGGTCGTCGGCGGGACTGCGCTCATCGCGGGAGACCCGATCGGCGACGCGTCCGAGCGTCGTGAGCTCGTGGCCGAGCTCGTTCGCGTGGCCCGCGCCAAGGGCTGGCGCGTGGCGGTGGCCGGGGCGTCGGGCGAGGCGCTGGGAGACTATGCCGCGCTCGGCTTCAAGTCCTTCTATCTCGGTGACGAGGCCGTGATCCGGCCGTCCGAGTTCACGCTCGACGGGCGAGCGATCCGCAAGGTCCGCCAATCCGTGTCGCGGCTGGAAAAGAGCGGGTTCAGGGTCCGCGTGCTGTCGGTGGCGGACGCCGACGATGCGCTGCGGAGCGAGCTCGAGTCAGTGTCGCGCGAGTGGCGCGGCAACTGGCCGGAGCGCGGCTTCACGATGGCGATGGACGCACTCTTCGCGTATCCGGACACCGTGCTCGCCGTCGCCGTCGGGCCGACGGGCGCCGTCGGAGGGTTCTTGCAACTCGTTCCTTCGCCGGCGAGCGAGGGCTACTCGCTCGCGTCGATGCGGCGCAGGCGGGACACGCCGAACGGTCTGATGGAGTACCTGATCACGGAGACGATCGGGTGGGCGCGCGCGCATGCCGTTGCCGAGCTGTCGCTCAACTTCGCGGTGTTCGCCGACTTCCTGCGCGCCGACGACGGGGCACCGCGTCTGGTGCGAACGATGCGCTTCGTCCTGCTCAAGGGCGACAGGCTGTTCCAGCTCGAGCGGCTCCACAGCTTCAGCCGCAAGTTCTTCCCCGGTGGCGCCGGCGCTACTTCTGTTTCGAGCGCTGGGCCGACCTGCCGCTCGCCGGCCTGGCCTACCTCCATGCCGAGTCGTTGCTGACGCCGCCGGGCCCGTGGGTCTCCTCGTCGGATCTCGCCGCACGTTGAGGACGGCGCTCGCCGTCGTCGCAGTCGTCGTCGCGGCGCTCCCGGCGAGCGCCTGGTCGGGGGCGGGCGGGACGGACTGGGCACGATTCGGGTTCGACACGGCACGCCATGACGTGGGCCCCGTCGGGCCGTTCACCGCGGCGAATGTGTCTCATCTCGTGCGACAGCAGGTGCAGCTCGACGGCACCGTCGACTCGTCTCCCATCTACCTGCACGACGTGCAGGTGCACGGGACGGCACACGACGTGTTCTTCGTCACGACGACCTACGGAAAGACCGAGGCGATCGACGCGACCAGCGGCAAGCTGTTGTGGCGCTTCACTCCTCCGAGCTATGGGTCGCTCGCCGGCACGGCGCAGATCACGAACGCGACGCCTGTCGCCTCTACCGACCGCAGCGCCGTCTACGCCGCCGCCCCGGACGGGAAGATCCGCAAGCTCCGGATCTCGGACGGCAAGGTGCTCTGGGCGACGTCGGTCACCCGCGACCCGACACACGAGAAGCTCACGTCCTCCCTGAACGTTTCTCGCGGGCTCGTGCTCGTGACCACGGGCGGCTACATCGGCGACGCGCCCCCGTATCAGGGTCACGTCGTCACGTTGTCGGAGCGCACGGGTGCGATCCAGCACGTCTGGAATTCGCTGTGCTCCGACCGGCATGAGCTGATCACCCCGAGCACGTGCTCCGCAAGCGACTCCGCGATCTGGTCGCGAAACGGCGCCGCGGTCGACCCCGCCACCGGCGACCTCGTGGTCGCGACCGGCAATGCGCCCTGGAACGGGACCACCGACTGGGGCGACAGCGTGCTCGTGCTCTCGCCCGACGCATCGACGCTGCTGCGGCACTGGACACCCTCCGATCAGCAACACCTCAACGACTCGGACCTCGATCTCGGGTCGACGAGCCCGGCTCTCCTGTCCGGCGGTTACGCGGTGCAGGGCGGGAAGGACGGTGAGCTGCGGCTGCTCCGGCTCGACCGCCTCCCCGGCGTGAACACGACGCTCGGCGGCGAGCTGCAGACGGTGCCGACACCGGGCGGATCGGCGCTCTTCAGCGAGCCGGCCGTGTGGCAGGGAACGTGGGTCTTCGTCGCCGACGATTCGGGCACGCAGGCGTGGCGCCTCGTGAACGGGCGTCTCCACTCCGCCTGGTCGAACAGCGTGAGCGGCACGTCCCCGGTGATCGCGGGAAACCTCGTGTTCATCGCGACCGGCGGCGCGGTTCACGTCTACCTCGCTGCGAACGGTCGTCAGGTGGCGTCACTGTCACTCGGCCCGGAGGTGCACTGGCAGAGCCCGATCGTCGCCGACGGCCGCGTCGCCGTCGCCGAGGGGAACGCGAACGACCACAAGATGTCCGGCGTGCTGGATCTCTATCGCCTGAAGTAGGGGCGCTCAACCGGTGCGGCGGCGGCGGACCTGCGGGCCTTGCTGTCCGAGCGCGGCGTAGGCGAGCGCCTGCAGCGACTCGTTCAGGTTCCGGAGCTCGTGGGCGATCACGGTCAGCTCCTCGCGGCGCTCGTCGCGCGCGTTCAGCCGCACCAGCTCGTCGGCGATCCGGTCGAGCCGCTCGAGCAGCGCCTCGAGCTGGCGGTCTGTGACCTCGCTGCGTTCCACCGCTGCGCAGTGTACGGGCGGCGCCCGTGGTAGATTCGCCTCCACCAATAGGGCGAGCGGTGAGGGAACCCGGTGCAAGTCCGGGACGGTCCCGCCGCTGTGAGGGGAGATGCCCTCCACCACGACGTCACTGGGCCTGCGCGGCCTGGGAAGGCGGTGGAGGGGGAGCCCCGAGTCAGAAGACCTGCCGGTCGCCCTCCATAAACCCGAGCCCCTCGTGGAAGGAGGATTCGTGGCCAAGCGTGTGTTTCTGCTCGTCGTCGTGGCGCTCGTCCTGCCCGCGACCGCGCTGTCGGCAACCGTCAAGGTGCGCGTCGAGGGCAAGACGCAGACGCTCTTCGCCCCGACTCAGGTCACCGTCACCGCAGCGAACGCCCTCGACGCGCTGGAGCAGGCGTCGATTCTCGGCGAGTTCTACTACCACGTCACGGTCAGCGGCTTCGGCACGTACGTCGACCAGATCGGCCGCTACCCCGGCTCGGGGTCGAGCGGCTGGGTGTTCAAGGTCGACAACGTCTCGCCGCCGGTCGGGGCCGACCAGGTGGTGTTGAAGGACGGTGACAGCGTCCTCTGGTACTACGCGACCTTCGGGCCGAACGGCGGACCGCCGACGCTCCAGTTGAGCCCGGCGGCCGGCGGCTGCTACACGGCGCAAGCCTTCGACGACAACGGAAAGCCGGCAACGGTCGCAAACCTGGTTCTGCACATCGGTTCGAGCCGCACGATGCCCGCCCGTTCGAACCAGAAGGTGTGCCCCGGCACGCACAAGGGCCTGCTCGTCCGCGCGACCGCGGATGACGCTGTTCGCTCCAACGCGCTCAAGTGAGATGCCTGGTCGTTTCGCTGCTCGCGCTCGCTCTTGCCGGTTGCAGGGGTGGGGAGCGCGAGCACGGAACGGCCACGCTCTGGGTGACACGTGACCGTGGCGCGCAAGTCGTCTACTCGGGCAGCGTCCCGGCCGGCCTGACGGCGATGCAGGCGCTCGAACGGAAGCTGAAGGTGACCACGCGTTACGGCGGTCGCTTCGTGCAGTCGATCGCCGGTGTGAGTGGCTCTGCCTCGGCCGAGCGCGACTGGCTCTACTTCGTCAACGGCATCGAGGCGGAGCAGGGCGCGACCGAGGTCCGATTGCGTCCCGGCGACGTCGAGTGGTGGGACTACCGCCCCTGGGGCGGCTCCGGCTTCAGCGTGCCGGTCGTCGTGGGTGTGTTCCCGGAGCCGTTCCGGCACGGGTTCGAGTGGGCGAAGCCCGGAGCGCACGTCGTGGGATCCGGGCCGTCGGTGCGCAAGCTGCAGTTGCTGGTCGGGCGCGGCCCGAACTCGATCGTCGTCGACGCGGCCGTTCCCACGGACAGCGCGCGCGCAACGCGCGACGGTGGCATCGTCAAGCTCGTGCTCGGCGTGCATGCGGCAGCACGCCTCGCCGCCGATCCATCCGCGTTCCGTTTCCGCTACTCGGTGGGCTCGTGAACGCAGTTCCCGCAACGGCGCTGCTCGGCGCGGCCGTCGTCGCGGCGCTGGTGGCGACGAACGCTGTTTCGGTCGCGCTCATCTGCGCCGTGTTGCTCGTCGCCGCCTTGCGCGCGCCGGCCGAGCGCCGGTGGCCGTATCTCGTCGGCACGCTCGTGAGTGCGCTCTTCGTCGTGATCGTGACGCCGTTCGTGGAGTCGATCGGCACGCACGAGCTGTGGGTTGGGCCGACCGTGCCCGTGCTGGGCCAGCTCGACGTCACACGCGAGGAGCTCGGAGGCGCGGTGTTCCAGGCGCTGCGCCTGGCAGCGGTTGGTCTCGCCTTCGCCGTGTACGCGCTCCGCGTCGACCACGATCGCTTGCTCGCTGCGTCCGGCTGGGCACGTCGGTCGAGCCTTGCGGCAGCGCTTGCGACAAGGCTCGTCCCGCTGCTCGAACGGGACGTGCGCGACCTGAGGGTCGCCCTTCGCGGTCGGAACGTCGAGCTCGGGCCGGTGCGCCTGCTCTCGCCCTTGCTCGCGGGCTCTCTCGAACGCGGCCTCGATCTCGCCGAGGCGATGGAGGCGCGAGGCTACGGCCGGCCGGGCCGGACGCGCGCGCCGCGACCATCGTGGCGCGGCCTCGACTACGTCGCGATGGCGGGTGCCGTGGCGCTCGTCGTCGTGGGAGCGCTGTGGCTGTAGCCGTCGTCGAGCACCTGCGCTTCTCGTACGCGTCCGGTGCACCACCCGCGCTCGACGACGTCTCGCTGGAGATCCGGGAAGGGGAGCACGTCGTGTTGCTCGGGCCATCAGGCTCGGGCAAGTCGACGCTCCTGCGCGCGCTCGCCGGTCTCGTCCCGCATTTCCACGGCGGCGTGTTCGCGGGTCGAGTCGTCGTGAGCGGCAACGACACGCGTGAGGTGCGACCTGCGGAGCTTGCGGGAACGGTCGCCTCGGTCTTCCAGGACCCCGAGGACCAGGTCGTCATGGCCAATGTCGCGAACGAAGTTGCCTTCGGGCTCGAGAACGTGGGCGTCCGGCCGGACGACATCTGGCCGCGCGTCGAGGAGGCTCTCCGGCTCGTCGGTGCGGCACAGCTCGTCGACCGTTCGGTTCACGAACTCTCGGGTGGAGAGTTGCAGCGCGTCGCGCTCGCGGCTGCGCTTGCGCTGCGCCCGCGGCTGCTCCTGCTCGACGAGCCGACCTCGCAGCTCGATCCCGACGGGGCCGAGGGCTTCGTCGATGCGGTGCGCGCACTCGACTGCGCGGTGCTGCTCTCCGAGCAACGCCCCGCACGACCGCTCGAGCGCGCCGATCGCATCCTGTTCATGGATGCAGGTCGCATCGTTCTCGACGCTCCTCGTGGCGAAGCTCTCGAGTGGCTGCAGGCAAACCGGCCGCTCTACCTGCCACACGAGCCCGTGTTCGCCTGCCGGCTCGAGGGCATCAGGCACGCCTACGGCGACCGGCTCGCGCTCGCCGGGGCCTCGCTCGAGGTTCGTCGCGGCGAGGTGGTGGCGCTCACCGGACCGAACGGCTCGGGGAAGACGACGCTCGCGAAGATCGCCGCGGGCCTGCTCGTGCCGGACGCAGGGGCGGTCGAGCACGCGCCCGCCGCCTACCTCGCCCAGGATCCCGGCCGCCACCTCGTCACGGAGCGGGTGCTCGACGAGGTGGCGCTCGGCGCCGACGTCCCGCGGGCCCGGCGGGCGCTGGAGCAGGTCGGGCTGGCCGGCAACGAGGATCGACACCCGCGCGACCTCTCGTCGGGTGAGCGCGAGCGGCTGGCGCTCGCGGCGGTTCTGGCGACCGGGCCGCAGCTGCTCGTGCTCGACGAGCCCACTCGTGGCGTCGACCCGGACCGCAAGGACGAGCTGCGGCGGCTGCTGCGCACCGAGGCGCCCGGGCGCGGAACGCTCGTCGTGACGCACGATCTGCCGTGGGCGGGCGAGGTTGCCGACCGAGTCGTCTCGCTCGAGGTGCGGGAGGCGATTCGTGCGTAGGCTGCTCGTCGTCGCGTGCGTGCTGCTGGTCGCCGCGCTCGTCGTGAAGGACGGCGCGCTCGCGACCCTGCTCGGCTCCGGTGCCTTGCTGGCGGCCGGTGTCGCCTGGTTCGAGTCGAGTCGTGGCTCGACGCGTGAGCTCGTGCTCGTCGCGACGCTTGCGGGGGCGGCTGCCGCCGGGAGGGTCGTGTTCGCAGCCGTGCCCGGCGTCCAGCCGGTCACCGTGATCGCGGTCGTCGCCGGAGCCGCGCTCGGCGCGCGGGCCGGCGCCTCGACAGGGGCGCTCGCGGCGTTTGCATCGAACTTCTTCCTCGGGCAGGGCATCTGGACACCGCAACAGATGCTGGGCTGGGGCGCATGTGGTGCCGCCGGGGCACTGGTCGCGCCGTTCATTCGAAATCGCTACGCCCTCGCCGCCGTCACGGCGGTGCTCGGCTTTGCGTTCAGCGCGAGCATGGACGTCTGGCTGTGGTGGGGCTTCTTCCCGCACACCGTTCCGTCGCTGATCGCCGTGCTCGCACGCGGGTTCTGGTTCGACGTTGCGCATGCGGCCGGAAACGTCGCGATCGCGTTGGCCGCGGGGCCCGAGTTGCGCCGGCTGCTCGAGCGCTACCGGTTGCGGCTGCGGACGGAGGTCGTGTGGGCGGCGTAGCAGCGCTCACGGCCGCAGCTGCGCTTGCGATCTCGCCGCCGCAGTTCCTGCAGGCCCACGCGGCGAACGGCGCGTTCGCCGAGCCGGGCGGCTCCGCCGATCCGTCGCTGACTGCCTGGGCGGTGCTCGGCCTGCGTGCGGCGGGAGTCGAATCGCCCGGTTCTCTCCAGTACCTGCAGTCCCAGGAGTCCTCCCTCCAGTCGACGACCGACGTCGCGCTCGTCGCGCTCGCGGAACGTGCGCTCGGGGTCGTGCCGCAGGCGCTGATCGCGCGGATCGAGGCGGCCGAGCATCCGAACGGCCAGATCGGCGAGACGGTCAACTCGACGATCTGGTCGGTGCTTGCGCTCGGCCGCTCGCCGGCAGCGACCACGCACTTCGTGCTCGCACAGCAGGCTCGAAACGGCGGCTTCGCGTGGAACGCGGGTGGCCGGCCCGACTCGAACGACACCGCCGCGGCGCTCGAGATGTTCCGCGTCGCCCACGTCACCGGCCGGCCGCTGGCGAGAGCGGTCTCCTGCTTGCTCGGCTTTCGAGATGCCGACGGTGGGTTCGAGTTGTCGCAGGGGCGCGGATCCGACGCTCAGTCGACCGCCTGGGCGGTTCAGGGCCTGGTCGCAGCGGGGAGAACACCGCCCCGGTCGGCGTTCGCGTATCTCGTCCGCCTGAAGCGCCCGGACGGCAGCTATCGCTACTCGGCGAGCTACGCCACGACGCCGGTCTGGGTGACGGCGCAGGTTCTCGCCGCACTCGCGAAGAAGCCGTTCCCGCTATGAGGTCACCCTTCGGGTCGCGATACTCCGTCTCGTGAGCGCGGCGATCCTGACGATCGGCAACGAGCTCGTGTCGGGCGACGTTCCGAACACCAACGCGGCGTGGCTCGCGCAGCGGCTCGAGCAGCTCGGCGTGAGGGTTGTCCTGAGCGCCTCGGTGCCGGACGCGCAGGACGCGATCGTGGATTTCGTCAGGCGGGAGCGATTCCGGGTCGACCAGCTGATCGTG
This sequence comes from uncultured Thermoleophilia bacterium, assembly GCA_963851065.1. GTDB lineage: Bacteria > Actinomycetota > Thermoleophilia > Gaiellales > Gaiellaceae > PALSA-600. The sequence goes on from CAWKNW010000009.1 coordinate 241,499, forward strand.
ACGGGCGGGCTGGGCGGTACGCCGGACGACATCACGCGCGAGTCGCTCGCCGCTGCCTTCGACGTCTCGCAGCGCGTGCAGCCGGAGCTGGCTGCCGACCTGCGAGCGCGGTTCCAGGGTGCCCCGGAGTACGCGGCGCGCTGGGCGGCGCTGCCGGACGGGGCCGAGCCGCTCGAGAATCCGCTCGGCGGCGCACCGGGCTTCCGGCTCGCGAACGTCTGGGTCCTGCCGGGCCTGCCGCGTGAGATGGAGGCGATGTTCGAGCGCTACTCCGGCGAGTTCCGAGGCGGTGAGCCGATCGCCGCCTGGCGGCGCTCCTATCCAACCGGTGAGGCGACCATCGTCTCGGCTCTCGTCACGGCGGCGGAGCGCTGGCCCAGCGTCAGCGTCGGCTCGTATCCCAGCTTCGAACCGCACGGACGCCAGGTCGAGGTCGTGCTCAAATCGTCCGACGTGGACGCGCTCAGGGCGGCCAGCGGCTGGCTGGAGGGCGAGGTCGAGCGCCTGATCTGACCGCTAACGTGGCCGGAATGCCCGTTGCGGAGCCCGAGACCTACCTCGCCGACCTGAATCCGGCCCAGCGGCAGGCCGTGCTGACGACCGAGGGGCCGCTGCTCGTGATCGCCGGGGCCGGTTCGGGCAAGACACGCGTGCTGACCCACCGGGTCGCGCACCTGCTCGCTGCCGTCGGCGCCAAGCCGAACGAGATCCTCGCGATCACGTTCACCAACAAGGCGGCCCAGGAGATGAAGGAACGCGTGGAGCGCGGGCTGGGGCCCGTCGCGCGCGCGATCTGGATCATGACGTTTCATTCGGCGTGCGGGCGCATCCTGCGCCGCGAGGCGGAGCGGCTCGGCTACCGCTCGAACTTCACGATCTACGACCAGGCCGACCAGGTGCGCCTGGTGAAGGCGTGCCTCGAGGAGCTCGACCGCGACCCGAAGCGGTTCGTTCCGCGCGGCATCCACGCACAGATCTCGAGGTCGAAGAACCAGCTCGTCTCGGCAGATGAGTACGCGGCTCGCGTCGCGAGCTTCTACGACCAGACGGTCGCCGACGTCTATCAGCTCTACCAGCGCCGGCTGTTCGCTTCGAACGCAGTCGACTTCGACGACCTGCTGATGCTCACCGTCGACGTCCTGCAGCGTTTCCCCGAGGCACACGAGCGCTGGGCCAAAGCGTTCCGCTACATCCTCGTCGACGAGTACCAGGACACGAACCACGCGCAGTACGTGCTGCTGAAGCTGCTCGCGTCCGAGCACCAGAACCTGATGGCAGTGGGGGACCCGGACCAGTCGATCTACGCATTTCGTGGAGCCGACATCCGCAACATCCTCGAGTTCGAGCGCGACTTTCCGGCCACGCGCGTGATCCCGCTCGAGCAGAACTACCGCTCGACCAACACGATTCTCGCGGCAGCGAACGCCGTCATCTCGCACAACCGAGAGCGGAAGGAGAAGAACCTCTGGTCGGAGCTCGGCGAGGGCGAGCTCATTCACGTCGTCGAGACGGAGGACGAGCATGCCGAGGCGCGCTTCGTCGCAGCCGAGATCGCAGCCCTGATCGGCGGCGGCTACAGCGCCTCGGAGATCGCCGTCGTCTATCGCACGAACGCGCAGAGCCGCGTGCTCGAAGACGTCCTCGTGCGGCAAGGGATCGACTACCAGGTGATCGGCGGCCCGCGGTTCTACGAGCGCGCGGAGATCAAGGACGCGATCGCCTACCTGCAGGTGCTCGACAATCCGTTCGACGCCGTCAGCCTGCTGCGGATCGCCAACAGGCCGCGCCGCGGGATCGGCGACACGTCGTTGGCTCGGCTCGTGAGCTACGCCGACGGCCAGGGGATCTCTCTGTGGGATGCGACTGCGCATGCGGAGGAAGCCGGGCTCGCTCCTGCGTCGACGCGGGCGGTGAAGGGATTCCGCAGCGCGATGGAGTCCCTGCTCGCGACGGCGAGCGACTCGACCGTCGCGAACCTCGTCGAGGCAGTGCTCGAGAGGACCGGCTACCTCGATGCGCTCGAGGCGGAGCGGACGATCGAGGCGCGCGGGCGAATCGAGAACCTCGAGGAGCTCGTCGGCGTCGCTCGCGAGTACGACTCGGCTGCACAGGAGCCGTCGCTCTCCGGCTTCCTGCAGGAGATCTCGCTGTACTCCGATCAGGACGCGCTGCGCGGCGACGACGATGCCGGCGGCCGGACAGGTCACGCTGCTGACCCTCCACAACGCCAAGGGCCTCGAGTTCCGCGCGGTGTTCATGCTCGGTCTCGAGGAGGGGATCTTCCCGCACGTCCGCTCGCTCGAGGAGAACTCGCTCGAGGAGGAGCGGCGGCTCTGCTACGTCGGCATGACGCGGGCGAAGGAGCGGTTGACCTTGACGCACACGATGCGGCGCAACCTGTTCGGCCGCAGTGAGGCGAACCTCCCGTCGCGGTTCCTGGACGAGCTTCCCTCGCTCGGCGTCGAGCGCGAGCGGTTGCGTCCGGCGTCCTGGTCCGACTACGGCGGCTCGGTGCAGCGTGAGTTCGCACCGCGGGAGGTGCTACCCGACATCTCGACGGGTGATGCCGTGCGTCATTCGTCGCTCGGGAGCGGGATCGTGCTCGCGATCGAGTCCGGCGGAGTCGTGACGGTTCGGTTCGAGGACGGCAGTGAGCGGCGGCTGATGCTCGACTACGCGCCGCTGGAGAAGATCGGTTGACGGATGTAGACGTCCGGCCCTGCTCGTCGATCGACGAGTTCGTCGAGGCGCTCGGGCCGATCTACCACTACTTCGGCTCGGCGCCCTCGCGCGAGGGCGCCGAGCGATTCGCGCAGTGGCTCGAGCTCGAGCGTGTGCTGGTCGCGCGCGTCGACGGCCGCGTGGTCGGCGGAGCGGCGACGGCATCCTTCGACGTCTCGGTCCCCGGGGGCGCGACGATCCCGGCCGGAGGTGTGACCATTGTCGGGGTGCTGCCCAGCCACCGCCGGCGCGGGGTGCTGAACGCGATGATGAAGGCGCAGCTCGCCGACTCACGTGCGCGGAACGACGCGATCGCATGCCTCTGGGCGTCCGAGGCGACGATCTACGGCCGGTACGGCTACGGCCTCGCATCGCGGATGGGCGAGATGACGCTCGCGCGCGAGCGGACATCGTTCGCGCAGCCCTTCACGCCACGCGGGGAGGTGCACCTGGTCGACGCCGACGAGGCGGCACGCGTCTTCCCGAGTCTCTACGAGGAGATGCGGAAGGGTCGCGCCGGGATGATGTCCCGCACCGACTCCTGGTGGCGGACACGCCGCCTCGACGACGATCCGGCGCGGCGGCGGGGAAGCGGGCCGCTCGTGTATGCGCTGCTCTCGCTCGACGGTGCACCGGCGGGCTATGCCCTCTACCGCGTAACGCAGGACTGGGAGGGCGGGGTGTCGAGCGGCACGGTGCGCATCCTCGAGGTGGTGACACCGACCCCCGAGTCGGCACGCGAGCTCTGGCGATGGCTGCTCGACTTCGACTGGACCTCGCAATTCGTCGCCGATCTGCTGCCGCTCGACCATCCTCTGTTTCTGCTGCTGGCCGAGCTGGGCCGCATGGCCTTCAGGATCGGCGACGGCATCTGGGCCCGCCTCGTCGATGTCGAAGCCGCGCTTCGAGCACGCCGGTTCGCAGACGCCGGCGATGTCGTGCTCGAGGTGGTGGACGAGTCGGCGCCGTGGAATGCCGGTCGCTGGCGCGTGGCGCCGGACGGCGTCGAGCGCACGGACGCCGATCCCGGCATTCGACTCGGCGTCGCGGCGCTCGCCTCTGCGTACCTGGGTGGTTTTCGGTTCGCCGAGCTCGCGCGTGCACTGCGCCTCGACGAGCTCCGACCCGGAGCCGTCGCCAGCGCCGATGCGCTCTTCGCCGTCGCGGCCGAGCCCTGGTGCGCGGAGATCTTCTAGGCCGGCTTCGTCTTGAAGGCGGCCGCCGCGGCGTGACCGCCGCTCGAGACGACGATCGTGGCGCTCACGAGCGCGGTGTCCGGGACGCGCCACGTGCAGGCAGCGACCCCGCCGTGAAAGCTGCGTGAGACGACCTGGAGCGCGTTTCCACCGGAGACGCCGTGGCATGCGACCGTGGCGTGCGCGAGGGGCTTCATCGACGGGGCACTGACCGCGCCGACCGTTGCGCTGAGTTGGCCGCCGGCGTGCGGACGATGCGGAGCGAGCCGCAGGTCGCGCAGGACGATCGCCGCGGTTCGCGTTCCGCCGGGTGCAGTCGTGCCGCGGTCGCTGCTCGTCCCGAAGTCCTGGGCCCAGAGGGTGATCCCACCCGTCGCGACGGCGGCGCCGGATCCGGTGACGACGTACGACGGGTTCTCGATGTTCGCCTTGTGCCCCGGTGAGGCGAGCCACGCGGCGACCACGCCCGGGGCAGTCGGATAACCCTCGGCGATGTTCTCGCCCCAGCCTCCCGAGTAGCCGCAAGCGGTGATCCGCTCGGCGACGGTTCGCGCGACCGGCGGGGCCGGGTCGTCGTGCCCCATGTAGCGATACGTCGCCATGTGGCGCGCCTTCCAGACGGCAGACCTCGTGAGGGCGGGAGAGACGGACAGTGTGCGCAGCCCGAGCGACGCGCGATGGGCGTTCACGAGCTTGATCACCGCGCTCGCGAGATCCGCGCGCGCCGCGGCCCATGATGCGCCGGGGGTGCAGTCGCCGACGAGCGACGTGGCCGGGGCCGGAGCGGGCGCGACGACGAGCGCCGCTGCGACGGCGGCGAGAACGGTGAGCGAGATGGGGCGATGCAGTGTGCGAGGCACGTCGAAGCCGTTCGGCACATTCCCGCGAAACCCTGGGAACCAAACCATTTGACGGTCACTGCCGCGCAGCGCCCGCCCCAGCCTGCACCATGGGCCGATGGCGATTCACGAGCCCGCCGTCTCGCTCCAGGGGATCGAGAAGTCGTTCCGTTCGCCCGACGGTCCGGTTCACGCCGTCCGCGGGATCGACGTCGCGATCGCTCCCGGGGAGGTGGTCGCGCTGCTCGGCCCGAACGGAGCCGGCAAGTCCACGACGATCGACGTGCTGCTCGGGCTGACGAAGGCCGATGCGGGCTCGGTCTCGGTGCTCGGGCGGCCGCCGGCGGATGCGATCAAGGACGGCCTGATCGGCGCGATGCTCCAGACCGGCTCGCTGCTCCGCGATCTGTCGGTCCGCGAGATCGTCACGGTGATCGGGTCGCTCTATCCCTCCCCCGTCGCCGTCGACGAGGTGCTCGACCAGGTCGGCATCGCCGGCCTCGCCGAACGGCGGACGCAGAAGCTCTCGGGCGGCGAGACGCAGCGCGTCCGCTTCGCGATCGCGCTCGTGACGAACCCGGAGCTGCTCGTGCTCGACGAGCCGACGGCAGCGATGGATGTCGAAGGGCGCCACGCGTTCTGGACGACCATGCGCGACTACGCAGCACGCGGGAAGACCGTCCTGTTCGCGACCCACTACCTCGAAGAGGCGGATGCGTACGCCGACCGCGCCGTGTTGATGGCGCGCGGCCGCGTCGTCGTCGACGGCCCGACGACGGAGATCAAGGGGATGGTCGGGCTGCGGACGATCCGCGCGACGCTGCCGGGCGCCGACCTGGATGCGCTCGCGCGCCTTCCGGGCGTGGCGAGCGCCGACGGCCGGGGCGAGCGCGGTGGTGCTCCGCTGCACCGACTCCGACGCAGCGATCCGCGCGCTCCTCGAGGCGTTCCCGGCGGCCAGGGACATCGAGATCACGGGCGCGGGATTCGAGGAGGCGTTCCTCGAGCTGACCCGCGCCGAGGAGGCGGCATGAGCCGCAGGCTCGACGGAGCGGGCATGAGCGGGAGGACGACGTACGTTCGCTACGAGCTCGTCCGGCTGCTCCGGAATCGCCGGTTCTTCGTGCTCTCGCTCGGCTTCCCGCTCGTCCTCTACTACCTGATCGCCGGGCCGAACAAGAACGAGACCAACCTGGGCGGCAGCGGCGTGTCCGCGCCGCTCTATCTGATGGTCGGCCTGGCTGCGTTCGGGACGATGAACGCGGTCATCTCCGGCGGCGCCCGGATCGCACTCGACCGCAGCGTCGGATGGACGAGGCAGCTTCGGCTGACGCCCCTCTCGCCGCGCAGTTACCTGGCGACGAAGATCCTCGCTGCGTACCTGACGGCTCTGCTGACGATCGCGGTGCTCGCCGTCGCCGGCACCACGCTCGGCGTCAGGCTCTCGGCACAGAGCTGGATCGAGATGATCGCGCTCCTCCTCGTCGGGCTGTTGCCGTTCGCGGCACTCGGGATCCTGCTGGGCCATCTGCTCACCGTCGACTCACTCGGCCCGGCGGTCGGTGGGCTCACCGCGCTGCTCAGCATCCTCGGCGGGGTGTGGTTCCCGATCAACAACGGTTTCTTGCACGTCGTGGCGCAGGCGCTGCCCTCCTATTGGCTCGTGCAGGCAAGCCACGTGGCGAGCGGCGGGCACCCGTGGGGCCCGCTCGGCTGGTTCGTCACCATCACCTGGACGGTCGTGCTCGGCGTGCTCGCGGCGTGGGCGTATCGCCGCGACACCCAACGCGTCTAGTTCTCGTTTTTGCGCGCGAGTTGCGCGGTGATCTGCTGCAGGACGTCCGGGCTCTCCGGATCGACGGTGAACGTGGCGAACTCTCCGTCGGAGAGTTCCTTGACGCGGTCGTCGACGGCCTTGATCACCGCGTCGCTTCCGAGCGCGAAGACCATGGTCTGGCCCGGCTCGAGCGTCTCGGTCACGTTCTTCATCAGCTTGTCGCTCACGCCGCGGTCGTGGAAGTGCCCCAGGATCGAGCCCTTCGTCTGGTGGATCTTCACAGTGCCGTCGGCCTCCTTCGTCGCGAGCGCGATGTCCTCGAGCGTCACGCGGTCGGCGTCGGCCGCCCGCTGCAGCGCTTCGAGGATGAACTCCCCGGCTGCCTGATCCTTCCCCTCGATCCCGATCACCCGCATCGTGCTCCTCCTTCAGGTCGTCGTTCTCTCCGAGTCGAATTTGTCGAGGAGGCAGTCGAGCCGGCCGATGCACTCGAAGCCGAGCCGCTCGAGGATCGGGCCGGACATCGCCCCGGCGCCGACGGTGAGTGCCGGCGTGCCTCGCGCGACGGCCGTCTCCCAGCGCGCCCGCACCAGAGCCCGGTACGCGCCTCGCCCACGCCGGTCGGCGCGCGTTCCGCCGCCCGAGAGATAGACGGCGTTTGCGCCGAAGACCACGGCCGCGAAGGCGATCACCTCTCCGTCGATCAGCGCGACGAAGGTCCGGTACTTCCCGTCCCGCTGCTCGAGATCCCACAGCGCGCCCTGGTTCTCCTCGAACGCCGCGCGGTCGTCATCGCTGAAGTCGAACGCGTCCGCGGCGATCCGCTGCGCGGCGACGTACTCCTCGAGCGTTCGCGCGAGGCGAGCCTCGACGTCGGCTGGACCGCGCTCCGGCGGCGACGTCAGCGCCAGCGCGCTCATGCGCGGCTCGAATGGAGGCTCGTCGCTGGGCGTCATCCCGAGTGCCTCGAGCTGCGCCGTGAGGTCGGCCGGTGAGGCGGCGTCCACGATCAGCCACGCGGCGCGGGACATGCCGTGCTCCACGAGCACTGCGCGCACGTCTTCGACGGCGAGCTCGAGCGCTTCCGGTTCGATCGCCGTCACCGCGACCGTTCCGAACGTCGCGCCCTGGAACATCCCGATCACGTAGCCGGGACGCCGTATCTGCTTGTACGGGTGGTCGGGCGGAGGATCCGGGAGATCGTCGTGTGGAAAGAGGGCGGCGCGCCGGACCGGGGGCGGGATCGTGCTCTCGACTGCCACGCGGCGATTATCGTCGACGCTCTTCAGCGCGTGCTGATCGGCCCGCGATCCAGTACGCGCTGCCACACCGGCGCGTTGGCGACGATCGGGAAGCCACGTTGATCGCTCGGCCGCTCGACCGATTAGGTTTGTGGGGTTGATTCCCCGGGTCGAGAGGAGCGATCGATGGCAGTAGTGGCACATCACGAGGAGCCGGCGGGCGCCTTGGTCGGCGACAAGGGCCTGAAGCGAGACGCGATCGGTTACCTCTCGAACCTCGTGATCGGGGTCGCGTCGACCGCGCCCGCCTATTCGCTCGCGGCGACGCTCGGCTTCATCGTCGCGGTGCCGGGCATGGGTCTGCACGCGCCGGCGGTGCTGCTCGTCTCGTTCGTCCCGATCCTGCTGATCGCGTTCGGCTACAAGTACCTGAACCGGGCGGATCCGGACTGCGGCACGACCTTCGCCTGGGGGACTCGCGCGATGGGCCCATGGGTCGGCTGGATGAACGGCTGGGCGATCTTCGTCGCCGACGTGATCGTGATGGCCTCGTTGTCCGTGATCGCCTCGACGTACACCTACCTCCTGTTCGGCTGGAACTCGGGAGCGAACTCGACGTTCTGGATCCTGCTCGGCGCTGCGATCTGGATCGCCTTGATGACCTGGATCTGCTGGCGCGGGATCGAGCTCTCGGCGCGCGTGCAGCAGTTTCTCCTCGCGGCGGAGATCGCGATTCTCGCGGCGTTCGCGATCGTCGCGATCGTCAAGGTCTACGCGAACGCCCCGCCGCACTCGCTGCGGATTAGCGCCGACTGGTTCAACCCGTTCGCGCTCGGGTTCAAGCCGCTGGTCGACGGCATGCTGCTCGGCATCTTCATCTACTGGGGCTGGGACTCGGGCGTGATGGTCAACGAGGAGACCGAGAGCTCGGCCGAGGCGCCCGGCCGTGCGGCAGTTCTCTCGACGCTGATCCTGCTCGCGATCTACCTGGTCGTCTCCGCCGCCGCGCAGTCCTACGGGGGCACCGGAGTCCTGATCAACAACTCGAACGATGTTCTCCGCGTGATGGGCACCCAGGTGTTCGGCTCGCCCTGGGACAAGCTGTTGATCATCGCGGTGCTCACGTCGGCGTCCGCGTCGACCCAGACCACGATCCTCCCGACGGCGCGGACGACGCTGGCGATGGCTCGCTGGAAATCGATTCCGTCGATCTTCGGGCACATTCATCCGCGAAACCTGACGCCCGACGTCTCGACGCTCGCCATGGGTGGGATCTCGATCCTCTTCACCGTGCTGCTGGTGGCGTTCAACTCGTCGCAGGACGTGCTCGGCGATTCGATCACCGCGGTCGGCTTCGCCATCCTCTTCTACTACGGCTTCACAGGGCTCGTGTGCGCCGTGTACTTCCGCAAGGAGCTCGTGAAGAGCTGGAAGCACTTCCTTGCGGCGGGCGTCGTGCCCCTCGCCGGGTTCGGCGTCATGGCGGCGATCTTCGTCAAGGCCTTCCACGACTACAGCCAGCCGGACGCCGGCTATGCGAAGCCGCTGTTCGGGATCCAGATCCCGATCGTGATCGGCATCGGATCGCTCCTGCTCGGGATCCCGTTGATGATCCTCTGCGCGCTCAAGTACCGCGAGTTCTTCTCGCGCAAGCTCGAGGTCGCCGAGGAAGGCTCCCTCGACTACATCCCCGAAGAGGTCGCGATCCACTTCTGATCCCGGCGAACATCTAGGCGGGTGGGTAGACCGCGTCGGGCTCCTGCGTCAACCCCTCGGGCCAGTCGAAGATCTCGGTGATGACGCCGAGGTCCGGATCGGTCGACACGTAGGCGAACGTGACGCCGTTGTAGTGGCCACCCTGCACGACGCCGTGGCCCTTCGCCCGCAGCGCCTCGAGTGTCTCGGCGTACCCCCGACCGCCGACCGCGACGTGGTGCACGCCCTCGCCCTTCGTCGCCAGGAACTCCGCGAAGACGCCTTTGTCCTCGAGCGGCTGCACGAGCTCCCATTGCACGCTGCCGACCATCGTCACGGCGATGCGGAATCTGTATTCAGCCGGAGCATCGTCGGTCGTCATCTCCGTCACCGTCTCGGGATTGAAGTCGTAGATCTCCCAGGGGCCGATGCCGTACTCCTCGACGTACGTTCGCAGTGTCTTCTGGAGGTCGCGGACGACGATCGAGATCTGCATGGTCTCGGTGAACACGGGCTCGCGCATGCGCAGCATCGTACGATCTTGCGCGGGTCGTGGTGAGCTGATTCGATCCGCGCATGGCGACGGTGCGCGCAGCCGTGACGCGGGCGCGGGGCGTCATGGAGGTCGGCGCGGTCGACGAGCCCGGAACGCCGGGACCCGGGCAGGTTCTCGTCAGCCCGGAGGCGGTGGGCCTCTGCGGGTCGGACTTCCACTACTTCCTCGGCGACATCGGGACGATCGAGGACCCGTCGACGCTCTACCCGCGGATCCAGGGCCATGAGGCGGCCGGGACGATTCTCGCGCTCGGCCCCGACTGCCCGGACAGGCTCTCCGTCGGCCAGCGGGTGGCGCTGTGGCCGGTCTCGGCCTGCGGCCGGTGCTACCCCTGCCGCATCGGACGCCCGAACGCGTGCGTGGAGATCTCCCTGATCGGCGTCCACACCGACGGCGCGCTCCAGGAGCAGCTCCTCATCCCGGCCGAGCAGGTGTTCGCGGTCGGCGACCAGGACCCGGCGCTGGCGGCACTCATCGAGCCGGTCTCGATCGCGGTGCGCTCGGTGGAGCGGGGGAGGGTCGCATCCGGCGAGCACGTCGTCGTGCTCGGCGCGGGACCGATCGGGCAGGCGCTCGCGCTGGCGGCGATCGACCGTGGGGCGTTCGTGCTCGTGCTCGACACCGTCGAGAGTCGCATCGAGCGCGCAGGAACGATCGGTGCCGACGCACACCGGATCCTGGAGACCGAGACACTGCGCGATGTCGTGCGCGAGTGGGCGGGCGGCGACGGCCCGGAGGTCGTCTTCGAGGCGACCGGAGTCGCCGGGCTCGTGCAGTCCGGCGTCGAAGCGGTCGCGCAGGCCGGGCGAGTGGTCGTCGTCAGCCTGTCGAGCGAGCGAGCGCCGATCCGCGTCGGCGACCTCCCGCTGAAGGAGATCGACGTGCTCGGCGTGAGCTGCTGCCGTTCGGACGATTTCGCCGCTGCCGTCGACCTCGTCTCACGGCGGCGCGACGTCGCCGCGACGCTCGTGACGCACCAGTTCGCGCTCGAGGAGGCTCCGAAGGCGATCGACTACGCGATGCACCACCCCGCCGAGGTGATGAAAGCGGTCGTCAGGCTCGACGGCTGACCGTAGGCTTCGGCTGCGTCGGAGGACTTGGCGAAACAGCGGTTGAGCCGCCGGGCCGTGCTGGATCGCCCCGAGGCTGTGTCCTCAGTCGCGGCGATAGCAGCGGCTATCGCCGCTCCCTGCGTCCTTGCCTCGGAACGACCAGCCCACCCCGGACGACGAACACCGTTCCGCCAAGCCCTCCTAGAACGGGAAGGGGTGCCCGCTTCCTCCCTGCACCGTGATCCAACGCAGCTCCGTGAACTCGTCGATCACCGCCTGGCCGCCGAATCGTCCCCAGCCGGAGTCCTTGACACCGCCGAACGGCATCTGCGGCTCGTCGCCGACCGGCTGATCGTTGACGTGGACGATGCCCGACTCCAGCAGCTGCGCGAGCGCGAAACCGCGGTCGGTGTCGGAGGTCAGGATCCCGGCGCTGAGGCCGTACTCCGTCGAGTTTGCGCGCGCGATCGCCTCTTCGGCCGAGTCGACGACGTCGACGGCGACGACGGGGCCGAACGTCTCGAACTTCGCGAAGTCGGAGTTCTCCGGCACGTCCGTGATCACCGTCGCGCGGTAGCAGGGGCCTGCCGCCTCGCCGCCCGCGAGCACCTTCGCACCCTTTGCGACGGCATCGTCGACGCGCTCGCTCACCAGGCTGAGAGCGGCTTCGTTGATCAGCGGGCCGATGATCGTGTCGTGCTCCTTCGGATCGCCGGCCTTGAGCGTCTTGGCCTTCTCCGCGAGCCGCGTCGTGAACTCGTCGGCGATCGGGCGCTCGACGATGATCTTCCGGGCCGACATGCAGATCTGGCCCTGGTGCAGGAACGCTCCAAAGGTCGCGGCGTTGACTGCGTAGTCGAGATCGGCGTCCGCGAGGACGAGCAGCGGGTTGTAGCCGCCCAGCTCGAGGACGACGCGCTTCAGGTGCCGTCCCGCAGCCTCCGCAAGACGTCTCCCGGTCGCGGTCGAGCCCGTGAAGTTGATGCGGCGAACCGCCTGGTTCTCGACCAGTTCGTCGCCGATCGGCGCCGCTTCGCCCGGGGCGTGCGTGACGATGTTGAGGACGCCCGCGGGCAGCCCGGCCTCGGCGAAGATCTCGCCCCAGATCAGACCGCCGACGACCGGGGAGAGCTCGGACGGCTTGAGCACGACCGTGTTGCCGAGCGCGAGCGGCGCCGCGATCGATCGCGCGGAGAGGATGAGTGCGGCGTTCCACGGCGCGATCGCGCCGACCACGCCGACCGGCTTGCGGATGCCCATCGCGAGGGTGCCGGGATGATCCGACGGGAGGATCTGCCCGAGCGGGGCGTACGGCGCCGCCGCCGTCTGGCGGAACAGGCCGGGCACGAAGCTCATCTGGAACATCCCGAAACCGAAGCTCGCGCCGGTCTCGCGCGCCAGCAGGCCCACGACTTCGTCCAGGCGCGACTCGAGGATGTCGGCGGCCTTCAGGAAGATGCGTTGCCGCTCGGCGGGCACGCTCTGCGACCAGGCGGGGAATGCCGCCGCCGCGCTCGCCACCGCGCGCTCCGCGTCGGCGCGCGTGCCGGCTGCGACCTGCGCGACCACGTCGCCCGTGAAGGGATCGCGGTCCTCGAACGTTCTCCCGCCGTCCGCGGCCTTCCACTCGCCGCCGATGAAGTGCTGGTACTCGCGAACCTCGGACTGGACGCTCGTCACCTCAGTCTCCTTTCTCAGGGCCGCGCCATCGCGTTGGTGGAGCTTCCCGTATATAACCCCACGGGCCCGCCACGTGTCGAATCACCGGTCGGCCGTCCCACATAGTCGAACCAGACACCATGATCGATCTCTCGAGCGTCATCGCGATCGACGTCCACGTGCACACCGAGCGCTCACGCTCGGGGCACGACCCGATGCCGGCCGAGCTGCGCGAGGCGGCCGCACGCTACTTCGGCAACGCGTTCACCGGGGAGGCGCTGCCGACGATCGACGACGTGGCCGCCTACTACCGGGAGCGAGGGCTCGCGGCAGTCGTGTTCACCGTGGACTGGGAGCTCGAGAGCGGCCGTGCGCCGATCCCGAACGAGGAGATCGCCGCTGGCGCCCGCGAGAACGCCGACGTCCTCATCCCGTTCGCGAGCGTCGATCCGGCTCGTCACGACGCCGCCGAACGGGCCCGGCGGCTGATCGACGAGCACGGCGTTCGCGGCTTCAAGTTCCACCCGAACCTGCAGCAGTTCTTCCCCAACGACCGGACCGCCTATCCGCTGTACGAGGTGATCGCCGCCGCCGGTCTGCCGGCCCTCTTCCACTCCGGGCACAGCGGGATCGGGACCGGTCTTCCCGGCGGGGGAGGGTTGCACCTGAAGTACTCGAACCCGCTCTGCCTCGACGACGTCGCCGCCGACCTCCCCGACCTGAAGATCGTCCTCGCACACCCGTCGTTCCCGTGGCAGGACGAGGCGATCTCGGTCTGCCTCCACAAGGCGAACGTCTGGATCGACCTGTCGGGCTGGTCGCCCAAGTACTTCCCGCCGCAGTTGATCCAGTATGCGAACACGCAGTTGCGCGAGAAGGTGCTGTTCGGATCCGACTTCCCGCTGATCACCCCTGATCGGTGGCTCGCGGATTTCGCGGATGCGCCCTTCCGCGACGAGGTCAGACCGCTGGTCCTGAAGGAGAACGCCGCCGCGCTGCTCGGGCTGTGATGTTCGAATATTCGGAACGCCATTCTTGACAGCAGAACCGAGAATCACCTAGCGTCGGAGCCATCAGGCTGCCGAGCGGTTCCGACCCAGCGAGGAGGATGTCCGAAAACTGGCGATCGTCGCTCTGAGTGAAGCCGTCTCCGAGCTCGTGCGCGACGGCGACGTGGTCGCGCTCGAGGGCTTCACGCACCTCATCCCGAATGCGGCAGGCCAGGAGCTGATCCGGCAGGGGCGTCGCGATCTGACGCTCGTGCGGATGACGCCCGACGTCGTCTACGACCAGCTGATCGGGATGGGCTGCGCGAGGAAGCTCGTCTTCTCCTGGGGCGGCAACCCGGGTGTCGGGTCCCTGCACCGCTTCAGGGATGCGGTCGAGCACGACTGGCCGGCGCCGCTCGAGCTCGAGGAGCATTCGCATGCCGGCATGGCCGCGGCGTATGCCGCCGGCGCCGCGAACCTCCCGTTCGGCGTCCTGCGCGGGTATCGGGACACGGACCTGCCGGCGCACACGCGGGTCGCCTCGATCGTGTGCCCGTTCACGGGTGAGGAGCTCGCGGCGGTGCCGGCCCACCGCCCCGACGTCGGGATCGTGCACGCGCAGCAGGCCGATCGGCACGGCAACGTGCAGCTCTGGGGGATCACGGGCGTGCAGAAGGAAGTCGTGCTCGCGTCGGCGCGCTCGATCGTGACCGTCGAGGAGATCGTCGACGAGCTGGAGCTCCAGCCCGGCGCGGTGGTTCTCCCCGCGTGGGTGATCGACGCCGTCGCCTGCGTTCCCGGCGGGGCGCGGCCCTCGTATGCCCACGGGTACTACGAGCGAGACAACGACTTCTACGTCGCGTGGGACGAGATCAGCCGCGACCGCGACGTGTTCCTGACCTGGATGAGCGAGCACGTGCTGGAGGGGGTGTCCGCGTGACTGTCACGGATGGCCTGAGCGAGATCGTCCTGCCCGACGACCCGAGCTTCGGGCCGGAGGTGCAGATCGACTACCCGGGCTACCGCTCGACGCGCTGGCGCGCGCCGGACCGGGCGCTCGTCACCCTGCCCGAAGAGCTGCACTCGCTCACCGGGCCCGTGTTCGGCGAGGACACGGTTCGGCCGTCCGACGCCGACCTCACGCAGCAGCACGACGGCGAGCCGCTCGGCGAGCGGATCATCGTGCACGGCCGCGTGCTCGACACGGACGGGCGTCCGCTCGGCGGGGCGCTCGTCGAGGTCTGGCAGGCGAACTCCTGCGGCCGGTACCGCCACCAGGTCGACCAGCATCCCGCGCCGCTCGACCCGAACTTCTCCGGTGCCGGGCGCTGCCTGACCGATGCCGAAGGGCGCTACCGGTTCGTCACGATCAAGCCCGGCGCGTACCCGTGGGGGAACCACGAGAACGCATGGCGTCCTGCGCACATCCACTTCTCGCTCTTCGGACAGCTCTTCACGCAGCGGCTCGTGACGCAGATGTACTTCCCGGGCGACCCGCTGTTCCCGTTCGACCCGATCTTCAACTCGGTGCGCGACCCGAAATCGCGCGCGCTGCTCGTCTCGCGCTTCGACCTCTCCGAGACCGTGCCCGACTGGGCGCTCGCCTTCGAGTGGGACATCGTGCTGGGGCGGGGCGGTGGCGACGCGACGCCGATCGAGGAAGACGCATGAAGACGCCGTCGCAGACGGTCGGTCCGTACTACGCGATCGGCCTGGTCGGGGACAGCCGGACGCAGAGCGAGCTCGCCGCCGGCGGGATCGCGCTCGAGGGGCAGCTCTTCGACGGCCAGGGCGATCCGATCTCCGACGGCCTGATCGAGGCCTGGGATTCCGCCGGCCTCCGCTGGGGCCGGTCCGGCACGGACGGCGACGGGCGGTTCTCGTTCCGTGTCCCTCCCGATGCCGCCCACCTCGAGGTCTACGTGTTCGCCCGCGGCCTCCTTCGCCATCAATGGACGCGGATCTACCTCGACGAGTCCGCCGCCGACGAGGTGCTCGCCGGGCTCGACGCCGCGCAGCGCGCGACGCTGATGCCGCGCCGCGAGGGCGACGGGCTTCGCTTCGACATCCACATGCAGGGCGACGACGCAACGGTCTTCTTCGCGCATTGAGCACCCGGACGACATCCGTGCCCGAGAACGCGCCACCTTCGTCGGCGCCCGGCCGCACGGTCCGCGACGCCACGTTCGACGTCTTCCGCCGTCGCGGCCTGACGACGCTGTTTGCAAACCCCGGCTCGACCGAGGTGCCGTTCCTGACCGACCTCCCCGGCGACCTCGAGTTCGTGCTCGCCCTGCACGAGAGCTCGGTGGTCGGTCTGGCCACGGGGTACGCGCTCGGGCGCGGCGCGCCATCGCTCGCGCTCCTGCACACGACAGCAGGGCTCGGGAACGGCGTCGCTGCGATCGCCACCGCGCGTGTCAATCGCGCACCGGTCGTCATCCTCGTCGGCCAGCAGGACCGCAGGCATCTGGCCTACGAGCCCTTCCTCGCAGGGCGGCTCGCCGGGCTCGCCGGCGACTACCCCGTCCGTATCGAGCAACCGATGCGGGCCCAGGACGTGCCGGCCGCGGTCGAGCGCGCATTCCACGCGGCGTCGATCGCGCGCGGCCCCGCGCTCGTGATCGTGCCGATGAACGACTGGGAGGCGGCTCCAGACGACGAGCGCGAGCCCGCCGCCGCAATCGGCGAGATCGTCCGGGCCGTCGCGGTCGCACCGGAGGTCGTCGATTCCCTGGCCGCGTTCCTCGACGGGGCGCGCTCGCCGGCGCTCGTCGTCGGGGCGGGCACCGACGACGCCGCAGCGCGGGCCGCCCTGGTTGCGCTCGCTGAGCGCCTCGCTGCGCCCGTGTACCAGGAGGCGTTCGGAGCGCGCGCGGGCTTCCCCCACGACCATGCGCTGTTCGCCGGTCTGCTCCCGGCCGGCCGTCCCGGACTGCGCGAGCGGCTTGCGCCGTACGACGCGTTGCTCGTCGTCGGATGCCCGGCCTTCAGGCAGTCGTTCTACGCGCCGGGCCGGCTGACGATGCCCGGGACGCGCATCGCGCTCGTCACCGAGGATCCCGAGGAGGCGTATCGCAGTCCCGCCGAGCTCGCAGTGATCGCGTCGCCGGCCTCCGTGTGTGCCGCTCTCGCGTCGCGCGTCGCCGCCAGACAGGCACCCCCGGCCGCACCGTTCCAGCCTCCCGTCCCGCCGGAGCCGCCGCCGGCCGGCCGGCCGCTCCGCGCGAGCCACGTGCTCGCGGCGCTCGCGGAACGCCTGCCGCCGGATGCCGTCGTGCTCGAGGAGGCCCCGGTCGACCGGCCGGAGCTGCAGGAGCGGATGCCCGCCAGCCAGCCGTTCGGCTACCTGAGCGCGGCGATGGGCGGCCTCGGATTCGCAGTGCCGGGAGCTACCGGGATCCGCATGGCCCTCCCCGACCGTCCCGTCGTGGCGGTGGTCGGAGACGGGTCGACCATCTACGGCATCCAGGGCCTCTGGAGCGCCGCCCACTATCGCGTAGGCGTTTTGTTCGTCGTACTGTCCAATGGCGGCTACGCGATCATGGACCGACTCGCGGAGAACCACGGCGGAGCCCCGCCGTGGCCCTCCTTCGGCGAGGTCGAGCTAGCAACGGTCGCGCGCGGCTTCGGATGTCCGGCCCGGCGGATCACGTCGTACGAGGCGCTGACCGCGGAGCTGGACGAGATCGTTCCGACACTTGCGCGGCGTGACGAGCCTCTCCTGCTCGACGTCGCAGTCGCGCCGACGGAGGCCTTCGGGCCGTGATCAGCCATGCGTAGCCGGCCTCCGCCCGCCATCCCCGACACGTGGATCAACCCCCCTGGAGTTCCCCACCAGCACCAGAAAGGACGGATCGGATGACGGTTCGGAAAGCAGTAGTGGTGATTGCATTTCCCGTGGCGTTGATCGCCGCGGCAGTGCTCGCCGCCGGTGCCGCGAGCTCGACCGCCAAGGTCGGCATGGGGTCGGCCTCGGTAGCGAAATGCGGTCTCGGCAACGGCAAGAAGGCAACGGGCACGCCGATCAAGATCGACGGCCTCGACATGCTCATCCCGGGCGTCGACTTCACGACGATCGGCAAGGTTGCGGCCGCGTACTTCTCCTGCGTCAACGACAACGGCGGCATCAACGGCCGGCCGGTCAAGTACACGCTCTACACCGAACAGCTCAACCCGGCACAGGAGGCCGCGCTCGCGAGGAAGATGATCCAGAGCGACAAGGCCGTCGGCATCGTGGGCAACACGAGCTTCGCCGAGTGCGGGACGAACTGGAGGTACTACAAGAGCAAGGGCTACATCGTGATCGGCGCCGGCGTCCAGGCGGAGTGCTACAGCACGCCGTCGTTCGCCGAGACCAACATGGGCCCGCGCTACAGCAACGTCGGGGCGGCCCAGGCGCTGATCGCGGCCGGAGTCAAGAAGATCGCGATCGCATCGCCTGACACCATCTCGGCCTACGCGGACAGCGGCGTTGCGGCTCTCGGTGCACAGAAGGGCGTGGAGGTCAAGATCTACCCGACGCACCTGCCGGTGACCGACGCGACCTCGCAGGTGCTCTCGATGTACCAGTTCGCCGGCAACGGCGGGGGGATCATCCTCGACTTCACCCCCGACACCGCTCCGGCGTTCATGAAGGCGGCGATCAGCCTGGGCATCGAGCCCAAGTTGAAGTGGGGCTCGTCGACGCCGATCGCGAACACGTTGATGGCGGGGCAGTTCCCGCAGTTCGACGGGAACCTGTGGATCAACAACGAGTTCAGCAACGTCGACCCGTCTGTCGGGCCCGATTCGGCGCTGATGTTCCAGATCCTCAAGAAGTACGCCCCGAGCATCGCCCCGCAGGCGTTCGGACAGATGGGCTACATGGACGGGAAGTTCGCCACCATCGCGCTGCTCAACATCAAGGGCGCGATCACGGCGAAGTCCTACAACCTCGCAGTCCGGAACCTGAAGGACGTCAAGACGGACATGCTCTGCAAGCCGTGGTATGTCGGTAATGCACTGCCCTACCACATCCCCAACAACACCGACATCACGGTCGACTACAAGAGCGGTCAGGTCGTCGTCAGGACCGGCTGCACGGCGATCGCACCGGTCGACAAGCAGCTCACGCAGACCCGCAAGTGGGAGCAGCAGTACCACCTGAACGGCTAGGAGAAACGAACGAAATGACGATCAGCAACCCAGGAGGAAGCCGTTGACCGGCGTCCTCGGATTCAGCATCTTCGGCGTCGACTGGCAGTTCCTGAAGCCGTTCATCGTCGTCGGGCTCGCGTTCGGAGGCGTGTATGCGCTGTCCGGCGTCGGCCTGGTGGTGCTGTACCGCGCAACCGGCGTGCTGAACCTCGCGTTCGGTGCGATCGGTGCGGCCGGGGCGTTGATCGCCTACTGGATCGTCACGCACACGGGCTGGCCGCACTGGCTGGCCTACACGATCTGCGTCGCGTTCGGCGGGGTCGTCAACCTTGCCTACGGCATGGTTTTCGGCCCCGCCTTCGCGCGGCGCGATCCGCTCGTCAAGATGATGGGCACGCTCGGGCTGGCCCTGATCCTGCTCGGGGTGATGGCATGGCGCGCCCCGATCGGCGGGGCGTTCGCGCGGTTCCTGCCGCTCCCGTCGACGAGTCACATCTACCAGGTGCTCGGGACGTCGGTGAACCTGACGCAGATCATCGCGATCGTTCTCGCTTTCGTCCTGACGGCAGTGATCACGGTCTTCCTCCGGGTCACCAAGCTCGGCACCGCGATGCGCGCGCTGGCGAACGACCGTGAGATCACCGCGACCCTGGGGGTCCCGGCGCGAAGGGTCGAGGCGGCCGCGTGGTTCGGGTCGGGTCTCGTCTGCGGCGCCGCCGGGCTCCTGCTGCCCGACCTCCTCACCTCACTCGACTACTCGGCGCTCACCTTTCTCGTCATCTCGTCACTCGCGGCGGCGCTGATCGGCCGCCTGCGCTCGCTATGGGTGACGCTGTTCGGCGGCCTCCTGGTGGGGCTCGCGCAAGCGGTCCTCGCACCGTATTCGTCGGTGACGCAGTACCGCTCCGCGACGCCGTTCGTCCTTGCGATCGCCGCACTGCTCGTGCTCTCGCGGCGGCGCGTTGTCTCGATCTCGCGCGCCCAGTGAGCCTGCGTCTGCATCTCGACCGTGGAACGGCTATTCGCGGGCTCGTCATCGCGGCGTTGCTCGTCTTCGTCGTCGTGGCCGTTCCCAACCTCGTCGGCGCGGACTGGATCACCACGTTCACGAGCGTTGCGATCTACTCGCTCGCGGCGCTCGGCTTCGGCCTCCTCTACGGCCGCGTCGGCTTGATCTCGCTCGGACAGGTGGCGCTGCTCTCGATCGGCTGCTGGGTCGGCACACGGCTCGCGTACGCGACGGCGATCCCGTTCCCGCTGCTGCTGCTCGTCGTCGGCGGCATCGTGTGCTGTGATCGGCGTGATCATCGGCCTGCCGGCGTTGCGACTGTCGGGACTGTATCTGGCGCTGATCACGCTCATGTTCGCGGGGGCGACGACCGTCGTGCTGGGCGCGACGGACTTTCCGAACGGCGGCCACGGCTTTCTCGGGCACACGTCCAGTGCCAGCCTGATCGGTCTTGCGCCCGTCCGCAGGCCGGCAATGGCGACTTCCGACGTCGCCTATTACCGCTATGTCGTGATCGTGGGCGCGATCATGTTCCTGCTCGCGCTCGTCCATGTCGCCGGCAAGCCCGGTCGCGCCTGGGCCTCGATCCGCGAGAGCGAGCCCGCGGCGCTGGCCGCGGGGGTGAACACGGTCTACTACAAGCTCTGGGCGTTCGGCCTCTCGTCGTTCATGACCGGCGTCGCCGGCTGCCTGCTCGCGGCGCAGATCGGAGTGCCGCGCGCGATCACCTTCCAGACGCAGGACTCGCTCACCCTCGCCGCGACCGCATTGATCGGCGGCATCTTCAGCCTCTGGGGCGCGATCGTGGCAGGGCTCTTCAACCAGTTGCTCCCGTTCGTCTTCCAGGCGCAATGGGGGATCAATCCGAACTTCCTCCTCATCCTCTTCGGCGCCGGCCTGCTTCAGGTGCTGCTGACCGCGCCCGGCGGCCTCGTCGACCAGCTCCCGAAGGACGTGGCGAATCTCGGGCGGCTCGCCTGGCGCGGCGTGCGCAGGTTGAGCCCGGCGAAGGAAAAGCCCGAGCCGCCCAAGGAGGAGCCGACGTGATCGAGGTCACCGGGCTCACCGTGCGGTTCGCCGGGGTCACCCCGATCGACGACATGAGCGTGGTCTTCCCCGGAGGAACCTGCGGCCTGATCGGGCCGAACGGCGCGGGAAAGACGACGTTCTTCAACGTCCTCAGCGGGTTCGTCAAGCCCGCCGCGGGGTCGATCACGGCCTTCGGCCAGAACCTTCTGAAGCTGTCCGACTACAAACGGGCCCGCTGGGGCCTGCGTCGCACCTTCCAGACCGAGATGGCGGTCGAGCAGCTCACCGTCTTCGAGAACGTCGCGTTGATCCACGAGCACTCGGGAGCGAAGAGATCCACTCGGAGTGACGACGTCCTGAGGGCGATCGAGTTCGTCGGCCTCACGGCGCCGCCGACGGCGAAGGTCGGAGGGCTCGGCGCCCGCGAGCGGCGCCTGGTCGAGGTGGCGCGCGCCGTCGTCGGCCGCCCACGCGTCGTCCTGTTGGACGAGCCGGCGGCCGGGCTGCCGGACGAAGAGACCGTGCACCTCGCGTCGGTGATCCAGAAGATCCCGACCGAGGTCGGCGCGCTCGTCATTCTCGTCGACCACGACATGAGCCTCGTCTCGGCATGCTGCGAGACGACCGCCGTCGTCGACTTCGGGAAGCTGGTCGCCTCCGGGCCGACGGCGGATGTCCTTCGAGACGAGCACGTGATGCGCGCGTACCTCGGCACCGAGACTCCTCTGGACGAGCCCGAACAGGAGGAGGCGTCGTGAGCGAAAACGGCGCCCCGCTCCTGATCGAAAGGCTCTCGGTCGCGCGCGGGGGCAAGCCCGTGGTGCGCGAGATCTCGCTCGAGATCGCCCCCGGCGCGGTGACGACCCTCCTCGGCCCGAACGGCGCCGGCAAGTCGTCGATGGTGCTCGCGGTCGGAGGGGTGCTCCGTCCGACCGCCGGCACGGTCAGCATCGGGGGGCGCAACTTGACGCGTCAGCGACCGGAGCGCATCCGGAAGGCCGGGGTCGCGATCGTCCCGGAAGGGAGGCGGCTGCTTCCGGATCTGACGGTGCACGACAACCTGCGTGTGGCCACGTATTCGTTGAGCCACGACGACGCGAAGAGCGGTATCGCGCACGCGCTCGAGATCTTTCCGCAGCTCGAGGAGCGGTGGGGAGCGATCGCGCGCACGCTCTCCGGGGGCGAGCAGCAGATGGTCGTGCTCGCTCAGGCGCTCGTCTCGAGGCCTAAGTTCATTCTCGTCGACGAGCTCTCGCTCGGCCTGGCGCCGGTCGTCGTCAAGCGCCTGATCCCGGCGCTCGAGCGCGCGGCGTCGGAGGGCATCGGCGTGCTGCTGATCGAGCAGTTCGTGCACGTCGCGCTCGCCCTGGCCGAGAGCGCCTACGTGATCGAGGGCGGCCGCATCGTCTACCACGGCACGGCCGCCGAGCTGAAGGAGCACCCTGAGCGTCTGCACTCGGCGTACTTGCTGCGCGAGCGTGCAGGTGCGATTCCGCCGACCGAGGGCGTGCTCTGATGCCGCTGAAAGTCCTCGACGCCGACCGTGCCCAGACGCTTGCCCGGCTTTGCGAGCTGATCGTGCCCGGCTCCGGGCGCGTCGGCCCGGTGACCTACATCGACGCGCACCTCGCCGCTCTCCCGGCGGAGGTCCAGGGGGCAGCGGTGGCGTCGATCGACGCTCTCGCGGCTGCGACCGATGCGGAGACACTCGCCGAGCACGCAGCGACGCCGGCGTTCGGCTTCGTCCGCGCTCTCGCCGTCGAGGCGTACTACAGCGACTTCGTCGCGCCCGACGCCGAGGGGCCGGGGGCCTGGTCGGAGATCGACTTCAACTCGCCGCTCGCGACGCGCCTCGCGAAGGACTGGTCGTGGATGGGGATCGCATGAATGTCACCGACGTCGACGTCGTCGTCGTCGGCTCGGGTGCCGGCGGCGGGGTGGTCGCGGGCGAGCTCGCACAGCGCGGCCGCGAGGTCGTGCTGCTCGAGGCAGGCCCTCATCTCACGGCGGCGGATTTCACGCGCTTCGAGGCGAAGGCCACGCACGACCTCTTCTGGCCGCTTCGCCTGACGCCGCTCGCGAACGGCGAGATGTTCGCGTTCCTCGCGGGACGCTGCGTCGGCGGCACGACCACGATCAACACCAAGGTCGCCCTGCGCGCCCACGAGCGGGACGTTGCGAAGTGGCACGGTCTCACCGGGCTGACCAACGAGCGCGGTGAGCCGTTCGCGAGGGCCGATCTCGATCCGTACTTCGAACGGGTCGAGCGCGTGCTCGGTGTGCGCGAGCGGCGCGACTGGAGCAAGAGCATGCACACGGTCGAGCCGGGCTTCCGGGCGATGGGTGTCGAGCTCGAGGCGGTGCACTCGTACACGGACGTGAACTGCATGCGCTGCGGCTCGTGTCTGCAGGGTTGCCCCACGAATGCCGGCAAGTCCACGCAGAACACCTACATCCACGAGGCGTGGGCTCGAGGATTGCTCGATCTGCGCGCGAACGCCGCGGTCGAGCGGGTGGTGATCGAGGAGTCTGCCGACGGCCCGCGGGCGACGGGTGTCGAGTACACCGACGCCGCGGGCGAGCGCCACACCGTGCGTGCGCGGGCGGTCGTCGTCGCCGCGGGGACGCTCAACACGCCGCAGCTGCTGATCAAGTCAGGGCTGCAGGGCTCGTGGATCGGACGGAACCTCGGCCTGCACCCCGTCCGGCTCGTCTACGGGCTCTTCGACGAACCGCAGGACACGCACATGGTCTACCCGATCAGCGCGCACTGCATGGACTTCCAGCTCGACGAGGACGGTGGGTTCGCGATCGAGGCGACGACGATCCAGGATCCGATCTCCTTCGCGACCACGCTCACGGACGAGCACGGGCCTCTCTGGGGTGACCGGCTCGTCGAGGCGCTCCGCGGCTTCAGGCACTGGGTCGGCGTCCTCGCGATGGTCAACGACGAGAACAACGCAGCGGTCGTCGTCGAGGAGAACGGGGGCGAGCGGTTCGACATCGACTTTCAGCCGGTCGAGCTCGAGCGCATCGAGCGGGCGTTCGACTTCAGCCGGCGGGTGCTGCTCGCCGCCGGTGCACGGCAGATCGCCTGGAGCGGGCTCGCGTCGACACACGTGCAAGGCACCTGCCGCATGGGTGACGACCCCGCTCGCTCGGTCGTCGACCGGAACGGCGAGTCGCACGAGGTCAAGCGGCTCTACGTCGGGGACGGCTCGGTCGTGCCGCGCACCCTGTCGGTCAATCCCTCGCTCACGATCATGGCGCTGGCGACGCGGCTCGCCGACCATCTCGACGCCGACAGGAACGGCTACCTCGGCGCCGCCGCGTGAGGGCCGCGCTCCTCTCCGACTATCACGCGCGTCTCGAGCTCGTCGAGCGCCCCGAGCCCGAGCCGGTAGCCTCCCGCGACGTCGTCGTCCGCGTCGGCGGCGCCGGCGTCTGTGCGACCGACCTGCATGCGATCGACGGACTGATGGACGCCGTCGGTGTCACGCTGCCGCTCGTGCTCGGCCATGAGAACGCCGGCTGGGTGCACGCGGTGGGGAACGACGTGACGGCGGCTCGCGTCGGCGACGCCGTCCTCGTCTACCCGCCCTACAGTTGCGGCCTCTGTGTGCCGTGCCGGCGCGGGTTGGACATGCACTGCGAGCGGCATCAGTTCACGGGGCTCACGCGAGACGGTGGATTTGCGGAGTACGTGCTGGTCGACGAGCGCTCGCTGGTCCCCCTGCCGGCCGGGACAACCCCCTCGGACGTCGCGCCGCACGCCGACGCCGGCATCACCGCCTACCACGCGGTCAAGAAGCTCGTGCCGCGGCTCGGTCCTGGCTCGACCGTTGCCGTCATCGGGGTCGGCGGTGTCGGCCATATCGCGCTGCAGCTTCTCCAGGTGCTCGGTGCCGCCGTCGTGATCGCGGTCGACACCGATGAACGTCGTCGGCGGCTCGCTCGCGAGCTCGGCGCGCAAGAGGTGCTCGGCGAGCAGGGCGACGTCGTCGACGCGGTGCGGGAAGCGACGAACGGCGCAGGCGTCGACGTCGTCGTCGACTTCGTCGGCACCGACGAGACGCATGCGGCGAGCATGCGCATGCTGGCGCGGCGCGGCCTCTACTCGGTCGTCGGCTATGGAGGAACGGTCTCCGTCCCGTCGGTCGCGCTGATCGCCGACGAACAGGCGATCGCCGGGAATCTGGTCGGCAGCTGGATCGATCTCTGGGAGCTCCTCCAGCTCCATGCCCGCGGTGACGTGACGCTCAGGTCGGAGACGCACCCGCTGGCGTCCGTGAACGACGTCCTCGATGCGCTGCGCGCGGGTGACGTGACCGGCCGCGCCGTGCTGGTTCCTTGACATGTCGAGCGCGCGGCCGCTGACGCAGGGAGACGTCCTCTGGACGCCGACCGCGGACGCGCGCGAGCACTCGGAGCTCGTGCGGTATCTCGAATGGCTGAGGCGCGACCGGGCGCTCGACTTCGCCGGCTACGACGAGCTCTGGCAGTGGTCGGTCGATGAGCTCGCGGCCTTCTGGGCGTCGATCTGGGACTTCTTCGAGATCAAGGCGCGCGAGCCGTACGAGCACGTGCTCACCTCGCGCGAGCTGCCGGGAGCCGAATGGTTTCCCGGTGCGCGTCTCAACTACGCCGAGCACATGCTCGGGCGAGAGGAGGACGCAGAGACGGTTGCGATCGTCGCCGTCTCGCAGACACGCGAACCGGTCGAGCTCACGTTCGCCGAGGTGCGCGACCAGGTCGCGCGGGCGCGGGCGGGCCTCCTCCGGCTGGGCGTCGGGCCGGGAGACCGCGTCGTGGCCTACCTGCCGAACATCCCCGAGACGATCGTCGCGTTCCTCGCGGCGGCGAGCATCGGCGCGGTCTGGGCGACATGCCCGCCGGAGTTCGGCGTGCGCAGCGTCCTGCACCGGCTCGGCCAGCTCTCCCCGACGGTCCTGCTGGCGGTTGCCGGCTACCGGTTCGGCGAGAAGCTCGTCGACCGGCGTACCGAGGTCGCTTCGATGCGCGAGCAGCTGCCTTCGCTGCGCACCGTCGTCCACGTCCCCTACCTCGGCGGAGAGGATGATTTCCTGCCGGACGCGGTTCCGTGGAGCGCGCTGGTCGCGGAGCACGCGCCGCTCGAGTTCGAGCCGGTGCCGTTCGCCCATCCGCTCTACGTGCTCTTCTCCTCGGGGACGACCGGCCTGCCGAAGGCGATCGTCCACGGCCACGGCGGCATCCTGCTCGAGCACCTCAAGAACCATGCGCTGTCGTGGGACATCCGCCCGGGCGACCGTCTGCAGTGGTTCACGACGACGGCATGGATGATGTGGAACGCACTCGTCTCGACGTTGCTCGTCCGCGCCTCGATCGTGTTGATCGACGGCAATCCGATCTACCCCGACCTGTCGGCCCAGTGGCGGCTCGCCGAGCAGGTTCGGCCGACGATGCTCGGCCTCAGCCCGAGCTTCGTGATGGCGTCGCGCAAGGAAGGCGTCGAGCCCGGCCGGCACTTCGATCTCTCGTCGATTCGGACGCTGGGTGCCGCCGGCTCTCCGCTACCGCTCGAAGGCTTCGCGTGGGTGTACGAGCAGTTCGAACCGACCGTTCTCCTCAACCTCGGCAGCGGCGGCACCGACGTCTGCACCGGCATCGTGCAGGGCAACCCGCTGCTTCCGGTCTACGCCGGCGAGATGTCGGGCCGCTGTCTCGCCGTCGACGCGCAGGCGTTCGGCGCCGACGGCACTCCAGTGGTGGGCGAGCTCGGCGAGCTGGTGATCTGCCGGCCGATGCCGTCGATGCCGGTCGGGTTCTGGAACGATCCCGACGGATCGCGGTACCGCGCCGCCTACTTCGACGAGTTCCCCGGCGTCTGGCGGCATGGCGACTGGATCGCTTTCACGGAGCGGGGAAGCTCGGTGATCACCGGCCGATCGGACGCGACGCTCAATCGCGGCGGCGTCCGTCTCGGAACGAGCGAGTTCTACGCCGTCGTCGAGGAGTTCGACGACGTGACCGACAGCCTCGTGGTGCATCTCGAGGCGAACGACGAGCTGCTGCTGTTCGTCGTCCTGCGGCCGGGAATGGATCTCGATCCCGAGCTGCGCACCCGGATTGCACGGGCGCTGCGTGACGGCCTCTCGCCGCGCCACGCCCCCGACGACGTCGTGGCCGTGCCGGCGATCCCCCGCACGTTGACCGGCAAGAAGCTCGAACTGCCAGTCAAGCGCATCCTCACGGGCACGCCCGCGGAGGACGTCGCGAGTGCGGACGCGCTCGTCGATCCGGCTGCGATCGAGCCGTTCGTCGTCTATGCGCGGACGCGGGTACAAATCGGCTGATGCCGCTCGGCCGGCTCGACCATGTGCTCGTCCTCACGGACGACATCGAGGCGACGAAGTCGTTCTACCGCGACGCACTCGGGCTCGAGGTCGGCGACCGGCCGCCGTTCGAGTTCTCGGGCTACTGGCTCTACCTCGACGGCATTCCCTGCGTCCACGTCGCCGACCGGGACGAGTACGAGGCACAGGCCGCGCGGCTCGGTCTGCGAATCGGGCCGGCAGTCGACCACGTCGCGTTCGGCGGCAGCGACTACGACGAGCTCGTCGCCCGCCTCGACGCAGCCGGGGTCGACGCCGTCGCGAACGAGGTGCCGGGTGGGGCGCTGCGTCAGCTCTACGTCACCGACCCGAACGGCGTGCGGGTCGAGCTGAACGTGCCGGCGAGGTGACGGTGCCTGGCACCGAGGTGCCAGGCACCGATCTGTCGGTTGTCTTGTCCTCCAGGGTCAGCATCCTCGGGCGGCCGGAGCCGGGCTTGGCCCGGCGGGAGGCCAGGAGAACGGCCCGTTTTGTCGCGCGAAGAAGAAGGGGGCTAACGGGGGAAACATGGTTTCCCCCGTTATTACTAGAACGGGAACGGCGTCGCCTTGTCGCGGGACGTCACCCACTGCCACTCCGTCCAGAGCTCGAGGTTCGCGACCCCGCCGAAGTGGCCGCCGTTCGACGACACGCCGACGCCGCCGAACGGAGCGGGAGGCTCCTCGTTCACGGTCTGGTCGTTGATGTGCACCATCCCGGCGCGCAGCCGGTCGGCGACGCCTTGCGCACGCTGGGCCGAGGCCGAGTGCACCGCCGCCGCGAGCCCGTACTCGGTCCCGTTCGCGAGCTCGACGGCATGTTCGTCGTCGCGGAACGAGATCACAGGAGCCACGGGGCCGAAGATCTCCTCCGCATACGCGGGCATGCTCGTGGTGACGTTGCCGAGCACCGTCGGCGAGTAGAACGGGCCGTCGTGCGAGCCGCCGGCGAGCACCTTCGCTCCTTGCGCGACGCTCTCGTCGACGATCCGCTGCACGCGTGCGATCTGCTTCTCGTTGATGATCGGCCCGAGTGCGACCTCGTCGGTCGCCGGGTTGCCGACCGGCAGGCGCTGCGCCCGCTCGACGAGTGCCGCCGTGTACTCCTCGACGATGCTCTCGTGCACGAGATGCCGGCTGACAGCGATGCAGATCTGTCCCTGATGGAGGAACGATCCCCAGGCGCCGGCGGACGACGCAGCCTCGATGTCGGCGTCGTCGAGCACGACGAGCGGGCTGTTGCCGCCCAGCTCCAGCACGACCCGCTTCAGCATGCGGCCCGCGGTCTCGCCGACGAGCCTGCCGGTCGCGGTCGACCCGGTGAAGGAGATCATCCGGACGTTCGGATCGGCGACCAGCGCCTGGCCGACCTCGCCGCCTCCCGGCAGCACGTGCAGGACGCCCTCGGGCAGCCCCGCCTCCTCGAACACGCGCGCGATCACGACGCCGCCGGTCACGGGTGTGTTGGCATCCGGCTTCAGCACGACGGCGTTCCCGAGCGCAAGCGCCGGGCCGATCGAGCGCATTGCGAGCACGTACGGGAAGTTCCAGGGCGTGATCACGCCGACGACGCCGACCGGCGCGCGTCTGGCCATGCTCGTGCGCCCCGGCGTGAGCGAAGGAAGCATGATGCCGAGTGGGTGTGAGATCAGCGCGGCGGCCATGTCGAGCTGGCCGATCGACGCCGTGATCTCGACGGCAGCCTTGCCGCCGATCGACCCCGATTCGCGGATCATCCAGCCCGTCAGCTCGTCGCGGTGGCGCTCCATCACCTCGGCCGCGCGCTTGATCACCGCGACGCGGTCGACGAACGGGGTCTCCGCCCAGCCACGCTGCGCCGCCTTCGCGGACTTTGCAGCACGGGCGATCGTCTCGGCGTCACCGCCGCCGGCCGTCCCGAGCGCCTCGCCGGTTGCCGGCTCGACCGTCTCGATCTGCACGGGCGCGTCGACCCAGCCGTCGCTGAAGATCTTCCCCGTCCATGCGCTCTCGTCGAGGAGGTTCTCGACCTTGGTCTCGACAACCGGTTCGGTCGTCGCGCTCATGATGCTCCTTTCATCGTTGCCGCCTGGTTCGGGGTGCGAGATCGGATCAGATCCGCTGCCTTCTCGGCGATCATGATCGTCGCCGCGTTCGTATTCGCCCGCGTGATCGTGGGCATGACGGACGCGTCGGCGACCCGCAGCCCGGTGGTCCCGAGGACGCGCAGCTCGGGGTCGACGACCTCGCCCATCGCGCAGGTCGAGGTCGGGTGATACACGGACTGGCCGGCGGCCTGTGCCCAGGCGAGGATGTCGTCGTCCGAGGCCGACGCAGGAACGCTGAACGGCTCCCGTTCGACCGCCTTCAGCGCAGGCTGCGCCGCGATCTCGAGCGCGATGCGCACCCCTTCGACGAGCGTGCGCCGGTCCTCTTCGGTCGTCAGGAAATTGCACAGGACGCGCGGCTTGGAGTCGGGCAGCGGCGCGCGCAGCATCACGCGGCCGCGGCTCGTCGGCTTGATCACGACCGGACCGAAGCAGTACCCGCCTTCACTCGGGGCCGTGAGCCCCTGGTCGAAGAACATCGACGGCGCGAAGTGGAACTCCACGTCCGGCGCCTCGAGCTCGTCACGCGTCCGGAAGAAGCCGCCCGCCTCGGGGATGTTCGAGGTGAGCGGGCCTCGACCCTCGTTGTTCAACAGCGCGAAGTTCTCCGGCGTGAAGGTGCCGAAGAGCGTGGGCTCGTCCGTCGTGTAGTTGAGCTGCGCCATGAAGTGGTCCTGCATGTTTCGGCCGACGGGCAGCTCCTCGCGGACGGCGATCCCGAGCGGGGCGAGCTCCTCCGATGGGCCGATGCCGGAGAGCATGAGCAGCACCGGCGACTGGTAGGCGCCGGCCGACAGGAGCACCTCGCGCTCGGCGCGTACCGTCTCGACACTCCCGTCGCGAACGACCTCGACGCCGACGGCACGGTCTCCCTCGAAGACGATGCGCTGGACGAACGCACCCGACACGACCTCGAGGTTGTCGCGCTCGAGCGCCGGGTTCAGGTACGCGTCGGCCGTGCTGCAGCGGAAGCCGCCACGCTGGGTGAGCTGGAACCGGCCGACTCCCTCCGGACGGTCGACGTTCAGGTCCGGGATGTGCTCGTAACCGGCCTGGACCGCCGCCTCGAGCATGACCTCGATCAGGGGTTGCATCGAACGGCTGTCCGACACGCTGAGCGGCCCACCGACGCCGTGGAACTCGTCGGCGCCGCGCTCGTTGTCCTCGGAGCGCTTGAAGTAGGGGAGGACGTCGTCGTACGACCAGCCGTCGCAGCCCGCCGCCGCCCATTCGTCGAAGTCCGCGCGGTGGCCACGCAGGTAGATCATCGCGTTGATCGAGCCGGAGCCGCCGATCACGCGTCCGCGCGGGAGATACAGCCTCCGTCCGCCGAGGCCGGGCTCCTCCTCGCCGAACAGGTCCCAGTCGAGGCCTGACTTGAACACCGCGGGGAACGCAGCCGGGATATGCAGTTCGGCGACGGAGTCAGGCCCGCCCGCCTCCAGCAGGAGCACCTTGACGTCGGGATCCTCGCTGAGCCGGCCGGCGAGCACGCAGCCCGCCGAGCCCGCGCCGACGATCACGTAGTCAGCCACCATCGAGCACCGCCCTCGTCGTGAGTTGACGGTTCAGCTTAAACCACGCCATTTGCCGGGGGCCGCACGCGCACGTTAGGTTGCCGGAAGCGGATGGCTGCCGGCGACGAACTGCTCGGTCTCTACTGGACGGTCTCCGGTCCGGTCGAGGTGCACGTCGGCCGCGAGTGGAGCCTCTTCGACCTGCGTGACCGCTGCGCGCAGGCGGCGCGGGTCGGCATGAAGGGCACCGGGCTCTGGCACGCCGACCTCGAGCACGTCCTCGAGACGCGGACGCTCGAGGAGGTGCGGCAGCTGTTCGACGACCACGGTCTCACCCACGTCGAGCTCGAATTCCTGTGGGAGTGGTTCCTCGATCCGAGCGACGAGCGGCGTCAAGCCTCCGACAGGACGCGCGCGCTCCTGTTCGAGGCGGCGGCGGCGCTGCCCGCGCACCACATCAAGGTGGGGAACATCCCCGGCACGCCGTGCGAGTTGCCGCGACTGATCGATGCCTACGCCGAGCTCTGCGCCGACGCCGCGACTCACACCGATGCACGGATCGTGTACGAGTTCATGCCGTTCGACGTCAACGTGCACGATCTCGACACGGCGCTCGCTGTCGTGAACGGTGCGGATGCGCCGAACGGCGGTCTCGCCATCGACACGTGGCACATGTCGAAGCTCGGCATCACGCCGGACGACCTGCGTCGGGTTCCGCTGTCGCGCCTCGGCTGGGTCGAGCTCTCCGACGGGTTCTACGAGAACATGGACGACCTCGTCGACGAGACCGTCAACCACCGGCAGCTGCCCGGCGAGGGAGAGTTTCCGCTCGCGGACTACATCGCTGCTTGCCGCGCCGTCGGCTACGAAGGCCCGTGGGGCGTCGAGGTCCTGTCGGAGGAGCTCCGTAACCTGCCGATCGAGCAGATCTTCGACCGGTCGTACGAGACGAGCGTGTCGCAACTGAACGCCGAAAGGAGCGCGGGTGTCTGAGCAGAGCCTGGACCGGGACCGGCTGATCTGGATGTTCACGCAGATGCTGCGGATCCGTGAGTTCGAGGAGCGCGTGAAGCACACCTTCGAAGAGCACCCCGGCGTGATCCGGGGCCACACGCATCTCGCCGACGGCGCCGAGGCGTCGATCGTCGGCTCGCTCGCGGCGATCAGCCCGGACGACTACGTGCTCACCACCTACCGCTGCCACGGCTATCCGATCGTGCTCGGCACGGATCCGCGCGTGATGATGGCCGAGATCTACGGGCGGAAGGACGGTCTCTGCAAAGGGTACGGCGGCTCGATGCACCTGACCGACGTCGGGCGTGGGTTCCTCGGGACGTCAGGCATCGTCGGGCAGGGAATCCCGCACGCTACCGGCGCGGCGTACGCAGCGCAGATCGAGGGCAAGGGGCGCGTGGTGCTGTCGTTCTTCGGCGACGGCGCGTCGAAGCAAGGCGCGTTCCACGAATCGCTCAACGTCGCATCGCTCTGGAAGCTCCCGATCGTCTACGTGATGGAGAACAACAGCTACAACGTCGTCACGCGCGTCGAGCAGGAGGACGCGAACGCCGCAGCAGGCGAGCCGCTCGCCGTGAAGGCGAAGGCGTTCAGCATGCCGGGCGTGACAGTCGACGGCGCCGATCCTGTCGCCGTCCACGACGAGGTTGCCACTGCCGTCAGGCGCGCCCGCTCCGGCGGCGGTCCGACGCTGGTGGAGTCGCTCGTGTACCGGCTGAGCGCCCACGGCAACATCATCGCGCCGCCCGGAGTCCCGCTCCACTTCCCGGAGCACGAGGCGATCGAGGTGTTCGGCGCACCGGAGGAGTACGAGGCCGCAAAGCGGGGTGACCCCGTTCCGCGCTTCCGCGCCCGGCTCGTCACCGACGGGACGCTGAGCGCAGAGGAAGCCGACGAGCTCGCGGCCGCCGCGCGCGACGAGATGGCAGCGGCCGTCGCCTTCGGAGTCGAGAGCCCGTTCCCGGCCGCAGAAGACGCAACCCGCTACGTCTACGCCTAGGAGATTGAGACGACATGGCACGTGAGCTTCCGTACATCGCCGCGATCGCAGAAGCGATCAGTGAAGAGATGGCGCGCGACGACAAGGTGCTCTACTTCGGCCAGAACATCGCCACGACCGAGAACGACCCGTTCCTGCAGGCGTTCGGCGGCGACCGCGTGCGCGTCACCCCGATCTCGGAGACGGCAGAGATCGGGATGGCGGTCGGGGCAGCGTTCGCCGGCTACCGGCCGGTGGTCGAGCTGTACATGGCGGAGTTCATGCTCGTCGCGATGGACCAGGTCGTGAACGAGGCGCCACGCTTCCACTACATGACGGGTGGGCAGGTCAAGGTGCCGATCGTGCTGAAGGCCGGATACGGCTTCACTGCAGGCTGGTCGGGGCAGCACACGGGCTCGATCTACGGGATGTTCATGGGCGTTCCCGGCCTCAAGGTGGTCGTGCCGTCGACTGCCGCGGATGCGAAGGGCCTGATGACGGCCTCGATCCGCGACGACAACCCCGTCGTGTACTTCCACCATTACCTGCTGACGCTCGAGCACGGCGAGGTGCCGGAGGGCGAGTACGTCGTGCCACTCGGTGAGGCTGCGGTTCGGCGCGAGGGAACCGACGTCACGATCGTCGCGATCGGCTGGCTCGTCGACAAGGCATTGACGGCCGCCGAGCAGCTCGCAGCGGAGGGAGTCAGTGCGGAGGTGATCGACCCGCGGACGCTCGCACCGCTCGACACCGCGACGATTCTCTCGTCGGTCGACAAGACCGGCCGGCTCGTCGTCGTCGATCAGTCGACACGTCACGGCTCGGCTGCGGCGGTGATCGCCGCCGAGGTCGCGTCGGAGGGGTTCAGTTCGTTGAAGGCGCCGATCGCACTCGTGACGGCGCTCGACGCGACGATCCCCTACAGCCAGCCGATGGAGGAGTACCTCCTGCCCGACGAGGGGAAGATCGTGGCCGCCGTCCAGCAGGTGCTGGGCACGTCGCCCGTCGCCGCATAGCTAGTGATGCGACCGGCAACGTTCGCCGGGTCCCTGGCCCGCCGGCACGCGGCGCGCTGCTGTGTCCTCGGTCGCGCCCATAGGCCCGCTATGGCCGCTCCCTGCGTCCTTGCATCGCTAGGTGCCTGCAACCCAGGAACCGGGCAACGTCCCCGGTCACATCACTGATGGACCGGCTCGAGGCGGCCGCCGGGCTCGAGCTCCTGCGTGCGATGTGGCGGATCCGCGTCTTCGAGGAGCGCGTCGGCGAGCTCACGCGGGCGAACGAGGTTCACGGCCTCGTCCACCTGAGCATCGGCCAGGAGGCGGTCGCGGCCGGCGTCTGCGGCGCTCTCCGGCCGGACGACGTCGTCTACAGCGGACACCGCGCGCACGGCCACGCGATCGCGAAGGGCGCTCCACTCGGCCGCGTGATGGCCGAGCTGCAAGGACGTGAGGACGGCCTCTGTCGAGGGCTCGGCGGCTCGATGCACCTGGTCGACGCCGCTCACGGCTTCTACGGAGCCACCGGCGTCGTCGGCGGCAACGTCCCGCTCGCGCTCGGCAGTGCTCTCGCGGGCCGTCTCCGCGGTGGCGACCAGGTGGCCGTCGTCTTCTTCGGTGACGGCGCCGTCCAGGGTGGGATCTTCGTCGAGTCGGTGAACCTCGCAACCCTGTGGGGCGTGCCCCTGATCCTCGTCTGCGAGAACAACGGCTTCGCCGAGTTCACGCCGCGGTCGGCGCACACGAACGTGGAGCGCGTGTCCGACGTCGTTGCGCCGTACGGCATCGAGCGCGCGACGGTCGACGGCAACGACATCGTCGCGGTGCGCGACGCCTTCGCCGGGTTCCTCGCGAACGCGCGCAATGGAGGCGGCCCGATGCTGCTCGAGTGCCTGACGCACAGGCTTCGCGGCCACTACGAAGGCGACCCCGATCGCTATCGCGCTGCGGTCGCGGCCGAGGAGTGGCAAGAGCTCGATCCGATTCGGCGCCTCGAGCGCCGCGGCGCCGGAGAAGGCTGGCTCGACTCCCAGCTGCAGGCCGGCCTCGAACAGGAGGCACGCGCCGATGTCGACGAGGCGGTGCAGTTCGCGCGCGCGAGCCGGTTCCCTCCCGCCGAGCTGGCCTCGGAGCTCGTCTACGCGTCGTGACGCAGACGACCTACCTCGGCGCGATCACCGCGACGCTGGCGGACGCCATGCGCGCCGACCCGCGCGTCCTCGTGCTCGGCGAGGACGTGGCCGAGGGTGGGCCGTGGGGCGCCACGGCCGGCCTGGTCGAGGAGTTCGGCGCCGAACGGGTGCGCAACACGCCGATCAGCGAGGCGGCGATCTGCGGCGTCGCGATCGGCGCGGCGCAATCCGGGCTCCGGCCCGTCGTCGAGATCATGTTCATCGACTTCCTCACGCTTGCACTCGACCAGCTGGTCAATCAGGCCGCGAAGGCGCACTTCATGTCGGGCGGGCAACTCAGCGTCCCGCTCGTCCTGCGCACGCAGGGCGGCGCTGGACAGCGTGGCGCGGCCCAGCACTCGCAGAGCCTCGAGGCCTGGCTGGCGCACGTGCCCGGGCTCAAGATCGCGATGCCGAGCACCGCCGCCGACGCCGCGGGCCTGCTCGCGGCTGCGATCGCCGACCCGGGCCCGGTGGTCTTCGTCGAGAACAAGTCCCTGTACTTCCGCCGCGAGGAGATCGACGACCCCGCCTCGTCGGTCCCGCTCGGAAGCGCCCGGATCGTCCGTCGCGGGCGCGACGTCACGGTCGTCGCGCTCTCGCGTCTCGTCGAGGAGTCGATCGCCGCCGCCGAGTTGCTCACGGCCGAGGGGATCGAGGTGGAGGTGATCGACCCGCGATCGCTCGTTCCGCTCGACATCGATGCGATCCTGGAGTCGGTGGGGAGGACGCACAGGCTCGTCGTCGCGCACGAGGCCGTCGAGCACGGCGGGTTCGGCGCCGAGATCGTCGCGCAGGTGCAGTCGGCATCGTTCGACGAGCTCGACGCGCCGATCGCGCGAGTCGGCGCACCGTTCACGCCCGTCCCGTTCAGCCCTCCGCTCGAGGATGCGTATCTCCCCGGTCGAGACCGGGTCGCCGCGGCGGTTCGCGCGACCCTCGGAGCGCCGACGTCATGAGCGACGGGGCCGATGTCGCGCGGTTGATCGTCGCGTGCCCCGACCGGCCGGGGATCATCGCTGCGCTGTCGCGACTGCTGGCCGAGAGCGGGGCGAACATCATCTCCTCCGACCAGTACTCGACAGACCCCGAGGGCGGGCGTTTCTTCCTCCGGATGGAGTTCCATCTCGAGGGACTGGAGCGGCAGAGGGAGGGCGTCGAGGCACAGCTGGCGGTCGTCGCCGGTGAGTTCGCGATGAACTGGCGGATCGCGGTCGCCGGGGTCAGGCAGCGCGTCGCGCTGTTCGCATCGCGCCACGACCACTGCGTGCTCGACTTGCTCTGGCGCTGGCAGCGGGGTGAGCTCGACGCGGATGTCGTCGCCGTCGTGTCGAACCATCCGGATCTCGAGAAGCACGTCCGCCCGTTCGGCGTCCCCTACCACCACGTGCCGGTCACCCCCGACCGAAAGGGAGAGGCGGAGCAGCGATCGCTCGAGCTGCTCGCCGGAACGGTCGACCTCGTCGTCCTGGCGCGGTACATGCAGATCCTGAGCGACGACTTCCTGCAGCGGATCGGCACGCCGGTGATCAACATCCACCATTCCTTCCTGCCCGCGTTCGCAGGCCCGGCGCCGTATGCCCAGGCGCACGAGCGCGGGGTGAAGCTGATCGGCGCGACCGCGCATTACGCCACCCAGGATCTCGACGAGGGCCCGATCATCGAGCAGGGCGTGGCGCGCGTCTCGCACCGGGACGGGCCGGCGGAGCTGGCACGGATCGGCCGCGATCTCGAGCGCGTCGTGCTCGCACGTGCTGTCCAGTGGCACCTCGAGGATCGCGTGATCGTCGACGGCAACCGGACAATCGTGTACTGAGCCCGGCGGCGGCCGGAGCGGAAACCTGGGCATAGGGGGTTTTGTAGTACGATTCCCAGGTGGACATCCATCCGTCGGCGCGTAAGCACGGGGTCGCCGACGAGGACGTCGAACATGCGACGACACACGCGATGGCATCGACGACCAAGATGACGACACTCGCCTCTACCTCGGCCCAGCCCGCAGCGGCGATCCACTCGAGGTCGTCACGATTGTGCGAGACGATGGGACCGAGCTCGCGATCCACGCAATGAAGATGCGGCCGAAGTACCAGCGACTCCTGCCCGGAGGCTGACGATGGCGAAGAAGACTCACGGGAAGACGGCGAGCGGCGAACCGATCACCGACGCCCTCGTAAAGACGCTCGCCGCGAAAGCCGAGTCCGGCTACGACGTCGACGAGATCGTGCGGCGACGCGGGGGCCGCCCGCCTCTCGGTTCAGCCCCTGCGACGGTCGAGTCGGTACGTCTGGAGCCCGAGTTGCGGGATGCACTCGTCGAACGGGCGCTACGCGACGACGAAACGCCTTCGTCGGTGATCCGCAAGGCACTGCGCGAGTATCTTGGCATCGCCTGATAGCCAGAGGCGAGCTGGCGCCGTCACGCCTTGTCAAGTAGTCCGACATGTAGACGCGATCAACGGCCCCGCGTGGGTGAGCGTCACCGTCGGGGCGCGCGATGAGCGACCACGTCGGCGAATGCCGCCCCTGAACGGCGGGCACGGCCGCCGCCGTGTACGACCCCCACGACGTCGACCAGGCGCTTGCGACCCTGGCCGGCCAGGGTTTCCTGCGCTCGCCGTGCAGCTGCCTGCCGGATGAACTCCGAGACCGTCTCGCCTGCGATTGCTGCGGCCCTCTTGACCCGCCGGTCGAGCTCGGGATCGAGTCGCACGCTCCGCACGATGGAAGACTTGGATCTCGGACTACCGGCCATGATCGGCCCGGACGAGTGCTTCGCGGTCGATCGCGCGCTTCAGGATCTTCCCGCTCGGCCCGCGGGGGAGGTCGTCGACGGCCACCACGATCCGCGGGTACTTGTAGGCGGCGAGCCGTTCCTTCGCCCACGCCCGGAGCTCGTCGGGGTCGAGCGATGTGCCCGGCCGCGGAACGACCAGCGCGGCGACCTCCTCGCCGAGCCTGTCGTGCGGGACTCCGACGACCGCGGCCTCGAGCACCTCGGGATGCGCGTACAGCACTTCCTCGACCTCGCGCGGGTAGACGTTGTAGCCGCCGCGGATGATCAGCTCCTTCTTCCGGTCGACGAGGAACAGGTAGCCGTCGTCGTCCACGTAGCCGACATCCCCCGTCGCCAGCCAGCCGTCGGCGTCGATCGCCTCCGCCGTCGCCTGCGCGTCCTCCCAGTAGCCGGGGATCACGGAGGGCCCGCGCAGTTGCACCTCGCCGATCTCGCCCGCGGGCAACGGATCACCGTCGAGCGCGACGATCCGGAGCTCGGTGCCGCCCAGCGGGAGCCCGACCGAGCCGGTCTTGCGGGGTTGGCCACTCACGTATGTGGTGGCGATGCCGGAGAGCTCGGTCAGCCCGTAGCCCTCGTAGACCTCGCCGCCGAACGTGCGCTCGAAGTCGCGTGCGACCTCCACCGGAACCGATGCTCCGCCGACGTGCGCGATCCGGACCGGCGGGAGCTCCGCCGCCGTGCGTGCGGCGTCGCAGAGCCCGATCAGCATCGTCGGCACGCCGAGCAGGATCGTCGTTCGAGTCTGGGTCATCAGCTCGAGCGTCGCCTCCGGCCGGAAGCGCCGGACGACGGCGATCGCACTGCCGGAGAGGAGCGTCGCGACGACGCCGGTCGCGAGCCCGAGCACGTGGGAGAACGGCGCTGCGCCCAGCACGACGTCTTCCGGTTCGAGCCGGAGCGCGCTGGCGGCGTTGTCCGCCGCCGCCCCGAGGCCGCCGTGCGTCAAGATCGCGCCCTTCGGCTTGCCGGACGTTCCCGACGTGAAGAGGACGACGGCCGCGCCGCCGCTCTCGGCTTCGGCGAACGAGCCCAGAGGCTCGGTCGAAAGCTCGAGCTCCCGTTCGTCGTCGACGAGCAGGCTCGCACCGGAGATCTCGATGCGCGCTTCGACCTCGGGCTTCGCCAGCAGGACGTTGAGCGGAACGGCGACCGAGCCGATCCGAAGCACGCCGAGAAAGGCGGCGACGAACGCAGGCCCGTTCGGGAGCAGCAGCGCGACGCGATCCCCAGGGCCGACCCCTCGTGCGTGCAGGCTCGCCGCGGCGATGCCGATGCGACGCTCGAGCTCGGCGTAGGTCAGGGTCCCGGTCTCGCCGACGAGCGCCGGTCGAGTCGCCGAGCGCGTCGCGACGTCACCGAGCCGCCGTCCGAGGTTCACACCGCTCTACGATATCGCCGCGCATGAGACCGATCTTCGCGGTGCTCGGGCTGGGCGAGGCCGGTGGACGCCTTGCGGCCGACCTCGTCGCCGCCGGCGCCGAGGTTCGCGGCTACGACCCGGTGCCGCTTGTCGAGTCGGCCGGCGTCGCCCGCATGTCCGACCCCGAGGCGGCGGTCGCGGGCTGCGACATCGTCTTGAGCGTCAACAGCGCGGCTGTGGCGCGCGCGGTTGCGGAAGCCGCACGGCCTGCGCTGCGGCCGGGCTCCGTGTTCGCAGATCTGAACACGGCGTCACCGTGCCTGAAGCGGGGGCTCGCGTCGCTGGTCGGCGACGCAGCGTTCGCCGATGTCGCGCTGCTCGGGCCCGTGCCGGCTCTCGGGTTGCGCACGCCTGCGCTCGCATCCGGGACCGGTGCCCGTCCCTTTGCCGAAGCCCTTGCGCCGCTCGGGATGCCGGTCGAGGTCGTCTCCGGTGAGGCCGGCGACGCGGCCGCGCGCAAGCTCATCCGTTCAGTCTTCATGAAGGGGTTGGCCGCATCCGCGATCGAGAGCCTCGACGCTGCGGCGGCCGCAGGCCAGTCGGACTGGCTCGAAGCGGAGATCGCCGCGGTGATCGGGACCGAGCTGTTGCAGCGGCTCGTCGACGGGAGCCGTGCGCATGCCGTGCGCCGGGTCGACGAGATGGAGGCCGCCTCGGAGCTCCTCGTCGAGCTCGGAGTCGACCCGCAGATCGCGCGCGCGAGTGCCGCCGTGCTTGCCCGGCTTGCCGCCGAGGCGCCGATAGAGTAGGCGTGTGGCGCACCCCGCGGAGGCTCCCCGGCCGAGTGAGCGGGCGCGCGCCCTGGTCGTGGGAGGCTACGACGTGCATATCCACGTCGCTCCGGACGTGCCGCGGCGGCGAATCGACGACGTCGACCTCGCTCATCGGTTCGCCGAGCTCGGCCTGGCCGGGTTCGGGCTCAAGTCGCACTACACGTCGACAGCCGAGCGGGCCCAGATCGTGTCGCGCGTCGTGCCCGGCGTGCAGGCGATCGGGACGATCACCTTGAACCAGGCGGTCGGCGGGATGAACGCGCTCGCAGTCGAGATCGCCGCGCGCGAGGGCGCGCGCATCGTCTGGATGCCCACCGTCGATTCGCCGGCCGAGACGGCAGGGCGGACCGAGCCGAAGCCCGGCGACAAGGTGCCTCTGTGGGCGAGCCTCCAACACGAGCTGCACTCGCTCGGCCTGAGCATCGAGCCGGTTCGCGTGACCGACGACGACGGTGGACTGCTTCCGGAGACACGCGACGTGCTGCGCGCGATCGCGCGTCACGGATTGATCCTCGCCACGGCGCATCTGGCGCGGGACGACACCTTCGCCGTGGTCGACGCTGCGTTCGAAGAGGGTGTGCAACGCGTTGTCGTCACCCATCCCGAGTTTCCGTGCCAGAACTTCTCGATCGCCGACCAGGTGGAGCTCGCGAATCGCGGCTGCCTGCTCGAACGCTGCCTCAGCACGCCGCACAGCGGCAAGACGACGTGGGAGCACGTGTTCGACGGGGTGCGCGCGGTCGGCGTCGAGCGCTCGCTCTTCTCGAGCGACTTCGGGAACCCGGACTACCCCGCGGTCGAGGACGGGCTCGCGCTCTGGGCCGACCGGCTGCTCGGTGCAGGCTTCGACGACGACGAGGTGCGCGAGCTGATCGTCGGGCAGTCGCGGAAGCTGGTGGGGTCGTGAGTCGCCGCGTGCTCGTGGTCGGTGCGCACTCGGCCGACTTCGTGTGGCGCGCCGGAGGCGCGGTCGCCGTCACGACGTCGCGCGGCGGCGAAGCCCGGGTCCTTGCGCTCTCCTACGGCGAGCGCGGCGAGTCGGGTGAGCTCTGGAAGGAGCCCGGCCAGACCGTGGAGCGCGTGAAGGAGATCCGCCACGGCGAGGCCGAGCGGGCGGCTGCGGCGCTCGGAGCCACGTTCGACTGCCTCGACCTCGGCGACTACCCGCTCGAGGTCGACCGTGACGGGCTCGAACGGCTCGTCGACGCGATCCGCGAGTTCAAGCCGGACGTCCTGATCACGCACACCGACCGCGATCCGTTCAACCCCGACCATGCTGGGGCGTTCTTCGCCGTCGAACGTGCGCGCGCCCTCGCCGCCGGAGCCGGAGTGGCGAGCGCGTTCGAGACGATCCCGCCGCCAGAGCTGTTCCTCTTCGAGCCGCACCAGCCAGAGCTCTGCAACTTCATGCCGACGACGTTCGTCGACATCACGCCGGTGATCGAGCAGAAACGGGCTGCGATGGAGGAGATGAAGGCGCAGTCGTATCTGCAGACGTACTACGGGCAGCGGGCCGAGCAGCGCGGCAACCACGCGCGCCGGTCGTCGGGATCCGGCGACATCCGGTTCGCCGAGGCGTTCCAGCGGGTGACGCCGCAGGTCGTGGAGGAGCTGTGAACGAAACCACCTACGACGAGCTCGCCCGGCTCGGCACCGCGACGGTGCACGAGGCCGCCGCGCGCAG
The DNA here is from genome assembly GCA_963851065.1 of uncultured Thermoleophilia bacterium. GTDB lineage: Bacteria > Actinomycetota > Thermoleophilia > Gaiellales > Gaiellaceae > PALSA-600. The sequence continues at coordinate 283,193 of CAWKNW010000009.1, forward strand.
CCCGGTCGTCGACCTTCCGCTCGTCCAGGTCATTCCGGGGTCACGTGCGGCCGGTCCGGCGCGCACCGTTCGCTGCGCACAGGGCGACAACCTGATGGTGCACGCGGCGATCGCCGAGGCCGAGCCCGGCGAGGTGCTCGTGCTGACGATGCCCGAGCCCGCACCGGTGGCGCTCGTCGGAGAGCTGCTCGCGACGCAGGCCCTGGGCCGCGGCGTCGCGGCGATTCTCGTCGACGCCGCGGTGCGCGACGTCGAAGAGCTGCGCGAGCTCGGGCTGCCGATCTGGGCGCGGTACGTTCGCGTCCGCGGCGCGGACAAGCAGGCGGTGGGCTCGATCGGGGAACCGGTCGACGTCGCGGGCGCGACGATCCGGCAGGGCGACGCCGTCGTCCTCGACGCCGACGGGGTGGTCGTGGTCGACCGCGAGAGGGTCTCCGAGGTCCTGGCAGCCGCACGCGACCGCGCGGAGCGTGAGGTCGAGAAGCGCGCGAAGCTTCAGGCCGGTGCGCTGTCGTACGACCTCGACGGCCTGCGGGACCTCGTCGAGCTCAGACCCCGCTCCGGTGCCGGCAAAGCCGACACCTCCGCTCCCTGTGAGCCTCCGTCCAGCCTACGGCTTTGACGCAGCCCCTGCACGATCTCGCGCGGATCGCGCACGCGGAGCTGCTGACTCCGAAGCCGGAGGAGAGCCTGCGCTTCTTCGTCGACGTGCTGGGGCTCGAGGAGGAGGCGCGCGACGGAGCGTCCGTCTACCTGCGCGGCTTCGGGGACTACCTCCGCTACAGCCTCAAGCTCACCGAGGCGCCACAGTCGGGGATCGGGCACCTGGCGTTGCGCGCCTGGAGCCCGGAGGCGCTCGAGCGCCGCGTCGCGGCGATCGAGGCGACCGGGCTTGGTCTCGGCTGGGTCGACGGCGACGTCGGCCACGGCCCGGCATACCGGTTCACCGATCCCGACGGCCACGTCTTCGAGGTGTTCTACGAGGCGGAGCGCTATGTCGCGCCCGATCACCTGAAGCCTTCGTGGCGCAACCAGCCGCAGCGGTACGTCGGCCGCGGCGCCGGCGTGAAGCGCCTCGATCACGTGAATCTGCTCGCCGCCGACGTGCGGGCGAGCCGCGTGTTCGCCGAGGACGTGCTCGGCTATCGGCTGTACGAGGCGATCCGGCTGGAGGACGGGACCGAGACCGGCGCGTGGCTCAGCCTGTCGATCGCCGCCCACGAGCTGATCTACGTTGCCGACGCGCACGGCGCACGCGGGCGGCTCCATCACCTCGCGTTCTGGGTCGACACGCGCGAGGAGTGCCTCCGGGCGGCCGACATCTTCGTCGACAACGGCGTGCCGATCGAGGCGGCGCCGTCGAAGCATGCGATCGCGCAGGGCTTCTTCCTCTACGGCTTCGAGCCGGGCGGGAACCGCATCGAGGTGACGACGGGCGGCTACTTCGTCTACGACCCCGACTACGAGCCGGTGATCTGGACGCGCGAGGAGCGGGCGCGGGGGCAATTCTGGGGCGTCCACACGATCGAGAGCTTCCACACCTACGGGACCCCGCCCGTCGGCGAGGGCACATGACGTTCCGCGAGCGGCTCGCCGAGCCGGGGTCGTTCGTCGTCGCCGCGGAGCTCGTCACGAGCCGCGGGCTGATCACCGCGAACACGGGGCAGGAGCTGCTCGCGGTTGCACGAGCGCTCGCGGAGGACCCCCGCGTCGACGTGCTCTCGATCACCGACAACCCCGGGGGGCACGCGATGCTCGCGCCCGACACGCTCGGCACCGACCTCGTGTCCCGCGGGCAAGAGGTCGTGATCCACCTCTCGTGCAAGGACTGGAACCGCAACGCCCTCGAGAGTCGCGCGTGGAAGCTCAGCTCGGAAGGGTTCGACAACGTCCTCGCACTCTCCGGCGACTATCCGATCACCGGTCACCGGGGCCTGGCGGCGCCCGTCTTCGACATCGACTCCGTCGGCCTGATCAGTCTCCTTGCCGAGATGAACGACGGCCTGCGCGACACCCGCAGGCCCGGTGTCCGCCTCGACCGGACGGACTTCCTCGTCGGCTGCGTCGTCACGAACCACAAGCGCCACGAGCGCGAGGTGATGCCGCAGTACTTCAAGCTGCAGAAGAAGGTCGCGGCCGGGTCCCGATTCGTGATCAACCAGATCGGCTGGAATGTGCGCAAGGACGACGAGCTGCTGCGCTGGGTCAGGCGCGCCGGGCTGGACGTCTCCGTGATCGCGAACGTCTACCTGCTCTCGCGCACCGCCGCGCGCGCGTTTCATCAGGGCAAGATTCCCGGCGTCGTCGTCACGGCCGAGCTGCTCGAGCTCGCGGAGCGCTACGGCGCGGGTGCCGACCGCGGCCGGGCGTTCTTCGTCGAGCTCGCGGCGAAGCATGTCGCGATCTCGCGCGGTCTCGGCTTCGACGGCGTCTACATGGGCGGCCACATGCCGGCGTCGCGGTTCGGTGAGATCCTCGAGCGCGCGGACGCGTTCGCGCCGGACGACTGGCGAGGCTTCGCACGCGAGCTGCAGTTCGCGTTCCCGGACGAGTTCTACTTCTTCGAGCGAGATGTCGAGTCCGGGTTGTCCTCGGACGAGGTGAGCACGACGTATCTCGAGTCGAAGCGCAGGCGCCGCACCGATTTGCGCGTGCCGGTCAAGTACCGGTTCAGCCGTCGTCTGCACACGATCGCCTTCGCCGACGATGCGCCGCTCTTCCCGGCCGGCCGCGGGCTCTACCGTGCCGTCGAGCGTGCTCCGAGGCCGGTCGGGAAGGTCGCGCACGCGCTCGAGCAGGCGGCGAAGGTGACGATGTTCAAGTGCCAGGACTGCGGCGACTGCTCGCTGCCCGACATCGCCTACGTCTGCCCCGAGTCGCTCTGCGCCAAGAACCAGCGCAACGGGCCGTGCGGCGGCACGCGCGACGGGCTCTGCGAGGTCTACGACACGGAGTGCATCTGGTCGCAGGCGTACGAGCGGCTGAAGGCCTACGGGGAGGAGGAGCAGATGCTGGACGGCCCCGTGGTCGTGAAGGACAACGCGCTCGCCGGGACGAGCGCGTGGGCCAACACCTTCCTCGGCCGGGACCACCACGCGCGGGAGGCCGAGGACGACGAGCGCGAGCCCGAAGGCCCGCGCTCGACCGACTAGACCGTCGCCTTCGTGCGCCAGCCCTCGGCGTACGTCGTCCGCGCGACCTCGGAGTAGGGGCACGGGCTCACGACCGCCCGGATCTCCGTCTGCACGTGCCGCTCGACGACGGGCTTCCGCGAGCCGCCGCCCTCCTCGCCCCACACCAGCACGACCTCGGTGCCGATCTCGACGTCGACGTCGACGATCGCCAACGACAGCATCGAGCGCTCGTTGTAGCTGTAACCGGAGAACGTCGAGACGCCGACCATCTCGCCGCCCGAGAGCACCTTGTCGTTCGGCCACGTCGAGTAGTTGGAGAGCGGCAGGTCGATGTACTTCGCCGCGAGACTGTCGCTCTTCGAGAGGAGCGTGCCCATTGCCTCGGCGACGTCCTCGCCGTTCCAGGCGAGTGTCACCTTCTTCCGCTTCGGCTCGGTCATGTTCTCGAGCGCCGCGCGCCCGACGAAGTCGTGATCGAACTTGACGAACGGCCAGTAGCCGAGGTCGTGCGGCGTCAGGTAGTAGTCGCGGATGTCGTCCGAGTAGAAACTGCCCCCGAGCGAGCCGGTGCCCTCGTACCAGTTCGCCGGCAGCCACTCGCGATAGGCCTTCATGCCGTCGCCGGTGAAGATCGCGGGAAGCGGACACGGGATCCAGCCCGATTCGAGGGTGTTCGTCGCGTAGACGCGCGATCCGACCTGACGGAGCCCGAAGTCCTCGCCGGCCTCGACGAGCGCGGCGCGAACGTCGTCCCCGTCCTCCCAGGGCCCGAAGAGCTCCATCCCGGGAGCTCCCGACATACCGTGGTGGAGGGCGCGAACCTTGTGCCCGCCGATCGTGAGATCGCCGATGTTGAAGAACTTGATCTCGGGCAGCGAGCCGCCGTTCGCCTTCGTCAGGACCTCGAGCGCCGTCGGTCCTTGCACCTGGAAGCGGTACAGCTTGCGCTTGCCGGTCGGGTTGGCCGCCGTGCGCTCGTCGCGCTCGAGCTTCACGTCGTAGTCGCCGGTCTCGGCGTGGTACTGCACCCAGTTGTGGGCCGAGGGACGGCCGACGAGGCTGACTTTGTTCTCGGAGTGGTAGAAGAGAATGCCGTCGCCGATCACGTACCCGTCCTCGTTGCAGGCGACGAACTGCTTCGCCTTGTTGACAGCGAAGTTCTTGAACGTGTTGACGCCGAGCGCCGACAGCAGCCTGATCACGTCCGGGCCTTCGATGTACAGGTCGGTCATGTGGTGCGACTGGTCGAAGAGCGCACATGTCTCTCGCCACGCCACCTGCTCCTCGCGCCAGTTCGAGAACTCGGCAGGCACCTTCGGGTAGACGTACGGGCCGATCTGGGAGTTCCGCACCAGATCGACCGGGTTCCCGGTCGCCTGCAGCAGCTCCTCCAGGCTCTGTTGACTCATCTCCGCGTGGCCTCCTTCGGCGACAGACGGCAGGGTTCGTTGCGGCACGAAGACTACGAGGTTCGACGTAGGTGCGGGTTCAGCCTTCGTCGCTTGTCCGGAAGCGATATATCACCGCCATCATGACTGCGCTTGTCGCCTCGCTTCAGCTCACGACCGGCTGGGGAGCGTTCCTCTCCATCGTCGTCCTCGGGGGCCTGTTCCTGATCTGGCTCGTCACGCTGTTCGTGATCGTGACCGACTCGATCTCGGTGCTCGCGAAGATCCTCTGGTTCATCCTCGTCACCTGCATCGCCCCGCTCGCGATCCCGGTCTACCTCTTCTGGCACCACCACCGGATGCAGCGCGCCTGAAGGCGAGCCGCTCAGGCGGTCCGGGCGTTGACCGGCGGGATCACCGCGCCGATCGGACCCGGGTTTCGTCAAGGCGGAGATGGGTCTGTAGAGCAACGTCGGGCTCTGCTTCGCGAAGCTGAGTTGCGAGGAGGTGGGGGTTCGGGATAGAACCCCCACCTCGACTCGCCGCTTCGTCGAGAGTCCCCCGAGCAGGCCCATGACATCCCACCCCGACCAGTCGCGCCTCCGGCTTCGCCCTGCTCCGCATGGGTGACGTCCTCGAGATCATCGCGCTGGCGCTGCTGGCGATGTTCTTCCCGGCGTTGCTCGCGGTCGTCCTGATCGCGCTCCGCAGCCGTCGCCCGCAGCTGTTGCTCGCGAGCTTCTACGCCGGCGGGCTCCTCTCGGCGACGACGGTCGGGCTCGTCATCGTCTTCTCCCTGCAGGGCGCATCGGTCGACTCGTCGTCGAGCAACGGGCTCGACCCGGTCTTCTACGTCATCCTGGGCGTCATCTCGTCTGATCGCGGCCATGGGTCGTCCGCGACCGCCAGCTCCTCGTCAAGAAGGAGAAGAGCAGCGAGGAGGAGGCAAACGGCGCGAAACCCGACCGTCTGACGCGCGCGCTCGACCAGGGCGCTCCGTACGCCTTCATTGCAGGGCTTCTGCTCTGTGCGATCCCCGGCTTCTCCGCGCTCGTCGGCGCTGAAGGACATCGCTCAGCTCGGCTGGTCGGCGGCGGAGACCGTCGCGATGATGATCGGGTTCTTCCTGATCATGTTCGCGTTCATCGAGCTCCCGCTGATCGGGTTCTTCGTCGCGCCCGAGCTGGCGACGGCGGAGACGATCGCTTTCAACTCGTGGCTCGACCGCAACGCCAATCGTCTCGCGACTCGGTGTGCTCGCCGTGCTCGGCGTGCTCCTGATCGTGCGCGGCGTCGCCGGGCTGTTCTGAGCGCCGCCGTTGTCAGCGCCGCTCGAGGCCGCCGACACGTGATAGTCGAAGCGCGTTAGCCTCTCGAACGGAGATGGTGATCAGAGTCGTGCTCGGTGAGGACAGCGTGCTCGTGCGCGAGGGCTCCGCGATCCCCGTCGGCCCGCCTCGCCGTCGGCGACGGCCATGACCGACACCGCACCGCCGGCGGCGTCGCCGGATCCCGTCGAGCTGCTTCGGAGCCGCCGCTATCTGGGGCTCGTCGTGTTCGGCGCCATCGTCGGAGTGCTGGTCGCGGTGGTCGCGTACTTCTTCCTGAAGGCGGTCGGCGAAGCTCAGCACTACATCTTCACGACGCTGCCCGGCGAGGTCGGCTACGACGCGGAGCCGGCCTGGTGGCCGGCACCGTGGCTCGCGCTCAGCGGCCTGCTTGTCGCGCTGACGATCCAGTACCTGCCGGGCACGGCTGGCCACAAGCCGGCAGAAGGGTTCAAGACCGGCGGGCCGGTCTCCCCGATCGAGCTGCCGGGGATCGTCGTCGCGTCGTTCGCGACGCTCTCCCTGGGTGTCGTGCTCGGGCCCGAGGCGCCGCTGATCGCGATCGGCAGCGGCCTCGGCGTGCTCGCCCTCCATCTGGCGAAGAAGGGAGCCCCGGCTCAGGCGACCGCCGTTCTCGCCGCCGCCGGCAGCTTCGCCGCGATCAGCACGCTTCTCGGCTCTCCTCTCGCAGGCGCGTTCCTGCTCCTGGAGGCGGCCGGGCTCGGGGGGCCGCTGCTCGGAGTCGTGCTCGTGCCCGGCCTGCTCGCAGCCGGCATCGGTGCCCTGATCTTCGTCGGCCTTGACAGCTGGACCGGCTTCGGGACGTTCTCGCTCGCGATCCCGAACATCCCGCACTTCGGCTCGCCCACCGGAGCGGAGTTCCTCTGGGCGATCGCGATCGGCGTCGCCGGCGCCGTCCTCGGCGGCGGGATTCGCCGGCTCGCTCTGCTGCTGCAGTCGATCGTCGAGCGCCGCATGCTGCTCCTGATGCCGCTCGTCGGCCTGGCGATCGGCGGGCTCGCGATCGCGTTCCAGGAATGGTCGAGCCACCCGTCGTCGGAGGTGCTCTTCTCCGGCCAGGACGCCCTCCCGGGCCTCATCGAGGGCGCTGCCGGCTGGACTGTCGGTGCGTTGATCCTGCTCGTCGCCTGCAAGGGCCTTGCCTACAGCGCCTCGCTCAGCAGCTTCCGGGGCGGCCCTGTCTTTCCCGGCATGTTCATCGGCGCCGCGGGCGGTCTCGCGCTCTCTCACCTCCCCGGCCTGCCGGAGATCGCCGGCGTTGCGATGGGGATCGGCGCGATGACTGTGGCGATGCTCAACCTGCCGTTCACGTCCGTGCTCCTCGTGAGCCTGTTCCTGCAGGCCGACGCAGTTGCCCTGATGCCGCTCGTGATCGTCGCGGTCGTCGTCTCGTATGTCGCATCGGCCCGCATCGCCGCACCGAAGAAGCAAGACGTACCGGCGAACGCGCCCGGATCGGGGTAGCTCGGCGCTTGTGACGGACTGGTGTCGGCGGCAGTTGTTCCGACGCCGTCGAAATCCCCTGAGCTAGTGTCGCGTCGAGATGTCGGATCAGCGCGAGGACGGGCGCGATCGACGGCCGCGGGTGCTCGTGCTCGGCGGCGGCTTCGGTGGAATCGGAGCCGCTCGGAAGCTCGCCGACGCAGAGGCGGACGTCGTTCTCGTCGACCAGCACAACTACCACACCTTTCAGCCGCTGCTCTACCAGGTCGCGACCGACCTGCTCGACACGGATGCGGTCGGACACGCGCTCCGCGATCTCTTTCACGACCAGCCGAACGTCACGGTCCACCAGGGCACGGTGATCTCGGTCGACGTGGAGAAGCGGACCGTCGAGTTCGCCGACCGGGCTGCGCTCGACTACGACTACCTCGTCGTCGCGCTCGGAGCGACCGTCAACTTCTTCGGGACGGAGGGCGCCGACGAGCACGGGTTCCCGATGTACACGCTGGCCGACGCGGTTCGCCTCAAGGAGCAGGTCCTCGAACGCTGGGAGGCGGCAGACCGCGACCCGTCACTCGTCGACGACGGAGCGCTGAACGTCGTCGTCGTCGGCGGCGGGCCGACCGGGGTCGAGAGCGTCGGTGCTCTCGCCGAGCTCTACCGCAGCAACTTCGCCGAGGACTATCCGCAGGTGCCGCAGGACAAGGCGCGGCTGATCCTGGTCGAAGCCGGCCCGACGCTCTTCGCGATGTTCAAGCAGGACATCCGCGACTACACCAAGAAGGCGCTGGAAGAGCGCGGTGTCGAGGTGCTCGTGGGCGAGAGCGTCGCGTCGGTTGCGCCGACGCGCGTCACGCTCAAGTCCGGCAAGGTGCTCGAAGCACACACCCTCGTCTGGGGCGCAGGGCTGCAGGCGAGTGAACGCGCGGCCGACCTCCCAGTCGAGCTGCAACGCGGGCACCGCGTTCCGGCCGAGCCGGATCTGAGCCTCGCGGAGCACCCCGAGGTGTTCGTCGTCGGCGACGTGGCCTGGATCACCGACTCGAAGACCAACGAGGTGCTGCCGCAGCTCGGCTCGGTTGCGCTGCAGGCGGGCGAGTGGGCGGGAGAGAACATCGCGAGACGGCTGAAGGGCGAAGAGACGAAGCCGTTCGTCTACGAGGACAAGGGGACGATGGCGACGATCGGTCGCGGCGCCGCGGTCGTGCAGTTCAGGCGCGGGCGAACGATGAAGGGAAAGGCCGCGTCGCTCGCCTGGGGCGCCGTTCATCTCGCGCTGCTTTCGACCGGAGAGGATCGCGCGAAGGCCGTGATCGACTGGACCTGGGCCGGGTTCACGCATGAACGCAGCAACAGGATCACGGTGCGGACAGACGTCAACGAGAACAAGAGGAGCGAGAGTTGAGCGAGCAACCCGCAGACGTGTTCGTCATCTTCGGAATCACCGGAGACCTGGCGAAGGTGATGACGTTCCGGTCGCTGTACCGCCTCGAGCGTCGCGGGCTGCTCGATTGCCCGATCGTCGGCGTCGCGGTCAACGACTGGACAATCGACCAGCTCGTGGAGCGCGCGCGCGAGTCGATCGTCGGCACGGGGGAGACACTCGACGAGGAGGTCTTCGCGCGGCTCGTGAAGCGATTCTCGTACGTCTCCGGCGACTTCGACGACAACGCGACGTACGAGCGCGTCGGCGAGGCGATCAAGGGCAAGTCGATGCCGGTCTTCTACCTCGAGATCCCGCCGTTCCTGTTCGGTCGCGTCGTGAAGGGCCTCTCGGACGCCGGGCTGACGAAGAACGCGAGAGTCGTCGTCGAGAAGCCCTTTGGGCACGACCTCGCGTCGGCCGAGGCGCTGGCCGAGGAGCTCCACCAGTACATCGGCGAGTCGCAGCTCTACCGGATCGACCACTACCTCGGGAAGATGGGCCTCGAGGAGATCCTCTATCTCCGCTTCGCCAACACGATGCTCGAGCCGCTCTGGAGCCGGAACTACCTCTCCTCGGTGCAGATCACGATGGCCGAGGACTTCGACGTTGCCGACCGCGGCCACTTCTACGACCCGGTCGGAGCGCTGCGGGACGTCGTGGTCAACCACCTGATGCAGGTTGTCGCCGCGTGCGCGATGGAGCCACCGTCGCGCGGCGACCCGCGGACGATCAAGGACTCGCAGGTGTCGCTCTTCCGGGCCGTCAACGCCGCGGATCCCGCGAACTACCTCCGCGGCCAGTACGACGGTTACCTCCAGGTCGACGGCGTCGCGCCCGGCTCGACGACCGAGACGTACGTTGCGCTCCGCCTGGAGATCGAGAACTGGCGGTGGGCGGGAGTGCCGTTCTTCATCCGCACCGGCAAGTGCCTCAAGGCGACGCAGACGGAGCTCCGGCTGGTCTTCAAGCACGCGCCGCGCCTCGGTTTCGCCATGTTCGACCGTCATCCGGAGCCGAACGCGCTGATCGTCAGGCTCGATCCGACGACCGGGATCCGCCTCCAGGCCCAGGCGCACCGTGCAGACAAGCAGGGCGCGGCCGAGATCTCGCTCGACCTCGAGTTCGCGACGGAAGGGGGTGAGGGGCCGACGCCCTACGAGGTGCTGCTGCACGCCGCACTCACCGGCGACAGCACGCGGTTCACACGTCAGGACGCGGTTGAGGAGACGTGGCGCGTGATGCAGCCGCTGCTCGACGCGCCGCCGCCCGTGTACCCCTACGCCCGCGGCTCCTGGGGCCCGGAGGCGGCGAACGAGCTCGTCTCCGGGTACGGCCGGTGGCACGAGCCGTGGCTGGGATCATGACGACCACCGAGAAGCAACAGGCGCCGCAGAGCGCGGCGGCGCCGTCACCGTTCCCGCCGATCGCGGAGTACGCGTTCCTCTCCAACTGCCACACGGGTGCGCTGATCGCGCCCGACGGGGCGGTCGACTGGCTGTGTACGCCGTCGTTCGACGCGCCGAGCCTGTTCGGCAGCCTGCTCGACCGTGAGGCAGGCTCGTTCCGGCTCGGCCCGTACGGGATCAACCATCCGACCGCGCGTGTCTACATGCCGGGCACCAACGTGCTCGAGACGACCTGGAGGACGCCGGCCGGCTGGATCGTCGTGCGCGACGCGCTGACGATGGGCCCGACCCGCGGACGCGACGGTGTCACCCCGCACACCAGGCCGCCCGCCGACGACGACGGCGACCACATGCTCGTCCGCATCGTCGAGTGCGTCGAGGGCCGCGTCGAGGTCGAGTTGATCTGCGAGCCCGCGTTCGACTACGGGCGCACGCCGGCCGAGTGGTCCCTCGTCGGCGACGACCTGCACACGGCCGACGCGTCCGGCGCCGGGCAGACGGTCCGGCTCAGGACCGACCTGCTGCTCGGGATCGAGGGTAGCCGCGTGCGCGCGCGGCACGTGCTCGAAGAGGGTGAGCGGATGTTCTGCGCGCTCTCCTGGGCCGAGGAGCTCGCCGCCCCCGAGGACGTCGCCGAAGCCGAGGAGCGCCTCGCGGCGACGTCGCGCTTCTGGCGCTCCTGGCTGGGCCGCGCACGGATCCCCGATCATCGCTGGCGGGATCCGATCCAGCGCTCGGCCCTGGCGATCAAGGGCCTCACGTACATGCCCACCGGAGCGACGGTCGCCGCGCTGACGACGTCGCTGCCCGAGACGCCGGGCGGCGAGCGCAACTGGGACTACCGCTACACCTGGATGCGCGACACCACGTTCACGCTGCAGGCGCTGCACTGGCTCAATCTCGACTGGGAGGCCGACGAGTTCATGCAGTTCGTCGCCGACATCGAGCCGACCGAGGACGGTTCACTGCAGATCATGTACGGGATCGACGGGCGCCGCGATCTGACGGAGACGACCCGCGATGATCTGACCGGCTACGCAGGCGCGAAGCCGGTTCGGATCGGGAACGGGGCTTTCGACCAGCGGCAGAACGACGTCTTCGGCGCCGTGCTCGACTCGATCCTGATCCACACCCGGCGTGCCGAGCGCCTGCCACGCCGCCTCTGGCCGATCGTGGTGAGCCAGGCCGAGTGCGCGTCGAAGGTCTGGCGCGAGCCGGATCAAGGGATCTGGGAGGCCCGGGGCAAGCCGCAGCACTACGTGTCGTCGAAGCTCATGTGCTGGGTCGCACTCGACCGGGCCGCGAATCTCGCCGAGATCCGGGGCGACCGCGACCTGCAGCAGAAGTGGGGAGCCGTCGCCGAGGAGATCCGCGCCGACATCCTCGAGCACGGGGTTTCGGACCAGGGCGTGCTCAAGCAGCACTACGAGACCGACTCGCTCGACGCCTCGGTGCTGCTGGCGGCGATCTTCGGCTTCCTGCCCGCCGGCGACGAGCGGCTGCACGCCACCGTGTCGGCGATCGCCACCGATCTGACCGAGAACGGTTTTGTCCTCCGGTACCGCACCGACGAGACCGACGACGGCCTCTCGGGTAAGGAGGGAACGTTCCTGATCTGCTCGTTCTGGCTGGTCTCGGCCTTCGCGATCGTCGGCGAGCTCCAGCGAGCTCGCGACCTGATGGAGAAGCTGTTGCGGATCGCCTCGCCGCTCGGCCTCTATGCGGAGGAGTTCGACGCCGACACGGGGCGCCATCTGGGGAACTTCCCGCAGGCGTTCTCGCACCTCGCGCTGATGGAAGCCGCTGCGAGGATCATCGTCCCCGAGAGCCTGCTGGCGCAGTACCTCCGGTCGAGCGCTACGGTGCGCCAACACTCACATGGATCGCTATGACGTGATCATCATCGGGACCGGCGCCGGCGGGGGGACGCTGGCCCGCCACCTGGCGCCGTCCGGAAAGCGCATCCTGCTGCTCGAGCGCGGTGACTGGCTGCCGCGCGAGCCGCAGAACTGGCTGGCACAGGACGTCTTCGTCGAGAACAGGTACGTCTCGCCGGACACGTGGTACGACGGCAGCGGCGCGCCGTTCCAGCCGCAGGTCCACTACTTCGTCGGCGGCGCGACGAAGCTCTACGGCGCGGCGCTCTACCGCCTGCGCAAGGAGGACTTCGGCGAGCTTCGCCACCACGACGGGCTCTCGCCCGCCTGGCCGATCTCGTACGACGAGCTCGAGCCGTACTACACGCAGGCGGAGCATCTCTACCAGGTGCACGGCGCGCGCGGTGAGGATCCCACCGAGCCGCCGGCCAGTGCGCCGTATCCGCATCCGCCGGTCTCCCACGAGCCGCGCATCCAGCAGCTCGCCGACGCGCTCGAGAAGGCCGGCCATCACCCGTTCCACGCGCCGTGCGGGATCATGCTCGACGAGCAGAACATGCCGTACAGCGCCTGCGTGCGCTGTGCCAATTGCGACGGTTTCCCGTGCGTCGTCCATGCGAAGTCGGATGCAGAGGTGATCGGTGTTCGGCCGGCACTCGAGCACCCGAACGTCACGCTGCTGACCAACACGAAGGTCGTGAAGCTGGAGACGGACGACGCGGGCAAGAGCGTCACGAAGGTGGTCGCAGAGCGCGACGGCTCGACGGAGACCTTCGCCGCCGACCTCGTGGTCGTCTCGTGCGGGGCGGCGAACACCGCCCGGCTGCTGCTCGAGTCGGCGAACGACAAGCACCCGAACGGCCTCGCGAACGGCTCCGATCAGGTCGGGCGCAACTTCATGTTCCACGACAGCGTCGCCGTGCTCGCGCTCTCGCGCGAGGAGAACCCGACCGTCTATCAGAAGACGCTCGGCCTGAACGACTTCTACTTCGGGAGCGACGACTTCGAGTTCCCGATGGGGAACATCCAGATGGTCGGCAAGTCACAGTCGCCGATGTTTCGCGGTGAGAAGCCGGGTGAGACCAAGCTCGCGCCCGAATGGTCGCTCGAGCGCGTGGCGAAGCACGCGATCGACTTCTGGCTCTCGACCGAGGATCTGCCGCGGCCGGACAACCGGGTGACGGTCGGCCGCGACGGGAAGCTGACGCTCGGCTACACGGAGACGAACGCCGAGGCCAAGCGCCGGCTGTACGAGAAGCTGCACTCGTTGCTCGGGCCGCTCGACCTCAACCCAGGCCACCTGATTCACCGCTTCGCGTACATGAAGAACGAGATCCCGGTTGCGGGGTGCGCGCATCAGGCCGGCACCGCTCGGTTCGGCCATGATCCCGCATCCTCCGTGCTCGACACGAACTGCCGGACGCACGAGGTCGACAATCTCTACGTCGTCGACACGAGCTGCTTCCCGAGTATCGGAGCTGTCAATCCCGCATTGACCGCCATGGCGAACGCGCTACGAGTCGGCGATCACCTGCTGGAGCGCCTGGGCTCGAGCGCGTGAGCTCGCCGTCCGGGGAGCAGGTGGAGATCGCCTTCGGAGATCAGCGGGCGGTGATCGTCGAGGTCGGCGGCGGTCTCCGGTCGTTCTCGGTGGGTGACCGGGAAGTGTTGGACGGCTACGGCCCGGACGAGATGTGCACGTCGGGACGAGGCCAGGTGCTGATGCCCTGGCCGAACCGACTCGAAGACGGCAGCTACGAGTTCGAGGGCAAGCGTCACCAGGTCCCGCTGACCGAGCCCGAGAACCGGAATGCGATCCACGGCCTGGTGCGCTGGGCGTCATGGCGCGCCGCAGACCGAAACGACGGGCGCGTCCTGATGGAGCACGTGATCCGCCCGCAGCCGGGGTACCCGTTCACGGTGGGACTCACGATCCAGTACACGCTGTCGGATCTCGGGCTGTCGGTGCGGTCAACCGCAACGAACCTCGGCACGGCGCGTTGCCCGTTCGGGGCCGGCGCGCATCCCTACGTGAGGCTCGACGCGGAGACGATCGATGCGCTCTCGCTCCACGTTCCGGCGCGCACTGTGTTGCAATCGGACGAGCGAGGCCTGCCGTCCGGGGCGATCCCGGTCGACGGCACCGAGTACGACTTCCGCCGTCCGCGCGCCGTCGACTCGGTCAAGCTCGACAACTGCTTCGCCGACCTGGAGCCTGACGGCGACGGGCGCACACGGGTCGTGCTGCACGACCCGTCGGGTCGGAGCCTCGTCCTCTGGGCGGGCGAGGGCTACCGCTACGTGATGGTGTTCAGCGGCGACCCGCTTCCGGACGTGGCGCGTCGTAGCATTGCGATCGAGCCGATGACCTGTCCGCCGAACGCCTTTCGCACCGGTGAGTCCTTGATCGCTCTCGAGCCCGGAGAGGCGTTCAGTGCCGAGTGGGGGATCGAGTGCACCTGATCCTCGCGTCGACCCGCGTCGACCTGGCGCGCGGCCAGTTCGCGACGACGTCGCTCTACCACTTTCTGTTCGTCCCGCTGACGCTCGGGCTGGGCCCGATCGTCGCGATCTTCCAGACGCGGTGGCACCGGACCGGCAACGAGACATGGCTGCGGCTGACCCGCTTCTTCGGCACGCTGTTCCTGATCAACTTCGCGATCGGCGTCGCCACCGGCCTCGTGCAGGAGTTCCAGTTCGGGATGAACTGGTCGGTCTACTCGCGTTTCGTCGGCAATGTGTTCGGCGCGCCGCTCGCCGTCGAAGGCCTGGCCGCATTCTTCCTCGAGTCGACGTTCCTCGGCCTCTGGATCTTCGGCTGGAACCGCCTCTCGCCACGCCTCCACCTCGCGACGCTCTGGATCGCGGTGGCAGGGAGCTGGATGTCCGCGTACTTCATCCTCGTCGCGAACTCGTGGATGCAGGAGCCCGTCGGCTACAAGATCGTGAACGGCGAGGCGCAGCTGACCAGCGTCTGGCAGCTCGTCTCGAGCAGGTGGGCCGCTTATGCCTTCGTGCATACGGTGCTCGCCGGGCTGACGGCCGGCGCGGCGGTCGTGTTCGGTGTGTGCTGCTGGCACTTCGCACGCGGCAGGAACCTCGAAGTGTTTCGACCGGCGGCGAAGGTCGCACTGTTCGTGTTGGTGCCCGCTTCGTGCATCAACCTTTGGTTCGGAAGCCACTTCGGCATCCTCGTGGAGGAGCTCCAGCCGATGAAGATCGCGGCCAGTGAGGCGCAATGGAGCACCTGCAACCACTGCAAGTTCTCGGTCTTCCAGATCGGCGGCTTCACCGAGAGCGACAAGACGCCGAGCTTCTCGATCGAGATCCCCGACCTGCTCTCCTACCTCGCGACCGGTTCCTTGAGTGGCACCGTCGCGGGGCTGAACAACCTGAATCAGCAGTACTCGAGGCAGTACGGGCCGGGGAACTACAAGCCGCCGGTGCGGACGATCTACGTGAGCATGCGCGTGATGGCGGGCGTGGGAACGCTGATCGCGCTGATCGCTCTCCTCGGCGCCTACCTCTTCTGGCGCCGCAGGCTCGAGCGTCTGCGCTGGTTCCTGTGGATCGGCGTCGCCAACAGCTTCCTCCCGTTCGTCGCCACGTCGGCGGGCTGGGTGCTGACGGAGGTCGGCCGGCAGCCTTGGATCGTCCAGGGGCTGCTCAAGACGAGCAACGCGAACTCGCCGAACGTGACCACGACCTGGCTGGGGATCAGCCTGGGCGTGTTCATCGCGCTCTATCTCGCCCTGCTCGTCGTCGACGTCTGGCTGATGCGGCGCTACGCAGGCGTCGATCCGGCTGCGCCCGAAGAGCAGGCTCCCGTCCCGCAACCCGCTCCCAGCTTCTGATGAGCCTCGCCGAGCTCTGGTTCATCCTGATCGCGGTCCTCTGGGCCGGCTACTTCGTGCTCGAGGGGTTCGACTTCGGCGTCGGGATGCTGCTGCCGTTCCTGCCGAAGGACGAGAAGGAGCGCGGGATGATGTTCGAGTCGATCGGGCCGGTGTGGGACGGCAACGAGGTCTGGCTTGTCGTCGCGGGCGGCGCGACCTTCGCGGCCTTCCCGGGCTGGTACGCGTCGATGTTCTCGGGGTTCTACCTCGCCCTGCTGCTCGTCCTCGTCTTCCTGATCATCCGGGTGGTGTCGTTCGAGTGGCGCGCGAAGAGCAAGAGCCCGCGTTGGCGCGCGGTCTGGCTGGCCGCGAACTCGATCGGCAGCTTCGGCGCCGCGCTCGTCTGGGGCGTCGGGCTCTCCGCTCTCCTGTACGGCACACCGCTCGACTCGAGCGGCGACTACACCGGGACCTTCTGGGATCTCTTCAACGCGTACACCGTGTTTGCCGGGCTCACGGTCGTCGTGTACTTCGCGTTCCACGGGGCCGTCTTCCTCACCCTCAGGGCCACGGGCGATCTCTGCGAACGTGCGCTCAAGGCTGCCCGGATGCTCGCGCTGCCCGCGACCGCGCTCGCGGCCGCGTTCATGATCTGGACGGTGGTCGTCGCGGTCGACCGGAACGACAAGAACGTCTTCCCGCCGGTCCTCCCGGCCGTCCTCGGCATCGCCGCCGCCGTGCTGGCCGTCGCCTTCGTGCTTCAGGGCCGCACGGGCCGTGCGTTCGTGAGCACGGCGCTCGGTGCGATCCTCCTGGTGGCCACGCTCTTCACGAGCCTCTACCCACGCGTGATGGTCTCGAGCCCGGACTTCGGCAACAGCCTCACGGTCTCGAACGCGTCGTCGGCGCACTACACGCTCGTGGTGATGACGGTGGTCGCTCTGCTCACGCTGCCGGTCGTGCTGCTCTACCAGGCGTGGACGTACCACGTCTTCCGGCATCGCGTGACCGGCGACGCCGCCCATTACTAACCGTGCGCGCGCTCGACCCGCGCCTCGTACGCCGCGCGCGTTCCGTCCGCGTGCTCCTCGGCGCCGATATCGCAATCGGCGTCGCGACGACGGTGTTCGTCCTCGTCCAGGCGACGTTGCTGGCACGTATCGTGGCGCGCGCATTTCACGGAGCATCGCTCCACGACGTCCGGCCCGAGCTCGTCCTGCTCCTCTGCGCATTCGCGGCTCGGGCGCTCCTCGCCTGGGCATTCGAGGTCGCGGGACGGCGTGCGGCTTCGACCGTCCTCTCGGGCCTGCGGCTGACACTCGCGGAGGAGCGGCTCCGCAAGGATCCGGGCGGGCTCGACGGCGTCGAGGCGGCGGAAGTGGCGGTTGCGAGCGTCTCCGGGATCGATCCGCTCGCTGCATACTTCGGGCGCTACCTGCCGCAGGTGGTGCTCGCCTGCCTCGTCCCGCTCGCCGTGCTCGTCTGGGTGGCCGTGATCGACGTCACATCGGCGCTCGTCATGCTCATCACCCTTCCCCTCGTGCCGGTGTTCATGTGGCTGATCGGCCGGTACACGGAGGAACGGAGCCGGGAACGCTGGGAGGCGCTACGGCTCCTGTCGAACCACTACCTCGATGTCGTACGCGGCTTGCCGACGTTGCGGGCGTTCAATCGCAGCACGGCGCAGAGCGGGACGATCGCCGATGTCAGCGAGCGCTACCGCCAGGCGACGATGAGCACGCTGCGCGTCGGCTTTCTCTCAGGGTCCGTGCTGGAGCTGGCCTCGACGCTCGGCATCGCGCTCGTCGCCGTCACCGTCGGCGTCCGGCTCGACGACGGCCGGCTCGGGCTGCAAGCCGGGTTGACCGTCCTGCTGCTCGCTCCCGAGCTGTATCTGCCGTTGCGCCAGTTGGGCGCGCAGTTTCACACGAGCGCGGACGGTCTCGCGGTTGCGGATCGCATTCTGGCGCTGCTCGATGACGGTGCGACGCCGCCGCGCGAACGTTCGGCCGTTCCGCCGAGCCCCGGCGCGGTCACGGTCGAGCTCCGTCGTGTCTCGTTCGCCTACCCGTCGCGGCCCGGGCTCGTGCTCGACGAGCTCGATTTGACGCTGCTCCCCGCGGAGACACTCGCGCTCGTCGGTGAGAGCGGAGCAGGGAAGAGCACCATTGCAAGCCTGATCCTCGGTTTCGCGGAGCCGCTTGCCGGTCGAATCACCGTCGGTGACGTCGATCTCGCGTCGTGCGATCTCGACGCGTGGCGGAGCGAGCTGGCCTGGGTGCCGCAGCGACCGACGCTCTTCCGCGCCTCGGTTGCGGAGAATATCCGGCTCGGTGCCGCGGGCATCTCGGACGATCGCGTGCGAGAGGCGGCACGGCTCACCGGCGCCGAGCAGTTCGTGCGCGCGCTTCCGCAGGGCTACGAAACGGTGGTCGGCGACGGCGGCAGGCCGCTTTCCGCCGGCGAGCGGCGTCGAATTGCGCTCGCGCGAGCGTTTGCACGCGACGTGCCGCTGCTCGTGCTCGACGAGCCGACGGCCGACCTCGACCCGGAGAGCGAGGCCGTCGTGGCACTGGCGCTCGAGAGACTGCGTGGCGAGCGGACGATCCTGCTGATCACGCACCGGCCCGAGCTCGCCCAGCTCGCAGATCGCGTTGCCGTGCTCGCGGGCGGCAAGTGCGTCGAGCGGGATGCGGAGGTGGTCGCGTGATCCGGCGCGTCTTCGCGCTCGCCCGCGCCCCGCGCGGACGGTTCGCACTTGCGACTGTCCTCGCCGCGCTCACGATCCTCTTCGGCGTCGGCCTGATGTCGGTCGCGGGATACCTGATCTCGCGCGCAGCCGAGCAGCCGGCGGTCCTGTCGCTGACCGTGGCGATCGTCGGCGTGCGCTTCTTCGGGCTCGGGCGGCCGATCGTCCGCTATCTCGACCGGCTCGCCTCACATGATCTCGCCTTCCGGGTGCTGGGCCGCGTGCGCGTTCGTGTCTACGAGCGACTCGAGCCGCTCGCGCCGGCAGAACTGGAGGTGTACCGGCAAGGTGACCTCCTGTCGCGCGTGGTCGCCGACGTCGACGCACTCCAGTTCCTGTATCTGCGCGGGCTCGTCCCCGCGCTTGCAGCGGTCGTCGCAAGCTGTGTGTCGGTCGGCGTCGTCGCGGCGTTCTCGCCGTGGGCGGCGCTCGTCCTCGCGACCGGCCTGCTCGTCGCCGGTGTCGGAGTTCCGCTGGTGGCCGGCGCGATCGGTCGTCGCGCCGCGCGTACGGAAGCAGCCGCCCGCGGCGAGCTGACTGCGGAGCTCGTCGAGCTGCTGACGGGAGCGGGCGAGCTGTCGGTCTACGGTCGCGGCGTCGAGGCGGTCGCGCGGGTGCGCGACGCCGATCGCCTGCTGACGCGCTTGGCCGCCCGGGCCGCGTTCGCCGACGGGCTCGCCGACGCGCTTCGACTCTTCGTCACGGGTGCAACCGTCGCGGGTGTGCTTGCGCTCGCCGTCGAGGCGCACGCGAACGCCGGGCTGAACCGGGTGATGATCGCCACCCTCGCGCTCCTCGCGCTCGCGTCGTTCGAAGGCGTCCAGCCGCTCGCCCAGGCGGGCCGGGAGCTCGTGGCGAGCCTCGCGGCGGGACGCCGCCTGGTCGAGCTGACCGACCGCGAGCCGGCGGTGCGGGATCCCGAGCTTCCCGCGGCTCCGCCGACCGGCCCGGTCGCCGTCGCGCTCGAACGCGTTCGGGCCCGGTACGACCCGGACGAGCCGCCGGCTCTCGACGGGCTGACGCTCAGGCTGGAGCCGGGCCGGAGGATCGCCCTCGTCGGGCCGAGCGGCGCCGGCAAGTCGACGGTGGCGAATCTCCTCCTGCGCTTCCTCGACCCCGAGAGCGGCCGCGTGACGATCGGCGGACGCGACGTTCGCGAGCTTCGCCAGGAGGACGTTCGCAGGACCGTCGCGGTCGCCGGGCAGGAGTCGCATCTCTTCTCGACCTCGATTCGCGAGAACATCCGGCTCGCACGGCCGGATGCCGCCGACGCGGAGATCGAAGAGGCGCTCCGCCGGGCCCGAATCTGGGACTGGGTGGCGAGTCTTCCCGAGGGGCTCGAGACGAGGGTCGGCGAACAGGGCCGGGAGCTCTCAGGTGGACAGCGGAGCCGGCTCGTCGTCGCGCGTGCTCTGCTCGCCGACGCCCCGGTGCTCGTGCTCGACGAGCCGACGGCTCACCTCGACTCGGACACCGCGACGTCGCTGCTCGACGACGTCCTCGACACTGCGGGCTCGGCCTCCGTCCTGTTGATCACGCACCGGCGCGAGCGCCTCGAGCGGATGGACGACGTCGTCGTGTTGCCGGGCTGATCAGCTCGGCGGGCCGGGCAGCTGCAGGATCTGGACGACGCCGAAGATCAGGAGGGCGGCCGCGACGGTGATCAGTCCGATGCGCACCCCACGCAGCGGGAAGTGCGTGCTGATCCCGACGAGGAAGAGCACGCTCGCGAGGATCACGGTGTCGCGGACGTACTTGTCGCCTGTCTCGGCCGCATGCTCGCCTTCGGTGTAGTACGCGTCCGCCTTTGCATCGAGCGCCGTCGACAGGGCCGCGCCCGGAGCTTGGTACTGGGGCATCGACTGAGGCCCCGGCGGCGCGCTCGGATTCGTGAACGGTTTGGTCGCGATCCAGGCGTCGAACGCCGTGGCGAAGTTCTTGCGGAAGCGCTTCTCGGCGATCCGGGCGCCGTTCTTGTTTCCTAGCATGTAGGCACCGAGCCAGGCGTTGAAGGTGAGGGCGTCGCCTACCCGGAAGTCGAGCGACTGCTGGAACTCCCGGTTTGCCCTCGTGCGCGTCGCCGACGCCTTCGCGAGCTTGAGCGACGACTCGGTGCCCCACTTGGCGGCCGAGTATCCCGACCAGGCCGCGAGGATGGCGACCAGCGAGAGCAGGACCGCCTCCGTGATCGAGAGTGCACGACTCTGGCGAGGACCGTGTTCCGCGTGCTCGCCGATCTCCTTGCCTACCTCCGTCGCCGACAGCCCTTCAGGCACGTCTCTCCTCTCCGCTCGCCGATGCCGATCGTAGACTGCCGGGCGTGGGGGTGAGACGGGTCCGGGTCGTTCTGCTCGCCGTGCCGCTCCTTGCACTGGCTCTCGTTACAGGAGTGGGCTTGGGCGGAGCGCGCAACGCGAGTGGCCGGCTCGTCCAGGTCGGGCACTTCGACGCGCCGGTCTACGCGGCCGCGCCGCCCGGTGTGAACGGGGTGCTGTACGTCGTCGAACAGGCGGGTGAGATCGTCGTCTGGCAGGGCGGGAGAGCCCGGCCGCAGCCGTTTCTCGACATCCGTTCCAGGGTGAGAAGCGGCGGCGAGCAGGGGCTGCTCTCGATGGCGTTCGACCCCGGTTACTCGACGAACCATCTCTTCTACGTCGACTACACGGATCTGAACGGCGACACCAGGGTCGTCCGGTACCGCTCGAACGGGACCACCGCGATCCCGACATCCGCGAAGCAGCTGCTCTTCGTGAAGGACTTCGCCTCGAACCACAACGGCGGTCAGCTGCAGTTCGGCCCCGACGGGTGGCTGTACTGGGGCAACGGTGACGGTGGGGGAGGAGGCGATCCGGAGCACAACGGCCAGAACCTGACCCGGCCGTTCGCGAAGATCGAGAAGCTGAACGTGCGCGTAGCCGGAGCGCACTGGAAGCTCGTCGCCTACGGGCTGCGGAACCCGTGGCGGTTCTCGTTCGACCGCACGACCGGCGACATCTACATCGGCGACGTCGGCCAGGACGAGTGGGAGGAGATCGACTACCTGCCCCACGGCACCACCAACCTCGTCGACTTCGGCTGGAGCCACGACGAGGGCAACCACGTCTACAACGCGTCGGAGCCGCTCGTGGGGCCGGGCCCGTATTCACCGCCGGTCTACGAGTACGCGCACTCGGAGGGCTGCGCAGTCGACGGCGGGTATGTCTACCGGGGCAGCAAGCTGCCGGCGAACGCCGGTCGCTACTTCTTCGGCGACAACTGCTCGGGCGACGTCTGGAGCCTCGAGGTCGTCAACGGAAAGGCGACCGCGGTGCGCAAGGAGCCCTTCACGGTGCCGGGTCTCTCGAGCTTCGCGGTGGACAACGCCGGCGAGCTCTATCTGATGTCCGTGAGCAGCGGGAGCCTCTACCGACTCCAGCCCTAGATGATTAATCGACAATTCAACGCCGCCGCGGATGGGGGCCTGCACACGGCGCATTGCGGCCGCCTCGCCGGCCCAGGCACCGGCGAGTCATCCACACTGCTTGGCGCAGACCCTCCCCGCGACAACGGCAATTACCGATCAACCATCTAGTGATGTGACCGGCTGGTCGTCCTGGCGAACGAGGTCAGGTTCATCAGCGCGAACGAGGACGGTCGGGCCCTGCGGCCGACGCGAATCGAACGGCAGTGACGCACACTTGCCGCCATGGCGTTCAATGCACTCGAGCTCGTCGGTGAGCCACGCCCGGTCGGCCGGACGCGGGCGCTCCGCAGCCTGACCCGCTCGCTGGACGCGCTGGTTGCCGCCGACCATGACGCGTCGGCGATCGCCGCGCGCGTCGGGATGCTGCTGCGCACGGCACTCGGCGACCCTGGGCTCATCGAGCCTCGCCACTGCGAACCTGCGAGCGACCGCTACCGCCAACACATCGTCCACGTCCATCCAGCCGGGCGCTACTCGATCGTCGCGCTCGTGTGGAAGCCGGGGCAGGCGACGCCGATTCACGACCATCGCTGCTGGTGTGTCGTCGGCGTCTGGCGCGGCCTGGAAAGGGAGACCACGTACGAGCTGCACGACGCCGCCGGATTCGTCGTCGTGCCGCGCCGCTCGGCGGTCTCGGCACCCGGCGATGTCTCGGTGCTCGTCCCCCCGGACGAGGACATCCATCGTGTCGAGAACTGCGGCACGAGCCTTGCGATCTCGATTCACGTCTACGGCGCGGACATCTCTGCGCTCGGCTCGAGCATCAACCGCGAGTTCGCCGACGACCTCGTGCTCGCGCGGCCGCTGCGCGGAGAGACCGATCCCGTGTCGTGGAGGGCTCACGACGCCCAGCTACGCGGCAGGAGCGCAGCGTGAACACGCCGCGCGCATCCGAGTGGGACGCCTTCGGCGACAGTGCGTCGACGAAGCCGATCCGTCGGTCGAGGCTGACGGACGACGAGCTCGAGGCGGCGCGCTCGAACGAGGCCGCAGCTCCTTTGCTCGGGCGCTACGGCCGCAGGCTGCTCGACGAGATCGAGTCGTATCTCGAATTCTTCGTCATCGCCCGCAGCGCTGCCTGAGAGCCGCTAAGACTGGAGGGGGAGGGCCGGACGCACCGGAGAGCCCTCCCCCTCGCGGGCCTCTACGGATGACCCGCGGCTCCTGCGGCGAGCTGTGTAAACGTCAGCGCCATGATCTTCTCGGTGTAGAGCCTCGTCTTCGGGTCCATCGAAGCGAGCACCGAGGCGATCGTCGGACCGTGCTGCGCCCGGGGCAGCTGGTAGCCGGTGCCGAGTGCACCTGCGGCCAGCCGCGCCGGAGTCAGCGCCATGATGGGCGCCATCCCGGTGCCGTGTGCGACACCGGGCTGTACGGGCGAGAGCTTCGAGCTCCCGCCTCTCAACGTGAAGGCACCCACGCTCGCCAGAGCGAGTGCGACTACCACCACAGCGATGCCGCCAAGGAGCCACCAGTGACGCGTCCGATCTTGTGCTGCGATCGTCGGATAGACGGTCATGGAACTTCTCCTTCCCTCGTTGAGATCGAGAGCGCCGACGTTCGCTGTTGATACGTCTACGCGGCTCCTTCGGCCCGCAGCCGAGACCGACGGTGGCGGCGGCCTCGATCAGTCGGATCACGTCGTCGCGTCGACCGCCCTTCGTCCGTCATCATGAACCGCGCATGAACAAGCCGCGCATCTTCCTCGGGTCGTCGGGCAAGCAGGCCAAACTACTCCAGGCGATCAGCCGCGGGCTCGAGGACGTCGCCGAAGTCGAGCCCTGGACGACCACGTTCAACCCGGGGCGGTCCACCCTCGACCGGCTCGTCGAGCTCTCGCAGGAGGTCGATTTCGCCGCGTTCGTGTTCGCCCAGGACGACTGGACCACGACGGATGCGTCCCAATCCGGCCAGGCGTCGCCGCGCGACAACGTCGTGTTCGAGGCCGGCCTGTTCGGCGCCGCCCTCGGCATCCGGCGCACGTTCATCCTCCACGCGAACGATTCGAAGCTGCCGAGCGACCTGCTCGGGCTGACCACCGTCCGCTACGACCCGGCCACCAGCCCCGCGGAGGTTCGCGCAATCAACCAGAAGCTCCGCACCGCGATCGAGACCGAGGGTCACCGCGGACCGGTCGAGGGGTTGTGGTGGCAGCTCTCGCTTACCATGCGGAGCGAAGCCGAACCGTCCGCGGTGAGCCTCCTGCGCATCTCGCGAGACCGCGACGGTGGCCTGAACGTGAACGGCCGGTCCTGGCAGGAGGATGGCACGCTGTCGGCCCGCTATTGGAGCGAGGCTGCGAAGGAACGCAGGGATCCGGCCGGCATCTTCTACTTCTGGAAGGGCGAGCGCCCTCGACACCCGAATGCCCCGCAGCTCGAGGGCACGGGCGAGATCAGGGTCGAGACCGCCGACCGTGCCACCGGGTACTGGACGACACGTTCGGATCGCGACGCCGGACTGAATGTCCGAACCGCCGGCGTCTACCTTCGAGCCGACCCCTCAGACCTCCAGGTGCTGGACGGGGGGAGCGAGGAGGAGCGGACCCAGCTCATCGCGCAGCGCCTTCGGGAGTGGAAGTCGGCGGGGAACGCATTCTGAGCACCGACGTAATCCTCCATCCGTGGATCCTCGCGCCGATCACCGGAGCTACGATCGGCTCGTGGCGCCCGGCGACGTCCACTCGGCGTTCGGCCGGGCCGCGGCTGCGGACGGGATCACGCTGCAGGGCGCGTCGTTCGACTGGTTGTGCGAGCAGGGCCACATCGGGCTCGAACGCGTCGCGAAGTCCAGACGGGATCCGACGCTCGTCGGGCCGGTGACCACTGCGGTCGAGGTGCTCGGCGAGATCTACGCTCACCTCAAGGGCGACGTCTCGGTTCTCCAAGCGGCCCGTGAGAATCTCTTGCTCCCGGTCGACCTCGTGCACGAACCGACCGGGACCCTGATCGAGGTCGACGACGTTCCGCATTTCACGAGCTCTCGGCTCACGGCGCTCGACCTGTACCGCGACGACGCGTCGCTGGGGTTCGATCTCGACGAGCACAGGGAGCTGTGCCGTGTCTGGCGCGAGAAGACCGACAGCCTCGGCCGCGGGCTGGCCGCGAAGGGCTTCGGCTTCGGTGGCGTCCAACGGGAGCGCGCCTATCACGACGCGTTGTTGGATCTCGCGGCTCCGGCGATGGGCCACCCGCCGGTCATTCGCATCGCGGCCGTCGACGGCGACGGGGCCGCCGCCTACCGGCGGCATCGAGCGTCAATGCTGACGCTGCTCGGAGCCGGCCTGTAACCGAGCGACGTCGTAGCCGTCGATCACCGAGACGTTGACCGTCGAGCAGCGGCCGCAGCGGATGCGGACCTTCTTCGTCATCTGTACGACGTTCATCGACGTGGCGAGCACGTTGCCGCACTCGACACACACGTAGTCGTCCGGGCCGTTGCCGTGGAAGACCGGCCGGTCGGGATCGTCCTGGATCGCGGTTCCGCCGTCGAAGGGCACCTCGCCTGCGCGAACCTGCCGCATCCTGATTCTCGCCACGCCGAGTTAGATGTTGCCGACCTTGCTCGCGAAGTCGGTGATCAGCGCATCGAGCACGCCGACGACGACTCCCTCGCCCATCGAGGCGGCCTTGCCCGTGATCTGGGCGCTGGTATGGATCGTCCCGCCGCCGTCCACCAGGTCGAAGGTGACGGTGGCGTTTGCGTATCCCTGGCCGCCCTCTTCCTTCGACTTCACGTTCATCACCGCGCGATGCGCCGACGCGTCCTGCTCGACGACGTCGAGGGTGCCGCTGAACGTCATCGACATCGCGCCCATCTTGATGAAGATCTGCGCGCGAACCGAGGTCGGATCGATCTCCTCGACCACGCTGCCGCCCTCGACGCACGGGACGAGGCGGTTCAAGTCGAGGATCGCGGCGAAGCTCTCGTCGATCGGCCTCGTGGTGGTGAAGGAGTGGTCGAGCTCGACGGCCATCGCGAGCACAGAGCCTAGGGCGGAAGATCCCTTGCCGCGGCAACGTCTTGAGAGCATGACGAGCGCTAGTGTCTCTCGTCACATGGTTCCGCTCCCGACGGGAACAGTCACATTTCTGTTCACGGATATCGAGGGGTCGACGGCGCTGCTCAAACAGCTTGGACGCGACGGGTATGAGCGCGCGTTGGCGGAACACGCAGAGATCCTGAAATCCGCCTTTCACGAGCACGGCGGCCAGCTCGTCGACACGCAAGGCGATTCCTTCTTCGTGGCCTTTCGCGCGGCGAGAGATGCCGTCGCGGCGACCGTTTCCGGGCAGCGCCGGCTCGTAGCACATGACTGGCCAGTCGGCACGACGCTCAAGGTGCGCATGGGCCTGCATAGCGGGGAGCCGAAGGCGAGTGGCGAGCGTTACGTCGGGATCGGTGTGCACCGCGCTTCCCGGATCGGAAGCGCTGCTCATGGAGGCCAGGTGTTGCTGTCGTCATCGACGCGCGAGCTCGTGCAGGAGGACTTGCCGGAAGGGGTCTCGCTTCGTGACCTGGGCTCCTACCTGCTCAAGGACATCGACCGTCCTGAACGCATCTCGCAGGTCATGGCAGAGGGACTGCAGGCTGAGTTTCCACCTCTTCGAGACGCAGATCCGATCGCCGCGCACTCCATCTTGCGCCGTCGCTCGTTTCTGGTGTCAACGGTGGCGGGCGTGCTCGTGGCTGCGGTCGCGATCGCGGCGTTCGTGCTGGAAAGAAGCTCTGGGGTGGCTCACGCTGCTGCGCTGGTTCGGCTCGACCCAACGAAGGCGAAGGTGACTGCCGGCATCCGGGTTCCGGGCTAGCCGGCGGCTGTGACCACGTGTGCGGCGAGCGTGTTCGTGTCGAGCCGCAACGGTTACGTCTACGAGATCGATCCGAAGACGGCTAAGCCGTTCGCGATCTTCGTCGGTGGGCGGCCAGGTGACATCGCGCATATCGGTGGACTCGCGACGGTTCTTCGGGGGCCGCCCAAGAACACCGTGACCGTGATCGACTCAGGGTCGGGCACCGCGAGCACGCCGTTCGCGCTTCCCGGGTCGCCGGCCGCATCGGCGAGCATTGCCGTCTACGGGGTCGACGTCTGGATCGCGAATCCAAATGTGCACAGCCTCGAGCGGGTCAGTTCGCCCTACACGGGCGTCGCTCGTCAGAGCATCCCACTTCCACCTCTCTCGACGATTAAGCAGGGATTCGGCTATTCGGGTCTTGCCGCCGGCGAAGGGGCCTTGTGGGTCGCGGGGAACGATGTCGAGCGAACACTTTGGCGCGTCGATCCGATCTCTGGTCGCGTAACAGCTATTTCGCTTCCCTTCGCACCGAGTGCAATCGCAGCCGGCTCCGGTGGGGTCTGGCTGGTCGACCAGCGCGATAACTCGGTCGTTCGACTCGACCCGGCGACGAACCGCCTCGGTCACAGGTTCCGTGTCGGCCACGAACCGACCGCGGTAACCGTCGGGGCCGGGTTCGTGTGGGTGGCGAACGCACTCGACGGGACCGTCTCACGGATCGATCCACGCAACGCAACCGTGACGAACACGAAGATCGGTGGGAAGCCGATCGCGCTCGCCGTCGGGCTCGGGGCTGTGTGGGTGTTGAGGCAGACCGCCTGAGCCCGGCGTATGCTCGGTCGAACCGCGCACGAGGAGGTGCGAGGGATGACCAAGATCGTCACGCTGCTCACCGTGTGCCTCGCTGCCGCGGCGGGCATCTTTGCCGTCTTCGGTCAAAGCGCGTCCGGCGGAGCATCGACGACGAAGGTGAACGTCCTCCACGATCTCTGGTTTGAGCTTGTCGGTCAGTTCCAGAACTCCGCGCCCGGTGTAACCCCGGCGACACACATCCATTATGGGTACCTCTCCTGGGTCCAAGGCGTGTCCGCCTTCACAGCTCCGCCGGAGAGCATTTCCGGTGCGCAGTTCACCTTCTTCGCGAATGGGAAGACGTCGCCCGTGATGAGCAACGGCCCGCTTCGCTTCGCAACGCGGATCGGCACGCTCACCATCTACCGCGATCTCTCGCGTAACAGCGACTTCTCGAACCCGAACACGTTTCGCGACGGAACGCTGGTGCTTGTCGCGTCCTATCGACATGAGCCGATCATCAGCACCCCAACCAACGCGATCTCGCTGTTCAGCCACGACCAGATCACGTTCACCAGGCCCTTCGATACAGGGCACGGCAAGGTCCAGCTCGGCCAGATCGGCGAGTCATTCGACGAGCACTACACCGGCGTGAACAACATGCCGGGGCCACCGTCGGGCTACTTCGTCGGGTACGCGGTCAGTCGCTAACCGAGCCAACGACCGTCTCAAACGCGGCGATCCTCTGGATTGCCGGGTCGACTGGGAGTAGCGTCTTCGACAGGCGAATCGCCGCTCGCCATGTCGAGGAAGGAGGGCGGTTATGTCCGAACTGCCGAGCGGCACTGTCACCTTCCTGTTCACGGACATCGAGGGCTCGACGCGGCTACTGAAGCGGCTGCGCGACGGCTATGCGCGGGTTCTCGCCGAGCACCAGGAGCTTCTGCAGGCCGCGTTCGCTGCTTACGGCGGGCTGGTGGTCGACACCCAGGGAGACGCGTTCTTTGTCGTGTTTCGGCGGGCGCAGGATGCAGTCGAGGCGGCGATTGAGCCGGGCAGCGTTCGCTACAGACACATGCCTGGCCGGAAGGTGTCGAGGTGCGTGTGCGGATGGGGATCCACACCGGCCAGGCGGAGGCGAGTGAGGGGCGGTATCACGGGTTGGCCGTGCACCGGGCGGCGCGGATCGGAACGGCGGCGCACGGCGGGCAGGTGCTGGTCTCGCAGACGAGCCGCGATCTGCTTGACGACGAGGAGGAGGAGTCGGCAGGGGTTTCGCTGCGTGATCTGGGCGAGCAGCGGCTGAAGGACCTCGATCGGCCGGTGCGGCTCTACCAGCTCGAGGCGGACGGGCTGGCGGGCGCGTTCCCGCCGATGCGGACGCTGCAACCAGAACCAGAAGACGGGCAGCTTGTCCAGGTTGCTAGCAACAGACGCGATCATGGCGGCTGTGGGCGCCCGTTGGGCTGCTCCTCCTGAGGCGTGGTCGTCGCTGTGTAGTCCTGGTGACGCGAAGCGGTTCGGGCTCGGCCCAGGCGTCCGCTGTTGCCGCCAACTCGGTCGGCGTCTTCCAGGTTCGGGACGGCAGAGCCGATCGCGCAGGTGCCGGTGCGGGCGCGACCGAACTCGGTTACCTCCGGTGCGGGCTCGGTCTGGGTAACGAACACGGATGACGATTCGGTCTCGCGAATCGATCCGGTGACGAAGGCGGATGTACAGACGATTCAGGTCGGGAACGGGCCGACCGGGATCGCCGTCGGCGGTCGCTTCGTCTGGGTCGCGAACAGCGGGGCGGGGACGGTCTCGAAGATCGACCCGCGCGCGAACGGCGGAGCCGGCGCGGCCGTCAGGGACGATCCCGGTGGGGAACGAGCCGAGCGGGGTCGCCTACGGCCTCGGCGCTATTTGGGTTGCGAAGGAGTTCGACCGGACGGTCGATGCGGATCGACCCGAACACGGGAGCTCCCGGCAGGCCGATCGGGGTGGGCACAGGAGCGGACGGGATCGCGGTGGGGGCGGGCGCCGTGTGGGTGGCGAGCGAGGCGGCAGGCACCGTCACTCGGATCGACCCGCGGACGAGGGCGTTGCAGCCGATCCCCGTCGGCAGCGGACCGACCGCGCTCGCCTACGGAGCCGGATCGGTCTGGGTCACGAACAGCCAGGCCGGCACCGTCTCGCGGATCGACCCCGCGTCGAACCAGGTGACGACGGCGATCCCAGTCGGCGACGGGCCGAGCGGCATCACGGTTGCCGGCAACGTCGTCTGGGTAAGCAACGAGCTCGCCGGCACGCTTTCCCGCATCGATCCGGCGAAGAACACGGTCGTCCAAACGGTAACCACCGGCAATCGACCACAAGGCGTCGCCGCGGCCGCAAAGAGCATGTACGTGGCGGTGCGTAGCTCCGGCAAGGCTCATCGTGGCGGAACGCTGACCGATGCTGCAGACAGGACTGCCTGCAAGAGGCGGATGCGGCTCAATCCGGCAGCGGAGCCTACGACGCCTGGCACGTGCTCAGCTTGACGAACGACGGGCTGATCGGTATCGGCGGGTCGGCGGCATCGGCAGATGCACGCGCTCGTGCCCGACCTCGCAATCGCGATTCCGACTTCCGACCGAACGGTGGCAGTACGTACACCTTTCAGCTGCGCCCCGGCATCCATTACTCGAACGGGCAGCTGGTCCGACCGGCCGACTTTCGACGCGCGATCGAGCGCACGCTGACCACGAAGAAATGCACGGGGGTTCCTCCGTACTACGGCGGGATCGTTGGCGCTGCGGCGTGCGTGAAGACGTCGACCCGCTGCGATCTCACGCGGGGAATAGTGGCCGACGCAGCGGCGAACACCGTCACCTTCACCTGACTGCGCCCGACCCCGACTTCCTATACAAGCTTGCACTGCCGATGGCCGACGCCGTGCCGGCCGACGCGCCGCTCGGCGGCGCATCGGCCGCTGCCGGCGACCGGCCCCTACATGATTGCAGCTACAACACGAAACGCGCCATCCGGCTCGCGCGGAACCCCCGATTCCACGTCTGGTCGGAGTTGGCGCAACCGGACGGCTACCCGAACGAGATCGTTTCGAGCTCGTCAAGTCGGGCGACGCCGCGGTCCGAGCAGTCGAGCGGCAACAGGCGGACGTCACGGACGCCGGGATCTTCGCGATCACACCAGCCGTACGCTCCAGGCTGTTGAATGGCACATACGCCAGTCAACTGCACAGCAGTCCGGGAGCGGCGACTGGGTACGTCGCCCTGAACACGCGAGTGCCGCCGTTCAACGACCGCCGGGTGCGACAGGCGATCAACTACGCCCTCGACCGCACCACGTGCTTGCGCGCCCGGGGGCCACGCCGTGAGTCAGCGCGCTTGTCACGTGTTGCCGCCGAACTTCGACGGCTACCGGCCCTACTGTCCATACACGATCGACCCGAGCCCAGACGGGCGGTACCGCGGCCCGGCTCGCCAAGGCCCGGCGGCTTGTCGACGCGACCGGCACGAAAGGGCAGACAGTGCTGCTCTGGATCGCCACCTGTTGCGTGAAGCTCGGCCCGGCCGACGTCGTTTCGGCGCTCCGGCGCCTCGGCTACAAGGCCCGCTTCAAGGTCAACAACCGCGCCTATAACGAAGCCGGGGACCGCGTCTAAGGCCGCAGGCAATTGCTTCCGTCTGGGGCGCCGACTACCCCTCGGCCGCTGACTTCTTCAGCCCGCTGCTGACCTGCGCCTCGTTTCAGCCCGGGACGGCAGCAACAACAACTTGTCGGTCTGCAACCGGACCATCGATGCCGAGATCGTCCGAGCCCGCGCACTCCAAACCACCAACCCGCAGGCGGCATCGGCGCTCTGGGCGAAGATCGATCGGGACGTAACGACACAGGCCCTGGGTTCGTGACGACGCGAAATCTCACTTCGTGTCGAGCGCGTTGGAAACTTCCAATACAGCGTGTGGTCAACCTGCTCGACCAGTTGGGTGCGGATGGAGGATGAGGTGGGGGAGGGAGGGGGAGTAGGCTCCGCGCATTCCGATCCCGGCCGGCACGTACAAGCTCGGGCCCGAGAACGCGACGCTCTTCGTCCGGACGGGCCGTGGGGGGGCCGCCGCCAAGGCCGGCCACGACCTGCTCCTGCGCGTCACCGGGTGGGAGGCGACGCTCGAGCTGGGGAACGGCTCTGCGGACACGAGCCTCGTCTTCGACGCCGACCCCGCATCTCTGCGCGTGCTCCACGGGACGGGCGGTATGCAGCCGCTCGAGGACGACGACAAGGCGAACATCGAGGAGACGATCGTCAGCGAAGTCCTCCTGGGCATGGAGATCGCCTTCAGGTCGACGGCGGTGGAGGTCGCCCCGGACGGGAACACGCTGCACGTGCAGGGCGAGCTGACGCTGGTCGGCGTCACGCACCCGATCGGGTTCGACGTCGGAGTCGGACCGGAGGGTGAGCTCACCGCCAGGGCCGTCGTCAAGCAGAGCGACTGGGGGATGAAGCCGTACTCGGCGCTGTTCGGGGCGCTTGAAGGTCTCGGACGAGGTCGAGGTCGAGGTCGACGCCTCCGAAGAACGATCGCCGGCCGAATCCGTCGCGGTCGGGCCGCCGCGGAGTGCCGCGATCATCGACCCCGGCGTCTCGAGCTTCCTGTGGGCGCTCCTCTTCGGCCTCTACTTGCTGTTCGGGATGGCCGCGATCGGAATCTCGTGGGGCGAATCGCTCATCCTCGCGTTCGTCGCCGCGTTCTTCATCTTCCTGCTCGTCCGGACCCGAGGCATCAGCCTCGAGGATCAGTCGCGGTAGACGGTCTGCGCGTCGAGCCCGCCCTCGACGCCGGGCGGCAAGGGGCCGGTGCCGTGCGCGTACAGCGCGATCTCCTCGATCGTCTTCACCTGGGTCGGGTCGCTGCGGTCGGCTCCGATCCAGGCGCCGTTCGACCACTCGAGCGATTCAGGTGCGGCGCCCAGCGCCATCCCGGCGAGCAGCTGCGCCTTCGCGCGGATCTTGTCGGAGGCGCTCACCACCGCTGCCGCGGTGCCGGCGGACGGGCTGGTGTTGTAGCCGTGCCCCACGCCGAACCGGTTCGTGTCCGCGGGAACGACCTTGACGTCGAGCGGCGGAACGCCGAGCTCGCCGGCGACCAGCTCGGCGTAGCGTCCCTCGTTGCCGTCGGGCTCCGTCGTCAGGCTGAGCACCATCTTCCCTGTCGGGTGCACGCGCAGGAACACCGCGCGGTAGGCCTCGTCAGCCATCGCTCTTTTCTCCTTCTCGTTGGTGAGTCTCGCTGCTCGCGAGTCTCTGACGCTCCTGGTGTGCGGTCAAGGCATTGTGCTCGTCCAGATCGCAGAACGACGGCTGCGGGCCGCCCAGCTGGTGGGCGGGCACGGCAGGGCGGTTGCAGCCGGGGTAGATGCACAGCTTGCTCTCGGGCTCGGTCACTCCGTCACCCAACCCGGCGTCGTCCTGCCCTTGCTCGGGCCGTGCCCGCTCGGCATGCCGACCGAGCTCCCCGGGACCGGAGTCGCGCTCGCCCAGGAGTCGTCTTCGTCCGCCGCTTCGGCTCCGCGCACCGGTGGTGCGTCCCACGATTCGGACCCGATCGCCTCGACGACCTCGCCGAGGGCTTCGAAGGTGTGGCCGCTGACGAGCGCGTCGCAGTACGGCAGGGCGGCCACCATGCCGCCGGAGCGCACGGCGAAGTCGTCGGCGCCGACGCGCGGGTTGACCCACACGATCCGGTACGCGAGGCGAGCCAGGCGCTCCATCTCGCGACCGACGAGCATCGGGTCGCCTCGCTCCCAGCCGTCCGACAGGATCACGACCACGGCACCGCGTGCCATGCCGCGGCGTCCGTGGCGGTCGTTGAACTCGCGCAACGCATCGCCGATCCGGGTTCCGCTCGACCAATCGGGTGCAGTCGCGGCAGCGCGCTGAATCGCGCGCTCGGGATTGCGCGAGGCGAGAGCGCGGGTGATGCGCGTCAGTCTCGTTGCGAAGACGAACGCCTCGGCATTCGGTCCGCGGCCGGCGGCGCACGTCAGGAATTGAAGGTAAGCGCGCGCGTACGGCTCCATCGAGCCGGAGATGTCGCACAACAGGACGAGCCTGCGCGGAGAGACGCGGCGGCGCCGATGGGCGAGCCTCACCGGATCCCCTGCTGTCCGCAGGCCGGCACGCAGTGTCCGTCGCAGGTCGATGCGCTCACCGCGGCGCCTGTGCTCGTAGCGCCGCATGCGGCGCCGTGGCGTTGCGAGCTCGAGCCGCGACATGAGCTCGTAGAGCCTTGCGAGCTCGTGTGGGGCCAGCGCGTCGAAGCTCATGTGCCGCAGGCGCTCCTCGTCGCTCGCCTGCGCGACCGGGAGCTCCTGCTCGACCTCGTCACCGCCGTCGGTCTTCTCCTGCGCGGGCGACGGGAAGCCGGCCGGGCCGATCTCGTTCGAGGCGGCATGTTCCGGGCGGGGGCGGCCGTCCGGCGCCGCGGTGCGTGAGGGAGCATCGGGGGCGGCGTCCTCGGCCCCTGGCCCGGCGCCGAAGATCGAGAAGAACACCGCGTCGAAGACCGGCACCTGCGCCTGCTCGGTGACGAACACGGCGCGCGCCGTCCAGTACAGCTGCCTGCGCGCAATCGGCCGGACGATCGTCAGCGCCCGCGTGAAGTCGATCGAGCGTCCGGGGGTGACGGGCATGCCGGCGTCGTGCAGGCGGCGGCTCAGGGCTCCCGCGAGCTCCGGGAGGTCGAGGTCGATCGTCTCGACGCCGAAGGCCGGCATTGCCTCAGTCACCGCTGCCCACGAGCTGTTCCAGGCCCGCCGCGCGGATCACCTCCTGGTCCTCGCTGTACTTCAGCACCGATCCGAGCGTGCGATCGGCCGCCTCGGCATCGAGCCGTTCGATGCCGAGCAGGTCGAGCGCCGCCAGCCAGTCGATCGCCTCGGCGATGCCCGGCGGCTTCTGGACGTCGCTCTGCCGCATCCGGGAGACGGCGTTCGCGACCTGGACGGCAAGAGTCTCCGAGACGCCCTTGACTCTGCGGCGCACGATCTCCACCTCGCGCTGCGGCGTCGGATAGGCGATCCAGTGGTAGAGGCAGCGTCGCTTGACCGCGTCGTGGAGGTCGCGCGTCCGATTCGAGGTCAGCACGATGATCGGCGGATGCGTCGCGCTGATCGTGCCGATCTCGGGGATCGTCACGCTCGCGTCGGCGAGCAACTCGAGCAGGAATGCCTCGAAATCGTCGTCCGCGCGGTCGATCTCGTCGATCAGCAGCACCGCAGGCCGCGGGCCCGGATGTTCGAGCGCACGAAGCAGCGGCCGGCGGATCAGGTAGTCGGAGCCGAAGAGCTCGTCTTCGCGGGGGGTGGAACCACTCGACTCGGCGAGGCGGATGGCGAGGAGCTGGCGCGGGTAGTTCCACTCGTAGAGCGCCTCGGCCGCGTCGATCCCGTCGTAGCACTGCAGGCGGTGGAGCGGTGTGTCGAGCACCGCCGCCAGCGACTTCGCGGCCTCCGTCTTGCCGACGCCTGCCTCGCCTTCCAGCAGCAAGGGCTGCGGCAGGCGCAGGCTGAGGAACATCGACGTCGCGAGGCCTTCGTCGACGAGGTAGTCGACGTCCGCGAGTCGCCGTGCCAGCGTCTCGATGTCGGGCGCCAGCCGGCGGAGCTCGTCGGCACTTTCGGGCGACTCCGTCGAGCCTACGTCGCTCTTTCTCGCTCCGGCGCCGGCCGAGCCGGCGCCTCGCTCTTCTCCCTCGCGCCCAGGGTCGGTCATGCAGCCCGGTGTTGCGCCTCGAACTTGGCCTTGCAGCCGTCGCAGCAGAAGTACACCGTCTCGCCTTCGTGCTCGACCGAAGGCGTGCTCGGCACGGCGGCGACGGTCATGCCGCAGATCGGGTCGACCGCAAGCGTCGGCGTGGGCGCGGCGACGGCGATTTGCGTGTTGCCCGGCGCGGCGGCCCGCTCCCCGCGTCGCGTGGCGACGACGTTCGCCAGGATCGACAGCGCGATCTCCGCAGGAGTGCGCGACCCGATGTCGATGCCCGCGGGCACGTCGATCAGCCCGAGCTGTGCCTCGGGCACGCCGTCGGCCCGCAGGTCGGCGAGAACGCCCGCGCCACGCTTGTGGCTGGCGACGAGCCCGACGTACGGCACGCCCGCATCGAGCCCCTGCCGGAGCGTGTGCAGCTCGTCGCGGCCGTGCGCGGCGACGACGAGTGCGAGATCGTCCGCGGCCGGCTCCGGTGCTCCTCCGACGACCGAGACGACGGTCAGGTCGAGCTCGGCGCCGAGCGAGACCAGGGCGGCCGCGATCGGCGTGTCGCCGACGACGAGGACCCGTGGTGCCGGCAGAACCGGTTCGAGGAAGATCTCGATGGCGCCGCCCGAGAGACACGGGTTCTGCGCCGTCACGGCTCCCTCCTCGACTGCGATCACGCGGCCGGTGTCGGGATCCTCGCCGACGGGCCCGTCGGGAACGATGCGCAAGAGCAGTGCCTCCTCCGTCTCGATTGCCTTCAGGGCGTAGACACGCACGCTCTGCTGTGCGCACACACCGCCGACGAAGCCCTCGATCGAGCCGTCGCGCAGGACGAGCGCAACGTCTCCGGCTCGCACACTGGTCGGGCGCTGGGCGCGGACGACCGTCGCCGTCACGAATGCCGTGCCCTCGGCGGCGAGCTCTGCGGCCCGCCGCGACACGGCGGGGCTCATCATTGCGGTGGCTCTGGGCGCCCTTGCATCGCCGCCCAGACCCGTGCCGGAGTGCAGGGCATGTCGATGTGGTCGACGCCGTGCGTCGCGTGCAGCGCGTCGATGACCGCGTTCACGATCGCCGGCGGCGATCCGACGTTCGGCGACTCGCCGACTCCCTTCGCGCCGAGCGGGTGGTGCGGGCACGGTGTGACGGTCTCGCCGAGCTCGAAGTCGGGGCACTCGAGCGCGGTCGGGATCAGGTAGTCCATGAACGACGAGTTGAGGCAGTTCCCTTCGTCGTCGAAGGTGATCACCTCCATCAGCGCGATCCCGACGCCTTCGGCGAGGCCGCCGTGGATCTGGCCGTCGACGATCATCGGATTGATCCGCACCCCGCAGTCGTCGACGGCGATGAAGCGCCGGACGGTGACCTGTGCCGTGTCGGGGTCGATGTCGACGACGGCGATGTAGGCCCCGTACGGATACGTGAGGTTCGGCGGGTCGTAGATCACCTGCGCGTCGAGCCCGCCTTCCATGCCCTCGGGAAGCTCGTCGCCGCTGTAGGCGCGCTCCGCGATCTCCTCGATCAGCACGCCCTTCTCGGGGTCGCCCTTGACGTACCAGCGGCCCTTCTCCCACGCGAGATCCTCCGGTCTCGCCTCGAGCATCGTCGACGCGATCAGGCGCGCCTTGTCGCGCACCTTGCGCGACACGATCGCGACCGCACCGCCCGAAACGGGTGTCGAGCGGCTGCCGTACGTGCCGAGCCCGTACGGCGAGCGGTCGGTGTCACCGTGGCGAACCTCGACGTCCTCGGGCGGGATGCCGAGCTCCTCGGCGACGATCTGCGCGAACGTCGTCTCGTGCCCCTGGCCCTGGGTCTGGGCGCTGATCGAGACGACCGCCTTCCCCGACGGGTGGATGCGCAGATCCGCTCCGTCGTTCATCGCGAGCCCGAGGATGTCCATGTGCTTGCGCGGCCCGGCGCCGACGCCTTCGGTGAAGAACGACACGCCGATGCCCATCAGCTCACCGCGCGCGCGCTTCTCCGCCTGCTCGCGTCGCAGCTCTTCGTAGCCCGCGATCTCCATCGCCACGCGCATCGTCTCGGCGTAGTTCCCCGAGTCGTACGTCCAGCCGGTGGTCGTCTCGTACGGGAACTGCTCCGGCGCGATGAAGCTGCGCATGCGCAATTCGATCGGGTCGACCTTCATCTCGAGCGCGAGGGCGTCGACCATCCGCTCGACGAGGTAGACGGCCTCGGTGATCCGGAACGAGCACCGGTATGCGACACCGCCCGGTGCCTTGTTCGTGTACACCGCCTTGACCTGGACGTGCGCCGCCTCGAGGTCGTACGACCCGCAGACGATGTGGAAGAACCCGGCCGGGAACTTCGTCGGCTGGGCGGTCGAGTCGAACGCGCCGTGGTCGGCGATCACGTCGACCCGCAGGCCGGTGATCTTGCCGTCCTTGGAGCACATCTCTGCATGCATCACGTAGTCGCGGGCGAATCCCGTCGACATCAGGTTCTCGGAGCGGTTCTCGACCCACTTCACCGGCACGCCGGCCACGATCGAGCCGGCGATCGCGCAGACGTAACCGGGGTAGACGGGCACCTTGTTGCCGAAGCCGCCGCCGATGTCCTGGCACTGGATCCGGATCATGTGCTCGGCCAGCCCGGCGACGTGGGCGTAGACCGTCCGGTGTGCGTGCGGCGCCTGGTTGCCGTTGTAGATGTCGAGCTGGCCGGTCTCGGGGTTGAAATCGGCGATCATGCCGCACGTCTCGAGCGGCGCCGGATGGCAGCGCGGGTAGATGATGTCGCGCTGTACGACGGTGTCGGCCTCGGCGAACGCGCGGTCGGTCGCCTCCTGGTCGCCGGCCTCCCACAGCGGGCTGGCGAGGTTGTCGCGCTGGCCCGCCTTGTCGTCGCGGATCAGCGGTGCGTCGGGGTCGAGTGCCTTGCGGGCGTTCACGATCGCGGGAAGCGGCTCGTACTCGACGTCGATCAGCGAGAGCGCGTCGTTCGCCGAGTACTCGTCCGTGGCGATCACGAACGCGACCTCCTGACCCTGGAAGCGCACTTTGTCGCCTGCGAGCACCGCCTGGGTGTCGTACGAGATCGTCGGCATCCACGCGAGCCCGAGCGTCTCGAGATCCTTCGCGGTGATGACGGCCGCGACGTTCGGGTGGGCGAGCGCCCTCGAGGTGTCGATCGAGACGATGCGCGCGTGCGCGAACGGGCTCCGCAGCATGGCGCCGTGCACCATTCCCGGCAGGCGGATGTCGTCGAGGTACGTGCCCTTGCCGCGGATGAACCGCGCATCCTCCTTGCGCTTCAACCGGCCGAAGCCGATCGGGCGCTCGGTCCGAGGGCTGGGAAGGTTCTCGACGACCGTCAAGCGGGTGCCTCCTGCTTCGCGGGGGTTGGATGTTCGGCGGCCCAGCGCACGGCGGCGACGATGTTCTTGTAGCCCGTGCAACGGCAGATACCGCCGGAGATCGCCGTTCGGATCTCCTGGTCGGTCGGGATTCGGGTTCTCGTCCAGCAGGCCCCGGGCCGTCATCAGCATCCCGGGAGTGCAGAAGCCGCACTGCAGCGCATGGAGCTCGTGGAACCCCTGTTGGACCGGATCGAGCACCCCGTTCACCTCGAGCGACTCGACCGTCCGGATCTCGTGGCCCTCGGCCATCGCCGCCAGCATGGTGCAGGACTTGACCGGGGCGCCGTCGAGCAGGACGACGCAGGCGCCGCAGTTGGAGGTGTCGCAGCCCCAGTGCGTGCCGGTCAGGCCGGGCGTGTCGCGGATGAAGTGCACGAGCAGCAGGCGCGGCTCGATCTCGCGGGAGACCTGCCGGCCGTTGATGCTGATCGAGACGTTCATCACGTAACCCCCTGATTCTGGGCGCGGGCGCTCGCGCGTTCGAGTGCGCGAGCCGTCAGGACACCGGCGAGATGGCGTTTGTAGTCGACGGGGCCTCGACCGTCGGCGGTCGGCGAGCAGTCCGCGGAGGCGATCTCGCCTGCCTGGGCAAAGAGCTCCTGTGACGGGAGCTGACCTCGCAGGAGCTCCTCGGCCCTGGAGAGGTGGATCGTCGTCAATCCGACGGCGCTCAGCGCGATGCCGGCGTCGGCGATCCGGCCGCTCTCGACCCAGACCGCCGCCGAGGCGGCGGCGATCGCCCAGTCGCCGGCGCGGCGCTCGACCTTCTCGTGTGCGCTGCCGCAGCCCGGTCGTACCGGGATCCGAACCTCGGTGAGCAGCTCCCCGTCGCTCACCGCGGTGGTGTACGGCCCGACGTGAAAGTCCTCCATGCTCACTATTCGCTCTCCGGCCGTTCCTCGGATCACCACGCGGGCCTTGACCGCGCTGCAGACGGCCGAGAGGTCCTCCGCCGCGTCGGCCTGACAGAGCGAGCCGCCGATGGTGCCGCGGTTCCGCACGACGGGGTCGGCGATCACCAGCTCGGCATCCCGGAAGATCGGGAAGCGGCGGGCGAGCAGCTCGGATTTCAGGAGCTCCACGTGCCGTGTCAGGGCTCCGATCCTGATCTCGCCGTCCTGCTCACGGATGAATGCGAGCTCCGCCAGGTCGTTGATGTCGATCAGGTGCGCCGGATTCGCCAGGCGAAGCTTCATCATCGGCAGCAGGCTGTGCCCGCCCGCGATCACGCGGGCGCCGGAGCCGACCTTCTGGAGCGAGGCGATCACGCCGTCGACGCTCGTCGCGCGCTCGTAGTCGAATGCCGCAGGGGTCTGCAGGTCCGTCCTCCTATCTAGGAACGGGTGGGGAGGCGCTTGCGAGGTGCGCCGATGTCTTCGCGTTGCTCGTACTGGACCGGTGCGTCGGTGCCGATGACAGGAGAGCGGGGCATCTTCAGCGGCGCCGCCTGGCGCTCCTCGGGGTAGAGCAGCCGCGCAGCGAGGCTCCCGCCTTCGACGTTCCGCAGTGCCGGGCCGTTCGGGCTCGCGGCGGCGATCGGCGCCTCGCGGCCGAGCCGCGCGAGCGTGAGCGTGCCCTTCGTGTAGACCTCGCCGATCCGCGGGGCCTCGAGCGTCGAGCTGTCCGGGAAGTTGCGGAACCCCGCCGCGGCGGCTCCGGGATACAGGCCCTCGACGAGCCCGACCGCGTCGACGAGCCCCGCCTTCTTGACCAGCAGACCCTCGAGCAGGTCGACGCCGGCATCGAGCTGCTCGTTGATCGCGGCCACGATTCCGTTGACCGGCGCGCTCTTCTCGACGATCCCCGTGACGTCGGCGATCACCTCGTCGAGCCCGGCTGTGATCTTGCGCAGCGCCACGATCGTCGCGAGCAGGTAGTAGACGAGCGCCAGCACGATCAGGACGACGGCGATGATCATGACCACTCCGGCTGCAGGCATCTTCTTCGCTACTCCGCGTCGTCGAGGATGACGTCCAGCGACCCGCCGTAGTTCGCGACGCCCGCGACCGTTCGCGCGACCTGATCCTGTGTCGTCAGGAGCAGTGCGGCGGAGTCGAGGTCCTTCGACCCTGCGGCAGCGACGGTCGCGATCTGCCGAACGCTCGGCACGATGCTCTGCGCCGCCTTGAGCACGCCGCTCAGCAGGTAGACGACGACCGGCAGCAGCACGACGAGCAGGATGACGTCGCCGATCCACCAGAGGGTCATCGCGGCCTCCGCTCGGCGACGATCGCAGCCTTGCGCGCGATGCCGGGCAGGGCGCCGAGGATGATGTCGAACTGCGCGTTGATCGCCGTGACGGCGCCCTCG
This sequence comes from uncultured Thermoleophilia bacterium, assembly GCA_963851065.1. GTDB lineage: Bacteria > Actinomycetota > Thermoleophilia > Gaiellales > Gaiellaceae > PALSA-600. The sequence goes on from CAWKNW010000009.1 coordinate 324,282, forward strand.
AGCGGCCGCAGATGCTCGGCCTCGACGCCTTGCAGTGCCCCGCCGAGCGTCGCGAGGTTCGCGGAGATCGACGTCAGCCGCTGGCGGACCACGATCAGCGCGACGGCCAGCACCACGACGACGACCGCGGCGAGCAGCACGCTCAGACAGAGACTCAAGCATCGTGCGGTGCGAGGCTCATGCCGCGTCCCCGTACCCGTCGGTGAGGGCGTTCATGTAGCCGTCCTGGATCACGGCCTCGTCCACGATCAGGGCGAGCACCGGCGCGGTCGCGGTCAGCTGCGGGATGTTCGCCGTGTTCGCGCCGACCTTGCCCGCGATCTCCAGCAGGTTCCCGACCGACCTGTCGATGCTGACGACGTACCGGATGAGCAGCGCGAGCAGCGTCGCGACGACCAGCGCGGCAACGAGCCCGATGGCGAGCGCAGTCCACCAGTAGTCGTGCGACGATCATCGCGAGGATCACTTTGCCGACCGCCGCCTTCCGGAGCGCCCGGGCGGCGTGCAGGATCCGGACGCCCGAGTCGTTGATCTGACCGATACCGGCCAGCTCGACGGTCTGCTGTCGCACCACCTCGACCGCCTGCTCGGCCGTCCTGGCCTGCGCGGCGATCCTCCTGGCGAGCAGCACGATCGTGATCACGATCGCCGCTGCCACCGCGATCACGACGATGCCGAGCAGCAGACCGAGCTGCCAGGCGGTAGAGGACGCTGTCAGCATTCGTGAGTGACGTCGAGGAGGGGCTCGGCGCGCTGTCAAGGATACTTCGCGCCCGCGATTCCTGTCCAGAGCCGGGTCAAGTTGGACTCGGCGCCGACCCACGCGCCGATTCAACAGGTCTCAGCCGGTCGCGGCCGTGCCGGGAAGGGATCTCAGGATCGGGGGCGCTTCGCGGAGCACGCCGTGGACGAAGAGGTCGACGAGCTGCGGGTCGAACTGCGCGCCGGCGTTGCGGACGAGCTCGTCGATCGCTTCCTGCGGCGTCAGCGCGGCGGTGTACGGACGCGTCGTCGTCATGGCGTCGAAAGCGTCGCAGACTGCGATCAGTCGTGACGCGTAGGGGATCTGCTCCGCCGCCAGCTGATCCGGGTATCCCATTCCGTCCCAGCGCTCGTGGGTCGATCTGATCGTCCGTGCGACATCGCCGAGGCCGTGAGCGACACCGACGATGCGTTCTCCGACCAGCGTGTGCTGTCGGACGAGCGCCCACTCCTCCGGTTCGAGCGGCTCCGGCTTCGAGAGAATCGCCTCGGGCAGCGCGAGTTTCCCGACATCGTGGAGCTCGGCCGCCGTTCGCACGAGCTCCGCCTCCTTGCCGGTGAGGCCGGCGTGGCGGGCGAGCGCGGTCGCGTACGCGACGACTCCCCGCGAATGCTCGCCGAGGTACCGGTCGCGCTCGATCAGCGCCTGCACGAGCACGCCGCTCGAGTCATCGGCGAGGATCCTGCTCCCCTTCTCCGCGTACATCCTTCGATCGGCGATACGAAGCGCCTCGCTCGGATCCGACGACTCGCCGGGGATCAGCGCGTACCCGCTCGAGCAGGTGATCGTGAATCCCTCGCCGCTCTCCCGGAGGCTTGCGGTTGCGGCGGCACGAACCCACTCGAGGTCGATCAGCTCACCCTCGAGCAGGATGCAGAACTCGTCGCCGCCGAGTCGAAAGACCTCGCCTCTCGACGCCACGCTGCGGAGGAGCCTCGCACCGAGCCGGCTGAGCAACATGTCACCGGCCTCGTGCCCGAACGTGTCGTTGTACGACTTGAAGCCGTCGAGGTCGAAGAGCAGGAGCAGCCGACCCGGGCCACCCGGTTCGGCGAACGCCTCGCCGAGTCGTTGAAGAAGCGCGCGACGGTTGCTGAGACCCGTCAGGGCGTCCGTCAGGGACTCGGTGCGCGATGCGCGGAGGAGATCGAGGTGCTCGTCGAAGGTCAGGGCGAGGCGCGCGATCACCGCGATCAGCCCGACCGAGGCGATTGCGATCGCCAGCGACCCGACCCGCACGAAGTGGTCCTGGACCTCGACGGCGAGGCACACGGCGGCAAGGATCAACGGCGCGGCCAGCACGCGCCTCCCTTCGAGTTGCAGACGGGCGACGGTCCCGCGAGGGGAGCACGACGCCACCGCGATCAGCACGAAGCCGGTGGGCCAGCCGAGGTCGAGCACCGTGCCGAGCTGGTAGGTGCCGTTCGCCACCTCGACGAGGTACACGCTGTCTGCGACTCCGAAGACCGTGAGGCCGCAGGCGAGCAACAGCCACGTCCGGTCGAACCGCCATCCCGAGAATGCGAACGCGGCAAGCACGAGACAGAGGAGCAAGGCATCGCCGGCCGGGTACGCCATGTTCGTCGCAACGGCGGCGACCCCTCCGGTCGCGGTGCGCCAGACGTCGGCGAGCACCACGCCGCTCGCGACGGCGCTCACCGCGCAGGCGGCGATGAAGCCGTCGAGCCACACGCTCGCGCTGAAGCGGATCACGCGCTCGCGCACCAGGAGCCCGATCCCGATGAAGACGAGCGGATAGAAGCCCAGATACCCGACGTCCGCCAGCGAGGGGTACGGCGGATTCTTCACCGTTTCGAGGGCGACGGTCCAGTAGATGTCGCCGGCGGTCCAGGCAAGGACGCCGGCTCCGATCCAGATCCACGCCGCGCGCTCTCTGGCCGTGAGCCCGCGCACGACGCAGGTCAGGCCCCCGGCCACCCCGACGACGTCGTACAGCCAGTTGTCGACGAGCCGATCGACCGGCGGTCCGCCCAGGTGAGCGGTCCACTGCACGGCGACGGCGGCGAACACCGCGACCGTCACGGCGAGAGCTGTGGGCGCGAGCCGGGAAGTCACAGGGCCCGTTATCGGCGTCAAACGGCCCGCTCTACAGGGCCGTCAGGCCGTTCTTATCGCATGAACTGGCGGATCTAACGGGAACGGCTCAGCGACAAGGCTGGGCCGTTCTCTCTGCCCTCTTCTTCTACCCCGGCTTTCTTGCCGTCAGCCTCGTCCCATACGTCGGGTGAGGCCGAGAAGAGCCGAGGCCAAGGGCTGAGAGGTGGGGTTGTCGAGCGAGCCGCCGCAAGGCGGTTCGCTCGTTCAGGCCGCCAATCGTCGAAGCAAGGCGGGTCACCCGACGCCAAGCAAGGGGCGGTCGAACGCCGAGAATCGCAAGCGCCCCCGGGGATCGATTGGCGATCAGGAGAGCGGGCCGGGCGAGGGTGTCGAATCGACGGGGGGTAGAGGGAACTAACGCCCTCCGGCAAAGGGGCCTTCTCGTCCGGCCCAAAGTCACTCTAGCCGTCGAAGCCCGGCGGATCGGGCAACGGCCCCTCGAGGGGTCAGGTGAGCGGGCCGGGCGAGGGTGTCGGATCGAGGGGGCGGAGACGACACAAACCACCTCCGGGAAGGGGCCTTCCCGTCCGGCCCGAGTTGAGACTCCCCTCGGAGGCGCCGGCTCGAATCCGTAGTAACTACCTCAAACACCCGTGGGAATCGGGAATGGACATCTCCAAGAAGAGCTGGCTGGCGAAGATCCTCGACATGATCCGCTCAGGCCGCTAGCCGAATCTCTGGACCGACATCGCCTACACCTTGTTCGCAGACGATGAATACGCCTACCTACTCAAGGTCCTGCTCTCCGACGAACGCGTCCTCTCCCGCACGCTCTTCGGCTCCGACTTCTACGTCGTCGAAAGCGCGACGCTCGAGGAGCGTCGGCGCGCGGTCCGTCTGCGCGCTGCCCTTGGCGAAGACGTCTTCTGGAGAATCGCCGACACTAACCCGGCGAGCTTCCTCGGAACGTCATAGGGATCGGCTCAAAGCACGGAGCCGGACAGCGGCTGGAACGATGATCATCGCCAGACGCAATCCGGCTCCGTCTTCGAGGTCGGTCAGGCGATAGCGAACTGCTGTTCCTGCTGCTGCTCGCTCAGCCTCAGTCCCGACGCCTCGCTGGTTAGATGCGAGCCGTCGTCGAACATGAGATCGAGGAAGTAGTTGAACTTCCAAACATCGTCGCCCTTCGGGTCGACGCGAATTTCGACCGTGCCCGAGCGAAGTGCGCTCTTCGAGCTCTTGTTCTTCAGCTCCAGGTCGAAGGGACCGTTGTCGCTTTGGTCGGTAAACAGACCGAAGTCGTCGTCGATCCGGGCAGCGATCGTTCCTTGCTCGTCGCGCACCTCAACAGTGACATGGGTGTCGGCATCCTTGTCATCGTCGTCGGTGTGGAACTTGATGCTGGCGGCGCTCAGAGCGGCGGCCATGTCCCCCTCCTCCAGTTGCTTTCACCTACAAGCTAGGCCGATGCATCTCCAAGTCAAGGAACGGAGCAGGTTCACGCAGATATTCGATTGCCGAACTCGCTTGGTGGGATGAGTTGGTATCGCCGAGTCGTTGACGGAGTCGATCGCGCGAACCGGCGGGCCCGGCCAAGTTGGGGAGACGAGCACGACTTGGAAGCGGTCGGGATCGAGCACAGAGGCAACGCCTTGGCCTTTCTAGTGATAACGAGCAAGAACACGGGCGTCAATGGGTTCACGCGGGGCGGCGCTCAAGGTGTGCCCGGCCCACGTTCAACCTACGCGGCGAGCGCGTCCGCGACCAGTCGCTTCTTCGGCCACCTCCGGTGTGCCGACGACCCGCTACTACCTGCATCTGGCCGGTCAGACGTTCCAGGATGCCGCGCTCGAACGGCGGATGCTCGGGGGTAGAAAGTTCTACCCATCTCACGTCACCTGAGCCGATCTCAGCCGACGTTAGAGCTTCGGAAACGGCTCAACGGCCGCGTACCTAGCCAGCTCGGAGGAACTGGCGGATCGCCCGCGTGGCCTGGCGGATCCGTTGCTCGTTTTCGACGAGCGCGAACCTGACGTGACCTTCCCCGCCGGTTCCGAACCCCGCACCCGGACTGACGGCAACACCCGCCTCGCGCGCGAGGCGCAGCGCCAGCTCGAGCGAACCGAGCTCGGCGAACCGGCCCGGAATCGGCGCCCACACGAACATCGTCCCGGCCGGTGGAGTGACGTGCCAGCCGGCCTGCTCGAGACCGGAGCAGAGCACGTCGCGACGGCGCCGGTAGATCTCGCACACCTCTCGCGGATAGTCGGCCGCCTCGCGGAGTGCGACGATCGAGGCGATCTGGATCGGCTGGAACGTTCCGTAGTCGAGGTACGACTTCAGCTTCGTCAGTGCTTGCACGGCTTCGGCCTGTCCGACCGCGAAGCCGACGCGCCAGCCCGCCATCGAGAACGACTTCGTCAGGCTGTACAGCTCGACCGCGCACTCCGTCGCACCCCGAGCCGCCAGGATCGACGGCGGCCGATGACCGTCGAAGGCGATGTCGGCATACGCGAAGTCGTGAACGATCAGGAATTCGCGTTCGAGCGCGAGGTCGACCAGCCGTTGCATGTCGGCCGGCGTCGTAACCGTTGTGGTCGGGTTGTGCGGGAACGAGGCAATGACGACTCGTGGGTGACTGCTCTCGAGCGCCTCCGCGAGCGCATCGACACCGCCGTCCGCCGGAGCGGTGACGACCGTTGCGCCGGCGAGCTGCGGCGCCACGCGATGAATCGGGTAGGTCGGCGTCGGCACCAGCACCTGGTCGCCCGGAGCGACCACCGCCCAGAGCAGATGCGAGAGGCCTTCCTTCGCCCCGATCGTCGCGACGACCTGCCGGTCGGGATCGAGCGTGACACCGAACACGGACTCGTACCGCTCGGCGATCGCACGTCGCAGTTGCACGATCCCTCGGCTTGCCGAGTAGCGGTGGTTCGCCGGCCGAAGAGCCGCCTCACGCAGCTTCTCCACGGCGACCTCCGGCGACGGAATGTCCGGGTTCCCGAACCCGAGGTCGATCACGTCACGACCGGACCGACGAAGCTCTTGCTTCAGCTGGTCGACTTCGGCGAACAGATACGGGGGCAAGCCCTCGGCTCGGCGCTCGCCGACCGTCGAAGCCCCGGCGCTGCGTTCGCCGTTAGTCGTCTTCGCCACGATGCCCTCGTCAGTTCAGCACAAAGGACTTCGACGGCGACGTCCTCCTTTGGGCCAAGATGACGTGGTGTCGGTGACCGCCTGCAGCCACCTCGGCCTGATCGAGATCGTCGACCTGCCGCCGTCGATCGCGGGCTGTGAGGAGTGCCTGAAGATCGGAAGCAGCTGGGTGCACCTGCGGATGTGCATGAGCTGCGGCAAGATCGGTTGCTGCGACTCCTCTCCGAATCGCCACGCGCGGCGGCATGCGGGGGAGGTCGGGCATCCGATCGCGCGCTCGGCCGAGCCCGGGGAGGACTGGAGCTGGTGCTTCGTCGACGAGGTCGCCTTCGTCGTCGCCTCCGACTCGGAAGGCTGACCGTCTAGGGGGCAGGTTCTTCGGAGTCGTCCTGCTCGCGGAGCCGCCCGAGCGCGTCGAGCAGCGCCTGGTCCAGGTCGCCGGAACAGAGCTCTTCGATCGCCTCGACCCGTCGGTCGTCCGCGGCTCGCGCCATCGCCGCGTCGATCCTCGCCCAGCCCTCCTCCGGCGGCAGCTCGGGGAAGAGCAGCCTCCTGACCTCGTCCAGCTCCGCTGAGCGCGCTGCCTCGTTGCCTGCCACGTATCGCACTTTGCGTCGATCACCCGTTCGAGTGACCGGAGGTTCGGCGGGTAGAGGCTCGCCGATCGGCTAGATCGTTGCCGGCCGGTCGAGCCTCCGCGGCCGTGCGCCCGAGAGCCAGGAGGCTCCGTCCCGGTACAGCGCCTCGACTTCCGGCCCGTCCAGTCCCGGCATGTCGCGCTTGACGTCGTACCCGATCAGCGTCTGGAGGTAGGCGAGGTGCCGGTAGCCGGTGGGAAAGCGGCCGAGGATCTCCGGATCGAGCGACACTCGTGCGGCCGGGTCGACGGGGTCGAGGCGGTCCTTCTCGTAGATCGGCTGGCGCAGGACGAGGCCCCAGCGCCTGTCGCGTTCCTCGAGGAAGTCGTAGAAGCGGCCCGTGCAGACGACGTCGCACTCGACGTCGTGCAACGTCGCTCGTTGGGAGATCGTCATCTTCGTCTGGGCAACAGCTCGAGCTCCTTCGAGCTCGACGGACGTGCCGCCGAGGAAGTGGAGGATCCGCACGCCGCGCTTCCAGCCCTCGATGTTGACGCGGATGAATTCGTCGGCGGTCCCCTGGAACCACGTCGCCATCATCACGCCGTCGTCGTGCCAGACCGTGCGGAAGCGATCCCACTGGCCTGCGTCGCGCCAGATGACCCAGTTCTCGAGCAGCCTCCGGATCGTCCGCTCGGAGTCGTCGGCGCCCGGCGTCATGCCGTCCGTCCCGGATCCGCGACCTCTCGCGCCGGGCCCGGTGCGAGCGCGAGGGTGCACTCGAGCGAGCACCACGGGCCGTCGATGCCCGCGGGTGTGTCCGGGTCGTCGGGACCCCGCTCATCGAACGTGCGCACGAGGGACGGCTTGACCGCGAACACCGTGTCCGAGTCCAGATACCGGCTCTCGCCGTCGAAGATGTGGGTGACGAGCGTCTGGTACCCGGGCGCGCGGACGATCATGTGAATGTGGGCGGGCCGCCACGGATGGCGTCCCGTCGCGGCGAGCATCTGCCCGACGGGCCCGTCGTCGGGGATCGGATAGGGGACCGGCCGCACGGCGCGGAAGGCATACGAACCGTCCTCGCGGGCCACGAACCGTCCGCGCAGGTGATGTTCCGGTGCGTCGGGATCCTGCACTGCGTAGAGACGGTTGTCTCCGTTCTGCCAGACGTCGACTTCCGCGTGGGGGATCGGCTCGCCCGTCGTCACGTCGACGACACGCCCGGACACCCAGGCCGGCGTTCCGGCGGCCTGCTCCGAGATGTCGGCCCCGTACGCGCGGAGCGGTGAGCCGGGGACATAGAAAGGCCCCAGCACGGTCGACTCGGTCGCGCCTTCGGGAAGCGGATTCGCGAGCGCGTCGATGAACATCGAGAGACCGAGCGTGTCCGACCAGAGGATGAACTCCTGACGATGCTCGTCGGTGATGCGTCCGGTCGCGGTCAGCATCTCGATGGCCGCGCGCCATTCCTCCTGGGTCAGGCCGACCTCTCGAGCGAAGCCGTGCAGGTGACGAACGAGCGCCTGCATCAACTCGCGCAACCGCGCGTCGCCCGCGTCGTCGAAGCTCGCGACCGCCTTCTCGGTGATCTCCGACGGGTCGGTCCGTTCAGGCGTCGGAGCCACCGGCAGAGACTCTATCGAGGCACGTCTTTGGCGCCCGCCGCCCGCACCGCTGTAGGTTGGCGAAAGAGCATCGAGACGATCGAGGAGCGCCGATGAACAGATTCGAGCAAGCCGTCTACGACTGCATGATCCCGACGGCAGAGCTGCTGGAGCGGACGACCGTGCCGCTGCATCGTGCCATCCTGCTCAACTTCTGGCGCCACGTGCATCTCGAAGGCGCGGGGGACTACGAGCGGATCGTGGCGCCGGACATGATGGTCGACGAGCCCGTGTACCGGGTGACCTGGGGCGCGAGCCCGGCTGTGATCGAGGGCAAGGATGGGGTGCTCGCCTTCTACAACAGCGTCGGGGAGTCCGTGCTGTGGCATTCGGATGACCGGCTGGCGGTCGGCGACTGGGGGATCTGCGACGAGATCACCTTTCACCAGCTCGCCCGCGGCGCCGACCTGCAGGCCGTCGGCTACGAGGTCGACGACGCGGAGACGCTGTACCACGTGTCGAGCCGGCAGGCCTTCATCTGGCCTTACGACAGCCAGGCGCGCCTCGCCGGCGAGCATCTGTACGAGGACAAGACGAGCCTCGCGATCGAAGAGGTGAGCCCGGACGAGGCGATCACCCCGGCGCGGGTTCGCGAGATCCACCGCGAGCAGCTGGCAGCGCTCGAGGCCGACCGGGGAGATCGCTTCTGGGTCCTCGGCGGCGGCGCCTGACGCCGCGGTAGCTGGCGTTGTCAGGCTTGGCGGCGGCGACTTTCCCTACGTGGCGACCGCGTCGGTGCGACGGGGCAGCACCCAACCAGGCCGCGGGAAGTGGCAGGTATAGCCGTTCGGGTAGCGCTCGAGGTAGTCCTGGTGCTCGGGCTCGGCCTCCCAGAACGGGCCTGCGGGCGCGACCTCGGTGACGACCCGGCCTGGCCAGAGACCGGATGCCTCCACGTCGGCGATCGTGTCCTCTGCGATCAGGCGCTGTTCGTCGTCCAGGTAGTAGATCGCCGAGCGATAGCTCATGCCGACGTCGTTCCCCTGGCGGTTCAACGTCGTCGGATCGTGGATCTGGAAGAAGAACTCGAGCAGCTCGCGGTAGGAGGTCTGCTCGGGATCGAAGGTGATCTCGATCGCCTCGGCGTGTGTTCCGTGGTTCCGATAGGTCGCGTTCGGAACGTCGCCGCCCGTGTAACCGACCCGCGTCGAGAGAATCCCGGGCCGCTTGCGGATCAGGTCCTGCATCCCCCAGAAGCACCCACCGGCGAGGATCGCCCTTTCCACGGCTCTGCTCATTGTGTTGCCCCCTTCTCCATCGCTGTTCGATCGATGATGCCGGATCGGCTCCGGTTGCCGGGGCCCGGTCCGGGCGGATCAGCCGAGGGCCGACTGCGTCAGGTTCCGTCGCGAAGGGCTGTCAGCGTCGCACGTTCCAGCTGGACGCGCGTGAACGTCGCGGCGCAGCCGGAGCCGAGCGGTGACTGCGCTTCGAATCCGACGTCGAGCTCCTCCTCGACAGAGAGCCGGAAGTGGCGCACGAACGCCCACCGCTCTCCGTCGAGAGAGTGGTGAAAGGCGATTGCCTCTCCGATTCGGGCGATGCGCAACCAGACGAACGGGTCTTCGACCACGACCGAGTTGCAATCGTCGGAGGTTCCTCTCGTGACGACCGAGACGACCATCGGCTCCCGTTGAGGTGAGTACTCGAAGCAGAGCTTCGCCCACGTCGTCTCGTCGTGCCAGACGACCAACACGCCGGCATCGAAGCTCTCGCCGAACTGAACCTCGACGCGGGCCTGGAACAGGAAGTCGCCGCCGACTCGCATCAGAACCGCGGGCGCGGTGAGCGTTGCCTCGCCCGTGGCGGGATTCACGAACCAGTCGGTCTGCCGCCGGCCGCGAGCCGCAGACCGGTCGCGTCGACATCGACGCCGGCGGGCTCGCCGACCACGCGACAGGGTGCGGAAGGAGTGGGCGCAGTGACGTGATGCTCATCGTGGGTCCTCAGTTCAGGTCGAGCCGCATGAAGACCGCCGAGCCCTCGAGCGGTCGGGCGTACGACCCTAGATGGCGACGCACGGCTGCGAGTGCGTAGGGTGTTCCGATGCCCGCTCCGTCGCGAAGGGTCGTTGTCACCGGTCTCGGGATGGTGAGCCCGATCGGGAACTCCGTCGGAGATTCGTGGGAGGCGTTGCTCGCGGGGGGTCGCGGCGCGGCGGAGATCACTCGCTTCGACGCGAGCGGTCATTCGACGCGCTTTGCCTGCGAGGTCAAAGGGCTGGAGGTGGAGGAGTACGTCGATCGGAAGAGCGCGCGCCGGATGGATCGCTGTTCGCATCTGGTGGTCGCGGCGGCGCGGCAGGCTGAGGCGGACGCCGGTTTGGACGTGGCCACGCACGGCGACCGCGTCGGTGTTGCGATCGCCAGCGCGTTTGGGGGTGTGGGATCGTTCGAGGACTGTGTTCTGCAACTGGAGGCGAGAGGCCCCGACCGGGTCAATCCGTTCTCGATCGTGCAGACGCTTCCGAACCTGCCGGCCGGCTGGGTCTCGATCGAGCTCGGGGCACGCGGACCTCTCCTCGCCGAATCGACTGCATGCGCCGCGTCGAACATGGCGATCGGCGATGCGTGGGACGCGATCCGCCTCGGTCGCGCCGAGGCGATGTTCTGTGGCGGCACAGAAGCGCCGATCACGTCGGTCGCCGTGGCCGGCTTCGGTGCGATGCGCGCACTGTCGAAGCGCAACGACCAGCCGTCCCGCGCCTCTCGCCCCTTCGATGCCGAGAGGGACGGATTCGTCCTGGCCGAGGGCGCAGCAGTGCTCGTATTGGAGGAGTTGCAACACGCGGTCGAGCGCGGGGCACGCATTCACGCCGAGGTCATCGGCTACGGCGTCTCCTCCGACGCCAACCACGTCTCCGACATCGACCCGACAGGTGCGAATCCGGCCCGCGCGCTGCAGATGGCGTTCGCGGATGCTGGTATCGAGGCGGAAGAAGTCGGATACGTCAACGCGCACGGAACGTCGACGCCGCTCGGTGACGCGGGAGAGACGCGCGTGCTGAAGCTCGCACTCGGCGAGGAGAAGGCCAGACGAACGCCGATCTCATCCACGAAGGGCGCGACGGGACACACCCTCGGCGCAGCGGGGGCGGTTGAGGCCGTCTTCACCGTGCTCGCTCTCGAGCACGGCATCCTCCCGCCGACGGTCAACTACGAGGTGGCGGATCCCGAGTGCGACCTCGACTACATCCCGAACAGTCCACGGCACGAGCAGGTCGAGGTCGCCGTGTCGAACTCGTTCGGATTCGGGGGCCACAACACAGCTGTTGCCTTTCGGCGCTGGGCGTGAGCCGTGCGACTCAGACTCCGTTGCGAGACGAGCTCTGAGTCGCAACGCCTCGAGCGCCGAGATACAGGCGTGCGACCTCCGGGTCGTCGAGGAGTCTGTTTCCGGGCCCTGTGTGCTTGACGACGCCGCCGTCGAGCACGGCGCCTCGCTGCGCGATCGCGAGCCCCGAGCGTGCATTCTGCTCCACGAGCAGGATCGTCCAGCCTCCGTCGGAAAGCGAGGCGAGGGTCGTGAAGACTTCCGCACGCGCCTTGGGAGCGAGGCCGATCGACGGCTCGTCGATCAGCAATACCTTTGGCTCGAGCATCAGCGCTCGGGCGATCTCGACGGTCTTCTGCTCGCCTCCCGAGAGTGAGCCGGCCCGCTCCCGGCGACGCTCGGCGATCAACGGGAAGCGCTCCGCGAGCTCCTCGGCGCGGCGCTGCACGGCCTTGCGGTCGTGGTTGATGTAGCCGCCGAGGAGGAGGTTGTCCCAGACGGTCATCAGCGGGAAGAGGCTGCGCTCCTGCGGCACGTGCACGACGCCGAGCGAGAGCAAATGCCGCGGCGTGCAGCCGATGATGTCCTTCTCTCCGAGCAGGATCGTGCCGCGCCGCGGCACCAGAAGCCCGCTCACCGCTCGCAGCACGGTCGACTTTCCGGCACCGTTCGGACCGATCAGACACGTGATCTCGCCGGACTCGGCAACGAGATCAAGCCCGCGAAGCACGTCTCCGAACCCGTAGCCGGCGACGACGTCCTTCAGCACGATCCGCACCGGTCAGTCTCCGAGGTAGGCGTCGAGGACACGCGGGTCGCCCTGCATCTCTGCCGCAGGGCCTTCGGCGATCTTGCGGCCGCGGTCGAGGACGATCACGGGATTGCAGAGGCGCATCACGAGCGGCATGTCGTGCTCCACGATGAGGAACGTGAGACCCGCGGCGTTGAGGCGGCGGATGTGCTCCTCGATCGTCTCGATCAGCACCGGGTTCACTCCGGCTGCGGGTTCGTCGAGAAGCACGAGGCGCGGGGTCGCCATCAACGTCGCGGCGAACTCGAGCAGCTTGCGCTGGCCGAACGAGAGCTCTGCGGCCAGCGTGTTCGTGTGTCCGGTCAGGTTGAAGTCGGCGAGCAGCTCTTCTCCGCGTGCACGCTCCTCGCTCGAGATGCGAAGGCGGCCGGCGCTGAGCACGCCGTATGGAACTGCGAGTGCGAGGTTCTCGAGGACGGTCAGGTTCGGGAAGACACGGGCGTACTGGAACGTGCGGCTCAGCCCACGACGAGCGAGACGGGTCGGGTCGGGCTTACGCACGACTCGGCCGTCGAAGCGGAATTCGCCCCGGTCGGCGGGCAGATAGCCCGTGATCAGGTTGAAGACGGTCGTCTTCCCCGACCCGTTGGGGCCGATCAGACCCGTGATCGTCCCCTGCTCGACGGCGAACGTGCATTCGTCGACGGCGACGACCCCGCCGAACCGCTTGTACGCGTCCTTCACTTCGAGCAGCGCGTTCACGAAGCGGCGACCTCCTTGGCGCGCTCGTCGTGGTGCGCCTGCCGCAGACCGAGCTTGCGCCAGCGCTCCGCGAGGGACGGGAGGATGCCCCGCGGCATGAGCAGGATCACCACGAGGAAGACGCTCGAGTAGCCGACGAGATAGAAGTCGCTGGCGCCGAGCCGGTACGCGAGGTACTTCTGGGCGGGTACGAGCACGAAGGCGCCCAGGACCGGCCCCCAAAGCGTCCCTCGTCCGCCGAGATACGTCATCAGCACCATCCCGATCGTCACCAGCGGGTCGATCGCGAATTGCGGATAGATGAACGAGAGGTAGTAGGCCCACACGCCTCCGGCCATCGCGACGAGTCCGGCCGAGAGTGCGAATGAAGCCAGCTTCGCAAAGCTTGTTTGCACCCCGAGGCCACGAGCGCGGTCCTCGTCGTCGCGGATTGCGAAGAGCGCGAGGCCGAGCTTGCTCCCACGCACCCACCAGCTGATGAGCATCGACAGTGCGAGCACGCTCAGCATCCCGAAGTAGAACGGCACGTTGTAGGTGGACACCGGGAAGCTCGGAGTGGGGATTGCGATGCCTTGCGATCCACCGGTCAGCGATCGCAAGTTGAACGCAAGCTGCTGCGTGACGAAGAGGAGCGTGATCGTCACGATCGCAAACGTTGCTCCGCGCGTGCGGTAGGCGACCCAGCCGATCGGAACCGACATCACCGCCACGCCGATGCCGATCAGCGGCAGGAAGAAGAACGGGCGGTAGCCGTCGCCGATCGAGATGTGTGTGAACGTGATGCCCATCGCGTACGCGCCGACACCGAAGAACCCGGCATGGCCGAGCGAGATGTAGCCGGAGTAGCCGCCGATGATGTTCCACGCCGTCGCGAGGGCCGCGTACATCAGCGTGAAGAGAAAGAGGTCTTGCACCCAGGGTGCGGTGAAGGCGAACGGGAGCGCAATGAGCACTCCGAAGATGACCGTGGCGCGCGCGACCCCGACGAAGCTGAGCCGGCTCAGATCGAGCCCCGGACGCGGGCGCCGAACAGTCCCTGCGGACGAACGACGAGCACGGTGATCAGCACGACGAAGAACAGGAAGCTCGACCAGGTGGGGGAGATCTCTGTGGCGAAGACGGATTCGCCGACCCCCATGAGGAGCGCTGCGATCACTGCGCCCCCGAGCGACCCGAGGCCGCCGAGGACGACGATCGTGAGCAGCCGTGAGATGAGGTCGTAGTGACTGCCTGGATTGAACGGGAAGACGATGCCGTACACGGCTCCGGCAGCGCTCGCTGTCGCCACGCTGAGACCGAAACCCACGGCCGAGACCATCCGCGTGTCGATGCCGATCAGGCGGGCGGCGGTCGGGTTCTGAACGGTTGCCCGGATGCCGCGCCCGAGCTTCGTCAACTGCAGGATCCCGAAGAGCAGGCCGAGCACGACGATCGATGCGACAAACGCATAGACGCGCGCAACCGAGATGTAGTACCCGGAGACGTGCCATGACCGGTCGGCGTAGCTCGTGATCGTCGACCGGTACGTGGTCTGGTACGCCACGCTCAGGAGGCCTTCGATCCCGAGCGCGATCGCCCAGGTGACGAGGAGCGAGAGCTCTTCCCGCTCCTCGTCACGGAGCGGCCGGAGGAATGCAAGCTGCACCATCACCCCGAGCACGAACATCGCCGGGGTGAGGATCAGCAGCCCGACGAACGGGTCGATCCCGAAGTGGCCGTAGAGCGTGTAGCTCAGGTACGCGCCGAGGATGATCAGCGCGCCCTGAGCCACGTTGATGACACGCATGACGCCGAAGCCGAGCGCCAGACCGCTCGCCATCAGGGCGTATACCCCACCGGTGAGGAGGCCCAGGATGCAGGCTTGGACGAAGAGGTGCATCGCTCTTCCGTCTATCGCCTACGCGCCCCAGGGGGGTTTCGGGGAAAACGGCTTTGCAACCGCAACGCCCGGCGGGTACACGGGCAGGAGCTTGCCGTTGATCCATTCGACGAGAAGGTCGTCGCCGCTCGGTGAGCCGTAGGCGTCCCAGGAGAGGTTTCCCTCGATGGTCGGCCACACACCCTTGTGCAGCGTGTCGATGATCTTCTGATTGTCGATCGAGCCCGTCTTCGCCACGGCGAGCTGCAACAACTGACCGACGGCCCAGGCCTCGGACGAGTTGTTGTCGATGTCGAAGCCGGTGCCGCCGTAGCGCTTCACGTACTGCGAGACGAAGAGCTTGTTGCCATTCGTCTTGGCGACGGGCGTCCAGTCGCTGCAGCTGAAGATCCCGTTCACGTTCTTGCGACCGACCTTGCTCGGAAACTCGGTCGGCGAATTGGCGCCGTTGGAGAAGAACAGGAACTTCGGGCTGTAGCCCGCCTGCACGAGGCCCTTGACCTGCGAGTACGCGTCCTCCGACTGTGTCCCGCCGATGATCATGTCCGGCTTCGGCGCGATCTCCTTCGCAACGATCGGAGTCAGGTCGGTGGTCTCGGCCGGGTAGATCGTCTTGTAGACGGTCTTCACGTGCAGTCCGGACGAGAGTTGCTGCTGCATCGCGTCTGCGATCGGCGACGAGAACGGGTCGTCGAGCGAAGCGTACGACGCTGTCTTCGGCCGCTGCGCTGCGGGGAGCGTCTTCAGGTACCGGACGAAGGAGTCGCCGCACTTGACGACCGGTGCCGGCTGCACGAAGAACAGGTTGTGGAGCTTGAGCGCGAACACCTTCGGCCCGCCACCCGCCGGCTCGAGAAATGCGTAGTGGTACCGGTTCGCCACGGTCGCCGACGGTCCGGTGAGAAGTGACGAGAACGGCCCGAAGACCAGGTCGACGTGGTCGCCCGTGATCAGCTTCTGGTAGTTCGAGACGGCCTGGTTCGGGTCCGAGGCGTCGTTCACGATCTTCAGCTGCACCTGGCGGCCGAGGATGCCGCCGTGAGCGTTGACGTAGGCGGCCCAGAGTTCGTAGCCACGCTTCACTGCCTTCCCCGGATCGGAGAAGTCGCCGCTCAGCGACAGCGAGATGCCGATCTTGATCGGCGCGTTCGCTGCGCGAGTCGTCGGCCTGGTGCTTGCGGCGGCCACGACCACGGCGGCGGCGAGTGCTACGGCCACGGTGGCTGCAAGCAGTCGCTTCGTCATCTGAGTCCTCCTTTGTCGGACAAGCAGATTGAACGTGACGATTTACGCACACCGCGGTTGTGGTTTGCAAGACTCGCCGACTAGATCCCTGCA
Source organism: uncultured Thermoleophilia bacterium (assembly GCA_963851065.1). Classification (GTDB taxonomy): domain Bacteria; phylum Actinomycetota; class Thermoleophilia; order Gaiellales; family Gaiellaceae; genus PALSA-600. The sequence continues at coordinate 340,510 of CAWKNW010000009.1, forward strand.
ATCGAGCGAGTTTGTGCCGTCTTCCGGCTCGTAAACTTGCCCGCAGGCGGCGGAGGGCGGTACAGTCAGCCCTCCCGTTGTCAGACAGGAGAGTTCGGCGGTGGTGTACGAGCCGATCGAGCGCCAGAAGCTCTACGAGTTGATCGCCGACCAGCTGCTGCGGCGGATCAGCGAGCGTCAGCTGCGTCCCGGCGATCCGTTGCCGACCGAGCGTGAGCTCACGCATGCGTTCCGTGCAGGCCGCTCGTCGGTGCGCGAGGCGCTGAGGATGCTCGAGTCGAAGGGCGTGATCGAGAATCGAGGCAACGGGACCTTCGTCGTCGCGGGCTACGCGAATCCGCTCAACACGAGCGTCCAGCTTCTCCTCAGTCTCGATCAAGCGACGATGCTCGACGTCTACGAGCTGCGCCGAATCCTGGAGTGCGAAGCGGCGGGGCTTGCAGCCGAGCGTCATGCCGAAGCCCACCTCGGGCTGATGGATGCTGCGATCGACGAGATGACAATCGCGCTCCAAAGCGAAGATGAGAATCGCGGCGAGCGATACATCGACGCCGATCTCCGTTTTCATCTGGCGATTGCAGAAGCAACCCGAAACGGGGTCGTGCTGCACACGATGGACGCGCTGCGTGGGGTGATCCGGCGCGCCTTGATGGCCATCTTCGTCGTTCCGGATAGTCCCGAGCGCTCGCTCGAGCAGCACCGTGCGATTCGCGCTGCGATTGCGGCGCGCGACGCAGACGGTGCAAGAAAGGCGATGCGTGCGCATCTCGTGCGCGTCGAGTCGGACGTCCACAACTCGCTCACGGCGCTTTCGTCCGCGACGCGGGGAGGAGGCTCGGATGGCTGACGTCGGATACGTCGGGCTCGGTGTGATGGGTGGAGGAGTCGCGAAGCGTCTGCTCGACGCCGGCCACCAGGTCACCGGCTGGAACCGCACCAAGGAGAAGGCGCGGTGGCTGATCGACGCCGGGATGAGCTGGGGCGAGACGCCGCGTGAGGTCGCCGAGCGGAGCGAGGTCGTCTTCACGATGGTCACCAACACCGCGGCGGTGCAGGCGGTCACCGACGGGCCTGACGGGATCCTCGCGGGCCTCGCTCCCGGGAAGGTCTACGCCGACATGTCGACGGCGAGCCCCGAGAACTCGCGCGAGCTCGCCGGCCGTGTCGCGGAGCTCGGTGCGCACATGATCGACGCGCCGGTGTCGGGAAGTGTGATCACGCTCGAGCAGGGAAAGCTGTCGGTGATGGTCGGCGGCGACGAGGAGGTCGTCGAACGCGTCCGGCCGATTCTGGAGGCAATCGGCCCCAAGGTGATTCACGTCGGTCCGAACGGCGCTGCGGTGACGATGAAGATCGCGTGCAACTTGAGCCTGGCCGTGCAGATGCTCGCGTTCAGCGAAGGGGTGCTGCTCGCCGAGAAGAGCGGCATCGCACGGGAGAAGGCCGTCGAGGTGCTGCTCGCCAGCGTGATCGCCTCGCCGATGGTCACCTACCGCGGCCCGTTCGTGCTGGAGCAGCCGGACGAGGCGTGGTTCGACGTCAACATGATGCAGAAGGACATGAACCTCGCCCTCGAGCTCGGAAGAGCGGTCGACGTGCCGCTGCCGACGACGGCGGTCACGAACGAGCTGCTCACGGCAGCCCGTGGCCTCGGTCTTGCCGACAAGGATTTCGCGATTCTCTTCGACGTTCTCGCGACGATGGCAGGGATCGGCGCGGGCGCTCGCTCATGAGCACAGCGGCGGGACAGTCAGCGGCCCGCACGGCCATCATCGCCGAGCGTCTGCTCGCGATGTATCGCGACATGACGACGATCCGATTCTTCGAGGAGCAGGTCGACCAGCTCTACCGCGGCGCGAAGATGCCCGGCCTTGCGCATCTCTACACGGGCGAAGAAGCCGTTGCCGTCGGCGTGTGTTCGGCGCTCCGTCGCGACGACTACATCACCAGCACGCATCGAGGCCACGGGCACTGTCTGGCGAAGGGTGCGGATGTCGGGCTGATGTTCGCCGAGCTCCTCGGCCGCGAGCCGGGCTACTGCCGGGGCAAGGGTGGCTCGATGCACATCGCGGACCACACGAACGGGAATCTCGGAGCGAACGCGATCGTCGGCGGCTCGACGGGAATCGCGACAGGTGCGGCCTTCTCGGCGCAGCGTCGCGGTACCGACCAGGTCTCTGTCTGCTTCTTCGGCGACGGGGCACTTGGCCAGGGGCTCCTCTACGAGGTCATGAACATGGCGTCGCTCTGGGCGCTCCCGGTCGTCTACGTCTGCGAGAACAACCTCTACAACGAGTACACGCCGTACCTCGAAGCCACCGCAGGCTCGATTCTCGACCGGCCGCGGTCGTTCGGAATCGAGGCGCGCGAGGTCGACGGCCAGGACGTGCGCGCGGTCTTCGCCGCCGCGCAGGAGCTCGTCGAGCGCGCGCGGCGGGGCGGCGGGCCCGCGTTCCTGCTCTGCAATACCTACCGCTACCACGGCCACCACGTCGGCGACGTCGACCGCGCGTACTACCGCTCGAGGGAGGAGGAGCAGCTCTGGCAGCGGGAACGCGATCCGATCGCGCTTCTGCGCAGCTTCATTCTCGAGCAGGGCCTGGCAGGTGAAGAGGTCCTGGTCGCGATCGAGGAGGAGGCACGTGCGAGCATCGAGCGGGGCGTCGCCTTCGCGCTGGAGGCGCCGTTCCCCGAGCCGGACGAGGTGACCGAGGATGTCTTCGCCTAGTCTCGCGGCTCCCGCGGGGGTGCGGGAGATCACGATCGCGCAGGCGGTCAACGAGGCCCTCGTGGAGGAGCTTCGGCGGGACCAGACGGTGTTCGTGATCGGTGAGGACGTCGCCGAGGCGGGAACGCCTTTCAAGGTGCTCTCCGGGCTTGTCGAGGAGTTCGGGCCCGAGAGGATCCTCGACTCGCCGATCTCCGAGGCGGGCATCACCGGTCTCGGTGTCGGCGCGGCGATGACCGGTCTCCGCCCCGTCGTCGACATCATGTTCGGCGACTTCCTGACGCTGGTCATGGACCAGCTGGCCAACCAGGCCGCCAAGGCGCACTACATGTCGGGCGGCAAGCTGACCGTCCCGCTGGTCTTGCGCACGACGCTGGGCGCCACGCGCCGTTCCGCGGCGCAGCACAGCCAGAGCCTGCAGGCGTGGATCGCTCACGTGCCGGGTCTGAAGGTCGTGCTGCCGTCGACGCCGTACGACGCGAAGGGATTGTTGAAGTCCGCGATCCGCGACGACAACCCGGTCGTCTTCATCGAGGACAAGATGGATTGGCGCGTTGCCGGCGAGGTTCCTCCGGGCGAGTACACCGTGCCGCTCGGCGTCGCCGACGTGAAGCGCTCCGGTGAGGACGTGACGCTCGTCGGAACCAGCTCGATGGTGCGGGTCTGTCTGGAAGCTGCCGACCTGCTGGCCGCGGACGGAATCTCGGCGGAGGTCGTCGATCCGCGGACCCTGTCACCGCTCGACGGCGCGGCGCTCGTCGAGTCCGCGAAGAAGACCGGTCGCGCGATCGTCGTCGACGAAGGCCACCGCAGCTACGGCGTCACCGCGGAGCTCGCCGCCGTGATCGCGGAGGGTGCGTTCCACTACCTGGACGCCCCCGTGCGTCGGCTCGGCGCGCTCGACGTGCCCGTGCCCTTCTCGCCGACCCTCGAGGACGAGACCGTGCCCACTCCGGATCTGGTCGCGGCGACGGCTCGCGACCTCTGTGGGCGAACCTGAGAGAGAGGACGACTGCGATGGGACTCGCGAGCTACGGCGTGATGGGAGTCGACTGGGAGGAGCGCGCCAACTTCGACCGGCTGCGGTCGGAGCGGCTCGCCCGTGCGAAGGCAGGTCTCGAGCGGTCGGAGCTCGGAGCGCTGCTGTGCTTCGACATGAGCAACATCAGATACATCACCGCGACGCACATCGGCATGTGGGCGGTCGACAAGTACGTGCGCTTCTGTCTGCTGCCGCAGGGCGACGATCCGATCATGTGGGACTTCGGCTCGGCGGCACGGCATCACAAGCTCTACAACCCCTGGCTCGGGGAGGATCGATCGCGTGCGGGCATCTCGACGTTGCGCGGTTCCGTGAAAGGTCGCGCCGAGGCGGTAGCCGAGAAGATCCGAGTCGAGCTCGAGCAGCGCGGCTTGCTCGGTGAGCCGCTCGGGGTCGACATCGTCGAACTGCCGGTCCTTCGAGCGCTCGAGGCAAAGGGCATCACCGTCGTCGACGGGCAGTCGATGATGCAGGACGTCCGCAAGATCAAGACGATCGACGAGATCACCTTGCTGAACACGGCGTGCGCGATGGTCGATGCGGCCTACGACGACCTGTTCAAGGCGATGAAGCCGGGCATGCGCGAGAACGAGTGTGTCGCGCTCGTCAGCAAGCGCCTCTTCGAGCTCGGCTCGGAACATATCGAGGGCGTCAACGCGATCTCGGGCGAGCGCTGCAGCCCGCATCCGCACGTCTTCACCGACCGGATGCTGCGCCCCGGCGATCCGGCCTACTTCGACATCCTTCACGCGTACAACGGCTATCGCACCTGCTACTACCGCACGTTCGCGGTGGGAAGCGCGTCGCGTGCGCTCGTCGACGCGTACAAGCGCTGCCGCGACATCCTCGACGAGGGAATCGCGATGGTTCGACCCGGCGTGAGGACGGACGAGGTGGCAGCTGTCTGGCCGAAGGCGGAGGAGTTTGGATTCCCGGATGAGGAGGCGGCGTTCGCGCTGCAGTACGGTCACGGCGTCGGCCTGTCGAGCTGGGAGAAGCCGATCGTCAGCCGCCTTGTCTCGTTCGATTACCCCGAGGTGATCGAGGAAGGGATGGTCTTCGCGCTCGAGACGTTCTGGCCGGCCTCCGACGGCTGGCAGGCGGCGCGCATCGAGGAGCAGCTGGTCGTCACGGCGGACGGCTGCGAGGTGATCACGCGCTTCCCCGCGGAGGAGCTACTCGTCGCCGGCGGGAAGCACTACACGGTCGGAGGCGGCCTGCCCGCTGTCCGCGAGACCCAGTCTCACCTGAACAACGGCCGGCTCGGCGACGCGGTCGTCGAGTCCGCTCGGTTCGAAGGCGCGCACGCCGACTGATGCCGAGCGACGTGATCATGCCCGCGCTCGGGATGGCGCAGGAGACGGGCAAGGTGCTGCGCTGGCTGAAGGCGGAAGGCGACGCTGTCGTCAAAGGCGAGCCGCTCCTGGAGATCGAGACCGACAAGGTGACGGTCGAGCTCGAGTCGCCGGCCGAGGGGCTCCTCGCCGGCGTCCGCGCCGGCGAAGGCGATGTCGTTCCCGTCGGCGAGACGATCGCGGTCGTGCTCGTCGCGGGCGAGAGCCTGTCCCAGCCCGCCGTCGCCGCCGTCGCTCACCCGAGCGGTCGCGAGCGGCGCTCCCTCGCCTCGCCGAAAGCGCGCCGTCTCGCGGCCGAACGCGGAGTCGATCTCGGTGCGGTCACAGGAAGCGGCCCGGGCGGCGCCGTCGTCGCCTCCGACATCGAGGGCTCCGTGGACGGGGAACGCGAGACGTCCGTCTCGTCGATCTGGAGGCTCATGGCGGAGCGGACGACAAACAGCTGGCAGTCGGTGCCGCACTTCTATCTTCGCCGAGACGTCGACGCATCTCGGCTCGAGAGCTGGCGAGGCGTCGCGCGTACCGGGCCGGGACTGGAGCGTGTGAGCCACACCGACCTACTCGTCAAGATTGCTGCCGAGGCGCTGCGCCGGCATCCTCGGGTGAATGCGAGCTGGCGTGACGGCGCCATCGTCACGTCACCGGCGATCGGCGTCGGGATAGCGGTGGCCGTTGACGACGGGCTCGTCGTGCCGGTCATCCGAGACGCTGACCGCCTCTCGCTCGCCGAGATCGTTGCGCGCAGAGTCGAGTTGGTCGACGCCGCGCGCGAGGGGCGGCTGCGCCCCGACGACTTGACGGGCGGTACGTTCACCGTCTCGAACCTCGGCATGTACGGCGTCGACTCGTTCGACGCCATCATCAACGCACCGCAGGTCGCCATCCTCGCCGTCGGACGCATCGCCGATCGGATCGTCCCGGTCGATGGGCAGCCGGCGTCGCGGCCGGTGCTGCAGCTCTCGGTGGCGTTCGACCACCGTGCGGTCGATGGGGCGCGCGGGGCTGAGTTCCTCGCGACGCTGGCTTCCTTCGTCGAGGAGCCCGCGGGACTGATGCGCTGAGGGCGGGTTCTAAGAGTTCGTTTCGGAATGACGCTCGTCGATCTGGGCACGATGGGTGGGTGCGATGCAAGGACGCAGGGAGCGCCAATAGCCGAGGCTATTGGCGCGACCGAGGACGCGGCAGCGTGCCCGCCCAGCGTGTCCAGGCGGCACAGACTTCATTTCGAATCGAGCTCTAGAGCCGCCACCCGGGTCGGTCGAGATCCGGCGAAGCGTCGCCGTCGCTCGTGCGTCCCGCACGGGGGCGCGGTCGATGGTTCAGCCTACGGCGAAGATGAAGAACGCGGAGCAAACGGCGAACACACGCCGGCCGCGACGAAGCGCTGCAATTGCGGTCACGTTCGTGAGACTGACGAGGCCCTTCGACGTTACAGACGGGCTTCGAGTTCTGAGCCCGCCGCGCGCCGTAGCGACTCGGTCGAGGGAACGAAGTAGTAGGCGCCGGTGAGCGGTCGGGTGTAGAGCGTGAGCGCGTCGCGCGTGGTGCCGGCGACACCGGCCATGCTCCTCAGCATCGCGTCGAGGGGTTGCTGGGTCGCGCAGAAACCGACGAACATCGTGCCGTGCACGGCGACCGTCCCGTACGGCGTATTGCGGCGAAAGATCTTGCCGAAGCTGTCCTGGTCGGTGCTCGCGACATGGGAGTCCGGCGGCTTGTCCTCGAGCTCGATGCTGTCGAGCTTCGTCCGGCCGATCACCCGCTCCTGCTCGGCCTCGGGAAGCGACTCCCACGCGGTTGCGTCGTGCTCCCACTTCTGCAGGAGGAGGATCGAACCGCCTCCGCCCGGGTCCCCCTCGGGTATCAGGGCGATGTCCGCGGCGTCGATCAGCGTCGGGTTTTCGGATCCGTCGATGAATCCGGTCAGATCGCGGTCGTGCCGATACGGCCAGCTCGACGTCTCCTCGACGAGCGAGGCCAGGCCGTCGAGTTCCGCGATCGACGCGCGCGCGACGTCGAAGATCACGTCGTAGGCGCTGCCCGACAGCCAAAGCACCGCGTCGTGTTGTGTCGCGGGCATGACGAAGCCGTCGCTGCCGACGAGGTCGTCTGCGAAACCGGTGACCTCGTCGGGTGCGTCGTCGGGAGCCGCTGCTCGCCAGAGCTCCGGCCTGAACCCGGCCACGAGGTTGACGCCGCCCATCGTGGTTCTCGGCTCGCGCAGCGACGAGACGGCGGTCACGAGGTCACGCGCGTCACGCCCATCCGAGACCTCGAACTCGAGATAGGCGTGAGACGCGGTCCCCAGCGCGAAGATGCCGCTCTGCGGAGTCCTCATCGATCGAGCGTTCCAGATGCCATTCGTCTGTTCCACCCGTGGAAGGGCGAGAGGTCGCCGGCGTCCCAGGCCTCGCGGAGCCCCGGCGCGCTCAGGTCCCAATCCGGGCGGATCTCGCTCGTCACTACGCGGAGGTCGCGCCGGAGGTCCTCGACCGAGGGCCGGCCCCAGAACCAGTAGCCGTTGTAGACGCTGTGGATGACGAGCCCCGGCTTGAGCACGAGCGTGTGCGGGATCATCGGGTCGTGCTCCGGGTCGGTGTACTCCTGAATGTCGAGGTCGCGCTGGACCGTGCGCTCCGGGTCGGAGAGGAAGGGCCACTGGGCACCGACCGAGGCACGGAACTCCTGGCTCGTGTGGTGATCGTCGGTCGAGATCGTCGCGATCTGTGTGTAGGCGACGGCGATCTGTGGGTAGAACGCAGCGAGTTGCAGATGCTGCTGGTGCTCCTTCGGGCAGTAGTGGCCGCGCGCGAGCGTGAGGATCAACGGGTCGTCGCCTTGCAACTCGCTGAGCCTCCGCATGGTGCTCGTGTGATCCGGCAGCTCGTAGTCGGGGAACGTGCCTCCGGGCGTGATGTCAGAACGCATGGTCGGACTCCTTCGCGGTCGTATGCGGAGCCGAGGGAGTTCTACCGCAACCCTCTCGGAAGCTCCCCTGGTGTGACGCAGCAGTCGAAGCGTGATCCTTATCCTCGACCACGAACCCGAGCCTGAGGAGGCGGACGATGAGCGGCACCGACCTACGGACAGCAGGCGTGACCGGGAGCCCCGGCGCCGGCACGCTCGACATGAAGCTCGAGGTCGTCGTCATCCCGGTAGCGGACGTCGACCGATCCAAGCAGTTCTACGGGAGCCTGGGCTGGCGGCTCGACGCTGACTTCGCGGCCGGTGACGACTACCGGATCGTTCAGTTCACCCCGGCCGGCTCGGCGTGCTCGATCCAGTTCGGCACGAACGTCACGTCGGCCACGCCCGGTTCAGCCCAGAGCCTGTACCTGATCGTCTCCGACATCGAGGCCGCCCGCGACGAACTGGTGGCGCGCGGTGTCGAGGTCAGCGAGGTGTTCCATGAAGGGACGCGAGGTGCTCGGTTCCATCTTCCCGGCACGAACGGTCGCGTCAGCGGCCCTGCGCCCGATGGCAGCAGTTACGGCTCGTTCGCCTCGTTCAGCGATCCGGACGGCAACGGCTGGCTGTTCCAGGAGGTCACGACGCGGCTGCCCGGCCGTGTCGACTCGGCTGAGACGTCCTTCACGTCGGCGAACGATCTGGCGAGCGCGCTGCGTCGCGCGGCCGCGGCGCACGGCAAGCACGAGGAGCGGACCGGTCGTGCGGATCCGGATTGGCCGGACTGGTATGCCGAGTACATGGTGCGCGAGCAGGCCGGGGAGGAGCTCCCGTCATGAGCGCCGACTACGACGTGATCGTCGTCGGCGCGGGCTCTCCCGGCGAGCACTGCGCCGGCGCGCTTGCCGCGGGCGGTCTCCGCGTCGCGGTCGTCGAGCGCGAGCTGGTCGGCGGCGAGTGCTCCTACTGGGCGTGCATCCCATCGAAGACGCTGCTGCGCCCGGGCGAGGCCGCGCACGCCGCCAACGACGCGGCGTCCGTCGCTCGCGTGGACGTGACCCGGGCGCTCGCCTGGCGCGACTTCATGGTCTCGGACTACTCCGACGCCGGCCAGGAGCGCTGGCTCGCCGATCACGGGATCGACCTGCTTCGCGGCCACGGCCGCCTCGCCGGGACCGGCGTGGTCGAGGTCGACGGTGCGCGTTACACGGCGGAGCACGTCGTCCTCGCCGCCGGCGCCGATCCCGTCGTCCCGCCCGTCCCCGGTCTGCGCGAGCTCGACGGAATCTGGACGAACCGCGAGGTCACGGGCATGAAGGCCGTCCCGCGTCGCCTGCTCGTGCTCGGCGGCGGCCCGGTCGGCGTCGAGATGGCGCAGGCCGTGCGCCGACTCGGCGGTGAGGTGGCGCTCGTCGAGGCCGGAGGGCACGTGCTCCCGCGAGAAGCCGCGCCGCTCGGTGATGCGCTCGGCGAGGTGTTGCACCGCGACGGGATCGAGGTTCGGGTCGGGGCACGCGCGACGGCCGCGCGCCATGTCGACGGCGAGTACGTCCTCGAGCTCGACGACGGCGGCGAGCTGCGCGGCGACCGCCTGCTCGTCGCGACCGGCCGGCGCCCGCGCGTCGAGGACCTGGGTCTCGAGACGGTCGGAATCGCCGCCGACGGCCGCGGCATCCCCGTCGATCGGCGGCTTCGGGCTGCAGACCGCCTGTGGGCGATCGGCGACGCGACCGGTATCTGGCAGCTGACGCACGTCGGCAAGTACCAGGGCGAGGTCGTTGCCGCGAACATCCTCGGCGAGCCGAGAGAAGCGAACTACGACGCGGTGCCGCGTGTCGTCTTCACCGACCCGCAGGCCGCGTCGGTCGGCGCCTCGGACGCCCGCTTCAACGGGACCGTCCCGATCAGGGACGTCGCGAAGACGGCGACGTACACGCGCGCGTACGCCGACAGCATCGGCTTCCTGACGCTGCTCAGCGACGGCGAGCGCCTCACCGGCGCCTACGCGCTCGGTCCGGAGGCCGGTGAGTGGCTGCAGCAGGCGACGCTGGCGATCCGCGCGCAGGTCCACGCTCGACGTCCTGCGCGACACGATCCAGCCCTTCCCGACCTTCTCGGAGATCTACGTCGATGCGCTCAACGTCCTTCGCGCCGAGATCGCGAAGGAACGATCGGTAATGGCGACGGGGACGACATGAGCGCGATCGCCGCTCTCCGCCGAGCCATCTCGGCGGCGACGAACCTAGACAAAGGAGCACGGAGATGAGCGAGAGCGTCTACCGGGTCACCGAGGTCATCGGAGCGAGCCCGGACTCCTGGGAGGCCGCCGCGCGGAATGCAGTCGAGACGGCGGGCACGACCGTTCGTGACCTTCGGGTCGCAGAAGCAACGCGCTTCGACGTCACGATCCAGGACGGCAAAGTCGCGAGTTATCGCGTGCGGCTCGATATCTCGTTCAAGTACGAGTCGGCCGACTAGCGACCGCAGTGCGCCGGAGCCCCCGGCTGCTCGAGCCGGTGGCTCCGGCGCCCGCGGTTCTCTTCCTCAGGCACGTGCTGGCTGAGCGTTCCGTAGGCGGCGATACGCTCCGGCGCCCAGCAGCCTGAGCAGCTGCAGGCGTCCGCGCCGTCGACGGTCACGAGGCACGCTCCGGTAGTCGCGCGCCAGCTGCTCGATGCGCTCCTGGACGATCAGGCGGCGGGTGTCCTGGTCGTAAGGTCCCATTTCTCCTCCTCTCGCGCTTGTCGAATGGACGCGGACTCGGCACGCAAGGCGTGCTTTCAGCTTGACCCGACAAATGGGTCTCCTTTCGTGGGTTGAGCGGCGGATGGCCGACGACGCGGTTACGTCTGTCGAGCAGGCGTCATCGCCGGAAGCCGCTTGACGGTCGTGGCCGCCCGGCTGTCAACGCGCTACCTGGGTCAGCAGGCGTGGCGCGTGACGCCGAAGAGGCGAGGCCACGAAGGAACGATCGTGACTGCGTTCATATTGTCTGGCCTCCTTTCGACGTTGCTCCGGCGCCCAAATGCGCCAAAGCAGAGCGAAGTAGTGTGCGTGCTCGACGGGCGCCTGTCAACGATGCTTAACATCCCGCCGACTCGCACTGTCTTGCTGCCGTGGGCTATTCACCGGCGCGGGCAATCTCAAGCGGCGTGTACGAACGAGGACAACGCGTCCTTCCCCCCGGGTGCGATCGGATCGCCGTGGGCGAGCAGCAGCCGATCGAAATCGAGATCGAGCAACCGCCGGTACGCGTCGCGCAGCCCTGACTTCGTGCGCGCCGGCTCGTCCATCAGGTCGTCCGGGACGAAACACAGCGGTCCGTCTGCGGGCCACCGGACAACGCCGTCTGCGACCGCCAGCGCCCGGTGGGCGGGAACGTGCAGCGCGCACTCGTCGGGGCAGATCGCGTCCACCTCGTAGGCGACCACTCCCCCGGGAAGCTCGCCGCCGAACTCGAACGGCTCAACCGGGCCACGGCCCTCGAGCTCATGCAGGCCGTTGCTGATGCAGTGCACCGTGCAGCCGAAGGCTTCGCGTAGCCTCCACGCGTCGCGGTCATGGTGGCGGTTGGTAAGCAGGACGTGTTCAGGCCGGCCGTGCTCGTCGAACCAACCCAATCCCTCAGGCGGAATCATCGAGTCGATCAGCACGCGTTCGGCCGCGAGGTAGTAGGAGCTGACCTCGCTACCGATGCTCTCCCGCAGAGCCTTCCAGTGCCAGAGACCGGGCGCGATCTCTTCCATCACTCGAGCCTACCGCGACTACATCCCTTCGGCCGGCTTCTCGCCGCACTCTGTCAAATCGATGTCTGCCGTGACGCTGTGCTCAGGACGAAGACGTGTCCAGCACTTCGCGGGTCGCGAGCTTCGGTCCCCTTCGGGCCCTAGAATCGGCTCGTGGTGACGACGGGGTCACGGCGGGCGTTTGTCCGCCCGGACGGTAAGGAGAAGGTGACCGGCGCCGGGCGCTACACGGCGGATCTGAATCTGACGGGTCAGCTCCATGCTCGGTTCCGATATGCGGACCACACACGGGCGCGCATTGTCCGGATCGACGCGTCTCGCGCGCGGGCGCTCCCGGGCGTTCTCGCGGTGCTGACGCATGAGGATGTTCCCGACGTTCGCTACGGCCAACTCGTCCAGGATCGGCGCCTGTTCGCCAAGGAGGAGGTTCGCTTCGAGGGGGAGGTGGTCGCTGCGGTAGCGGCCACGTCTTCGGAGCTCGCGGATATCGCGGTCGGGCTGATCGAGGTCGAGTACGACGTACTACCACCGGTCGTGGACGTCGAGGCGGCACTCGCCGATGGCTCACCGCTCGTTCACGACGAGTGGGCGTCCTACGAGGGAGACGCGTCGCTTGGCCGGAAGGGCAATGTGCTCGGCCACTCGGTGATCGTCAAGGGAGACGCGGAAGCTGCGCTGGCCGGCGCAGACGTCGTCGTCAAGAGCCGATACGTGGCCGACGGATCGCACGGCGCGCCGATCGAGCCGCGAGCGGTTGTCGCCCAGTGGCAGGGCGACCGCGTCACCGTCTGGTCGTCCACGCAGGTCCCGTTCGCGGCCCGCAGCGGGATCGCGCACGCGCTCCAGATCCCGGAGTCGAAGGTCCGCGTCATCGTTCCCCTGCTCGGTGGCGGCTTCGGCTCCAAGTGCGATTTTCACTTCGAAGGGCACGTCGCCGCGCTCGCCCGCGCAGCCGGGCGGCCCGTCAAGCTCGTCTTCTCGCGTGAGGAGGAGTTCGTCGTCCCCGACCACCGGCGCGAGGGGATGGTGATCGAGCTCGAGACGGGTGCCCGTCGCGATGGGACGCTCGTCACCCGCCGCGGCCGGCTCGTGCTAGATGGGGGCGCCTACTGCGGCGAAGGCGGCTTCTTCGCGCAGCTCGCGGCCATGCACGCTTGCGGGCCGTACGTGATTGAGAACGTCCACGTCGAATCAACCCTCGTCTACACGAACAACCAGCCCTCGGGCTCGATACGCGCCCCGACGGCGCCACAGGCGTGCTGGGCGGTTGAACAGCACATGGACGAGCTGGCCCGGACGCTCGACCTCGATCCGGTCGAGCTCCGCCGCCGGACACTGATCGAGGAGGGCGCCGAAAGCCCGACTCGGCAGGTCTTCGGGCCGCTCGGGATGAAGGAAACGCTGGAGCGAGCGGCCGAGCTGATCGGCTACGGCCGCGATCTTCCCGACGACGAGGGAATCGGCATCGCCTGCGGCTGGTGGCCCTCCTTCGGCCAACCGTCGGGCGCCTACCTGAAGCTCAACCCGGACGGGACGGGAACGATCGTGACGGGAGCGCAGGAGAACGGCAGCGGAGCGGTCATGGGCCTGCCCCTGCTCGCGGCCGGGGTCCTCGGGATGCGACCCGATGACTTCTCGATCCTGTATCAGGACACGGACGCCGGTCCCTGGGATGGCGGCTCGTCGGGATCGCAGACGACCTTCAACAACGGCCGCGCGGTCGTCGACGCGGCCGGCGAGGTGCGGCGCCAACTCCTCGAGCTCGCGGCCGAGCAGCTGGAGGCCGCAGCAGCCGACCTGGAGCTCGCAGACGGCGCCGTACGAGTGAAGGGTGATCCCCAGGCGGCAGTGTCGATCGCGGAGCTGGCGGCGACGGGAGTGTCGATTCTGGGCAAGGGTTCGGGACGGGTGCCGGAGGCGCCCGCGTGCGAACCCGACGTCGGGTGCATCGGCCGGCTCGGCTTCGAATCGTTCCTCGAGCCGCAGCTGATCACGCACGCGGCGCACGTGAAGGTCGATCGTGAGACCGGCGTCGTGCGGGTTCTTCGAGTCGTCGCGGCTCACGACTCCGGCACGATCCTCAACCCCGTCGGCGCGAACGGGCAGGTCTACGGCGGCGTCGTCATGGGGATCGGCCAGGCTCTGACGGAGGGGACACAGCTCGACGAGACGGGCCGGCAGCTCAACCCGCACCTGCTCGACTACAAGCTCGTGACCGCGGCGGACGCTCCGTCGATCGAGATCGCGTGGGTCGAGACGCCCGCGAGCGACGGCGGCCCGAACGGCTCGAAGGGGATCGGCGAACCACCGTGTGTGCCTACGCCCGCCGCGGTCGCGAATGCGATCGCAAACGCGACGGGGACACGAGTGCGCCTGCTGCCGATGACCGCCGAGCGCGTCTGGGAGGCGCTGCAATGACGCCGTCGCTCGTCGTCGCCTCGTCGGTTGACGAGGCGGTACGCGAGCTTGCCGATGGCGCAGCCGCCGTCGCCGGCGGGACCGACCTCGTCGTCCGCTCACGGCAGGGGAAGACGCCGCTGCCCGAGCGCCTCGTCGCGATCCACCGGCTCGAGCGGCTTCGCGGTCTGCGCGAGGTTGACGGGACGCTGCGCCTGGGAGCGCTCGCCACGCACGCCGACGTCGCCGCGAACCCGGTCGTTCGCAAGCGGCTGACAGCGCTCGCGGATGCATCCGCGATCGTCGGGTCGTACGCGACACGTGCGCTCGGGACGCTCGGCGGCAACCTGATGAACGCCTCACCGGCGATGGAGACGGGCGGCCCGCTCCTCTGTTTCGACGCCACAGTCGCACTGCGTTCAGCCTCGGGAGCACGTGTGATCGGCATCGCCGATCTCCTGGCGGGACCCGGTCAGACGACGGCCGCGCCGAGCGAGCTACTGGAGGCGATCGACATCTCGCTGCCCTCCGAACGGACAGGCAGCTGCTACCTCCGCCTCGAATACCGGCGGGCGATGGAGATCGCGGTCGTCGGGGCAACAGCAGTGCTTGTCTTCGACGGCAACCGGGTCACCGACGCGCGAGTTGCGATCACCGCCCTCGCACCGACGATTCGGCGTGTTCCTGCAGCGGAGGAAGCGCTGATCGGGACTGACGCCGGGCGGATGGCTGCGGAGACTGCGGCACAGGCAGCGGCTGCGTCGGCCGAGCCGATCTCCGATGTGCGCGCCTCGGCGCGCTACCGGAGCGCGATGGCCGCGATCATCACACGGCGGGCCATCGAGACGGCCGCTGCCCGCGCGCACGGCGCGCGGATCGCTGTGCCCGCGAGCCCAGAGCTCCACGGAGGCCTCAGGTGAAGGTCTCCGCGACGCTGCGTGTGAACGGGATCCCCTATCCCGTCGAGGTTGATCCGCACGCGAGCTTGCTGAGCGCGGTTCGCGAGGTGGTCGGCCTGACCGGCTCGAAGGAGGGCTGCGACGACTCCGAATGCGGCGCATGCATGATGCTGCTCGACGGTGACCCCGTGAACGCCTGTTCGTACCTCGCGCTCCAGGCGGAGGGATGCGAGATCGTCACGGTCGAAGGGCTCGCTCCGAGTGGGGAGCTTGCGCCTCTTCAGTCGGCCTTCCTCGAGCATGGTGGCGTTCAGTGCGGCTTCTGCACGCCTGGGATGCTCATTGCCGCGACCGCGCTCCTTCGTCGAACACCGGCCCCGACCGAGGAAGAGGTACGGATCGGCCTGAGCGGCAACCTCTGCCGCTGCACCGGCTACGACGGCATCGTCAAAGCCGTCCTCGCCGTTGCCGACGAGGCGGGCGCCGCCGCGTCATGAGGTTCTCGTTCTTGCGAGAGCTGGGACTCTCGGGCGTTACGGCTAGAGCGAGGGTGTCGTGAAGCCGCGGATCCAGGAGACGCGATTCGGATCGATCACGGTCGGTGGCAAGACGTGCGCCCATGACGTCGTCATCCTCCCGAGCGGCAAGGTGCGCAAGCGCAGAAAGAAGCTCTCGAAAGCTGTCTACGGCACTTCACACACGATCTCGCTCGCGGAGGCCGAGCACGTCTACGAACAGGCCGAACACCCCGGGCGCCTGATCATCGGAACCGGGCAGGAGGGCATGGTGCACCTCTCGACCGCGGCCGAGCACTTCCTCGAGCAGAAGAGGTGCGCTGTCTTCCTCGCACCGACGCCCGATGCGATCGAACCCTGGAACACGGCCAGAGGTAACGTTGCCGGGCTCTTCCACGTCACCTGCTGACGTCGCGCCCTCGTCGAGACCCGCGGAGTCGCCGGTCGGGCACGGACAAGCCCGTCGTGCCGTAGCCTCGATCTCATGGCGGTCCGCTGCAGGGTGATCGTGCACGGTCGCGTGCACGGCGTCGGCTTCCGGTTGTCCCTCGCGCGCGTTGCAGAGAGCCGCGGCGTCGCCGGCTGGGCGCGGAACCGCCCGGACGGAACTGTCGAGGTCGTGCTCGAGGGAGAGCCGGAGCCGGTGGAGTCGATCGTCCGGTTCTGCCGCGAAGGCCCGCGCGCTGCATCGGTGGCGCAGGTCGAGACGTTCGTGGAGCAGCCCGAAGGGCTCCGCGGCTTCGAGGTGCGTCAGGGTTTGTAGCCGAGGCTGCGGAGCAGTGCCCGGCGGGCGGCGATGTCGTCGTCGGTTTCGACCCCGAGTGGTGGACCGCCGTCGACGACGCCGAGTATGCCGCGGCCCTGCTCGGTCTCGGCGACGACGACCTGCACCGGGTTGGCGGTTGCGCAGTAGATCCGGCAGACCTCGGGCACGTGCTTGAGCTGGTTGAGCACGTTGACCGGGAAGCCGTCGCGAAGGAAGACGAGGAACGCGTGGCCGGCGCCGATCGCGTGCAGGTTGCGTACGGCGAGCTCGACCAGCTCTCCGTCGTTGCCGCTACGGCGGATGAGCCGCGGCCCTGACGACTCGCAGAACGCGATTCCGAAATGCAGGTGCGGCGAGCTGCCTGCCAGCGCCTCGTGGAGATCGTCGATCGTCTTGATGAAATGCGCCTGGCCGAGGACGAGGTTGAGGTCGTCCGGGTTCTCGATCTCGACGAGTGTGAGGTCCATAGCGCTCACCTCCTGAGGGCGATCGTCTCACCTGCCGCGGCGACGTCAAGCAGACCAGGGCCGCGGGGGCGCGACTACGGAGCGGCCTCAGCGATCTCCCTGATGCCCAACCGGATCCTGCGGGGAATCATCAGCTTGAACGGATCCTCTGACAAGGAGCGGTCGGATGCACGAGATGCTCTTCGTGGGCCGGGGCGGCGAAGGCGTCGTGCTCGCTTCGCAGATCCTCGCTGACACGTTCGCCCGCGCCGGCTTCTGGGTTCAGAGCTTCCCCGAGTTCACCGCCGAAAGGCGCGGGGCGCCCATCTCGGCGTTCTTGCGGTGGGACGAGAGCTCGCGCATCCACCGCCGTTACAAGATCAGCAAGTGCGACGTCCTCGTCGTCATCTCGCCTACGCCGCCGTCGGCGGACGTCATGCGCAGGGTCAGGCCCGGCGGGCTGATCGTGCTGAACCGCGAGGCTCGCTTCGCCGTCACCGGCGACTTCGACGTCTCGCGGCTGCCGGCGTCGCGGATCGCACAGGAGCAAGGAGTCCTCTCGTCCGAGGGCCGCCCGATGGGGAACGTCGCCCTCCTCGGCGCGTGCGTGAAGCTGCTCGCTCCGCAGGCGCTCGGGTGCCTCGAGGAGGCGATCGCAGCGCGCATGGACACTCGGGCCGATGACAACATCGCCGCCGCGCGGGACGGCTACGCGCGCTGCCTGAAGCAGCACGCACTCTCGACCGACACGCGTATCGAGCCCGCGGGCGCGCCGGCCGCACCATGGAGCCCGCCCGTCTTCGCCGTCAGCACGACCGACTCGCGCGCAAACCACACCGGCGGCTGGTCGCTCGACCGGCCGCTGATCCTGGACGCATGCACCGCGTGCGCCGTCTGCGCGCTCTTCTGCCCCGAGGGCGCGATCACGCGCAGCGACGGCACGATGACGATCGACTATCTCTATTGCAAGGGCTGCGGAATCTGCGAGGTCGTCTGCCCGGTTCGCAACGCGATCGCGATGGAGGAGGTGCGTGCGTGAACCAGACGCTGCCGCATGGACGTGTCGTGATGACCTCGAACGAAGCCGCGGCGTACGCGGTGATGCTCGCACGCGTGCAGGCGATCGGCTGCTATCCGATCACGCCGCAGACGCTGATCGTCGAGCGTCTGGCCGATCTCGTCGCCGGCCGCGACGACATCGAGTACGCGAACCTCGAGAGCGAGCACTCGATGTTCGGCTACGTGATTGCGGCCGCGCGCGCCGGCGTACGCACGTTCACGGCCACCTCGTCGCAAGGCTTGCTGTACGCGCACGAGCAGCTGCACCGCGCGTCGCGCGAACGCGTCCCGCTCGTGATCGTCAACGTCAACCGGGCTGTCTTCGCCCCCTGGAGCATCGAGCCAGATCTGACCGACAGCATGAGCCAGCGCGACACCGGCTGGATCCAGCTCTACTGCTCGTCGGCGCAGGAGGTGCTCGACAGCATCCTCTGCGCCTACCGGATCGCCGAGACGGTGCTGCTGCCGGTAATGGTCTGCGCCGAGGGCTTCCTGCTCTCGCACACCTCCGAGGTGCTCGACATCCCGACCCAGGAGGAGGTTGACGCGTTCATTCCGGAGCTGCACCCGCCAACCGACTGGCTGCTCGATCCGTCACGACCGCGCGCGTTCTCGGAGCTGCCGCAGCCGCGCGACTACTACGCGCTCCAGCGCAACGTCGCCGGGGCGATCGACGACGCGCGTAACGTGATCGCGACCGTCGCGTCCGAGTTCACGACGCATTTCGGGCGCGAGAAGGTTGCCGCACTCGAGCTCGTCGGCAACCGCGAGGCGGAGACCGCGCTCGTCGCGATCGGGTCGATCGGCGACACTGCGCACGAGCTCGTCGAGGGCAACGACGACCTGCTCGTCGTCCGCATCCATGCCTACCGCCCGTTTCCGGCCGTCGAGCTCGAGGCCGCGCTGGCGCACGCGGCCTACGTGTCCGTGATCGACCGTGCGGCCGCCTTCGGCTCACTCGGGCCGCTCGGCGCCGACGTGCGCTCGCTCGCCCTCGAGAATGCCAGGGCTGTCACGAACTTCGTCTGCGGGCTCGGCGGGGCGGAAGTGACGCCGACGACGCTGCGCTGGGCGCTCGAGCTGACGCGCTCCCAGCAGGCGGTCGCCGCGCCCGTCTACGTGCCGGAGGGGGTGTGAGCAGTGGCCGCCTGGCTCGATGAGGTCGTCTCGGAGGAACGGCATTTGCTGCCTGGCCACGCTGCGTGCGCCGGCTGTATGCCCGCCGTCAACGTGCAGCACGTGCTTGGCGCACTCACCGCGGCGAAGCCGGAGACCCACGTCGTGCTCGTCATCCCCGCCTCGTGCTGGACGATCATCGCCGGCGTCTACCCGGTCAGCGCGTTCGACGTCTCCGTCCATCTGACGCCGTTCGCCTCCGCGGCGGCGGAAGCGTCCGGGCTGAAGGCGGCGATGCGGCTGCGCGGGATCGAGGACGCGACGATCGTCGTCTGGGGCGGAGACGGGTCGACCGCCGACATCGGCTTCTCCGGGGTCTCGGCCGCAGCAGAGCGAAACGAGGACTTCATCTACATCCTCAACGACAACGAGGCGTACATGAACACCGGCGTTCAGAAGTCCGGCGCGACGCCCGAGGGCGCGTGGACGACGACGACGCCGGCGGGCCACCCGAAGACCGGGCAGAAGAAGGACATCGCCCGGATCATGGCCGCGCACAGGATTCCGTACGTCGCCACGCTCGCACTCGGCTCGGTGCCGCTGCTCAAGGACTTCAGGGCGAAGGTCACCCGCGCCGCCGAGCTGCAAGGCTTCCGCTTCCTCCATGTTCTCGGCGCGTGCCCGCCCGGCTGGCGCTACCCCACGGCGCAGTCGACCGAGGTGACGCGGCTCGCGGTCGAGTCGCGCTACTTCCCGCTCGTCGAGTGCGACCACGGCGCGTGGCGCATCACCTACCAGCCGAAGCACCCGAAGCCGGTGAGCGAGTTCCTGCAGACGCAGGGGCGATTCGGCCACCTGACGCCGGCGCAGATCGAGACGATCCAGTCGCACGTCGACGAGCGCTGGGACGCGCTCGCCGAACTCACCCCGCAGTCATAAAGCGAATCTCTCGGTCAGTCTGCCGGCGGCCGCAGAACGAGCTCGTGCTCGCGGCCGACCGCGGGGACGAGTGCGTGGTCGCCAGCCTCCAGCCAGGCCGCGATTGCAGCTTCGACGTCCCGGCGGAGGCGCACGTCCGGATCGACCGCGTAGCGGATCTCGAGCGTGCAATGGTCGTCCTCGCTGGTCACCGTGGCCGCGAGGCCGCGGGCGGCGAGGAACTCGACCATGTCGGCGGCGTCGCAGGAACACGGAAACTCCACATGGACCGGTCTAGACATGGGACACCTCCCGCTCGTCCGCCTTGGTGCGGATGAAGTTGTCGATGGCGGCTGCGGCACGACGCCCTGCTCCCATTGCGAGGATCACCGTGGCCGCGCCGGTGGTGATGTCGCCGCCCGCGAACACGCCGTCACGGCTCGTGGCGCCGGTGTCGAGGTCGGCGACGATACAGCCGTGATCGTCGACATCGAGTCCCGTGGTGGCCTGCGGCACGATCGGGTTCGGCCTCGTGCCGAGCGCGATCACGACGAGGTCGGCCTCGAGCACGAACTCCGAGCCCGGCACGCGAATCGGGCGCCGGCGGCCGGACTCGTCGGGCTCGCCGAGCTCGGTGCGGATGCACTCGACTGCTCTGACCCAGCCGTTCTCGTCGCCGAGGAATCGCGTCGGCAACGTCAGCCAGTCGAAGATCGCCCCCTCCTCGATCGCGCGCCGGTAGTCCTCGTCACGCGCGCCCTTCTCGGCTTCCGACCGCCGGTAGACGATGTGCGCGTCCTCGGCGCCGAGGCGGATCGAACAGCGGACTGCGTCCATCGCCGTGTCGCCCGCGCCGATCACGGCGGCCCGCGTCGGGCGGCGCACCGGCGTGTCGTACTCGGGGAAGGCCCACGCGTGCATCAGGTTGACGCGGGTCAGGAACTCGTTCGCCGAGTAGACGCCCTTGAGATTCTCGCCGGGCACGTCGAGAAAGACCGGGAAGCCGGCCCCGGTGCCGACGAAGATCGCGCTGTACCCGAGCTCCGTGAGCAGCTGGTCGATCGTCACCGTCTTGCCGACGATCACGTCCCGGGCGAACTCGACCCCCATGGCGCGCAGGTGCTCGACGTCCTCGTCGACGATCGCCTTCGGCAGGCGGTACTCGGGGATTCCGTAGCGGAGCACACCGCCGAGCGCGTGCAGCGCCTCGAAGACGGTCACCTGGTAGCCCTCCCGGGCAAGGTCGCTGGCAGCGGTCAGGCCGGCCGGGCCGGAGCCCACGATCGCGATCTTCTCGGGCCGACGTACTTCAGGAGCCGTGATCGTCGATCCGCCATGCTCGCGCTCCCAGTCGGCCACGAAGCGCTCGAGCCGGCCGATCCCGACGGGGTCCTGCTTCGCGCGCAGCACGCAGCGGAGCTCGCACTGATGCTCGACCGGGCACACGCGGCCGCAGACGGCCGGCAAGATGTTCCTCCGCCGGATCGTTCGCGCCGCCTCGTCGAAGCGGCGGAGCGAGACTGCGCGCACGAAGTCGCGGATCGGGACGTTGACCGGGCAACCCTGCTCGCACACGGGGTCCTGACACTGGAGACAACGGCGGGCCTCGAAGACGGCCTGCTCGACCGTGTACCCGAGCGCCACCTCGTCCCAGCTCGACCGCCTCTCCTTCGGATCGGCCGTCGGCATCTCGATCTTGTGGGGATAGATCATCGGCATTGCTAGACCGCCACCTTCGTCTCTGCGAGCTCGCAAGCGATGCGCTCCTCCTCGGCGTACATCGCCTTGCGGGCCGCGGCTTCGTCGAAGTCGATCCCGGAGGCGTCGAAGAAGGGGCCGTCGACGCAGGCGAACCTGGTCACGCCGCCGACGGTGACCCGGCAGCCGCCGCACATGCCGGTGCCGTCGATCATCACCGGGTCGAGCGAGACCATCGCCGGCAGGTTCCACCGTCCGGTCGTCTCGGCGACCGCACGCATCATCGGCATCGGCCCGACCGCGAAGCAGGAAGTGAAGCTCTCGCCGGTCTCGAGTAGCTCCTCCAGCCGGCCGGTGACGAGTCCGTGGTAGCCCACGGAGCCGTCGTCGGTGCAGACGTGGTAGGCGTCGCAGACGGGCTCGAGGAGGTCGCGCAAGATCAGGAGGCCCGCGGTTCGCGCGCCCACGATCCCGGACACCCGAAGGCCGCGAGCGTGAAGCTCACGGGCGAGTGGGAAGATCGCCCCCGCGCCGAACCCGCCGCCGACGAGCACCGAATGGCCGTCGTGCGGCAACTCGACGGGGTGGCCGAGCGGCCCTGCGAGATCGAGGATGTCGTCGCCTTCCTCGAGGGCGCTGATCAGCGCGCTCGTCTTGCCGACCACCTGGACGACCAGGGTGATCGTGCCCGCCCGGCGATCGAAGTCGGTCAGGCTGATCGGCACGCGCTCGCCGACCTCGTTGACCCGGAGGATCACGAACTGGCCGGGAGCGGCGTTCAACGCGACGAGCGGTGCCGCGACGACGAACAGCGTTGTCACGTCGGTGAGCTTTCGCTTCTGGAGGATCGTGGCTGTGGTTTCGATGTTCATGGTCGCCGTCACAGGAGTGGGTGCTCGTTCAACGCGTGCAGCCGCTGCCAGCGGCGCTCGATCTCGGCCTCGATCGACGCGAGGGCGTCCGCGTTCTCGGGCCGGCACAGGTGGCGGGTCTTGCCCATGAGCTTCAGCCAGGAGGCGACCGGGATGCGCCGCCCGACCGCCTCCGGGTCGTAGGTGATCGTGGTGTGTCCCCGCTCGACCTCGTACAGCGGGAAGAAGCAGGAATCGACGGCCGCCTGGACGATGTCGACACCGACCCGGTCGTCCGTGCGCCAGTTCAACGGGCACGAGATCAGAAGCTTTCCGTAGGCCATGCCTTCGTGGTTTGCGTACCACTGAGCCTTGGCCGCCTTCGACACGAGATCGTCGGGGAAGCCCTCGACGCCGGTGAAGACGTACGGGATGTTGGTCGCGGCCATGATCTGCGGCATGTCCTTGTGGTGGAAGCTCTTGCCGGTCTGCGCCGGGCCGACGTGGCTCGTCGAGGTCATGTGGCCGAGCGGGGTTGAGTAGCTGAGCTGCGCCCCGGTGTTCATGTAGCCCTGGTTGTCGTACTCGACGACGATGAACCCGTGGTTGCGGATCGCGGCGCCGATCGCCGCGCCGGTGCCGATGTCCATGCCGCCGTCGCCGGTGACCATCACGAAGGTGATGTTCTCGCCCGCGGGGAGCTCGCCCCGGCGGATCCGCTCGTGGAACATCTCGACGAGCCCTGAGAGCGTGGCCGCGCCGTTCTGGAACAGGTTGTGGACGTAGGTGATGCGATGGGAGGTGAGCGGATAGCCGGTGCTGACGACCATTGCGCAGCCGGTCTGGTAGAGCACGACGACGTCACCTTCGAGCCCCTTGAAGAAGTGGTTGAGGGCGGGGAAGACGCCGCAGCCAGGGCAGGCGCTGTGGCCCGGCGCGACCGCCTTGGGCCGCGCAGCGAGCCGCCAGGCGGGCGGCGTCTCCACTTGCAGCAGCCCGTTCTCGCCCTGCTCGACCTTGATCAGACCATCAGTCCGCGTTTCTTCCGGGGCGATCGGAGGCAGGTGCTTCCGCGGCCCCGGGCGGACCTCGGCGACGGCGCCGTAGTAGTCGAACGGCACGTCGACCCGTCCTGCGTCGGCAGCCTCGAGCGTAAGCTCGAAGAGGGCCTCCGCATCCTCGGCGTAGAAGTCGCGGCCGCCGAGCCCGTAGATCCGGTCGAGGCAGAGCGTCCTGTTGTCCGGGTCGTCCTTGAGCGCGGACTTGACCTCGTGACCGAGGTTTCCGCCGTGGGCGCCGTACGAGTCGGCGCGCTCTCCGATGAGGAGCGCCGTGACGCCGGCGAGCGCCTCGCGCAGCTGCCTGGCCGGGAACGGCCGTATCACGTTCGGGCTGATGACGCCCGCCCGGATGCCGCGCTCGCGCAGGCGGTCGGCCGCATCCTTGGCCGTCTCGGCCGCGGAATTGAGCAGGAAGAGGGCCACGTCCGCGTCGTCCATGCGGTAGAGGTCGAGCACGTCGTAGCGGCGGCCGCTCAGTGCCTCGTAGGCGGCGAACTCGTCTGCAAGAGTGCGCTCGGCCGACTCCATCGCGAGCGTGAGCTGGTACTTGTTGTTGATCAGGTCGGGGTCGTTCATGTAAGGGCCGATCGTCACTGGGTGGCGCGGATCGAGCGCCGTGACGCGATCGGGGACCGGGCCGAGGAACGTCGCGCACGACCTCGGGGTCGGCGAAGTAGCGGACCCGCCGCTTCTGGTGGCTCGTGAAGAACCCGTCGAAGGCGACCATCGCCGGGAGTTGCACCTCGGGCCGCTCGGCGACGCGAAGCGCGATCACGTTGAGGTCGTAGACCGCCTGCGGGTCGCGAGC
This sequence comes from uncultured Thermoleophilia bacterium, assembly GCA_963851065.1. Lineage (GTDB taxonomy): Bacteria > Actinomycetota > Thermoleophilia > Gaiellales > Gaiellaceae > PALSA-600. The sequence continues at coordinate 364,822 of CAWKNW010000009.1, forward strand.
GAGGAAGATCAGCCAGCCGGTGTCGAGCGCGTAGTAGATGTCGGAGTGGTCGCCGCGAATGTCGAGCGGCGCACTCACGGCACGCGTCGCGATGTCGAGCAGCATGGGGAAGCGGGTCCCCGACTGAACGGGAAGCTGCTCGAGCGAGTAGAGGAGACCCTGCGAGCTCGTGGCGTTGAACACGCGTCCACCGCCCGTCGAGGCCCCGTAACAGATGCCGGCTGCTCCATGCTCGCCGTCGGCGGGGATCATGACGATCGAGTGCTCGCCCTCTGCGCGCATCTCGTCGAGGTTCTCGGCGATCTCCGTCGACGGGGTGATCGGGTAGTAGCCCATCACGTGGAAGTCGATGTGCTTCGCGGAGATCGCGGCCATCTCGTTGCCGCTCTTGAAGTCGATGACCTGCTCTGCCGCTTCGGTTGCGAGCGTCGCGGTCATCTGGCGCTCACCTCTTCCTCGAGCCACGGGTAGAGCGGCACGCGGTGGGCCGCTGCCCAGCCTGCCTCCTCGCGGATCTCCGTCAGCGCCCCGGTCGGACATGCCTGGGTGCACTTCAGGCACCCCTTGCAGTACTGGTAGTCGATGCCGCGCAGCCGCACGGCGCCGTCGTCCTCCGTCTCCCACACGAAGCAGAGGTCGGGGCAGACCACGTCGCAGAGGCCGCAGTGAACGCACTTGTCGAGGTCGAGCGCAGGCACGGACCCTTCGCGAGACGCACTCAGGTCGCGTGCGATGCTGCTGCCCGGCGCGAAGATCGTCCCGCCGATCGGTGCCTCGAGGAAGCCGAACGCAGGCTTCGGGCGATCGGTGGCCGATACGTTGTCGGCCGCCCCGGTTCCGGCCTCGAGCTCGAGCTCGGCGAAGCCGCGGTCGAACGAGCGGAGGTTCGCCTCGACCAGGTCGGGATACCGGCGCCCGAGATGCTCGGCGATCACCTCGCGGATCGCCTCGGCTCCGAGGAAGGTGCAGACACGTGCCACCGCTCCGAGCATCACGGTGTTGATCCTCGTCGACTCCTCGAGGGCGATCGCGAGGCCGTCGACGGCGCCGACCGTGGCGCCGGCGAGACCGAGGCGCTCACGGAGCTCCGCTGCGCTCTCGGCCGTGTTCACGATGATCGTTCCGCCGGGCACGAGACCCGCGGTCACGTCGATCGACCCGAGCAGCGCCCGGTGGAAGACGACGACGAGCTGGGGGCGCTCGATCGGGTCGCTACGTCGGATAGCCCGGTCGGGCGCGCAGAGGCGCACGTAGGAGCGCACGGGCGAGCCCTTCTTCTCGGAGCCGTACGACGAGAAGTGCGAGCCGTTGAGGTCGCGGCCGAGCACTCCCGCCTCGGCGAGCATCTGTCCCGCGAGGTGGGCGCCGAGCCCGCCTATCGACTCGAAGCGGATGCCGTAGAAGCCGTCCGGACCTGCTCCCTCGAGAAGCTCTTGATCCTGGTCGGCGAGAACGGACATCCCACCACCTACCACTCCGCGATGTCGGGTGGAAAGTCGACCTCCCCGCTGGGCTCGGGGCAGGGGTTGCTCGCCGACTTGATGAGGGTGAGCGCGTCGGCTCGGCGCTCGAGTGCCTCGGCGGCGCGATGCGCGAGCCTCGCGGTCTCGCTCTCGTTCTCGTCGGCGAGCACCGAGACGAGCGAGCAGAGCCTCGCGGCGCCCTCGACGATCGCCCGTGTCCGGCTCGGGCCGAGCCGGAGCACCGAAACGCGCGCGCCGCTTCCGCCGACGAGCTCGTCGCGGACCTCGAACAGCTCGACCGCGAGTGGGAAGAGCTCCCTTGCTGCGAGCTCGTGCTCGGGTCTGTCGAGCAGCCGCGATACGAGGGTGAACTTCTCGGGTGCCGACAGCGGCGCGATCGTCGGCCATTCGTCGGGTTTCGCAGCCCGGAGGACGCGATTCAGGCGGGCCTCGACCGCGAGGGCGGCGAACGCGGCGGCAAGCCGGCAGGAATCGAGACGTTCCAGATGCGTTGCATCGTCGGACGCGACGAGCCTGGCCTTGCGCGGCCTGAAGGAATCGGTCCCGGACGCGACGAGCTTCGCTCGCCTTCCCTCCGGCACGCCACATGCGTCGAGGAGCGACGCCAGCGCGTGCACGAGCCATACGTCGCCGATATCGGAAACCTCGGGCATACCCGGTGCCAGCGGAATCCCGTCTTCGAATCGCGGGATGCTAACCGACATCTCATACCTCCAAGCCTGAGGCCGCTGGCTCGAGTTTCTGGTCTTGCACCAACTCTCTCGCCGCCGGGGTGCGGTCGCATCCGCATATTCCACGGCCGCGCTTGCTCGGAACTACGAGGGATCGTTAGTGCGGGGCGGCCCTCGAGCACCCTTCAGGCTGGTGCGAGAGCGGTCTTCAAGCGGAGATGCGAGTCAAGCGACTCGACGCGGGCGACGGGAGCACGCACACTCCACCTCTGTCATGTCCCAAACCGACGTCAGGCGTCTCGTCGAACGCTACCGAGCGGGCTGGTTCGGCCACGACGTGGATGCGATCATGGCCGTCGTCAGCGACGACATCGTCTTCCACAACGTGACGACTGCCGAGCGCGTGGAGGGCGCAGCGGCGTTTCGGGCGCACGTTGCCGGAATCCACGAGCGCTGGCCCGATCTCGGCTTCGAGGAGCACGCGCTCTATGTGGCAACGGATACGGGCGTGGCGGAATGGACGGCTCGGGCGACAGCTGCAGACGGACGGCGCCTCGAGTGGGACGGGATCGACGTGATCAACTGTCGAGACGGCCTGATAACCCGCAACGCCGTGTACTCGTCGAGCCATGCGCCACGCGTGCTCGATCCCTGAGAACCGATCGACCGAGGACCTGCCCCGGATTCAGGAGAAGCCGGCTCCACCAGGTTCATTCCGATTCGAGTTCCGAGCCGAGCTCGACGCGCACGAGACGCGTCCCCTCGACCATCGCGCGGAGCTTCGCGAACGCCGTCGCACGGCTGAGGTACTTCATCCCGCAGTCGGGTGCGATCGTCAATCGCTCCGCCGGGACGTAGCGGAGGGCGCCACGAATGCGCTCGGCGACGGTCTCGGGCTGCTCGACTTCGGGATCGCCGAGGTCGAGAGCGCCGAGGATGATGTGCTTGTCGGGAAGCTGATCGAGCACCCCGTAGTCGAGGCGGGGTTGTGCGGTCTCGATCGAGATCTGCTGGACGACCGAGTCGTTCAGCTCGCCCAGGTACGAGTAGCCGCTCGTCGGACGGTTGTGGACCACCGCGGCGTAACCGAAGCAGGTGTGGAGCGCTGTCTCCCCTTCGATGCCTTCGAGCGCCAGGTTGATCGCAGGGATCGCGTACTCGCGGGCAGCCTCCGGCCGCGCCTGGAGGTACGGCTCGTCGATCTGAATGATGTCGGCGCCCGCCCGCTTGAGGTCGCGGGCCTCCTCGTTGACAGCGGCGGCATAGGCCATCGCAAGCTCTGCCGGGTCGCTGTAGTAGTCATTCTGGGCCTGCTGGGTCATCGTGAACGGGCCCGGCAGCGTGATCTTGATGCGACGGTTCGAGTGGGCGCGAAGAAATTCGACATCCCGCACCTCCACCGGATGACGGCGCGCGACAGGGCCAACGACCCGCGGCACAGGGTTCTCGTGACCCGTGCGGTCGATTGCGACGCCGGGCTTGTCGATGTCGACGCCGTCGAGTGCCGTCGCGAACCGATTCGAGTAGCTCTCCCGCCGCTGCTCACCGTCGGTGACGATGTCGATCCCGGCCCGCTCCATGTCCGAGATCGCCAGTCGCGTCGCATCGTCCTGCGCTTGCTCGAGGAGGTCTGGCTCCACCCGCCACAACTCCAGCGCGCGAATGCGCGGCGGTAGCCTGGATGCCAACCGCGTCCGGTCGATCAGCCACTCGGGCTGCGGGTAGCTCCCGACCACGGAGGTGGGGAGCAGGCTCGGCTGCGAGTGCGGCGGGGTCGCCTCGGGTGTCACGGTCACGACCCTATAAGGCTGACGCTTCGCGCAGAGCGCGTGCCGTCCCGCTGTACACTCGCCTGCGCGCTTGACTCTGCCCCACCGTGTCGTTTATTCATACTGAACAGTGAGCGCAAGTCAGGACTCGCGTCCGGCCGTGGGGTTGATTGGGCTCGGCAACATGGGCAGCGCCTTTGCAGAGCGCCTCGTCGACGCCGGCTACCAGCTCGTGGTTCACAACCGGAGCCGCGCGAAGACTGAGCCCCTGACTGCACGCGGCGCGGTCGTAGCCGAAACCGCCGCCGACCTTGCCGCCGCTGTCGACATCGTCCTCACCTCGCTCTCCGACGACGACGCATTCGAGTCCATCGCGGCTTCCGTCGTCGGGGCCGCGAGGCCGGGAACGATCCTCGTCGACACGAGCACGGTCTCGCCGGGCGCGTCGGCGCGAGTCGCCGCGCTCGCCGAGCAGGCGTCGGTCGAATACCTGCGCGCACCTGTCAGCGGCAACCCCGGCGTCGTGCGGGCCGGGAACCTCGCCTTCATCGTCTCGGGCCCGCGTGCCGCCCTCGAGCGCGTCGAGCCGGTGCTGCTCGCGATCGGGCCGACCATCCACCTCGTCGGCAGCGCGGAGCAGGCGCGGGTCGTAAAGCTTGCGATCAACCTCGTCATCGCGGGCCTCGCGCAGCTGATGTCCGAGGCACTCGTTCTCGGAGAGGCTTCGGGGGTCTCCCGAGCTGCGCTGCTCGAGACGATGGGCAACTCGGCCGCCGGCGCGCCGTTCGTGAAGTACAAGACCGAGCCGCTGCTGCGCGACGACTACTCGGCCACCTTCACCACCAACCTCATGGAGAAGGACATCGACCTCGTGCTCGAAGCGGCCGAGGCCGCCGGCGTCCGGCTGCCGCTGGCAGGGGAGATCAAGACGCTCGTCCGCTCCGCGATCGAGGCGGGCTACGGGGACGACGACTTCATGGCGCTCTTCCTCCATCTGCGGAGCGAGTCCGATCAGGAGGTACTGCGATGACGATGCGAAGCAGGTCGGTCGGCTCGCCTGACGCGACCCGGGCAGTGGACTGGGAGCAGCGGATCGATTTCCCTCGACTGCGCCGCGATCGCTTGGCGCGGGCGAAGGAGGCGCTCGACGCGTCCGACCTCGGCGGGCTGCTGCTCTTCGACCCGAACAACATCCGCTACGTCACGAGCACGCACATCGGCGAATGGGCTCGGGATAAGAACGCGCGTTTCGCGCTCCTCCCGCGTGGCGACGACCCGATCCTGTGGGATTTCGGCTCGGCTGCCCGCCATCACCAGCTCTTCGCCCCCTGGCTTCCGCCCGAGAACTTCCGCGCGGGCGTTGCGCCGATGCGCGGCGCGATGCCGGTGGAGACAGGGATCCCCGACCGTCTCGGTGGGCGGATCGCGCACGAGCTTCGCGAACGCGGGCTCGCCGGGGAGCCGCTCGGCATCGACATGGCCGACCTCGTCACGATCGAGGCGCTGCAGCGCGCCGGCGTGCACGTCACCGACGGCTCGCGGGTCATGCTCGAGGCGCGCAAGATCAAGACGGCGGAGGAGATCGCGCTGCTCGACCAGTCGGCCGGGCTGGTCGACGCGGTCTACGAGGAGATCTACCGGATGCTGCGGCCCGGCGTCTACGAGCACCAGATCGTCGGGCGGGCACACCAGCTGCTCTTCGAGATGGGCTCGGAGCAGGTCGAGGCGATCAACGCCGTTTCGGGCGACCGCTGCAACCCGCACCCGCACGTCTTCTCGGACCGGCTCCTGCGCCCCGGGGACCAGGCCTTCTTCGACATCATCCACTCGTTCATGGGCTATCGGACGTGCTACTACCGCACGTTCAACGTGGGCGGGGTCAGCTCGGCGCAGCTCGACGCGTACAAGCGGTGCCGCGAGTGGCTGGACGCCGCGATCGCCCTCGTCGGGCCGGGGATGACGACCGACCGGATCGCCGAGGTGTGGCCGACCGCCAAGGAGCTCGGCTTTGCCGACGAGGAGACGTGTTTCGGCCTTCAGTTCGGGCACGGCATCGGCGTCGGGCTGTACGAGCCGCCGATGATCTCGCGCGTGCACTCGCTCGACCATCCCGTCGAGATCGAGGAGGGAATGGTCTTCGCGCTCGAGACGTACTGTGCCGCGACCGACGGCCGTTCGGCGGCGAGGATCGAGGAGGAGGTCGTCGTCACGGCCACCGGCTGCGACGTGATCACGCGCTTCCCGGCCGAGGAGCTGCTCGTCGCGGGCAGGACGTACGTTCGCGGCGCCGACCTGCTGGCCGACACGGCGGCCGGTGGCGACGGAGTCGCAGGCGCAGTGGCCGCGTCGTCACTGGTGGGAGCCGGCTCCGGCTCCGGCTCCGGCGCATGAGCGTAGGCTTGACGGAGCTCATCAAGGAGCGGAGGCGGCGGCTTCGCCGCCGCCGGGAGCGGGGATGAGCGTAGGCTTGACGGAGCTCATCAAGGAGCGGAGGCGGCGGCTTCGCCGCCGCCGGGAGCGGGTATGACTTCCGACACCGGGACGCGGTACCTCGCGGACGGCCTGCCGTCGTACCGCCTCGTCCGGCGGGAGGACGTGCAGCTCGCCGACGCGCTCCCCGGCCGCTCGAGCAACCTCGAGAATTGCCGCCTCGTCGGCGGGTCGCTCGGTTCGACGCACATGGCGCTGACGCTCGTCTCCCTCCGGGGCGGGCACGTCGACGAGCACGTCCACTCGTTCGAGACGGGCTTCTACGTGCTCGAGGGCGAGCCCGTCCTCTATCTCGACGGCCGCGGCGTGAAGCTCGAGGCCGGCGCCTGCGGGGTCGTGCCGGTCGGCGTCCCGCACGCGTTCCGGTCCGAGGCCGCCGCGTTGTGGATCGAGATGGCGGCGCCGCGTCCTCGCCTGGACGGGAGCGACACGTTCTTCCTCGGCCCGGCGCCGGACGCCCCTCCCGAGCACCTCGACGTCCGCGACCCGCGCAACCGCAACCTGTTCCTCCTCGGCGAAGGGCAGATGGACCTCGACGTCCTGAAGCGCGGCGCCGCCGTCGGCGCGCCTACCGTCTCATCGAGCATGGCGACCGCTGTTCTCGCGTACAGCGGCATTGCGGTGAAGATGCTCGTCGACCAGCGCCTGGACGCACAGCTGCACACGATGTTCATGGTCGACTACCAGCCCGGCGCGGTCGCGCACCCGCACGATCATCCCTTCGAGGAGTCGTACTACATGCTCGAGGGCGAGGTCGATGTCGTCGCGGACGGTGATCGTTACACGCTTCGTCCGGGCGATGTCTTCTGGACCGCCGCCGGATGCGTGCACGCGTTCTACGAGGTGCAGGGCGGTCGTGTGCGCTGGCTCGAGACGTCGGCACCGGGACCTCCGTCGCGGCACTCGTACCGATTCGAGCGAGACTGGGACTACCTCGCCGAACGGCTCGCTTCCGAGGTGGGAGCGGCGTGAGCGACGGCTCGACGGAGTCGCCCAGGAGGTCCGGAGCGGTCGTAGGCTCGACGACGGAGCGAAGGTGCCGGCTTTGCCGGCGCCGGAGCGGGAATGAGCGCGTAGGCTCGACGGAGTCGCCCAGGAGCGAAGGTGCCGGCTTTGCCGGCGCCGGAGCGGGGATCAGCCGCACGAGCGCCCGCGTGCTCGACGACCTCGAGCTGTACACGCGGATCTATCGCCAGATGCTCCTCATCCGTGGCTTCGAGGAGCTCGTGCAGTCGCTGTTCCTGAAGAGCGAGGTGTACGGCACGACGCACCTGTACTCGGGGCAGGAGGCGGTGGCGACCGGCGTTGCGAGCCTGCTCGAGGAGCGCGACCGCGTGGCGGCGACGTATCGCGGGCACGGTCACGCGCTCGCGCTCGGCGTCGACCCGCAGGCGCTGCTCGACGAGATGCTCGGACGCGCGACGGGAGTGAACGGCGGCCGTGCCGGCTCGATGAACGTGACGTCGCCGGCCGACCGCCTGATCGGCTCGTTCGGGATCGTCGGCGGCAGCATTGCCGCCGCCACCGGAGCGGCACTCGCGCTCTCGCGCACCACGGGCGGTGTTGCCATCGCGTACTTCGGCGACGGCGCGATGAACCAGGGGTACGTCTTCGAGTGCCTCAACTTCGCGCAGGTGCAGAGGCTGCCGCTCGTCCTCGTGTGCGAGAACAACGGCTACGGCGAGTACACGCCGTTCCGCTCGGTCACCGCCGGAGAGATCCGCGCGCGCGCCGAGGTGATGGAGGTGCCCGCCGAGACCGTCGACGGAATGAGCGTCTGGATTGTTCGCGAAGCAGCGGCGCGCGCGATCGACCACGCACGCTCGGGCGACGGCCCCGCATTCCTCGAGGCGCTGACCTACCGCTTCGTCGGGCACTCGCGCAGCGATCCCGGCGCCTACCGCCCCGAGGGTGAGCTCGACGAATGGAGGACGCGCGACCCGATCGTCGTCCTGCGCGCACAACTCGAGGACGAGGGAGCCGGCGCATCGGCCCTCGACGAGCTCGAGCGCGAGGTGCGCGACGAGCTCGAGCGGATGCGCGAGCGCGGCCTCGCCGCCCCGTTCCCCTCGGAGCTCGCCGTCGGCGAGTTCAAGGACTAATGCCCGCCGAGCTGACGATGCCGAAGCTGTCCGACTCCGAGGCCGACGTCGTCGTCGTCCGTTGGCTGAAGGCGCCCGGCGAGGGCTTCCGGCGCGGCGAGGCGCTGATGGAGGTCGAGACCGACAAGGCGACCGTCGTCTTCGAGGCCGAGGACGACGGGACGCTCGAGGCGATCCTGGTCTCCGAGGGCGAGTCGGCGGCCGTCGGCCAGCCGATCGCGAGGCTTGCAGGCGACGGAGGCGCAGCCGCCGTCGAGCCGCGGCCGGCCACGGGCGCCACGAACGGCTCGCCTGCGGCCGGCGCGCGCCCCAATGCGACGCCGGTTGCGCGGCGGACCGCGGTGGAGCTCGGCCTCTCGCTCCACGACGTCGCCGGGACCGGCCCGGGCGGAAGGATCACGAGGGAGGACGTTCAGCGTGCGATGGCGACTGCGCCGGCCCGGCCGGTGGGGGATGCCCGCGGGGACGTCACCATCGTCGAGCTGACGCCGACGCAGGTGACCATCGCGCGCCGCATGGCGCAGTCGGCTGCGGAGATACCGGCCTTCACCGTCTCTGCCGACGCCGATGTGTCGGAGATCGTCGCGCTTCGCCGCGGCGCGCGCGAGGAGTCGCAGCACGCGCCCTCGCTCAACGACTTCCTGGTGAAGGCGGCCGCACTCGTGCTGCGCGAGTTGCCTCGGTTCAACGCGTCGTACGTCGACGGGAGGATCCAGTGCTACTCGCGGGTCAACGTCGGGGTCGCCGTCGGGCTGGACGACGCGCTGCTGGTCCCTGTCGTCGCGGACGCCGACCGGAGGAGCCTCGCCGAGATCGCGGCCGAGACGCGGCGGCTCGTGGACGGTGCACGCAGCCGGACGCTCCGGCTCGAAGAGCTGCGCGGGGGGACCTTCACGGTCTCCAACCTCGGCATGCTCGGGGTGCGCTCGTTCGGCGCGATCGTCGATCCGCAGCAGACGGCGATTCTGGCCGTCGGCTCGACGCGACGCGCGCCGGTGGAGGACGACGCGGGACGGGTCGTCTTCCGCGACGTGATGACGCTCACGCTGAGCTGCGACCACCGGGTCGTCTACGGCGCCGACGGCGCCCGCTTCCTGTCCCGCCTCTGCGAGCTGCTCGCGCGGCCGCTGGTTCTCGCCCTCTGATGCCGCCGATCGCCTTCCGCAACGCGATCAGGGACGCGCTCGACGAGGAGCTCGCCTTCGACGAGCGTGTGATCCTCTTCGGCGAGGACATTGCCGCTGCCGGCGGCGTCTTCGCCACGACGCCCGGCCTCTACGAGAAGTACGGCCCACGGCGCGTGTTCGACACGCCCATCTCGGAGCTCGCGCTCGCCGGCGCCGCGTTCGGCTCGGCCGTGACCGGGCTGCGGCCCATCGTCGAGATCATGTTCGGCGACTTCCTCACGCTCGCGATGGACAGCGTCGTCAACCAGGCGACGAAGTACTGGTTCCTGACCGGGGAGCAGGTGAGCGTGCCGCTCGTCTTCCGCTCGGTCGTCGGCGCCGGTGGCCGTTTCGGGGCGATCCACTCGCAGATGCCGGCCTCCTGGTTCATGGGCGTCCCCGGCCTGAAGATCGTCGCACCTTCGACGCCGGCGGACGCGAAGGCGCTCCTCAAGGCGGCGATTCGCGACGACAATCCGGTGCTCTTCTTCGAGCACAAGCGCCTGTACGGGCTCGAGGGAGAGGTGAACGGCGCCGTCGGCAGGCTCGGCGAGGCGGCCGTGGTGCGAGAGGGCAGCGACGTCACGCTCGTCACCGCCATGAAGAGCGTCCACGACGGTCTCGATGCAGCGGAGCGGCTCGAGGGAGACGGCGTCTCGGTCGAGGTGATCGACCTGCGGACGCTGCGCCCGATCGATGTCGACACCGTTCTCGCTTCCGTCCGAAAGACGAATCGCGTCGTCGTCGTCGAGGAGGGACCGCTGACCGGCGGCTGGGCCGGCGAAGTGCTCGCCTGCGTCACCGAGCAGGCGCTCGGGTATCTCGACGACGCGTGGCGGATCGCGACTCCGAACACGCCGATCCCGTACAGCCCTCCGCTCGAGGACGCGTTCCTTCCCGGGGCGGATCGAATCGTCGCGGAGATCCTGCGGCGGCTACGGTAAAGACGATGGTCACCACCGAGCGCAGCTTCGAGTCCTCGAAGGTCGGGAGCCGTCTGCGGCAGGAGCGGGAGCGGCGCGGGATGAGCCTGCGCGAGCTGGCGCGGCGCGTCGGCGTCTCGCCGAGCCTCGTCTCGCAGATCGAGCTCGACCGCGTCAACCCCTCGGTGAGCACGCTCTACGCCCTCGTGTCCGAGCTCGGGATGACGATGAGCGACGCGTTCGGCGACGGAGCGCAGGCGCAGCCGGCGCCCCGTGTCCGCCGTTCACACCCCGACGACGACGACAGTCTCCTCACGCACCCAGATGCGCGACCCGTGATCAACCTCGCGTCCGGAGTGCGCTGGGAGCGCCTCACGCCGCGCAGCGACCCCGAGGTCGAGTTTCTCCACGTCGTGTATCCGGTCGGCGCAGAATCCTGCCCGCCGGACGCGCTCGTCACCCACAGCGGCCGTGAGTACGGCTATGTCACGAGCGGAAGGCTCGGCGTCCGCGTGGGTTTCGACGAGTACGAGCTCGGCCCCGGTACGTCGATCGTCTTCGACTCCTCCTCGCCGCACCGGCTCTGGGCGATCGGCGGCGAGCCCGTGCACGCGGTCTGGGTCGTCATCGGCCGGGCGGCCGACCCGCGCGGAGGCGGCGAGACCCGCCGAGCCGTCCTAGCCGGTCGCGGGCGCCTCGACGGGGTCGATGCGGTGTCGCGCGCGCCGGAAGCGCGCGATCAGCTCGGGTGACTGGTAGAGCAGGAGCGCGAGCAGGATCAGCGCGCCGATCGCCATCTCCGCGTATTCGGTCGGCTGCTGGAAGAACGGGAGGACGTTGTCGATCTCGGTGAGGAAGAACGCCGCCAGGAGCGTCCCGAAGAACGACCCCTTCCCACCGGCGAGGCTGGCGCCGCCGAGGACGGCGGCCGCGATGCTCTCGAGCGCCTGATTGCCGATGATGGGCGAGCCGACCTGCACCTCGGCCGCGAGGTAGAAGCCGGCGATGGACGCCATCACCGAGCAGACGACGAATGCAAGGACGATCGTGCGGCCCGTCGACATCCCGAGCCTGCGCGACGACGTCTCGTCGAGCCCGACTGCGCGGAGCGCGAGGCCTGGCCGCGACCGGTACAGCCAGAGGTCGGCGAGCGCGGCGAGAACGACGACGCCGATGAACGCGAGTGGAATCCAGCCGACGACGCTCCTGGTCAGGGCGTTGGTCACGTCCGTGTTGATCGCGCCCTGCGGGTAGGAGCGGAGCAGGAGGGAAGCTCCCTCGAGGATGCTGAGCGTGCCGAGTGTCGCCACGATCGACGGCAGGCGCAGCACCCGGATCAGGAATGCGTTGAAGAGACCGGTCGCGATGCCTACGCCGATGAGCGCGAGCGCACCGGGCGCGAGTGCGAGGCCGGACGTGGTGGGTGTCAGCGTGAACGATGCGATGACGACGCACAGCGTCATGAGCGCTGCGACCGAGACGTCGAAGCCGCCGACGAGGAGCGCGACCGCTTGACCCATGGAGACGATGATCAGCGGCATGGACGCGAGGAGCAGGCTGTTCAGATTCTCCTTGCTCAGGAACGCGGACGAATGCCTGTCCGCATACGCACCGAGCGCGACGATCAGCGCCGTCATCAGCAGGAGCGGCAGCCAGCCCCGCTTCACGCCCGCGCTCCTTCGTCCGTCCGGACGGCCGCTGTGACACCCACGCGCGAGCCGACGATCGCCTCGACGATCCGCCGCTCTCCGAGCTCGTGGCGGGGGATCTCCTCGACGATGCGCCCGCGCGACATGACGATGACGCGGTCGCAGAGGCCCGCGAGCTCGAGCGGGTCGCTGGACTTGACGACGGCCGCGATGCCTTCGTCCGCCTTCGCGCGCAACGCCTCGTAGATGTCGAAGCGTGCACCGACGTCGACGCCCTGCGTGGGCTCCTCGGCGAGGATGACCTTGACGTCTCCGCGCAGGAACGGGCGGATGAGCGACACCTTCTGCTGGTTGCCGCCGGAGAGCGATTGGACAGGCTGTTCCGACGACGCCATGCGGACTTGGAGGCGCTCGACGAGCCCTGCGATTGCGCGCCGCTCGCGGCCGCGCAGGACGACGCCGGCGCGGGCGAGTCGCCGGAGTACCTGGATGGTGGCGTTCGCGCGCACGCTCAAGACGGGGAACAGGGCCTCGCCGCGGCGGTCGCCACTGAGCAGGACGACTCCGGCGCGGAGCGGCCCAGCCGGTGAGCGCCTGTCGAGCTTCGCGCCGCCGCACGATGCGGTGCCGATCGCGGGCTCGGCGCCGGCGAGCGCTCGCAGGAACGGGATTTGGCCGTTGCCCTCGGCGCCTGCGATCCCGAGGATCTCCCCCTTGCGGACGACCAGATCGACTGGGCCGAAGCGCTCACCTCGCAGCCCCGACACCGCGAGCACGACCTCGGCCTGCTCGGGCAGCGTGGGCCGCTCCGGAAACGCGACGGTGAGCGGCCGGCCGATCATGAGGGCGACGAGCGCGTCCTCGGAGACCGATGCGGCCTCGAACGTCCCCTGCCCGACGCCGTCGCGGAGCACCGTGACGCGGTCCGCAACCGCGAGCACCTCGGGAAGACGGTGGCTGACATAGACGACACCGACGCCGGCCCGCACCTGCTCGCGCACCAGGGTGTGGAGGCGCCCGACGTCCTCCGGTCCGAGCGCGGTGGTGGGCTCGTCGAGGAGCAGCACCTTCGGCCGCGTCAACAGGGCCTTCGCGACCTCGAGGAGCTGGCGCTCGGCGAGCGGGAGCGAGCCGGTGAGCGCCGTGACGGCGATGTCGAGGCTGAAGGTCGCGAGCGTCTCCTCCGCCCAGCTCCGCATGCGCCCGTAGGCCGGCCGCGCGTCGGCGGGCACGGCGAGGTAGAGGTTCTCTGCCACCGACAGGTCGAGGACGTGCGAGTAGTCCTGGTAGGCGATGCCGAGCCCGAGGCGCCGCGCCGCGGCGGGGGAGTGGTGTGCGAGCCGGTTGGCGTCGATCTCGACGGTTCCCTCGTCAGGTGCGAGGAAGCCGCTTGCGATTCCGAGCAACGTCGATTTCCCGGACCCGTTCTCCCCGACGAGAGCGTGGATCTCGCCCGCGTGGCAGTCGATGCTGACGTCGCGGAGCGCTTGCACCGCTCCGAACGCCTTCGACAGCCCGCGAACGGACAGGACGTCGGGTGTCACGGGCCCGGGATTCGACATTGCAGGATTCAGCTTCTCGTGCGCGATCCTCCTATGGATACATCTGGCGGAGAAGGCTCAGCGGAATGAGTGAGGTCGGGGATGCCGTGGGTGGATACCCCTTCGTGCACATGGTCCGCGTCGCCTGGTTCTGCAGCTCGATCGGGAGGACGATCGTGGGCGGGATCTTCGCCCCGGCGAGCTTCATCATGTCGGCGGTCAGCGCGATTCGGATCTGCGAGTTGCCCGCCGTGTAGTAGAAGACCTTCAGCTTCGGGTCCTTCAGCTGGTCGGCCAGGCAGCCCATCGCCGATTCGTCAGTCCGGTAGGTGAACACGCCCTGGTAGGGGATACCGGCGGACTTGTACGCCGCGTAGCCGCCCTGCGACATGAAGAGCGCGTCCTCGTAGCTGAGTCCCTTCAGGTCCGGGTACTTCGCGAGGATGCCGGCGACGATGCCCTGGACCTTCGACGGATCCCAGTTCGTCGGCTCGTTCGCGACGACGTGGATCGAGGAGTTGAGCGCTGCCTGCTCGCACTTCTGCCAGCCGAGCGACAGCGGGTTCCCGGGGAAGCCGCCGAGGAAGGCGATGTTGCCGGACTTGACCTGGGTGTTCATCACGTACGCGAACGTCTGGCCGAGCTTGCACGTGTCCTCGCCGACCACCGTCGTGTAGTTCGTGCCCGGCCCGGTCACGTAGCCCCAGGCGTAGGTCGACACCGGGATGCCGGCCTTCGTCGCCTGCTGGAAGACCGGGATCATGGCGTCGCCGAAGTCGGGGTAGGTGACGATCGCGCTCACGTGCTGCGCGATCACCGACTTGAAGTCCGCGATCGCCTGGTTCAGGTCGGAGTGTGCGCTCATGTAGATGATCTTCCCGACCTTGGGATACGTGAGCGCCTGGAGGATGAACTCCATCTTCGACATCTGGCGGTAGGTGTTCTCGCCGAAGCCCTCGACGTACGCGACGGTGAGCTTGCCGCCCGTTCCGGTGCTGCAGCCGTTGTTCTTCCAGCACTTGAGCGCCAGCGCGTAGTTGACCGTCTTCGGCGACCGTCCGAATGCAGCCAGCGTGATGTCGCGCCCCGTCGCGTCCTTCGGCAGTAGGGTCGCCTTGAAGAGCGTGTGTGCGAGGGTGGTCGACGGCGCCTTGTAGATCTCGCCGTAGCCGGCTCCCTTCCCCACCAGGACGCCTCCCTTGCCCACGTAGCCCGAGGGGCCCGTGGCGGCCGAGTGTGCGCCTCCAGCGGTGCCACTCGCGATCGCGAGCGCGATCGATGCCGCAGCCGCGACGAGCAGCACCGCAAGGATCTGGCCCTTCCGTCTCATCCGTGACTCCTTCCGTTGGTCCTCGTTGACTTCCTTTGAGCCGGCGGCGGGCTCGCCCGCTACCGGCCGCCAACCGTTCGGGGGGTCGGTGTGACAACTCGCATGCCCCAGGCGAGGGCGGCGGCGAGGCGGTCGCCCGAGATGACCATTCCCGCGATGATCGCGATGCCGAAGACGACGTACTGCATCGCGGACGAGAGCCCCATGATCAGGAGCATCTGCGTCAGCAGGGTGAGGGCGATCGCCGCCATCCAGGTCGACGTCGCGCTCGCAAGCCCGCCCGAGAGCGACGCGCCGGCGATCACGACCGCTGCGATCGGCGCGAGCAGGTACGCCGAGCCGAAGGCGGGGTCGATGCTGAAGCTCGCGCCCGCGAGCAGCACCGCTGCGACCGCGTAGAGCGTGCCGGCCGCGGTGTAGGCCAGGACGATGTA
The DNA here is from genome assembly GCA_963851065.1 of uncultured Thermoleophilia bacterium. Lineage (GTDB taxonomy): Bacteria > Actinomycetota > Thermoleophilia > Gaiellales > Gaiellaceae > PALSA-600. Next base: position 380,381 of record CAWKNW010000009.1, read on the forward strand.
CGTTCGGACGTGGAGCCCGGCGATCCACGCCCCCTTCGGGTTCGCACCCACAGCCTGGAACCGGCGGCCGACCACCGTAGAGCGAAGGACGAGCGCAACCGCGACTGTGATCGCGACCCCTATCCAGAAGACGTTGCTGACTCCGAGCGGCTTCTCGGTCGCCCAGGACGACAGTCCTTTCGGCACGTCCGGCCGGTTGGTCACGACGTCGCGCGAGTACTTGCTGCTCCAGGCGAGGACGATCAGGCCCACCGCCAGCGTGACGATCAGCGGGTTCAGTCTCAGCACACCGACGAGGACGCCGTTGACGAGACCCACGAGCACGCCGACGCCGAGAGCGGCGAGGATCGCCACGGGGAGCTTGTGGTTCGAGCCCGCTCCGACCCCGGCGATCAGGTTTCCGGCCGCCGCCATGACCCCGGGCGTCGACAAGTCGATGCCCCCTTGGATGACCACGAGCATCTGGCCGAGCGACGCGATGGCGAGGACCGTCGCGTACGGCAGGACGTACGACCACGAGGTGTGCCCCAGCGCGTCTGGCGCTGCAATCGCAGCAATGACGACGAGGGCCCCGGTGGCCAGCCAGACCGGGAAGAAGCGCGCGGCGACCGCGGCGTTCGTGGCGAGCCGTCGAGCGTGGGCGGCCGCAGATCGTCCCATCGGGGGCGGCGATGGTGGGCTGGCCGCGACCACGGGACATTCTGACCAGGTCCGGCGAACAGTGTCAATGATGGCTTAACGACTGCCGACCGGTCTCCCTTGTCGCCGTTGACGTCGCGGGCCGCAAGCGTTTATGGTCGCTGTACATGCGGCGGCGCGAGAACCACCGCACCGGATTCCTGTCTGAAGAGGTTAAGGAGTAAGCATGAGCTCGCAGCGGCTGTTGATCCGCAACGGCTTCGTCGTCTCGATCGATCCCGACGTTGGCGATCTCCCGGACGGCGAAGTCCTCGTCGAGGACGGCAAGATCGTCGACGTCGGCACGGACCTCGGCGTCTCGGACGCGGAGCAGGTCGACGCCTCCGGGATGATCGTGATGCCCGGCTTCATCGACACCCACCGGCACACCTGGCAGACGCCGGTCCGCGGCGTCCTTCCCTCGTGCACGCTCGACCACTACTTCGCCGTCATGCTCGGCCAGGTCGGCGGCTTCTATCGTCCAGAGGACGTCCACATCGGCGACTACGCCGGCGCGCTCGAGGCCCTCAACGCCGGTGTCACGACGCTGCTCGACTGGTCGCACATCAGCAACACGCCCGACCACTCCGACGCGGCAGTTCAGGGGCTGAAGGACGCGGGCATCCGCGCCGTGTACGCGCACGGCATGCCGACCGGCGGCGAGTGGTGGTCGTTCAGCGAGCTCGAGCACCCCGCCGACATCCGCCGCATTCGCGAGACGTACTTCTCGTCCGACGACGGCCTCATCACGCTCGCCATGGCCGCGCGGCAGCCCGGCAACGTGAACTTCGACGTTGCGAAGCACGACTGGGCGCTCGCACGCGAGCTCGGGATCCTGATCAGCGTGCACGTCGGCATGCGGCTCCACAACCTCCACTACGAACCCGTGAAGGACATGCACGACCTCGGGCTGATGGGGCCGGACGTCTGCTACATCCACATGACCGATCTGACCGACCAGGAGCTCGACTGGATCGCCGAGACGGGCGGCAAGGCGTCGATCGCGCCGTACGTCGAGATGCTCATGGGCCACGGGCCGCCGCCGACGGGGAAGATGCTCGCCCGCGGCGTCCGGCCGTCGCTCAGCGTCGACGTCGTCTCGAGCGTCCCCGGCGAGATGTTCACGCAGATGCGCACGGCGCTCGCCTACGACCGGATCCTCGAGTTCACCGACACGCCGGACATCGCATTCGCGCCGAAGCTCACGCACACGGACGTGCTCGAGTTCGCGACCATCGACGGGGCACGGTCGATCATGCTCGAGGACCGGGTCGGCTCGATCACGCCCGGCAAGCAGGCCGACATCGTCCTGCTCAAGACCGACGTGATCAACACGGCGCCGGTACTCGACCCGCACGCGACGATCGTCACCTACGCCGACACGTCGAACGTCGACTCGGTGTTCGTCGCCGGACGCGCGTTGAAGCGCGGCGGGCAGCTCGTCGACGTCGACATGAAGTCGGTCGTGCGGAAGCTCGAAGAGTCGCGCAACCACATCCTCGGGCAGGGTGGTCTGCTGCCCGAGTGGGCCATGGAGACGGCGGGGGCGCACTCGCACTGAGAAGCCGAGCCGGAGGAGCGGGCTACGGCTCGCTCCTCCGTCCGCGAAAGGAGACCGAAGGATGGCGAGCAAGAGCGTCGTTGTCGTGGGTGGAACCCGCGGTCTGGGGCGTGAGGTCGCGCAGTTCTACGCCGACCGGGGACGCGATGTTGTCATCACCGGCCGCGACGCGGCCGTTGCCGAGGCGTGCGCCGCGGAGATCGGCGGCTCGACGCGCGGCATCGGGCTCGACCTGGCCGAGCCGCAGACGCTCGCCGGGCAGCTCGCGGACGTCGGAGATGTCGAGTACCTCGTCCTCGCTGCGATCGAGCGCGACAGCAACTCCGTGAAGGAATACGACATCGCGGCGGCGATGCGGCTCGTCACGCTCAAGCTCGTCGGCTACACCGAGGTCGTTCACGCGCTTCTGCCCAGGCTCGCCGACGACGCGGCGATCCTGATGTTCGGCGGCCTCGCCCGCGACCGGCCCTATCCGGGCTCGACGACTGTCACGACCGTGAACGGCGCGGTCACAAGTCTCGTCCGGACGTTGGTGATCGAGCTCGCCCCGAGGCGCGTGAACGCGCTTCATCCCGCGATCGTCGGCGACAGCCCGCAGTGGCGGGACATGCCGGCAGAGCGCTTTCAGGCGCTCGTCCAGCGGACGCCGATTGGTCGGCTCGTGACGATGGCGGAGGTCGTGGACGCCTCGCGCTTCCTGCTCGAGAACGGCGCCGTCAACGGTCTCAACCTCGCAGTCGACGGCGGTTGGCTCTGCATGTGACCTGGCGGTCTCCGGGGCTAGATGGTTGATGCCACGGGAACGTCTGTTCCGGCTGCGCGGCCTGAATGCACTGGGCCGCTCCCGGCTTGACCGCGCCGGCGTAGCCGCCGCAGTGTGACTTGCCCGGCGCGACCGGCGGGATGGAACGAGCAGCAGGACGGACGGGACTAGATCTCGCCGGGGAGTCTTCGACACGTCGATTCGAGCCAGGGAGAGTGGAGGGAGGCGGCCACCTCTGTCGTTGGGAGAGCATCGGCTCTGGCAGGCGCTCGGCGGTTCGCTCGGGCACGCTCAGCTTGAGAGGTCACTAGGCGATTTGTGGCTTGAATACAAAGGTTCCGGCGACCGGCGGGGTGGAACGAGCAGCAGGACGGACGGTTCTCGATCTCGCCGGGGAGCTTCGAGACGTCGATTCGAGCCAGGGGAGAGTGGAGGGAGGCAGCTGACCTTGGGCACCCTCGCTACAGGGACATGGACGAAGATCCATCGAGGCGATTTGACGTATAGACGATTAATCGTATAATCGATGGCATGATCTACGGCACACCAACTCTTCCCGAACGTCTGCAAGCCCGTCTCAGCGAGTTGGACGAGCTGCGGAAGCAGCTTGGGCGCGAAACGGCCTACCCAAGCCCGTGGATCGGCACGCTCCGAAGGCAGGTGCGAGCAGCCTCGGTCGAGAGCTCGGTCTCGATCGAAGGATTCGAGCTGCTGCCGGGGGAGGTCGAGAATGTGGTCGCCGGCGCGGCCTCGGGTCTCGAGGAGTCCGACGAGAATCGGTTGGCCGTGGCGTCGTACGCACGGGCGATGGATCACGTCGGCGTCATGGCACTCGACCCGGCCTTCGAGTGGTCGGACCGCGTGATTCTCGATCTCCATTTCGACGCGTGCTACTTCCAGCGGGACAAGAGCCCTGGGCATTGGCGCACAGATCCGATCGGGGTGACCGCCCCGGATGGCACGCTCGCTTACGGGGCGCCCGAAGCCGCGGAGGTCGTTCCGCTGATGCGCGAGGTGATCGAGTGGCTACGGACGGGTGACCCAGAGGAACACGTCGTCGTACGCGGTGCAATGGCGCATCTCCATGTCGTCTCGGTGCACCCGTTTCGAGACGGCAATGGACGCATCTCCCGAATCGCGCAGTCGCTCGTCTTGGCACGCGACGGCCTTCTCTCTCCCGAGTTCGGATCGATCGAGGAGTACCTGGCCGCCCACACGTCGCAGTACTACGCCGTTCTCCAGGAAGTTCAGGGAGGTCGCTACCAGCCGACACGGGACGCTACGCCCTGGATCGATTTCTGTATCGACGCGCACCTGGACCAGGCACGACAACGCCTGCGCCAGGTTGAGACTGCATCGGCACGCTGGACCCATCTCGAGCGCCTCGTCGAGGAACGTGGCTGGCCAGACCGACTCGTCATCGCTCTCGAACAGAGCCTGATCGGTGGCGCTGACCGAACTAGCTATGAGGCCGAGGCAGACATCTCCACAGCAACCGCGTCGGGCGATTTCCGAAGGCTGCTCGACGCGGGCCTTGTCACGCAGCGAGGCAGAGGGCCCACCACTCGATACCACGCCTCAGAGAGACTTCAAGCAGACGTTGACCGTGCGGTCAGTGAACGATGGAGGTGACCTAAGCACCGAGTCGTCTCCGATCCGACGATAAAGGTCAGTAGAGCCCGACAAGCAGACGATGGTCGACCATACCTGTGGTCGGCCCTTGGCAGAGTCCGAGCTCTGACACCAACTCTTCGGCACAGAGCAAGCTGTGTCGGGTAGCCGCGTGACTGGGTTCCTAGTGCGCTGATTCGGTCGTCTGCTAGCGCGAACGGGTTGCGGCCGCTTCCCGGACCCGCTGCACATGGCTGGCCTCACGCTCCGAACCATCGTCGCGCCGACACTTGGCGCCTGGCCTGGCACCGCACCTTGGACACCGCACTTGCCGTGTGACTTCGCGCGGTAGACGCGGCGGCCTGGTCGACCGGCCTGGAGGAAGCGTGGGCTGCTCGGGCAGCAGCTCCTCCATCTCGACGCCGCAGCAACCGGGAGACTCGCCTTCGGCGAACGCGCTCGGAAATTCGACGTGCGCGCCGCAGGAGGCACAGACGAATTGCCGAGTAGGCATCGGGTCACAGACGATAGCGCCGCCATGAAATAGGGAGACAGGGCTCGCAGCCGGTTTCTCTCGGGGCTGGCCCGAGCAGTCCCGATTTTGCCCTGGCCTGGCCGCTCGCATTCACGCAGGATGGACTCGCGAGATCTGGCGGTTGGGGAGAGCCAGAGCTCTTAGGTTCACGCAGCGGCTTGCTACGAATGCGCAGTGTGCGGCGCCACCGATTTCCTGCCGTTCGTGCTCCGTCACTTGCCGCCCCCACCGGCACGTGTGCTCGAGGTGGGCTGCGGCGACGAGGGAGGACTCGTCCCAGACCTCGCCGATTGTGGCTATGACGTCGTGGGCGTTGACCCGCGAGCGCCGGCCGACGATCGCTATCTGCGAAGCGAGTTTCAGGAGGTTGCAGATGCCCTGGCAGCCGAGCCCTGGGACGCAGTCATCGCAGCGCGCGTGCTCCACCATGTCGACTCGCTCGACGACGGAGTCGCCTTGCTCGTGCAGTTCGCGCCGCTGCTGCTTGTGGATGAGTTCGCCCCTGACCTGATCATCGGAGATGTGCAAACGTGGTACGAGAAGCGACGGCCCACCGCGGGGAACGTCCAGGCGCCGGAGAGCATCGATGAGTGGCGACATCGCCACCCAGATCTCCACGCGCACGACGTCCTTCTCGGCGCGTTGCGGCGTCACTACGAGGAGCGTGAACTCGTCTGGGTGCCGTACTTCCACAGATGGCTACGGTCGTCCGCGGTCGAGGCGGAGGAGCGGGTGGCGATAACAATCGGGGTCATTCCAGCGGTGGGCTGGCGGTGGGCGGGCGGCCGCCCAGCGTCGCCTGACCGCCGAGCACCGCGCCCGCCTGTTTGTGATGAAGCGAGCTCAGAAACAGACGTACAGACTTCTTGGGAGAGCCCAAACTCTTCACTCTGAGTCTTTGGGAGAGCGCAAGGTCCTCGGGTGAAACCCTAGGCGCGACCACATCGGGCTGATCGACGAGGTGTACGACCGGGGTGACTGTATTCTTAGGGTCGCTCCGCAACTATTGGGAGCGCAGAATCTGTTAAGGATCTATGAAATGCCCTGCAAATGGGCATGTTTTGGGCGGTTAGCCCAGTTGGGAGAGCATCGGCTCTGGCAGGCGCTCGATGGTTCGCTCACGCTCGCTCAGCTTGAGAGGTCAGTAGGCGATTTATGGCTTGAATACAGAGGTTCCGGCGACCGGCGGGGTGGAACGAGCAGCAGGACGGATGGGCCTCGATCTCGCCGGGGAGCTTCGGCAGGTCGATTCGAGCCAGGGAGAGTGGAGGGAGGCGGCAGGTCAGCCCAAGAGCCATTAGTGGCGGATGACACAAAGCGGGACGGTCTACGGCATCCGGAGCAGCTCGACGTGCTCCGTGTCCCGAACCGTGCTCGCCGGCGTCCGTCCCTACGCAAGCGTGGTCACGAGCCAGGCCCCCGCTGCTAGAGCGAGTGCCATCGTGAGCAGGGCGAACAGCCCTGCTCCGAGCACCGCAGCCAGGCCCGCGCCGATGAAGAGCAGCAGGGCGATGACGATGAGGACGACTATCTAGCGCTTCGCCGTCACGCGTGCTTGCGCGCGGTCGCTTCGCCGCCCTTGCGGCCCGCCGCTTTCTTCTGCGCGGTCGTCCCGCCCTGCGAGCTGGAGGAGCCCGACCCGGTGCTCTTGCCGCCGCGGCTCGACGAGCCCGGCGAGTTCGCGATCCTCGCCGCGCGCTCCTTGGACATCCCCTTCTCCTTCAGCGCCTCGTACTGCCGCTCGTTCTTGACGTGTGCGCTCTTCCCGGGCATCCGATCTCCTTTCGGTTGCGAGCCCTGATGTGACCAAGCACCTATCGCCGCGCCTTCGCGTTCACGCCGCCGCGAAGCATTCCGCCGGTCGCGATCTTCGTCAGCAGCTTGTCTGCGGCGCTCTCCTCGTCGAGTGTTGTGTTCAGCAGCTTGGCAGCGTCGTCGTGGTCGAGCTCTCCGGCGAGCGCGCGCGCCGTCCCGTACCCGGCGATCTCGTAGTGCTCGATGCGCTGCGCGGCGGCGATCAACGCCGCGTCCTTGGCGACCGGGTCGCCTTCCATCTTTGCCACGTCGTTGCCCTCGGCGATCAGGCCCTGCATTGCCTTGCAGGTCATCGCGGAGCGCTCCGCGCCCAGCGCGTCGAAAACCTGCTCGAGACGGAGGACGTGACCGCGGGTCTCCTCCAGGTGCGTCTCGATCGCATCCTTGAGGTCACCCGAATGAGCTGCTCGGGCGACGCTCGGCAGTGCCGCCACCAGCTGCTGCTCCGCGCTGTAGAGATCCTCGACCTGCTCCAGCAGCACGTCGTCCAGGGAGTTCAGGGTTGCACTCACGACCGCTCCTTCCATCCGTTGTCGGAGCGCTATGAGTCACCGATCTTCGAGCGGTGAAACCTCTCGCCGCCCGGATCTCGAGCGTAAGCGCTCGGAGCCGGGGAAGAACCGGCTCCTGTGGCGGAACGGACGATCGCGGGGCGCTACGACCTCGAGCGGCTGCTCGGCAGGAGCAGCATGGCCGAGGTCTGGCTGGCGAACGATCGCGAGCTCGGCCGGCCGGTCGCCCTGAAGCTGCTCGCGGTGGACGGCGACGCCGCGCGCTTCGAGCGCGAGGCCCGCGCCGTCGCCGCCCTCGACCATCCGAACGTCACAAAGCTTTACGACTACGGCACGTTGGGCGACCGTGCGTTCATCAGCTTCGAGTACCTCGACGGACGGACGCTCGAGGACCGGCTTCGCGAGGTGGTGCGACTCCCGGACGGCGAGACCGTGGGGATTGCCGGCGAGATCGCCGCCGGCCTCGCCCATGCGCACTCGCGCGGCGTGGTTCACCGGGACCTCAAGCCCGCGAACGTCCTGTTCGACGACGAGGGCACGGCGAAGCTCGGCGACTTCGGGATCGCCCGTCTGTCCTCTGACACCCCGCCGCTGACCGAGACGGGAACGTTGCTGGGAACGCCTGCCTACATCTCGCCCGAGCAGGCCGCCGGTGAAGCCGCGGGGCCGTGGAGCGACGTCTACTCGTTCGGCGTCGTCCTTTTCCGGATGCTGGCGGGACGGCTCCCGTTCGAGTCGCAAGACCCGTTCGAGCTGGCGCGGCTGCACCGCGAGGCCGTGCCGCCCGCGGTGTCTCGGTTCCGAAGCGACGCGCCGCCGCAGCTCGCGGCGACGGTCGCGGCGGCGCTGGAAAAGGATCCCGGATCGAGGCCACGCGACGGCGAAGCCCTGCTGGTGCTGCTTGGCGCCGCCCGTCCTATGCCGGGCCTGCCGGTCTCCCTCGAGGCGCAGACGACGCGCGTCCTGCCCCGTCCGGCGCGGGAGCCGGTGCCAGGCCGGAGGCTCCACCGGTTCCTCGTCCCGCTCCTGCTGCTGCTCGCCGCCGGCGGCGCCGCGCTTGCGTGGGGCCTGACCAGGCTTGCCGACGCGCCGCCGGCCAAGGACGGGCCGCGGCGGTCGCTCGTTCGCAGTCCTCGCCGTCCGCCTGTCGTGCCGCCCTCGGCGACGACCTTGTCCACCCCTGTTCGGACACACCCGCAGGCGCTGGCGACGACGACGCCTCCGCCCACGACTGCGCCGGCCATCCCGGTCCTTCCACCCACGACGACGACGGTGCTGCCGCCGACCACGACAGCCCGGCCGACCACGACGGCCCCGATCACGACCGTGCCGACGACCTCCACCACACCGTCGACGACCACGAGCGAGACCACGACCACGACGCCCGCCACGACGACATCACCGGCCACCACGACGGCGCCGCTGCCCTGACGGGCTACCGAAGCAGCCGGAGGACGGCCCGCTCGCACCGCTCGCGCTCGCCGTTCTCGATGAAGGCATCGGCGACCGGTCCAGGGATGGTCTCGCCCGCCCGATACAGGTCGAAGACCCGTGGGTCGATGTACGACGACCTGCTGACGGCCGGGGTGTTGCCGAGCGCATCCGCCACGGCACGCGTGGCCTCGTTGACGGCTCGACTGCGACCAGGGGTCGGTGTGCGCGCGACCGCTGCGGCTGCGAGGACGGTGGCGTGCCAGGTCCTGAAGTCCTTGGCGGTGAAGTCGCCGCCCGTCTCCCTCTTGATGAAGGCGTTGATGTCCGCCGCGTGAACGTCCAGAAGCCGCCCGTCGCCGTTTCGGTACGCGAGGAAGTTCGGGCTGCGACGCCGCGCCCCTCGGAGCTCGGCCCCGATCGAGTAGAGGCGGCGGTCGGCGATCGTCTGGGTGACGTGCCTGCCGGTCTTGCCGATGTAGTCGAAGACGAGCGTTCCTCTCGGCTGCGCCGTCACGTGCCGACGCTCGAGCGTCGTCAGCCCATAGCTCCCGTTGTCCTCGGCATACACCTCGCTGCCGATGCGGAAGAGGCCCCGATCGAGCAGCAGGACTGCGAACCCCAGCACGCGCGGCTCTGCGAGCCCGTGTCTCCGAAGCAGCCGCTCGGACCGGGCGCGGAGCTCAGGCAGAGCGCGGCCGAACTCGAGCATCTGGTCGAACTTCTCGCGGTCCCGTAGCGTGCGCCACGCCTCGTGGTAGAGGTACTGGCGCCGCCCTGCCCGGTCGACGCCGACGGCCTGAAGGTGGCCGTTCGGCTTCGGACAGATCCAGACGTCGGTCCACGCGGGCGGGATTGCGAGCGCGCGAATCCGCTCGATCGCGCCGGCGTCCCGGAGAGGGCGCCCGTCGGCATCGAGGTAGCTGAAGCCTCGCCCGCGGCGCCGTCGGCCGAAGCCGGGCTGCGAGCAGTCAACGCGGCGAAGTCGCAGCGGCTCTCATCTCGTCTCGAAGGCGCCGTTCCGGATGAGTGAGTCGTTCCGAAGCCCTTCGAGCGTAAACGCGGGGACCGGCGCATGCGCTGGTTTGAGCCCGCGCTCACCGGGCAGACGAAACGCATGCCCCGATTCCTCTATCAGGTCAACTTCAACAACGGTGAGAGCGAAGTCGAGGATTCGCTCGACGCTGCCCACGACCTTGCGGTCCGCCGGACGGCGGACGACGCCGAGCCCGATCTGGCGCCGGTCGAGATCTGGGAGGTCGCGAACAGCGACGGCGCCGGTCGCATCGTCGAGGTCCTCGGCACGGACGGCAAGGTCACCCGCGTCGCAGTGGCGCGGTAGGCGACAGCGCAGGTCGACGCTCTCCGTGACGCGCGGCGGAAGCCGTAGCACCGCCGCGCGTCTCGGCCTCACGCACAACGAGCTCGGGCACGGAGCGAAGGGCCGCCTTCGCCCCCCGCGAAGACGACCCTTCTTGCCAGGCTCGTTGGTCGCGACCCGGAGGAGGAACTGGAAGCCGCAACCTTTTTGGCTCTACCCGCCGTATTCGCGGTTAAACGGCGGTCACGCCGCAGGGGTCTCCCGTCGGCGAGGCTGCGGGCGGGGGGACGGGTGCGACGTGGCCGCGCGTCCGTCTCCGGCGACGGTTCCGCGCCGGCTCGGCCACCAGCTGCGTGAGCCGAGGGTCGTGAACACTGCCGGGATGAGTAGCGTCCGCACGATGAAGGTGTCGATGATCACGCCGATCGCGATCGCCACTGCGAACTCGCGAAACGGGGCAATCGGAACGATCGCCAGCGTCGCAAACGACGCCGCGAGGGCGATCCCTGCGATCGAGATCGCATGGCTCGCGCGCGGGACAGCGGCGCGGACGGCATCGGAAACATTGCGGTCCTTCGACTCTTGCCAGATGCGGCCCACGACGAAGAGGTTGTAGTCGGTGCCGAACGACAACAGCAGTACGCCCACGGCAAGCGGCACGTAGTACGTCAGGTCGGACGTCGAGAACAGAAGCGTCGTGACCCCGAACGTCGCGACGATCGCGAGTGCGCTGCTCGCGACCAGCGCGATCGGGGCGACGATCGAGCGCAAGAAGAGTGCGAGCAGAGCGAGGTTGACGAGCGCGGCGGCGATCCCGACACGGAGAAGGTCGCCGTACACGCGCGCGATCGTCTCCTGTGCCAGCGCGGTGTCGCCGGCGTAGAGGACGGTGCTACCCGACAGTCCCGCCGTTGCGAGCAGCCCCGGCATCGCGCCCTGCAGCCGGCCGAGGTCTGCGACGCCGGCGGAGCTGTACGGGTGATCCCGGAACGCGACGAAGTAGCGAACGGCCCCGCCAGAGTGCGATCGGAATGCCGTCGCGAGCCGGTGAGGCAGCTCGACCATCCCTGCCCCGATCACGGCGCCCACTTCCGGCCGGCTCGAGAGCTCGCGACCGAAACGTCCGAGCTGCTGTCGCCGGGATGCGATGCCGGGTGCCTCGACGACGATCTCGCTGGGCGCGACGATGCCGGGGGTGAAGCCGCGTGCGGCATCGGTGTCGGCCCGCGACGGGGATGCGTCGGCCGGAAGACCACGGATCGGCGTCAGCGCGAGCTTCATCGACCCCGTCGACCAGGCGGCGACGCCGAGGCCGGCGATCACCACGAGGACGGTCGGGACGGCGAGCAGCCGGTGGCTGCTGCTCCACGCGGTCCACTCCCGTAGTGCGGCGCCGACGAGGGCCCGCCGCGGCACCTCGGCATCGGGCCGCGGCAGGCCCGGCCAGAACAACGACCGTCCGAGGATTCGCATCGATGCCGGCACGAACGTGATCGAGATGGCGAGCCCGACCAGGACTGCGATTGCCATCGCAGGCCCGAGGCCCTGGACGAAGCCGATGCTCGCGAGTCGCAGCGTCACCAGTCCGGCGGCGACGACCAGCCCCGCCGTGAACACGATCGGTACGACCTGTGCCGTTGCGCGTGTCGCTGCGTCGCGTGGTGCCTCGCCCGCGACGATGCGGGCGCGCATATCCGACATGAAGAACACCGAGTAGTCGGTCACTACACCGAGCAACAGCACCACGATGATCGGCTTGAGCTCGTTCTCGAGCTGGAGGCCCTCGAGGTGCGCGAGATATGCGACGACTCCGATCGAGATCAGATACGTGATCCCTGCCGCCGCGAGCGTGACGAGCGGGGCGAGGACCGACCGGAGATAGATCCCAAGGATCACTGCGATCGCGAGTACGCTCGCGATCTCGACCCAGATCAGGTCGCTGTCGACCAGGTTCGACTGGGCGACCGAGCCGGGAATGAACCCGGTCGCTCGTGCAGGAGCATCCGGGAGCGACACGGCCGCCGCATAACGATCCGCGAGCCGCTTCTGTCCCTGGGGCGTCGGGGCTCCGGAGAAGCCGAGGTACGTGATCGCCGTGGTCGATCTCTCTCTCGATCCGGGAAGCAGCCCGCCGGTGTCGAGGTAGGGGAGGGCGCGCGAGCCGCGCGGGAACCCCGTGAGACGGCTCTCGTCGAGCGCGGCTGCGATGCGAACGATGTGCCGCTGCTCGCCGGCTGACAACCTGCCGGGCGCTCGCTGCACGACTGCCGTCCGCGGCAGCAGTGCCGAGCCGAAGAGCCGGTCGGCCTGCGCCTCGGCACGCTCCGCCTCCGTGTTCGCCGGCAGAAGCGACCGTACGCTCGACGACGGCAGGGACGAGACGCCGGGGAGGTACTTCCACGAGGCGAATGCCGCGACGACGAGCAGGAGGACGAGTGAGAACCGCAAGACGGTCACGAGCCACGCGAACGCGCGGCTCGGACGTCCGCTCTTGACCGTCTCCGCCGAACCCGACACGGTGGTGCTGATACCCGGTCGGGCGCCACTTACTCGGTGACGGCGGGCGATGTTTCACCGCCGATCGCGAAGGCAAGGAACCCGCGCACACGATCGAGAGAGAGGCTGACAGTGGCGGATGAATCGTTGACCACGAAAGATCTCGCGCAGCGGTCCGACGAGCGCGAGGAGAGCGCCGATGAGGCCGATCGGGGGCAGGAGGGCGAACAGCGCGAGCCGCTCATGCCCGAGCAGCAGAGCGAGTCGTTCGTCGCGCGCTGGCAAGAGATCCAGGTGAGCTTCGTCGACGAGCCTCGCGAGTCGGTCGCGAAGGCCGACACGCTCGTGGCGGATCTGATGCAGCGCCTCGCCGCGAGCTTTTCGACCGAGCGCGATCACCTCGAGGCTCAGTGGGACCGCGGCGACGACGTCTCGACAGAGGAGCTGCGCGTAGCGCTCACCCGCTACCGCTCGTTCTTCGACCGGCTGCTCTCCGCCTGAGCCCTTAGCTCTGCCAGGCGCGCTCGCCGCGCTGGCACAGCTCGTTCCACGCGTCGGGGATCTCCTCGCGGGCGCGGTCGATTCTGCGCTGCTCGCGCTCGATCAGCCTGCCCGCGACGAGCCCGGTGTCGGGCCGCCCGGCGAGGCGGGAGAGGTCGCGCAGCCGCTGCCGGGCGACGACGGCGTCGTGGTGGGCTCCGAGCACGTCCTGAGCGTCCTTGGCCGCGCGAATGAACTTCTTGGTTTTGCGCCCGCCGCCGTGCAGCGCCGCGAGCTCCGCCGCGTAGCGGGCGCGCTTGATTCGGATGCGGCGCTTGTGCAACCCGGCGTTGCTGAGCTGCGGCGAGATGTCGCCGCGCTTGCGCAGACGGCGGAACTCCTTTGCAGCGATCCGCTCGAGCGGGATGTCGTCGCGGGCGAGCGGCGGAGAAGCCGACGCCTGTCTGAGTGTTCGGAGGAGCTTGTGGTAACGGTCCGACTCCAGCGCGTCGAGCAGCAGCGTTCGCGCGTCCCGGTGATCGACGGAGAGGGGACGAAGGAGCGTCGTCGCGACGACCGCATCCCCGCCGTCGAGTCGGTCGACCTCCGAGCGGAGCCGCGCGGTCAGGACGTCGAGATCGCGAACGGTGCCGAGCCGGCCCCCGATCCATTCGAGCTCGGCCCGCGTGTCCTCGACCCAGTCCGTGTCGAGCAGCGGGCGGGCCGCGCGCAGCATGGCACGGAGCCGTCGCACGGCCACGCGCAGGTCGTGCAGAGCGTCGGGATCGCCGTTCGACTGAACCTCCGGCTCGGTTCGGTCGATCTCGCCGAGCTGTGACTCGAGCGCGGTGCCGAGCAGCTCGGCGGTGGAGGAGGGTGCGGTGACCGTCGCCATGGCGGCTAGCTGCTCCGCCCGACCGGCTGCCGATTGGGTGCCGTCGATCGCGGAAGGGCGGTCGTCTGACGCTCGGACGCTGCTTCGCCGTCGGTGACCGCTCGACGGCGCTCGGCCTCCGAATCGACCTCGGCGCCGAACAGGAGCGCGACGGCGCTCAACCACAGCCACGTCAGCATCACGACCACGCCCGCCAGGGACCCCCAGCTCTTGTTGTACCTCCCGAATCGACTCGCATAGAAGCTGAACGCCCCTGACGCCGCGAGCCAGATCACGACCGCGAGAACGGACCCCAACGTGAACAGCCGCCAGCGACGATGCCGTGTGTCCGGCCCGAGATAGAGAAGGCCCGCAAAGACGACGAGGAGGCCGATGACCAGGAGCGGCCACTCCCCGACGTACCAGACGATCCTCACCTCGGTGCGCGCATTCGCGGCGCTCCCGATCCAACCGGAGACCTGCGGCCCGAGCACCAGCACTCCGAACGCCAGCGCGAAGCCGAGGAGGGCGAAGCCGACCATCGTCAAGGCGGTGAACCGTCGGTGCACGAAGCCGCGGCTCTCCTCGCGGTCGTAGGCGACATTCAACGCCCACATCAGATTCTGCATTGCTCCGGTCAGCGACCAGATCGCGACCACGCCGCCGATCGCGAGAACGGCGATGCCGGTGCCGCGATGATCGGTCACCTGCAGCAGGCTGGTCTCGATGAGCCCGATGACCTGGGCCGGCACGATGCCGTGGAGCTTGTCGACGACCGTCGAGATGGCGTTCGGGCCCGCGAGCAGGCTGAAGAGCCCAACGGCCACGAGCAGCGCCGCCGGGATCGCGAGGAACGAGTAATAGGCAAGCGCGGCCGCGAAGCCGGTCATGTGATCGTGCGAGAACCGCCTGACAGCTGCGCGGAGAACGCCGTCGCGGCGCGTGGGTGAGGGAACCGTCTCGGTCGGCCGCTGGTCCATGATCAGACGGCGCGTCCGCGAACCTCGATGCGACCGTCTCGAACGCGCGTGTCGAGTGCAGGTTGCGACGCGGTCGCAGGCCCGCGCAGCAGCCGGCCGTCCAGGCCGAACCGGCTTCCATGGCAGGAGCACGTGATCGCCGACCCGTCGAACGAGCCTTCGCTGAGCGAGCAGCCGCGGTGCGAGCACCGATCGACCAGCGCGTGCACGCGACCGGCATGGCGAATCAGTACGACTCCCGTCCCCTGGGCGGAACGGCGAACGAGCTCTCCGTCAGCGAGCCGTTCGTCGTCGATGACCGATGTCCACGCGCTCGGCGGGCTCTCGAACGCGGTCTGATCGACGCCGACGCCACGCCCGAACGAAAGATGACCGCCCAGCCAGGCCGAGCCTGCGCTCAGGGTCATGGCCAGTGACGAGAGCGCGAACGCGGCGCCGCGCCGGTCATGTCGCCGCAGCAGCCACGACGCCGACTGCAACGCGACCGCTGCCGCATTGCCGAGCGCGTGCACGGTGCCGATTCGCCGCTCTCCGTCCTTCAGCTCGGCCCAGTCGGCGAGTCCGCTCAGCGCGGTCGGCAGGGCCGCCACCACGCCGATCCCGACGAGGTCGTCGGCGGCGCGGCGCCGGGCGCCGCCGAGCAGGTCGAGAACGGCCGCGCTCGTCCACGTCCCGACGACCACGTCCGTGAGCATCGGGTGCAGCGGGTGACCGAGCCAGCTGCCGCCGACGAGCTCCTTGGCGAAGCTCGTCTCCGGAACGACCCGCCGCACCAGGGTCTGCAGCGGCTCCGCGACGGCGTCGAGCGACGACGCCTCCTCGAGCGGCGCGGCGATCGCCTCCTGCGGGAGCGTGCGCCTCACGTCGGTTCGCCGGTCGCTTCCTCGATCGGGCGGGCCTTCCGCGGGCGCCCGAGTAGCCCGACGGCCGGGATCACGACCGCGACGGTCGCAACCGCGACGAGGCCCAGGACGATGCGGGCCCGCCGGTGCCGTCGCCGGTCGATCCGCTGCTTCGCTTGCCCCATCCGGACGACCGCCTCTGCGGCCTGTCGCGCGAAGACCGGATCCGATGCGAGGCCTCGTGCCAGGCCGAGCGGCCCCGTCTGCCGGCGGACCCGATCGCCTGCGATCAGGCTCGCGTGCAGCGCCTGCGCCAGCCGTTTCCTGAGCTTGGGGTCCTCCGCGAGTCGATGTGTGTAGGGCGAGATCGCTTCGGCCAGTCCGAACACGGCTACCTCCTCGGCTCTGATCGGGTCCGTTTTCTCTCGACCGCGGCCCGGTAAACATCCGACGGACGGCATGCGGAGCCGGAGGATCGCTCCCCGTCTCCGACCCCGCGACTGCGCCAGCTCGACCCCCGACCCCCAACAGCCCGAGGAGAACTTGGCGCATCTCTGTCGTTCGCCTGTCTCCTTCCACGCCCGGTCGCGGTGAAACACGTCGTTGCCCGGCGCGTCCCTGAAGTCGATCCGGTTCTTGTGGTGGCGCTTCCAGCATTGCCCGGTCGGTGGCCACTGGTCGATCGTGACGCCGGTGCGGGAATCGGAGCCGAGCTCCGGTGCGCGAGAGAGCAGCGCGACGTTCCGACCCCGTGATGCGGGCCCCGTCATGCCGTCTGCTCCGCCCGGTGGAAGCGCTCGCGTAGGTCGCGAACCGCGGGCATGAGCGCCAGCGCCGGGACGATCGGGAGCCAGAAGTTGAACAGGCGGTAGACGAGCACCGCCACGAGGGCCGGCGTGAACCGCACGCCCATCCCGACGAGCGCGATCGTCAGCGCCACCTCGACGAAGCCGGCGCCTCCCGCCGGGAGCGCACGCCGGGTCAGGACGTAGCCGCCCGAGTAGGCGAGGATCAGCTTCGAGGCCGACAGCTCGGCACCGACGAACTGCAGCGCCGCCCACAGGCAGAACATGTCGCCGGCCCAGTAGAGGACGTTGCCGAGAACGCCGAGACCGTGCGCACGCGGGCTCGTGAACAGCTGCCGGACCGTCACGGCTCCGGCCACCGTGTCGGCGAGAAGACGAGCGGCGAAGCTCGACCTGCGTTGGATGAGCCGGCGCGCGCGGTCCGGGGACGTCAGCCAGAGACCGAGGACGAGCGCGGGGACGATCAGCAGGGCCGGAAGCGTCACGGCGTTGCCGGCGCCGCCGTCGAGGTCGAAAAACAGCAGAAACGACGCGAACAGGGCGGCGACCGAGAGGACGACGTACTCGAGCAGTCCGAGCCCGACCACCCGCCGGACGGCGTCCCGCCGCGACGAGCCGGCGTCTCGAAAGGCCCAGTAGTCCACCGCGAAGCCTCCCGACGATCGGGTCGCGGCGAAGACGCCGAAGCCGGCGACCACCGTCTTCGCCGACGCGCCGAGATCGAGGTCGTTGCCCGCATCGACGCGTGCCATGGCTCTGAGCGTGAAGACGTAGCCGGCGTAGGCCACGAGCTCGCCGCTGACGCAGCCGAGAAGCCATGTCCAGTTGTGGCGGGCCTGAACGAGGCTCCAGACGTGCGGGAAGCCGGTGTAGGAGGCAAGCACCACGGCCATCGCGACGGTCGCGCCGGCGGCGACGAGGACGACTGCGAGCGGCTTGTCCTCGAGCCAGAGGTAGCCGCCTCGAATGTGCGCACCGAGCCGGCGGGCTGTCTGCATCGCGCCGATCGGTCAGCCGTCGACGAACAGCCCGTCGATCGGACCGAGCACGCGCCGCGACCGTTTCGAGACATGAGGCAAACGAGCGAGCCGGTGGCTGAGGGGCTTGCCGTCGGTGCGCAGGCGAAGCTGCTCGGCGCTGATCGGCTTCCAGAGCGTCTCGATCGCCTCGACCGGGTCCTGCGGAAGCTCGGCGACCGGACGCTCGAGATGCTCGGCCCAGAGCCTCAGGCGCGTCGACGTGACGAGATCCGGATCGCGCAGCACGACGTTCATCTCGGTGTCGTTGAACAGCGAATGCTCGTTCAGGTTGGCCGATCCGATCGTCAGCCACTCGTCGTCGACGATCCCGATCTTCGCGTGGACGTAGACGGGGTCGAACACGGCCGAGGTGCGCGCGTACAGCGTGCAGGCGAGGACGCGGCCGGCGTCGGCGTCCGCCTCGATCAGCTCCGCGAGGACGCCTCGCGTGTCGTCGTCGCCGGAGTTCGGTCTCGCGGGGAGGACGAGCAGGATGCGAAAGTCCTCACTCGGAGGGTCGACGATCTTGTCGATCAGGACCGCGGCGATCTCCGGCGACCAGAGAAACTGGTTCTCGGCGTAGATGAAGCGGCGGGCGTCGCGAAAGGCGCGGACGTAGGACTCGAGGATCCGGAAATCGCCTCGCGGGACGGCACGGTAGATGCGCTCGGGAACGGTTCGCACGATCTGCGCTTCGACTCCGCCCTCGAAGCCCGGCGGCGTCGAGGCCGCCGGCAGCGACTCGCCGGTCACCTCGTGCCAGCGCATGCGGAAGTGCTCGGCGACGTCCGCGACGACGGGCCCTTCGAGCCGCACGGCTGCGTCGTGCCAGCCGACGTCGGCACGGGAGGGGTGGAGCGGCGTGTCGAAGCGGTCCCCGGACTCGCTCGTCAGGTCGATGCCGCCGACGAACGCGACGGTATCGTCAATGACGATCGTCTTCTCGTGATGGCAATGGAGCGGTCGTTCGTGGTCGTCGAGCGCGCAGCGGATCCCGGTGCCTTCGGTGAGGGTCCGCCGCATCTCCCGGACGTCGTCCCGCGACGGCCGGAACAGCGGCAGCGGTGCGCCTGCCCACGTGAGCACGCGCACGTCGGCGCGTTCGGCCACCTCGGCCAGCAGGTTGCGGAGCACGATCGGCGGGTGGCGATCCCGCTCGAGCGCGAATCCGGGGGTGAAGAACAGGCCGGCGAGATGGACGTGGGAGGTCGCACGGCGAATTGCGTCCGCCATGACAGGCAGCGCCTGGGCGCCGTCGATCAGGACGTCGACCGCGTTCCCGCCGCGCGGCGGCGGGCTTCCGCCTGCCCAGGCTCCCGCGGGCGGGTCGAGCGCAGCCTGCCGGCCGAGGCGCTCGAGCCGGCGCTCGTGATGGCGACGGATCTGCCGCGAGACCGCGTCGCCGAAAGCGGCCTCGAGGGTCACGAAAGCATCTCGCGCTGCACGGGCCGGGTGCCGACCGGCCACGGCGTCAGATCCGTCGGTAGCGCGCATCGGTGATCGAGTAGAGCGCGAAGGCGACGAGCCCGGCCGCGACGATCCCCAGCAGGAACGACCCGTAGGGCTGACGCGCGAGCTTCGCAAGTGCGCCGTCCAGGCCGACTGCCTTGTTCGGATCGAACTCGACCGAGGCCTTGACGAGGAACACCCCGACGAGCACGAAGACGACCATCCGCGCGAAGTGGCCGAACGTCCCGATGAACCGCGCCCAGACCCTCGTGAGCGGCCCCATCTCCTCGGTCTTCGAATCCTCGAGGAAGTCCTGTGTCACCGCGCGATAGCCCTGGTAGCAGCCGACGCCGACGAGGACGACCCCCGCCGAGCCGACGAGCCAGACGCCGCCCGGCCATCCGAGGACGCCGGCGGCGGTCTTGTGGGTGTTGCCGGATGCCCCGCGGGATGAGCCGGTCACGATCGTGACGGCAAGGGCACAGAGAGCCGCGTAGACGAGCCCGCTGCCCGCCGCCGCGACGCGGTCGAAAGCCGTGTCGCGGTCCTCGGGCCCGTGCCCGAGTACGGCCCGCGTGAACCGCCAGATCGCGTAGCCGCCGAGGCCGAACGCCGTCAGGATCAGTAGGCCTCTGCCGAAGGGCTGATGCGCGATCGTCTCGAGCGCGCCCTTCTGGTTCGTCGTCTTGCCGCCGGAGCCGAGGGCGAGCTTCACCGCCAGGATCCCGATGATCCCGTAGATCGCCCCGCGCGCGAGGAACCCTCCGCGGGCCGCCAGCTCGAACGCGGCGCTGTGGGCGACCGCCTCGCCCCCGCGGCGGGCCTCACCGAGGCGACGGGTGCCGGCTCCGGACTCCATCTCTCCGGCATGTCCGGCGGGTCGCGCGCGGAAACACCCCTCCCTCGATTAACCGGCACGCCGACGGGTAGGGCACGACGGTCCCCGACGAAACGGAAGGTATGAGCATGAGCGCGTGGATCTGGGTCGTGATCGCGATCGTCGCCGTCGTCGTGATCGGCATCGCCCTCTGGCGGCTGCTCGCCGTGAGGCGAACTGGAAGGCTTCAGGGCCAGTTCGGTCCGGAGTACGAGCGCACGTTGGAGAGCTCCCGCAGCCGGCGGCAGGCGGAGGCGGACCTCGAGTCGCGGAAGGAGCGTCGAGACCGGCTCGACATTCGCCCGCTCCCCCGAGCCTCCAGGGAGCGCTACCTCGAGCAGTCTCGCGCAGTTCAGAGCCGGTTCGTCGACCAACCGGAGCTGGCCGTCGCCAGTGCCGAGGGCCTGATCGACGCGGTGATGAGCGATCGCGGGTATCCGATCGACGACTTCGAGCAGCGCGCCGCCGATATCTCGGTCGACTACCCCGAAGTCGTCGAGCACTACCGCGAGGGGCACCGGCTCGCCCGTCTGGACGGGGACGCAGGCGAGCAGACCGAGGCGCTGCGGCAGGCGATGCGCCACTACCGGATGCTGTTCGAGCAGCTCGTCGAAGACGATGCCGACCGTCCGCTCGGCAGGGACGAGGGCCCGGGCGGCGCGCCGACGACCGGGCAGACGGCCGACGAGGCGGGGGCGAGGAGGCGAGCCTGACGGCGTGACCAAGGACGAGAAGCAACGGATCGACCGCGAGCTGATCGAGCTCCTGAACGAGCTCAGAGTGGTGCTCCCGGGCGTGCAGGTCCTGTTCGCGTTCCTCCTGATCATGCCCTTCTCGAAGGGCTTTCCGAAGGTGACCCACGCCGAACGCCTCGTCTACATCGCGGCGGTCCTGCTGACCACGATCTCGACCGTGTTGCTGCTCGCGCCGAGCAGCTATCACCGCCTGCGCTTCCGCGACGACGACAAGGAGCAGTTGATTCGGGCGTCGAACCGCTTCGCGATCGCCGGCACCGCCGCTCTCGCGCTCGCGATCCTCTGCGTCGTCTACCTGGTCGCGGCCTATGTCTTCGACGTGTGGGCCGGGCTGGCCGCAGCCGCTTTCGGCTTCGTCGCGTTCGCTCTCTTCTGGTACGCGCTGCCGATGTCGAAACCACGCGCGCGCCGTGTGGCGCGGGACGAATGGTCCCGCCGGCGGGAGGACATCAGCTCGAGCCGGCCGTGACGTCCTTGCGGACGACGCAATACTCGTGGTGCTGCTCGACGACCTCGTCCACACCGGCGAGCTCGTGGGCCGGCTTCACGATGAACAGCGTCGGGTTGCGGCGGACACGCTCGTAGTCGCCCGTCGGCACGAGTACCTGCTCGAGGCACGACTGCCGCGAGCACTCACAGATGATCTCGATGTCGTCGGCGAGTGGACGAAAGCGCCGGACGATCCGTGCGAGCTGCTCGTTCACCGCGCGGAACAGCCGCTCCACCTGGAAGGGGCTCAGGCGTTGCTCGGTCATCGCGTTGCGCGCTAGGCGCCGTCTGCCGGGCCGAGCTTCTCGGCGACGACGTAGCCTGCGCGTCGTTCGACGATCCTGATGCCGCCGCACACGCCGCCCTCGTGGCCGGGGGCCGTGATGAACCAGCCGGGATTCGAACGGATCCGCGCGTAGTCGGCCTGTGAGACGCGGATCGGCCGCGTACAGCTGAGCACGGGGCACTCGCAGAGGAACGGAAGCATCTCTCCCTGGTTACCGGCTGTCGACGGCCCACGCCTCGATCCGCTCGTTCGCCTGCCTGAAAATCGCGTCGTTCGTCGGTGGCTCTCGAACGGCCTGATCCGGTCGACGGTCGGGCTCCACCATGTCTAGGCAGCCGCGTACGTCGACCGCGTGACCCGCTTGATCCGATCCTCGGCGACCGCCTCGTCGAGTGCCGCAGCGAAGCGCCCGGGGCCCCACCTGCCGGCACGGACCTGGCGCGCGATCTGATCGCGACGGAGCGGCCCGTCACGCTCGACCGCGCCGACGATCGAATCCACCTCCCGATCGAGGACGGCCGGCGATACGAGCCGCGAGCGGAGAGACGTCCCGAGCATTCCGGGCGAATAGAAGTTCTCGCCTGCTCCCGGCCCGAGTCGGTACCGGCGCCCGCCGGACCGCTGCCGCTCCGCGCGCCGCTCGTCCCGCTCGCGCCAGCGCCTCGCCGCATCGTCGTCCGCCTGCCGGCGATCGCCGTTCTCGCCGCTCTTTTCGCCCGCGAGCTCGCCGGTCTCGGCCTCCTCTGCGGTCAGCGGCTTCGCGACGTCCTCGAGTTGCCTGTTCTCGGCGCGCACTCCGAGGAAGAGCTCGGCTACGCCG
Source organism: uncultured Thermoleophilia bacterium (assembly GCA_963851065.1). Taxonomy (GTDB): domain Bacteria; phylum Actinomycetota; class Thermoleophilia; order Gaiellales; family Gaiellaceae; genus PALSA-600. Next base: position 402,781 of record CAWKNW010000009.1, read on the forward strand.
CCGAGCGCCATCACGGCGGCGCCGATCAGGAACGCGATCATCACCATGTTTCGGTCGTTCGTCGCGATCAGGTGGCCGAAGAGCAGCGGTCCGATGATGCCTCCAAGGCCCGTCCCGATCGCATAGAAGAACGCGATTGCAAGCGCCCTCGTCTCCATCGGGAAGATCTCGCTCACGGTGAGGTAGGCGGCGCTGGCGCCGGCCGACGCGAGGAAGAACGTCGCAAAGATCAGCCCTTCGAACGCCCACGGCGAGTTGAGCGCTCCGCCTGAGAAGAGCAGCGCGAGCACGACTGCGATCGCGGCCGAACCGAGGTACGTGAACGTGATCATCGGGACGCGTCCGACCGTGTCGAACAGCCGCCCGAGCAGCAGCGGCCCGAGCAGGTTCCCGATCGCGAAGACGATGATGAAGACCGGAACGTACGACGACGAGACGCCGTAGAAGGTCGTGAAGAGCGTCCCCAGGTTGAAGGTGATGCCGTTGTAGATGAACGCCTGCCCGACGAACAGCGCGAGGCCGAGGACGGCGCGCCGGGGATATAGCTTGAAAGCGGTCTTCCCGATCGTGCGGAACGGGATCGACTCGCGCTGCCGCACCTCGATCGTGTCGTGCACCTCTTCGAGCTCTTCGTCCGTCTCCCGTTCGACGTCTTCCTCGATCCCGCGGACGATCTGCTCGGCCTCGTCCTCGCGGCCGTGGATGAACAGCCAGCGCGGGCTCTCCGGGACGTTGCGCCGCACGACCATGATCGAGAGCGCCAGCACCGCGCCGAGCGCGAACGTCAGCCGCCAGCCGATGTTCGTCGGGAAGATCGAGCTGAGGAAGAAGAGCGCCGCGACCGAGCCGGCCGCCGATCCCGCCCAGTAGGAGCCGTTGATGATGAGATCGGTGCGGCCGCGCACGCGTGCCGGGATCAGCTCGTCGATCGCGGAGTTGATCGCCGAGTACTCGCCCCGATGCCGGCGCCGGTGAAGAACCGGCAGAGGTAGAAGTACCAGGGCGCCCAGGCGAACGCCGTGGCCGCGGTGGCGACGAAGTAGACGCCGAGGGTGATCAGGAACAGCCGCTTGCGCCCGAACCGGTCCGTGAGCTGGCCGAAGAAGAGAGCACCGAGGCAGGCGCCGGCGACGTAGATCGCCGCTGCCGTCCCGATAGAGCCCGCGGTCATCGCGATGCCGCTGCCCTTCTCGGTCAGCCGCGAGCCGATCGACCCGACGATCGTCACCTCGAGCCCGTCCAGGATCCAGACCGTTCCCAGGCCGGTCAGGACGAGCCAGTGGAACCTCGACCAGGGGAGGCGGTCGAGGCGGGCGGGAATGTCGGTCTCGATCGTCTCCGGCCGGGCGTCGGTGGTCGTGCGGTCGACGGTCTCGGTGCTCATGCGCCGTGGCTACCCCGTGTGTACTTCGTTAACCGCAACTTCCGAAATTCGTTTACGGCAAGTCAGCGCGGGAAACGCCGAGCTGTGACCGACGTTCCCGACTGCCTGACGCTGCGGCACCATCGCGACCTGGAAGGGCTCGGGCGGAGCGGCATCTGGTTCCGGCGCGCGGTGCTGGCGCTGATCGGGGTCGTCGCGTTGCTTGGGCTCGCAGACGTCTTCGGCCAGCGGCCGTCGACCACCCGCGCCGACGTCCCGTCGGCGATCCTGTCGCTCTACGCGCCCAGCGCGGTTCGCGGCGGCGACTTCATGGAGGCGCGCTTCCACATCACCGCGAAGCGCGATCTCAGGGATGCACGGCTCGTGCTCGACCCGGGCTGGGCGGAAGGCATGAGCCTCAACACGATCGAGCCGTCGCCCATCGGCCAGGCGAGTGACAACGGGCGCCTGGGGCTGGATCTCGGGCACATCGGAGCCGGGCACTCGTTCATCCTGTTCATGGAGTTCCAGGTGAACCCGACGAACGTCGCGTGGCACCGGCCTCAGAACGTCGAGCTTCTCGACGGCTCGCAGGTCATTGCCCGCATCCACCACACGATCACGGTCTTTCCCTGATGGATCTCGTTCTTCGTGCAATCGTTGTCTTCGGCTTCGTGCTCCTGCTCACGCGGGTGATCGGCAAGCGCGAGCTCGGAAGCCTTCAGCCCTTCGACCTGATCCTGCTGATCGTCCTCGGCGATGCGTTGCAGCAGGGATTGACCCAGGACGACTACTCGCTCACCGGTGCAGTGCTGGTGGTCGGGACGATCGCGGTCCTGCAGGTCGGGATCTCCTGGCTCAACTACCGTTTCCCGCGCGTGCGGCCGATCCTCGAGGGCGAACCGATCATCGTCGTCCAGGATGGCAAGGTGATCCCGCGTAACCTCGAGCGCGAGCGGTTGACGGTCGAGGAGATCGCCGAGGAAGCACGCGGTCAGCAGATTGCGCACCTGTCCGAGGTGCGGTTCGCGATCCTCGAGACCAGCGGGACGATCAGCTTCATCAAGAAGAGCCCGTGAGCGTGCTTCGCTGCCTCCTCGCCGGGCACCGCTACCGCTTCCGGGTGGAGGGCGCGCTGATGTCGTGGCACTGCCAGCGCTGCGGAGAGGCAGGGGGAGAGAAGCTCTACGCGTCCCCCGGCGAGGCGCGCCGCTACGCAACCGCCTTCGACCGGGAGGACCGCGAGGACCTGGGGCGGCGCGCACCGCTCGTCGGACTCCTGCCGCTCCGCATCTGGCGTGGGATCCGCGACCGCCGCGGGGCTACCGCCGGCCGGCGTGGATCCCCTCCGCGAACTCCTCGATCATCTTATCGTTGAACGCCGGGATGTCGTCCGGCTTGCGGCTCGTCACGAGGCCCGAGTCGACGACGACCTGCCGGTCGACCCAGCTTCCGCCGGCGTTCCGGATGTCCGTCTCGAGTGTCGGCCAGGACGTGAGCTTCCGCCCACGCGCGACCCCGGCCTCGACCAGCATCCACGGGCCGTGGCAGATCGCCGCGACCGGTTTCCCCTGCTCGAAGAACGCCTCCGTGAAGGCGACCATGCGCTCGTCTCCTCGCATCAGGTCCGGGTTGCCGACCCCGCCCGGGATCATCAGCCCGTCGTAGTCGGCCGCCTGCGCATCGGCGATGGGACGGTCGACCTTGTGGGTGTCCGCCTTGTCGAAGTGGTTGAAGCCCTGCACGGTCCCGGGCTCCATCGAGATCAGCTCGGTCTCGGCGCCGGCCTGCTCGAGCGCCTGGCGGGGCTCGACCAGCTCGACCTGCTCGACCATGTCGGCCGCGATGATCGCAATGCGCTTGCCCTTCAGCGTCTGCTCGGTCATGAATCCTCCTTCGCGTTTGTCGTCACCGACGACTACCGCGCGCCCGCTTACCGGAAACCAATGCCGTCAGATCGCGCGCGTTCGCGGGTGCGAATCCCGCCCAGTCGTTGTTGAAGTAGGCGTAGACGTCTCCGCGTGCGGCCCAGCCCTCGATCCGCTCCGCCCACGACGCCAGCTCGGCGGCCGAGTAGTTCCCGCGTCGCCCGCGCGAGCCGTAGTGGAAGCGGACGTAGACGAAGTCCGTCGTGACGTCGTGGGTCTGGAAACCGGCGATCTCCGGCCGGTCGGCGACGACGAGCGCGACGTCATGTGCACGAAGGCGCTCCATCGTCTCCGGGACGAACCAGCTCGGGTGACGGAACTCGACGGCGTGCCGCAGCCGGCGTGGGAAGGCCGCGAGCGCCGCTTCGAGGCGGTCGTCGTCGCGGCTGAAGTTGGGCGGCAGCTGCCAGAGGAGCGGTCCGAGCTTTCCGGACTGCTCGAGGGGCGCGATCCGCTCGAGCAGCCGAGGGAGGCTCTGCTCGACCTCGCGCAGGTGCTTGACGTGCGTCAGGAAACGGCTCACCTTCGCCGCGAAGACGAAGGACTCCGGTGTCTCCCCGGCCCACCGCTTCGCCGCGCGCTCGGTGGGCAGGCGGTAGAAGGTGTTGTTCAGCTCGACGGTGTCGAAGTGCTCCGCGTAGAACGCGAGCCAGCGGGTCGCGGGCAGGCGCTCCGGATAGAACACGCCTGCTCGCCAGTGCCGGTAGTTCCACCCGGAGCAGCCGATGCGGATCCGGCCCATCGCGGGCGGTTGATCAGGTGGAGCGGCTGCTGCGCGCGTCGCAGACGCGACGGTTGCGCTTGCGGCCGCACGTCGGGCAGACGCCGTAGGTCGGGCGCTCGAGCGGTCGCTTCTGCAGTCCACTCGCCACCATCAGGAATCCGGCCGCGCACGTCGCCGACATCCCGAGTGCGAGTTGAATCGACATCGCCACATCATCAACTCGTCTCCTATCGGCAGTTGACTCCCCGGGGATGATCGGGATAAACCGTGCTTGCCGTCAGCGAGGCAGCCCAGGCGGAGCGGAGCTCGCCCGCGAGCCTGTGTGCCGCCGCTGCGCGCTCGCTGCGATCGTTGATGCGCAGGATCGACGAGGGGTGAACGGTCGCCACGACGTGGTCGGCGAGCTCGGTGCCGGTGATCGGCTTGCCGCGTTCGCGGGTCACCTTGAAGTCGCGGCCGAGCAGGCTCTGCGCGGCAGTCGCCCCGAGCAGGACGAGCACGCGCGGACGAACCACCGCGAGCTCGGCCTGGAGCCAGGGGCGGCACGCGGCGACCTCTCCCGAGCTCGGCTTGTCGTGGATGCGACGCTTACCCCGCGACCGCCACTTGAAGTGCTTCACGGCGTTCGTGAGGTAGACGTCGTCCCGGATGATCCCGGCTGCGGTGAGCGCGTCGTCGAGCACGCGCCCCGCAGGCCCGACGAACGGCCGGCCTGCCCTGTCCTCTCGATCACCCGGCTGCTCGCCGACGAGCATCATCGGCGCGTCGGAGCGGCCCTCGCCGAAGACGGTCTGGGTCGCGTCACACCACAGGTCACAGTTGCGGCACGAGGCGGCGGCGGAGCGGATCTCCGCGAGGGAGGCAACAGTGGTCGGGCTCATCCGTGAACGGGGGTCCCCGACAGGATCTCCCGGGCGTAGAAGCGCATGAACCCGGCCTGGTCGGTGCCGACCTGATGGACGAACACATGGTCGAAGCCGGCCCGCTCGAACTCGTCGATCGCCGCACGGTGCCGGTCGGCGTCGGGACCGCAGACCACCGCCCCGGCGATCTGTTCCGGGTCGAGGGTGGCGGTCGCCTGCCTGAAGTGTCGGGGCAGGGCCAGTTCCTGGCCCAGATCCCCCGGCAGTCCCGCGTTCGGCCAGACCTCCGCGGCGGTCCGGATCGCCTCGTCCTCGCTCTCGGCCCAGCAGACGGTCAACTGACCGTACCGCGGCCGGTCCGCGCCGCCAGCGCCTACGAACTGCTCGACGAGACCGGCATCGGGCGACGTTGCGATGAGCGCGTCCCCGATCCGCCCTGCAAGCCCGGCGGCGCGCTCGCCGGACGCGGCCACCGCGATCGCCGGCGGCACATCGGGGACGCTGTAGAGGCGTGCCCGGTCGACGGTGAAATGCGCACCGCGGTGAGACACGAGCCCGCCCTCCCAGAGCCGGCGGATGACCGCCACCGCCTCGTCGAGCATCTCCGTCCGTTCCTCGTGGGAAGGCCAGCGGTCTCCGAGGACGTGCTCGTTCAGGTTCTCGCCGGTGCCGACCCCGAGGAAGAACCGCCCCGGCATCAGCAGCGCACAGGTCGCTGCTGCCTGCGCGACCACCGCCGGGTGAACCCGCGTCGTCGGGCACGTCACCCCGGTCCCGAGACGCAGGCTTGCAGTGGCGTTCGCGATCGCCCCGATCACCGACCAGACGAACGGGCTCTGCCCTTGCCGGTCGGTCCAGGGGTGGAAGTGGTCGGAGATCAGCGCGAACGAGAAGCCTGCCTCCTCGGCGTCGACCGCATGACGCACCAGGTCGGCGGGCGGATGCTCCTCCGACGACAGCGAATAGCCGATCTCGATCATCGCTCACCACCAGGTGCGGCGCGTGCGGCCGCCGACCCCGCCGGCGAACAACGAGATCAACCAGACCAGTGCGAGCACGACGGCGACGATGAAGAGCCAGTGGACGGTGAAGCCGACGCCGAACGCGATGATCGCGAGCAAGGCCAATACGACGAGCAGAATCATTGTGGCGAGCTCCTTTCGAAGGTTTCCGCGGTTGCATGCTCGGGACGAGGCGCCGAGAAACCCTCACGCCGAGGCACGGTGCTGCTCGATCAGCGACGCTGCGAGCCGTCGTGCGCGTACTGCTGCGTGGGTGTCTCGGGCAGCAGCGGCAACGATCGAGCCGTCGATCAGGAGTTGACAGCTCCGTGCGAACTCGGCCGGGTCCTGCAACTCCGCTTCGTCGGCGAGCCTGCGGACCGTGTCGCGTACGTATTCGAGCTGTACGATCGCCTCGCGGCCGACAGGACCGTCGGGGCCCATCTCGAGGAGCACGCTCACAAACGAGCACGACTCGTAGTCGGGACTCCGAAACCAGTCGTCGAGCACGTCGAAGAGGGCGAGCAGCCGGTCCTCCGCCGTTGCGCCGCGTCGCCGTGCTCCGGCGTCGAGCAAGCCGTGCGTCCAGACCTGACCGCGGCGGGCCAGGAACGCCATGACGAGCGCGTCTTTCGACGGGAAGTACCGGTACAGGGTGGCCTTCGCGACGGACGCGCGCTCGATCACCTCTTCGATTCCGACGGCGCGTACGGAGCGGCGGGAGAGGAGGTCGTAGGCGCTCTGGAGGATCCGTTCACGAGCGCCGTGACTGCGGCTGTGCGGCTGATGCTGCATCGAAGATCACGAAATGGTTTGACAACTTGAGAATCCGGACATTAATGACCAGAATAGTCTGTCTACGGAAGAAGGCAGGCTCCACGGTCCGCTGCCATTCCCGCTTCGGCGCCGGCGAATCACGATTGCCGCCCGATCGGGACAGAACCTTGGAGGTTGTGAATGTCGACGATCGAACAGCACCGAACTACGCCCAGACGTCGGACGGGCGGGAGGGCCGAGCCCGCCGAATCGAAGCCGATGCTCTGCTTCGTCTACTCGCCGACGTCGGGGCCGTCCCGGCGCGCCGAGGGCTTCCTGGCCCAGGTGCTGCAGCGCCGTCAGAACCACCGCGCGTTCCTCCTGCAGCGCGTCAACTCCGTCGATCGGCCCGATCTCGCCCGGAAGCTGGGTGCGAGCAGCGTCCCTGCGCTCGTCGTCGTAGAGGGCCGCCGCGTGCGCGGGCGCCTCGAGGGCCTGCACGGCTGCAAGGACATCGAGCACTTCCTCGATCCGTGGCTTGCCGATCAGGATGCGGAGGACGGGGAGCCGGAGCCCGACCCGCGCGAGGGAGCCGGGGCAATCGAGCTGCCGCTCGACGTCGGCCCGCAGGAGTCCTTCGCCCGACTGGCGATGGGGCTGCCGGCGAACCTCTCGTTCGATCGTTGGCGGTCGATCGGCGAACGGATCTGCGGCGTCGCTGATGCGTCCACGTGGTGGCTCGCGGACTGGGCCGCATTTGGAGAGCACCGCTACGGCGAGCGATACCGCGAAGCGGTCGCGATCACCGGCCTCGGCTACCAGACCCTTCGCAACTACGCGTGGGTTGCACGGCGCTTCGAGGTGTCCCGCCGGCGGGACAGCCTCAGCTTCGCGCACCACGCCGAGATCGCCGCGCTGCCCGCCGGCGAACAGGACGCGTGGCTCGACCGGGCGGAGGCAAACCAGTGGTCTCGGAACGACCTGCGGGCGAGACTGCGCGCCACCGAGCCCTCGGACGAGGAGAGCAGGCTCGAGCGCCTGCGGCTCGAGGTCTCGCACGCCCGCGCCGAGCGCTGGCGGAACGCGGCCCAGTCCGGCGGGCTCGAGTTGCCGGAGTGGATCATCTGCGTCGCGGACAGCGCGTCGGCAAGCTGATCGCGGCGAGCGTTTCTCCGCGGGGAGGAGCGGGGGGAAACGACCCGGGGGCTCGGCGCGAGCCCCGGGTGTCGCTCGACACGTCGGTCGTCAAGGCCGCACGTGCTCCGGGCGATCGAGGCCGACCGGCATCCTCCTCGTCGGCGGGGCGTGCAGGCGCTTCGGCTCCTCCAAGGCGCTGGCCCGCCTCGACGGCGAGACGCTTGCGGAACGTGCGTGGCGGGCTGCTCGGAGAGTGCTGCGACCACCGGCGTGCGGTCGGCAAGGCTTCCGACCTCCTGCCGCTCCCGTTCGAGATCGTCGACGACGGCGCCGAGACGCGCGCGCACTCGCGGGCGTGCTGGCGGGACTTCGCGCGTCCCCGACCGACCTCTACGCGATCGTCCCGGTGGTTTGCGCGTGGCTCCCGGACGGAGACTCCGTTCAAAACACGTGAAGGGAGACCGCGATGGAGGCGCGCCCCACCGAGCGGGAGAACGAGCTCGCCGTGACGAGACGTCAGCAGGAGGAGGAGTCGATGCGAGGGGCAGGGACGCTCCCGCCTCCGGACGAGGGAACGCCGCCCGCGCCGGCGCGCGTGCCCGAGCCCTATCCTCCGGACGAGCTCGACCTGCCCGAGCCGGAGCCCGAGCCCGACGACGACGACGACGGGGAGACGGCGCACTCGAGCAGCAGCGCGTGAACGAACGCCTGCGGCAGGTTGCCGCGTAGCTGGCGCTGCGTGACGTCGAACTCCTCCGAGAGGAGAGCGGGTGGCCCGCAGGCGGCGCGCGTTGCGCTCGAACCACCTGGCCGCGGCGACGCGATCGTGCTGTTGCTCGTACGCGAGCGAGAGCATGAAGCCGCAGAGGAGGAACGCGCCCTCGGCCTCGCCCAGCGGACGTGCGTCGGGCCGGTAGCGATAGACGTACCCGTCCTCGGTCAGCTCGTCCTCGATCGCATGCAGAGTCGCGAGCGAACGTGGGTCGTCCGGCGCGACCGCGCCGCGGATCGCCGGGAGCAGCAGCGCCGCGTCCACGCGACCGTCGCCAGGCGAGCGCTGCCAGCGCCCGGACGGGTGCACGGCGCGCGCAGCCGTCGCCGCGACGATCGCGTCGGCGAGGGCCAGCCAGCGCGCTGTCTGTCTCGCCGCCGGGCGCGCAACCGCTGATCGCGCGGAGCCCGGCCGCGCAGATCAGCCGGCTGTGCGTCCACTCGTCGGGCTCGAGCTCCCAGATCCCGGCGTCGGGCTCGCCCCGGCGAGCCTCGATCGCGGCCGCGGCGATCTCGGCCGCACGCCACCCGTCCGGCGTCGAGTCGGTCGTGCGCGGCGGCAGCCGCGAACAGCAGCAGGGCCTCGCCGAACGTGTCGAGTTGAAACTGCTCGTCGGCGCGGTTCCCCACGAGCACCTCGTCGGCGCCCGGGTAGCCCGGCAGATCGAGGTGCCGCTCCGGCGGCACCGGCTCACCTGCGACGGTGTACACCGGCCTCGTTCCGGCGCCGCCGTCGCGCAACGCTGCGCCGACGAAGCGCACGGCATGGTCGAGGAGCGCCCATTGGCCGGCCTTCGCGGCCGACTGCCCCGCGTAGCACTGGTCCCGGATCCACACGTAGCGGTAGTCGAAGTTGCGGCCCTCACGGGCACGTTCGGGGAGCGACATCGTGGCTGCGGCGACCATTCCGCCGGTCGTGCTCGTCAGTCCGGAGAGCACGGCGCACGCGTGCCGCGCGTCGCGCTGCCCGACGGTCGAGGCGAGGTCGGGCACGCGCTCACGCCACGCAGCCTCCGTCTCCGACCACGCCTCGTCCGCATCGGGAGGCCGGGCGTCGTCGTGCGACAGTGCGATCACGAGCACGAAGTCGTGATGGTCGCCCTCGGCGAGGTCGAGCCGCAGGCGGAGCGCCTTGCCCCGGCGGCCGTCGGCGCTCCGCGGCGGCGTCGGCACCGCCGCTCCAGCCGAGATGGAGCGGGCCGATCCGGCCGCTCCAGCAGCCCGAATCGTCGCGGCGCAGCCGACCGAGCGAGTCGGCCCCGAAGCGGCCGCGTGGGTCGAGGACGATCTCGACGCGCGCCCGGTCGCGTTGAGCGATGACGCGGCGCAGGGAGACGACGCGGTCGGGTCGCGCCGGGAGCGCGAGCGCCTCACGGCACTCGATCACCGCGCCGCCCACCGTCACCCAGCGGCTGCGCCAGATCAGGCTTCCCGGCTCGTAGTAGCCGCCCCAGACGAACCGCTCGAGCGGCGTGACCGCATAGCCGCCGCCGCCGCCGATCAAGGACGAGAAGATGGCATCGTCGTGCCAGCGCGGAAAGCACATCCAGACGTAGTCGCCGCGCGGGCCGACCAGGACGCCGCGCTCGCCGTCCGCGAGCAGCGCGTAGTCGCGCAGATGCGTGTGGCTCGACCTCGATCGCGCTCATCGACGGCCGAGGCGCTGCGATCCCCGGCGAGCGCGCCGGCTAGCGCCGCCGCCGACCAGGGGCCGGTGCGTGCTCGCCCAGAGCTGGGCGCTGCCGTCGTGGGCGCGATCGTCGAAGATCCCGTGCGTCGCCGCCTCGCCGGGAACCGGCTCGAAGAGATTGTCGCGGCGCCCGTTCACCGCGAGGCCCTCCACCTGCTGGGCGTCGAACCCGGTCCTCGCCAGGTAGCGGTCCGCGAAGCGCGGGGCGAGCTTGTTGCCGACGATCGCCTTCACCGCACTGCCGCCCACGTCGAGCTCGCGGCGGCGGTGATGCGCCGCCCAGTAGATCGCCTCTGCCGCGACCTCCGGCTGGAAGATCGGAGGCACGGGCTGCGGATGCTCCGGAAGGCGCGTCCGGCACCAGCTGAACTGCGGCGTGTTCAGGGCGGGCAGCTGCACCATCGTGATCCACACGTTGCTGCCGTCGTGCATCAGCTCGGTGCGAACCGAGTCGGTGAAGCCGCGGATCGCGAACTTCGCACCGCAGTAGGCCGACTGCAGCGGGATCGCGCGGTAGGAGAGCGCCGAGCCCGACCTGAACCACCACGCCGCGGTCGCGCGGGACCATGCGGCGGAGCGCTGCCATCGTGCCGTGCACTGTGCCGAGGTACGTGACCTCGGTCGCCCGCCGGAACTCCTCGGGGGTCGACGTCGACGAACCGCGCGAAGATCGTCGCCATCGCGTTGTTCACCCAGATGTCGATCGGCCCGAGCTCGCGCTCGCAGCGCTCGGCCGCGGCCTCGACCGCCGCGTCGTCGGCGACGTCAGCAGGGACGGCCAGCGCACGCCCCCCGAGCGATTCGACTTCGCGCTTCGCCTCGTCGAGACCTTGCTGCACCGCGTGCGACGAGGCACACGCGCGCACCTCGCCGGGCGAACGCGTGCGCGACGGCACGACCGACGCCCGCCGACGCGCCGGTGACCACGACGACCTCCTGTGCGTGAGCGCTCATCTCATAGCGCGAACCGCTCGGCGTCGCGGCGCTTGAGCTCGAGGCCGTTGCCCGGACGGGTCAGGTCCGGCCGGAGTGCGCCGCCGGCGGGCTCGGCGACGCCGTCGAAGAGGAGGCGCTCGACGCGGACGTGGTCGTGGAACCATTCGAGGTGCCGGACCGGGGCCGCGGCGCAACAGACGTGGAGATGAGCCGCTGGTGCGCAATGCGCGGAGAGAGGCACGTTCGCCGCCTCGCACAGTGCAGCCACGCGGAGGAAGCCGCTGATCCCCTCGCAACGCGTGACGTCGGCCTGCAGGCAGTCGACGGCGTCGTGGTCGAGTAGCTGCGTGAACGATGCGAGCGTGTAGCCGTACTCGCCTGCAGCGATCTCGAGCGCTGCCGGGCAGTGATCGCGCACGAATCGCAGGCCCTCCGGGTCGTCCGAGCTGACCGGCTCCTCGAACCAGGTGACATCGAGCTCGCTCGCGAAGCCACCGGCCAGCGCGAGTGCGCGGCGGCGCGTGTACGCGCCGTTGGCGTCGACGTACAGCGCGCTGTCGTCGCCGATCGCGGCCCGCGCGACGCGGACGCGGTCCAGGTCGCGGCCGGGAGCGCGGCCGACCTTCATCTTGACGCGCGGTATGCCCGCGTCGACCCAGCCGGCGAGCTGGTCGGCAAGCTCGGCGTCGGTGTACGAGGTGAAGCCGCCGCTTCCGTAGACGGGAACCTCGGCTCGGACGGCATCGAGGAGTGTTGCGAGCGGCAGCTCGAGCAGGCGCGCCTTCAGGTCCCAGAGCGCCGAGTCGACGGCGGCGATCGCCATCGCGGCGATGCCCGGGCGGCCGAGGTTGCGGCAGGCGCGACGCAGGCGCTCGGTCGTCGGGCGCACCGACAGGGCGTCATGCCCCTCGACGAGCGGCGCCAGCGTGTCGCGAACGAGCACGCCGGTCGCCGCATCGCCGTAGGTGTAGCCGAGGCCGCTCCGGTCGCCCACGCAGGCCTCGACCAGAACCATCGTCGTCGCGTTCCAGTCGGCGGTGCCGTCCGACTCGGGCGCCTCGGTCGGGATGCGAGTAGACCGAGACGTCGAGCCGCTCGACGGCCGCCTCGACGTGTGAGACCGCAGCCGTCAGTAGCCCGGCGGAGCTTCGTCGATCGTCGTCGTGCGCCGGCGGCCCGGCGCTCCGGCGCCCCAGCTCGACCAGAAGACGAGCGAGATCACGAGACCGACGACACCTACGACCATCAGGATCACGCCGACGGTATGGATGTTCACGCCCGACACCGTCGCCTCGACCGCCCACGTCAGGATGGCGCCGGCGGCGATCAGGATCAGGCTTACGCCAATGCCCATGTCAACTCCTTCGTCGAAGACGTTCGTCGACAGGGCTTTCCGCAACACGAACGGATAAACGCTCGTCAGGGCTGCACGGCGCCGTCCCGCCGGCGGGACAGCGGCGGAAGCGGATGGACGAAGCGCTCCGGGTGCTCGCCGGCAGGGCCGGACGGGCCGTGGATCCGGGCCAGCGCGAGAACCTGGGCCGTGTGAAGCGCCCGGCGGCCGGTCCGTCCCTGCTCGATCTGGTGCCGGCACGAGAAGCCGTCGCTGACGACGAAGCGTCTGCGCCGGCGGCCTCGCGGACGGCCGGCAGGAGCGCGCGCTCGCCGCAGGCGATCGAGACGTCGTAGTGCGCGCTGCTCGTAGCCGAAGGCGCCGGCCATGCCGCAGCAGCCGGCGTCGGGGGCGTGCACAGTCGACGCCCATCCGCTCGAGCAGCCGGCTGCTCCGGCTCGACGCCATCGTGATCGCCGTCTGGTGGCAGTGGCCGTGCAGCAGCAGCTCCCGCTCGAGGCGCGGCGGCTCGTAGTCGTCGAGCCCGTCGAGGAACTCGCTGAGCGTGGAACGTCTGCGGCGCAGAGCCGCTGCGCGTCCTCGTCGTGCGGGAGCAGCTTCGTCAGCTCGTCGCGGAACACGGCGACGCAGCTCGGCTCGAGGCCGACCACGGGCACGCCGGCGCTGATCGCGCTGCGGAGCGATGCGCAGCGTCTCGCTCGCAGGTAGCGCCTGGCCAGGTCGAGCAAGCCGTAGTCGTAGAGCGGCCGGCCGCAGCAGAGCGTGCTGCGCGCGGCACGACGCACGTGCGAAGCCGGCGCGCCTCGAGCACCTCGACCGCGGCCGCGCCGACCTCGGGCGGAAGTAGTTGTTGAACGTGTCCGGCCAGAGGACGACGCGCCGGGCGCCCGTCGCCCGGTTCGCGCGGCGGCCGGCGAACCAGCGCCTGGAAGCGTGACGCGGCGCGAAGGCGCGGCAGCCGCCGCTCCGGCGCGACGCCGGCCAGCCGCCTTGCGCACGTCCGCGACACGACCGGGCGTCTGCGTGACGAGGTTCGCCGAGCCCGGGCGCGAGCGACGCGAGCCGCGCCCACCGGTCGATCAGCCCGAACGCGTACGCGCTGCGCGGCCGCAGCCGGCCGTCGTAGTAGTGCGAGAGGAACTCGGCCTTGTAGCGTCGCCATGTCGACGTTGACCGGGCAGTCGCTCTTGCAGCCCTTGCAGGCGAGGCAGAGGTCGAGCGACTCCTTGACCGCCTCGTCGCTCCAGCCGCCGGTCGAGCACGTCGCCGCTCGAGCATCTCGAAGAGCAGGCGCGCCCGGCCGCGCGTCGAGTGCTTCTCCTCGCGCGTGACCATGAAGCTCGGGCACATCGCGCCGCCGCTCGTGCTCGCCGGCACTTGCCGACGCCGACGCAGCGCAGCGGCCGCGCGGGCGAAGCTGCCGTCGTCGTCGGGATACTGCGAAGTGCGTCTTCGGCGGCCGGCGGACGGTAGTCGGTGCCGAGGCGCAGGTTCGACGGCGATCGGGTACGGGTCGACGACCTTGCCCGGGTTCATCTTCCAGTCGGGGTCCCAGATCGCCTTGAACTCGCGGAACGCCTGCGACCAGCTCGTGCGCCGAACATCTTCGGCAGCAGCTCCGCCGCGCGACTGGCCGTCGCCGTGCTCGCCGGAGAGCGAGCCGCCGTAGCGCGACGCACCAGGTCGGCCGCCTCGTCCAGGAAGCGGCGGAACGTCGCGATGCCCGTCGGCGGTGACGAGGTCGAAGTCGATGCGGCAGTGGACGCAGCCCTGGCCGAAGTGGCCGTAGAGCGCGCCGCTGGTAGCCGTAGCGCGTCGAGCAGCTTCGCGCAGCTCGCGCAGGTAGTCGCCCAGCCGCTCCGGCGGCGACCGCCGAGTCCTCCCAGCCCTCCCAGCGTGTCGGGCTTGCCGGGCACGAACGCCGTGGCGCCGAGGCCGGACTCGCGCACCTCCCAGACGTGCTGCTCGCTCGCTCGGGTCGTCGAAGAGCTTCACGCCGGCGCAGTCCGCCGCCGCGCGTCGAGGTCGCGCCATCAGCGCCCGGGCCTTGCTCGTCGGCCTCGTCCTTCGTCTCGCCGCCGAACTCGACGAGCAGCCAGCCGCCGCCCGTCGGCGAGCAGGAGCGATCGCGTCTGGCGTTCGAGCCCTTCGCTTCATGTCGTCGATCAGCGGCTCGTCGATGCCCTCGAGGCCGATCGGCTTGTGCGGCCAGGACCTCCGGCACGTGGTCGGCCGCCGTCGGAAGATGTCGTCGTAGCCGAGCACGAGCAGCGTGCGCGCGGGCGGGCTCGTCGACCAGCGCGCACCGTCGCCTCGAGCACGGTCACGCAGGTGCCCTCGGTGCCGACCAGCGCGCGCGCGACGTTGAAGCCGTTCTCGGGCAGCAGGTCGTCGAGGTTGTAGCCGGAGACGCGGCGCGGGATCTTCGGGAAAGCGCTCGCGCGGATCGAGGTCGGCGTAGCGGTCGCGCAGCGCGCGCAGGCCGCCGCGTAGATCTCGCCGCGCCGGCCGCCCTCGCGCGACGATCCGCGTCCAGCTCGTCGTCGCTGGTCGGCCCACGTCGCAGCGCAGGCCGTCGTAGGTGAGGATCTCCAGCTCCTCGACGTTGTCGACGGTCTGCCCGGCCATCACCGAGTGCGACGCCGCAGGAGTTGTTGCCGATCATCCCGCCGAGCGTGCAGTGGTCGTGCGTCGCCGGATCGGGCCCGAAGGTGAGGCCGTGCGTCTCGGCCGCGTCGCGCAGGTCGTCGAGGACGACGCCCGGCTCGACGCGCGCGAGCCTGCGCGCGCGGGTCGAGCTCGAGGATCCGGTTCAGGTACTTCGAGAAGTCGATGACGACCGCGACGTTGCAGCACTGGCCGGCGAGGCTCGTGCCGCCGCCGCGCGAGAGGATCGGCGCGCCGTGCTCGCGGCACGCGTCGACGGCCGCGACGACGTCGTCGACGTCCGCGGGACGACGACGCCGATCGGCACCTGGCGGTAGTTCGAGCCGTCGCTGCGTAGAGGGCGCGGCGCCCGGCGTCGAAGCGGACCTCGCCGCTCGACGGTGCGCCGCGAGCTCGCGCTGCGAGCGCCGAGCACGTCGACGTCCGTCGTCCCGGCGGTCGCACGCGGCCTGCGCACGGCGCGATCGTGCGCGTCATCGGATGCCGGGACGAGCCGTGTCGCACGGCACTCCTGCCGGAGCGACTCGGCGCACGATCCTGGCCGCGTGCTTGACGTGCCGCTCGTCCGGATCGCCCTTGAGCCTGACGTCGAAGGGCTTGGCCTGCTCGAGCGTGATGTGCGGCGGCAGCGGCGGGACGTCGGGATCGACGATCGCCTCGAGCACGCACCGGCCGATCCGCGGCGAAGCGCCTCGTCCCAGGCCGCGCCGACCTGCGTCGGGTCGTCGACGCGGATCCCGCGCAGCCCGAGCAGCTCGGCGTAGCGCGCGTAGGGGAAGTCCGGGAGCTCCTGCGACGCCGCGAACTTCGGGTCGCCCTGCCATCGCCCGCTGCTCCCAGGTGACCTGGTTCAGGTCGTGGTTGTTGAGCACCAGCACGATCAGCCGCGGGTCGGTCCAGCGCTTCCAGTACTTGCGATCGTGATCAGCTCGTTGATGCCGTTCATCTGCATCGCGCCGTCGCCGACGAGCGCGATCACCGGCCGGTCCGGGATAGGCGAACTTGGCGGCGATCGCGTACGGCACGCCGGGGCCCATCGTGGCGAGCGTCGCCCGAGAGCGACGCCATCATGCCGCGCGCGGAGCCGAGGTCGCGCGCGAACCAGTTCGCCGACGAGCCGGAGTCGGAGGTGAGGATGCAGCCGTCGGGCAGGCGCGGCGAGAGCTCCCAGAAGACGCGCTGCGGGTTGATCGGATCGGCGTCGCTCGATGCGCGCGCTCGTCCATCAGCTCCCACCAGTCGCGCGACCTCGCCTCGATCTGCTCGCGCCACGACGCGATCCTCCTTGCGCTCGCAGCAGCGGCATGAGCGCGCGCAGCGTCTCGCGCGCGTCGCCGACGAGGTTGCACCTCCATCGGGTAGCGGATGCCGAGCATCCGGCCGTCGATGTCGATCTGAACGCCGCGCGCCTGCGCCCTCCTCGGGCAGGAACTCGGAGTACGGGAAGCTCGAGCCGACCATCAGCAGCGTGTCGCAGTCGGTCATCAGCTCCCAGCTCGGCTTGGTGCCGAGCAGGCCGATCGAGCCGGTGACGAACGGCAGGTCGTCGGGCAGCGACCGCCTTGCCGAGCAGCGCCTTGGCGACGCCGGCGCCGAGCAGATCGGCGACCTCGATCGACCTCGTCGCCGGCGCCGAGCGCGCCCTGCGCCGACGAGCATCGCCACCCGCTCGCCCGCGTTGAGGACGTCGGCGGCGCGGCGCAGCTCGTCGTCGCGTCGGGACGATCGCGCGGCGCGCGCGTAGCCGACGCTGGAGTGAACCGTGCCGTGCGCGTGCGGCGGCTCCTCGACGGCGTCGGCCTCCTGGAGGTCGTTCGGGACGATCACGCAGGTGACCGTGCGCTCGGCGTGCGCGATCCGCATCGGCGCGGTCGATCAGGTGCCGGATCTGCGCCGGCGCACGTCGCCATCTGCACGTACTCGCTGGCGACGTCCTTGAAGAGCGTGGCAGGTCGACCTCCTGCTGGTAGTCGCCGCCGAGCGCGGTGCGCGCCTGCTGGCCGACGATCGCGACGCACCGGCTGGTGGTCGAGCTTCGCGTCGTAGAGGCCGTTGAGCAGGTGGATCGCGCCCGGGCCCGGAGGTCGCCATGCAGACGCCGACCTCGCCGGTGAACTTCGCGTGCGCGCAGGCCATGAAGGCGGCCATCTCCTCGTGGCGGACCTGGATGAACTCCGGGTCGTCCGTCGGCGCGGTCGAGCGCGCCGATCATGCCGTTGATGCCGTCGCCCGGGATAGCCGTAGATGCGGTGCACGCCCCACTCGCGCAGCCGCTCGAGGATCAGGTCGGCGACGAGCTTGCTCACGGTGACCTCCAGGTCGTTGTCGAGCGGCGGCTACCCCGGTGCCCGCGCCGTTACACACCGGCGCGCGCTTCGGCCTCGTCCGCCCGGCGCGCCCGCTCGACCTGCTCCCCGGCGACGAGCTCGCGGCACGCGCGCCAGGTCACGAGGAACACGAGCGGCGGCCCGATCAGCACGAGGACGCGGTAGACCCAGATCTGCGTCGCGTAGCCGACGCCGAACAGCACGTCGACGCGGTCGGCCGAGCCGGCGAGGAAGACGATCAGCACGAAGGCGGCCATCGCGGCGCCGGTCGCGGTGCGCCACGGGTTGTCGCGCGGGCGGTCGAGGAGGTTGTGGAAGTCGCGGTCGCCGGCGATCCGGCGCTCGATCGCCGGCCAGAGGAAGAGGAAGCCGAAGACGACGCCGGGGAAGAGCACGCCGCCCCAGAACGGGTTCGGCACCAGCGTGTAGTTGCCGACGACGACGTCGAAGCCCGGCATCAGCCGCAGCGCGCCGATCAGCCAGCCGAGGTACCAGTCGGGCTGGGCGCCGTTCGTCGCATAGGCGACGTGGTAGGGGCCCCAGAGCCAGATCGGGTTGATCTGCACCAGCCCGCCGAGCAGCACGAGCACGCGCGGCGACGCCGAACACGAGCCCGAGCGACCGCGGCGCCTGCCCGGGGAAGGCCGGCATGCCGACCAGCCGCCGCTCGCTCCGTCGCGCGGCTCCGCGGAACTGCGTGTGATGCCGCGCTGCGACGAGCGCGAGGTGCGCGCGCGAGCAGCGCCGCCGATCAGCGAGCGGGAGGAGCAGCACGTGCGCGATGTACATCCGCGACCAGAACGCCGCCGAGCCGGGGAACGCCCCGCCCCAGAGCAGCGCGGCGAGGTTCGCGCCGACGAGCGGGATCGACAGCGCGACGCCGTAGCCGATCGCCAGCCCCATCCCGGAGAGGAGGTCGTCGACGAGCGAGTAGCCGAGGTAGCCCTCGAGCAGCGCGAGCGCGAGCATCGCGAGCGCCGATCAGGTACGTCAGCTCGCGCGGCTTCCGGTAGGCGCCGGTGAAGAAGACCCGAAAGAGATGCAGGACGATCGCGACCACGAAGACGTCGGCCGCCCAGTGGTGGGTCTGCCGGATCAGCAGCCCGGCCTTGACCGAGAACGAGATGTCGAGCGACCGAGCGGTACGCCTCGCTCATCTGCTGCACCCTGGAGCGGCCGGTACGGGCCGTGGTAGACGGTCGTCGCCGTGCTCGGGTCGAAGAAGAACGTCAGGTAGATGCCCGGTCACGACCAGCACGACGAAGCAGTAGAGCGCGACCTCGCCGAGCAGGAACGACCAGTGGTCGGGGAAGAGGTAGCGGAGCGCCTTCCGCAGCGAACGGCGCCGTGCCGGTGCGCTCGTCGAGGAAGCGGACGGCGGCGCGGATCATGCGCTACCGGCCTTCCGCGAGCGCGACGCCCCACCACGACGGGCCGACCGGCCCGCTGAACGTGCCGGCCGCGCGCAGCGCGCCGGCTCGGTCGACGTCGAGCGGCAGCTGCGGCAGCGGCCGCCCCGCGGGCCCGAAGATCACCGTGCCCGCCGGTCGCGGGATCGAACGTCGAGTAGTGGCACGGGCAGACGAGCGCCGGGCGGGGCTCGCGCGCCGGGAAGCGTCGGCTTGCGGTAGAGCGCGATCGCGCAGCCGGCGTGCGTGCAGATCTTCGAGTAGGCGAGGATCCCCTCCGGCGCCCAGCCGGCGCGGTCCGGCCGGCAGGTGGAGCTCGGACGGATCGAGCCGGACGACGATCGAGCGGGCGCGGCGAGCTGCTCGCGGTCGCGCGCCCTCGGGGAACGCGGTGTAGAACGTCGTCCTGTTCGATGTCGGCCGCGCGCAGCGGCGCGCCGTCCTCGCCGACGAGCCGGCGGCCGCGGCGCCACGGGCGTCGCGGTGAACGGGGCGGTGTCGAACACCGGCCCGAGCGACGTGAGCGGCGCGAGCAGCGCCAGCGCCGAGCGCGCCGCCGGCGCCGCGGCCGCGCCTGCCTTGAGGAGCCCGCGCCGCGTGAAGCGGCTGCCGCTCTCGGCGACGATGCTGCTCGACCGCGGATCGATCCTCGGCATGCTCCTCGGGATCGGGGTAGTCGCTCGTCGAGCTCCTCCGTCACGACGAGCCGCCGTCCGACGATCAGGAGCGCCGCGGCGATCGACGCGAGCGAGATGCCGAGCGCGAGGCCGAGGTACTGCGTGCGATGCGGCAGCGGATCGACCGCGTAGGCGACCACGAAGCCGATCGCACCGCGCGCTCGCGAGCGCGAGCAGCGCGAGCACGATCCGCTCGGCCCGGCGGTCGCGGTGTCCCGGGAGGGACGATCGGCTCGACGGCCTCGACCGGCTTGCCGTCGCCCAGCACGAAGAGCAGCCCGGCGACAGAGCAGATCCTTGCAGCCACCTCACCGGTGCAACCGCCCGCCGGCGAGGAGGCAGAGGCCGATCATCGCCGTGCCGGCGACGAACCAGGCGATCAGGCCCTCCGGGATCGGCCCGACGCGTCCGAGCGCCCAGCCGCCCGGATCGGCGGGCCGCCGCGCATGCTCGACGTAGGCGACGATCGAGTCGAGCTGCCGCGTTCGCTGATCGCGCTCGTCCGAGAACTGCGGCATCAGGTACGGCCCGATCCGCACCGCCTCTGCGATCTGCGTCGGCGTGGCGCGTGGTGAGCGGGGGCAGCGACCGCGCCCGGTCAGGTAGCCGCCCTCGGCCGCGATCTGGTGGCAGCCCGCGCAGTGCTGCGTGAACAGCGTGCATCCCCTGCGCGACCGAGCCCCGCTGCGGCTGCGGTCGGGGCACGCGGCGGCCCGTGCCCGAGTGACGCCACGTAGGCGACGAGAGCGTCGATCTCGCGGGCAGTGAAAAGCACGCGACTCCGGCGGGGCTGCTCGCGCCGACCGCGCGAGCGGCATGTACCCGGTCCGGAGGTAGAAGTCGGCGGCGAGGGCGCCGACGCCGCTGAGCGGCGGGCCCTCGTTCGCCACGCCCGAGCCGTTGCTGCCGTGGCAGCGGGCGCAGTTGCCGGCGTAGAGCTGCAGCCCGAGCTCGTGCAGCGTGGTGTGCGGCGCGCGGGTCGGAAGCACGATCCCGGACGGCGGGAGACCGGCGTGCGCAGCCGGGACGAGCACGAGTGCGAGCGAGATCACGAGGGTTGCCGTGCGACGCTTCACGACTGCCTGCACGACGGTGCCTCGCTCGTCGCCGCGATCCCGCTGAGCAGGATCGCAAGCAGGAACAGGATGCTCGCCAGCATCGCCGCCTCGGCGAAGAAGCGACGGCGCTCGTCCGGGCAGTCCGTCGCGGCGCGACCGGCGATATGCGGCGATCGCGGCTCCTCCCCGGAGAGTGCAAGGACGGCGGCGCCCACGGTCAGCGTCGCCTCCCAGGTCACGGTCGAGAGGCCGAAGCGCCCCGGAGCCGGGCCGCAGGCGGCGAGCGTCGCGCCGTACCCGAGGACGAGCTGGACGGTCCAGGCGAGCGGCGCGGTGAAGAGCCCGATCCACTGCAGCGCCTCGGTGCCGGGGAGGCTGATCCTCATCGCGGAGCCAGCTGTAGCGCGATGACGATCAGGCCGGCGACGATGACGAAGTCCCAGTAGAGGGTCGTCGCATGGAGCCCGACGACGCGATATCGGTTCACGCCGCGCGCCAGGCGAAGCATGAACCACAGCTCGAGGAGGATCCCGACCACGACGTGCGCGTGGTGCGTGCCGAGCATCGTGAAGTAGGTCGACGCGTAGGCGCTCCGGTCGGGCGGCATCCGGTCGAGGTCGTGGGCGAAGAGCACGAACTGGCCCGCGAGGTAGGCGCACTGGACGGCGGCGGCGACGGTGAGCAGCGCGGCGGCGCGGCCGGCCGCCCCGGCCCGCGCGGAGCGGAGCGCGCCGTGCACCGGGATGCTCGTCGCGACGAGGGCTACGGTCAGCAGCAGCGGGTAGAGCGGCTTCGCGGGAGCGATGCCCGTCGGCGGCCAGTGCGGCGATCGCAGCCAGAGGTAGACGTACGTGCTGAAGATCGCGCCGAAGAGCGTCGCCTCGGTCGTGATGAAGAGCGCCATGCCCCACCAGCCCGCGGGCCGGCTCGACGCGGTCGCAGGGAGGCCGGCCGCGGTCATGTCTCCTCCGGCTCGTGCAGGTGCCAGGCACCGAGGGTGAGCGCGCAGAGGACGCCGAACACCGCCGTGATCAGCACGTGGCCGGCGAGCAGCATGACGAACGCCAGTACCACCCAGGCGGCGAGGACGATCGGCCACGGCGACTCGGACGGCATCGACAGGACCTCCTCGAGCCGTGCGTCTCGCACCTCGGTCGAGGGCGTCTCGTGGCCTGCGTCGAGCACGAGCCCGCTGCGCTCGAGGTCGTAACCCGCGGTCCGTCCGGTCCCAGTTCGGATACGGGCTGCGTACGGTCGGGATAACCGCGAAGTTGTAATGCGGCGGAGGCGACGGGACCGTCCACTCGAGCGTTCCGCCGTGGAACGGGTCCGGCCCGCAGGGCTCGCCGTAGAACCTGCTCCAGACGAGGTTCCCAAGGATCAGCAGCAGGCCGGCGGCGAGCGTGAACCCGCCGATCGTCTCGGCCAGGTTGTAGGCGTCCCAGCCGAGGCTCGGCTCGTACGTGTAGACCCGGCGCGTCATCCCGAGCAGGCCGACGATGTGCATCGGGAAGAACGTGAGCGTGGTGCCCACGAACGTGACCCAGAACGAGACGATCGCCAGCCGTTCGTGGTACAGGCGGCCGGTGACCTTCGGGAACCAGTAGTAGAGGCCGCCGAGGATCGGGAAGACGGCGGCGCCGAAGATGATGAAGTGGAAGTGCGCGACGACGAAGTAGGTGTCGGTCAGCGCCTGGTCGAACGGGATCGCCGCGAACATGATCCCGGTCAGGCCGCCGAGCACGAAGAACACGACGAAGCCGCCGATGAAGAGCAGCGGCGCTCTGAAGCGCGGCGCGCCGGTCGCGACCGTGAGCAGCCAGGCGAAGACCTGGATCGTCGATGGGATCACGACCAGCATCGACGCAGCGGCGAAGAAGACGAGCGTGATCGTCGCCAGCCCGGTGGCGAACATGTGGTGCGCCCACACGCCGAAGCCGATGAACGCGACGAGCAGCTCGGCCATCGCGACCAGCGGGAACGCGACCATCCGCCGCCGGGCGAACGTCGGGATGATCGAGGTCGCGATCCCGAATGCCGGCAGGACGATGATGTAGACCTCGGGGTGCCCGAAGATCCAGAACAGGTGCTGCCAGAGCAGCGGGTCGCCGCCCCGCGGCGACGTCGAAGAAGTGGAAGCCGAGCCGTCGCTGCAGCTCGAGGAAGATGCAGTCCAGTGTCAGAGCCGGCAGCGCGAACAGCAGCGCGAACGCGACGGCCAGCACGGCGTAGCAGAAGAGCGGCATGCGGTTGAGCGACATGCCGGGCGCGCGCAGCTTGAAGATCGTGACGATGAAGTTGATCGCCGCGGCCGTCGACGAGATGCCGTTGAAGATCAGCCCGAGCGCGTAGAAGTCGATGTTCGAGCCGGGGTCGTACTGCTTGAGCGCGAGCGGCACGTAGTCGAACCAGCCGGCGTTCGGTGCGGCGCCGAGCGCGAAGCCGGCGTAGAGGAAGCAGCCCGGACGCGAGGAAGAGCCAGAAGCTCGAGCGCGTTCAGCCGCGGGAACGCCATGTCGCGCGCGCCGATCATCAGCGGCACCAGGTAGTTCCCGAAGGCACCGGTGGTGATCGGGATGATGAACAGGAAGATCATCGTGATCCCGTGCATCGTGAGGAGCTCGTCGAAGGTGCCCGGCCCGACGAGCTTCTCGTCCGCCTGAGCGAGCTGCGTCCGCATCGTCAGCGCCTCGACCCCCCCCGCCGCGAAGAACACGAGCGTCGCGAACAGATAGAGCAGCCCGATGCGCTTGTGGTCGGTCGTCGTGAGCCAGCCGAGCACGCCGGGCCGCGGCTGCCCAGATCCGTTCGAGCCGCGCGACGCGCTGCGGCCCGACCGGCAGGTCGACAGCCGTCACCGCAGGCTCCCGAGGTAAGCCGTGAGCGCGTCGAGCTGGCTCCCGGTGAGCGGAAGCGCCGGCATCTTCACGCCGGGCTTCGCGTGATCGGGATCCGTGATCCACGAGCGCAGCACCGGCGGCGTGTTCGGGAGGGTCAGCGCGGCGAGCGTTCCGCGCGACGCCAGATGCGTGAGGTCGGGCCCGATGGTTCCGCGCGCCGGTGTGCCCCGGATCGTGTGGCACCCGGCGCACGCCTGTGTCCGGAAGACGTGGGCGCCGAGCCGTTCCTCGCCGGTCGTCGGCGCCCGTGCAGGCGCCTCCTGGTTCGCGAGCCATGCGCGGAACCGGGCGGGCGGCTCCGCGATGACGAGCACGCGCCATGTGGGCGTGCTGGAGGCCGCAGAACTCCGAGCACTGGCCGCGGAACCGGCCCGGCGCGGTCGGCCTCGAGCAGCACGCGGTTCGTCGCGGCCCGGGATCAGGTCGATCTTGCGGTTCAGCTGCGGCACCCAGAAGCTGTGGATCACGTCGGCGGTCGTGCCGACGACGTTCACCGCCGTGCCGACCGGGATGTGGATCTCGTTCGCGGTCACGCACCGGCGTGCCCGGGTACCGCACCTCCCACCACCAGTCGTGGCCGATCACGTCGATCGTCATCTGCGTCGATCCCGGCGTCGGTGCAGCGGTCGAGCGCATGACGAACACGTCCGAGTACACGAACAGCGACAGGAGGACGACGACCGGGACCCCGACGCCGAGCGTGACGACGAGCGTCGTCTCGAGCCTCGCGTTCGACGACGGGGTCGTCTTCCGTCCACGCCGCCGCCAACCGAGAAGGAGGAGGAGCACGACGGAGCCGAATCCGATCGCCGAGCCGATCAACATCACCCACCAGAGGTCGGCGATCGACCGCTCGGCGCCGCTGGCGGGATGGAGAGCGTCCTGGTTTCCGCCGCAGCCCGCAAGCGCCATGACGATCAGCCCAGCGACGAGGGACTCCGGTTGGAAGAAGCCCCGCTTCACCGCGCTCGTGGGTATTCCGCCTCGAAGGGTCGTGAAACGTTTGCTCCGCGACGGGACCGGAGAGGGCGATCTCGAGAGCGATCACATCGTGCGAAGGGAGATGAAGATGTCGAGAGCAAGCAGGCCGCCGAAGGAAGGGGTGCGGCTCGAGATCCCGCCCGAGGACCGCAGCGGCTCGCTGTACGTCGAGGCGCCGGACCTTCGGTCGGCACTCGAGCTGATCGACCTGCTACCGAGGGTGCACGGAGAAGTCGTCCCTGCCACGGCCGACGAGGCGTCGTGCGGCCTCGTCTTCGAGCTCGACTTCACGAACGAGCCCGCGCTGATCCGCGTCCTCTCGTGCGTCGAGAAGTGGCTCGAGGAGAACGGTCAGCCGGTTGCGGCAGTCGTCGTGAATGCGAAACGCGAGCCGGTCGCCGATTCCGCGGCGGCCTGAGCAGGCTCGCGGAGGAAGGGAGGTTCAGCTCGATGCCACCGAGAGGCGTGAAGAAAGGCACGAAGAGAGCCCGGCAGTACGAGCACATCAAGCAGAGCGAGCGCCGCAGCGGCGCCTCCGAGAGCCGCGCCGAGGAGATCGCCGCCAGGACGGTGAACAAGGAGCGGGCGCGGGCCGGCGAGTCGCGGACCCGCTCGACGACGTCGACGAGCGACATCTCGTCCGGGCGCCGCGGCGGGCTTCGCTCGGGGACGAACCGCCCCAAGGGCCGCACCTACGAGCAGCTCTACGGCGAGGCGAAGAAGCTCAACGTTCCGGGGCGGTCGAGCATGAACAAGGCGCAGCTCCAGCGCGCGGTGGACGGGCGGAAGCGGTCGCGGTGATGCGGGGCGAGCAGAACGTCCTCGTTGTCCTGCTCGACGACGACTGTGCGCCCGAGCTTCGCCGCGCACTTGCACGGCGAGGCGAGGATCAGCACGTGCACGTGGTCGCCCCCGCGACGGTGGGGAAGCTCCAGTGGCTGACATCCGACGAGGACGCGGCGCGCGAGGAGGCCCAGGACCGCGCATCCGGCGTGGTGCCCGCGCTGTCCGACCGGAACGAGGTCGAGGTCGAGCAGGGCGACGTCGACCCGGTGCAGGCGGTCGAGGATGCGCTGCGCGAGTTCCGCGCGGACGAGATCGTGATCGTCGGCGACCGGGACGACGCCGCGCTCGATCTCTCCCTCGCGGAGTTCGGCCTTCCCGTGCGGCGCGCGGAGCGGTCGCGTCCGCCCGAGCACGGTGACGCGGTGCGGCGCGATGCCCGCCGGGTCGTGGAGGGGCGCAGCCCTGCCACGCCGTTCGCGATGTTCGCCGGCGTCAATCTCGCCGTGGCGGCGCTCGTCGTGCTCGTGGTCGTCGTCGTGCTGCTCGTGCTCTGGCTGCGCTGACCGTGTCCCGCGCGCCGGAACGCGAGGCAGGCCCCGTGATGCACGACGAGCGGATGTCGCCCTCCGCGACTGCGCGGCGGGCGTTCGTCGCGACGACCGTGGCCCTCGCGGTCGTGGTCGTCGCAGTCGCGTTGTGGGAGCTCAAGGTCGTACTCGCGCTGATGCTGCTCGGGTTCACGATCGCGGCCGCGATGCGCCCCGGCATCGACCGGCTCGCCTCGTGGCACGTTCCGCGGCCCGCGGGAGTGCTGATCCACTACGTCGCGGTGCTCGGCGCGATCGCGCTGTTCCTCTCCTTCGTCGTGCCCACGCTGACCGACCAGGTCCAGGCGGCGTTGCATGCGGCGCAGACGCATCACGCCGCGACCGGCGGCGGCTGGAAGGCGAAGGTGCTGGACGAGGTCGCCCGCAGGCTGCACCATCTGCCTCCGGCGGGCGACCTCGTCCAACCGGCGCTGACGGTCGGCGAGGGGGCCCTGAAGATCCTGGTCGGCATCCTGTTCACGTTCGCGGTCGCCGCGTACTGGATCTTCGAACGCGACCGCACGGTCGACCTGGTGACGAGCTTTCTCCCCCGGCCGAGGAGAAAGACGGTTCGCGACACGTGGACCCTGATCGACCAGAAGCTCGGCGCGTTCGTTCGCGGTGAGCTGGTGCTGATCGCGTTCGTCTCGACCCTCGCGACGATCGCGCTCGCGCTCGTCGGCGAGCCCTACTGGCTACTGATCGGGATCGCGACCGGCATTCTCGAGGTGATCCCGGTCGTCGGCCCCCTGGCCGCGCTTGCGCTCGCAGTCGGCGTCGGCTTGACCGCGTCGTGGCACACGGCCGTGCTGGCCGGCTCCGTGCTCGTCTTGATCAGGCTGCTCGAGGACTATCTCGTGACGCCGCGCGTGCTCGGCGGGGCGGTCGGGCTCTCGCCGCTCCTGACGCTGGTCTCGGTATCCGTGACCACCGTCCTGCTCGGCGGCTTCTACGTGCTGCTGTCGGTGCCGCTGGCCTCGCTCGTCGCAACCGTGTTCGACGTGACCGTGCGCGGCGTCGACCCGACAGATGTCGAGGTGCCGACCGTGATCTTCCCTTCGCAGGACGCGGGCTGACGGAGGCGGTGCGCGCGTTCAGGCGGTCGCTGGGTCCGGTTGCCCGGGTCCGTCGTCCGGGCGGCGGAGCAGGTCGAGCAGCGGGCCGATCTCGAACCCGAACTGCGCCGGGTGCCGCATCGACTCCTCGCGGTTGATCGCGTACTGGTTTCGCCGGCCCGAGCGCACCCGCGAGACGTATCCCTCCTCGACGAGATCGTGGACGATCCGCTGCGCGGCGCGCTCGGTGACGCCGAC
Source organism: uncultured Thermoleophilia bacterium (assembly GCA_963851065.1). Taxonomy (GTDB): domain Bacteria; phylum Actinomycetota; class Thermoleophilia; order Gaiellales; family Gaiellaceae; genus PALSA-600. The sequence continues at coordinate 430,009 of CAWKNW010000009.1, forward strand.
CCGGGCGGCGATGTCACGCAGGCGAATATCGGGATTCGCAGCGATACACAGCAGCACCTGGGTGTGGTTCGTGACGAAATGCCACCGGCGTTCGATATCGCTGATTGACATATGCGCTACAAGACGCGTGTATTATGTTTCCGGTATCGGGCTACCTGGATGGATGACCCGACAACGTAGCAAGCCCCGCCGACCATGTCAGCCGCTTCGAAGTCACACGCGATCGCCGATGATCTGGCCCGTGCCGGGGGCGCAAGGTGCGCCGCCACGTCAAACAGCGCGGCTGTGATCGCACCGGCGGGCATGCCCGGATCGAGTTCGCCCAGCTCGAGCGGCACGATGAGCTCGCAATCAGCGCGGCCGCATTCGCACAAGAACTTTAAGACGTCAAACGGCCCCGCTCCATATCGTCGCGATTTCGACCGTCGATCGGTTGGCCGACCGCCACATCTCTCGCAAAGCCATGCTCAACGCATAGGCCTGCTCGCCAACTGATGTCGTCATCCTCGTCCCCAATCCGCCGTTCCGTGGTCCGGGTGGGCGCTGATCGAGCCGGGGTCGGTGAATCGGTCGAAGTCGGAGAGTTTGAGGCTGACGACCTCTGTGCAGCGCAGGTCGCCACATTCGCACATGAAGTCGATGGTCTCGTCGTCCGGGACTCGCAGCTCTGCGGCGCTTTCTCGGACAGAGCGGTTGGCCAAACGCCGAATCGACTGGCCCGCATGGACGCCCAGGGGATCGGACGAAGCGGCAGTGGCTGACATTGGACACCCTCCCGGGTCGCTTGGTAACGTCTAAAACGACACCATTTAGTCCAGAAAGAACTATCACGCCCCAAAATGGACGACTCAGAACATACGACAACAGAGTCCCCATTGTCAAGTGCCGAAGCAGCCCAGCACAGCTGGCGCTTCCTCTCCAACCACACCCAGGTGCTGCTGAGCATCTACTCCAACCCTGCGATCACCCAGCGCGAGATCGCCACCCGCGTCGGCATCACCGAACGCGCGGCGCAGCGGATCGTCGCCGACCTCGTCGACGGCGGCTACATCACGCGCGAACGAACCGGCCGTCGCAACCACTACCGGATCGACACAGCCAAACTGATGCGACACCCCGCCCAATTCGGATACGAGGTCGGCGGCTTCCTCGAATTCCTCGGACTGAAGACATGACTGTCGAGGTTGGACCGCGAAGATCCCAGCTAGATATGAGCCAGATAATCAGGTCTGGGCTCGGTTTGAGGACGAGCTGCCGGGTGGATGAGGAATCGCCAAGACTGGGCGGGCCGTTGGAACGTCCTCACACCTGAGCAATTGGCAGAGCGCAAGTTCTCCAATCGAGTGGAGCGCGATGTCCTCCGCGATAGAGTTTGCGGCGAACCGGACCGGGGGGTGTGGAGTTGTGACCGCATCGGGGCCCGTGACCACGCTTGTGGGGCGCTACCGGCTGCTCGATTTGGTCGGCGAGGGTGGTATGGGGGTGGTTTGGCGGGCGCATGACCGCACGCTCGGCCGGGACGTGGCGATCAAGCTTCTTCGGCCGCTTGTCGCGTCCGAGCCGCAGCAGAGGCGCAGGTTCGAGCGGGAGGCCCGAACGCTCGCTGGGCTCGCGAACGAGCACATCGTTCGAGTGCATGACTACGTGGACGACGGGGAGCAGGCGTTCCTGGTGATGGAGTACGTCGACGGCCGCAATCTGGCCGACACGACGTTCGCGCGCTTGCCGCTCGATGTAGGCGAGGCTGCGTGGTATGCGGCACCGGTCGCGGAGGCGCTCGCTTACGCGCACGCGAAGGGTGTCGTGCATCGCGATCTGACTCCCGCGAACATCCTGGTCGAGCACGAGACCGGCCGGGTGGTGACTACCGACTTCGGTCTCGCGCGCGTCGCGCGCAGCGGCGGCTCCCTGACCACGGTGGGGATGCTGGTCGGGACGCCGGAGTACTGGTCGCCCGAGCAGGCGCTCGGCCGCGAGACGGGGACCGCATGCGATCTGTACGCGCTCGGCTGCATCCTCTATTTGCTCGTCGGGGGCCGGCTCCCGTTCGAAGGCGATGACCGGCTCGCCGTTGGGCTTCGTCGCGCGCACGAGCAAGCGCCGTCCCTGACGACACTTGCGCCCGACGTATCGGCCGTGGCCGCGGACCTCGTCGATTCGCTGCTGTCGAGGGATCCTGGCGGGCGGCCCGATGCGACGGCGACGGCAGCGTCGTTGTCGGTGCTGGCGGCGGCACCGGAGAGGCCGGCGCGCTCGGTCAAGCGCGAGCATGGGGCGCCGACCGCGGTCACCTTCGGTCGTCCGACCGGCCACCTTGCGGATGCCTGGCCGACGGTCTCGGGCGCATCCGCCGTGGCGGAGGCTTCTACGCTCACGCCGTCACCAGCCACGTCGCCGCCATCCACCGGTCCGCTGGTACGGCTCCGTTTCGGAGGCCGCCGCCGGCGTCCGCTCGTGCTCGGCGGCGTGGCCGCGGCCGGGCTGCTCGCCGCCGCCGGCGTCGCCGCGTGGCTGGACGAGGGACCGGTCGGGAGGGTCCCCGAAGTCGTCTCGCTCCGTCCACCAGCGGCGCGTGCTCAGATCCTGCAGTCGTTGCCGGGTGCGACGGTGTCGGTCCGTTGGGTGTACTCGACACGGGTCCCACTCGGCCGGGTGATCAGTCAGCATCCGGCGGCACGGGCGAGCGTCGGCAGTGGCGCGGACGTACGGCTGACGGTGAGCAAGGGAACGCCGTTTGCGGAGGTGCCGGCCGTCGCCGTCGGCGCGTCGGCGCCGGCTGCCAGACAGACGCTGGCGCGCACCGGCTTCAGCGCACGCCTCCGCTACACGCCGTCATGGACGGTCAGGAAGGGCACGGTGATCGACTTTCGTCCCCGGGCGGGCGTGCGGCTTCGGCGTCCGGCGACCGTGAGCATCCTGGTTGCCTCCGGCTATCCCCGCGAGGTCGTGCCGCAGGTCGCGAATGCAGACCTCGCCTCGGCTCAGTCCCGGCTGGAAGCCAAGCATCTCCGCTACCAGATCGTCTACCGGCTGCTGCCGAACGGGCCGGTGAACCAGGTGGTCGGCCAGATTCCGTCGGCGGGCGCGATCGTCTACCGGGGGAGTCGGATCCGCCTGTACGTCGCGCGCACGTACCGCTGGGTGAACCTCTTCCACTGGTCAGGAGTGGAACGCTTCCAGAGCGATCCCTTCACCGTTCCGGCTCGCTGGCGGATCCGCTACCGGCTCGCCGCCGCAGCGTCCCTGCCTGCGCTCGCCCAGTTCGTCTGGTTGCCGGACGGCGATCCGTACGCCGGCCACGGCTTCGTCGCGAGCGACACTGGCGTCCGCAGCTACGTCGTGCCGGATGGCGCCGGTACCTATCGGCTGGCTGTGAACCCACTCGCGGGGACGAGTTGGTCGGTCGAGGTGGACGCGTTCGAGTAACTGCGCCCGGGAAGTCGGCGACGTTGAGGGTCGTCTTGCTGCGCAAGGGGAGCTACCCATCCGAAGGCACGGTTCCCGGCCGGGCCGCAGCCGGGATGGCGGGCGTTTTCACGATCACCTGAATCACACGCACCGACTGGCAGGGCGGTGCGCGCCCAATACTCAACCACAATCCTGAGAGTGGCCGATCGACGCGCTGGATTCGACGTGGTTGTCGCGCTTCTGAGCGACGGCGAGCCCGAATCCGGGAAGCAAGGGGATCCAGCACGTGCGCGCGAACCCGGCGGTGTCGAGCAACGCGCGGAACTCATCGGGGGTCTTCCAGCCGATCCATCCCGGGTCGGCGAGCCGTCCGAGTGGTGCGCTCAGCGCGTTGAACCACGCCGGGCCCGGATCGACGATGCAGTAGACGCCCCCGGGGCGCAGGCAGCGGAAGACACTCGCCGCGGCAGCGGCCGGATCGGGGTAGTGGTGGTGCGCCAAGCAGCTGTAGACGAGGTCGAAGGCGTCGTCGAATTGGTGCGGCAGCATGCCTGCGTCGGCCTGGAAGAAGGCGCAGTTGTCGAGCCCGCGCTCCCGCGCATTCGCCGATGCGACCTTGACCATTCCGGCGGCAAGGTCGACCCCGACGACCTCAGCTCGCGGTACGACCCCCGCGACGCGCCGAAGCTCGCGGCCCGGCCCGCAGCCGAGGTCGAGCACTCGCGAGTCGGGCGCGAGGTAGCGACGCATCACGGCCAGCGCCTCGTCGAAGATCGGCGTCGAGAAGGGACGCACAAGTACCTCGTAGAACGCGGCCAGCTCGTCGAACTCCTCGACGAGATGGAGATGGTCGTTCGGCCCTTCGAGCAGAGAGGGCTCGCGGCTCTCCCTCGTGAAGCGACGCCCGAGCCCCGGCCGTGGCAGGTCGACTGGCTGTTCGCCGGCGGTCACTCCGACGATCCCGGCTCCGCGCCGCTTCAGGAGCCGGGCCGGATACAGCACGCTCGCCGAGTAGCACCAGAGCGCCCCGACGAGCGCGGCCTCGCCGACCTGTCTCGGCCCGGCCCTGCGGAGCGTCGACAGGGCGAGGGCCAGCTTGCGATCGTTCCGAGGCCAAGCCGACTGCACTCTCGTCAGGGTATGCATCGGAGGCCGCTAGCGTTCGGTGCGGGTAGGCGCTACGAACGTGGCTCGCCTGTGCCCCAAGACCGCCCTCCTCGAGAGAGCCGGCCTGTCCGGTCGTCCGCGCTTCCTGTCAGTGCTCGCGCTGTGCGGATTCGCGGGTTGCGCGGCTCGTCCGGGGAGGATACGAATTGTGTCGTCTCCGGCAGCGGCGGCTTCGCCTCACACCACCACGCGGCGACCTCCCAAAGACGCCCTACACCTTCGGCGAATACACCCTCGTCAACAAACCACTAACCGAATTCGGCTACCTCGCCGTCACTGCTCCAGCGAACCAGGGGTAGTGCGAGGTCCCCGTGAAACCCGGGACGGCGCTCAGCAGGATGGTGTTGTGCGGGCTGGGACAAGCCTTACCCGGGCTACCGTGGTCAGCGTGGATGAGCGCCAGTTCGAGCTGTGTGTCCAGGCGGCGGTCGACTCGCTGCCCGGCGAGTTGCGCTCGCGGATGTCGAACGTCGCCGTCGTGATCGACGACGAGGCGCCGGCGGGTAGTTGGTTGCTTGGCCTCTACCAGGGGATCCCGCTCACGCGCCGCAGCTCGTGGTATGCAGGCGCTCTCCCGGACAAGATCACCATCTACCGTCGGCCGCTCGAGCGCCTGTACGGGGATGACGAGGCGAGGCTTCGCGCCGAGATCCGTCGTGTGGTGTTGCACGAGATCGGACACCACTTCGGGATCAGCGACGAGCGGCTCGTCGAGCTCGACCGCTATTGATCCTCGTCGAATGACTCGCGCACTTGGGCAGCTCGAGAGCCGAGAGGTCTGGTCCGGGGCGAGGACTTGGCAGAGCCAGAGCTCTCGCATGCGCCACTGCCCGTGGGGGTTCGTTAGCCGGCGACCCCTGGTCGGATCCTTGGTCACTTCAACTCCATTTCGCTTCGATGCTGCCTTTCTTTGGAGACCGCCTGAAGTGCGTCGCGCGCGTCTTCCTCGACAAGGTCAGCGTTGATTGAGATCACGGCGGCCGACCCTTCGCCCGCCGCGGTGATCACTTGTGCCCGCGGGTTCGAGGCGTTCCCGGCTGCCCAAACGCCCGAGACGCTTGTCCTTCCAGCGGTGTCCACGCGGACGAAGCCGAGGTCGTTGACCTCGAAGCCGAGGTGTTCCAGGAGGCCGTCCAGGCGGGGGCGGATCTCGGATCGGATGAAAAAGGGCGGTTCGCGCTCAACGGTTCGACCGTCGCCGAGCACCAAGCCCCTGAGGCGATCGTCTTCGACAACTAGCCCTCGAACTTCGCCATCGACAACGGGGATGCCGCGCGCTTCAAGCTGCTCGCGCTCCACCTCCGTCAGGGCGTGGGTGTGCGTGAAGAAGATCAAGTCGTCCGACCATTGGCGGATGAGCTGTGCGTGCTCGACGGAGCCGGTGCTTGTTCCGAGCACTCCAAGCGGCTGGTCGCGAACTTCCCAGCCGTGGCTCTAGGGACAGTGGAGGAAGTCCTTAGCCCAGCGTTCTCGAAGCCCGGGAATTGGCGGCAGCTCGTCAACCGCTCCGGTGGCGATCAAGAGCCGTCTTGCTCGCACAGGTTCGCCATCCGCGAGGGTCATCGAGAACCCGGGCTCAATCGAGGTGACGTGCCCAGAGATGAACTTGATGCCGTAGGCAGCCGCCTCGTCGCGCCCCACAGCGAGGAGGTCGGCGAGAACAAGCCCGATTGTGGCGACGGCGCCGATCGCGGCTGCCCCCCAATCTCAATGCGAATACCGCCACGGTCACCGCGTATGGAACCGAGTGGCAGATCTGAGGCGCATTCCTACGGATTGAACGACCTCACGCGATTGCCAAAGTGCCTGCAAAACTCCCGATCTGCATCTGGCTGCACGAGCTCGACAGGGCTTGCCATGAGAAGGTCGTGGGTTCGAGTCCCATCATCCGCTCTCCGAAAGGCCGCCGCACCGGGCGGCTTTTCTTTGCGCGCGCACGCTCCCGGGTTGGGAGGGCGCCGATGCGGCGCCCTCCCAACCGGAGCAATCAGCAACCGCTGCAGTCGTTCGGGGTGTTGCCGAAGATCACGGACCGCGTCCGCACGATCGGCGCGCTCGTGAAGAGACCGCCGCCCTGGACGGTCACGCCCGGCGATGCGACGAGGTGGTTGCCGAACACGGCGGTGTCGATCAGCGTCAACTGCGGCTGCGCGTCGCCTTCGTTGAAGACGCTGTTCCAGATGCCGCCGCCCTGAGCGAGCCCGCCCGAGCCGTTCGCGGCGACGGTGTTGGCGGACACGATGACCCCTTGCAGGGTCGTCTGGCCGACGTTGGCGAGCCCACCGCCCTGTGAGACGGACTGGCTGCCGGCGGCCGCGGTGCCGGAGACCGAGTTGCCCGCGATCATGGTCTTGACGATCGTTGCGGCTCCGTCGACCTCGAGCCCGCCGCCGTCGTCGAAGGCACTGCCGGCGGCCGAGACGGTGACCCGGTTTCCGAGCACCCAGCTGTTGGAGAGCTGCAGCCCGCTTCCGACGAGGATCCCGCCGGCGTAGGCGTACTCGTCCCCAACCGCGTCACTTGCGTCGACGCGGTTGTTCGCGATGGACGTGTTGCTGATCGTGGCCGTGGCCGAGCCGTCGAGGTCGATGCCGCCGGCGAAGGCGCCGTCGTCGATCCCTCCCGGAAACACGTCGTCGAGCTCGGCGCTGTTGCCGGTGACGAAGCTGTCGGCGATCGTGAGCGCGCCGAAGTTCGCGATGCCGCCTGCGTCTGCTCCGCGTCCGTTCGGGGCTTGCGCGAGGACGCGATTGCCGCTGACGACGCTCCGCGTCAGGGTCAGCGATGCCGACCCACGGTTCATGATCCCGCCCCCGAAGTCGTCGCTCGAGGCGGCGCTCGCCCCGCCGACGAGGTTGTTCGTCACCTGCGTTCCGGTAAGGGTGAGGTTGCCGCCGTTGTCGATGCCGCCGCCGTCGTCGAAGCCGCAGACCAGCGGGCCGCCGCAGAACGGTCCTCCGGGAATCGTCTGCGTCGAGGCGACGGTATTGCCGGTGACGACGCTGTCGGTGACGGCGACCGTTGCGCCGGCAGCCTGGTTCGCGGCGACCGGGATCCAGATGCCGCCGCCCTGGGAGACGGTCGCATCCGGTGAGGACGTGTTGCTGCCGTCTGTGATCGTGACGCCACGGATCGAGACGGTCGGCTCGCTTGCCGCCAGGAAGGTACCGATCGTGAGCACCGGGCCCCCGCCTTTGATGATCGTGCGGCCGGCGCCGCCGCCCTGGATTGCGACGTTGACGTTGACGGTGACACCGCCGGCGTAGCTGCCGGGATGCAGGAGAATCGTGTCGCCGTCGTGGGCGGCGGTCAGAGCGGCTTGGAGGGTCGGATAGCAACCGCCGCCACCGACGCAGAGTGTCTTCGCCGCGGATGCGCCGGCGGTGCCGGTCGCGGTCAGCGCCACGGCGAGCGCCGTGCTGAGGATCAGTCGTCTCATCGACGTGCTCACTTTCTGTTCGTGCGAGCTCATGAGCTCGCGATCAGTTTTTGGATCTGGGGCCACTCGATTGCCGCGAGCTTCTTCTGGCCGAGCAGGCTCAGGTGCCCCTGATCGACTGCGATGTCGGCGGTGCCGGTCGACATCCGTTGTGCCGCCCCGCCGTCGTAGCGGCAGTTCGTGACCTGTTTGCACACCGAGGCAAGCTGCGCGTCGTAGGCGTAGATCACCTTGGCGAGGTAGGCGACGTGCGACGGGACGACGGCGCCCGAGGGCGACGCGACCATCTGGCACAGTCCCTTGCCGGCGTGCTTGAGGCGTGCGTCGAGGGTGAGCCCCTTCAGGTAGGCGACGTAGGAGGAGAAGCTGCCCCACGCGCTGACGACGAAGACTTTCGCTCCGGGATCGCTGCTCGAGATACCGGCGAGCGCCTTCGCGAGTGTCGTCCCGAACGCCGTGACGCGGGCCTGGTCCTGGCCGTCGCAGCGCACGTCCTCTCCGGGTTGCACGATCAGCAGGTCGGGTTTGGGCGTGAGTGCGAGCGCCTTGCGGATCTGTCCGGCCAGGTCGCCGACGGAAGCGTCGTCGCGCGCGAGGTTGACGGCGTGGCCGCGGACCGCCGGGCCGGTCGCGAGGATCCGTTGGTAGATGCTCTCGACGGCGGGGTTCGTGCCGGTGGCCCAGGAGTTCGCCGGTGCGTCGCGATAGGGGTGCGCGGCGTCGGAGCCGTAGCCGAGCGCGTCGGACTCGCCGAGCACGGCGAGCGACCGCGGCGAGGCGGCGTGCTGCTGCAGCGCAGCGCTCGCGGAGGCCGCCGCCGCTAGGGCGAGGAGCACGAGCGCCGCGACGGTGCGCCGTCGCGCGAATGTGAGCCGTGGATGCATGAAAGGTCTCCTTTCGTTCGTGGCAGCTCGACGCTAGGAGCCGGGCAGCGGGCGCACATCGGGGCCAGCCCGAGTGCCGGGGTGTGGCTGGCACGGGACCACCGCCGTGGGCCGGGTGAGAGGATCGGAGGGGTGTCGACGGCAGCCGTCGCCGCGGTCGCGGCCCGGGCGTTCGTGGTCGTCGCGGCGGCCGCGGCGACGACGATGTTCGCCGTCGCCGGGACAGGTGACGCCGGCTCCACCTACACCGGCTCGGGACCTCTGCTTCGAATCCTCGGCGTCGGCGCGGCCGTCTCGCTCCTGCTCGTCGCGCTCGTGCTTGCCCGCACGGGTGGCACGCTTGCGCTTGCGGTCGCGGCCGCGTCGACCGCGCTCGTGTGGCTTGCGCCGCTGGTGCTCGGCTGGCAGGCAGGGCCGCCGGGCATGCGAACGGCGGCGGCGATGGTCGTGCCACTGCTGCCCGTGTTCCTGGCCGCGCTCGTGTTGGCGGCGCCGGTCGCTCCGCGAAGGGTCGCGCGACTTGTCGGTCGAAGCGTCGTTGCCGTGGGAGCCGTGTGCGTGGTGGGGGCGGCGGTGGCGCGCGCGCTCGTCCGGGACCCGCTCCGCGACCTCGCGTGCTGGAGCGACTGCACGCTCCGGCCGGTGCTGCCCCACCAGAGCTTTGCGCTCGTCGTGCGGGTCACGCACCTGCTGTTGGCCGCGCAGCTCGCGCTTGGGCTGCTCGCGTGCGCGCTCGCCGTCGTGCTCGTGCGTGCCAGCTCGGCGGTCGAGCGCCGGTTGTACGGAGCGGCACTGGCGGCGGCCGGGCTTGCCGGAGCGGCGCAAGCCGCGTTTGCTGCCGAGATTCGCTGGGGGCCGGCAGAGTCGCCGGTCCGCGTCCGGTACGAGTGGCTGTTCGCTGCGCGCGCCGTCGCGCTGCTCCTGCTGGCCGGCGGGCTTGCCTGGGCTGTGATCCGGCCGCTCCTCGTGCGCCGCCGTGTCACGCGGCTCGCGCTCGACCTCGAGCGGAGCACTGCGCCGGACGGGCTCGCCCGTCTGCTCGCGGCGGAGGGTGACATCCTCGGCGGAGGGCAGAGGCTCGGTGCGGCGGCCGAGGTTGCGCTCGGCAACGAGCGCCTGCGCATGGAAGCGCTCGCCCGGCTCGACGAGGCGACCGAGTCGCGCGCCCGGCTGGTCGAAGCGGCCGAGGCTGCACGGCGGCGGATGGAGCGCGACCTGCACGACGGCGCGCAGCAGCGGATGCTCGCGCTCGGTTACGACCTCCTCGTCGCGGTCGCCGAAGCCGAGCGGCGCGGCAACGTCGAGCAGTCGGGGTTCCTTCGCGCAGCGCACGCGCGTGCGGAAGAGGCCGCGCGCGAGCTGCGCGAGATCGCCGGCGGTCTCTATCCGCCTGCGTTGCAGCAGTACGGGCTCGCCGCGGCGCTCGAGTCGCTCGCCGACACACAGCCGCTCGCGCTCCAGACCACACTGCCCGCTGGTCGCCGGTACCCGGCCCGGGTCGAGGCGGCCGCCTATGCGGTCGTCGCGGAGGCAGCCGCGCAGCTGCCGTCGCTGCGGGTGGCCGTCGGCGAGTCCGACGGCATCCTCGAGCTGCGGCTGGTCGGCTGGCCGGACGCGCCGACCATCTGGCTTGAGGACCGCGCCGGCGCCGTCGGCGGCGTCGTCTCGGCGCAGGACTCGACGCTGAGGATCACGTTCGCGCTCGCGTGAGGGACTACTGCTTGACGGCGACGTGGGCGAACGCCGTCGTCCCGTCGCTCTGGTCGAACGCCCAGTGTGCGACCTGCGGGCCCAGAATGGTGACGCGGTTGCGGGCAAGCAGCGGGATCCACGCGACGATCCGGCTGGTGAGCGTCTCGTCGAGCGTTGCGTAGCAGCCGAGACGCGTGTCGGTCGGCGCCGCGTCGCAGCCGGCGATCGCCTTGTCGAGCGAAGGAACCTTTTGGACCGCGCCGGTGATCCCGAGTCGCTTGGCCTTCGCGGCTGTCAGGCCGAGCAGCGAGACGTCGAAGTTGAACGAGTTGATCTGAGTGCCGGAGAATGACCGGTCGATGAAACTCGCGGGGTCGGGGAAGTCGTCGGGCCAGTCGTAGTTCGGCACGAGCCCGACTCCGTCGAGGAACCTTGGCTCGCTCAGCCTCGACGCGTCCTTCTCGCGGGACTTGAAGGTGATTCCGAGCCTGGCTCCCATCTGCTCGAGCAGCGGCACCATCCGCAGACCGGCCGCATAGAACGCCGAGTTCCCCAGCGGGTTCAGCACCACGTTCTTGCAGACCCGTGCGATGCACCTGCCGTGTCGCGTCGCGTACTTCGAGAGCGCCAGCTCCGCCCGTGCCTTGCCCACGCTGCCGTGCTCGCCCGGGGTCGCGAAGGGGTCGTAGTTCTGCAGGCGGCCGCCGAGCAGGTAGGAAGGCACGATGTGTGTCGCCACCCGGCCGGCGAGCGGGCCGCCCATCGTGTTTCTGAGCGCGCTTCGATCGAGCAGCCAGGCGAACGCACGGCGGACGTGGACGTCGTCGAACGGCGGCCGCGTCAGGTTGAGGACGACGGCGACGTCCCAGCTTGCAGGGTCGAGACGCAGCCGTCCGTTCTTCGCCGCCTGCGCCGCGGCGGCGACGACCGCCTTCGGCGTCGACTGGAAGTACGCGTCGTCGAGGTCACCGGTCTGCAGCTGCGAGACGATCGCCTGCTGGTTGTGCGCGAGGCCGAGGTGCTGGTAGGCAACGAACTCGAACCGATCCGGATAGTTCTCACGCGCGGCCGGCGAGTCCGTGCCCGGGTCGTAGTCCGGGTTGCGGACGAGCACGAGCTGCGTCGCGCTGATCCCGACCATCGGCTTGACCTCGCCACAGTTGCCGGTTTTCACCCTGCCTGCGCCCTCGATCATGTACGGCCCCGACGAGACGAGGTCGAAGCCGTAGCGCCCGGGCTTGCCCTCGAAGCACCTCGCGACTTCGCGCGGGATCGGGGCGGCGGCGGGGAGTGACAGCATCGCCGGGAACGCGCCGTCGGGCCGCGAGAGCGTGAACGAGATCGTCCGTGCGTTCGGCGTGGCAATGCCGGAGATCGACGACGCGTGTCCGTTGCGATATTCGTTCAGGCCGGCGATCACGTCGAAGTAGACCCAGAACCAGCTGCCGTTGCGGGGCCGCGCGAGCCGCTCGATCGCGTAGCGGATGTCGTACGAGGTGACCGTTCGTCGCACGGGCGGCCCGAACCGCACGCCCTTCCTGAGCGTGAACGTGTAGGTGCGACCGCCGTTCGTCGGAGCCGGGATGTCGGTCGCAAGATCGGGTACGAGCCGCTCGCCCGCAGCCCCTGCAACATGGTTGGTGCCGACGAGCGTGCGCAGGAGCAGGTTGTCGTAGATCCCCGCCGTGCCGAGCTGGTCTTCGCCGGTCGGGTCGAAGCCGTCGTCCTCGAACGAGTACTCCCAGCCGACACGGTAGGTGCCGCCCTTCGCCGGTGCAGAGGCACGGCTCTGGCCCGAGCCGGCGAGTGCGGCCGTGCACGCGACGGCGACGAGAAGCAATGCCGCACGGCGTGTCAGACTCGACCGGTGCGCGTTGTTGTCGCCGAAGACGTGATGCTGACCCGGCGCGGGATCGTGCAGGTTCTCGCCGACGCCGGTGTCGAAGTGCTCGCCGAGGCGGTCGACCTGGAGGGGCTCATGCGGGGCGTCGCTCTGCACAAGCCCGATTGTGCAGTGGTCGACATCCGGATGCCACCGACGCACACCGACGAAGGCATCGTCGCGGCCGGCCGGATCCACGAGCTGCACCCCGAAATGGGCGTGCTCGTCGTCTCGCAGTACCTGGATCCGACGTTTGCGCTTCGCCTGCTCGAGGAGCACGCGCATCGCTCGGGATATCTGCTCAAGGATCGAATCGTCGAGCCGAGCGTGCTCGTCGATGCTCTGCGTCGGCTCGCGCTCGGGGAGACGGTTGTCGACCCCGCGATCGTCGCGCGGCTGTTTGCCCGCCGACGCGAGCGTGACCCGGTCGCCGAGCTGACCGCCCGCGAACGGGAGGTTCTGGAGCTCGTCGCGGAAGGACTCTCGAACGCCGCGATCGCCGGTCGCCTGTTCGTCACCGAGCGCACGGTCGAGGCTCACGTCAAGCAGATCTTCCTCACGCTCGGCATCGGGCAGGCCCCCGACGTCAACCGCCGCGTGCTCGCGGTGCTCGCCTTTCTGCGCTCGTCCTCCACAACGCCCGACGCTACGAGCCGGTGACGCCGACGGCATCCGAGCCAGTACGGGTCCGCGGCTGTCCCCGGCACGAATCTCCGTGCCACCCGCACTGCGCAGGCGGCGGGCAGGTGGCACGATCTGGTGCGTGCGCCGCTCGGTGCTCATCGTCGACGACCACGAGGACTTCCGCGTCTCGGCCTGCGCGTTGCTCGAGCTCCGCGGCTTCCGCGTCGTCGGCAGCGTCGGCGACGGCGCCACGGCCCTCGACGCAGCCGCCCAGCTACGACCCGACGTTGTTCTCCTCGACATTCAGCTTCCGGACATGGACGGCTTCGAGGTCGCGGACCGACTACAGGAGGCGACGACCGCCCGCGTCGTGCTGACCTCGAGCCGCGAGCGAAGCGCGTATGCGCACAGGCTGGCCGCATCGCCCGGGCTGCTTTTCGTCAGCAAGGGCGATCTGTTCGGGCCGGCGCTCGAGTCGATCCTCTAGGCGCCTCGATGCGTAAGAGCCTCATCGCCCCGCTCGCGTTCGCGGGCCTCGTCCTCGCGCTGCTCGCCGAGCAGCAGGCGTACGCCTGGTCGGACACGGTGGGGTGGATGCCCGACCTCGCCGCCGGGCTCGGTCTCCTCGCCGCCGGGATCGCGCTGCTTGCGACCGCGCGCACGCGTGTGCCCGGTCTGCTGCTCGCGGGCGCGTCGTTCGCCTGGTTCGTGCCCGACTTCGCGGCGGTCGCGCCGACGGACACACGCTGGCTGCTCGAGCGCCTTTCCTATCTGCATCGCGGTCCGCTGCTCGCGCTGGCGCTCACGCTCCCAACCGGCCGTCCGCGTACCCGCGCCGACAGGGTCGCGATCTCGACCGCCTGGTTCACGGCAATCCTCTGGCCGGTCTGGTCGAGCCCAACCGCAGCGCTGTTCGCCGCGGCCGCCTTCGTTGCCGCAGCCGCGCTCCGGCTCGAGCGCGCCGAGACCTGGACGGAACGGTCCGGTGCACGGTACGGCCTGCTCGCAGCTGCGATTCTCGCCGGAGTCATCGCGGCCGGTGCGGTCGACAGGCTCACGGGTGCCCGTGGGGCGACCGACACCCTGGTCGTCTGCTACGCGGTGGGGATCCTGCTCACCGCCGCCGTGCTCTACGCCGGCGCGCGGCTGTTCTTGCCCGATGTGCTCGCCGAGCGGGCCGTGCTGTTCGAGCGCCGCGGCGCGCGACTACGCGACGTGCTTGGCGAGCTGCTCGGTGACCCGAGCTTCGAGGTCGGGTTCGGAGGTGTCGACGAGCTGCTCGTGACCGAGGACGGAACACCCTTCGCCCCCGCCCGCGCAACCGAGCTGACGCCGGTGGTGGCCGGCGACCGGCAGCTCGCCCTGGTTGCGCATGCCGAGACGACGCTCGCCGACGAGCAGACACGCGACGCCGTCGTCTCGGCCGTCGGCCTCTCCGCCGAACGGGTCCGTCTGCAGCGCGAGCTCGACGGCCAGGTGGCCGCCGTCGCGGCATCGCGTACACGGCTCGCGGTTGCCGAAGACGACGAGCGGCGGCGGCTCGCGGCGCGGCTCGAGCGCAGTGTCGACGCCGTGCTCGTCGAGGTCGGCTCGCTCATCGACCGCGCGCGCCGGTCGGGCGACTCCTCCGAGGCGTTGCGGGGCGCGCAGCTGAGACTTGCGGAGATCCATCCCGAGCTGGACCGGCTGATCGCGGGGCTCACTGTCGCCGACGAGACCGAGTTGCAGCGGGCGTTGCACCGTTTGGCGGTCACCGTCCCCTTCGCGGTTCGACTCGAGCTCGATCCGCCGCCGCTTGCTGCGGCCGCCGCGTCCGCACTGTGGTTCGTGTGCTCGGAAAGCCTCGCGAACGCAGCCAAGCACGCAGCGCCCGACTCGGTCGTGATCACTCTGGGCAGCGCCGGCGACGCGGCGCGCTTGGAGGTGCGGGACGACGGCAGGGGCGGCGCCGACCCGGGCGGGTCGGGGCTCGCCGGCCTCGCCGACCGGGTTGCGGCCGTCGGCGGGCGCCTCTCAGTCGACTCGCCGCCCGGCGCGGGCACGCGCGTTGTCGCGCTCGTGCCTTATCCGGGCGGGTAGGGCCTGACCCAGGCGCCGTCGAGCGCCGCCGCCCAGTCGCGATCGGACCGGCGGGGGTCGAGCGCGATGCGCAGATCTCCCCGGTCCATTTGCCAGCGGAGCGCGAGGCGGCCGCTGCACGGGGTGAGCGGATTCCACCTGATCGTGTTCTCGCCGTCGACAAGCCCGATCCGGCCGCGGCACGTCGCTGCCGGTTGCCCTTGCCAGGCGAGCGCGACGAAGTGGTAGTGCCGTGTCACCTCGCCCGTGACCGACAGCGTGGCGACGCCTCCGCGTCCCTCCGGCAGCGGCGCCGAAACGATGTGCCGATACGTCCCTTCCGGCACGAGCAACCGGTTTCGCACCCGCAGCGTCAGCGCCTCGAACCGAGGAAACGGGGCGGGGATCGCTCCCGCGCAGGCGGGGGAGCCGCCGGTCGCCAGGGTGGCGATTCGGAGGACGAGAGAACGCGACCCCGGTAGGGCTCGTGCCGTCGCCTGCTGGAGTGCCCGTCGCTCGCTCGCGTCCGCGTTGACGACGGTGCCGCCTGCACTGCAGTAGGACCGCTCGTCGCCTCCGGCCGCGGTTGCAGCGGCGGCACCGCGCCGTGTGTCGCCGGCGGCGTCCGTCAGTGCGCGGCGTAGGTCGACCGGGAGTGAGCCGAGGGCGCGTGTCGAGCCGACGATCACGTCGATGTCGGCGAGGACAGCCAGGTTCGCAGCCGTGAACACGTCTTGCGGGAAGGTGCTGCTGCTGCTCGCCGCCGCGCCGTCCTGGTGGTAGCCGGCCAGAACCGCGGCGCCGGCCGTCACCGAACCGAGTGGCACGGGTCGCGCGTCAAGCGCACGCAGCGCGGTACGGATTGCCGCCGAGCGAGGAGCCCGGATCTCGATGCCGCGGAAATCCGACGGGGTCTCGAGCGGCTTCAGGTAGCCGAACGGCCGATACAGCCCTTCGGCGACGAGTCCCAACCCGGTCAGCGCCAATCGGCTGAGGCCAACCTGGACAGCAGCAGCGACTTCCCGGTCAGCTGCGACCTTCGCGGCGCCCCCATCGGTGTCGATGAGGAACGGCATGGCGAGCGCGCTCAGCGAGCGGACACCAGCCGCCGCCAGCCAGGACGCCGGGAGGATCGCAAGGTCCGCCCTCCCGCCGCGTACGTCCGCGAGTGCGGCCGCGTCCGCTCGATCGTCCGGGTCCGTCGCGCCGTCGGGGCCTGTGACGATGCTCAGACGCAACGCACCGCCGGCGTGCTTCGCGACGGCGCGCGCGAACATCGACGCGACGGCCCCGGCCCGGCTGTCGGCCGGAGAAGCGACCGCCAGCGTCAGCGTCCGGGTGCGACGCTCGCCCGACTTCCCCGGCGGAGCCGACGCGCCGACGATCACAGCGATCGCCACACCTGCGACCGTCACGAAGAGTGCGACACGCACCACGGTTCTCGCATTCATCGTCCTCGTCCAGGCAGTATCGGTGGTGAAGCCGACGAGCGCTGCCCATGTGGCGATCGTCCTGTGTCGCGGACTTCAATGGCTGTTGGTTGGGAGAGCTGCGACTCACCAAATGGTCACGGTTCGCCGGAGCGCGGCAATTGCGACGCCATACGGTCACGCACTCTCCGATAACCGTGATCGTCCACACGTCATGGGTCACTCAGGCGAGAGGACGCTCGCTCAAGCGACGGTCAGGTGGTCAGAGCGGGTGCGAGATCAGCCAGTGGTGTCCGAAGGGATCAACTACGCGTCCCTGTCGCAAACCGTAGGGCTGATCCGCGACAGCGAACATCTCGCTTGCTCCTGCGGCGACTGCGCGGGCCTGTGCAACATCGGCATCATCGACGTGCAGCGAGATGCGAACGGTCGTGCCTCCGACAGTCTCCGGACTTGGCGTCCCGAGGTCGGGCGCCTCCGTTGCCACCCCAAGGCGCTGCCCGTCGATCAATAGGAGCGCGACCTGCGGCCCGTCCGGCGCAACCACCCGCTCTCGTTCTTCCGTGGCACCGAAAGCCTGTGCATAGAACGCGACGGCGGCATCTACGTCTTTGACCGCGAGAAAGGGATAGATCTCAGGCACGCGCTGACTTTAACGCGAGTGTTCCCGAATAAGCTCCTATGCTGTAGTGTGGGTGTTGTGTGGGGTTTGTACGAGGATAGTCGCGAGTTGGTCGGGTGTCCGCGAGCTCGAGCGGCGGAAGCGGCTGCAGCGTCGAAGCAGCTCTCCCAACGGCAGCCGCCGCAGCTCGTTGCGGAGCTCGTCGGGTGCGGTCACGATCAGGCTGCGGAGTTGGACGAGTGCGACCGACGCACGTAGACGGCGCTGCGGCGAGTAAGGAGGAGCATGCGCAGAGCCTCCTGTCGTTGCCCCGATCGCGGCGACGCGGCTGGTTGCTTGCCAGCGCCGAGCGGGCGGCACGAGTTGCGTCGAGCGGGTCGTCTTTGCCGCGCAGCGCCGCTCGGCACGGCTGCTGCGGCCGCTCTAGTGCACGACCTCGCCGCAAGCGGCAAACAGCGGGCCAAGCCGCGCCGTAATGACCTGCGCCTTCGACCGCCCACAGGCGTGCGCCGGCGCGTGCGCTCGGCAAAACGGATCGCCTCGCTGTAGCCTGCGCGTTTGTCGGCACCGACCGCTGCCCGATCAAGGCGCCCGTCGGCGCGGCAACCACCGCGAGCACGTGCTGATCGCGATGGGTATCGACACCGATCACGTAGTCCAGTTCGTCTGCAAGCATCCCGACCGATCCTCCGACTCGTAGGGTCCGGTACGCCGGTCTGGAGCAGGGAAACCGCGCGGCAGGTCTGTGATGAGTCACGCCTCTCACAAGGAGGACAAGCTCCTGATCAAGCCAACAGCGGGCGCCAGGCCGGCGTCGCCGTGCATGCTCGGACGATTCATTCGCAAGGCACCCAAACAGCGGCCCGACCCCTGAAGAGTCACAAGCAACACGAACGACACAGGCTGGAAACGGCACTGACGGACCGACTAACCGAGTCTCACAGACGCCTGAGCCTGGCCGGAGCGCCCTGTTACGACGCTGCTCGCGCAGGTGTGGGCGGCTCATCTGCGTGGCTCCCAGCTGAAGTAGCGAATGGAGAGGACGACGCCGGCGAGGCCCCAGAGGGCGACGACGGCGACGTCGCTCCAGTGGAAGGGGGTGCCGAGAAAGCCGGCCTGGAGGCCGTTGGCGAAGTGGCGGATCGGGAAGATGCGGGCGACCCAGAGAATCCATCCCGGGGTGCTGTTGCCGAAGGCGATGAAGATGCCGGAGAGGAACAGCAGCGGCAGGATCGCGATGTTGACGATCGGGGCGGCTGCGTCGGCGTTCGGGATCGCGGCGGTGATCGCGAGACCGAGCGCGCAGAAGGTGGCGGCGCCGACCAGCAGCATGACCAGAAAGTGGAAGAGCGTGACCCCGGATGGGATGTGTGCGTTGTAGGCGACGCGCCCGAAGACCGCGGTGATCGCTACGAGCAGAACGGCGACGAAGATCGAATGCAGGATCCGACTGGCGAAGAACGACCCGCGCGGCAGCGGCGTGCCGTTGATCCGCTTGAGGATCCCGGCATCACGCCCGAACGTCATCCCGAGCGCAATGTTGTTGAAGCAGGCGGTGATCACGCCGAACGACGCCATCGCTGCGACGTAGTAGGTCGACTCCTTCACCGCCATCGCACCGAGATGGACAGTGCCGTTGCCTAGCAGCGAGGTGAAGATCACGAGGAACATCAGCGGGAACGCGAACGTGAAGAATGCGCGTGCCGGGTTTCTCCAGTACGCCTTGTTGACATAGCGGGCCTGGCTCACGGTGAGGCGGAGGCTCCTCATTCATCCCTCCACGGCGCCGGAGCGCGCGCCGGAGTCGCCCCCGGCGGCAGCGTCTCGGGTCAGCGAGAGATAGACGTCCTCGAGCGAGGGCCGGACCACCTCGAGCCCGTCGAGTGGGATGCCGCGCTCGATCGCCCAGCCGGTCAGCTCGTGCAGGCCGGCGACCGGATCGTCCATTTCCAGCTCCACGAACCCGTTCGAGTCGCGAGCTCCTGCGAACGCGATCGGGGGTGAGGCGCGGTCCGGAAGCCTGTACCTGACGCGCACCCTCGCCCTGTCGCGGAGCCCGAGCGTCGCCGGCGGCCCCTCTGCAACGATCCGGCCATTTGCCATCACGACGACGCGGTCGGCGAGATGCTGCGCTTCGTCCATGAAGTGCGTCGTCAGCACGACGGTCTTGCCCAGCGAGGCCAAGTTCTTCACGACGCCCCAAGCCTCATGGCGCGCGGCGGGATCGAAGCCCGTCGTCGGCTCGTCGAGGAAGAGCAACTCCGGATCGCCGACAAGTGCGATCGCCATATCCAGGCGCCGCTGCTGCCCGCCGGAGAGACGCACGACGCGTTCATCCCGCTTCTCGCCCAAACCAACAAGCTCGATCACTTCGCTGGCCTGGCGCGGATGGGGATAGAAGCTCGCGTACATCTCCAGCGTCTCGAGTACGGTCAGGTACGGCTCAACGCCCGTCGACTGCAACACGATCCCGACGCGTGACTTCAAGCGGGAACGATCCCTGGCAGGATCGAGGCCAAGAACTGTGATCTCGCCGCCGTCCCGGAACCTGTAGCCCTCAAGGATCTCGACCGTGGTCGTCTTCCCAGCCCCGTTCGGGCCTAGGAGCGCGAAGATCTCGCCCGGCCGGATCTCGAAATCGATCCCCTGAACCGCGTCGACCGAGCCGTACGACTTGCGCAGACCACGGACGCTGATCGCCGGCGCATGCGACACAGGCTGAACCGGAATCGGAATGTCGCGGGCAAGACCCGCCATTGGACCTCCCAAGCGGCTTCGCACAAGCATCGCCAGATCGAACCGTCGACCCCCTCCTTACCATTTCGGTCTCGCCGCTCACAGGCGCATGTCTTCAAGCGGAACGGTCTGCGGTGAGCAACATGTCGCCGGAGCGGGTCCGACGGTAGAGGACCGATCGGCCGAGGCGAGAGCGGCCAACGAGTCCGCAGTCGTGGAGCACGGAGAGGTGTTGGCTGACCGCGCCGGGGGTGAGCGAGAGGCGGCTGGCGAGGTGGGTCGTTGAGGCTGGCTGGGCGAGAGCGGTGAGTAGGGCGGCTCTCGTTCGCCCGACAAGAGCAGAGAGCGCGTCCGGTGCAGGCGGTGCTCCTGTCTCCCAGAGGGTGGCGATCCCACGGACTGGGTAGGCGAGCGTCGGCTGGTACGGCTCGACCAGCTTGCGCACGTCGGGCCAGGGCATCACTGTCGGAACCAGCAGCAGCCCTTCTCCCGCCAAGGATCCGGTGTAGTCGAACGCGTCGGCGGCTGACAGTCGGTCGCCGTGCCATGTGATGGTCTCGTGGAGATCCTCGAAGAGGGCACGGGCACCTCCCAGGGCTAGGCGCCGTGAGCGCCAGAGGACGTCTGCCTCGAGGAGGGCATGAATGCGCGGCCAGTCCTCGGCGAGGGCGAGGTCCCAGTACGCCAGGAGGGTGTCTGCAAGACGGCCGATCGCCGAGGCGGGATCCTCGCGGATCCTCTGGGCAACGGCGGGCGGCAGCCGTGGCACCTCGTCGAGCTCGACGAGCACGCGCTCGGGCGGCGTGCGCCGTACCGTCTCCAGTTCGGCGGCGAACTCGGGCAGGGGTGTGGTGGGCGGCGGAGCGAGGAAGTCCGCGGTCGGGCCGCGCACCGGCACCAAGGCGAACAGCTCGGAGAGGTCGAGCTCTGCCACCCTGGGGAGCGCGGCGCGGATCCATGGCACGTGCAGCGTGTGCGCTGCGGGGGCCCGCAGCACGATCAGGCTCATCACCGCTTCCCAGAGGGGCGAGAACGCGAACCGGATCCGGGCCACGTCCTCCGGTTTGAAGGCCCACTCGATCATTCGACCACGACTATTTAGTCTACGCTAAATCTCTGGCGGGTTTCCGAGATCGCCTCGACCATCGAGTTGAGTAGTGCAGGACAGCCACCACGCCCTCACTGGGCGAGGACGAGATTGGAGGCAACGATGCACACGGTGACATCTGCAGACGGGACCCCGATCGCCTTTGACCGACTCGGTGACGGGCCGCCGCTGATCATGGTCGTGGGCGCGTTCAACACTCGCTCCACCACCGAGCCGCTTGCCAGCGTGCTGCAGGACCGATTCACGGTGCTCAACTACGACCGGCGGGGCCGCGGAGAAAGCGGCGACACGCCCCCGTACGCGGTCGAGCGCGAAATCGAGGATCTCGAGGCGCTAATCGCGGAGACCGACGCGTCCGCAGCCGTGTTCGGCTACTCCTCGGGGGCGACCCTCGCGCTGAAGGCGGCCGCCGGCGGCCTGGCGTTCTCGAAGCTGGCGCTGTACGAGCCGCCCTTCGTCGTGGATGGGAGCCGCCCACCGCTGCCGACCGATCTGCCGGATCGGCTCGCCGGCCTGGTCGCCGCCGGCCGCCGCGGGGACGCAGTCGAGCTCTACCAGCGCGAGGCGATCGGCATGCCCGACGAGGTAGTCGCCGGTATGCGCCAGGCGCCGTTTCGGCCCGCGCTCGAAGCGATCGCCCACACCCTCGCCTATGACGCGACGGTCGTCGGAGACCTGACGCTCCCGACCGAGCTGATCGCCTCGATCTTGACACCGACGTTCGTGATCGATGGCGAAAACAGCCCACCCTTGATGCGCAACGCGGCGCGCGCGGTCGCCGACTCCCTGCCGAACGGACAGCTCCGCACGCTGGCCGGACAGAGCCACGACATCTCCCCCGAGGCAACCGCTTCCGTGCTCGCGGAGTTCCTGAGCGGCTAGAGCACTCGACTCGACCGTACCCCTGACCAAGCCAGAGAACGTGGAGAGGCTATGAAGGCGCTTCAGTCACAAGACGACGAGCGAGACCGGCAGCCAGGTGCGTCAGTGGAGAGCATCCGGCCGCTCGCCGTGCCCGAGTTCGATCGCCTCGAACCGCTCTGGCTGGCCCTGCACGAACACCACCTGCGGATTTCGCCCCGACTCGCCGGGATGACACCTCGCTCGGCACACGAATCCTGGGCCCGTCAGCGAGCCAACTACCTGGAGTCGGCCAAGAACCCGGATTCGTTCGTGCTCGGCGCTGAAGCCGACCACCAGCTCGTCGGCTACGCGTTCGTCACCGTCGCCTCCGGCTACTCCTCATGGAACAGCGGCGAACGGCAGGCCCAGCTGGAAACACTCTCAATAGCTCCCGCGATGCGCGGACAGGCGGTCGGGGCGCGACTCCTTGCCGCAGTACGCGATCGCCTGGTCACGGCAGGATTCGAAAGCATTGCCCTCAGTGCGGCATATGCGAACGACGGAGCTCATCGCTTCTACGAGCGCCATGGCTTCCGCAGGGCCGAGGTCGTGTTCGTCGGAGCAACGAAGGCTGCGGACCCCGGCTCGTGAAGAAGACCTCGACGTTCGGAGAAGGAGGCAGCAGGTGCTTATCGTCGCCGGAAACCTGTCTGTGCGCCCAGAGGATCGAGACCCGTGGGTCGAGGCGCATCGAGAGATCCTGAAGATCGCACGCTCCACCCCGGGACGCATCGATCTCTTCGTCGCGGCAGACCCGGCAGACGAGGGCCGGGTCAACATGTTCGAACTCTGGGAGTCGGAGGAAGCGCTCGCAGCCTGGCGAGCCGCCGCCGATCCGCCTCCGAAACCGGCGATCCTCCATGCGAACGTCCTGAAGTACCAGATCAGCTCAGCGGGCCCGCCGTTTGAGCAAAACCACCAGCGATCGACGATCGGATGAGGGTGAGGAGGCCGATGACACCCGCTCTGGCGAGCAGACTGCCTGCATCGGATCCGTGGTGCGCACGCTGCCCGAAGAAGGGCCGCTTCGAGCACAGCGCGAACTACGAATCGGTCGTGTCGCCTTCGGTCGCTTCCATCCGATCGACGACCCTGAAGAACGCGTGGCCGCTCTGGCCGCGTTCACCAACAAGCTGCTTCCCGGCCGCTGGGACGAGGTTCGCCCGCCAAACGCGAACGAGCTGAAGGGCACGATGATCCTGGCGATGGAGATCGACCAGGCCTCGGCGAAAGTCCGCCTCGGGCCGCCCGACGACGACAGCGAGGACGCAGCACTGGAGGTCTGGGCGGGGGAACTCCCGATCGTCACCTCCTTCGGCGAGCCGATCCCCTCGCCCGGCCTGCGCCCGGGCATCCCGATCGCCTCGTCCATCCGCGACCTGCAGCAACGCAAGTCTGGGAGAACCGACTAGCGATCGAACGCGGCGGCGCGGCTGGCAATCCGATCGACAGCGCATCGCGCGGGCGCTGCTCGACGAGTACCTGCCGGGCTAGGTCAACTGGCACAGGTTCCTGAGGAGTATCAATGATCTGATATAGATCAGGGCTATGACGAGAGCGGCGGTAGTGACTGGCGCGACACGGAATCTTGGCCTCGAGTTGGCACGCGGGCTGTCTGGCCAGCTCGATGAAGGCGATGTTGTCTATCTGACGGGTCGGGACGCAGGGCGCATCTCGGCGGCGGTGAGCGAGATTGCGCCGGGCGGCGCGGAGGTGCGCGGCGAGTGCCTGGACGTGGCCGACGCGGACGCAGTCGCTCGCTTCGCCGCGATGGTTCTCGACCGCCACGGCGGCATCGACCTTGTCTTCTCGAATGCTTACGCGAGGGTCGAGCCTGTAGACGACCCCGCCCAAGTCATCGACTACTACGTCGGGGTGAACAATGGTGGCACCACGGGCATGCTGCGCGCGTTTGCGCCGCTGCTGCGTGACGGCGGCCGGTTGCTCGTGGTCGCCAGCACTGCGGGCAGCCTGTCCGCCCTGGCGCCTGTGTTGCATGACCGCTTCCAGAATGCGTTGGGTTCGTTGGATGATGTCGATCGTGCGGTCCTCGCGTGGCGTGATGCCGTGCGAGAGGGCCGTGCAGCCGGCGAGGGTTGGCCGGCGTGGATCAATATCCCGTCGAAGATCGGCCAGGTAGCGGCGGTGCGCGCGCTGGCGGCGCAGCGGCGCGAGGACGATCTGCGTCGCGGGATCTTGATCGCCGCCGTTTGTCCGGGGCTGATCGACACCGGAGCCTCGCGACCTTGGCTTGCCGACATGAGTCGCGCCCAGACGCCCGCACAAGCTGCGCGGCGGCTCCTCGAACTCGCACTCGATCCCGCTCCGTCTCCGGCGCTCTACGGCGAGCTGGTTCGGTTCGGCAAAGTCATCCCCTGGAAGCCGTAAACCTGCGAGGCGATGAGCGCACCGACTGATCCGCGGCTCGGACTCCTCCTGCGCCAGGCCGAGCAAACGCTGTTGCGTGCCAAGAGTGCCGCGCTCAAGCCGGTCGGCCTCACGCTCGCGCAGTATGCCGCGCTTGCAGAACTCGAGCAGCAGCCGGGAATCGCTGCGGCAACGCTTGCACGTGCCTGCCTCGTCACGCCACAGGCGATGATGGTCGTCCTCAAATCATCTGAGGAACAGGGACTCGTTACGCGTCGAGCACACCCGCGACACCCGAACGTGCTCGAGCTACATCTGACGGACGCCGGCCGTGAGGCCCTCCACGACGGCCAAGAGCGTGTCCGGCCGGTCGAGCGCCGCGTCCTCGGCGCCTTCAGCGCGGGCGAACGCCTTACCCTCGCGGCCCTCCTCTCCCGCTGGGTGGAGGCTGCAGAGTCGATCATGTCGGGCTAACGCGATGCTGCGCATCCTCTTCGTCGGATCAGGCGGGGTCGATCCCGAGAGAGGTCTGTTCGAGCGCGCCGGATTCGTGGATGGAGACGACGAGGAGCGACGTGTCTCCGGTGTTGCGGAATCCGTGGGGCGTCTCGGGCGGCACGACCAGGATGCTGTCGGGGTGCAGGTCGACGACGGCGTCGCCCGCGGTCCAGCGTCCTTCGCCTTCGAGGAGGAGGAACGTCTCGGCGTAGGGATGTATGTGGAGTTCGACGCTGCTTCCCGGCGGCGTGCGCACGACGAAGATCGAGATGCCGAGACCCGCGCGCTTCCCTCCTTCGAACAAGAACGCCGTCGGGCTGCCGTTGAAGCTCAGTTCGCCGAGGTCGAAGGTCGCCGGGCCGCCTGGCGGGATCGCGTGCGTGTCCGCCATCTCAGGAGCGTTCCGGCTCCTCCAGGCCGACGAGCAGCTTCCGCAGGAGCGCGTCCAGGGTGTCGCGTTCCCGCACGCTCAGCCCTCTGAGTAGCCGCTCCTCGTTGGCAACGTGGACGGGCAGGGCCTTGTCGATCAGGCTGCGGCCAAGCGTCGTCAGACAGACGAGCGTGGCGCGGCGGTCGCTTGCGTCGGGGCTGCGCTCGACGAGTCCTGCGGCCTCGAGCCGGTCGAGCCGCTTCGTCATGCCCCCGGAGGAGAGCATCGTCGCCCGCATCAGCTGCGTCGGGTTCAGGGCGAAGGGCTCGCCCGCGCGGCGGAGCGCCGCGAGCAGGTCGAACCAGCCGGGCTGCAGCTCGTGGCCGGCGAGTCCCTCGGTGAGCTTTGCGTCCACGAGCGCGGCACTGCGGAGGAGTCGCCCGAGCAGGGTCAGCGCGCGCACGTCCACATCGGGACGCTCGCGCTGCCAGGCTTGGGCGATCGCGTCCAGACGATCCATCGCTTCCAGTCTACCACTCTGATAAGATTCTTGCTACAAAGATTCTTACCAGAGAGGATAGACCGATGCGGGCAGTTAGGCTTCACTCGCACGGGCTCCGGCTCGATGAGGTCGCGGTGCCTGAGCCGCGGGCAGGCGAGGTGCTCGTCCGCGTGCACGCCGCCGCGCTCACCCGCGACGAACTGACCTGGCCGACCGACCGCTTGCCCGCGATCCCGTCCTACGAGCTCTCCGGCGTCGTCGAGGCGACCGGCGAGCAAGTCTTCGGGCTGACGCCGTTCGACAGGGACGGCGTCGCCGCCGAGTACGCGGTCGTCCCGGAGGCCGTGCTCGCACCGAAGCCCGCCGCGCTCTCCCACGTCGAGGCGGCCGCGCTACCGATGCCGGGCCTCAGCGCCTGGCAGGGCCTCGTCGTCCACGGCGGGCTGAGGGAGGGCGAGCGCGTCTGCGTCACGGGCGCCGCCGGCGGCGTCGGCCACGTCGCCGTTCTGCTCGCCCGCGCGCGACGTACCAAACGGCTACAGACTCCGCCGCGGTGATGACCACGATTTCGCCTCATACGCTTGAGTAGCTTGCGGTGCGTTCGGGCGATCTCACGGTCGTCTTTCGTTAACGCCGCTGTCGCGGTGGGTGGCGAGCACGACGTGAATCTGGAGCCGGGTCGTGTCGCCGGCGACGGCGATGCGGCTCATGTTGCCCTTGCTGGCGCCGTCACCCCACGGGCCGGCGCTGGATCAGCCTCGGCGAGGCACTCTCCCAGCTGACTGTATTCTTATGTGCCGTTCCGCAACTATTGGGAGAGCAGAACCTGTTAAGAATCTATGAAATGCCCTGCAAATGGGCATGTTTTGGGCGGTTAGCTCAGTTGGGAGAGCACCAGCTCGACAAGCTGGGGGTCACTGGTTCGAGCCCAGTACCGCCCATTAACGAAACCCGCTGGAAACAGCGGGTTTCTCGCTGTCAGTATTGACGTGATTCCGGGACAGCGACGATCTGGTCCTCGTCGAGGCGCTTGATCTCAGCGGGACAGTGTTTCTGGTGGCGGAGGCGCTTCTCGACCCGACCGAATAAGGATCTGGGCGCCGGTCGTAGGTGTGCCTTTGCGCGCGTTCGCGGGCCTGGGGCAGAGACGGATAGCAGCTACGAGATAGGGGGCGGCGAAACGCCGCCTGCCGTGGAGGCCTCGCTCCCGTGTTCGAGCGCTGCGAGTCGTTCGCGGGTGCGGCGGGCGAGCGGGATGATCTGCTTGCGCTCGTAGCGGTCGAGGCTCTCCTGCCAGGCGGCGATCGCCTCGTCGCGGCGGCCGGCGGCCTCGAGCACCTCGGCCAGATCGCCGAACAGCTCCGCCTGCCAATCCAATTCGTCCGTGGTCGCAGCGAGCTCGACCGCTTCGCGTATGAGCCGTTCCGCCTCAGCGTGTTGGCCTTGGGCGGAGTAGACGATCGCTTTCGTCCGGCGCCATGCTCCCTGCGTCACCACGTCGTCCGGGTCTCCGAGCTCGCGCCCCTGTTCTGCCAGGCGGTCGGCCTCGTCGTAGCTGCCGAACGTGCAGAGGATGCGTCCCAGCACCGGTGCGTAGCTGGAGAGCTCGCCCCGGCGGTCGTTCGATTCGAGATGCCGACATAAGGCCCGGTAGTGAGTCGCTGCCTGCTCGAGGTCGCCCGTGAGTAGATCGATCTCCGCGAGCCAGGCATTCGCATCACCTGCATGTCCGAATTCCCGCAGCCGCTCCTCGGCCGCGTTGGCGAGCGCCCGCGCCTCGTCCGTTCGGTCGAGCATCGTCAGCAGGATCGCCCGGGCCAGGGTCACGCCGGTGTCCTGCGAGGCCGAGACGAGCCGGTCGAGGGTCTGCAGCGCCTCGCCGGCCGGCCTCGGGCCCCGGACGAGAGCCGACGCCAGGCTGTCCGTCAGCGCCCAGGCGAGGCCGTCTGCGTGCCGCGACTGCGCCTCGCTGAGGCGTGCCTGCTGGATTGCCTGCTCGACCGCCTGGGCCCGGCTTTCCTGCTGACCTCGCATGTTGCCGAGCTCGGCGAGCACGAACCAGACGGTGACGAGGCCCTTGCGGTCACCAAGTGCGTCGAGCACGGAGAGCGCTTCCGTGGCGCGCCGCTCCACTTCGTCAGGGGTCGCCTCGCCCAACACCATCCGGAGCAACGCCGTGACCGCCGTTGCGAGCAGAGCGCCACCTTCGTCTCCAACCGCGACCGCACGCTCGGCAGCGGCGGCCAAGACCGTGACGCCCGCTGCCGGCTGCTCCCAACGCGCCAAGGCCAGATCGATCTCCAGATGAACGTCGAGCCGATGCGGCCGAGTCAGAGCGAGGCTGCGCTCGAGCAGCAGCGAGGCGCCGCCGAGCCGATCACCGTGGCGCATCGCGCGCCTGGCGGCGAGTGCGAGACGGTCACCGGCGGCGATCGCGAGCTCGGGGTCGGGTCGTCCGAGTTCGTCGAGGTAGCGGGCCGCCTGTTCGAGGTGGTAGCCAAGGATCTCGTCCAGCTCGACGAGGCTCCGGCCGTGTTCCTCGAGCCAGACCGAGAAACGGCGGTGGAGGTCGGCGCGGGTTGCCTTGGGAAGGGCGTCGTAAGCGGCGTCGCGGATCAGGAGATGACGGAACCGGTAGGCGTCGTCACCAGCCAGCTGCGCGCGGTCTGGTCGGACGAGTTCCTTGCGCACCAGGCCGACGAGACGCTGGTCGACGCTGTCGTCGCCGTCCGCCAGCGCCGCCACCGCGCCGCGGTGGAAGGTGCGGCCCTCTACCGCGCCGTGCTGGAGCACGGCGCGTTCGTCCGGATCGAGCTGGTCGAGGCGAGCGGCCAGGAGCGCCTGGATCGTCGGCGGCACCTCGACTTCGGCGCCGCCCGACTCGCGGACGAGGGCGAGCATCTCTTCGAGGAAGAGCGGGTTCCCCTCAGCGACCCGCACGATCCGCTCGTGCAGGCCTGCCGGCACGTCGCCGAGCTCGGAGAGGAGTTGCTCCGTCTCGCCCGCGTTGAGCGGCTCGAGTAGGACGGTGGTCGCGTTCCACTTGCCGCCACCCCAGGACGGCCGCCGCTCCAGCAGCTCCGGCCGCGCCATGCACAGCAGCAGCAGCGGGGCGTCGCGGGAGAGGTCCGCGACGTGCTCGACAAGGTCGAGCAGCGTCTCCTCTCCCCACTGCAGATCGTCGAACACGACGACCAACGGCCGTGCTTGCGCCTCCTGCTCAAGCAGCTTGCGAAACCCCCAGGCAATCTCCTCCGCCGACGCAGGCGCATCGGTCTCGCCGAGCAGCGAGCGCAACGGCCGCGCAGCGTCCCCCTCCGGCAGCGTCGCGAGCCGCTTCAGGATCTCGACTACCGGCCAATAGGTGATCCCCTCGCCGTAAGAGAGGCAGCGGCCACGCACCACTCTCGCCTCGAGCGCGGCGAGGAACTCCGCTCCCAGGCGCGACTTACCGACGCCCGCCGAACCGAGCACCGTGAACAACTGGCAGGAGCGGTCGGCCTTGGCTCGGGTAAAGGCGTCACGCAGGCCCTGCAGCTCGCGCTCGCGCCCGACCATCGGTGCCGCGAAGCGCCGCTTCGGCTCGCCTGTCACCGCGAGCAGCGGATACGCAGGCACCGGCTCCGCCTTCCCCTTCAGCTCGAGCCGCCGCTCCTCGCCCAGGTCGACCGCCCCCCGCACGAGCCTCAGCGTCTCCTCGCCGATCAGAACCTCCCCTGGCTGCGCAGCCTGCTCGAGCCGCGCCGCCACGTTCACGGCGTCGCCGGTTGCGAGCCTCTCCTCCGTCCCGGTCACCACCTCGCCCGTGTTGACCCCGATCCGCCCGGCGATCCCCAGCTCAGGCAGCGCGTCGCGCATCTCGACAGCCGCCCTGCACGCCCGCAACGCATCGTCCTCATGCACCACCGGCACACCGAACACCGCCATCACCGCATCACCGATGAACTTCTCCACCGACCCGCCATGCGACTCGACAATCCCCTTCATCCGCTCGAAGTAACGAGCGAGCAGCTCCCTGAGCGCCTCCGGATCCGTCGACTCGCCGAGCGCGGTGGAGCCGGTCACGTCGCAGAACAACACCGACACCGTCTTCCGCACCTCACGGGCCGGCACCTGCGCCGTCAGCGGGGCCGTGCAGAACGGACAGAACGGAAAGTCGCCCGCCGGAAGCTCCCTCCCGCAGGAAGGACAAGTCGCCACCCACCGAGTCTAGGCCGCATACGGAGCTGACAACAGCCCCAAAGCCCTTGGCTTGCCAGGGCCTGTCAGTATTTCTTTGCGTACGCGCGGCCCGACGGTCCCAGAGAGGCAGAAGCTCGTCGAGTGTGGTCGGATTGTGGTCGGATTTCCCTGACCAGCGCAGACAAAACCTGACCAATCCGAATGGTTAGAAAGACCCGTTTTGCAGGCATTTTAGATCGCTGACTGTTGTCAGGACTGAATCGACAAGCTGGGGGTCACTGGTTCGAGCCCAGTACCGCCCATCACTCGAAGCCCCTGCTAACGCGGGGGTTTCGTCGTCTCAGGGGTAAACGCCGCGTGGCGCGTGGCAACAGAATGGCAACGCGGGTGGGCTTGTCCGCGGGGTAATTACGCAGGCTCGACCGTCCAGAGCGTGACAGAGTGCGCTAATCGGTCAGGTCAGACGATTCGGCCGACCGATTCCTCGATAGGAGGTCGACATGCTCGTCGCTTCAATGTCCGGCTGGTGGTGGGGCGGGATCATCTTCGTGATCGTCTGGGTCTTGATTGCCTTCTGGCCGGCACGCGTAGCCGCCCGCAAGGGCCACAGCTTCTTCTTGTACTTCATCTTCAGCCTGATCTTCTTCCCGGCCGCTTTGATCGTGGCCTACATGGTTCGGGATCGCAGAGTCGCGGCCTGAAAGAGCTGCTGGTCACGGATCTGCGTTCAGGGCGTCGCGCCCGGCGGACGCTCAGCTCACCGGGCCGTGGTTACGGCGTCCCGCCGCTGCCGACAGAACCTCCGGCAGCGCGAGAACGCGCCCAGTCCCATAGCCAGACCCAGCACAGGCCGAGGAGCACGTACGCCGCAAATCTCGTCGTCTCGTTCACGTTCGGCGTCGCATACTCCATGCGCCGAGCATGTGGCACTGATCGGCGACCTCGGAGGCTGAGGGTGTGCTTGTCGGGTGACCGCGCAGATGCCAGCGCAAGGCCACCCTCGACACCAAACCTCCCCCAGGAGGGTCGGGCATCGTGCCTCGAATGTAGGAGCGGTCTCGGTGTCGCGGTATGACCTCGCTGGGTCAACCTTCACTGACACTAGCTGCTCGACCCGCCGAACTTCACCCTTGCGCGAAAGCTCCACCGTGACTCACTGAGTATTGGGGAGGGGCGGCTCAAATCCTCGGGCAGTGCCACAGTGCCCGGCCGCCTCTCCCATCTCTACATCCTCCGTGTGGTCGATAGGCACGGCCTCCGCTATCGTCGAACGTGCCGTCCGGCCCCACGGGAGGAGGACGACAGTGTCATTCAGGTTCCGCTTGTACCTCGCAGACGGCGAGGATCTCGACGACTACGTCGCCGCACGGCCGGACTGGAGACCAGGCGACACGGTCTTACGTCGACGGGCGCCCGAAGTATCGAATCAGCGCCGTGATCCCGGTGAACAGCCTCGACAACGAGGTCTACGCGGGGATCTGGGAGGTCGAGCCGATCGCGTCGATTGAGCCGGGCGAGGGTGTCGGATCGACGGGGGGAAGAGGGAAGGACGCCCTCCGACAATGAGGCCTTCTCGTCCGGCCCAAGGGTTCACTCTAGCCGGGAGAATCCCATGGCGTCAGCGGAGCAGGTTGATACCCACTTGATACCCACCCCGATTGCGGGGCCGGGACGCGGCATGGTGCCCCTGACGCACCACTGCCGTGCCCAGCCCCGCCCACTCACGTAAGGACGAGATCGACGTTCAGATATCGCCCATACGGCCAGAGACACCAGGACGCAGGTGGTGTGAAAGCGACGACGGACGGGCATAGGGGTCGCCATACGGCTCCCCTCTGGCCGTGAAGAGCGAGGCCCAGGGATGGGCGTGCAATTGGGGTTATCCAGAGCGAACCGCCTTCGCGCAGTCGGCGGTTCGCTCGTTTCAGGCAGCCAACCCGGGCACCTGCGACACGATCCCGCAGCCTGCGTCCGTTTCCGGGGCGACGGCAACCTGACAGGCGCTGAAACTACAACGTCCCGCAAGCCGTCAGGGCGATAGACCCAATCGTCCCGTCCGGCTCACGCGTCAGCGCCGGTGCGATGATTGACGGATGGCGAATCGCCCTGGTTCCCCTCGCATCGAGTCAGTGTCATCGTGAGCCGAGACTCGACGTTGCCCCGCATTCTGTTGGGCCAGCGTGCGGCAATGATCGTGCGGCGTGCGCGACTGCCTCGCATACGTCCTTGCTCTTGGACTGGGCTCTGGCTCATCGCTCTCGTGCTGGTCGGCGGATGTGGGCAGTCGACGCCGGCGAGCAGGCGAGCGGATGTTTCCATCACGCAAGACTTGCTCCGTGGCGTCCGACAGATTCGCGCTAACCCGGATCGGAAGAAGCTGCACGCGGAGCTGGTCCGTACGCTCGCGCGCCTTCGCCGTGCGCACGGAGCGACGGCGGGCACACGGCGCGGGAGAGAGCTGGCTGTTCAGGGGTTCGAGGCGACGCTGAAGGGAGTCCAGAGCGAGATCGACTTCGACGAGAACGACAGCGGGGAAGTCGCGGCTGCCACCAGGGACGCAGCACGGGCCGATCGCTACCTGACGCGCGGCGCGAATCGGTTACGCGCGGCCGGGCGAGTGCTCGGCGTTCAGATCGGCGAGCTCAATGGACACTGATCTCTCATCCCCGATGCCGCCCGGCCGACCGTGGCAGCTGCACTAACGCCTGCGCGAGTGATGCTTCTATGAAAGTCAAGTGGTCATTGGCGGGTGCTCGAGTGCTCACAGTTCGTGAATACACCCCGAGCGCGAGTCCCGTTTGCGATTCCGCTCAAATGATGCCCCGAGGCGGCAAGCCTGGGCGCAGGCGTCCCGCCGGGGACGACTATGCCGACGTTGAACGTCCTTACCAGAGTGCTTGGACAGCCGTGCCGTTGTGCAGCGTCGCCACCGTGCCCTTGGCGCTCCACGCCACCGCGGCGGCCATGTCCGACCAGTTGTCTGCCGCGTCCTGCCAGTGCCGGGCGATCCCGGCCGGTGACGCGTAGTACTCATCGATTACGAAGACCGTCTTGCCAGTCGGCTCCGAGCTCGGATCCATCGCGTTCGACAGTTCCGGCCCCTTGGAGATGCTGTACTCCAGCAAGGCTTCGTCGCCCTCGCGCGTGTGCCCCTTCATCCACTCGCCGTGGCTGGCGAAGATGCGATCTCCTTCGGCCACGTCATCAGGGCCCACCGTAAACATGATGACGAGGCGTGATTTTCCCATGTGCGACATGCTGACTCCCTTTCAGTCTAGGGCGCTGTGGGGCGAAACCGCCGCTGGCGGATCATCTCACGCAGGAGCAGTTAGACGCTCGATTGGGTGACTGTCGTCAGTCGGGTGGGCAAGAGTTCGCGAATGTCCCCCGGTGAGGTGCACGCGCACTGGCCCGGTAGGCTCGCGCGATGACCGTCACCGTGAACGGGCTGCAGTTTCATGTCGAGGAGACTGGCGAGGGGCCGGTGGTGCTCCTGCTGCACGGCTTTCCGGACACGGGCGAGGTCTGGCGGCGCCAGGTTCCCGCGCTCGCAGCGGTCGGCTTCCGCGCCATCGTCCCCGACCTGCGTGGCCGCGACGTTGAGTACACCGCGAGCCGAGGGTCGGCGACGCGCTCTCGGGCCGGCGGAAGAACCCGAGTGGCAGAGATGGCGCGACTCCGCAGTGAGCTGGCGAATCGTGAAGTCCCAAGCCAAGCTACGCACCGACGAGCCTCGCGCGCGCGAGGGAAAGCGCCGGCCTGCCGTTCGACGAGTCCGCGCTGATCGGTGCTCGCACGGTCGCATTGGACGGTCAGCCGTGCGCTAGATGATCCGCCCACACAGGTTGTGAACGGCTGAGAGATACATCCGGCCCTCCTTGGAGGCTGTGCGCGTCCGCCAAGCTGCCGCCGAAGGAGCGGCCGTGATGAAATTGCACGCTAACGGCGGAACGATCGGACTAGCTGAGCGGCGCGAGATGCTGCGCGCGATCGAGCAAGCGGATGACGCTGAACCGCAGGCTGCGGCGCTGCTTGAGCGTGTCGCCGGAGACGGCGCACCGCTGGTGGCACCGCTGGCTCGAGGCAGCCGCTCAGCTTCTGGGCTTGTCGATCGCTCCTCGCGGTCTCGCACTGTCAGCCGCGACGGCTGAGCGCCGCTCGAGGAGGAGCCGATCTTGCGTGCCCGCCGCAGATCGGCAAGCTGCAGGGCCGGAGCCGGCTAGCAGAGGATCGTCCGGCGCTCCCGGTCGACGATCTGGAAGGTGCTCTGGCGAGCACGGCTCTCGCGGCGGCCGAGCGGCGAGCGGCAGATGCTACCGCCAGCTACGACATGGTCGTGGCGCGACGCACTCCTGCAGCATGAACGTCAAGCGTCGCTCGCCCGATATCGAGGTGCCGGTGACATCGCGCCCAGGCGACCGGCACGAAGCTCGTACAGACAACCGCATCGTCGGCTACGACCATCGACCACTGCGTACGACGACGACCGCGACGGCTCGCCGACGGGCGAACTGCCCCGACGCGAGACGTCTCAAGTACACCGCGAGCCGAGGGTCGGCGACGCGCTCTCGGGCCGGCGGAAGAACCCGAGTGGCAGAGATGGCGCGACTCCGCAGTGAGCTGGCGAATCGTGAAGTCCCAAGCCAAGCTACGCACCGACGAGCCTCGCGCGCGCGAGAGAAAGCGCCGGCCTGCCGTTCGACGAGTCCGCGCTGATCGGTGCTCGCACGGTCGCATTGGACGGTCAGCCGTGCGCTAGAGCCCGCTCAGGCGTAACAGCCACGGCGCTCACGCGCGCGCGCATGTGGGAGCGTAAGGGCGCTGCAATGTCTGCGGCCTGAGAGTTCGGGTGAGTTTCTCGGTGTTCCTGTCGGCTAGGCGGTTCCGGTCTTGGCTTGCCGGAGCTCGGCGGGTGCAGGGCGCTCGACCTGAACGTTGGGGAGCCATTCGAGCCAGTGTGGGAGGTACCAGGTGCGTTCGTTGAGCAGGGTGAGTGTGCTTGGGAGGAGGACGGAGCGGATGATGGTGGCGTCGAGGAGGAGGGCGATGGCGACCCCGAAGCCCATTTGCTGGAACATCACGAGTTGGCCGCGGGCGAAGCCGGCGAAGACGACGACGATGATCAGGGCGGCGCCGGTGATGATCCGTGCCGTTGTGGCGACTCCTGTGGTGACAGCTTCTCGGGTGGAGCCGCTCTGGTCGTAACGTTCTTTGATCCGGCTCATCAGGAAGACCTGGTAGTCCATCGAGAGGCCGAAGAGCACCGAGAAGAGGAAGAGGGGGACCCAGGCGTCGATCGCGTGGACGTGCTCGAAGCCGAGCAGCGCGGCGCCCTTCCCGTCGAGGAAGACGAGCGTGAGCAGCCCGTAGGCGGCGCCAACTGAGAGCAGGTTGAACAGGATCGAGACGAGCGCGACCACGAGTGAGCGGAAGGCGATCGTGAGGACGATGAAGCTGAGCCCGAGCACGAACGCGAGCACGTAGGGGGTCGGGTTTGTGACGGCGTCGAAGTAGTCGGCGTTCTCGGCCGTCTTGCCGCCCACGAACACGCGCGCGCCGGTGCCGGCGAAGGCGGCGGGGAGAACGTGCTTGCGCAGGTCGCGCACGGCCGCGACGGCGGGGCCGCTGACGGCGTCGCCGCGGACCGGCACCGACAGCAGGAAGACGTGCGCTCGGGGCGCGGTCTGGATCGAGCCGGGGCCGAAGCGGGGGTCGGCAGCTAGTTGCGTTTTCAGCTTCGCAAGGTCGGCGGAGACGGAGTGGTTTCCTCCTTCGACGACGATCTCGGCCGGGTACGGGCTCTGCGCCGGGAACGTTCGCTGGAGGGCGAGATAGCCCTGTTTCGAGGGCAGATCGTTGGGCAGGGTGGTGACGCCGCTGGCGCCGATGTGGAGGCCGAAGACGGGGACGGCCAGCGCGAGCATCAGTCCGGCGCTGAGGACGAGGCTGAGGACGGGTCGGCGCAGGACGCCCTCGATGATCGATCGCCAGAAGCGGCCCTCGGCGCTGTCGGCGCGGCCAAGGTTGCGGCCGAGGACCGGCACGCGCAGGCGGTCGACGCGGTCGCCGAGCAGACTGAGCAGGGCTGGCAGCAGCGTCAGCGCTGCGACGACCGAGACGACGCCGACGATGATCGCCCCGGCGGCGAGGCTGCGCATGATCGTCGTCGGCACGAGCAGCATCCCGAACAGGGCGACCACGAACGTGCTGCCGCTGAAGAGCACGGCCCTGCTGGCGGTTGCGCCGGTGAGGCCGATCGCGTCCGTCTTCTCGAGCCCTCGCGTCCGTTCCTCGCGGAAGCGTGAGATGACGAAGAGCGAGTAGTCGATCCCGAGTGCCAGTCCCATCCCGGTGAGCATGTTCACGATGAACACCGAGAGGCTGAACTCGAGCGACAGTAAGGCGACGAGGCCGAGGCCGACCAGGATCGAGAGGATCGCCATCAGCACCGGCACCAGCCCCGCGACCACAGCGCCGAAGACGAGGAGGAGCACCACCAGCGCGGCCGGGAGCCCGAACTCGAGCTCGCCGTGCTCGAGGTCGCGCTGGGACAGCGTGTTGAAGTCGTTTGCGACCGTGTGATCGCCCGTGATCGCCACGGCGAACCCGGGCGTGCGGCTCCCCTGCCGCACGAGCGGCAGCACCGGCTTGATCGCGGCATCGCTCCCGACGAAGAGCTGAACCAGGGTCGCGTGTCCGTCGCGCGAGACGAGCGACCGGTTGCCGGAGAGGTAGCTGCGCGCGCTGATCACCTTGCCGGCGGTGCGGAACTGCTCGACCAGGCGTGAGACGAGGCCGCGGAACTGCGGGCTGTCGACCCCGTAGCGGACGGAGCTGACCACGACGACGTCGCTCACCTGCCGTTTCAGGTCGGCAGGCGTCGGAGGGAACGCTGTCGCGATCGCGTTCGCGGCCTTCGTCGACTCCGGCGAGCCGACAACGTGTGCGTTCGAGGTCAGTCCGTGCAGGGACGTCGCTACCAGCAGTAGCGCGACCACCACCGCCACTGCCCAAGCCGCAAGCGTCCGCCGCGGATGCGCGCCGCACGACCGCGCAAGCCGCTCCGTGATCCCCTTCACCATCATCCACCCCCAGCATCTGGTTCGGACGATCCGCAAAGTCCACTATAGGCTTGTCGCGCGCCCTTCTAGTTCGACCGCGGTTTCGCTTCACCGACCGGAGCGTGATGACTGGCTGAGGCGCTGCAATCGAGCAACGCGCGTCGTTTTCAGCTGGCCGGCGCGAGGTCTGGTGCAGGCTTGCCTACGATCAGGGTGATCTGCTCGACGGCCTCGATGATGAGGGTGTCGCCGACGCCGGCTCCCGCGATGCAGGATGCCTTCCAGCGCTCTCCGAGCAGCTTGACGCGCCCCTCAGGCCGACAGGGCGAAATGACGGTGACGGGCAGTCCGATCATTGCCTCGCGGCCGACCGCGATCGGTATCCGCTTGCTACGGCGGAACCAGAACACCTTCTCCGCGATCTCCCACACGATCGCGCACCCGACCAGCACCGGTGCCCAGGACGCCGGCGCCACGAAAACGGCAAGAAGCAGCGCGCCGACGATGATCAGCATCTCGAAGAGCCTAGCCGCGGTTGCCGATGGGACGCGAGACCGTATCGTCTAGTGCCATGACACTCGATCTGATCGAGTTTCCCGCTGATGACCTGGTCCGTGCCCGACGCTTCTGGGAAACGCTGCTCGACCTCTCTCTCGACGAGCGCAAGCCGAGTGAAGGCCAGGGCCTCCAGTCCCGCGACGCTCACCCATCGCTCGGTCTGCACGAGCGCGGCCGCGGTCCGGGCGATCGCTTTTCGCTGCCCTACTTCCGCGTCCCGGATCTTGTGCAAGCGCTCGAACGGCTCGTCGAGTTGGGAGGGACCGTCGTCCACCCGGGCGAGCGCTGGGCGATCTGCCGCGACTCGGAAGGCAGCCCGTTCGGTCTCGCGAGCGCTTCACTGGATGAAGCAGCCAAGCCTCAATGAGATCAGTCGGGCGGACGTAGGGAGACGCAGAAGGACGCAGGGATCGATGCGCCGCGTGGTGATCCTCGAAGGCGTAACGCCTGATTGTCACCGGACCGACTGCCCAGGGCGATCCGAGGCTACGGAGCGAGGAAGCGCCGATCCGTGGCCGTCAGCGGCCGGAGATCATGTTGGCTAGGATCCCGCATCCGTGCGCTCGCTCTGATCGTCGTGCTTGCCGCAGTCGTTGTGGCGCCGGCGGCAGCGAAAGACCGCATGTGGATGGGGTTTAACGACGACCCGGTGCTGCGCTACAGCGCGAACCGCCAGGCGGAGCTCGACCTCGTGCGCAGCAACAACGCGACGATGGTGCGGACGATCGTGAACTGGCGTCTGGTCGCACCTCGTCGGCCGGCGAACGCGACCAACCCGTTCGATCCGGCCTACCGTTTCGCCGACCTGGATGAGTTCGTGCGCAATGCGCAGGTGCGCGGACTCGAGGTGCTGATGACGATTTGGGGTACGCCCGGCTGGGCGAACGGCGGTAAGGCCGCCAGTTTCCTGCCGAAGAACATGACCGACTTCAAGAACTTCTGCCGTGCGCTCGCCGCGCGCTACTCCGGCCGCTACGCCGGCTACCCGTTCGTTCGTTTCTACGGGATCTGGAACGAGTCGAACCTCGGCAACTTCCTCTCCCCGCAGTTCGACTCGAAAGGCAAGATCGTCAGCCCCGCCAACTACGCCAAGCTCGCCGCTGCCGGCTACTCCGGCATCAAGGCCGGAAACGGCAAGGCGCTCGTCGCGATCGGGGAAACGTCGTCGCACGGACGCGACAAGCCGAAGCAGGGTCAGACCGATACGGTCGCACCGGCCACGTTCATGAAGGGCGTCGCGAAAGCGAACAAGAAGCTCAAGTTCGACGCCTGGGCGCACCACCCGTACCCGTACCCGGTGTCGTTGTCGCCGACCCAGAAGGTGCGCTACCCCAACGTGATGCTCTCGACGATGCCGCAGTTCGAGAAGGACCTCGACAAGGCGTTCGGTCGCAAGAACATCCCTGTCTGGATCACCGAGTACGGCGACGAGACGAAGCCCGGCGAGCCGCACGGCGTCACCGAGGCGCAGCAGGCGAAGTACCTCCCGGAAGCGATCTCGATCGCGAAGAAAGACCCGGTGGTATCGATGTTCGTGTGGTTCACCTTCCGCGACTCGGCCGGGAACCCGTGGCAGAGCGGCATCTACCGGAAGAACGGCTCGGCCAAGCCGGCGCAGCCGAAGTGGGCGTCGGCCGCTAAGCCGCTCAGCATGGTGAACGGCAAGGCGTCCTTTAAGGGTGGCACGAAGAATCCGTCCCTGACCGTCTACCTGCGCGAGTTCTGCGCGAACAACCCGATCGGCACGACCGTCGGGGCGTCCGTCCGCACCCTGCTCAGCGGGAAGACCGTGCAGACCGCAACACCGACGGCACCGCTCGCGATCGACTGCACGATCCCGGTCCGGCTGACCGGCCTCACGGTCGCGAAAGGCAAGACCTACACCGTCCAGATCGACGCGAACACCGCGGCCGGCTCGGCCGCGCACCGCACGATCACGGTCGTCGGTGCCTAACGGCGCAGCAGCGGAAGGTGCGAAACGCTAAGCCCTGCTGCGCTTGGCATCAGCCCGCGTTCAGCTTCTTCTCGAGAGCCGCTTTCGTCTGAGGGCCGTAGACGCCGTCGGCGGGGATCCCGGCGGCTTGCTGAAACGCGATCAGCGCCTGCTCGGTTTTCGGTCCGAAGTCGCCGTCGATCGTGCCCGGCGAGTGCCCTGCCGCCGCGAGCGCGTGCTGGAGTGCCTTCACGTCTGCTCCGCTCGTTCCCTGTTTCAGCAGCCCGGAGGTCAGTGTCGGGACGGTCGTCGACGGCGGTGCGGTGATCGTGGATGGCGTGGTCGTCGTCGGTTGTGTCGTCGCCGCAGTCGTGGTCGGAGGCGGCGGCTTGGAGCCCTTGTTGCTGCTGAAGACGTCGGCCCCGAGAAAGGCGATCACGACGATCACGGCGGACGCCACGAGCCCGAGGAGCGCCAAGCGTCTGCGCGGCTGGCCGGCCGGTGGAGCCGGCGGCGCGCCGGCCTCCGGTGTCTCGGCTTCGAGCCAATCCGGCTCCTCGACCGTCTCTTCCGAAGGCGTGTCGGCCGGGCGGCCACGCGGAAGCGCGGGCGGACGAACGCCTGCGGGCGCGAACCAGTCGTCCGGGTCGGAGGAGCTGCCACCTGGGTCGTCCTGACCCGCCATCAGCGGCTCCAGAGGATAACCCGGCCCGGAAACCACCGTCATCCTCGAAGGCGGCGAAACCAACCTGCTCGAGACACTCGCGGCCATTTCCCCGAGAACGTGCACGCTCACGAACTCGGCCACTACCTCGGCGGCGACGCCGCGGCGTCGAGGCGTAACAGCCACGGCGCTCAGCGCGCGCGCATGTGGGAGCGTAAGGGCGCTGCAATGTCTGCGGCCTGAGAGTTCGGGTGAGTTTTCTCGGTGTTCCTGTCGGCTAGGCGGTTCCGGTCTTGGCTTGCCGGAGCTCGGCGGGTGCAGGGCGCTCGACCTGAACGTTCGGGAGCCATTCGAGCCAGCGCGGGAGGTACCAGGTGCGTTCGTCGAGCAGGGTGAGCGTGCTCGGGAGGACGACCGAGCGGATGAGGGTGGCGTCGAGGAGGAGGGCGATGGCGACGCCGAAGCCCATCTGCTGGAACATCACGAGTTGGCCGCGGGCGAAGCCGGCGAAGACGACGACGATGATCAGCGCGGCGCCGGTGATGATCCGGGCGGTCGTGGCGACGCCGGTGGCGACCGCGTCGCGGGTGGAGCCGCTCTGGTCGTAGCGTTCCTTGATCCGGCTCATCAGGAACACCTGGTAGTCCATCGAGAGCCCGAAGAGCACCGAGAAGAGGAACAGCGGCACCCAGGCGTCGATCGCGTGGACGTGCTGGAAGCCGAGCAGCCGGCGCCTAGCCGTGGAGGAAGACGAGCGTGAGCAGCCCGTAGGCGGCGCCGACGGAGAGCAGGTTGAGCAGGATCGAGACGAGCGCGACGACGAGCGAGCGGAAGGCGACCGTGAGCACGATGAAGCTGAGGCCGAGGACGAAGGCGAGCACGTAGGGGGTCGGGTTGGTGACGGCGTCGAAGTAGTCGGCGTTCTCGGCGGTCTTGCCGCCGACGAACACGCGGGCGCCGGTGCCGGCGAAGGCCGCGGGAGCACGTGCTTGCGCAGGTCGCGCACGGCGGCGACCGCGGGGCCGCTGACCGCGTCGCCGCGGACCGGCACCGTCAGCAGCGAGACGTGCGTTCGGGGCGCGGTCTGGATCGGCCGGGCCCGAACCGGGGGTCGGCGCGAGGCGTCTTCGAGCTCGCGAGGTCGGCGGAGACGGCCGTGGTTCCGCCCTCGACGACGATCTCGGCCGGGTACGGGCTCTGGCCGGGAACTTGCGCTGCAGGGCGAGATAGCCCTGCTTGGAGGGCAGATCGTCCGGCAGCGTCGTGACGCCGCTGGCGCCGATGTGGAGGCCGAGGACCGGCACCGCCAGCGCGAGCATCAGCCCGGCGCTGAGCACGAGGCTGAGGACCGGTCGGCGCAGGACGCCCTCGACGATCGCGCGCCAGAAGCGGCCCTCGGCGCTGTCGGCGCGGCCGAGGTTGCGGCCGAGGACCGGCACGCGCAGGCGTCGACGCGGTCGCCGAGCAGACTGAGCAGGGCCGGCAGCAGCGTCAGCGCGGCGGCGACCGAGACGACCCCGACGATGATCGCGCCGGCGGCGAGGCTGCGCATGATCGTCGTCGGCACGAGCAGCATCCCGAACAGCGCGACGACGAACGTGCTGCCGCTGAACAGCACCGCCCGACTGGCGGTCGCGCCGGCGAGGCCGATCGCGTCCGTCTTCTCGAGCCCGGCGCGCGTTCCTCGCGGTAGCGGGAGATGACGAAGAGCGAGTAGTCGATCCCGAGCGCGAGCCCCATCCCGGTGAGCATGTTCACGATGAACACCGAGAGGCTGAACTCGAGCGAGAGAAGCGCGACGAGGCCGAGCCCGACGAGGATCGAGAGCATCGCCATCAGCACCGGCACCAGCCCCGCGACGACCGCGCCGAAGACGAGCACGAGCACAACCAGCGCGGCCGGCAGCCCGAACTCGAGCTCGCCGTGCTCGAGGTCGCGCTGCGACAGGGTGTTGAAGTCGTTGCCGACCGTGTGATCGCCCGTGATCGCCACGGCGAAGCCGGGCGTGCGGTTCGCCTGCCGCACGAGCGGCAGCACCGGCTTGATCGCGCGTCGCTCGCCGACAAAGAGCTGGATCAGGGTCGCGTGTCCGTCGCGGGAGACGAGCGACCGGTTGCCGGAGAGGTAGCTGCGCGCGCTGACCACCTTGCCGGCGGTGCGGAACTGCTCGACCAGGCGTGAGACGAGGCCGCGGAACTGCGGGCTGTCGACCCCGTAGCGGACGGAGCTGACCACGACGACGTCGCTCACCTGCCGTTTCAGGTCGGCAGGCGTCGGAGGGAACGCTGTCGCGATCGCGTTCGCGGCCTTCGTCGACTCCGGCGAGCCGACAACGTTGCGTTCGAGGTCAGTCCGTGCAGGGACGTCGCTACCAGCACTAGCGCGACCACCACCGCCACTGCCCAAGCCGCAAGCGTCCGCCGCGGATGCGCGCCGCACGACCGCGCAAGCCGCTCCGTGATCCCCTTCACCATCATCCACCCCCAGCATCTGGTTCGGACGATCCGCAAAGTCCACTATAGGCTTGTCGCGCGCCCTTCTAGTTCGACCGCGGTTTCGCTTCACCGACCGGAGCGTGATGACTGGCTGAGGCGCTGCAATCGAGCAACGCGCGTCGTTTTCAGCTGGCCGGCGCGAGGTCTGGTGCAGGCTTGCCTACGATCAGGGTGATCTGCTCGACGGCCTCGATGATGAGGGTGTCGCCGACGCCGGCTCCCGCGATGCAGGATGCCTTCCAGCGCTCTCCGAGCAGCTTGACGCGCCCCTCAGGCCGACAGGGCGAAATGACGGTGACGGGCAGTCCGATCATTGCCTCGCGGCCGACCGCGATCGGTATCCGCTTGCTACGGCGGAACCAGAACACCTTCTCCGCGATCTCCCACACGATCGCGCACCCGACCAGCACCGGTGCCCAGGACGCCGGCGCCACGAAAACGGCAAGAAGCAGCGCGCCGACGATGATCAGCATCTCGAAGAGCCTAGCCGCGGTTGCCGATGGGACGCGAGACCGTATCGTCTAGTGCCATGACACTCGATCTGATCGAGTTTCCCGCTGATGACCTGGTCCGTGCCCGACGCTTCTGGGAAACGCTGCTCGACCTCTCTCTCGACGAGCGCAAGCCGAGTGAAGGCCAGGGCCTCCAGTCCCGCGACGCTCACCCATCGCTCGGTCTGCACGAGCGCGGCCGCGGTCCGGGCGATCGCTTTTCGCTGCCCTACTTCCGCGTCCCGGATCTTGTGCAAGCGCTCGAACGGCTCGTCGAGTTGGGAGGGACCGTCGTCCACCCGGGCGAGCGCTGGGCGATCTGCCGCGACTCGGAAGGCAGCCCGTTCGGTCTCGCGAGCGCTTCACTGGATGAAGCAGCCAAGCCTCAATGAGATCAGTCGGGCGGACGTAGGGAGACGCAGAAGGACGCAGGGATCGATGCGCCGCGTGGTGATCCTCGAAGGCGTAACGCCTGATTGTCACCGGACCGACTGCCCAGGGCGATCCGAGACTACGGAGCGAGGAAGCGCCGATCCGTCGCCGTCAGCGGCCGGAGATCATGTTGGCTAGGATCCCGCATCCGTGCGCTCGCTCTGATCGTCGTGCTTGCCGCAGTCGTTGTGGCGCCGGCGGCAGCGAAAGACCGCATGTGGATGGGGTTTAACGACGACCCGGTGCTGCGCTACAGCGCGAACCGCCAGGCGGAGCTCGACCTCGTGCGCAGCAACAACGCGACGATGGTGCGGACGATCGTGAACTGGCGTCTGGTCGCACCTCGTCGGCCGGCGAACGCGACGAACCCGTTCGATCCGGCCTACCGTTTCGCCGACCTGGATGAGTTCGTGCGCAATGCGCAGGTGCGCGGACTCGAGGTGCTGATGACGATTTGGGGCACGCCCGGCTGGTCGAACGGCGGTAAGGCCGCCAGGTTCCTGCCGAAGAACATGACCGACTTCAAGAACTTCTGCCGTGCGCTCGCCGCGCGCTACTCCGGCCGCTACGCCGGCTTCCCGTTCGTTCGTTTCTACGGGATCTGGAACGAGTCGAACCTCGGCAACTTCCTCTCCCCGCAGTTCGACTCGAAAGGCAAGATCGTCAGCCCCGCCAACTACGCCAAGCTCGCCGCTGCCGGCTACTCCGGCATCAAGGCCGGAAACGGCAAGGCGCTCGTCGCGATCGGGGAAACGTCGTCGCACGGACGTGACAAGCCGAAGAAGGGTCAGACCGATACGGTCGCACCGGCCACGTTCATGAAGGGCGTCGCGAAAGCGAACAAGAAGCTCAAGTTCGACGCCTGGGCGCACCACCCGTACCCGTACCCGGTGTCGTTGTCGCCGACCCAGAAGGTGCGCTACCCGAACGTGATGCTCTCGACGATGCCGCA
Organism: uncultured Thermoleophilia bacterium; assembly: GCA_963851065.1. Lineage (GTDB taxonomy): Bacteria > Actinomycetota > Thermoleophilia > Gaiellales > Gaiellaceae > PALSA-600. The sequence goes on from CAWKNW010000009.1 coordinate 474,467, forward strand.
GTTCGAGAAGGACCTCGACAAGGCGTTCGGTCGCAAGAACATCCCTGTCTGGATCACCGAGTACGGCGACGAGACGAAGCCCGGCGAGCCGCACGGCGTCACCGAGGCGCAGCAGGCGAAGTACCTCCCGGAAGCGATCTCGATCGCGAAGAAAGACTCGGTGGTATCGATGTTCGTGTGGTTCACCTTCCGCGACTCGGCCGGGAACCCGTGGCAGAGCGGCATCTACCGGAAGAACGGCTCGGCCAAGCCGGCACAGCCGAAGTGGGCGTCGGCCGCTAAGCCGCTCAGCATGGTGAACGGCAAGGCGTCCTTTAAGGGTGGCACGAAGAATCCGTCCCTGACCGTCTACCTGCGCGAGTTCTGCGCGAACAACCCGATCGGCACGACCGTCGGGGCGTCCGTCCGCACCCTGCTCAGCGGGAAGACCGTGCAGACCGCAACACCGACGGCACCGCTCGCGATCGACTGCACGATCCCGGTCCGGCTGACCGGCCTCACGGTCGCGAAAGGCAAGACCTACACCGTCCAGATCGACGCGAACACCGCGGCCGGCTCGGCCGCGCACCGCACGATCACGGTCGTCGGTGCCTAACGGCGCAGCAGCGGAAGGTGCGAAACGCTAAGCCTGCTGCGCTTGGCATCAGCCCACGTTCAGTTTCTTCTCGAGAGCCGCTTTCGTCTGAGGGCCGTAGACGCCGTCGGCGGGGATCCCGGCGGCTTGCTGAAACGCGATCAGCGCCTGCTCGGTCTTCGGTCCGAAGTCGCCGTCGATCGTGCCCGGCGAGTGGCCTGCCGCCGCGAGCGCGTGCTGGAGTGCCTTCACGTCTGCTCCGCTCGTTCCCTGTTTCAGCAGCCCGGAGGTCAGTGTCGGGACGGTCGTCGACGGCGGTGCGGTGATCGTGGATGGCGTGGTCGTCGTCGGTTGTGTCGTCGCCGGAGTCGTGGTCGGGGGCGGCGGCTTCGAGCCCTTGTTGCTGCTGAAAACGTCGGCCCCGAGAAAAGCGATCACGACGATCACGGCGAACGCCACGAGCCCGAGGAGCGCCAAGCGTCTGCGCGGCTGGCCAGCCGGTGGAGCCGGCGGCGCGCCGGCCTCCCGTGTCTCGGATTCGAGCCAATCCGGCTCCTCGACCGTCTCTTCCGAAGGCGCGTCGGCCGGGCGGCCACGCGGAAGCGCGGACGGATGGACGCCTGCGGGCGCGAACCAGTCGTCCGGGTCGGAGGAGTTGCCACGTGGGTCGTCCTGACCCGCCATCAGCGGCTCCAGAGGATAACCCGGCCCGGAAACCACCGTCATCCTCGAAGGCGGCGAAACCAACCTGCTCGAGACACCCGCGGCCATTTCCCCGGGAACGTGCTCGCTCACGAACTCGGCCACTACCTCGGCGGCGACGCCGAGGGCGTCGAGGCGCCCGAGTTGAAGACGGCTACCACGAAGCCGGAAACCCGCAGAACCTGATGTCGAACTTCGCTGAGCAGCCCGAAGGACTCGTCGGTTTCGAACTGCGCTGACGAACCGCGAGATCTTCCGCCGCTGGTTGGACAGCCAGGGCTCTCATACTCCCTGGCGGTATTTTCCGCACCCGTTCCGCGCGGCCCGTATGAGAGCGTCAGAAACTTGGGTTGCCCAAGTTTCCAACTGGAGCGGTCCGAGCCGCCCACCCCCCCCCTCTCAGCCCGGCTCTCTCTCCCCCCCCTCTCTCTTCCCACCCAGTTTCGCATCTGGAGATCATCGTGGTCACATGCGCAGCGCCGTGTTTGCAGAGAGCACGCCCAGACCGCGGCCGCTACGGTGGACCTAGACCGCAGCCGCCGTGTCGCCATTTCGTCGACTCGAAGAGCGTCGTCGAGTACGACTCCGTAATCGCGTTTCGCCGCGTCGCGGCTCACATAGCCGTCGAGGACGTCGATGCGAACGCGCTCGGGGTCGCGCTCGAGGGGTTGCCCGAAGCCGCCCCCGCCGCCGGTCAGCAGATCGACGACCGAACCGGCCGCGAGTGGATGCGCGTTCACCTTCAGCATCCGCCGCTCGTCGGGCCGGCCGGCGTTGACGATCACATCCGGCCCGACAGCGTCGCTGCCGCCGAACAGGCCCCACGCGGGGGTCACCGATCGGTCGAGCCAGAGGTAGAGGTAGGAATCCGGCTCGACCTCGAAGCGTCGAACGAGACCGCAGCCCCCGCGAAACCGCCCCGGGCCGCCGGTGTCCATGCGAAAGCCGTACTCCCGGATGAGCGCGGGGAATTTCACCTCGAAGACCTCGACCGGGTAGTCCTTGAACCCGCCGTTGACGTTGTTTATCAGGCCGTCCTGGCCGTCGCCGCCCTCGAAGCCGCCCCAGCCGCCGGCGTGCGGCATCACGTACAGGAAGCCTGCATCGTCGTGGCGTGGATCCTTGCCCGCGAGGAAGAGCACCATCGAGTCGCCGAAGTGTGCGGCGGCAACCTTGTCGGGCATGACAGGTGCGAGCGCGGTGACGACAAGGTCGATCAGGAGCCCGAGCGGTGTGAAGTACCACTGGCACGCCGCCGGTTCGTGCGCATCGAAGATCGAGCTCTCTGGAGCCTTGACGTCGAGCGTGTGGAAGGTGCCGCCATCGACAGGCCGCTCGGGGTTGATCAGCAGCTTGAACGCAACGCGGCAGGCGGAGATGGTCTGCGCGAAGCCGCAGTTCACGGGACCCTCCATCTGCGGTGAGGAACCGTCAAGATCGATCGTCATGTGATCGCCAGCGACGTCGATGCGCAGCTTCACCGGGATCGGTCCGTGGCCGAGCCCATCCTCGTCGAGGAAGCCTTCCGCGTGGTACGTCCCGTCTGGGATCGCCGCAGACCGCCTCGCGCTCGAGCTGCTCTGACTGGCGGTAGATCTCGGTCGCGGGCATCGATGTAGGTCTCGTAGCCGAAGCGATCGAGGATCGCCTGGAATCGCGCCTCGCCTGTGCGGCAGGCGGCGACCTGGGCGTTCATGTCGCCGACGAGGGAGTAGCCGAAGCGTCCGTTGCGACGCAGCAGGTCGATGATGTCCTCGCGCGGCTCCCCGCGGTCGTAGATCCGGGTCGGCGCCCAGCGCATCCCTTCCTGGTAGATCTCCCGTGAGTCCATCGGGCCGCCGGCGTCCTTCCCGCCGACGTCGAGCCAGTGCGCGCGCGTCGCTGAGAAGCCGACGAGCTCGGTCCTGCCAGTAGATCGGGCCGAAGATGGTCGCGTCGTTCAGGTGCGTGCCCGTCATGTACGAGTCGTTCATGTAGAAGACGTCGCCCGGCCGGAAGGCGTCCCAGCCGAACATCTCGGCTGCGAGCTTCACGCAGACCTCGAGATTGCCGAGGAACAGCGGCAGGCCGAGCGACTGCCCGAGCACGTCGCCGTGCTCGTCGAGGATGGCGACCGAGCAGTCCTTGCCCTCGTAGATGATCGGCGTATACGAGCTGCGGATCAGCGTCGCGTTCATGTCCTGCGCGCATGAGACGAAGGCGTTGCGGATGATCTCGGTCGTGATCGGGTCGTACGCGAGGAGCGAGCGCATCTGCCGTTGCGGTCATCGGTTGTCTCCTCTCCTTCTCAGGTTCGCGTGATCAGGACGTTGCCGAGCTCGTCGAGCGTGGCTGTATGTCCGGGCGGAACGACGATAGTCGAGCTCTCCTCCTCGATCACCACCGGGCCGGGATGGCTTGCCCCCGGAGTCAGATGCTGGCGTAGGAGCACCGGCGTCTCATGTTCCTGGCCGGCGAAGATCACCGTCCGCTGTCCGAGGAGCGGATCTGCCTCGGCGGCTGGCGGGTTGTACTTCGGCACGGCGCTCGCGATTCGGCCCATGGCCGCGACGCGAAGATTGACGAACTCTGCCGGGGCGCTCGGGGTGGAGTGGCCGTAACGGACTCGGTGGGCGTCGTGGAAGGCGCGCGTCGATCTCATCGAGCGAGACCGTGGCTCCGATCGGGAGGTTGACCGTGTACTCCTGACCGACGTAGCGCATGTCTGCGGAGCGTGCGAAGTACCGGTCGTCGGCGCCGATCCCCTCCGCCTCGAGCAGCTCCGCGCCCTCGGCCTCGAGCGAGTCGAAGGTGCTCGAGACGGCGCTCGACTCGAGACCGGCCAACCGCCGGTAGAAGCTTCGCACGACGTCGTGGCGCATGTCGGTCTGGAGCATTCCCCAGGCGGAGAAGGTGCCGGGGCTCCACGGCACGATCACCTCGCCGATCTCGAGCTCCTCGGCGAGCCAGACGGCGTGCATCGGACCGGCGCCGCCGAACGCGACGAGCGCGAACTCGCGCGGGTCGATGCCCTGCTCGACCGTGATCGTGCGCATCGCGTCGGCCATGCGGGCGTTGATGATCGCGAGCATCCCTTCGGCGAGCTCGGTCGAGCTCAGGCCGACCTGGCCGGCCACGGTCTCGAGCGCACGTCCGGCCGCAGCCTCGTCGAGCGCCCATCCGGCCGCCGAGGAAGTAGCCGGAGTCGAGGCGGCCGAGGACAGAGGTTGGCGTCGGTCACGGTCGGCTGGGTGCCGCCGCGGCCGTAGCACGCGGGGCCGGGCGCGGCGCCGGCGCTCTGCGGCCCGACGCGCAGCCCGCCGGCCTCGAGCCAGGCGAGCGAGCCGCCGCCGGCGCCGATCGTGTGGATGTCGACGAGCGGCATCAGGATCGGCAGGCCCTCGAGCTCCGTCTCGGTCGAGACCGTGCGGCCGGCCGTCGACGACGAGGCTGAGGTCGAACGACGTGCCGCCCATGTCGATGCAGAGCAGGTTGCCCGGCCCGTCGACCGAGCGAGGGCAGCGCCGCCGATCGTGCCGCCGACCGGACCCGAGAGCAGCGTCTGGATCGGCTCGGCGCGGGCGCTCCGCGCGGTGGTGATGCCGCCGTTCGACTGCATCACGTAAAGAGGGCTCGCGACGTCGAGGTCGCCCAGTTCGCGCTCGACCGTTGCGAGGTAGCCCTCGACCCGCGGCGCGATGTACGCGTTCAACGTCGCCGACGACGCCCGTTCGTATTCGCGCCACTCGCGCGCGATCTCGTGCGATAGCGTGATCGACAGCTCCGGGAACTCCGCCCGCAGGAGGTCGCGGAGCTCGAGCTCGTGGACGGGATTGACGTACGCGTGGAGGAGGCAGATCGCGACCGCCTCGACGTCTTCTTCGCGGATACGTGCGAAGAGGGGCTCGAGACTCGCTGGATCAAGTGGGGTCTCAATCGCACCGTCCCAGCGCAGCCGCTCGACGACCTCGACGACATCGCGGCGCGGCACGAGCCGTTCGGGCTTGCGGTAGCGCAGGGCGTAGAGCTCTTTCCGATCGTGGCGGGCGATCGAGTACGCGTCGCGCAGACCCTGGGTCATGACGAGGAGCAAGCGCGTGCCCTTGCGCTCCAGAAACGCGTTCAGGCCGACGGTCGTGCCGTGAACGAGAAACTCGATCCCGGTCAGCTCGGGAATGAACTGGCGCAGGCCTGCTAGCACACCCTCCGCCGGGTTCGCCGGTGTCGTGAGCACCTTCCCGGAGCTGGTCTCTCCGTCCTTGCCTTCGTCGAAAATGACGAAGTCCGTGAACGTGCCGCCAATGTCCATCGCCACGCGATATCCGCTCAAGCTGTCTCCTCCCGTTCCTGATCCGCGCCGCCTCTCGGCCCTGTTTCGTTAACTACCAGCTCGTATGTGCCGCCGCTAGGGTCGCCGTCGAGGAGCGGCCCGAGGAGGCTGCTGAGGTCAGCGCGAGCCGGAGCAGCGAGCCAGCGATCATAGGCCTCCGCGTCGTCCCACTCGGCGATGACCAGGAACGGGGCCCCCGGCTCGGACGGCTGGAGCAGTTCGCCGGAGCGGAATCCGCCGACCTGAGCGGCGAGCCCGAACACGTCGCGCTCTATATAGAACCGGACGGTCTCCGACTCGCATCCGAGGCGAATCGGGAGGGAAAGCACCGAGACGATCAACTTCCGCTCCCAGCTTCGACGGTGCCGAAGGCGGCATGAAGGAGCGCGTCCTCGTTCATCGTCTCGTCCACGAGTTCGGCAACGAACCGTCCCTCGCGCATGACGAGAACGCGGTGAGCGAGGCCGAGCACCTCCTCGTTCTCGGACGAGATCAGCAGGAGCGCCATGCCGTCCGCGGCGAGCGAGTGGAGCAGCTCGTAGATCGCACGCTTGGCTCCGACGTCGACACCGCGGGTCGGCTCGTCCGCGATGAAGACCGCGGGGGCCGGAACAGCACATCGCGAACAGCACCTTCTGCTGGTTCCCGCCCGAGAGCGTGGTGACCGCGCGCGCGGCGCCGTTGGCGCGCACGTCGACGCGCGCCACCACGTCGCGCGGTCCTGCGCTCGCGGCGCTCGCGATGAGCCCGGCTGAAGAGCGTCCGAGGTGGGGCAGCGTGATGTTCTCGGCGATCGAGCGCCCCATCAGCAGCCCCTGCCCCTTCCGGTCTTCCGGGAGCAGCGCGAGACCCCTGTAGATCGCATCTCGCGGTGAGCGCGGGCGGAGCTGCTCGCCGTCGAGCTTCACCACGCCCCCCTCGCGCCCGGTCGGCGGCGAAGATAGCACGCGCGACCTCGGAGCTCCCGCTTCCGATCAAGCCGGCGAGACCGAGGATCTCGCCGGCGCGGATCTCGAACGAGACATCGTTGTCGGACGGGGGACCCGCAGATTCCGACGGAGAGCACGACCGGGCATCGGCGCAGGCCGCCTTCTCGGGAAACGTGAGTCCCATCGTGCGGCCGAGCATCGCGCGGACGAGGAGGTCCGGCGTCTCGTCCGCCGCCGCAGACGTCCGGACGACCCGGCCGTCGCGGAGCACCGTCACCGTGTCGGCAAGATCGAGCACCTCCTCGAGGAAGTGCGAGACGTAGATGATCGTCGTCCCGCGGTCTGAGGCGGCGGACGAGGTCGAAGAGGCGCCCGACTCGTCCGGGTCAGCGCCGCCGTGGACTCGTCCATGACGATGAGCCGCGACTCCCGGGCAATCGCGCGCAGGATCTCGACCTTCTGTTGATCGGCGAGGCGACAGCGAGCCGGCGAGCGCCCGCCGGGAGCTCGAACTCCACCTCGTCGAAGAGCTCGAGTAGCGTCGCGGAGCGGGCGGCGGTCGATCAGCCGCGATGCGGTCCTCGATGCCGAGGAAGACGTTCTCGATCGCCGTGCATGCGGAACGAGGTCGGCTCCTGGGCGATCGTCGTGATCCCGTCGGCGAGCGCGGCACGCGCCGAGCCGAAGTCGACCGGGCGGCCCTCGAACAGGAGCTCGCCCCCGTCCGGGCGGTGGACGCCGGCGATGATCTTGCCGAGCGTCGACTTGCCCGCCCCGTTCTCGCCGACGAGGGCGTGGATCGAGCCCGGCATGAACGAGATCGATTTCGAGCGCCTGGACACCGCCGAAGCGCTTGGAGATGCGGCGGAGTTCGGCGAACGGGGCTGCGACGGCCGCGCTCATCCGGCGTTCGCCGTCGTCGAGCCGAGCCGCGGACCCGGGCCTGCCGCCCTGGAAGACGCCCGTGACCGTGCCCGGCTCGGCGAGGCAGGAAATCGCCGGGATCGCGGTCGAGCACGATCGCGTCGAACACGTATCCCTCCGCGATCCTTCCGAGCGGTCGTCGACGCCGCACAACTCGGCGCCGCCGGCAGTCGCAGTGAGCAGCGCCTCCTCGACGGTCAGCCCGGCTCGTGCATGAGGGGACTCCTCGAGGTTCTTCCCGTGCTGCTCGCGGCTGATGTAGTCGGTTCCGGACGCCAGCCTCACGCCGTACTCCTTGGCGATGCGCACGCACGCGCCGATGTCGAGGTTGAAGTCGAGGATCTTCTTGCACTGGGTCGGAGTGAGTGCGCCCTCCTCGGCCCAGCGCAGAGTGTCGCGCATGGCCGAGAGCGTCGGCACCAGGAAGCAGCCGGACTCCGCCATCAGCGCCGCCTGTTCCTCGGTCAGGAAGCCGCCGTGCTCGATCGAGGGGACGCCCGCTTCAACGGCATTGTCTAGCCCTTCGCCGCCGTAGGCGTGGGCCGCGACCGGCTTGCCCTTCCGCTCGCCTCGAAGACCGCGGCCTCGACCTCGGCGAGCGTGAAATCAGCGACCAGGGGGTGGTCGTGGTCGGACACGAGGCCACCCGTCGTCGCGAGCTTGATCCAGTCCGCCCCAGCGCGGATCGCTTCGCGAACGGCCTTCTGCATCTCCTCCGCCCCGTCGACCACGAAACGCGGCTTGCCCGGATACTCGGCATGAGATTCGCCGGGGAGAGCTCGAGACCGGCCCCCGCGAGGAAACCGTCGCCGTGACCTCCGGTCTGGGAGATCAGGACAGTGGAGATCTGGATCTCGGCCCGGGGACGAGGCCGCGGCAACGGCTTCGCGCATACCCGCATCCGCCCCGGCCATGTCGCGCACGAAGGTCACGCCGGCCTCGAGGGTCAGGCGCGCGTTCTGCGCGGTCTCGAGCGCCCAGAGGCTGAGCGGCGTGGAGAGCGACTCGGCGAGTGCGAGCGTCGACATCGAGAGGTGGTCATGGCAATCGAAGATCCCGGGCAGCAGCCAGAGATCCGAAGCGTCGAGCGATAACGCGTCATCGGCTCGAAGGTTCGGGCCTACCGCGCAGATCTCCCCGTCGACCACGTGGACGTCGAGCGGTGCCCCGAATCCGCCCGCCTCGTCGAGAACCCGGGCGGCGCGGAGGACGAATGCGCTCGCGAAACGGCCGGTGCTCATACGCTGACCTCGCGACGCGTGCTCAAGAGCACCGCGGCCATCACGCACGGTTCGGCGGTGTGGTTCGCCCAACCGTGGGGCGTCGCCTGTTGCACCAGCGTGTCACCCGGACCAGCGTCACCTCCTCGTCCGGCAGGACGAGTGTCAGCTCGCCCGACACGACGACGATGTAGTCGAGCGTTTCCGTGGCGTGGACCTCGACCTGGGCGCCTGGCTTGTACACGACCAGGCGGAATACGCTGCCACCCGGCTGCGGCTCGAGTTGCCACTCGCCGACCGCCGCATCGTTGCGCGCATGAGTCTCCGCCGGCGTGCCGCTGGTGATCCAGAGCTCGCTCGCCTGCGCCGATTCGAAGTCGAGCGTTGTCGTGGGCGCGCTGGCGAAGAGAACGACCGGCTCGCCGTTTTCGCCCCAACCGGTGACGACGCGCTTCGGTGTGCGCATCAGGCTGCCACCGCTGTCGCGCCGTTCGCGACGATGAAGCCGAAATCACCGGGCTCGACCTTCGTCACCGCCTCGCGCACGAGCACGAGCAGCGTCGGCTCGAACGGAGCCGCGATCGATTCGAGCACGTCGAAAGTGTAAGGACTGACAACGCGGGCAAGTTCGGCCTTTGCCGCGACAGCCTCGCCGAGACGCGACGGACCGAAGCTCGAGAGCATGAGCCCGCCCTGGTGGGGTTTCAGGTCGGCCAACTCGTCAACGACGACCTGCTCGACCGGCAGTTCGGGCTTGCCGTCCAGCATGCCCAGATGCTTCATGACGTTGCGAACGCCGCGGACGCCCTTCTCGACGAAGTGCTCGTTCCGCTGCTGCCCGCCACCCAGTTCCACGATCAGCGTCGTCACACCAAGTCCGCCTGCGTATGCGGCAAGTGAACCGGCGGGAGCTGCGCCCCCGTAGAGGATCTCGCAACCGAACGCCTTCGCAAGCTCCTGGTCGTTCCCGACGTAGACGTAGTCGACCGTCGCGAGGTTGCCGCCGGAATGGACGTCTACGAGGCGGTCGCAGTCGGCCAGCAGTTCAGCGCAGATCACGTGAGCCAGCTGCTCGCTGAAGGTCCCATCGGCGTTCCCCGGAAACGAGCGGTTGAGATTGGCAGCGTCGATGGGGGTATGCCGCGTCAGGGCCGCGAATGCGTACGGATTGGCGACCGGCACCGCCACGAGCTCGCCACGGAACGATTCAGTTTCAAGCTCGACGAGCAAGCGGCGGACGATCTCGACTCCGAGAGGCTCGTCGCCGTGGATCCCTGCAATCACTCCGAGCCTCGGGCCGTCCTCCGTCCCGCGGACACGATGGAGCGCCAACTCGAGCCGATGGCCGTTTGCGAGCGTCGCGACCGGAACGTGCACGAATGTGCGCGGACTGCCGCGGCTCACTCGCCGCCCCTACGCGACCACGAATCGAACGCGACCGCGAGAATGATGATCGCGCCTTCGACGATCTGCTGATAAACCGGGTTGATGTTGAGCAGGTTGAATCCGTTCCCGATCAGCGCCAGCAACAGGACTCCGAGCACGCTACGCCAGACCGCGCCTTCGCCGCCGAGGATGCTCGTTCCGCCGATGACGACGGCAGCGATCGTCGTCAACGTGAGGTCGCTGCCGGTGTCGGCCTGGCCCTGCGAGATAAGCGATGCTACGAGTACGCCTGCGGTACCGGCAGCGAGACCGGTGAGTGCGAAGGTGGCGATCCGCACGACGTTCACGCGAATCCCGGCGAGACGTGCCGCCTCGGCGTTGCCGCCCACGGCGAACACGTAGCGGCCGAGCGTCGTCCGGTTCAGGATGAGCGTGCAGCAAATCGCGACCGCCGCGAACAGCCAGATCGAGTACTTGACTCCCGCGAAGCTGTTGTTGCCGAGCACCGCGAAGGTCGGATTCGTCTCGGAAACTAGGAAACCGCTCGTCATTACCTGACCGAGCCCGTAAAAGATGAAGCTTGAGGCGAGGGTCGCGATGAACGAGTTGATCCGACCGACGGTAATCAGCAGCCCGTTGAAGATGCCGAGACCGAGGCCGAAGAGCGCTCCGACGATCATCCCTTCCCAGACACCGATGTGGGGCGCAGTCTGGGCTGCAACGACGCCACCCAGTGCGAAGATCGCTCCGACCGAGAGGTCGAACCCGCCGCCGATGATCACGATCGTCATGGCGCACGCGATGATTCCGGCGGGCGCCGTCTGGTCGAGAATGTTGAGGATGTTCGTCTTCGTAAAGAAGACGTTGCTCATGAAACTGAGCGCGATAAAGAGACCGAGGAAGAAGACGACGATCCCGTAGTCGCGCACTCCCCCTGCAATCGTGCGGAGCGCATGGAGTCGCCGCCAATACGCTGCGTTGCTCTCGACTACCTCTTGAGCGTTCATAGTCTCTGGACGTGCTCGGCGACCGTAACCCGACCCCGGACGACAACCGGGCCGCGCCGGGCGTTAGTTCGCCCGGTGCGGCCCGGCACGGCTCTCGGGCCTAGACGTCGTCCCGTCTGCCGAAGCTCAACCGGCCCATTGGGCCTTGAACTTGCTCGCGTTGGCCTTCGTGATGATCGTCGTACCCACCGGCGAGTACTTCAGGTCATCGACGAAAGGCGGGATCTTCGAGATCGGTGTGCCCTTGGCCGCCATGATCGCGTACTTCGCCCCGAGGAAGCCCTCTGTATACGGAAGGTTGGCGACTGTCGCATACCAACGGCCTGCCCTGACCGCTGCGACGCCAGGGATGCTTGCACCATTCCCGATCAACTTCACCTTGCCGGTCAATCCGGCGCTCTTCACAGCCTGCTCCATCCCGGCCGTCATCTGATCTCCGCTGGAGGCCGCGACGTTCACGTCCGGGTGGGCCTGAAGCATGTTCTGCATCGCAGTCCGGCCAGTGTTAGCGAGGTACTTGCCTTCCTGCTCGGCGACGATCTTGATATGCGGGAACTTCTTCAGATACGCCTTGATCCCGTTCGTGCGGAACACCTCCGTCGAGAAGGACAGGAGGCCCGGCTCGTAAGCGACGTTGCAGGGATTCAGGCTCCCGCAGGCAGCAACGATCGCCTTCGCGATGTCTGTGCCGTTCTCCGCGAACTGGTAGCCGACGGTCGTGACATAGCCAGGGATCTGGCGGGCATTGGACTGCTGATTCGAGCCGCATGGAGAAAGCAGGCACACGACCTTGAGGCCTGCCTTGACCGCGTCCTTGACCTGCGGAACGATGGTGTTACCCGCCTGGGGCAGGATGACCAGTGCGTCGTATTGCTTCGACGTGATCGCGTCCTCCACCTGACTGGACTGGGTGCTTGCGACGAAGTTGGCGTCGAACACCTTGACGACCTTCCCGCCGTACTGCTTGGCGGCGTCCTGGATGCCTTTCAGATCGGCCTGCTCATACGTGTTTGCCGTTGCCGAGAGAAGGACTCCAATCCGAACCGGATTCCCCGCTTGCGTCGAGCGGTCCTTTGCGCCTGCATTGGCGGTAACTGCAGCGACCGCGCACAGTGAGAGCGCTGCTGCTGCGAGCAGGACGCGGGCCGTGCGACGACCCGGACGATGCCTCATGCCTGACTCCTTCCTAGACGTCAATTGGTGGCTCCTTCTCCTGGGGCTCGGCGGGCCATTCGCCGTATTCGGAAACACCATTCTGAGTGCACCGCCGCCGAAATAGCAAGGGCTTGCTCAAACGCTCCGGCTGCGTAACATGGCGCGGCAGTGACAACCGCCGATTCAGAACTCGTACTCCCCCTCTCGCAAGCGCGTGTCTTCGTCGACGCGTCGGTCGGCCCGGTTCGCCTTGATCATGCTGAGGGCGTTGCCGTGCACGAGGACGGCAGCGTCTGGTGTGGGGGAGAGGCAGGCCAGGTGTATCGGATTCCGCCCGAGGGTGGATCCCTGGAGCTACGGGTCGCTGGCGGCGACGGCTTCACCCTCGCGCTTGCCTTCGGGCCCGACGGCCGTCTGTACTACGTCGACCTCGGTCGCACTGCGGTGATGCGACTCGATCCCGCCGGCGGCGACCCGGAGCCCTTCGTCGAGCGTTCTGTTGGAGGCCACGAGCTCGTGCTTCCCAATGCGATCGCTTTCGACGCAAGCGGGCGCCTCTACCTGACCGAGAGCCACTCGGCCACCGAACCCGGGCCCGGCGTCTTCCGGATCGACCCCGATGGGAGCGGCGAGCCTGGAGCGCCGGCCCGTTCCTCTTCGCGAACGGCGTTGCCGTCGCGCCCGATCAGAGCGCCGTCTACGTCGCCGAAACGTGGTCGCGCCGAATCACGCGCATTCCGCTGCTCCCCGACGGCGCTGCGGGCGAGCCGGAGCTCGCGGCGGAGCTACCGGGGATCTTCTGGACGGTCTCGCGTTCGGACCGGACGACTTGCTCTACGTCGCCTGCTACCAGCCGAGTCAGATCGTTCGCATCGACAAAGCCGGCGCTCCGGCTGTATTGATCCGCGATGACGACGCGATCGTGTTGGCCCACCCGACGAACATCGCGTTTCGCGGCTCGACCGCGTTCTGCGCCAACCTCGGGCGCTGGCACATCACCGCCGTCGAACTCGACGCGGCGTAGACGAACCGATCAGTCGGCGACGACCGGGTTGGAGACCGTCCGATCCGCTCGACCTCCACCTCGACCACATCGCCGTCCGCCAGCGCAACCTTCGGCGTGCGAAACACGCCGACACCAGCGGGCGTGCCGGTCAGGATCAGGTCACCCGGCTCGAGCGTGAACACGGTCGAGGCATGCGCGACGATCTCGGGAACCCCGAAGATCATCTCGTCGGTGCTCGAGTCCTGGAGAACGACGCCGTTCAGCCGTTGGACGACTCGCAGCCCTCGGGCATCGCCGACCTGGTCGACCGGGACGATGTCGGTCGAGATCGGACAGAACGTGTCGAATCCCTTCGCACGCAACCACTGACTGTCTTTGAATTGAAGCTCGCGGGCGCTGATGTCGTTTGCGCACACGTAGCCGGCAATGACATCGAGCGCGTCTGCGGCGGCGACGGAGCGAACACGTCGGCCGATCACGATCGCCAGCTCGGCCTCGGCGTCGACGTGCCCCACGCCGACGGGGAGGACGATCGGCTGGTCAGGGTCGACAAGTGCGTTCGGGAACTTGCCGAACAGCAGCGGCTCGGATGGGAGATCGAGGCTCAGCTCGACCGCGTGGTCGATGTAATTCAGGCCGACGCAGACGATCTTCTCAGGAAGCGCACGATCGAAGCACTGTTGCCACATCTCCTGGACAGCCTCGTGCTGCACGCGGCGCATGCTAGGCAAGCCACTGCGCGGCCGTCAGGGCGACAACGGTCGCGACGTGCTCGAGCGAGTCGACATCGACCCACTCGTCGGCCCCGTGGAACCCTCCTGCGGTCGGCCCGTAACAGACGCACGGACAGTCGACGTAGCGGGCATCCGTCGTCGCCGTAAACGCCGACATCCTTGATTCGGCGCCGACGACACTCTTGTGCGTTTCGCTGAGCAACTCGGGCAACGGCCCACCGGTTTCGTGGCAGTAGGCGCGCGCGCGAAACGCCTCGAAGGAAGCCTCGACGGCCGGAGCCGCCGCCGCGACGGCTTCGACGATGTGTGTCTGCACGTCGAGCGGCTCGATACCGAGGCCGAAGCCGAACCGCACCCGTACCTCCAGCATGGCCGGGGCGGACGACGTCCAGACGCCACCTCCGATGCGACCGACCGTCATTCCGTACGGCCAGTCCGACACCGCCGCGAACACGGCGTCGCGCGGCGGCCTGTTCGCCGACGCCTCGAGCCCGCGGAGCGCCGCGACCGCGCGGGCGAGCTCGTCAATGGGCCGTCGCCTCCTGTGAAGGCCGAATGGCCGGCGCGTCCACGCGCGGTCAGTCTCGGCCAGACGACACCCGTTTCCGCGTGCACGAGGTCGAGGTTCGTCGGCTCGCCGATCAGCGTCCCGTCGGCACCGTATCCGGCCCGGATGACCGACCACATGCCGTTGCCGGTGCACTCCTCTTCGATCACCGAGCTGAAGACGAGATTGCCGCGAGTATCGGGACACGTTTCGGCGACGACCTCCGCCGCAACCAGATACGCGGCGAGGCCCCCCTTCATGTCGCCCGCACCTCGACCCCAGACCTTCCCGTCCGAGACGACTCCATCCCAGGGGCCGTGCATCCACGGCTCAGCGTCGTCCACGGGCACCACGTCGACGTGTCCGCTCAGGTGCAGTGATCGCCCGCCACCGAGGCCGCGGCGCAGTCCGACGATAGAGCTGCGACCGTCGTAGGAGAGTGGCGGATACCCCGCGTAGGGATCGGCGAGCGCCGCCTCCGCGTCGGGCTCGACCCGCTCGACCGCGAAGCCTGCGCCAGCCAGCCGGCGCGCGATGATCTGCTGCGCTCCCTCTTCGCAACCCAGCGTGCTCTGCTCGCGCACCAACGCCGAGACGAGGACGTCCAGTTGGTCGCTGCGATCTGAGACTCCCTTGCGAATCGCCCTCTCTCGGTCCGAACCGAGCGTCACGACGTCGAGATGTACGTGGCACGTGGCAGTTCGCTCAGCCGTTCGCAGCCGTTGCCCGTCACGAAGACGATCTCCTCCAGCCGCACCCCAAATCTTCCTGGCAGATAGACGCCCGGCTCGATGCTGAAGACCATCCGTTCCCGCAACACGTCGGGCGACCCGCCGATGATCCACGGCGGCTCATGCACCGAAATGCCGAGGCCATGCCCGGTTCGGTGTACGAAATATTCCCAGTCGCCGGCGGACTCGATTGCGCTCCGCGCCGCTCTGTCGACCTCGTCGGCTGAAGCGCCCGGTCGCACCGCAGCCATCGCGGCCTGCACCGCGGCCTCGACGACGCGCACCACGTCGAGATACTCCGCCGACGGTTCGCCGATGACGGCCATTCGCGTGATGTCAGAGCAGTAGCCCTCGCGGCGGCCTCCGAGGTCGATGACGACGGCGTCGCCTTCCTTGAGTACCCGTTTTCCGGTGTGGTGGTGCGGTAACGCACCGTTCGGTCCCGAGGCGACGATCGTGAAGCTGACCTCGTCTGCTCCGGCAGCACGGAACTCCGCGGCTGCGATCGCTGCGACATCGGCTTCCGAGACACCTTCCCGGCAGCCGCGCAACGCGGCGCTCGTCGCCTGATCGGCCGTCAGCGCAGACTTCTTCAGGAGCTCCAGTTCGTGCTCGGACTTGACCTCGCGTAGCTCGCGCAGGACGACCTCGGCGCTCACGTACGCCGGACTGCCGGCGACGTACCGTTGCAGCACGAGCAGGTGATCGGCGCGCATCAGCGGGTCGACAGCGACGCGACGTGCACCCGGTGGTGCGATCCGCGAGATCCCGGCACGAAGAGCGTGATCGAAGCCCTCGGCGTCCGCCCAGGTCAGGAACTCGAGCCCCGAGACGCTGCCCGCGCTTTGCTCGGCATTCAGTGTCGGCACGACGAAGACCCGCGCCCCGTTCGGAAAGAAGCAGCAGACAGAGGCGCTCGTCGGGAAGGGGCGAGAATCCGAGAACGTATGACAGGTTGTCCGACGGGGCAATTGCGACGAAGTCGACCGCCTTGTCGGCGAGCGCAGAAACGACTTCGCCGACTCGCTCGCTCGCGGCCGATTCGCCTAGAGATGTCGCAGGCATGCCGAGGTCCTCCATCCCGCTGGTTCGAGTGAAATATCGTATTGCACCGTGAGCAGACCGACGATCCGTGTCGCCACCGACGTCGGCGGGACGTTCACCGACCTCGTCGATTTCTTGACCGACCCGGACCGGGCGCAGGAGGTCGTGACCGCCAAGGCGGACACGACGCCGCCCGACTTCGAGCAGGGCGTCCTCGACGTGTCCGCAAACGGGTCTGCATCCGAGGACATCTCGTTCCTCGCGCACGGGACGACCATCGTGATCAACGCGATCACGGAGCGCAAGGGCGCCACGGCCTGATCACCACCGAGGGCTTCCGCGACTCGCTCGAGATCGCGCGCGGCAACCGGCCCGACTTCTTCAACCTGGAGTACGGAAGCCCTGCCGTTCGTGCCGCGCTACCTGCGCCGCGAGGTGCCGGGGCGCATCACCAACACGGGGAGGAGCGCGAGCCGCTGGACCTCTCGGGCTGCCGGCGATCTTCGACGACTTCCGCGCCGACGGCGTGGAGGCGGTTGCGATCTGCCTGCTCAACTCCTACGCCAACCCGCGCCACGAGGAGGCGGTGCTGCCGCGTGCATGAGCTCTGGCCCGAGGTCTCCGCGGTCGCGTCGCACCAGATCACCCGCGAGTGGCGCGAGTACGAGCGCACCAACACGGCCGTGCTGTCGGCCTACGTCCAGCCGATCGCGGAGCGCTACCTGAACCGCCTCGCTGAGCGGGTCGACGGCCGCGGATTCGCGGGCCAGCTCTACATCATGCAGTCGAACTGCGGCGTGGACTCCGTCGAGAGCACGCGGCGATCCCGATCACGATGGTCGAGTCGGGGCCGGCGAGCGGCGTCTGGGGCGCGGCCGAGCTCGGCCGGCTGATCGGCGAGCCGAACGTGCTCGCGCTCGACATCGGCGGCACGACGGCCAAGTGCTCGCTGATCGAGGGCGGCCACGTCAGCTCATCACCGACTACTGGATCGAGCGAGCACCGCTCCGCCGGCTACCCGATCATGGTGCCGTCGTCGACCTGGTCGAGATCGGCAACGGCGGCGGCACCATCGCCTGGGTGGACGAGTTCGGGAAGCTCCATGTCGGGCCGCAGTCGGCCGGGGCGGTTCCCGGCCCGGCCGTCCTACGGCCGCGGCGGCACCGAGGCGACGACCACGGACGCCAACCTGGCGCTCGGCCGCATCAACCCGGACTATTTCTGCGGCGGCAAGATCGACGCGGACATGGCCGCCGTCGAGCGCGCGCTCGACGAGGTCGCCCGCCGCTCGGCGTCGCGCAACGCGAGGCGGCGCGCGGCATCGTGCGGATCGCCAACAACAACATGGTCAACGCGCTCAAGCTCATCTCGGTCAACCGGGGCCACGATCCGCGCGACTTCACGCTGGTCGCCTTCGGCGGCGGCGGCGGCATGCACGCGGTCGCGCTCGCAGCGGAGCTGGGGATCAAGAAGGTGGTCGTGCCGCGTGCCGCCGACGTCTTCTCGGCCTGGGGGATGCTGATGAGCGACCTGCGCCGCGATCTTTCCTCACCGGTCGCCCGCTTCGAGCCGGACAGCGCGGTCGCTCGGGAACGCGCTCGACGCACCGAGCAGACGGCGTCGCGCAGTTCGACGAGGAAGACATGACTGCCGACGCGGTGATTCCACCGCTACGCGAAGTCCGCTACCAGAACCAGGAGCACTCGGTCGAGATCCCGTTCCCGCGCGGGACCATCGACGCGCCGCGATCGCATCGACGATCGAGCAGTTCCATGAGAGCTACGAGCGCGAGTACACCTACCGGCTCGACGCGCCGGTCGAGCTCGTCGGCGTGCACCTCGTCGCGACGGCGAGGTGGGCAAGCTCGAGCCGCGGCGCACCGCGACGGGGCGCCGCTCGAGGACGCCTCAAAGGCGCCCGGGAGGTCGACTACGCGACGAGGCGTCCACGAGGCCGAGATCTACGACGGCGATCTCGAGCCCGGCATGAAGTCCGCCGGGCCGGCGATCATCGAGACGGCGGGACGACCGTCGTCGTCCCGCCACCGATCGATTCGCGTCGACGAGTACGGCAACTTTCACCTCGCGGTCGTGCCGAGGGTCGGTACCGACCTGTGAGCACGCGCCGCGACCCGAGCGATCCGATCACCCTCGAGATCATCCAGAGCTCGCTGCAGGCGATCAGCGACGAGATGTTCGCCGCCATGCGCAAGACGGCGATGAGCGCGATCATCTACGAGGTGCTCGACATGGGCACCGGGATCACCGACGCCCACGGCGAGCTCGCCTCGTCCGGCGCCGGCATCCCCGCCTTCGTCGGCGTGCTCGACAAGGCGGTCAAGCGATCCTCGAAATTCACCCATCGACGGCGACATCGGCCGGGCGACATCTTCGCCACCAACGATCCCTACTACGGCGGCGTGACCCACCTGAACGACGTCATCCTCGCGATGCCGGTCTTCGCCGGCGGCGAGATCGTGGCCTGGACCGCCAACATCGCGCACTGGAACGACGTCGGCGGCATGGTGCCGGGCTCGATGTCGAACGAGGCGCGCGAGATCTTCCAGGAGGGCCTGCGCCTTCCGGCGATCAAGCTCATCGACGGCGGCGAGCCGATCCGGTCGGTGATGGACATCATGGCGGTCAACTGCCGCCTGCCCGATTTCCTGAGGGCGACATGTGGGCGGGGATCGCCGCGGTGCGCCTGGGCGAGCGGCGGCTCCTCGAGCTCGTCGAGAAGTACGGCACGGAGACGTTCCTCGCGGCGATCGAGCACTTCATGGACTACGGCGAGCAGGTGTCGCGGCGCGCGCTCGGGACCTGCCGAAGGGCGGTTCACGCTCGCGGAGGAGCAGGACGACGGCCTCGTCTACAAGGTCACGATCGAGATCACCGACGATGAGTTCATCGTCGACCTCCGCGACAACCCGGACCAGGACCCCGGGCCGAACAACGCCAGCCGCGACGGCGCGATCATCGCGCGCAGATGGTCTTCAAGGCGTCACCGGACCCGCAAGGCGCCGCCAATGGCGGCACGTTCCGGCCGCTGCAGCTGCTCACCCGGCCCGGCTCGGTCTTCGACGCCGAGCCGCCCGCCGCGTTCGCCATCTATTTCGAGGTGGAGATGCGCCTCTACGACCTGATGTTGCGCTGCCTCGCGCCGCATGTCGGCGGACGGCTGCCGGCCGGCAATTTCGCCTCGATCTGCGGCACCGTGATCGGCGGGCCGCATCCCGACACCGGCCGGCACTTCACCATCGTCGAGCCGCAGCTCGGCGGCTGGGGCGGATCGCGGCCGCGACGGCAACAGCGCGATGTTCTCCGGCTTCCACGGCGACACGTTCAACTGCCCCGCCGAGGTGGCCGAGGCGCGCTACGGCCTGTACGTCGACCGGCTGGCCCTGAACGACAGCCCGGCGGCGAGGGCGAGCACCGCGGCGGGAAGGGGATCGTCGTCGAGTACCGCGTCCGCGCGGACGGCTGTTTCTTCACGTGTGCATACACCCGCAACAAGCACGGCCGTGGCCGCAGGCCGGAGGCCTCGAAGGCTCGCCGAACTACGCGGAGGTCGCGCGGGTCGACGGAACCGTCGAGCAAGTTCGCGGTAGTCACGGCGCTCTCGGTCAACGAGGGCGACGTGATCCGGATCCACACCGGCAACGGCGGCGGCTTCGGCGACCCGAGGCGCCGGCCGCGCGAGCTCGTGCTCGACGACCTAAGGAACGGCTACACGAACGTCGAACGCGCCCGGGCAATCTACGGCGACGTCCTCGACGGTTAGCCGCTGTCAGTAGATCTGCTCGGTAACGAACGCGACCATCCGTGCAGGACGATCGCTGTCGTTTCGAATCCGATGTCGGTAGGAACCTGACCAGACTGCGGCCTCGTTCTTCTCGACCGGATAGTCGACGTCGTTGACCGTGACGACGATACGTCCTTGGAGGACGAGTGCGATATCGATGCCCTCGTGGGTTAGCTCATCTTTGAAGGCGCTGCGGGGTGCAAGCTCGGCCAGCACGATCTCCATGTCGGTTCCGGGGATGTGCAGCACCTGGTAGTCGATGTCATCGCCGCGATCGACGATCACCCGATGCTTCTTCGCGACGATCTGCACGCGTGCCCCGCGTGTCGAATAGCCGAGAAGCGAGCCGACGTCGTGTCCGAAATGCGCGGCGACCTCGTCCAGATTGCCGAGCGTGATGTCGCTTTCGTTTCGCTCGACCATGCTGAGGAACGACGCCGAGAGACCAGTCCCCTTTGCGACGTCGCGAAGTGATTCGCCGCGACGTGCGCGTAGCTGCTTCAAGATCTCCCCGACGTTGGGGACGCGGTCTCTCTTGGGATTCTCCACGGCGCCGAAGATAGAGCGCTTGACCTGTCCAGGTTACTACACTATGTTCACAATCTCGTACAGTCGAGAGGAATGTTGGCCAAATCGTCCCATCTTGATTGCGCGCCGGCTGCGGCCTCTCAGCTCTTCGGCGCACCTCTGGGCGCGACCGCCGGGAACTCACGGGCGTGAAGGTCGCTGTTGTCGGCGGTGGAGTCGTCGGTCTCTGCTCGGCCCTCGATCTCGCCCGTCACGGGGCCGACGTCCTGTTACTGGAACGTGATGAGTGCGGTTCCGGCGCGTCATCCGGAAATTGCGGCTGGGTGACGCCGGCCTTGTCGAGCCCGTTGGCGGAGCCTGGAGCGGCAACCCATGCGCTGCTCGGGATGACGAAACGCGGGAGCCCGTTCGCCTGGCAACCGCGCCTGGATCCGGCGTTCCTCTCGTGGTGCTGGCGCTTCTGGCGATCGAGCTCCGAGGCTCGTTGGCGTCGCGGAGCTGCACAGCTGCTCGCGCTCAACGCCCGCACGTTTCAGCTCTTCGACGAGCTGCGGGACCAAGGCGCGAGCTTCGAGATGCACCGCACAGGTCTGGTGTTCGCATCGAGTACTCACCGTGGCCTGTCGACATTTCGGGCTCTCTTTCAGGCAGTGATGGGGCTGGGCTATCCGGGAACGATTGACGAGTGGGGACCGGCGGAGGCCCGGGAGAACGAGGCAGCGCTCGGCGACGCTGTTGTCGGTGCATTTTTCTCCCGAGAAGAGCGCCATGTGCGGCCGGAGAGTTTGGTCAAAGGGCTCCTCCACGCTGTGAAAGCGGCCGGCGTCGAGGTTCTCGAGCAGGTCGAAGTACAGCGGATGGTGCGTATGCGTGGTCGATGGTCTTTGCAGACGCAGATGTCGACGCATGTCAGCGACGCCCTTCTCGTCGCTGCGGGTGTTTCGTCTCGGGCACTCCTACGACCACTCGGGATCCGGTTGCCCCTCGAGTCGGCGAAGGGCTACAGCATCACTGCGACCGGCCAAGGCACGATCCCGCGGCACGCGCTTTACCTCGGTGAGGCCAAGGTCGGGTGCAGCCCGTTCGCCGACACGGTCCGGTTGGGGGGAACGTTTGAACTGGGTGCGCAAGACCTGTCGCTGACGCGTCGACGGCTCGACGCGATCACGGCCTCGGCCGCGGTGTATCTGCGCGACTGGCGACCCGACGCCGCCGCGGTCGAGTGGGCCGGGCTCCGTCCGGTGTCACCGGATGGGTTGCCGCTGATCGGATCGCTCCCAGGGCAGGAGAGCCTCTTTGTTGCGACGGGGCACGGAATGCTCGGCGTGACGCTCGCTCCGGCCACGGCGGCCTTGTTGACACCGCTCGTGCTCCACGGTCGGCGCTCGCCGGAGATCGAACCGTTTCGTCCGGATCGCTTCAAACGGGTTGTGCGGATCGACGATCGAGCTCGCTCAACCGCGCGGAGGCCGAAGGAAGGAGTGCCTAGTGCGCATCGCGATTGACATCGGCGGAACATTCACCGACTTCGTCGCCTATGACGAGATCGCGGGTGAATATTCGACCACGAAGCTGCCGACGACGCCGGACGACCCTTCGCGGGCAGTGCTCGAAGGGATGGAATCGCTCAGCGGTTCTTTGGACACACTCGGGTTCGTCGTCCACGGGACAACAGTCGGCCTCAATGCCTTCTTGCAGAGGAGGGGCGAGCGTGTGCTGCTGATCGCGACGGCCGGCGTCGGCGATCTCTACCACATTGCGCGCGGCAATCGCATGAGCATGTACAACGTCCACTACCGGAAGCCGGCACCGCTCGTATCCCTGAGAGACATCGTCGAGGTGCGGGGCCGACTTGGACTTCGCCGGTAACGAGCTCGAACCACTCGATGAAGTGGACGTCGAGCGCGCAATCGAGCGCGTCCGGGACCGAGGGCTTTGGCGCAGTAGCCGTTGCATTCCTGTTCTCATACGTGAACAGCGCGCATGAGCAGCGTGTCGCGGAGATGTTGGCCGACGCACTTCCGGACGTGAGCGTGTCTCTATCGCATCGAGTCGCCCGTGAGTGGCGCGAGTACGAGCGGACGTCCTCCGCCATATTCGATGCGTACATCGCTCTGACGGTCCGGCAGTACCTCGGCAAATTCGAGGAGGAAGCACGTAGGCGTGGGCTCGAGAGCGACATCCACGTGATGCAGTCGAGCGGTGGGATTCTCACAGCACGCGCTGCCCGCGACCGGCCGCTCCAGACGCTTCTGTCGGGACCGGTCGGCGGCGCAATGGGTGGGGCCGGTCTCGCCCGGATCTGGACCGTCCGAACCTGATCTGCATCGATATGGGTGGAACGAGCTTCGATGTCAGCCTGATCGCCCACGGGAGGCCAGATGTCGCTCCGGAGGTGCTGCTCGAAGGCCTGCCGATCCTGATGCCTTCTGTGAACATCCACACGATCGGAGCCGGCGGCGGCTCACTCGCCCTCGAGGAGGCCGGCGGTCTTGGGGTCGGCCCCGAAAGCGCCGGCGCCGCTC
This sequence comes from uncultured Thermoleophilia bacterium, assembly GCA_963851065.1. Classification (GTDB taxonomy): domain Bacteria; phylum Actinomycetota; class Thermoleophilia; order Gaiellales; family Gaiellaceae; genus PALSA-600. The sequence continues at coordinate 497,589 of CAWKNW010000009.1, forward strand.
CCGGCCCTGCGTGCTACGGCCACGGCGGGACGCAGCCGACCGTTACGGACGCAAATGTCGTACTCGGGCGCATCGACCCCTCCTACTTCCTGGGCGGCGGGATGTCGATCGACACGGAAGCGGCCGAGCGTTCCATGGAACCGCTTGCCGAAAAGTCGGCCTGGAGCGCAGGCAACTCGCCGAAGGCATCCTCGACGTGATCAATCTGAAGATGGCCCAGGCGATTCGAAAGCTGACCGTCGAGAGAGGAATCGAGCCTCGCGATTTCGCCCTGGTGGCGTTCGGCGGAGCAGGGCCCATGCACGCCGCGTTCCTCGCCATGGAGCTCGAGATCCACGAGGTGATGGTGCCCCCGGCACCAGGGGCGTTTTCGGCATGGGGCATGCTGCAGACGGCGATCCGACACGATCTCTCGCAGACGTACTACGCGGCCGCCGCAGGGGCCGACCTCGAGCAGCTCGAAGAGCTCTACGCGGCGCTCGAGGCGGAGCGCGCGGCTTGCTGCACGCAGAGGGCGTCGATGACGCGGTCATTCGAATGGAGCGACTCATCGATATCCGGTACATCGGCCAGGAACACGCGCTTCAGATCGCGCTCTTGCAGGACGAGGTGCGTGCTGGAACGTTCGTCGACGAGGTCTCCGAGCGATTCCATTCTGCGCACGAAGCTCGCCACGGACACGCGAACCGAGGAGCCCCGGTCGAGTTTGTCGCGATTCGCCTCGTCGGCATCGGCGAGTTGGAGCGGGCGGAGTCGAGGCCGCTCGCCGACCGGCCGGAAAGCGCGACGGATCAGCGGAGTCGACGCGTGATCTTCGGCGGACGCGATCACGAAACGTCCATCCTCTTCCGGGCTGACATGGTGCCTGGCTCGCCCATCCGCGGGCCCGCGATCATCGAGGAGCCGACGACAACCACCGTCGTACCCCCAGGATTCGTGGCTTCGGTCGAGCCTCGAGGGTCACTCGTGCTCGCCAGAAAGGAATCCTGACGTGGCCGCAACCAAGGTCGATCCCATTACGACGGAGATCATCCGCAACTCGTTCGTCTCGATCGCGGAAGACATGAACGCGGCGCTGATCCGGTCTGCGTACTCGTGGATCATCTACGAGGCGCTGGATTGTGCGGTTGCGCTGATCGACTCGGATCACAAGGTGCTTGCGCACTCATCCGGCCTGCCACTCTTCCTCGGCAATCTCGAGGCGTGTGTCGACTACACCGAGGAGCGTTTCGGGCGCGACGCGTGGCAGCCCGGCGACGCCTGGGTCATGAACGACTCATACATCGGCGGCACACACTTGAACGACGTCACCGTCGTCGCGCCGATCTTCGTCGATGACGACCTCGTCGGATTCGCGGCCTCGCGAGCACATCACATGGACATCGGGGCGAAGGATCCGGGCGGGACGACCGACTCGACGGAGATCTACCAGGAAGGAATGCGGCTCGAGCCGATCCGACTGGTCGAGGGCGGCCGGCTTCGCGAAGACGTCGTCCAGCTGATGGCGCTGAACTCCCGTCTGCCCAATCAGCTCGTCGGCGACCTCAAGGCCCAGCTCTCCGTGGGCACGATCGCGGAACGGCGTTATGCCGAGCTGCTTCGACGTTATGGCCGTGAAACTGTTGCCGCGGCACGAGAGGCGATCTTCAAGCAGACCGAACAACTCGACCGCAACGCAGTACAGCGGATCCCGGATGGCATGTACGAGGCCGAGGGATCGCTGGACGGCGACGGTCTCACCGACACGCCCTGTGCTGTCAAGGTGCGCATCAAGGTCGACGGAGACCAGATGCTCATCGATCTCACCGAGTCAGGTGATGCGGCGGCCGGCCCGGTCAACTGTGGCCGCTCCCAGGCGATCGCGAGCTGTCGACTGGCCTTCAAGCGCATGATCAATCCGGACCAACCGGTCAACGGTGGCTCCTTTGCCCCGTTGGAAGTGGTGGTCCGTGAGGGGAGCCTGCTCGCAGCGCAGGAGCCGTCACCGTGCTGGTGGTACTTCACGCCACTTGGCCTCTTGATCGACCTCGTGACGAAGGCTCTCGCGCCGGCCCTGCCGGAGCGCGCGGCCGGAGCACACTACGGGGACTCGTGCATCACGATCTTTGCCGGCACGGACCCGCGCTCAAGTCAGTTCTTCGTCGATCTGCAAGCCCACGTCGGCGGCTGGGGCGCCTGGAGTGGATCGGACGGTGAGAGCGGACTGATCAACGCCGTCAACAGCGAGGTCAAGGACTTCCCGATCGAAGTCGTCGAGACCAAGGTGCCGATGCGCATCAATCGTTACGGCTTCCGGCAGGATTCGGGGGGCGTCGGCCAATGGCGTGGCGGTTGCGGCATCGTCCGTGAGTACGTACTCGATGCAGACCAGGCCATCTTGACTGCATGGTTCGAGCGTTCGCGGACGCCGGCGTGGGGGATTTTCGGGGGCGGTGCGGGTGCGCCGCCGCGCATCACGATCAACCCGGGCCGTGAGGACGAACGGACGCTACTCAAGGTCAGCGCGCTGCCGCTCTCCCGGGGCGATGTCGTCCGCGCGGAGACAGGCGGCGGTGGCGGTTGCGGCCCGGTTGAAGACCGCAACCCGGAGTCGGTCGAGATCGACGTGCACGACGGAGTCGTCTCCGCAGACGCCGCCCGCGAGAGGTACGGCGTCGAGGTACCGCGATGATAGGAACGTCCTTCGTCATCCGTGACGCGAACGTCTTCGACGAGGCCGGTGGTTTCGGTGGCCCACTCGACGTGCGCGTAGAAGGCGGCGTCGTGCGTGAGCTGGGACGAAATCTCGGCGCCAGCCACCTCCCCTCGCTCGACTGCTCGGGCCTATGGCTCCTTCCAGGCTTTTTCGACTGTCATGACCACCTCGCCTTGAGCACGATCGATGCCCTGGAAGCCCTCAAGACTCCGCTGTCGCGCTGGGCCTTGGAAACGGCGAGAAACGCGCGCGTCACGCTGGAGGCCGGGGTCACGTTCGTTCGAGATGCCGCCGGGCTCGACCTCGGAGTGAAGCAGAGCATCGACGCTGGTATCGCGGCCGGTCCGCGAACACAGCTGTCGATCACGGCGCTCTGTCAAACCGGCGGACACGTGGACGGCTTCCTCGCCGGGCTCGGGCTCGAGATCTCCGCCGAATACGTCCTGCCCGAATACCCGGGCCGCCCTCCCTACCGTGTGGACGGCATCGATGAGATGCGGCGAGCGGTACGAGAGTTGCTGCGAGCCGGAGCGGACTGGATCAAGTTGTGCACGACCGGCGGGATCGTCTCCGAGCACGACCTTCCCGAGCAGGCCGAGCTCAGCTTCGATGAGATCGTCGTTGCGGTCGTAGAGGCAAGAGCCCGCGGTAAGCCGGTCATGACCCACGCCTACGGCGGACCCGGTCTGGATAACGCAGTCAAGGCCGGCGTCCGCTCGATCGAGCATGGAACGTTCCTGACCGAAGCGCAGGCTTCGGCGATGGCCTCCGCCGGCTGCTGGCTCGTCCCGACGTTGTCCGTTCTGTGGGCGTGCGTCCGATGGGCCAAGGAAGGCGCACTGCCACAGTACGCGGCAGCGAAGGCCCTCGGCTTTGAAGCGTCGCTCGGCGACGCGGTGGCGATCGCCCGCGAGTACGGGGTTTCCATCGCCGCCGGAAGTGACTACATCGAACGCACGCAGCACGGCGGCAACCTGGAGGAGATTGCTCACCTCCATCGCGCCGGCTTGACGGTCGAGGAGGCGCTTCTTGCGGCGACGACACGCGGTGCGGAACTCTGCGGTGTGGCCGATCGCTTTGGTCGGATCGCGCCGGGCTACGTCTTCGACGCCGTACTGCTCGGCGAGGACCCATCCGATGTGACGCGATTCGAGCGGCCTGGCGCCGTCTCCGGGGTCTTTAAGGCCGGCGAACCGGTTGTGCGACAGGTGCACGAAGAGTGGGCTTTTGCGGGACTAGGCGGGGAAAGCTGAAGGACTCACCCACCGGTTCATGGTCCTCGACCGAGCCGGACCCGCTGAGACGGGCGGAAAGATGAATCAACCAGCCAGGGCTGGCCGCATGGTCCCGACTCACCAGGCCTGTATTCACTTCGAAGACGCGAGACCATGGCTCTCGGATCTCGGCGGCACAGACGAGCAACTCGTCTACCCGTCGGCCAGTTGAGTCGCGGCGCCGGCTTCCGCTCGACGATTCCGGCGGGAACTCGCTCGACACCTTCGGGCGCAACGTCGTCTACCTCGACACGTTCGACTCGGCGTACGGCGCCGGCTGGAAACGCGAAAACAGCTTCCTGACGCACAACCCGACCGGAGCATTCTGCTACGGGCTCTACCCGCACGGCGCACACCCGGCCGGCAAGGGTACGAAGTACCGCGCGACCGTCGAGGGGCCAGGTGTGACGCCCGATGTGATGTGGGAGGGAAATGCGCCCGGGGCGTTCGACCCGAGCCAGCAGGCGGCCGCGAACGACCAGATCCGCTCGCTGGGCGACCGTCAGTGTAAGCCCGTCTGATCGACGCCGCCGACAATCGTGTGCAAGCTTGCCGGCCGGTTCGGTTAGACCGCCTGTCGCGGCGACGTGCGAGAGTTCGACCTTCGATGGGGGCGACCGGGGGCCGGGTGACGCTGTTCGTTGTGCTCTTTGCCGTTTCGGCCTGCGTCGCCGCGAGCTCCGTTCGGGCCTCGAGCGGTGTTCGCTACGGGATCCAGGACGACGCGTGGTTGGAGTTCGGCCCGGGGACGCTGAACCAGCGGCTGGCGACGTTCAAGCGGCTCGGTGTGCCTCTCGTCCGCTTCACGCTCCACTGGAACGAGATCGCCCTGCGGCGGCCGACGGATCCGGCCTCACCTCGCGATCGCGCCTACAACTGGCGTCGTACCGACAGGATTCTGCGCGGGCTTCGCCGCTACGGTCTGACGCCGGTGCTCACGCTGGTCGGGACGCCGACGTGGGCGAACGGGGGTCGCGCCCGCCGAACTACGCCCCGTTTCGGCCGCGAGACTTTCGCGCGTTCGCGCACGCCGCCGCTACGCGCTACCCCTGGGTTCGCTACTGGCTCATCTGGAACGAGCCGAACCTGCGCCTCTGGCTCAGGCCGACGAAGGCGGCGATCTACGTCCAGCACCTGCTAAATCCGGCGTACGAAGCGATTCACGCCGTGCTCCCACACGCCCAGGTCGGTGGAGGCGAGACGGCGCCTCGGGGCGGGCTGGGCGGCGTCGCACCCTCGGTCTGGATTCACGGCATGGCCGCTGCGCACGCGAAGCTCGACGCCTATACACACCACCCGTATCCGCTGTCCCCGGTCGAGACGCCGTCGAGCCACGGCTGCCGTAACTGCCCCTCGATCACGATGGCGACGATCCCGAAGCTCCTCATCCTCGTCAGGCGCTACTTCGGGCCGAAGCCGGTCTGGCTCACCGAGTACGGCTACCAGACGAATCCGCCCGACACGTTCCTCGGCGTCTCACCCCAGAGACAAGCGACGCTGCTGAGTCTTGCGGCGATGCGAGCGTGGAGGCTGTCACGGGTCACGATGCTGATCCAGTACCTCTACCGCGACGAGGTCGTGCTAAGCCGCTTCCAGACCGGGCTCGTCTTCGCGAACAACCGGCCGAAGCCCTCGCTGCAGGGATTCCGGCTGCCGTTCGCGGAAATGCAGCGAGACGGGTTCCACACAGTGGTCTGGGGTCAGATCCGCGACGGACGGCCCGGGCCGAAGCCGTACCAGCTCGAGGTCCTTCACAGGAACGTGTGGAAGGCAGTCGGGCGCGACCGGCTCGACGAACAAGGCCGGCGTCTTTACCCGGACGATTCGCCTCAAGCGGGGCGCGCTTCTCCGGATCTGGTCGCCGCGCCAGCAGCGCTTCAGTCTCCAGCTTCGGATCAGGTGAGTCGCCGCACCGCGACTCGCTCTGCGTCAGTAGGTCGTGTGCATGAGCTCGTGCACGGTGTCGAGCGTAGTCGCGGCGATCTCGCGCGCGCGTTGATTGCCGGCCCGGAGGACGGATCGCAGGTAGGCGTGTTCGCTTACCAGGTCGTTGCGGCGGGCGCGGATCGGGCGGAGGTGCTCGTTGAGCGAATTGGTGACGAGTTCCTTGAGTGCGGACGCGCCACGGCCGGCGATCTCGTCCGCGATCTCTTCGGGTGAGCGCCTCTGGCAGAGCGCGGCGATCTGGAGCAGGTTGGAGACTTCGGGTCGGCGGTCGGGCTCGTACGTGATCCGACGTTCTGCGTCGGTCTTCGCGCCGCGGATCAGCCGTCTGGTTTCGTCTTCGTCGGCGGCGAGCGGGATCGCATTGCCGCGGCTCTTGCTCATCTTCTGGCCGTCGAGGCCGAGCAGCAGAGGCGTCTGGCTCAGCAGTCCCTGGGGTTGCGGGAAGTAGGGCAGGCTCGGGCTGTAGCGCTCGTTGAAGCGGCGGGCGATCGTGCGGGTCAGCTCGAGGTGCGGTAGCTGGTCCTTGCCGACGGGGACGAGGTTTGCGTGGCAGAAGAGGATGTCGGCGGCTTGGTGGGCGGGGTAGGTGAACATGAGTGCTGAGGTCGAGCCGCCGGCTGTCGCGGCGATCTCGTCTTTGACGGTCGGATTGCGGCCGAGCTCGGCGACGCTGATCAGGCTGAGGAAGGGGAGCAGGAGCTCGTTCAGCTCGGGTATCTGGCTGTGGGTGAAGATGAGCGCGCGCTCGGGATCGATGCCGACGGCGAGGTAGTCGGCGATCAGTCCCTCGACGTCCTGCGCGAGTCCGGCGGGAGCGTCGCGGTCGGTGATCGTCTGGTAGTCGGCGATCAGGACGAGCAACTCGACGCCCAGCTCCTGTAGGCGGACGCGGTTCTGGAGCGTGCCGAAGTAGTGGCCGATGTGGAGCGGCCCGGTGGGGCGGTCTCCGGTGAGGATCCTGAATGCGGTCGGGTCGCTGAGCACCGCGCGTTCGAGTGCGGCGCTGTGGCGCCGGTTCATTCGAGCCAGCCTAGCAGCGGCGCCTTAACTTGACTAGAAAGAATATGTCTAGTAATCTGCCGACCATGAACACACCCAACGACGACAACACAGCCACGCAGAGGTCGAGGACCGCGCAGCGCTCGACACTCGGTCTGATCGTGCTCTGGCAGCTGTTCGAGGGCCCGAAGCACGTGTACGGGATCCAGAAGCAGCTCGAGCAGCAGGGCAAGGACCGCGTCGTGAACGTGCGCGCACGCGCGAGCCTCTACCAGACGCTCGAGCGCCTGATGCGCCTCGGCCTGGTCGAGGTGCACGAGCAGGTGCGCCGCGAGGGCTATCCCGACCGGATCGTGTACGCGATCACCGACGCCGGGCGCGAGACCGCCCGCGAGTGGCTGCGCGAGATGCTGCGCACGGTCGGCGGCGAGTACCCCGACTTCATCGCCGCGGTCTCGATCGTGTTCGGTCTCGCGCCGGACGACGCGCGTGCACAACTCGAGCAGCGGGCCGAGAGCCTGGCGGCCGAGCTCGCCGAAACCGCGGCGATGCTCGAGGGCAACCCCGACCTGCCGCGGCTGTTCCTGCTCGAGGAGGAGTACCGGCAGGCGGTCCTGCAGGCGGAGCTCTCCTGGCTCCACGGTGTGATCGCCGACCTGAAGAAAGGGCGCCTGACCTGGAGCGAGGAGTGGCTCCAGGAGATCGCCGCCGCCCTCATCCCACCGGATACCAGCGAGGAGGAACCGCGATGAACGCAATGATCGAAGCGCACGGCCTCGAGAAGCGCTACCGCAAGACGCGCGCGCTCGACGGGCTCGACCTGGTGGCAGACTCGGGCCAGGTGACGGCCGTGCTCGGCCCGAACGGGGCCGGCAAGACCACCTTCGTCCGCGCCGTCGCAACGCTGCTACGGCTCGACTCGGGGACGTTGCGCGTGTTCGGACGCGACGTGAGTCGCGAGCCCGATCGCGTGCGTCGGCTGCTCGGCCTCGCGGGCCAGTCCGCCGCCGTCGAGCCCGCGATGAGCGGGCGCGAGAACCTCGAGATGGTCGCCCGCCTCTACGGTCAGGACCGGCGAACGGCGCGGACGAGCGCCCAGCGGGTGCTCGAGCAACTCGGCCTCGTCGAGCCCGCCGAACGGCTTGTCCGCACCTACTCGGGAGGCATGCGCCGGCGGCTCGACCTCGGCGCCAGCCTGGTCGGACAGCCACGGCTGCTCCTTCTCGACGAGCCGACGACCGGCCTCGACCCGCGCAGCCGGATCGAGCTCTGGGACGCGATCCGCACGCTCGTCGAAGGCGGCACCGACGTGCTGCTCACCACCCAGTACCTCGACGAGGCCGACCAGCTCGCCGGCCGGATCGTGATCATCGACCACGGCCGCACGATCGCCGAGGGGACTCCGGTCGAGCTCAAGCGGCGGGTTGGCGGCAACGTGATCGAGGTGCACACGCAGCGCCGCGACCAGCTCGCCGCGATCGCCCGGGCACTCGGCAGGCTCGACCACGGCAACGCACACATCGACGAGACCACCCGCCGCGTCACCGTCGGCATCGACGACGCCGGCGACGGTCTCAGGGCCGCCCTCGGTTCGCTCGACGCGGCCGGAATCGTGATCGACGACATCGCCCTGCGGCAACCCACGCTCGACGAGGTCTTCCTCGCCCTCACCGGACGCTCCGCAACCGACGACGACAAGAGCCAATCACCGCGTGCTGAGGCAGCCGCGGCCTGAAGAGAGAAAGGACGACTTCGACATGACAGCCATCGCCCACACGCTCGACCGCAGCGTCGACCGCGGAACCACCGGACTCGTCTCGAGCACGCTCACGATCACACGCCGGGCGGCGCTTCGCTACGTGAGAACGCCGCAGCTGATCGTGATGGCCACGCTGCAGATGTCCCTGTTCTTCCTCATCTACCGCTACATGTTCGGCGGCGCGATCCACGCCGGCTCGATCCCGTATGTCGACTACCTCGTGCCCGGCTTCGTCGCCACCGGCGTGCTCTTCTCGGGCATCGGCGCCGCCGTCGCCACGGCCGAAGACCTCGAGCAGGGGTTCGTCGACCGGCTGCGCTCACTGCCGATCCCGCGCGGCTCTGTGCTCGCCGCACGTGCGATCGCCGACACCGCGATCCTGGCGCTCGCCTCGGCCGTGACCGTCGCGATCGCCTTCGCGGTCGGCTTCCGCCTGCACGGCAGCTTGACCGACGGGATCGCGGCGTTCGGGCTCGTGATCGTCTTCGGCTTCGCCTTCGAGTGGCTGTTCATCACGATGGGCCTCTTCGCCGGCACCGGCCAGGCCGCGCAGGGGATGGGGATGATCGTGTTCCCGCTCGCCTTCGTCTCGAGTGCGTACGTCACGGTCGCGTCGATGCCGGGCTGGCTGCAGGTGTTCGCCAAGTACCAGCCGCTCACGTCGATGGTCGACGCCGTCCGTGCGCTCACCCTGGGATCGCGTGCCCAGGTCGAGCTCGGCCACCCCTCCTCGTACTACATCACCCGCGCCCTGGCCTGGGCGGCCGCGATCCTCGTCGTCTCGGTCCCGCTCGCCGTCGCCAGATACCGGCGCGGCTAACACCCTCAACCCGTTGTCGAGAAAGGAGACAGCCGTGACAGTCAACTCCGAACCCATCCAGATCCGCGCCCATGGAGCTTCCATCAAGCACCTCGGCGACTGGACGACGGCGCGCAGATTCGACGTACGCGCGTCGCGCAGCTTCGTCGTGCTCGACCTGCTGCTGCCCGCGATCGAGCCCGGTGAGATCGAGATCGAGCTCGACATCGACCACACGACCGTGAAGCTGCTCGTCCCCGACGGCGCCAACATCGATCACGACGACTTGCGTCGCATCGGCCGAGGGCGCGTCAAGGACTGGACCGGCACCCCGGCGGCTGATGGTCGCCAGATCAAGCTCGTCGGTGAGATGCGGAACGCCGAGGTGCGGGTACATCGCGGAGGCGTCGCCGTCCTCTCGCTGCTGACCTCTCGAGAGCATCGACGACAGGTGCGCGAAGCGCATCGCGCGGGACGCCTCGATCCCGTCGTGTGACCAGGAAGGGGAAGACCAGATGACCGAACAGGCCCTGACGAGCGACTACGACCGGCGATCGGAGGCACTCTGGGCGACGATCGACGAGCACGACGAAGACGTCTTTCGCGCCAAGGTCGAGGAGCTCGTCGCGGACCTCCCAGCCGACAGCGCCGTCGCCGCGTTCGAACGCGCATGCGCGTTCGACTCGACCGGGCACCCCGACCGAGCGGTTCCCCTGTACAGGCGGGCGCTCGAGCTCGGCCTCGAGGGCGAACGTCGGCGGCGCGCTGTGATCCAGCTGTCGAGCTCGCTCCGCAATCTCGACCGGGTGCCCGAGAGCCTCGCCCTGCTCACGGCCGAACGCGGGCAACCGTCGGATCGGCTCGACGACGCCGTCAGCGCATTCCTCGCGCTCGCCCTCGCCGACAGCGGCCGTGAGCGGGAGGCCGTCTCGGTTGCCCTTGCCGCACTTGCGCCGTACCTGCCCCGCTATCAGCGGTCGGTGGGCAACTACGCGCGGCTGCTGGTCGATGGCGAGTGAGAACACCATTTCGTTCGGCGACTTGGTGGGCGTGGGTTAGGGCTGGCGTGTGAGTCGCCAGGCGGTGCGAGGGTCGAGGCGGGGGCCCGAGTGGAGGAGGCCGTGGCCGTAGACGCGGCCGGCGAAGCGGACGAGCGCGTAGATCGAGGCGAGGACGAGCACGACCGCGAGTGCGTGTTCCCAGAGCGGCACGCCGACAAGCGCGCTGCGGGCGGGTAGCACGAGCGGGGCGGAGAGCGGGAAGATCGTGAGGACGTTCGCGGCGAGGCCGTTCATGTCGGCGTTGAGTGCGATGTAGCCGGCGAAGTACGCGGCAAGGAGCGCATAGGTGACCGGCTGTCCGGCCGTCTCCGCGTTCTGCTGTCTGGAGGCGAGCGCGCCTGCTGCGGCGTAGGCGACGGCGTAGAGCGCGAAGCCGAGTGCGAACCAGGGGATGACGAGCGCGAGGCTGCCGCCGAGCCCCGCGGGGGCGTTGAAGACGCCGGCGGCGAGCAGGGTGGCGGCGAGGCCGGCGACGAGAGCGAGTTGCGCGAATCCGAGCAGCCCGATCCCGATCACCTTGCCGGCGAGCAGGTGGCGCGGTCGCGTCGTCGAGAGGATCAGTTCGACGACGCGGTTGTTCTTCTCCTCGACCACGCCGGCGACGACCCACTGGCCGTAGACCGCCAGAGACAGAAGCAGGAGCAGGGAGCCGGCATACGCGACCAGGGTCTCGGCGTCGGTGGTCTTCTTGTCTGGGGGATGGAGCGTTGCCGTCGTCAGCTCCGGTGCCGGTGGCAGGTGGTTGCGGAGCGCGCGCACGGCCGTGTCTGCGACCGCCGCCGCCTTCGCATCGACGTTCGAGCGGAAGACAAGGCGGTCGCTGGACAGGAGCAGGAGCGCATCGACCTGCTTGGCTTCGAGCGCCTGCCGTCCGGCCGCTGCCGAGGCGACGACGCGCAGCCGTACCTTCGCGTTGTCGAAGGGTGTTGCCGCGCGCTGGAGCGCAGGCAGAAGCCCGGCCGGCGCCGGCGCGGTCACCGCGACCCGGTACGTCGGCTTCTTCGAGAGCGCCCCGTTCAGGGCCGTCGACCCGCCGACGAGGAGGAGCAGCACCAGTGTCGAGACGAGGAACACCTTGCTGCGCAGGCGCTCGCGGATCTCGCGCCGGGCGACGAGCGCGATCGCGCGCCGGCCGCTCATCGCGCCACCAGCTCCAGGAAGAGCTCGGCGAGGGTCGGCGGGCCGTAGCTGAACTCGAGCACCCGCGCCGACCCTTCTGCGGCGGCGAGCACCTGCTCCGGGTCGACGTCCCGGCCGGCCCGAAGCCGCAGGTCGCCGTTGCGTCGCGCGACGAGCTCGACGCCGGCGACGTCGGGTAGCCACTGTGGCGGCGCGCCGTCGAGCTTGAGCGTGATCCGGCGCTGCTGCGAGGCGCGCCTCAGCTCGTCCACCTCCCCGGTTGCGACGATCCGCCCATGGTCGACGATCGCGACTTCCTCGCAGATGTCCTGGACGAGCTCGAGTTGATGGCTCGAGAAGAGGACGGCGGTGCCGCGGGCCGCCTCGCCGCGAAGCACCTCGGCAAGCGTTTGGGCCGCGACCGGGTCGAGCCCCGCGAAGGGCTCGTCGAGGACGACCAACTCCGGCTCGTGCAGCAGCGCAGCCGCGAGCTGCGCGCGCTGCTGGTTGCCGTGTGAGAGCTCCTCGACCTTCGCGCCGGCGCGGTCGGAAAGGCCGAGCCGCTCGAGCCAGCGCGCTGCGGCCGTGCGCGCGGCGCCTTCATCGAGCCCGTGCAGGCAGCCGAAGTAGGCGAGCTGCTCGCCGACCGGCATCCGCGGGTAGAGGCCACGCTCCTCCGGCATGTAGCCGAAACGCAGCCGCTCGGCGAGCCCGACCGGGCGTCCGTTCCAGAGCACCTCGCCGCCGTCGAGCTGGACGAGCCCGAAGACGGAGCGCATCGCCGTTGTCTTCCCGGCGCCATTCGGGCCGACGAAGCCGAGCATCCGCCCGCGCCGGACGGAGAACGAGCAGTCAGCGAGCGCCTGCACCGCGCCGAACCGCTTGCTCACATGCGAGAAGCACAGCATGCAACTGCCTCCCATGGAGGACACCTGCAGGATCCCCCGGCCGGGTCAGCTTCTGCGTCGGTGCGTCCCCCGATCGCGCGTGGGAAAGCCGCATCTGTCCCGGCTTCTCGAGATGGATCAAGCGACAGAGGGCGCCCGCTGCGGCGCCCTCTGTCGGGGAAGGATGCGTTTGCTTCTTTGTCTCCTACGCGTAGTCAAGCGCTGCCAGGTGAGAGCCGTCTGAGCGGCGCCTTGGAGTTGCCTAAGAGTTCAACCCAGGGATCCTGCTCTGCGAGCCGCGCGATGCCGGGCAGCCGAGCCCTCGAACCGGCTCGATCCCGCGTTCCGCCCGCTGCCGGCGTCCTCTGCGTAGAGTCTCGGACGCATCCGGCGCATGTGCACGGGCGAGGAGGTGTGTGTGATTGGCCGACAAGTCGGGACGCACGAGTGCCGGCATCCTGCTCTGGCGCCGCCGGGAGGGTCGCCTGGAGGTTCTGCTTGCTCACCAGGGCGGGCCCTTCTGGGCCACGAAGGATCTCGGTCACTGGACGATCCCCAAGGGCGAAGTCGAGCCTGGTGAAGAGCTGACCGCCGTGGCTCGGCGAGAGTTCGCAGAAGAGACGGGACACGAGGCGCCCGACCAGCCGCTCCTCGATCTCGGGGAGATCACCCAGAAGTCGGGCAAGCTCGTGCTGGGATGGGCGGTGGAGGGAGACCTCGACCCGTCGACCGCCGTGAGCAATACGTACGAGCTGGAATGGCCGCCGCGTTCAGGCGTCGTCCAGTCGTTTCCCGAGATCGACCGCGTCGAATGGTTCGACCTCGGCGAGGCACGCCGAAAGCTGAAGGCCGCGCAGGTTCCGTTCGTCGACCGCCTTCAGGCGGCGCTTGCCGTCAGCGCTCCAGAGCCTCGCTGAGCTCTCCCTGGACGAGCACGCTCACGGCGCAGCTGCCGAGGTGGATCGTCAGCTGACCGTCGCTCTGCCAGAAGCCGCATTCGAACTCGTCAGGGCGGAGCACGAACCCGTGTTGCCTCGACCCGACGTGGAAGAAGAGCGTTTCGACCGCGGCAGCGTCGTCGCGGAGGAGGACGGCCTGCAGCCGTTCGTCGAGCTCGCCACGCTCGAGGCGGCCCGAGATGACGCCTGAGATGAACGGTGTGCCCTCGGTGCCCGAGAACAACACGAGCACGTGGCGACCGATGAGCACGTGAAGAGCGTTCAGCGTCTCCTCGTAGCCGAGGAGCTGCAGCGAATCGCGTTTCTCTGCTCCGGCGTACCGGCTCACGGCTCCGGGACGGCCGCCTCCGCCTCGTCGCCGGCGTCGGTGCGACGGCGGTCTGCTGCGCGCGCGTCCTTCTTCGCCTGCTTGCGCTCGCGCTTCTCCCGCAGCGCCTGCTCGCGTGCGCGCTTCACCATCGACTCGGGATTGCGACGCGCCATCAGCGCCGCCTCGCGCGTGCGCGGCCGGGCTCGACCTTCGGCACGACCGTCACGTTGGTTGCGCGGGGCTCGTCCTCGCCCTCGTTGCCGTCGATTCGCTCGAACGAGACGAGCGTGCCCTTGCAGCGGTCTCCCGGCACGTGGCCAGGCTCGAACGCCTCTTCTTCGACGAGCAGCCGTTCGCCGTCCTCCGTTCGAATGAACCCGTGGCGCTTTGCCGGGTTGAACCAGATCATCGTCCCCTTCAACAGCGCTCCTTCCGGTGGTTCGCCTCGCGGAGGCCTTGCGGCCTCCGCGTCAGCGATAAGGCCTAGACGGCGACGACGCTCTTCGCCTCCGGGCCCTTCGAGCCCTCGACGGCATCGAACTGCACTTGCGCACCTTCAGCAAGCGACTTGAATCCATCGCCGGCGATCGACGAATGGTGGACAAAGAGATCCTTGCCACCGTCGGCGGGGGTGATGAACCCGTACCCCTTCGCGTCGTTGAACCACTTGACGGTTCCAGTTGCCATAAGAAAACACCTCCTCCTGCCAAGAAAAGAACGGGCAGAGGAAGCGCATCGTGCGCAACCGGTACTCGCTCGGATCAAGAAGAACGGTAGCACGATCGGCGGAGATTCAGCTGTCACGCGCGATGGGGCCTCACGCGCGCCGCGCGAGCGCAGCGGGATCGACGATGGTCGTCTGGCCGCGATGGAGCGCGACGACGCCACGCGCTGCTTCGGCCCGAAGCACCCGGTTCACCGTCGCCCGAGACGTCGCCGCGAGCCCAGCGATCTCCTGCTGCGACAGCGGGATGACGGTGCCCGGGTCGCCTTGCCCGTACAGGGAGGCGAGCTCGTGCAAGCGGCGCAGCACGCGAGTCTCCGCGTCGAGGAACAGCGCTTCGACGTACAGCTCGCTGATTCGCCTGACACGGGCGGCGAGCAGCCTGACGAGCACCTCGTGGACCGACGGGTAGTCCTGCCGGAGGCGCGTGAAATCCTCCCGCCGCACGGCGTAGGTCTCGCCCGGCTCGAGCGCCGCGACGGTGGTCGAGCGGTGCTGCTCGAGGTCGAGCAGCGCCAGTTCGCCAAAGGCATCTCCCGGTCCGTGCACCGAGACGGTGACACTGTCGCCCAGGTTGCTGTCCACGCGGGCGGCGAAGCGGCCCTGGACGATCAGGTGGAGCGTGTCGGCCGGATCGCCGCGGTGAAAGACGACCTCGTTGTCGCCGAAGCGGCGACGCGTCGCGATCGCAACGAGCCGCCGGATTTCCGGCTCGGGCAGATTCCGAAAGAGCTCTCCGCCGAGCATCGAGACTGAAGTGTGACGCGCGCGACACTCACTGTGTCAAGCGCGCACACAGGCGCAAGAGGTGTGCTGCCCTGTCCGTCCTGTGGGCAAGACCCAGCGATCCGGCACATCGAGCAAGGGAGACGAAGAGATGAAGCGCCACCGCCTGAAGATGAGGACTTGGCTCACCAGCGCAGTCGCCATGGCCACGCCGCTCGCGCTCGCCTCGGGAGCCTCGGCGATGAAGGCAGTGGATGCCGGCAGTTCCAGCCCGGCGCGCCGCGTGCCCGTCGCCGGCGACCCGAGCGGTCTCAACTGGGGCCAGGCCGCGATCATCGTTGCAGCTGTCGTCGCCTTGACGCTCATCGCGCTGGCGCTCGTCCACGAGCGCACGCAACCGCAGTCACTCTCGCTACTTCGCACTAGCGCACGACGGCAACCAGGAGACCGCGAGGGAGGGAGGCACGTGCCTCCCTCCCTCGCACGTCAGAATCGGGCGCGTGCAGTTCAGCATCCTCGGCCCACTCGAGGTTCGCGACGGCGACGCGCTGCTGACACCGACCGGTGCCGGTCTGCGCGCACTGCTGGCGATGCTGCTCCTGCACGCCAACGAAGCAGTCTCCGCGGATCGTCTGCTCGATGCTCTCTGGCCCGACGGGCCGCCGCCGTCGGGGGCCGCGGCGTTGCAGGTTCGCGTCTCGCATCTGCGCAAGGCGCTCGGGACGGCAGGACGGCGGGTCGTGACGGGACCGTCCGGATACTCGCTCGAGGTCGGGCGAGGCGAGCTCGACGTCCACCGCTTCGAGGAGCTCGTCGAGCAGGCCGATGCCGCCGAGGCCGCCGAGGCCGCAGCCCTGCTGCGCGAGGCGCTCGGGCTGTGGCGCGGGCCCGCGCTCGCGGACGTCGCCTATGAGGACTTCGCGCAGCCGGCCATCGCACGGCTGGAAGAGCTGCGGCTCGCGGCGCTCGAGCGCCGGATCGAAGCCGATCTCGAGCTGGGCCGCCACGCGGACCTCGCCGGCGAGCTCGATGCCCTCGTCAAGGAGCATCCGTTGCGCGAGCGGATGCGGAGCCAGCACATGCTCGCCCTCTATCGGTCGGGCCGGCAGGCGGATGCACTCGGCTCGTACCACGAGGCAAGAGCGACGCTCGTCGACGAGCTCGGGATCGAGCCCGGGCCGGTGCTGCATCAGCTGGAGCGGGCGATCCTGCGGCAGGACCCGTCGCTCGACCTCGCCGGAACGACGAGACCGGATCGAGCAGTCCTGGTCGTCGCACTCGCGGAGGATCGCGTCGAGCCACTGCTTGCTCTCGCCGAGCCGCTCGCCCGGAAGCCGACCCGGGAGGTGATCGTTGCCCGCCTCGTCGGTTCCGACACCGAGCTCGCGGCGGCGAACGACCTGCTGCGCGCCACGCAAGAGGAACTGGTGAAGCGGGGGACGGTCGCACGAACGGCGTGCTTCACGACGAGGAGCGAGGCGGGTGACGCAATCCGCCTGGCGACGGAGCAGGAGGCCGACCTCCTCTTGCTCGCCGGCGGTCGGGCGCCGCTCGAGGATCAGGTGATACGGGCTGTTCTCGCCCGAGCGCCGTGCGACGTCGGCGTGCTCGTCGGCCGAGACGATGTGGTCGGGCCGGGTCCCGTCCTCGTGCCGTTCGGAGGCAGCGAGCACGACTGGACGGCGATCGAGCTCGGCGCCTGGCTCGCCGGCGCCCTCGATGCTCCGCTCCGGCTCGCCGGGCCGCGGGAGAAGGAGCGCGACGCGAGCCGGCTGCTCGCAAGCGCGTCGCTCGCGACGCAGCGCGCCTTCGGCGTGACCGCCGAGCCGTTGCTGTTCGAACCTGGGCCGGAGGGTCTCGTCGCCGCTGCCGACGATGCGGCGCTCGTCGTCGTCGGGCTCACGGAGCGCTGGCAGCGAGACGGCCTCGGTCCGGTCCGCGGCGGCGCTCGCTGCCGATGCGCGTCCGCCGGTTCTGCTCGCCCGCAGCGGCCTTCGGCCCGGCGGGCTCGCGCCGCGCGAGAGCCTGACCCGCTTCACCTGGTCGATCCGGCCCTGATCAGCGGGCCCACGCGGGCACGTGGCTCTTGCGGCAGACGGGCTGCGTTCGGCTGTCTCGAGGCGAGGTCGGTGTGAAGTAGCCGCCGAACGTCGACTCGACATTCGGCACCGATGCGGACCGTGTGCAGGACGACCGCTCCGTTCGGGCCTCTCTCGACCCGGCTCAGGAAATTCGACACGACGGCCTGGTGGTGCCGGTCGACGCGGGCGACGCCGGCCGGAGTGTGCAAACGAATCGAGGTCAGTGCCGCCATGAAGCGCTTTTCCCCGTGTGACATGTCCCCGTGGACACGCTGGAGCGCCTCGAGCGCGAGCTCCACCGCGTCATAGTTCCCAAGAGTCGATGGGCTCGCCGAAACCAGCGCCGTATCGCGGGTACGCCGCACGGGCGGCTTCCAGGTACCCGCGCCATGCCGGGCGGGTCGACGAGAACGGGGGGCCTGTCGGCCATCACACCGGCCGGCGGCCGGGATCCCAGTGCGACGGCCTCACCAGTCATGACGACCCGGCGCTGGACGTCGGAGTGGAGCGTCCCGTACCTGGCAAAGAAGCCGTTCGTGCTCACAAGGCCGGTCATCAGTGCGACGCCGTCGGCGGCGCGCGGGATCTGCCGGACGACACGTGACCAGTCGATGCCGGTCCCCGACCCGCGTTGGCGGCCGACGATCGTGCCACCGAGCGAGCAGAACTCCGCAATGAAGCCGGCCGATGTGGCGTATCCTTGCGGGTCGTCTTCTTCGACGATGTCCGCGGTTCGCCAGCCAAGCGTGTGGAAGGCGTAGGCACCCAGCCCCGCTTGCACCTGTCGGTTGTCGGGTGCGATGTGGAAGACGTTGGGGCCGAGGCGCGCCGCCGGGTCGAGCGCGGTGGAGATGAACGCCACGCCCGGCTGTCGGCGGGGAGTAGAGCGAAGCGACGCCGTCGTCGGGAACATCGTCCGGCGTGACGAGAATGTCCGCGCCTTGCTGCTCGACCAGCCGGCGAGCTACGCCGAGACTGCTGGTGCGGGAGCGGTAGAGATCGCAGCCGAGCACCAGTTCGACACGCTTGCCTGCAACCGTGATCCCGCTCACTCCGTCCGACGGCCTGGGTCCGTTCGGCTTCGCGCCGCGCCGGATGAACGACACGTCTGCCCCTGCTTCAGCCCGTTCGGTGACGCCCAAGCCCGCGAACGGCCCGTAGCAGTCGCCGTAGATCCCGATTCGGATCGTGTCATGGCGGCCGGAGCCGCAGCCGGCCGCGACCGTCACCAGCAGCGCGAGCGTGCACGCGACGTGGAGGTGCCTGCGCACGGCCTCAGCTGTCATCGGCCGCCACCCAGACCGACCCGTCGCCGGCGGCGATCGCCGTCGGGCTCTTGCCGATGTCGATGGTCTTCGTCACGCGGTTCGTCGCCGGGTCGATCGCGACTGACAGTCCGGTCGATCGTGTCGGCGACCCAGACCGCGCCGTCACCCACTGCCACCCCGAGTGGCTCCCGCCCGACCTTGATCGTCTTGACGATCAGGTTCGTCGCGGGGTCGATGCGCGCGACCCGGTCGTCGAGTTGGCCCGTGACCCACACGGCTCCGTCTCCGGCCGCGACGGCGGCGGGCACGAATGGAAGCGGGATGGTGCGCGATCAGCCGGCCGCGCTCGGATCGATGCGCCAGAGCCGTCGGTCCGCCGGATCGTCCAGCACCCAGACGCTCCCCGCTCCGACCGCGATCGCGGCGTACGACCCGAAGGAGCCAGAGAGAGGAACCCGCTTGACGGTTTCGCCGCCGAAAGTGTTGACCGGCTCTACACGATCCGCAGCGCCGTCGCGCGCGATCCAGAGCCCTTCCCGCCCCGTCGTGATGGCGGCGATGCCATCGGCCGGGAGCGTATGGGTCGCGCGAGCTGCCGTCCGCCGAGACCACCGTCACGACTCCTGGACTGCCGGAGTCGGCGACGTAGGCGGTGCCGTCCTGCGCCGCTACGCCGACCGGTGCGCCCGGGGTCGGGATCGGCACGGCGTGGAGGCTGTGGTCATCGACGAGGGAAACGGTGCCGTCGCCGAGCGATGTGACCCACACGCGCCCCGCAGCGCTCGCGACAGCCGAGGGCATCGATCCGACTGCGACGGAGCCGGAGACGGCGTTGCGTTCCGGGTCGATGCGATACAGCTCGCCGTGGGGGGCCGCACCCCCGCCGCCGCTTCGGAGGATGACGAAGGCAAGCGAGTGACGCGACGCGAAATCGCGACGGCGACGACGGCGACCGCGGCGAGCCGGCGGCTGGGGCGTGGCGCGGCGACCCCGAGCGCATCGCGTGCGGCCTCGGTGAGTTCGGCGCCGGTCTGGTAGCGGTCGTCGGGGGACTTGGCGAGGGCCTTTGCGATCACCGGGTCGGCGGCGCCGCCGGTTGTGGGCGGCTCGTCTTCGAGGTGGGCATAGAGGATTGCGGCGTCGTTGCCGCGCTTGAAGGGCTGGCGCCCGGTCAGGCACTCGTAGAGCAGGCAGCCCAGCGAGTAGATGTCGGCGCGGCCGTCGACCGGCTCGCCGCGGATCTGCTCGGGGGCGACGTAGTCGATCGTGCCCATCAGCTGGCCGTCGCCGGCCGGTGACTCCTCGTCGCCGAGACGCTTCGTCAGACCGAAGTCCGCGAGGTACACGTGGCCGCGTCCGTCGATCAACACGTTCGAAGGCTTCACGTCGCCGTGCACCAGGCCGCGCTCGTGGGCGGCGTCGAGAGCACCGCCGACCTGCGCGGCCACGGCGACGGCCTCCTCGTTGGAGAGTGGGCCGTCGCCGAGTCGCGCCTTCAGATCCGATCCCTCGACGTACCGCATCGCGATGTAGAGGTGGCCGTCGGCCTCGCCGGCCTCGTAGATCGGGATCACGTTCGCGTGGTCGAGCGAGGCGGCGAGCTCCGACTCCGACAGGAACCGCTCGCGGAAGCGTGCGTCCTCGGCGAGCGTGGGCGTCAGCAGCTTGAGGGCGACGCGACGCTTCAGGCGAAGATCCTCGGCCAGGTAGACGACGCTCATCCCGCCCCGACCGAGAACGGCCTCGACCCGATAGTCGACGATGAGCGTTCCGCGCGGAAGCTGGGAGATCGGCATGGGGATTCGTGACGCGGCCTTCGACCATAAACCGAGAGCGCGAAGCGAGAGGGGGAGGGAGACGAGTCTCGTCCCCCTCCTCGGCCGTCGCCTCTACGGCGACCCGGCGGCTCCGGCCGCGAGCTGCGCGAACGTCAGCGACATGATCGCCTCCGTGTAGCGCCGCGTCGCGGGGCTCATCGAAGCGAGCACCGACGCCATCGTGGGGCCGATCTGCTTGGCGGGGAGGGCGTAGCGGGAGTCGAACGCTCCGGCCGCGAGCCGCTCGGGCGTGAGCGCCATGATCGTCGACATCGCGGCCGAGTTAGACAGCGCAGGCTGCGCGGAGATCGACTGCTGCGTGTTCGAGGCGGCCTTCCCGTGAGCACCGGTGGTGACGGCAACGGCCGCTGCGGCCAGGATCGCCGCGGCGACGGCTGCGGCCGAGACGGCAATCCGCCGGTGCCGATGCCGCGGTTGAACTGCAATCGTCGTGTGAACGGTCATCGTGCGCCCCTTTCGAGAGAGAACGTGCTTGACCCACACGACGATGGCGCCGGGCCCTTGCAAGACGCTTGCACGGGACCAAGAGACCGCGGTCTGGCCAGGCTCGATTACCTACGGCAGCGCGAGCAGCACGTAGGCCTGAATCGCGTCGGACTTGCCTTTGATCCGCAGCGCGGCTTTCGCTTCGACGACCGCGCCGTCGGGGAGTTGGTCGTAGGTCTCCGCGCCGATCAACACGCCTCCGGCGGGCGCAAGGCTCTCCAGTCGCGAGCCGGTGTTGATCGTGTCCCCGACCAGCGGGTAGGCGACGTGGCCGTCGCCGCCGACTTCTCGGAGCACGGCTTCGCCGCTGTTGACGCCCACGCGGAGCTGCGGCCAACCGGGATGCTCCGAGGCGAGCGCTGCGAGCTCCTCCTGGAGCGCCAATGCGGCTCGTGCGGCGCGGACCGCGTGGTCGGGCTGGTCGCCGCGGCTGTTGAACGTGGCGGCGATGCTGTCGCCGATGAACTTCTCCAGCTCACCGCCGAACCGGCGTGTGATCAGCGGCGCTGCCGTGCCCCAGTACGTATTCAGCACCTCCGCGACCGCGGCGGGCGTCGATCGCTCCGAGAACTGCGTGAATCCGACCAGATCGCCGAACAGGACGCTGATGTCCTGACGGCGCTCCCGTGTCGACGGGAGATAGAGGTGCCGGAACCGCTCGTCTCGCCACTCGCGACGCGCGGCGAACCCGATGACCAGGTACGCGCTGACGATCAGGCCGTGCCACTCCCACCAGCTCGCGTGCCACTGGCGCTCGCCGGTCACGGCGACACCGATCATCGCCTCTGCCAGCAGCAGGAAGCAGGCGATCACCGCTGCCGGCAGCAGCTTGCGATCGTGGCGGAAGATGTTCCAGTAGCGAGCAGCGCTGACCGCGTACACGAAGGTGCCGACGATCGCCAGCACCGCGAGCAGGCTGCCGCGAGCAGCTTCGCCGTCAGGCGACCGGAGCGGTGGCAGGTCGAGAACGGTCCAGACGAGCCAGCCCGCCATCGCCGAGAGCACGAACGCGCGCAGGATGCTCCGCCGGCGGACCAGCCACGGGCCGACGCCGGGGTGGACGTCGACGAAGGCGGAACCGAACGCGAACACAGCGCTGACCAGCAGGCCGACGGGGATCGCGACCTGGAAGCCGGCGTGCTCCTTCGTGAAGAGGACACCTGCGGTCCCGATGGCGTGCAACCCCATGAAGCCGCCGGTGGCCATGAACGCGAGCGAGAGCAAGAGGACGCGAGCATCGCCCCGCCGGTTCGCCGCCTCTCCGGCCGCGTAACCGAGGACGAAGGCCAGGGCGCCTACGGCTCCGAAGATCACGAAGTGGGCACGGTAGTTCTCGAAGTGCGGGTCGAGCTGCGACCGCAGCAGCAAGGAGACGAGCCCGACGAGCGGCAATGCGGCCGCGGCGACCCAGAGCAGGAGAACTGCCGTCGAACGCGCTCGCTGACGCCCACCGATCGCTTCGGACATCTCATTCAAGCTAGGCGCGACGGCTGGTTAGCAAAACGGAACTGAGGACGATCCTGCCCTCGTCCGCAAGGACGATCTTGGCGTAGGGTCCACCTCGACGTACCTCGAGATGCAGGCCCACTCGCTCCACGACCTCCGTTCCGACGCCTACGAGTACGCGTGGGACAACTCGATCGAGCCGGCGCTCGAGATCGAGTCGGGCGAGGCGGTTCTGCTGCACGTCCGCGACGCCTCCGACGAGCAGATCACCAGCACATCCGGTGTCGACGACGTCTCGAAGCTCGACTTCTCGCACGTCAATCCGGTCAGCGGGCCGGTTTTCGTCAAGGGCGCCGAGCCCGGTGACACGCTCGCGGTCGAGCTGCTCGAGTTCCGGCCGCAGTCGTGGGGGTGGACGGCGATCATCCCCGGCTTCGGCCTGCTCGCGGACGAGTACGCCGAGCCGTGGCTTCGGATCTCGCACGTCGACCCCGAGCACGGGCGCATCCGCTTCTCGGAACGTGTGACGCTGCCCTACCGGCCGTTTCCGGGGACGCTCGGAGTCGCGCCCGCCGAGCCGGGGAGCCATTCGATCGTGCCGCCGTCGCGGTTCGGCGGCAACATGGACACGAAGCACCTCAACCCCGGCGTCACGCTCTACCTTCCGGTCGGCGTCCAGGGCGCGCTGTTCTCGCTCGGCGACACACACGCGGCACAGGGCGACGGCGAGGTCTGCGGTACCGCGATCGAGACGGCGATGGAAGTCGACCGTCCGACTGACGGTGCGCAAGGACGTCCGCGTCGACGCCCCGCAGTACGACGTTCCCGCCGGCTCGATCGGTGCGCACGAGCAGTCGAGCTACCACGTCTGCACGGGCGTCGGCCCGGATCTGCTTCGAGGCCGCGCGCGACTCCGTGCGTGCCACGGTCCCTGGCTCGGCGATCGTCACGGCTTCGATCGGCAGGAGGCATATGCGCTTGCGAGCGTCGCCTGCGATCTCCGGATCCACGAGGTCGTGGATGCGCCGAACTGGGTCGTGGGCTGCTTCGTGCCCGAGGCGATCTTCGACCCTGAGGCGTGAGCTTCGCTTCTCGGCGGACCAGTTATCTCGAAGCCCTCAGGAGGTTCCACCTGTTCGAGGGATGTCAGCGCTTCACTCGCGCGGGTGAGCGGGGATCGTGTCGTTCCCGACCGATATCTGCTCGAAGTCATGCGTTCCACGCACCTTCCAAAGGAGATCGAGTGAAGCTCAGGATCATCGTTCTGATGCTCTGCGGCGTCGCCGGGGTGGGGGCCTCCTTCGCCTTCGCCAGCGGTGGCACCGGCACGGCCGAGCCGCACCTGCAGGCATGCTGTTGTCTTCGGCACGGTGTCGGCGCCGCAGTCGTTCACGGTCACGGTGGCCAGGTCGCTGGCGCCACACCAGCCTCACCCGCGGCCAGACGGTCAAGGTCGACGATCGGCTCGTCGGGGCAGACGATCCGCTTCAGCGGCGAAGGGTGTGTCGGTACCGACGGAACCGTCACCGTTCGCCGAGGCAGGGTCCTCCAGGTCGTCACCGCCCGCGCGGTGGTGACAACGGCGGTCAGACGACCACCACGACATCGGACGGTGGCACGACCACATCCGGTGGCGATCACCCGCCGACGACGACGAACCCGCCGACGACCACGAATGGCGATCATCCGCCGACCACGACCAACAGCAACGACCCGCCGCCGACGACGACGAACGACCACACGACGACGTCGACGACCCCGAACGACTAGACCGGCGAAGACAACGAGTGTGCGGGGCCGGAACGGGCCCCGCACACTTCTCATCGTGGACGATGGAGGGCGACGACCACGCTTCCCGACGCGTCGAGAAGCTGCAGTGAGTCGCCGGCGAGTCGGAAGCTCGCCGCCTCGGTCAGCGCGGCGAGGAACGCCGCTTCCTGCTCCATGACGCCGGGCGGGTCGGCGCAGAACATGCGTGTCGAAGCAGCCGCGGAGATGTGGATCTCTGCATCGCTCGCAGTGTGGGCGGCTGTGTAGCGGTTGCAGCCCGCCGAGCCCGACACGCGACCCGATTCGTCGAAGTCGGCGGTCAGCGACGTCCCGGCGATCGGCGGTGCGAGCTCGTCGTCGCGCCGAACGGCCGACACGACCCAGGCACCGGACGGAGACGATGCTGCTTCGGTCACCCGCGCTAGGCCGGCACGGGATCGCCGGCGGGTGGGGTCGCTCGGAGGGACCGCGCGAAGCGCTCGAGGAGTTGCAGCACCTCCGGATGCTGTTCGGGCTGCCACTCCTCCAGGAAACGCTGGAGTGCCTCCTGGCGGGCGTCGGCCATCCTCTGTACGGCGTCCTGGCCGCGCTCGGTCAGGCGAACCCGAGGTTCGCCCTCGACCAGGCCGTGCGCATCGAGATCCGTCAGGAGCGTCGAGACGGCATCCGCCTGGAGCTTGTAGCGCCCGGCGAGCTCCTCCGCGGTCACGCCGTCCACCCGATCGACGCGCAGCAACAGCCAGGCCTCGCCCGGCGTGACGTCGATCTCGGCAGCGTTCGCCAGCCGCTCGTAGACGAGGTGCCGGTTCTCGTGTTGCGCCAGCTTGCTCAACCGTGCCTCGAGCTCGTCCAGCGAGGTCGCGTCGCGCGGGGAGGCGAAGCTGTCGCCGATGCCCTGCTCGGCGACGGTCTGGCGAAGCGGTCGCTCCTCGAGCAGCCAGGTGAACGCGAACGCAGCGAGCGCGAGGAAGGCTGCGATCAGGAACACCGGATGCAGCGAAGACGCGTACGCGTCGATGTACGGGATCGCGAATCGCCGGCGGCAGCTTGTCGATCTGCTCCGGGCCGAGGTGCGAGGGGATCTGCCCTGCGGCACCGGGTGGCAGCTGCGATGCGAGCTTGCTCGCGAACTGATTGGTGAAGATGGCGCCGAAGATCGGCACGCCGATCGTCCCGCCCATCGACCGGAAGAGCGTCGCGCTCGCGGTGGCGACGCCGAGATCGCGGTAGTCGGCGGCGTTCTGGACGGCGAGGATCAGCACCTGCATCACGAAGCCGAGGCCGAGGCCGAGCACGACCATGTAGAGGTCGGCGAGCAGCGTCGAGGTCGTCGGGCGTGAGGCGGGCGAGGAGGAGCATCCCGACGACCATCAACCCGGTCCCGACGATCGGGAAGATCTTGTAGCGGCCGGCGCGGGAGATCAGCTGGCCGCTGCCGATCGACGCGATCAGGACACCGGCCATCAACGGCAGCATCTCGAGGCCGGACTGCGTCGGGCTCGCTCCCCTCACCACCTGCAGGTACAGCGGGATGTAGGTGACCGAGCCGAACAGCGCGAACCCGACGATGAAGCCGACGATGCTCGCGACGGTGAAGACGCGATTGCTGAACAGCGAGAGGGGGAGTGTGGGCTCCTTCGCGTAGCGCTCGGCAACGACGAAGCCCACCGAGAGCACGATGCTGAGGACGAGCAGCAGAATCATCTGCGCCGACCACCACGGGTACGTGGACCCGCCGAGGCTGGTGTAGAGGACGATCGACGTCAGCCCGCCGGCGAGCAGCGCCATGCCGAGGTAGTCGATCGTGCGCTTGATGCGCACTGCCGGCGTGGCGAGCACGATCTGCAGCACGACGAACGCGGCGATCCCGATCGGGACGTTGACGTAGAAGATCCAACGCCACGACAGGTGGTCGACGAAGAGACCGCCGAGCAACGGCCCGAGCACGGTCGAGACGCCGAACACCGCACCCATCAGCCCCGAGTAGCGGCCCGCGTTCGCGCGGTGAGACGACGTCGCCGATCACAGCCTGCGTGCTGACCATCAATGCGCCGCCGCCGAGGCCCTGAAGGCCGCGAAACGCGATCAGCTCGGTCATGTCGCGACTCAGCCCGCAGAGCACCGAGCCGGTGAGAAAGATGACCAACGCGACCTGCAGCACGAGCTTGCGCCCGTACATGTCGCCGAGCTTCCCCGCGACCGGCGTCGTGATCGTCGAGGTCAGCAGGTACGCGGTGACGACCCAGAACAGCTTGTCGATTCCGCCGAGGCTCCCCGCGATCGTCGGCAGCGCCGTCGACACGATCGTCGAGTCGAGCGACGCCATCAGCATCACGAGCATCAGTGCTCCGAACACGGGCCCGACGCGCGCCGAGGGGACCGGCCGGGCCTGTGCGTGAGCGCTCGCGGTCACGCCCGGACTATGTCAACGGCGCCCGAAGAGCGCGATCGCGATCGGCGACAGCACGATGGCACAGACCTGCGCGACGATCAGCGAGGGACGATTGTCGATTCCCTGCGCCGCGACGCTCGCGAGCGTGTAGGCCCAGGCGGCGCCGGCCGCCAGGAACGCGAGCCACGCGAACACCTGCTCGGACAACGTGGAGCGTTGTGCCGGCGGAGCGTGCCCCGGCAGTTGCACGGCGAGCAGCGGTCGCAGCCGCGTCAGGAGCTCGCGCTCGTCGAGTGCCGCGGGCTTCCACTCGGCGACCACGAACCGTTGCTCGTCGATCGTCTTCCGAAGCTGAACGACGTCCTTGCGTGCACGGCGGGCGCGCAGGCGATGACCCGCCTTCGTCTCGGCCATCAGCCGGTTCTGTGCTGCCTCGAGCAGGTTGAGGTCGACGAGCAGCCGGAACTGTGCGCGGAAGAGCCGTGACGACCGATACGGCATCCCCAGGCATTCTCGCGCGGCGCTGAGGCTCCTTTCGTAGGCTCCGCGCGTGCGCACCTTCGTGCTCGCCCGTCACGGCCAATCGCTGCTCAACGTCGCCGGGGTGATCAACGGCGATCCGGCCCTCGACCGCGGTCTCTCCGCTCAGGGGATCGAACAGGCGACGCAGCTGGCCGGTCAGATCGCTCATCTGCCGCTCGAGCTCGTCGTCGTCTCGCCTTTCCCGCGTGCGGTGCAGACCGTCGACATCGCGGTCGGCGGGCGACCTGTGCCGCGCGTGGTCGATGCCGACCTCGGCGACGTCCGGATCGGCGAGCTCGAAGGTGGGTCGCTGGCCGACTACCGCCACTCGAAGCCGCACGCCGACCGCGACCTCCCGTTTCCGGGCGGAGAGAGCCTCAACGACGCCGCCCGCCGGTACGCCGCCGCGTTCGAACGGCTGTGCGATCGTCATGAGGCGACGACGCTCGTCGTCTGCCACGAGATCCCGGTGCGCTACGCCGTCAATGCAGCGGGTGGCAGCGCCGAGCTCGACGCACCACTGCACGATGTTCCGAACGCGACGCCGTACCTGTTCGACGAGCCGGCGCTGCGCACGGCCGCCGAGCGGATCGCCGAGCTTGCAGGTTAGTTCGCGCGGGCCGCGAGAACGACGATGCGGTACGCGGCGCTTCCGGGCGGCGTGCACGCCGAGAGCACGAGGCCCTTGTAGCGCAGCACCCATACCTGCCACGGGCGGACGGTGACGGTCCGGCGGACGCGATAGAGGGTGTGCCCGACCCAGATCGGGTCGCCGCGCCGGAGGAGCTGCAGGTTCCGGAACGGATGCGTGTGTGTCGTTCGGTGGCCGGCGATCGCGACCGTCGTCGTGCTCCGGTAGTACAGGTGCGGGCCGTACGCGAGGTCGGATGCCAGCGGGACGTCGAGCCCCATCCGCGGAATGCGGAGCATCGGCGAGGCCGCGGTGGCGGAGCCGACGATCGTCAGCCCCGCCACCACGGCCGCCGCAAAGGCGCTACGGCGTGAACGGAAGAACACCGGGTTTCCGAACCTGCGTCGCCTTCGGGTGCACCTTGACCTTCTTCTTCGGGTGCTTCTTCGGCTTGACCTTGACCTTGGCCTTGACGACCTTCTTCTTGGCGTGCTTGACGACCGGCTTCGGCGTCGTTGCCGGAGGCACGGCAGTCGGCGTGGCCGTCGGTGGGGTCGGCGTCACCGGCGGCGGAGGGGTCACGCAGTTCCCGTTCGCGTCCGTGACCATGCCGTCCGGGATCGCCGACTGGTTGCCGTCGATGTTCGGGCACTGGTCGGTCGGCGGCGGCGGCGGCGGAGGCGGAGGCGGAGGCGGAGGGGGCGGCGGCGTGACGCAGTTGCCGTTCGCATCCACGATCATCCCGTCAGGGACGCTCGCCTGGTTGCCGTCGATGTTCGGGCACTGATCGGGCGGCGGCGGCGTGACGCAGTTGCCGCTGTCGTCCTTGATCATCCCGTCCGGGACGCTCGCCTGGACGCCCTCGATGTTCGGGCACTGGTCGGTCGGGGGCGGCGGCGGGGGCGGAGTGCACCCGGTCGTCGCGCGCGTCACCGTCGTCGAGCTCTCGACGTTCGTCCCACCGCTCGGGCCGGAGTTGTCGCCCCACTTCGCGAACTCCTTCGCGTTCAGCGTGACGCTCGAGACCGAGCTGTCGACGGAGAACGAACCGGAGAACGAGTAGTTGCCGGCCGTGTTGAACGCGCCGCTTCCGACCTGGACGGTCGGATTCAGCGCCGAGCCGTTGACCGCCGTCTCGAAGATCCGAACGTCCGTGTTCGTCCGGCTCCCGGGCAGGCCCGAGTTCGTGCTCCAGGCCGTCGCCGTGTAGCTGACCAGTCCGTCGCACGAGAACGACGCCGTGATGACCGAGTGATGTGCGAATGCCGCCGGCGCGAAGACAAGCGCCGCGATCACGACCGCGGCCGCGCGTAGCCCCTTACCCCTCAACATGCCCTCCCCAAGTCCGCAGTTCAGTCATCAGGAGCGATCGAGCCGCAGGCCCCTGATCCCCTTGTGTCCCCCAGATAAGCGATGCCCGCTCTCGGCCGATATCCCCTGTTCCAGGGATTCGGCGAGGTGTCTCGACTCAGCTCGGCAGCTTCAGCGGCGAGCGCACGATCGCCTGGGCCGATCTCTGCCCGCCGACGACCGGCCAGACGATCCACTCGTATTCGCCGGGAGGGAGCGATCCAGCCGGGCCCCGCGCTCCCTTTCGCACGGCGATGACGATGCTCGTCTGGCGCGTGCGCGCATGGAACACGCGCTTGGATCCTCTGAGCAGGTCGATGTCGTACGCGGTCGCGCCGGCAGCCGGCGCCCAGGCGAGCTTGTCTTGCGTCGTCGCCCCGGGAGACGAGGGCGGCTTTCGGCGGCGGTTTGGCTTTCGTCTTCGGCTTGGCGCTCGTCTTCGGGCGAGGTCTGCGTCGCTCCGGGGGTCGTGGTCGCGTGCGTCGTGCGCGCCGGAGCATGGCCTGTCGTGGGCCGCGCCGGCGTCGACTGCGTCGGTGTCGGCGGCGGTTGTGACATGGGCCCGGGGCGTCGACGATGCGGGCCGTCCGATGTGGCCCGTGATCGACGGGTCGACCACGCGCGCCGTCTCGGGGGTCGACTTGCGGTGAGGGAGAAACGCAACCGTCGCCGCGAGTGCGAGCGCGCCGCCGACGAGCGCCGCGACGAAGACCGGCCACCGGCGTCCGCGTGACCGCTCGATCGGGACCGGAGCGGCTGGCGGCAGCGCAGGGGGAGCGACCTCGGGCTCGGCGACGCGGAGCGGCGACTCGGCAGGAGCGGTCGCCGGTAACGGCACGGTCTCGACCGCGACCGGAGGCTCGT
Organism: uncultured Thermoleophilia bacterium; assembly: GCA_963851065.1. Classification (GTDB taxonomy): domain Bacteria; phylum Actinomycetota; class Thermoleophilia; order Gaiellales; family Gaiellaceae; genus PALSA-600. Next base: position 527,496 of record CAWKNW010000009.1, read on the forward strand.
CGGCCGGTGCCGGGGCCGCGATGATTCGTGGCTCGGGTTGGGGCAGTGAAGGCGAGCCGTTCGCGCAGACGAGGGTCGACGAGAGCGAGCTCTGGACTGACGACGTCGTCGTCGACAGCCGTCTGCTCGGCCGCGACAGAAGGAGATGCGGTCTCTGACGTCTGCAGAGTGACCTCGGCCGGGATGCTGCTGTCGTGAACTCTGGGATCAGTAGCAAAAACCATCCGGCTCCGAGGAATCTGGGTTGGCCGTCTCGGCCGAGTGTCCTCCGCGGCGGGTCGCGCGTTCGCCACTCGCCGGGCCACTGAAAAGAGAAAAACCCGCCTGGCGCGGGGGGCGCTTTCGTCCACCCCTCCGACCGGCCCGTTCGCGCTTGCGCGCGCCCGAGTCTCTCGGTGGGATCTCGACCTACTCGCGCTCCGCGCCCGGCGGGAGCCGCAGACTATCCGCAGGAGGTCGCGCCGCGCAAGCGCTTCACCTGACGAAAAGCGCGCTCGTTGCGGCTCGTCGTCTGACGAGACGAACGAGCGGCTACGATCGGCGGCGATGACGCGCGCGCTCGTAGGGGTCGCTGCGTTCGTCGTCTTGGGGGCGGTGGCCGTCGGCGCTACGGCTGCGGCCCGTGTCCAGACGAAGGCTCAGCAGGTGACGCTCATCGGCGACTCGGTCGCCGATGCGATCGTCGGGACGAGCACGGCCGTGGCGGAGGCGCGCCGCGAGGTCTCGCTCAACCTCCAGGTGGCCCCCTGCCGGCGCATCGCCGGCGACAGCTGCCCCTACAACGGCGTCCGTCCGCCGAACGTGATCGACCTCGTCCAGTCGCTCGGGCCCGCGCTCGGGCCGAACGTGGTGATCGCGGTCGGCTACAACGACCACGAGGACACGTTCGCGCAGGATCTCCAGAGCGCGTTGACCGCCCTCGAAGGAGCCGGCGCGAAGCACATCTTCTGGCTCACCCTGCGTGCAGCGCGCCACCCGTACCTGACGATGAATGCGGCGCTGGAGGCGGCGGCCGCGAACCATCCCGACCTCACGCTCGTCGACTGGAACGTCTACTCGCGAAGTCACCCGGACTGGTTCCAGAACGACGGCATCCATCTGGACGACGCCGGGGCCCAGGCGATGGCGACGCTCATCCACAAGGCTCTCCTGGCGGGCGGAGTCGCGGCGCCCGATGTTCGCGTGCAGACGTCGCGGCTTCCCGTCGCGACGCACGGCGCGGCCTACTCCGCGCGGCTCGTCGGAGCCGCCGGAATCGCTCCGTACCGGTGGTCGCTGCTCGAGCGCGCGCCCGCCGGGCTGCACCTCGAGGCAAACGGGGTCGTGCGGGGGCGCCCACTGGTCGGGGCCGGCGCGTACACGTTCAACATCCGCATCACGGACGCGACCGCCACCTCCACGACTCGACGGCTCACGTTGCACGTCAGGCGCTAGCACCGGGGAGACGGGCGGATGCTGTTCCCGACTGCCACCTTCGCCATCTTCTTCATGATCGTCCTGCCCGTCTCGTGGGCGCTGCAGCGGCATCGGCGCGCCTGGATGGGATGGATCCTGCTGGCGAGCTACGTGTTCTACGGCTGGTGGGACTGGAGGTTCGTGTTTCTCCTGATGGCCTCCACGGTCGTGAACCACGTTCTCGCGCTTGCCATCTTCCGGTCGACGACCGTCGCGGCGCGCAAGGGGTTCCTCACGCTCGCGGTCGGATTCGACGTCGGCCTGCTCGCGTACTTCAAGTACTCGGGGTTCCTCGTCAGCTCGGTGGACAACCTGGTCGGGACGTCATGGCTCGTCAGCGCAGCCCTGCCGATCGGCATCTCCTTCTACACGTTCATGGCGATCTCGTACGTCGTCGACACCTACCGCGGCGAGGTCGTACCGGCGTCGTTCGCGCGCTTCGCGGTCTTCCAGGCGTTCTTCCCGCATCTCGTCGCCGGGCCGATCGTCCGTGCGAGCGAGCTGATGCCGCAGCTCGAGAGCCCGCGTGACCCGCGCCGCGTCGACAACTCGCGCGCGTTCTTCCTGATCGTCAGCGGCCTGTTCCTGAAGGTGGTGATCGCGAACCACCTGGCGACGCACATCGTCGACGAGGTGTTCGCCGCGCCGAATCGATACTCGTCGTTGGAGGTGTTGGTTGCGATCTACGCCTACGCCGTGCAGATCTTCGCCGACTTCTGCGGGTACACGAACATCGCGATCGGCGTCGCGCTCCTGCTCGGATTCAAGTTTCCGCAGAACTTCAACTCTCCGTACACGGCCGTCTCGCTTCAGGACTTCTGGCGCCGCTGGCACATGACTCTCTCGCGCTGGCTGCGCGACTACCTCTACATCCCGCTCGGCGGAAGCCGTAAGGGCAGCGCGCGGACGTACGTGAACCTGATGATCACGATGCTCCTCGGCGGGCTCTGGCACGGAGCCGCGTGGACGTTCGTCGTCTGGGGCGCCATCCACGGCATCGGGCTCTGCGTCGAGCGTGCGATCGGCTGGCGGCCGACGTCCACTGCCGGGATCTGGTTCGGGAGGATCCTCACGTTCCAGATCGTCTGCTTCGCCTGGGTGTTCTTCCGCGCCGACTCGTTCGGGCGCGCATGGGAGATCCTCCAGCGTCTGTTCGACGCCTGGGGTCAACCGTCGCCGCTCGTCACCACCTCCGTCGTGCTCGCAATCGTGTTCGGGATCGGCGTGCAGTACGTGCGACCGAGCGCGCTCTCGTGGGTCGAGCTTCGATTCGGGCGCCTTGCGACGGCGGTGCAGGCGGCGTGCCTGGCCGGCTGCCTGATGGTGATCGACGCCCTCGGCCCCCAGGGCGTGGCCCCCTTCATCTACTTCCGGTTCTAGGCATGAGACTCCCGCCACAGTCCGCCGCCCGCAGCATCGCCGTCTGCCTTCTGACGCTGATCTTCGCGTCGCTGCTCAACGCCAGGGGCATTCGCAAGACCGCAGAGATCCAGCAGCCGGGCATCCAGCGCAGGGCCGCGCTCGCCGTCGCGCGCCCGCTGGTGGACGTCAGCAGCTTCCTGCACCTCACCGCCCCGCGTCACGGGATCCAGGAGGCCCTCGGGCGTCAGAGCTGGGATCGGATCGACACGCAGGTCCAGTTCGGGTTGCCGCCGGCGAAGTCCGCGACCGTCCCCGTGCGGGTGACGCCGCACCGCCGCCAGGCGTCGCTGCCGCACTTCACCGCGGCGCACCCTCTGCGGGTCTGGGTCGCGGGAGACTCGCTCGCCGAGGTGCCGGGGCAGGGGCTCCAGCGCGTCGCGGGCTCCGCGGTCGACATCGTCGGCGTCGAAAGCCGTCTCTCGACGGGTCTCGCGCGCCCGGATCTCTACAACTGGTTCCTGCGGATACCGGTCGCGGCGCGCCAGCTCGCGCCGAAGGTCGCCGTGTTCTCCTTCGGCGCCGACGACGCTCACGACTACCTCGCCGGTGTGCCGAAGGGAAAGACGGTCGGGCCGCTCGGCAGCTCGTCGTGGGACGCGGAGTACCGGCGCCGCGTCGAAGGCGTCACGCACGAGCTCGCGGCGCGAGGCATCTACGTCGTCTGGCTCGGCCTGCCGATCCCCGACGGCTCGGGCTTCCGGCACAGCTTCCCGATCGTCAACCGAATCCTCGCATCGGTTGCGAAATCCAATCCGCGAACGTCGACCTACGTCGACACGTGGCATCTCCTCGACGACGCGCACGGCCGCTACACGGCCTACCTTCGCGTGCACGGCAAGCTGACGTTGATGCGCCTGCCCGACGGCGTGCACTACACCCCGGCCGCCGGCGACCTCGTCGCCGAGCAGGTGCTGAAGCAGCTACGAGCGGATTTTCAGTTCTAGCGCGCGTTTCGAGTGGCGCCGCGCGTGGGACAGGAGACCCGCCGCTCGCGCTCGGCATGCTCGAAGCGCGAACATGCGCCACGCGGGCGGGCGGGAGGGTTGGCCGCAATTTCCTCCTGCCTGCCCGCGATGGTGCGCTCCTTTCTTCGTCAGGCCGCGTGCACCGCCGGCCCGCTCACGGAGGTCAGCACGCCGTTCAGATGAGCCCACCGGCTGGCCTCGGTTCGATTCGCCACGTTCAGCTTGCGATAGATGTTGGCGAGGTGGAACTTCACCGTCTGTTCCGTTACCCACAGCATCTTCGCGAGCGCCGAGTTCGAGTGACCCTCGGCCACGAGGCGAAGGATCTCCACCTCGCGACGTGTGAGCGCGTGAATGCTCTCCTCCCGCCCCAACGGCCCTGCCGTGACACCCATGGGCACCTGTACGTCGTGAGACGACGCGAGAAAGATCGAATGATCGAACGCCTGGCGGATTGCGACCGCGAGATCGTCGACCGCCGCCCGTTTGATGCAGTAGACGGAAGCCCCCGCGGCGAATGCCGCCTCGATCTGCTTTGCGTCGTACTCGGGAGCCATCACAACTGACTTGAGCTCGGGCCAGCGCTGGTGGGCGCGGGCGACGCACCGGATTCCTCCGTCGGGCACGTTCGCAGCGTCCGTGCTCGTGATCAGCACGTCCGGGTGATGCTCATCGACGAGCGCGAGCGCGCTCTCAGCCTCCGTCGCCTTGCCGACGACTTTCACGTTCGCCCGAACAAGCAGCTGTTCGAGCGCCTCGAGCCACAGTGGCTGGTCGTCAAGGACGACAGCCGTCCGTTCCTCCCCATACCCCATCGAAAGGGCCGCCTTCCGAATTGGATTACTCTGCGTGCTACCTGGCCCTTTGTATGGTTCCTCGCGCGGACCTTGGTGTAAAGGGTAGGAAAGTTTGGTCCGTCTAGACCTTCGTCCTGGGGGGTACCCCCTCCGAGGTACCCGCTCCTAGGTACCGCCTCTTACGTAAAGGCGTTCTCGCCCGTCAAAGCCCGGCCGATCAGCAGCTTCTGGATCTGGCTCGTTCCCTCGTACAGCGTCGTGACCCGCGCGTCACGGAGGTACTTGCCGACGGGGAACTCGTCGACGTACCCGTAGCCGCCGTGCGCCTGCACGGCCGCGTTCGCGGCGCGGACGGCGACCTCGCTCGCGAAGTACTTCGCCACCGACGCCTCGACCGTGTGCCGCTCGCCGCGGTCGGCGGTCGCGGCGGCGCGCCACACGAGCAGACGGGCGGCCTCCGTCTCGACGGCGATGTCCGCGAGCAGTTCCTGGACGAGCTGGAAGCTCGCGACGGGCCTCCCGAACTGCCGCCGCTCCTTCGTGTACGCGACCGAGGCATCGAGGCAGCCCTGGGCGATCCCGACGCAACCCGCGCCGAGCGAGATGCGACCGTGGTCGAGCGCCGTCATCGCGATCTTGAAGCCGGCGCCCTCGTCGCCGAGTCGTGCCGTGTCCGGGATGCGGACGCCGTCGAGAAAGAGCTCGGCCGTGTCCTGGGCGCGGAGGCCGAGCTTTCCTTTGACGGGCCGTGACTCGAAGCCGGGCGTGTCGGTCGGAACGACGAAGCAGGTGATGCCGCGAGGGCCCGGCTCGCCCGTGCGCGCGAACACGAGCGCGTGCGCGGCCCACGTGCCGAGCGTGATGAAGATCTTCGTGCCGGTGAGGATCCAGTCCGAGCCGTCACGGACGGCGCGCGTCTCGAGGCCGCCCGGGTCGGAGCCGGCGCCGGGCTCGGTGAGCGCATAGCAACCGAGCTCCTCGCCGGCGGCGAGCGGCGGGAGCAGCCGCACCAGCTGCTCGGGCGAGCCGAAGCGGGCGACCGACTTGCCGTACAGCCCGTTCGACACCGACACGATCCCGCGGATGTTCGAGTCGGCCCGGCCGAGCTCCTCGACGATGAGCGTGTACGTGACGTGGTCGAGCCCGAGCCCGCCGTGCTCGACGGGCAGCGCGGCGGCGAGGAAGCCGAGCTCGGCGAGCTTCGCCACGATCCCGCGGTCGACCGCCTCGGCGCGATCCCAGGCCGCCGCATGAGGCGCGATCTCGGCATCGCAGAACTCGCGCGCCGTGCGTCGGATCAGCTCTTGTTCGGCCGAGAGCGTGAAGTCCACGCGGCGATTGAACCAGAGCGTTCTCCCCGAAACGAAAATACCCGCCAGGTGGTGTCGCTTTCGTCCACCTCGCCAACCGGCCGCTCTAGCTTGCGCCTTTTGCAGTCGCTCGGCGGGGCTTCGACCTACTCGCGTCACGCACCCGACGGGAGCCGCAATGTATTCGGCGGGACCCGTTCCGCGCAAGAGCTTCGCTCGACGAAAGACGCGCTCTTTGCACGAAGTGCGTAAGGTCGAGACGATGGCAGTGCCGACCGTGCGGCGACTCGTTGCGGGCGACGAAGCAGTCGTCGCCCGTCTTGCCGAGCGCGAGCCGCAGACGGCGCTGCTCGCAGACGAGCGCACGCTGTTCGTCGTCGCGTTCGACGGCGACGCACCGGTCGGCTTCGCGTTCGGCTACGTGCTGCCGCGGCGCCACGGTGACGCCGAGATCCTGTTCGTCTACGAGGTCGAAGTCGATGAGGGACACCGCCGTCAGGGGACGGCGACCCGGCTGTTGCGGGAGCTCGAGCGGCTCGCGCGGGAGCGCGGCGTGCGTGAGGCGTTCGTCCTCGCCGATGCGGACAACGATCCGGCGGCCGGGCTGTACGCGTCGGTCGGGGGTGAGCCGGTCGACGTCGTCCAGTGGGAGTTCCGCTACCCGGGCGGGTGACGCTCGGGGCGCGAGCAAGAGAGGTGCCTGGCACCCGTGCCCGTTCGTGGCGTGAGAGTCAGGTGCCTGGCACCGAGGTGCCAGGCACCGATGCCCTCCACCAACTCCTCCATATCCAGGACCGCGGCGCGACTAACCTTGTTCGTCCGATGAAGGTCGTCCTGCCCGACAACTCCGAGCTCGCGCTGCCCGACGGCGCCACCGGCCTCGACGCTGCGCGCGCGATCGGGCCGAGGCTCGCCGAGCAGGCCGTACTCGTCCGTGCCGACGGCGCGCCGCAGGACCTGCGGGCGCCGCTCTCCGACGGTGCCCGCCTGCAGATCCTGACCACGCGTGACGGTGACGACCCCGACGCGCTGGCCGTTCTTCGCCATTCCTCTGCACACCTGCTCGCCGAGGCGGTACGGCGGCTCTACCCCGGCGTCAAGATCGCGATCGGCCCGCCGATCGAGAACGGCTTCTACTACGACTTCGAGTTTCCGCAGCCGATCTCCGAAGCCGATCTCGAGCGCATCGAGGACGAGGTGGCACGCGAGATCGCCGAGGGCCGCGAGTGGACCCGTCAGGAGGTCACGCGCGAGCAGGCCCGCGAGCGCTTCCTCGGCGAGGGCGAGCCGTACAAGGTCGACCTGGTCGACACGGCAGAAGGGAACATCTCGCTGTACACGCAGGGCGACTTCACCGACCTGTGCCGCGGCCCGCACCTGCAGAACGCAACCCCGATCAAGGCGCTCAAGCTCACCGGCCTGGCCGGCGCGTACTGGCGCGGCGACGAGCACAACACGCAGCTGACGCGCATCTACGGCACGGCGTTCTACTCGCAGGCCGACCTCGACGCCTACCTCGAGCGCGTCGAGGAAGCACGTCGGCGCGATCATCGCCGCCTCGGGCAGCAGCTCGACCTGTTCCATCTCTCCGACCATTCGCCCGGGTCGCCCTTCTGGCACCCGAAAGGGATGGTGATCTGGAACGAGCTCGAGGATCTGCGCCGCCGCGAGAACCGGCGCCGCGGATATCTCGAGGTGAAGACGCCGCTCCTCTACGACAAGGAGACCTACGTCACCTCGGGGCACTTCGAGAACTACGAGGAGAACATCTTCTGGGTGCAGAGCCACGACGAGTCCGACCGTCGCTTCGCGCTCAAGCCGATGAACTGCCCAGGCCACATGCTCCTGTTCGGGTCGCGCCTCCGCAGCTACAAGGATCTGCCGATGCGATTCGCCGAATCGTCGACGCTGCACCGCGACGAGAAGGGCGGCACGCTCCACGGCCTGCTGCGCGTGAAGCACGTCACGCAGGACGACGCACACATCTTCTGCCGGGCCGACCAGATCGAGGACGAGATCTTCGGCTGCATCGACTTCGCGTCGTTCCTCTACGACCTGTTCGGGCTCGAGGCGCGCTTCGAGCTGTCGACGCGCCCCGAGCACAAGCTCGGGAGCGACGAGGAGTGGGACTTCACGGAGGGCGCGCTCCATGCGGCGCTCGAGCGTCGCGGCATCGAGTACGTGGTCAACGAGGGCGACGGTGCGTTCTACGGCCCGAAGATCGATCTCCACATGACCGACGCCATCGGCCGGTCGTGGCAGATGGGAACGATCCAGCTCGACTCCCAGATGCCGCAGCGTTTCGGCCTCACGTACATGGGCGCCGACAACCACGAGCACTCGCCGTACGTCGTCCACCGCGCCCTCTTCGGGTCGCTCGAGCGGTTCGTCGGGATCCTGATCGAGCACTACGCCGGTGTCTTCCCGTTCTGGCTTGCCCCGGTGCAGGTTCGCGTGATTCCGGTCGGCGAGGGCCATCGCGACGCGGCCGCTGCGCTGGCAGGGGAGCTTCGGGAGTACCGGGTCGAGGTCGACGCCTCCGACGAGACCGTGGGCAAGCGGATCCGGAACGCGGAGGTGGACAAGATCCCGTTCGTCGTCGTCTACGGCGACAAGGAGTCGAGCGACTCGCTGGCGATTCGCGAGCACGGCGGGGGGCAGAGCACGCTCTCGCTGGCAGAATTCCGGGCGAAAGTTGCTACGCTTGAGCCCTGGCAAGCAGGGGCGGAACCGTCTCTCACCTCCTAGCGCGAGCTTCGGGGGTTCAACCGAGGTGCTCACCGAGCAGGTTGACGAGACCGCCGCGCCGCTGCACGCCGGCGGTTTTTCATTGACGGAGGAGGAAACAACGAGCTTGGTGAAGAGCATTTGAGGCCACAGAGTTGAGGCCACAGCCTTGAGGCCGAGAGGCAGGCGCACGGTCGAGCCGCCGCGCCGTCCCGAGCCACAGACGCGGATCAACGACGCGATCCGGGTGCCGCGGGTCAGGCTGATCGACGAGAACGGCGGCCAGATGGGGATCAAGTCCACGGACGAGGCGCGCGACTACGCCTATTCGAGGAACCTCGACCTGGTCGAAGTCGCAGCACAGGCGGATCCGCCCGTCGCGCGCGTCATGGACTACGGCAAGTACCGGTACGAGCTCGAGCAGAAGGCGAAGCTCGCCCGCAAGCATCAGACGCAGATCCACGTCAAGGAGATCAAGCTCAGGCCCAAGATCGGGCAGCACGATTACGACACGAAGAGAGGCCACGTCGAGCGCTTCCTCAACCAGCGCGCGAAGGTCAAGGTCACGATCATGTTCCGGGGCCGCGAGCGCGAGCATCCGGATCGCGGGCGCGACCTGCTGATGCGGTTGGCGGACGATGTGAAGGACGTGGGGCTGATCGAGACCCAGCCGCTCCTCGAAGGACGCAACATGACGATGGTGCTCGGCCCCACGAAGAACGCAGGAGTCAAACGAGATGCCGAAACAGAAGACACACTCGGGAGCAAAGAAGAAATTCAAGGTGACGGGGACGGGCAAGCTGCAGCGACGCAGCCAGATGTCGGGCAAGCTGATGAACAAGTCGCCGAAGCAGAAGCGCCAGTTCAGTAAGGACCAGCCGGTCGATCCCGCCAACGAGAAGACCGTCGGGCGCATGCTGGGGAGGCGCTGAGCGATGCCGAGAGTCAAGCGTTCCGTCCACGCGCGGAAGAAGCGGCGCAAGGTTCTGGAAGAGGCCAAGGGGTACTGGGGCCTCAAGAAGTCGAACTACACGTACGCGAAGGAGCAGGTCGAGCGCTCGCTCGCCTACGCGTACCGCGACCGCAAGGTTCGCAAGCGTGAGTTCCGGCGGCTCTGGATCATGCGCATCAACGCCGGCGCACGCGCGAACGGTCTCTCCTACAACCAGTTCGTCGCGGGGCTGAAGGCGGCGGACGTCGAGCTCGACCGGAAGATCCTCGCCGACCTGGCGGTGAGCGACCCGGCGAAGTTCGGCGAGCTGGCGGAGCAGGCCAAGGTGGCCCTCGCCGCAGCGAAATAGGCGCTCTAAACCGCCAGGCCGAGATCTTCAACCGGCAGGCGGAGTTCTGCGACAGCCGTTCGCCGTTCTACGCGCGGCTCTGCCGGCGGCTTGCCGTCGACCCGCGTGTCCGTGACCTTGCTCCCGACTTCCGGTGGGACCTCCCGCTGCGACTGCTCGGCGGCCTGCACTACCTCGTGCTGAGCGGGCTTGCCGACTGGGACGAGATCGACGCGGCACTCGACGACCAGCGCGAGCTCTTGTCGCAGTTCGTGCGCAAGCAATCCGTGCAGACCAACGAGGTACGGCGGGCGTGGGGGCTGCTGCCCGGGCTCCTTTCCCTCGCTGCCCCTCGTATCGATCTCGTCGAGCTGGGTGCGAGCGCGGGCCTGCTGCTCGCACTCGACCGCTACGACTATCGCTACCGCGCCGGGAGCTGGGGGACGGGCGCCGACGTGCTCGTGCTCGGGGGAGACGACCGGGGAGGGCCGCCGGCCGATCTGCTCGGCCGCCGTCTCGACGTCGGCCGCCGGATCGGGCTCGACCTCGATCCGGTGGGTCTCGGCGAACAGGGCGCGCGCCTGCTCGAGGCCTTCGTCTGGCCCGACCAGCACGAGCGGATCGAGCGGCTCCGCCACGCGATCGAGGTTGCACGCACCTGCGACATCGACCTGAGGAAGGGCGACTACGTCGATCACCTGGCGGCCGTGCTCGCGGAGCGCCGCAGCGAGGCGCTGATGGTCGTCTTTCACTCCGTCTCGGCCATGTATCTCGACGACGACCGCTACGCGCAGCTCGTCTCCACGCTCGCCCGTGCCGGCGCCGACGGCCCGCTCGCGTGGGTCTCGTTCGAGGGCCCGCGGCATGACCCGGACTACGGCGGTGTTGCGCTGGACGTCACGCGTTGGCCCGGCGGCGAGACCGTGCAGCTCGCCAGGGTCGACTTCCACGCTGCGTGGCTCGAGTGGGGCGGGCGTTGATCACCTCGCCCCAGAGGCAGTTGCCTTTTGCTCGAGCAGTGACCTCAGGTAATCCTCCATCTTGTTGAAACTGTCTTCCTGGCCGTCGGACCTGGTCATGTGGTCACGACCGGCCTTGTCGCGGAAGGCGAGCTTCATCGTCAGCTTCGTCACTCCGTCCGTTTCGTGCAGATCCACGGACTCGACGGCGTCCGCATCTGGCCACCCTTCGAACAGCCACGTCTGGACGGTCCGGGTCGGCGGCTCGACCTCCAAGTAGGTGCCCCGAAACGAGCATTCGGTTCCGTCTTCGGTCACGAAGACCATGTGGTAGTCCCCCCCGACGCGCAGGTCGATCGAGCACTCCGTCACCTCACACGCAAATGGCGCGAACCACTTGCTCACATGCTCTGGCTTCGTCAGGACGTCGAAGACGAGTTCGATCGGAGCGTCGAACTCTCGGGTGGTGAGGATCTCGAGCTCGTTCGGGAACTCGATGACTGCCGATCCATGCCGTGTCGGTGTCACTGCGGCTCTCCTTGTTGTTGGAGCTCTTTGAGGTAGTCGTCCATCCGATCCAGTCGGTCGTTCCACGCCTGCTCGTATTTCGCCACCCACTCGTGCATCGGCCGAAGGCGCGCGGGTTCCAGGCGGTACAGCCGGCGACGCCCCTCCGCCCGGGAGCTGACGAGTCCGACCTCGCTGAGCACCCGCAGGTGTTTCGAGACCTGGGGCTGGGACATCGAGAGGTCGTTCACGATCGCCCCGACCGCCTTCTCGCCTGCCATCAGCACGTCCAGGATTTCGCGGCGGTGCGTCTCGCCGATTGCGTTGAAGACGTCCGAGGTCGTGGAAGAGCGGGCCACGGTCGCAATATATTCCGATATCGACATGGATCTGTCAAGGCCATTGCTTGCGTACGTGCCGCTCGACGATGCGCCAGCGAGATAGCGTCGCAGCGCATGGCGCGCTGCTCGCTAGCCGGCGGCCGGTGCGGGCGGCTTGGCAAGCCGTGCGCCTCGGGACGCTGCCTGGCTCGTACCGTCCGCAGGCTGCATGAGCGCCGGTGGCGGGAGAAGCTCGGGCTCTTCTTCGTCGAGGGCGAGGACGCCGTCGAGGCCGCGACGGTCGCACCCGTCGACCTGCTCCGCGCCGGCGAGGACGTCGAGGCCCGGTTGCTGGCGGAGGTGGCGACGGCGCCGCATCCGCCGCGCGTGATCGGTGTGTTCCGCCGCGACGACCTGCCCGGCTGGGCCGAGCGGCCGGCGACGCTCGCGCTCTGGCGGCTCGCCGACCCGGGAAACGTCGGGACGTTGATCCGCACGGCGGACGCGTTCGGCGCGGCCGTGTGCCTGTCCGACCAGTGCGCCGACCCGACGTCTCCGAAGGCGCTCCGCGCCTGTGCCGGATCGATCTGGCGCGTGCCGCTCGGCGCCTGGGACGCAAGTAGCAGTCTGTTACAAGCGACCCTGCGCGTGGGACTGGTCGCCCACGGAGGAACGCCACTGTCCGAGGTCGACCTGTCCGGGCGCGTCACGTTCCTGCTCGGCGCCGAGCGCGAGGGTCTGCCGGCGTCGGTCGAGCGCGACGTCGACGCGACGATCCCGCTCGTCGGCGCCGAGTCGCTGAACGTCGCTGCAACGGGTGCGATCGCGCTCTACGAGTGGCGCCGCTCCTCGGGCTGAGGCTCGCGCTTCGACTCGACGCGTCGCCGCAGTCGCTCGAGGTACTCGTCGATCATGCGGGTCCGCTCGTCGAATGCGCGCTGCTCGTCAGCGGTCACCCGGTTCTTCTTCCCCATTCCACCTGATGGTGCCGACCGTGGCGCCGAAGCGCAATCCGCCGTCTCAGTCGTGTCTCCTGCAGACCCAGACCGAGTCCTCGCCGCCGCGCCAGGGTGAGCGGTCGAACCAGCCGTAGAGCGCCTCGACCACGAATCCCTCGTCCATCAGGAGCTCGATCCACTCGCGGACCGACAACCAGGCGAGCGACATCTCGGACTCGCCCCCCTCGCCGCGCACCCGCAGGACCAGCCTGCGCCCCCCTTCGTCCCAGTCGGCGCGCTCCCAGATCCCGGGCTCGCGCTCGATCCATCTGCCGTTCGTCTCCGCGATGTCGTCGGCGGCGGGCGTGAAGACGTCGAACACGAACCGCCCGTCCCGGGCGACGAGCTGTCGGATCGCGCGCAGCACGGTCCGCCGGTCGTCGTCCGACTCCATGTGCAGCAGCGAGCGGAACGGGCAGATGACGAGCGGGTAGGTCCCCTCGACCGGCGGGTCGCGCATGTCGCCGAAGCGAAGATCGACGAGCGATCCGACCCCGGCGAGCTCGGCCTGCTCGGCAGCGACGTCGAGCATTCCCTGCGAGGTGTCGATGCCGATCACCGCTACGCCGGCCGCAGCGATCGGGATCGCGACCCGGCCGGTGCCGACACAGAGCTCGACGACCGTCCCGCCCGCCGCCAGCGCCTCCTGCACGTAGAAGTCCACGTCCTCGACCACGCTCCGCGACCACGGGTCGTAGAGGCGGGCGATGGCGTCGTATACGGACATCTCTTGGATAGTGTCGCCGCCGTGGACTGGACGGCGTACGAAGAGGAGGCTACGGCGGCGATCGCGGCCGCGACGAGCGAGACGGAGCTCGACGACGTGCGCGTGCGTGTGCTCGGTCGCAAGTCGGAGCTGGCCCAGGCGCTCCGCGGTGTGCGCGATCGCGAGGCAGGCATCCTGCTGAACGGGATTCGCGGCCGCCTCGAGGCGGCGGTGGGCGAGCGCAGCGACACGCTCCGGCGCGACGAGCTCGACCGGCGCCTGCGCGACGAGATCGTCGACGTCACGCTTCCCGGCGAGCAGCTCCCGCTCGGCCACCTTCACCCGATCACGCAGGTGCGGCGGATGGTCGAGGACGCCTTCCTCGGGCTCGGTTTCGAGGTGCGCGACGACCGCGAGGTCGAGACGGTGGAATACAACTTCGACAAGCTGGCGTTCGCGCCCACGCATTCGTCGCGCTCCCCGCGCGACACGTTCTTCTTCGACGACACGCGGGTCCTGCGCACGGAGACGTCGCCGAGCCAGATCCACGTCCTCGAGGAGAAGCCGCCGCCGATCTACATGGTGTCGATCGGCCGCGTGTACCGCCGTGACGCGATCACGGCCACGCGCTACCCGATCTTCCACCAGTTCGAGGGCCTCGCCGTCGACGACGGTCTGACGCTCGCCGACCTGAAAGGGACGCTGCTGCACGTGATGCGCAAGCTCTACGGGCCTGATCGTCGCGTGCGCTTCCGCACGCACTACTTCCCGTTCACAGAGCCGTCGATCGAGCCCGACGTGTCGTGCGGGATCTGCGGCGGTGCCGGCTGCCGCACGTGCAAGTTCTCCGGCTGGATCGAGATGGGCGGCGCGGGCATGGTCGATCCGCGTGTCTTCGAGAACGTCGGTCTCGACCCGGATCGCTGGAGCGGGTTCGCGTTCGGCTGCGGCCTCGAGCGCGCGGCGCAGCTGCGCCACGACGTCCCTGACATCCGTGCCCTCTGGGAGGGCGACCTGCGCGTCCTGAGGCAGTTTTAGTGGCCGCCCCGGAAACACCGGCCGCCGTCTGCCGGCTGCAAAGCTGCGCGTGGCCGCGTCCTCGGTCGCGCCCGTACGCGCCGCGTACGAACGCTCCCTGCGTCCTTGCCCCGCTTGCTTTTCGCGCGGCAGCCAACGACCGTTGTCTCCGGGACGACCACTGATGCGCGTCCCGCTCAGCTGGCTGGCGGAGTACGTCCCGCTCGAGATGCCGCTCGACGAGCTCGCGACCCGGCTGTCGATCGCGTCGGCGGAGGTCGAGGGCATCGAGACGCGCGGCGTCGCCGACGCCGACGGCAATCTCGAGCTGTTCCGCGTCGGACGCGTGCTCGAGGCGGTCAAGCACCCGGGCGCCGACCGCTTGCAGCTCACGAAGGTCGACATCGGAGACGGTGACGCGCGTTCGATCGTCTGCGGGGCGTGGAACTTCGGCGCCGGGGCGACCGTCGCCGTGGCGCTGCCCGGCGCCGTGCTCCCGAACGGGGTCACGCTCGAGCGCCGGAAGGTGCGCGGCGAGGTCTCCGACGGGATGATCCTGGCCGAGGACGAGGTCGACCTCGGCGCCGACCACACCGGGATCATGCTGCTCCCCGACGGCACCGAGCCCGGCACGCCGCTGCACGAGGTGCTGCCGCTGCGCGAGACGATCATGGTCCTCGAGTCGACGGGCAACCGGCCCGACCTGCTCTCGGTGTACGGGATCGCGCGCGAAGTGGCGGCGCTGTACGACCTGCCGCTCGCGCCGCAGCCGGGCAGCGAGCCGGTCGCGCTGCCGGAGGCCTCTGTCGAGGTGCAGATCGACGACCTCGCCGGCTGCCCGCGCTACGTCGCGCGACTGTTCGAGCACGTCGCGATCGCACCGTCGCCGGTCTGGCTGAAGGCGCGACTGCTCGCGGCCGGCATGCGGCCGATCTCGAACGTCGTCGACGTCACCAACTACGTGATGCTCGGGGTCGGGAACCCGCTGCACGCGTTCGACTACACGACGCTGCACGGCGGGCGGATCGTCGTCCGCCGCGCACGCGAGGGCGAGCGCCTGCGGACGCTCGACGGCGTCGAGCGCAACCTGACGACGGCCGATCTGATGATCGCGGACGGCGAGCGCTCGGTCGCGCTCGCCGGGATCATGGGCGGCGAGGAGACCGAGATCGGCGAGTCGACCTCGACGGTGCTGCTCGAGGCGGCGAACTTCGAGCCGCACGGGCTGTATCAGACGAGCGAGCGGCTGCGTCTGCGCACGGAGGGCTCGAACCGGTGGGAGAAGGGTGTCGACCCGTACCTCGCCGAGCCGGCCGCCAACTTCGCGACCGGGCTCCTCCTCGAGCTGACCGGCGCGGCGTTGACCGCCCATACCGACGCGCATGCCGAGCTGCCGGCGCGTCCGGTGATCGCCTACCGGCCCGAGCGCACGGATGCCGTGATCGGCGTCGACACGCCTCCGGCCGACCAGCGCAGGCTGCTGGAACGGCTCGGGTTCGACCACGACGGCGACAGCGTCGTCGTGCCGACCTGGCGGGCACGCGACGTGAACCGCGAGATCGACGTCGTCGAAGAGGTCGCGCGCTTCCGGCTCGAGGACGTCCCGTTCACGCTCCCGCTGCGACGCGCGATGTTCGGCACGCTGACCCGCGAACAGCAGCTCCGCCGGCGGGTGGAGGACACGCTCGTCGGCCTCGGCTTCGCCGAGACGTACACGCCGACCCTCCGCCCGGACGACGACACCGCCTGGCGGCTGCCGGAGCCGATCTCGATCGAGTTCACCGCTCTGCGGACGCGGCTCCTGCCGAGCCTGGTCGACGCCGCCGCCCGCAATCTCGACGCCGGCGCCGCGGGGATCGCGCTGTTCGAAGTTGCCCGCATCTTCCTGGCCGGCGATGAGCTGCCGGACGAACATGTGCGCGTCGCCGGGATCGCCGCGGGGGGCTTCTTCCACGCCAAGGGGGTCGTCGAGGCGGTCTACGCCGCGCTCAAGGCCGATCCGACCTTCGAGCGCACGGAGGATCGCCTCTTCCACCCCGGCAAGGCGGCGCGCACGGCCGCCGGCCTCGTCGGCGAGCTTCACCCGACCCTGCTCGACGGTGTCTGGTGCGGGTTCGAGCTCGACCTCGACGCGCTCTTCGCCGAGAGCCGCGAGCCGATCACCTACCACGACGTGATCACCTTCCCGGCGGTTCGGCAGGACCTTGCGGTGGTCGTCGGCGAGGACGTCGAGGCGGGCGCGATCGTGGCGGCGGCGCGCGAGGCCGCGGGCGCCGAGCTGGGCGACATCCGGGTGTTCGACGTCTACAGGGGCGACCCGATCCCGGCCGGGAAGAAGTCGGTCGCGTTCTCGGTGTCGTTCCAGTCGCCCGTGCGGACGCTCACCGACGAGGACGCGCGCCGGCTGCGCGGGGCGATCGTGTCGCTGCTCGGCGAGCGCTTCGGCGCCGAGCTCCGCGAATAAGCGGTTACTCGTCTTCGTGAATCGACCAGCGGCCGAGCCGCCACCGCTCGGTCTCCGGCTTCTGGCGGCGGCCGGCGAACAGCCGGAACGTCGCGCCGAGACCGCTCGAGACGACGAATGCCGCCGCGGTCGTGCCCACGACGATGAACGGCAGCTTTCGCTTCACCGCCTTGACCTTTGCGCGTGTGTCGTCGATCGAGACCCGCAGGTCGGCGGCGGCGTCGGCGAGCTCGGCGCGCTCAGACTTCATCTCCTGACTGATCTGCTCCGGTGTGCGGTCGGCGGGCATCAGCGCTTGAGTGCCTCCGCCGTGAGCTTTGCCTCGCGGATCGCGGCCTCCGGGACGAGCGGTGACGCTTTCTGGAAACGTCCGCGTGCAAGCAGCACGAAGAGGGCGCAGAGGATGAAGAGCATCAGGGTCACGATCAGCAGCGAGGCCCAGACCGGCAGGAACGTCGCGAGCCCGGCGGCGATGGTCGCGAACATGAACATCAGGCCGAAGAAGAGGAAGAAGATCGCGACCAGCCCGAGACCGGCGCCGACGCCCATCGTCGCCAGCTTCTTCTTCAGTTCGGTGGCGGCGAGCTCGCGCTCGAGCCGGATCACCGCCTGGGCGCGCTCGACCGTCCGCTTGGCCGAGGCGAACAGGCCCCGCTTCGGCGCGACCACGCGCAGACCGCGGTTCCTCGGCCCTTGTGCCGGTTCGGACATGCTCGGGAGTATTCCGGACCTGTCGCTCCTACGACACCGGTAGCCGCTCCGCCCAGGGATGCGCCTGCTCGAGCTGCGCTGCGAGCCGGAGCAGCAGCGCCTCGCCGACGGGCGGCCCGATCAGCTGAATCCCGACCGGCAGGCCGTCCACGACGTCGAACGGAACGCAGGCCGCGGGCTGGCCGGTGACGTTGACGAGCGGCGTGAACGGCGTGAACTCGCCGCCGCGGGCGAACTGCTTCCACGGATCGTCGGGCTCGAAGATCCAGCCGATCGGGACGGGCGGCTTCGCGAGCGCGGGCGTGAGCACGACGTCGACGTCCTGCCAGAAGGCCACCACCTGCCGGGCCGCCCGCTGCAGCGCGACGGTCGCCTGGGCGAGGGCGACGCTCGACGCTCGGTCCGCCGATTCGGCGAGTGCGCGGTTGAGCGGCATGAGCAGCGAGCGGTCGCGTACCGGGAACAGGGCCGGGGACGTCTGCCACAGCACGGCGAAGGACCGGAGCAGGTTCTCGTCGCGCCACGGCGGCGTCTGCTCGACGACGTCGTGACCGAGCGCCGCCAGCGCGTCTGCGGCGGCCCTCGCGACGGCGACGGCGCCGGGATCGAGCGGATGCGGGATCGGCGGGACGTCGGTGAACGCGATCCGCAGCCGCCCCGGCTCGCGCCCGACCTCCTCGAGGAAGGGGCGCTCGGGCGCCGGCAGGATGTGCGCGTCGCCCCATTCGTAGCCGGCGATCACGTCGAGGAACGCGGCGGCATCGCGGACGGTCACCGACAGCGGGCCGCTCTGCGAGAGCTCGAGCGAGCCGCTGACGAACGGCGCCGGCGAGACGCGCCCCCGGGACGGCTTGAGCCCGAAGAGGCCGCAGCAGGCGGCGGGAATGCGGATCGAGCCGCCGCCGTCGGAACCGTGCGCGAGCGCCAGCGCGCCCGAGGCGACCGCTGCCGCCGCGCCGCCGGACGAGCCGCCCGGCGTTCGCTCCGGGTCCCAGGGGTTCCGGCACGCGCCGTTCAGATCCGACTCGGTCACCGCGGTGATCCCGAACTCGGGCGTGTTCGACTTCCCGAGCACGACGAAGCCCGCCTGCTTCATCCGCCGGACGACTGCGGCGTCGGCGTCCGGCACGTAGTCCGCGAATGCGCGCGAGGAGAACGTCGTGCGCACGCCGGCGGTCTCGGTCAGATCCTTCACGAGGATCGGCACGCCGGTGAACGGCCCCTGCGGGAGCGGCGCGCGTGCGGTCGCGACTGCCTGCTCGAAGCAGTCCGTGACGAGGAAGTTGAGTCGCGGGTTGGTCGACTCGATTCGCGCGATCGCGGCCTCGGCCGCCTCGACCGCGGTCAGCTCGCCGGCACGGATCGCGGCCGCCTGTGCGAGCGCGTCGATCAGAGCCGGCCCGGCTCGGGCAACCGCTCGAACGCATCCTGGTCGATGCGCAGCGTGATCGTCCCGTTGCTCGAGATCGAGGCAACGTGCTCGGCAGGCACGTAGTGAGTGCGGTCGCCGAGGCCGGCGACGACCGCGAGCCCGTCGAAGACGTCCTCTCCCTGGTCCCCGATCACCTCTTCGACGCTGCCGAGCTCGTCGCCGCTCGTGCCGTTGACACGCCAACCCGGCTCGATCACGAGCCAGGAGACCTCGTGCATCAGACGTTCTTGCCCGAGATCAGCCAGGTCGGGCCCTGCGTCGCCACCAGGCGCGTGTCGCTCAGGACACGCAGGACCTCGACCGAGCCCTGCATGCCCATGCCGTCGCAGCGCTCGAGGCAGCGCTCGACCATCCCGGCCGAGGCGCCGTAGCCGGCGCGGCGCGCCGCGCGGAAGCGCAGCGCCGGTCGTGTGCCGTCGCGACGTGGGTTGATCGGCGCCAGCAGCACGGCGCCGGGGTCGATGTAGTCGCTCGATTCGAGGCGAATCTCGCCGTAGAGGTCGCTCCAGTCGGGCGGCAGCCCCGCGACCGCCGCCTGCCACGAGGCGACGAGCGAGAGGCCAGGCTCCGACTTCTCCTCGAGCGCGATCGGCGCGCTCGTGTCGGCGAGCTCGAGGTGCCCGCGGATGCGGGCCTCGTCGAGCCGGCGCAGGAGGCGCGTGATCCCGTCCGGGCCCGTCGCGCTGCCGTCGCGGGCAGAGGCGAAACGCAACACGTGGGGCTCGGGGCGGAACGGCTGCGCGGGAGCGAGCATGGCGGCCGCCCGGCCGGCTGCACCGCCGTCGGACGTGGTCAGGCGCAACTCGGCGCGCGACCAGCCGTCCGGAAGCGCGCGCTGCAGCTTCGACCAGTCACCGGCGAGGCTCACGGCCCAAAACGTACACTGCGCTCCCGTGGCCAAGGTCGAGAAGAAGCGCGCGCTCGGCGAAGAGACGCTGCGCGAGTTCCTGCGGGAGATGCTGCTCATCCGCCGCTTCGAGGAGCGGGTGGAGGAGCGCTTCCGTGCCGGCGAGCTGCCGGGATTTCTGCACGTGGCGATCGGGCAGGAGGCGACGGCGGTCGGGGTGTGCCAGGCGATGGAGGAGGGCGACATCTTCGCTTCGACCCATCGCGCGCACGGTCATACCCTGGCCCGCGGGACGCACCCGAACAACCTGATGGCGGAGCTCTACGGGAAGATCGAAGGCTGCTCGCACGGCTACGGCGGCTCGATGCATCTCTACGACGTCGAGCGCGGCAACTACGGCGCGAACGCCGTGATCGGCGGCGGCCTGCCCGCCGTCACGGGTGCAGGGCTCGCATTCCGGCTGCGTGACGAGCCGCGGGTCGCCGTCGCGTTCTTCGGCGACGGGACGACCAACATCGGCACCTTCCACGAGTCGCTCAACCTGGCGCAGCTCTGGCGCACGAAGACCGTCTTCGTCTGCGAGAACAACCACTGGGCGGAGTCGACGCCCGGCTGGCAGCACTCGCCGGTGTGGGACGACATGAGCAAGCGCGCGCTCGCCTACGACATGCGGTCGCGGAAGGTCGACGGCCAGGACGTCGAGGCGGTGTACGAGGCCGCACTCGATGCACTCGAGTACGCGCGCGACGGGAACGGCCCCGTCTTCCTCGACGTCCGCACGTACCGCATGCACGGCCACTACATCGGCGACCCGCAGGTGTACCGGACGAAGGACGACCGCGACGACGCGGCCGAGCACGATCCGATCCCGCGTCTTCGCGCGCGTCTCGGGCTGACGGACGAGGAGTTCCGGTCGCTCGACGAGGAGGCTGTCGGCGTCGTCGACGCCGCACTTGAATTCGCGCAGAACGGGACCGACCCCCAGCCAGAAGACGCTTTGAAGAACGTCTATGCCTGAGCTGACCTACCGCGAGGCGGTCCGCGACGCCCTCGGCGCGGCGCTCCGCCGCGACGACGACGTCTTCATCATGGGCGAGGACATCGCCGAGATGGGCGGCTCGATGGGCGTCACGCAGGGCCTGCTCGACGAGTTCGGTCCTGAGCGCGTGCGCAACACGCCGATCTCCGAGATGGCGATCGTCGGCGCCGGCATCGGTGCCGCGATGGCGGGCATGCGACCCGTCGTCGAGATCATGTACGAGGACTTCCTGACGCTCTCGCTCGAGCAGATCGTCAATCAGGCCGCCAAGCACCGCTACATGTCGGGCGGTCAGCTGAAGATCCCGCTCACGATCCGGACCCAGGGCGGGGCCGGGTGGTCGCCGGGCGCGCAGCATGCGCAGCAGCTCGAGGCGTGGCTCGTGCACGTGCCTGGGCTCAAGGTCCTGTACCCGTCGACGCCCGAGGATGTGCGTGGGTTGTTGTGGTCGGCGATCTACGACGACAACCCGGTGATCGTGTTCGAGCACCGGCTGCTCTATCCGGTCAAGGGGGAGGTGCCGAACGAGCTGGAGCCGATCCCGATCGGAAAGGCACGGGTGCTGCGAGAGGGGAACGACGTGACGGTGATCGCGACCGGCCCGCTCGTCCATCACGCGCTCGAGGCTGCGGTCGACGCGGAGGCGGAGGGCATCTCCGTCGAGGTGGTCGACCCGCGGACGTTGCAGCCGCTCGACGAGGAGGGTCTCGTTGCGAGCGTCAAGAAGACGAATCGCGCCGTGATCGCGCACGAGGCGGTCACGCGGATGGGCTTCGGCGCCGAGGTCGCGGCGGTCTTGCAGTACCAGGCGTTCGACTGGCTCGACGCGCCGATCGAGCGGGTCGGCTCGAAGTTCGCGCCGCTCGCGTTCGCTCCGGTGATGGAGCAGTTCGTCGTCCCGCAGGTCGGCGACGTGCTGGCAGCGATCAGGCGGACCGTCGGGAAGTAGGGCCGGGACCTTGGCGAACGAGGTCAAGCTGCCGCGGCTCGGTCAGGGCATGGAGGCCGGCACCGTCACGCGCTGGCTGAAGTCGGAGGGCGAGCAGGTCGCGAAGGGCGAGCCGCTCTTCGAGGTCGACACCGACAAGGTGACGCAGGAGGTGGAGTCCGACTTCGCCGGCGTGCTGCTGAAGATCGCGCTGCCCGAAGGTGAGGCGCCGGTCGGTGAGACGATCGCCTGGATCGGCGAGGCAGGCGAAGAGATCAAGGCGCCGGCGCCGGTTGCGCCGGCCGCGCCCGCTGGTCCCGGGCAGGTGCCTGGCACCGAGGTGCCAGGCACCAGGACATCGGTGCCAGGCACCAGTTCGGCGAACGGCGGGCGGATCAAGGCCTCGCCGCTCGCGCGCAGGCTTGCGCGCGAGCGCGGCGTCGACCTCGCGTCGGTGCGCGGCACCGGGCCGGACGGCCGCATCGTCGCCGAGGACGTCGAGCGCGGAGCCGTCGCGGCACCCGCCGCCGGGCCGAGCGCTCCACCCGTGGTGGTCGCCGGCGAGATCGAATCGGTGCCGCTGACGAACGTGCGCAAGACGATCGCGCGCAGGCTGACGGCGGCATGGCAGGCACCCGTCTTCCAGCTCACGCTCAGCGCCGACATGACGCGCGCGAACGAGCTCGTCGCCAGGGCCCGCGAACTCGACCCCGATGTGCGCGTCACCGTCACGGACGTGCTCGCCAAGGTGTGCGCCGCGGCGCTCAAGCGCCACCGTGATGTCAACGTGGCCTACGGCGACGACGCGCTGTTGCGGTTCCCGACGGCGAACATCGGCATCGCGGTGGCGGCGCCGCAGGGCCTCGTCGTCCCGGTGATCCAGAGCGTCGAGGCACGGTCACTGGCCGACGTAGCGCGTGCGCGCGGCGAGGTCGTCGAGCGCGCACGGGCGAACAAGCTGACCGCGGCCGATCTCGACGGCGGCACGTTCACGATCTCGAATCTCGGCATGTTCGGCATCGAGCAGTTCGTTGCCGTGCTCAATCCGCCGCAGGCTGCGATCCTCGCCGTCGGCGCGACCGAGGAGCGGCCCGTGGTCGTCGCCGGTGAGGTCGTCGTCCGCCCGATGATGACGATGACGCTCACGGTCGACCACCGTGCCGTGGACGGCGCGGAGGGAGCCGACTTCCTGCGCACCGTGAAGCAGTTCCTCGAAGAGCCGGCGCTCGCCTTGTAGCCGTGCGATGGTTCGGCGGGGCTCTCACGCAGACGTCACGTTCATGCGTTCGATGCTGGCCCACGCCTACCACTGGCGCGTCGCCGGGTTCGAGGCGGACATCCCGCTCTCGCGCTACACGGAGAGCTGGGGCCGCCCGGACGATCTGGCGCTGATCGCGATGGAGGGCGGCCACCCCATCGGCGCCGCCTGGCTGCGCCGGTTCACGTCCGCGTCGCCGGGTTACGGCTTCGTCGACGCCGAGACGCCGGAGTTGACGATCGCCGTCGTGCCGTCACGTCGCCGTCACGGGATCGGCCAGGAGCTGCTCGACGCGCTGCTCGAGCAGGCGCGTGCGGCCGGGCATCGAGCCGTGTCGCTGAGTGTGGAGCACGGGTCGCCTGCGGTCGGCTTCTACGAGCGGAACGGCTTCGCCGAGGTCGGCGAGTACCACGGCGCGTTCACGATGCTCAAGCAGCTCTTGTAGCCAGCGCTTCGCCGAGCCGCCGCCGTGCATCGTCCACCGCACGCGGGTCGATCGTGTGCGCTATCGGCGACTCGCGGTAGGCGACATCGGCGCCGGCGTCGGTGAGCAGGTCGCGCGCGGCACGACCGAACACGACCGGGATCACCGGGTCGAGCGATCCGTGCGCGATCGTCGCCGGCGGCAAGGGGGGAACGAGGTCCAGCTCGAAGCCGTCGACCTGCGGGACGAAGCCCGAGAAGGCGAGGATCGCCTCGGGGCGCCGCCGGCCCCGGCCGAGCCCCAGCGCGTACGCCATCACCGCGCCTTGCGAGAAGCCGCCGAGCACGATCCGCTCGTGCGGAAGCGCGTCGAGCCACGCCGAGGCTTCGTCGTACGTCGCGTGGAACGTTGCGTGGTCGGGGAAGCCGACCCGCGGCACGACGTACCAGTGGGCGCCGCCGGGCGGCAGGTGGAGCGGCGCACGCGGCGTGTAACCGTGCAGCCGGCGCTCCGGGTCGAGCGCGTCGAGCAGCGGGAAGAGGTCGTTCTCGTCCGCTCCGCGGCCGTGGAAGAGCACCAGCGCACCCTCGGCGACACCGGACGCCGGGCGCTCGCGGACGGTCACACGAGCTCGCGCGGATTCGGCAGCGGCGTCAGCCGAGGCTCGATCTCGGCGCGAAGGTGCTCGTACGCCGGCGGGAGGATCAGCTTCTCGCCGAGATGGTCCGGGTCCTCGTCGATCTGGAATCCCGGCCCGAGTGATGCGATCTCGAACAGCACGCCGCTCGGCTCGCGGAAGTAGATCGACTTGAACCAGAAGCGGTCGATCACCGGTGTCGGCCTGCCGCCGGCCTCGGCGACGCGCTGCACCCAGGCGGCGTGCTCGTCTGTCGGCGCCGACCACGCCACGTGGTGCACCGTGCCCGAGCCGTTGCGGGCGCGGGTCGCCGGGGGCGGATCGTAGACGTAGAAGCCCTCGCGGCTCTCGCCGCGCGAGCTCCAGCCGGGCTCGAAGCCGAGCGCAGCCAGGAACGGGGCGCTCGTGTCGGGCGCCGCGCTGTAGGCGCGCACCCCGGCGAAGCCGCGCAGCGCGTGCTCTGCTGGGATCTCCGGGTGAGAGGCGACGAGCGGCTCGTCGTCCGAGGTGTCGACTGCGAGCTCGAGCGTCAGCCCTTCCGGGTCGTCGAAGACGAGCGAGCCGTCGGTGCGGGTACCGCCGACGCGCGCCTCCCAGAAGTCGAGAGCGTCGTCGGAACCGACGCGGAAGACGATCCGGTGCACCATGCCGTCGCCGGCGAGCCCGCGGGGGAGGCCCGGATACTCGAAGAACGTGATGTCGGCCCCCGCCGACCCACGGTCGTCCGCGTAGAAGAGGTGGTAGACGGACGGGTCGTCCTGGTTGACCGTCTTCTTGACCATCCTCAGCCCGAGCGTGTGCGCGTAGAACTCGACGTTCTGCGGCGCGTCGCCCGTGATGCACGTCACGTGATGGATGCCGTCGAGCTTCACGCGCGAACCATGCCAAATCGAGAGCACCTGCCGTCAAAATCCCTCATATGGGGAACGCCTCCGCTGCTAGGTTGCTCGCCCGCCCGCTCGAACCGAAGGAGGAGCAGTTGCACGGTTACACGGCGACGCGCAAGTACTTTGCCGAGCATGCCTTCGTCGCGGAGTCCCTCGACGAAGACATCTCGGGCGACGAGGAGCCGCTGACGCTCAGCGAGGCCCTCGGGACACTCAAGGGGAGCACCGACATCATGAGCCGGGTCGACGCCGAGAACTTCGGGCTCGAATACGGCGCCACGTACGGCCAGGCCGCCGCGCTGCTGCGCGAGCGCCTGTCCGCCGTTCCGGTCACGCGCTAGGAACAGAGACGGAGCCGGGAGCCGTCCCGCGGGGCGGCTCCCGACCGTACGATTCCACGGACGTGCGCGCGGCGATCATCTCCGGCGGTCGCCTCGAGATCGAGGAACGTCCGGATCCGGTGCCCGGGGACGGCGAGTTGCTTGTGCGCGTGCGCGCGGCCGGGATCAACGGCGCCGACCTCGCTCAGCGGGCGGGGCGCTACCCGGCGCCGCCCGGGGCTCCGCCGGACATCCCGGGGCTCGAGTGCGCCGGCGAGGTGGTCGCGCTGGGCCGGGGCGTTCGGGACTTCGTCGAGGGCGATCGCGTGATGGCGCTGCTCGGTGGGGGCGGACACGCCGAGTTGGTCACGGTGCACGAGCGGCATGCGCTGCGTGCGCCGGCCGGGCTCTCCGACGCCGAGGCCGGCGGGTTCATGGAGGTGTTCGCGACCGCGCACGATGCGCTGTTCACGCAAGCGGGACTGACCGTCGGTGAGCGTCTGTTGGTCACCGGAGCGGCGGGAGGGGTGGGCATCGCCGGCGTGCAGCTGGGCCTCGCAGCCGGCGCGAGCGTCACGGCCCTCGCGCGCCACAGCACCGACCGGCTCGAGGCGCTCGGCGCCGACACGAACGTCGCGGGCGAATACGACGTGATCCTCGAGCTCGTCGGCGGCGATTACGTGGCAGATGACCTCGGCCGGCTCTCCGTGGGCGGGAGGATCGTCGTGATCGGCATGGGCGCCGGTTCGCGCGTGACGCTCGAGCTCGGCCTGCTGATGCGGACGCGGGGCCGGATCTCGAGCTCGTCCCTGCGCGCCCGCCGGCTCGAGGAGAAGGCGCTCGTCGTCCAGCGCGTCGGGCGCCATGTCGTGCCGCTCGTCGAGCGCGGGAGCATCACCGTGCCGGTCGAGCGGACGTTTCCGCTCGCCGAGGCGCAGGAGGCCTATGACGCCTTCGCCGCGGGCGGCAAGTTCGGCAAGCTCGTCCTCGTGACGTAGAGGGGCGCTAGCATCCGGCGGCACTCAACGGAATCGAGGGAGAGCGAGATGGAAGTCGACGTTGCCGTCCTGGGCGGAGGCCCCGGGGGATACACCGCCGCGATCCGCGCCGCACAGCTCGGGGCGTCCGTCGCGTGCATCGAGAAGGAGCCCGAGCTCGGCGGCACGTGCCTTCGCGTCGGCTGCATCCCGACCAAGGCGTGGGTCCAGACCGCGCAGTTCCTGCACCAGGCCAACGAGGTGTTCGGGAAGCTCGGCGTCCGTGTCGAGCAGCCGCGCCTCGACTTCGCCGCCTCGAACGAGTGGAAGACGGCCGTCAGCAGGCAGATGACACAGGGCGTCGCGGGCCTGTTCAAGACGAACGGCGTCGAGTGGGTGAAGGGCTACGGGAGCTTCACCGACGCCAACACGATCGCGGTCGCGGGCGGGGAGGACGTGCGCTTCAAGTCTGCGGTGATCGCAACAGGTTCGTTCCCGCTTCGCCCGCCGATTCCGGGGCTCGAGTCGGATCTCTGCGTCGACTCGACGGGCCTGCTCGCGCAGACCGAGGTCCCGCGTCGGCTCGTCATCCTCGGCGGTGGCATCATCGGCTGCGAGTTCGCCTCGATCTTCAACCGCTTCGGCTCCGAGGTGACGATCATCGAGATGCTCGACACGCTGATCCCGCAGGAAGACGCGGACGCCGCGAAGGAGCTCGCGAAGGCGTTCGGGAAGCGCGGTGTCGCGCTCCAGCTCGGAAAGCAGTGCTCGTCCATCGAGCAGCGAGGCAACGCGCTCAACGTGTCGTTCGGTGACGGCGAGTCGGTCGAGTGCGACCTGATGCTCGTCTCCGTCGGACGCGGACCGCTCGTCGAGGGCATCGGCCTCGAGGCGGCCGGGGTCGATTTCGATCCGCGCAAGGGCATCGCAGCCGACGAGCATCGCCGCACGTCCGTCGGTCACATCTATGCGGTCGGAGACTGCGCCGGCTACTGGCAGCTCGCGCACACCGCGTTCCGTGAGGGCGAGGTCGCCGCCGAGAACGCGTGCGGCCACGACGCCGTCGTGAACAACCGTGCGGTCCCGCGCCCGATCTACACCGATCCGGAGATTGCCGGCGTCGGTCTCACCGAGGCGGAGGCGCGCGAGCAGTACGGCGACGACGTCGCCGTCGGGACGTTCCCGTGGGTCGCGAACGCACGCGCCGTGATGCAGGCCGAGACGGTGGGGTGGGTGAAGTCGATCCACGAGTCGCGATACGGCGAGCTGCTCGGCATCGTCATGGTCGGGCCGCATGTGACCGACCTGATCGAGGCGGGCGTGGTCGCGATCGACGCCGAGTCGACGGTCGAGACCGTCGCCGACGGCATGGCGGCGCACCCGACGCTCTCCGAGGCGGTCAAGGAGGCAGGGCTCGTTGCGCTCGGGCGGGCGATCCACCTGCCGAACCGCAAGCGCGCAACCGTTTAGAGTTCGCGGTATGCGTCCCCCTAAACGGAGGAACGAGGTCTTCAACCGCCGCAACGCGGTGATGGGGTACATCGCGTGGCAGGGATGGAAGAAGGTCCTCAAGATGAAGGTTCGCAGCACGGTGCCGTCGGTCGATCGCGAGACGAAGAAGCCGAACCGGAGCGCGATCGCGCTCATCGTGGTCGGCGCGGTCGCCCTGGCCGCGGTGAAGGCGAACCGCACCCGGGGCGACCTCGAAGCTCTCGACGGCTGACCGACTCTCACCTACGCTCCGGCAGTGAGGCGTGCGGTCGCGCTGTCGGTGCTGCTGCCGCTCGCCGTCCTGGCGGGCGCAACGCGGCGCGCGGATGCCCATCCGGTCGCCTGTGCCCGGTCGACGACGGTGCTCGCGAGCCCGCTGCAGACCTTCGCCGCGCGCGTCACGACGGCGACGCATGCATACCGCAGTCCGGGTCGGGGCGCGTTCTTCTCGCTGCCGCTCGAGGATCCGTACGGCTTTCCGACGACGCTGTCGGTGCTCGACCGGATGCGTCTCTGCGGCGGCGCTACGTGGTACCGCGTGCGACTGGCGCATTGGCCCAACGGCACGACCGGGTGGGTTCGCGCCGCCGACGTCGCGACGACGAAGCTGCGTGTCCGCATCGTCGTGGATGTCTCTGCGCACCAGCTCACGCTCTACCGCGCGGGGCATGTCGTGCTCCGGTCGCCGGCCGCGATCGGCAAGCCGTCGACTCCCACGCCGCTCGGCACGTTCTTCGTCACCCAGCGTTTCGTCGTCGATCCGCCGACGGGAGCCTACGGGCCGCGCGCCCTCGGCATCTCCGCCTTCTCGAACGTGTTGCGATCGTGGCGCGACGGCGGGCCGATCGGCATTCACGGCACGGACGAGACCTTCTCGATCGGCAAGCCGGTGTCGCACGGCTGCGTGCGCCTGCCGAATGACCTGATCATCAAGCTCTTCGCCGTCACGCCGCTCGGCACTCCGGTCGTCATACAACCCTGACCTTGACGCCGATCGTGCGACGCGGCACGATCGTGCGACCGCGATTCCTCCCGCGGAAGACTGCGCGTGCTTTCCCACAGCGGTTATCCACAGCCAATCACATGGCCCGTCCCCGTTTGAGCGCGCGGCGCGGACGCCCTGTGGACGGCGAGCGCGCTCCCAGATCGACGCTGGTAGCGTCGCGGCATGGTGGATCGGCTCGACTCTGAGCAGATCGAGTTGCTCCGCGCCTGGGGTGTGGGGCTCGCGACCGACGAGCGCGACGAGGTTCGCGCCGCCGGCAAGGCGATCACGATGCTCGTCGACGAGATCGACCGGCTGAACATCGACCTCTGGAACCAGCGTGCAGGCGAGGAGCCGGCGCCTGAAGCACCCGCCGAGCCCGCACTCGGGTCGGCGCTGCGCGACCGGCTGCGCCGGCGCACGTCGCGCTCCGAGCAGGGGGCCTAGCCCGGGGGTCGGGGCGCTGCGGCGTCCGCTACGGCCAGCGGTGCCAGGCACCGTGACCTACAACAGCCGTCGCTCGGCCTGTCGCGCAGCCTCGTACTCGGCCCGCGCCCGCTGCACCGCCGGTAGCGCCGAGATCTCCGCGACCGGCACGTCCCACCAGCTCTCGTAGCCGGGGACGCCCTCGTAGCGGTCGACCTCGACGACGATCACCGTGCTCTTGGCCGCCCGCTTCGCCTGCTCGAGCGCCCCGCGGAGAGCCTCGATCGACTCGGCCCGTACCGTTTCCACACCGAGCGACGCCGCGTTCGCCGCCAGGTCGACCGGAAGCTGCTCGGGCGGTGCCGTGTCGCCGTCGAGCACGGGTGCGCCGTTGCCGGCGAAGCGGAGCTGGGTCCCGAACCCGTCGAGGCCGAGCGAGCGTGACAGGGCGCCGATCGAGTTGAAGCCGTGGCTGTCGACGAGCACGACGATCAACTTCACGTCCTCCTGCACCGCGGTGACGAGCTCGCTCGAGAGCATCAGATACGACCCGTCGCCGACGAGGACGTACACCTCACGCTCCGGCGCCGCCAGCTTCACACCGAGCCCGCCCGCGATCTCGTACCCCATGCACGAGTAGCCGTACTCGACGTGGTAGCCCTTCGGATCGCGCGTCCGCCAGAGCTTGTGCAGATCGCCCGGCATCGACCCGGCGGCGCACACGACGACGTCCCCCGGCTCCGACGCATCGTTGACCGCGCCGAGCACCTCGCTCTGCGCCGGTAGCGGCTCGTGGCCGAGCGAGTAGAGACGGGCCACCTCTTCGTCCCATTCGCGATTCAGGCGCGCCGCCCGTGCGCGGTAGTCGTCGCTCACCGACCAACCGCCGAGTGCCTCGCCCAGCTGCTCGAGCGCCGCGCGGGCGTCGGCGACCACGCGCACGCCGCCCTGCTTCGTCGCGTCGAAGTCGGCGACGTTGACGTTGACGAACCGGACGTCGGGGTTGCGGAACGCGGTCTTCGAGGCCGTCGTGAAGTCGCTGTACCGGGTGCCGATCCCGATCACGACGTCGGCTTCCGCCGCAACGCGGTTGGCGGCGAACGTCCCGGTCGCGCCGATCGCGCCCAGGCACGACGGGTGGTCGTAGGGGAGCGAGCCTTTCCCGGCCTGGGTCTCACCGACCGGGATGCCCGTCGCCTCGCAGAACGCCCGCAACGCGGCGGTGGCGTCCGAGTAGATGACACCGCCGCCGGCGACGACGAGCGGCCGGCTCGCGGCGCTGATCACCTCGATCGCCCGCGCGAGCGAGTGCTCGTCGGCAGGCGCGCGCGGAATGTGCCACGTGCGCTCCGCCAGGAACTCCTCGGGGCAGTCGAACGCCTCCGCCTGCACGTCCTGCGGGAACGCGAGCGTCACCGCACCCGTCTCGGCCGGGCTCGTCAACACCCGGAGCGCCTGCAGCGCGGCCGGGATCACCTGCTCGGGCCGCCAGATCCGGTCGAAGTAGCGTGACACGGGCCGGAAGCAGTCGTTCACCGAGACATCGCCCGCCGCTTGGTTCTCCAGCTGCTGCAGCACCGGGTCGGGGACGTGCGTGCTGAACACGTCGCCGGGGACGAGCAGCACCGGCAGGCGGTTGATCGTCGCGAGCGCCGCTCCGGTGACCATGTTCGTCGCGCCGGGCCCGATCGACGACGTGCACACGAACGCCCCGAGCCGGTTCCGCATCCGCGCGTATCCCGACAGCGGCGTGGACCATCCCCTGCTCGTTCCGCGCGGGGTGGTAGCGCAGCAGCTCGGCGTGCGACAGCAGGGCCTCGCCGAGGCCGGCGACGTTGCCGTGGCCGAAGATCCCGAAGCAGCCGCCGAAGAAGCGCTGGCGGACGCCGTCGCGCTCGACGTACTGCGCGGCGAGGAAGCGGAGGAGCGCCTGCGCTGCCGTCACTCTGACAGTGCCCACGCTGCGACTCTACGATCTGCGAACTCCGTGGCGAAGCTTGTAGTGCACAGTGACGAGGCAGGGGCCGACGGCGGCTGCGTGCTCCGCGTGACCCCTGAGTCCGCCGGCTGGAGGTACGTCGGCTTCGCCGTCTACCGCGACGGGGCGGTCACGCAGCGCTTCGACGACCGTGAAACCTGCGTGGTCGTGCTCTCCGGGCGTGCGAATCTGGCCGCAGGCGACCGCGAGTGGCGCGACGTCGGAGACCGGGGCTCCGTGTTCGACGGGCCGCCGGCCGCGCTCTACGTCCCGCCCGGCATCGAGTGGTCGGCCGAGGGGGCCGACTTCGCGGTGTGCACGGCGCCCGCCGCGACGGGGGCGGAGCTGCGCCTGCTCGAGCCGGCCGATGCGCGCTTCGAAGCGCGCGGCACGGAGGCGGAGGCCCGCTTCATCTTCCACATCCTGATGGAGGACCAACCCGCGGAGTCGTTGCTCGTGACGGAGGTCCGCACACCGGCGGCGCACTGGTCGAGCTACCCGCCGCACAAGCACGACGTCGACGATCCGCCGCGCGAGACGCTGCTCGAGGAGACGTACTACCACCGCCTCCGTCCGGCCGGGGGGTTCGCGTTCCAGCGCGTCTACACGGACGACCGCACGATCGACGAGACGATTGCAGTCGGCGACGGTGACGTGGTGCTCGTCCCCCGCGGCTACCACCCGTTCTCCGCCGGCGCGCGGCACGAGAGCTACTACCTGAACGTCATGGCCGGCCCGGTCCGCGAGTGGCGGGTGACCACCGACCCCGCGTTCAGCTCGACCTGACCGGCGGCACGCGTGACGGTCCCGTAACGGTGCCTGGCACCTCCCGCGCCCACCGTGACGCAACGGGCAGATCGCGATTTTCGTGGCTGCGAGCGGGCTCGGCAAGCGTCGGGGCGAAACCGGCGCACATTCGACGCGCTTTCGTCACGGTCCCGTAACGGCGGCTGGCACCGAGGCCAGCAGCGCCTCGACCTCCGCCGCGGTGGGCATGTCGTCGGCGCAGCCGAGACGCGAGGCGACCAAAGCGCCCGCCGCGTTCGCGAAGCGAAGCGTGCGCTCGAGCTCCCACCCCGAGAGCAGCCCGTGACAGAGAGCGCCCCCGAACGCGTCCCCGGCGCCGAGCCCGTTCAGCACCGTGACCGGCACGGGCGGGAGCGTCACCTGCTCGTCGTGCGTCGCCGCCAGCACGCCTTCCGGCCCGAGCTTCACGACCGCGAGCTCCACGCCGAGGTCGAGGAGCGCGCTCGCCGTGTCGGCCGGCGGGCGGTCGCCCACGATCGGCATCGCTTCCGTGCGTCCGCCGACGGCCACCGTCGCGCGTTTCACCGCCCGGCGGCCCCACTTGCCCGCCTCGCGCTCGGACTCCCAGAAGCCCGGCCGGTAGTCGAGGTCGTGGACGGTGATCGACCTCCGCCCGCGCGCCTCGAGGGCGGCCAGCGTGGCCGTGCGGCTCGGCTCCGCCGAGAGCCCGGTGCCGGTCGTCCAGAACAGCGGTACCTCGGCGATCTCCTGCAGGTCGAGCTCGCCGGCCTCCACCGTCATGTCCGGAGCCGTCGGCTCGCGGTAGAAGAGCAGCGGAAAGTTGTCGGGCGGGAAGATCTCGCAGAACACGACCGGCGTGCGCAGCGTGGGGTGGGTGCCGACCCGGCTCGAATCCACGCCGAACCCCTCGAGCGCGTCGCGAACGTAGGGGCCGAACGGGTCGTCGCCGACCTTCGTGATCACCGCCGACCGTCGCCCGTAGCGCGCGGCGGCGACGGCCACGTTCGTCGCGCTGCCGCCGAGCATCTTGCGGAACGTCTGAACCTCGGCCAGGGACACGCCGATCTGCTCCGGGTACAGGTCGACCCCGATCCGTCCCATCGTCAGGACCTCGACGCTGCTCATCGCCCGCGGACCCTAACGGCGGGCCTTGACAGGAGTAGGCGCCTAGCGGAATGTTCCGGGATGGCAACCGTCGCGAAGATCCTGGAGGAGAAGGGCGGCAGCGTGATCCGGATCCACGGCGACGCCACCGTGCTCGAGGCCGTGCAGGCGATGGTCGACGCCAACGTCGGCGCCCTCCTCGTCACCGGCAGCGATGTGAACGACGTCGAGGGGATCTTCACCGAGCGCGACTACCTGCGCCGTGTCGCCGTGCAGGGTCTCGGCGAGCGTGAGACGCCCGTCCGCGCGGTGATGACGACGCCCGTGGTGGTGATCACCCCGGAGACGGAGGTCGAGGAAGCGATGGCGCTGATGACCGACCGCCGGATCCGCCACGTCCCCGTCGTGAGCGACAACACGCTCGTCGGGATGATCTCGATCGGTGACCTCGTCCGGTTGCAGTCCGAGCAGCAGAGCTTCCAGATCCGCTACCTGACCGAATACATCTCTGCCGGCTGATGCCGGTAGCCGGCCCTGGCGGAGATCTCCGCCGCCGTCTTCAGCAGCGCCGGCGTGAGCCGCGCGACGAGCTCCTGCATCGAGACCATCGAGCTGTGAACCGCGAGATTGACCGCGGCTGCGACCGCCCCGTCGTGGCTGCGCACCGGCGCCGCGATCGAGCGCAGGCCGTAGGCGAGCTCCTCGTTGTTGATGGCGAAGCCCTCCCGGCGCACACGCTCCAGCTCGGCCTGGAGCGACCGGCGCGTCGTGAGCGTGTTCGGCCCTCGTCGCTGCAGGATCGAACCGTCGATGAGGGCATCGCGCTCCGCAGGCTCGAGATCCGCCAGCAGCACCTTGCCCATCGACGTGCAGTACGCCGGCATGCGCGACCCGACATGCAGGTTGAGGTCGATCTCGCGCTGCCCGGCCCGCGAGCTTCGGCAGCGCTCGACGTAGACGATGTCGACACCGTCGAGCACCGCCATGTTGACGGTGAATCCCGT
This sequence comes from uncultured Thermoleophilia bacterium, assembly GCA_963851065.1. Lineage (GTDB taxonomy): Bacteria > Actinomycetota > Thermoleophilia > Gaiellales > Gaiellaceae > PALSA-600. The sequence continues at coordinate 561,639 of CAWKNW010000009.1, forward strand.
GTCGTCGCTCAGCTGCTGCAGGTGCGGTGCCGCCAGCTCGCGCAGCTCCATCGAGTTGATCGCCGAGAAGCCGAGGTCGAGCACGCGGGGCCCGAGCCGGTACTTCCGGGTCGCCGGGTCCTGCTGCAGGTAGCCGAGCGCCGCCAGTGTGGCGACGTAGCGGTGCGTCGTGGAGCGCCCGAGGCCGATCTCGCGGGCGAGCTCCGAGATCCCGAGCAGCGGCCGGCCCGACTTGAACGCGGAGAGGATCGCCAGCCCGCGCTCGAGCGACTGGGAGTAGGACGCGCCCGTCGCCATGTTCCGTCTATTAGAACAGCATCTTGACAATCGGACAAGGGCGGACGTAGTAATCGTGCGGGTGATGCGGGCGTGAACGGGGTCCCGGGACGCGCAGCGGACTACACGGCCGACGAGATGATGGCGGTCGAGGCCGCGCGCCGGCTGCGCGACGGCATGGTCTGCTTCGTCGGGATCGGCCTGCCGAGCGTGGCGGCGAACCTCGCGCGCCGGACGCACGCGCCGGGCTGCGTGCTCGTCTACGAGAGCGGGACGATCGGCGCCAGGCCGGAGCACCTGCCGCTCTCGATCGGCGACGGCGAGCTCGCCGAGACGGCGGTCTCGGTCGTCTCCGTGCCGGAGATGTTCGGCTACTGGCTCCAGGGCGGGCGGATCGACGTCGGCTTCCTCGGCGCGGCGCAGATCGACCGCCACGGCAATCTGAACTCCACCGTGATCGGCGACTACGACCATCCTGACGTCCGCCTTCCCGGCGGCGGCGGGGCCCCCGAGATCGCGACCGGGGTGCAGGACGTCTTCGTGCTGCTGCGCCAGACGCGCCGCGCCTTCGTCGAACGCCTCGACTTCACGACCAGCCTCGGCGACCGCGTTCGCGTCGTCGTCACCGATCTCGGCGTGCTCGAGCCGCGGGACGGTGAGCTCACCCTCACGTCGGTCCATCCGTCGGTCTCGGTCGACGACGTCCGCGCCGTCACCGGCTGGGACCTGCGCGTCGCCGACGACCTTCGCGTGACCGAGGCGCCGTCGCTGATCGAGCTCGCAGCGTTGCGCGCGCTCGAGGCGGCGTGATTCCGTACCCGGCGTGAGGCCTTTCGAGACGATCTTCGTCCCGGCGGAGGCCGCGGATGCAGTCTCCGATCGTGCATGGCTCGAAGGACTGCTCGCCGCCGAGCGAGCACTCGCCGCCGCAGGGTCGCTCGTCGGCCTCGTTCCGGCCGACGCGGCGGCGATGGTCGCCGCAGCCTGCCACGCAGACCTCTACGACGAGCGCGAGCTCGCCGAGCAAGGACGCGCGACGGGCAATCCGGTCGAGCCGCTCGTTCGGGCGATGCGCGGTCAGGTCGGCGAGGAGCACGCGGGTTACGTGCATCGCGGCGCGACGAGCCAGGACATCCTCGACACCGCGGCGATGCTCGTGTCGCGACGGGCAGGCGGTGTGATCGACGGTGAGCTCGCCGGTGTGGCCGACCTGTGCGCCGCACTGGCCGAATCGCACCGCGGCACGGTGATGGCGGCGCGCACGCTGCTCCAGCAGGCCGTCCCGACGACGTTCGGCCTGAAGGCGGCGGGTTGGCTGGTGGGCGTCGTCGAGGCGCGGCGTCGCCTGGAGGCGGTCACAGGCTCCTTGCCGGCACAGCTCGGCGGCGCGGGCGGGACGCTGGCCGCCTTCGGCGAGCGGGGCGCCGACGTCGCGCGGCTGTTCGCCTCCGAGCTCGATCTCCGGGAGCCGACCGTGCCGTGGCACACGGCGCGGACGCCGGTGACCGATCTCGCCGGTGCGCTCGCGGGGGCCGCCGCCGCGCTCGGGAAGATCGCGACCGACGTCGTGCTGCTCGCGCAGACCGAGGTCGCCGAGGTCGCCGAGGCGGCGGCCGGGGGATCCTCGACGATGCCGCACAAGCACAACCCGATCGCCGCGGTGCTGGCGGACGCCTGCGTCAGGCACGTCCGCGCGAACGCCGCGCTCCTCTTCGAGTCGGGCGTGCAGGAGCACGAGCGCGCGGCCGGTGCCTGGCACGCCGAATGGGCTGCGCTCTCGACCGCGCTCGGTGCGACGGCCGGCGCCGCCTCCGCGGTCCGCCGCTCGCTCGACGGCCTGCACGTCGACGCCGCCCGGATGCGCGCCAACATCTCGGCGGACGTTCTCTCGGAGGCGCACCGCCTCGGCATCGATGCAAAGACGCCCGACGACTATCTCGGCTCGGCCGATGCGCTCGTCGACCGCGCCCTCGCGCTGTACAGGCAATGAGCGTCGTGGTGCTCTGCGGCTCGCTCGGCGCGCCGGCGGCGATGTGGGATCGACAGCTGCCCGCGCTTGCCGACCGGACGGTGCTGCGTGTCGATCACCCGGGCCACGGTGACGCGCCGCTCGCCGACGTCGAGGACGTCGCCGACCTCGCGCGCCGGGTGCTCGAAGCGGCCGGCGGCGAGCGCTTCTCGTTCGTCGGCCTGTCACTCGGGGGCGCCGTCGGGATGCGGCTGGCGCTGGACGCGCCCGAACGGCTCGAGCGGCTCGTGCTGGCCTCCACCTCGGCCCGCTTCGGCGAGCCGGCGCAATGGCTGGAGCGTGCTGCCACCGTTCGCGCCTACGGGCTCGGCGCGATCGTCGACGCCGTGCTCGCGCGCTGGTTCACGCCCTCGTTCGACGACGTCGACTCTTTTCGCGAGCTCTTCCTCAACACCGATCCGGAGGGATACGCGCGCTGTTGCGAGGCGCTGTCGCGCTTCGACGTCCGCGAAGCGCTCTCGGCCGTCGGCGTCCCGACGCTGGTCGTCGCCGGGGCCGACGATCCGTCCACGCCGCCCGCCGAGGTCGAGGCGGTCGCCCGGAGCATCCCGAACGCGCGCTTCGAGGTGATCGCGGACGCGGCGCACCTCGTCAACGTCGAACGGGCCGACGACTTCAACCGACTGCTGAAGGAGCATCTGTGAGCTACGAAGACGGCATGCGTGTGCGACGGGAGGTGCTCGGTGACGAGCACGTCGATCGGGCGACCGAGCGGACGACCGACTTCACCGCCGACTTCCAGGATCTGATCACGCGCTACGCGTGGGGCGAGATCTGGGCTCGTCCCGGCCTCGATCGTCGCACGCGCAGTTGCATCACCCTCACGGCACTGATCGCCCTCGGTCACTTCGAGGAGCTCGCGATGCACGTCCGCGCTGCGCTGCGCAACGGGCTGACCGCGGACGAGATCAAGGAGGTCCTGCTGCAGACGGCTGTCTACTGCGGCGTGCCGGCCGCAAATCACGCGTTCGCCGTCGCGCAGCAGGTGCTCGCCGAGGAGGACGCCTCGTGACCCGCACGCGCACGCAGGTCGCGATCGTGGGTGCCGGTCCGGCGGGCCTGACGCTGGCGCAGCTGCTCCACTGCGCCGGGATCGAGTCCGTCGTGCTCGAGAACCGCAGCCGCGACTACGTCGAGCAGCGGGTCCGCGCCGGCGTGCTCGAGCAGGGCACGGTCGAGACGCTGGTCGGCGCCGGCGTCGGCGAGCGTCTGCAGCGAGAGGGGATCGTGCACGGCGGCATCCACCTGCAGTTCGCGGGCGAGCGCCACCACCTGGCGTTCGACGAGCTCACCGGCGGCGGGACGATCGTCGTCTACGGGCAGACGGAGGTGGTCAAGGATCTGATCGCGGCGCGGCTCGACGACCGGCTGCCGCTCCTGTTCGAGGCGGCCGCCGTCGCCGTCCACGACTTCGAGGGCGACACGCCGTACGTCACCTACGACCACGACGGCGAGACGCATCGACTCGACTGCGACGTGATCGCCGGCTGCGACGGCTTCCACGGCGTCTGCCGGCCCGCGATCGAGCGGGTGCTCACCGAGTTCACCCGCGAGTACCCGTACGGCTGGCTCGGCATTCTCGCCGAAGCGGCGCCGTCCAGCGAGGAGCTCGTCTACGCGCACCACGACCGCGGGTTCGCGCTGCTCAGCCTGCGCTCGGCGACGCTCAGCCGTCTCTATGTCCAGTGCCGTCCCGACGAGGATCTCGGCGAGTGGCCCGACGAGCGAGTCTGGGAGGAGCTGCGCCTGCGCACCGCCCTCGAGGGCTGGACGCTGATCGAGGGACCGGTGCTCGAGAAGGGCGTGACCGGGATGCGGAGCTTCGTCGCCGAGCCGATGCAGCACGGGCGGCTGTACCTCGCCGGCGACGCCGCGCACATCGTGCCGCCGACCGGGGCGAAAGGGCTCAACCTCGCGATCTCCGACGTCACCGTGCTCGCCGCCGCGCTCGAGCGCTGGTACGCGAACGGCGACGAATCGAGGCTGGCGTCCTACTCGGAGCGCTGCCTGCGCCGGGTCTGGCGCGCCGAGCACTTCTCGTGGTGGATGACCTCGATGCTCCACCGCGTCGGCGACGATCCGTTCGACCTCCAGCTCCAGCTCTCGCAGCTGCGCTACGTGGTGACGTCGCAGGCGGCCGCGCGCTCGCTCGCCGAGAACTACGTCGGCCTCGCGCCCGCGTAGAGCAGGGAGCCGCCGGGCCGTAGGCTTTCGGCATGCCGGTCTGCGCCGCCTGCGGGCAAGACAACCCCGAGATCGCGAGGTTCTGCCTCTCGTGCGGCGCGCCGCTCGCCGAGCGCGAGGTTCGCCAGGAGCGCAAGGTCGTCAGCGTGCTCTTCGCCGACCTCGTCGGGTTCACGGGCCGAGCCGAGGCGCTCGACCCCGAGGACGTCGGTGCGATGCTCGACGCCTACCACTCCCGGCTGAAGCACGAGCTCGAGCGCTTCGGAGGAACGGTCGAGAAGTTCATCGGGGATGCCGTCATGGCGCTGTTCGGGGCGCCGATCGCGCACGAGGACGACCCGGAACGCGCGGTCCGTGCGGCGCTGCAGATCCGTTCGGCGATCGCGGAGCTCACCGAGGCGGATCCCGAGCGCGATCTCCACGTTCGCGTGGGGATCACGACGGGCGAGGTGCTCGTGACCCTCGACGCGCGGCCCGATGCGGGCGAGGGCATGGCCGCGGGCGATGTCGTGAACACGGCCGCGCGGCTGCAGGCCGCCGCCCCCGAAGACGGCATCCTCGTGGACGAGTCGACGTGGCGCGCTACGACAGCTCGCGTTCGAACTGCGTGAGGGCAAGCCGGTCACCGCCAAGGGAAAGGCCGACCCGCTTCGCGTCTGGGAGGTCGTCCGCGCGCGCTCGAGCTTCGGCATCGACGTCGAGCAGGATGCGCGCACACCGCTCGTCGGCCGCACGCACGAGCGTGAGGTGGTCACGCAGGCGCTGGCGCGCGTCCGGGCCGAGCGTGCGCCGCAGCTCGTCACGCTGATCGGCGTGCCGGGAATCGGGAAGAGCCGGCTGATCTGGGAGCTGTTCCGTATCGTCGACGACGATCCCGATCTGCTCACCTGGCGGCAGGGTCGCTGCCTCCCGTACGGCGAGGGCGTTGCGTACTGGGCGCTCGGGGAGATGGTGAAGGCGCAGGCCGGTCTCCTCGACACCGACTCGGCGACCAGCGCGAGCGAGAAGCTCCAGGCAACGGTGGCGGCCGCCGTTCCGCTGGAGGATCGAGAGTGGGTCGCCACGCATCTGCGGCCGCTCGTCGGGCTGCCCGGCGCATCGGGCTCGGACGGCACTGAGGCGTTCGGCGCGTGGCGGCTCTTCTTCGAGTCGCTCGCGGAGCAGCGTCCACTCGTCCTCGTCTTCGAGGATCTCCACTGGGCCGACGACGGACTTCTCGACTTCGTCGACCACCTCGTCGACTGGGCCGGCGGAGTGCCGCTCCTCGTCGTCTGCTCGGCACGCCCGGAGCTGCTCGAGAGGCGTCCGGCATGGGGCGGAGGGAAGCTGAACGCGACGACGCTTGCCCTGGCGCCCCTTCCGCCCGAGGATTCGGCGCGGCTCATCGCGACGCTGCTCGAGCAGCCGTTGTTGCCGGCAGGGCTCCAGCACGCGCTACTCGACCGCGCCGAGGGGAACCCGCTCTACGCCGAGCAGTACGTGCGCATGCTCGCCGATCGCGGCTTTCTCGTCCGAAGCGCGGGCGGCTGGGCGCTGGCGGAGAACGCAGAGCTCCCGATGCCCGAGTCGCTGCAGGGGATCATCGCCGCGCGCCTCGACGGGCTGCCGCCGGCCGAGAAGCACCTGCTCCAGGACGCCGCCGTGGTCGGCAAGGTCTTCTGGGTCGGCGCGCTCGGTCGCGAGCGGGCCGAGCGGGGTGACGTCGAGGGTCGGCTTCACGCGCTCGAGCGCAAGGGCTTCGTCCGCCGGGAACGGCGCAGCTCTGTTGCCGACGAGACCGAGTATGCGTTCGGGCATGCGCTCGTCCGCGACGTCGCCTACGGGCAGATTCCGCGGATCGAGCGCGCGCGGAAGCATCGCGCAGCTGCGGAATGGATCGAGGAGCTGTCGGTCGAGCGGAGCCAGGACCACGCACAGCTTGCCGCCCATCATTGGCTGCAGGCGCTCGACCTGAGCCGCGCTGCGGGTGCGGTCGATGTCGATCTGGAGGCGCGGGCTCGATCTGCGCTCGTCGTGGCCGGCGACCGGGCGATCCGGCTGGGCGCGACTGCCGCGGCCGGTGAGCTCTACGGCCACGCCCTGGCCCTCGTGCCCGCCGACGATCCGGAGCGCCCTGCGCTGCTGCTGCGGCACGGCCGCGCGCTGGTGCGCTCGGGTCTCGATGCGGACGCCGAGCTGTCGGAGGCGACCGAGCAGTTGCTTGCGGCAGGCGAGGTCGAGAGCGCCGCCGAGGCGACCCTGGCTCGATGGTGGCTCGCCTGGAACCAGGGACGTGCCGGAGACGCCGATGCGCTGGTCCGGCGGGCGATGGAGCTCGTCTCCGATCGTCCCGCCTCCACGGAGAAGGCGGAGCTGCACGGCACCTATGCGATCAGCGTGATGCTCAGGGGGCGCGTCGACGAGTCGATCCATCATGCGGAGCTCGAGCTCGAGATCGGGCGCGAGATCGGCGCCGAGCGTCATCGCGCGCATGCCTTGATCACGTTGGGGACGACGCGTGCCGGCTGGATGCACGACGTCGTGGGCCTCGCAGAGGTCGAGGAAGGGCTGGAGCTCGCGCGCAGGCTCGGCGAGGGCGACCTGGTGTTGCGCGGCTACAAGAACCTGCAGTCGCTGCTCGGGCTGCACGCCGAGCTCGACCGCGCCCGGGCCGTCATCGAGGACGGCTCCCGAATGGCGTTGAGGTTCGGCGACCCGCACCACATCGGCTGGTTCCAGGTGGAGCGCGCTCTCCTCGCCTACCTCGGCGGCGACTGGGACGAGGCGGTCGAATCCATCCGAGACTTCCTCGACAATCTCGGTGAGCGCGACCACTACATGATCGGCCCCGCGCGCGTCGATCTCGGCCGGATCGAGGTGGAGCGCGGGCAGATCGTGGAAGGGATGCGCAATTCGTCCGTCGGGCTCGAGTTCGCCCGCGGCGTGAAGGACCACCAGCTGCTCATGCCCGCGCTCGCCTCGAACGCGTGCGCTCTGATCCGTGCGGGGCGCGCGACGGAGGCGCATCCGGTGCTCGACGAGTATCTCGGGCTCGCCGACTTCCCCGATTCCTCCGTCGTCGACGCGGCGATCGCGCTGACACTGCTCGACCGTGCGCACGACTTCCCGCTTCGAGGCGCCATCCTGACCACGCCGTGGGGGACGGCCGCCGCCGCGTTCGCGCGTGCGGATTACGCTGAGGCGGCAGCTCGCTTCGAGACGATCGGCGCCCGCGTGTACGAGGCGGAGGCGCGTCTGCGCCTCGCCGAACAGCTGGCGGCTGCGGGCCGGGTCGCAGACGCCGAGACCGAGGCTCGAACGGCGGCGGCGTTCTTCGCGCGTGCCGGTGCCGCTCCGCGCGTGGTCGAAGCGGAGGCCGTCGTGCGCGCGAGCCCTTAGAGCGGGCTCGAGCCGCCGAGGGTCGGCGGGGTGCTCGGCGGAGAGCCGAACCCGTTCCCGCCGAACCGCGGCCGCCGAAGCGACCGAATCCGTTGTTCACCATCTGCGTGACGCGGGCCTTCAGGTTCGCCTCGATCTGATCGGCCGTCGCCTGGGTGATGCGGCCGGACTTCACGGCCGCGTCGAGCTCGGTCTTCTCGGCCGCCACCATCGCGTCGATCAGCCCGCTCGCCGACTTCCCGCTCGTCGAGTTCGCGATCTGGGCGAGCGTCTTGCCCGAGCGGATGTCGGTGAACAGTTGCGCCTGCGAGACGCCGAGGTAGGTGGCGGCGGCGGTGAAGCTCCCGCCGGGCCCGCCCAGGCCGAAGCCGCGGCCGTCGAACGATCGGCCTCCGAACCCGCGGCCGTAGCCGTTGCTCGACGGGGGTGCGCCGAACTGCCCGCCGGCGGGCGCTGCGAAACCGCCGCGAGCAGCCGCGCTGGTCGAGCTCGAGCTCGAATGGAACTTCGAGGCCGCGTACGCCGTGCCGACGCCGGCCAGGGCGACCACGGCGACCGCGATCGCGCCGAGCTTCCGGTTCCTGGAGTTCTGCATATCCGCCACGTTCGCACTCAGCATCTCTCCGCTACCTGTGGAGACGGTAAGAACCACATAAGAACCGCGCCCAGCACAGGTTCCGCTTAGCCCGTCGTGTTGAGGTTCGAGGTGAGATGAACGCCAACCTCCAGACGGTCGACGTCGTCATCCCCGTGTTCGACGAGGAGACGTCGCTCGCGCACAACGTCGATCTCCTCGTCGCCTACCTGCGCGAGGAGTTCCCGTTCAGCTTCGGCATCGTGATCGCCGACAACGCGAGCACCGACGAAACGCCTGCGATCGCGAGCATGCTCGCGGCGATCCATCCGGAGGTGACTGCCCTGCGGCTCGACCGCAAGGGGCGCGGGCACGCGCTGCGCAGCGCCTGGCTCACGTCGGCGGCCGACATCGTCTCCTACATGGACGTCGACCTGTCGACGAACCTCGAGAGCTTCCTGCCGCTCGTCGCACCGGTCATGTCCGGGCACAGCGAGCTGGCGATCGGCACCCGCCTCGCGCATCACGCACACGTGCACAGGCGGCTCAAGCGCGAGCTGCTCTCACGCGGCTACAACGCACTCGTCCACGCCGGCTTCAACGCGCGCTTCAGCGATGCGCAGTGCGGGTTCAAGGCGCTGCGTGCCGACGTGGCCCGGCAGCTCGTGCCACTCGTGCACGACGACGGCTGGTTCTTCGACACGGAGTTGCTGCTGCTCGCCGAGCGCAACCGCATGCGGATCCACGAGGTGCCGGTCGACTGGATCGAGGACCTCGACTCGCGCGTCGAGCTGCTCCCCACGATCGGCGGCGACCTGGCCGGCCTCTGGCGCGTTCGACGTGCGTTCTGGCGTGGCGAGGGGCGCGAAGCGGTGGTTGCGCTGTGAGCCGTAGGCTCGAAGGAGGCTCGGCAGTAGCGGAGGTGCCGGCTTTGCCGGCGCCGGAGCGGGTATGACCGTCGAGGCACTCACCCGGCCGTTCGTCGGCACCGACAGCCGTGCGCTTCGGCGTCACGCTCCGCTCGCGGCCGTGCTCGCCGTGGCCGCCGTCCTGAACGGGGCGAAGCTCGCGCAGAACGGCTACGCGAACCAGTACTACGCCGGCGCCGTGCGCAGCATGATGACGAGCTGGCACAACTTCTTCTTCGCCTCGTTCGACCAGGGCGGGCTCGTCTCGGTCGACAAGCCGCCGCTCGCGCTCTGGGCCGAGGCGGCCAGCGCGAAGGTGTTCGGATTCTCCGGGGTGACGATCCTCCTGCCGGAGGCGATAGCCGGCGTGCTCGCCGTCTGGCTGCTCTACCTGCTCGTTGCGCGCTACTTCGGCCGCGCGGCCGGGCTCGTCGCCGCGCTGGCGCTCGCGGTTTCGCCTGTCTCGGTCGCCGTCAACCGCGACAACAATCCCGACGCGCTGTTCGCGCTGCTCTTGATCGCTGCGGTGTGGGCGGCCGCGCGGGCGGTCGAGTCCGGCCGTTTGCGCTGGCTGCTCGCGAGCGCCGTGCTGACCGGTCTCGCCTTCAACACGAAGATGCTCGCGGCCGGGATCATCGTCCCCGGGATCGCGCTCGGCTACCTGTTCTGCGCGCGGCTGCCCTGGGGGAAGCGCATCGGGCACCTGCTCGTGGCCGGCATCCCGCTCGCGCTGGTCTCGAGCGCGTGGATCGCCGCCGTCCAGCTGACCCCCGCCGCCGACCGTCCCTACGTCGGCAGCACGAGCGACAACAGCGCGCTCAGCCTCGCGCTCGGGTACAACGGCCTCGGCCGGGTCCTCGGGCAGAGCGGCGGCACGTCGTTCGGCGGAGGCGGCGGCGGCGGAACCTTCTCCGGGACGCCCGGCTTCTTCCGGCTGATCAACGACGCGCTCGGCGACCAGGGCGGCTGGCTGCTGCCGCTCGCGATCGTGGGCGGCGTCTCGGCGTTCGTCTACGCCTGGCGCTTCCGGCGCGTGCAGCTCGGCCCGCTCGTGATGCTCGGCGGCTGGTTCGTCGCGGGCGCGGTCGTCTTCAGCTACTCGAGCGGGATCGTGCACACGTACTACCTGTCGGCGCTCGCTCCCGCGACGAGCGCCCTCGTCGGCATCGGCACCGTCTCGCTCGCCCGCGACGCGAAGCGTGGCGGCGCGTGGGTTGCCGCGCCGCTGCTCGCGGTGATGTTCACCGCGTGGCTCGAGGTCGCCCTGCTGCGGCGGACGGGGTACGAGTCGTGGCTGCAGAGCCTCGTCGTCTTCGCCGCGTTCATCGCAGCGGCCGCGATCGTGGCGCTCGCGGTCGGGCCGGACTGGTCGGCCGCGCCGCGGCGTGTGATCGCATCGGGAGCGCTCGCGATCGCAGTCGCAGGCTTCCTCGCGCCACCGGCCGCGTGGTCGGCGACCGCGCTTCAGGGCGCGGTGAACGGTGTCTTCCCAGGTGCAGGACCGAACTTCATCTCGGGCCTCGACGCCTCGTCGTCGACGCGCGGCCTCGGCTTCGGCGGTGGCGGCTTCGGTCCAGGCGGCGGGGGCAACTCGTCGATCCAGACCGCGCTGCAGTACGTCGAGGCGCACGGAGCGACGTCGCGTTTCCCGTTGATCGTCACGAGCGAACAGGAGGCTGCGCCCTACGTGATCGCCGGTGAGCCGGTCGCGTCGATGGGCGGTTTCACCGGCCGCGAGACCGTGCTCACGCACGCGTTCCTCGCGAAGCTGATCCGCAGCGGCGAGGCCCGCTACTTCCTGCTCGGCGGCGGTGGCGGCTTCGGCGGCGGGCCCGGCGGCGGGAGCAACACCGCGGTTCAGACGATCGAGTCGACCTGCACGTCCGTGTCCGCGGTCTCGGGCCTCTACGACTGCGCAGGCAAGGCCGATGCGATCCTCGCCGCCGGATGAGCTCCGTCGCGTCCTGTTGTTCGCGACGGTCGGGGTCGTCAACACGCTGCTCAGCCTCGCGGTCTACACCGCGCTTCTCTCGTTGCACACCGGCTACCTCGTCGCGGCGCCGGTCGCATTCGCCGTAGGCGCACTGAACGGCTACCTGCTGAACGCCCGCTTCACGTTCCGCCGCCCACGCTCGCGCCGTTCGCTCGTCCGCTACGTTCTGGCGCAGGCGGCCGCGGCGGCGGTCGCCGACGTCCTGCTCTGGGTGCTCGTCGCGGCAACCCGCAAGGAGCTCGCGGCGTATGTGGCGACGCTCGCGCTTGTCGCCACGGGCAGCTTCCTCGCAAGCCGAGTCTGGGTGTTCGCAGAGCCCGTCCGTTAAGTTGCGGGGATGCGGCCTCCCTTTCGCGCCGACCACGTGGGCAGCCTGCTGCGCCCGGCGCAGCTGCTCGAGGCGCGTGCGGCGTTCGCGCGGGGCGCGATCGACGGCGACGCGCTCCGGGAGGTCGAGGACGACGCGATCCGCGAGGCGGTTCGCAAGCAGGCCGAGGTCGGCCTGCGATCGGCCACCGACGGCGAGCTCAGGCGCGCGTCGTGGCACATGGACTTCATCTACGCGCTCGACGGTGTGTCGAAGCTGGAGGGACGCCTGGCCGTTCAGTTCCACCGGGCCGACGGCGACATCGATTTCACGCCGTCCGCGATGCACGTCGACGGGCGACTCGGCGTATCGGAGACGATCTTCGGCGACGACTTTCGGTTCGTGCAGGACTGCGCCGACGGAGCGGTGCCGAAGCTGACGATCCCGTCGCCGAGCATGGTCCACTACCGTGGCGGCAGGGCTGCGATCGACCCCGAGGTGTACCCGGACCTCGACGCGTTCTGGGCCGACCTGACCGCGGCCTACGCGGAGGAGGTGAGGAGGCTCGGCGAGCTCGGCTGCGCCTACCTGCAGCTCGACGACACGAGTCTCGCCTACATGAACGACCCGGCGCAGCGCGCGCATGTCGCCGAGATCGGCGGCGACCCGGTGCACCAGCACGAGGAGTACATCCGCCACATCAACGAGGCGATCGCCGGTCGCCCGGCCGGGATGACGGTGACGACGCACATGTGTCGCGGCAACTTCCGCTCCGCGTGGGTGGCCGACGGCGACTACGAGTTCGTCGCCGAGGCGCTCCTGAACGAGCTCGACGTCGACGGCTTCTTCATGGAGTGGGACGACGAGCGTTCCGGCGGCTTCGAGCCGCTGCGCTTCTTGCCGAAGGGCGACAAGCGAGTCGTGCTCGGCCTCGTCACGACGAAGAGCGGTGTGCTCGAGTCGAAGGACGATCTCGAGCGGCGCATCGAGGAGGCGGCGAAGCACGCACCGCTCGAGCAGCTCTGCCTGTCGCCGCAGTGCGGCTTCTCCTCGACCGTCGACGGGAACGAGCTCACCGAGGACGAGCAGTGGGCGAAGCTGCGCCTCGTCGTCGAGGTCGCCGATGAGGTGTGGGGGGCGTCATGACCGTCTGCGCGAGCTGCGGCGCCGAGAACCGCGCGGACGCGAAGTTCTGCGGCGGCTGTGGCGCCCCACTGGCGGCGCTCTGCCCGGCGTGCAGCACGCCGAACGAGGCGGGGCGGAAGTTCTGTTACGAGTGCGGCGCGCCGCTCGGGGCGTCACCGGCCGACGCGGCGGTTCCGCCGGAGCCGCGCGAGGCGCCGGCGGCCGAGCGCCGCCTGGTCTCCGTGCTGTTCGCGGATCTGGTCGGCTTCACCACGCTGTCGGAGTCGCGTGACGCCGAAGAGGTGCGCGAGCTGTTGTCCCGCTACTTCGACACGTGCCGTCGGTTGATCGGGCTGTACGGCGGGACGGTCGAGAAGTTCATCGGCGACGCGGTGATGGCGGTCTGGGGGACACCGACGACCACGGAGGACGACGCGGAGCGCGCGGTGCGCGCGGCTCTCGACCTGGTCGCCGCCGTCTCGGCGCTCGGCCAGGAGGTCGGTGCCGAGAACCTGCGCGCCCGCGCCGGCGTGCTGACCGGTGAGGCCGCGGTGACGCTCGCCGCCCAGGGCGAAGGGATGGTCGCAGGCGATCTCGTCAACACGGCCTCGCGGGTGCAGTCGGCGGCGGAGCCGGGGACGGTCTTCGTCGGGGAGGCGACGCGCCGCGCCACCGAGCAGACGATCGTCTACGAGGACGCCGGCTCGTTCGAGCTGAAGGGCAAGGAAGGACTGACGCCGCTCTGGCGGGCGCAGCGTGTCGTCTCCGGGCTCCGCGGCTCGCTCAAGTCGCAGGGTCTCGAGGCGCCGTTCGTCGGCCGCGACCGCGAGCTTCGCCAGATCAAGGATCTGTTCCATGCCTGCGCCGAGGAGAAGAAGGCGCACCTGGTGTCCGTCACCGGGATCGCCGGGATCGGCAAGTCGCGCCTGGGCTGGGAGTTCTACAAGTACTTCGACGGCATCGCGGAGAGCATCTACTGGCACCGGGGCAGGTGTCTCTCCTACGGCGAGGGCGTCACCTACTGGGCGCTCGCCGACATGGTGCGGATGCGCTGCCGGATCGCCGAGGAAGAAGAGCCGTCGTCTGCGCTGAGCAAGCTGCGCGCCACCCTCGAGGAGCAGATCCTCGACGCGGACGAGCGCAGCTTCCTCGAGCCGCGGCTCGCGCACCTCCTCGGGCTCGGGGAGCACCAGGCTCGCGACCAGCAGGACCTGTTCGCCGCCTGGCGACTGTTCTTCGAGCGGCTCGCGGAGGGGTACCCGACGGTCCTCCTGTTCGAGGACATGCAGTGGGCGGACGCGAGCCTGCTCGACTTCGTCGAGTACCTGCTCGACTGGTCTCGCAGCTCACCGATCTTCGTGATCACGCTCGCTCGGCCGGAGCTGCTCGAACGCCGGCCGACCTGGGGAGCGGGCCAGCGGAGCTTCACGTCCCTGTACCTGGAGCCGCTCGCGCAGCGGGCAATGGAGGAGCTCCTGACCGGCCTCGTGCCCGGGCTTCCGACTGACGTCCGCGACCGGATCCTTGCGCGTGCCGAGGGCATCCCGCTGTATGCGGTCGAGACGGTGCGCATGCTGCTCGACCGCGGCCTGCTGGTCGAGGACGGCCCTGCCTACCGGGTGACGGGGCCGGTCGAGGCGCTCGAGGTTCCCGAGACGCTGCACGCGCTGATCGCGGCGCGGCTCGACGGCCTCTCTCCCGAGGAGCGGCGGCTGCTGCAGGACGCCTCCGTGCTCGGCAAGACGTTCACACGCGTTGCGCTGGCCTCGCTCGCAGGCCCCGACGTCGAGACCGAGCCGCTGCTCGCATCGCTGGTGCGGAAGGAGGTGCTCGGCGTCCAGGCCGACCCGCGCTCGCCCGAGCACGGCCAGTACGGCTTCCTCCAGGATCTCGTGCGCCACGTCGCGTACGAGACGCTCTCGAGACGGGACCGCCGTGCCAGGCACCTGGCCGCCGCGGCGCACCTCCGGGCCGCCTTCGCAGAGGACGAGGACGAGGTGGTCGAGGTGGTCGCCTCGCACTACCTGGCCGCGTACGAGGCCGTCCCGGACGCGGACGACGCTGCCGAGATCAGAGCGAACGCGCAGGCGATGCTCGCGCGGGCCGGCGAGCACGCGGCCTCGCTCGCGGCGGCGGCCGAGGCGAGGCGCTACTACGAGCAGGCGGCAGAGCTGACGGACGCACCGTCGGAACGGGCCGCGCTGCTGGCGAGCGCAGGCGAGATGGCCGTGCGTGCGGCCGACCAGGGCGCCGCGGGCCGCCTGTACGAGCAGGCGATCGAGCTGTACGAGCTCCAGGGCGACCTGCATGCAGCCGCGCGAGTGCATCACAAGCTCGCCTTCGTCGAGGCGGGTGCCGGCAAGCGAGAGGAGGCGATTGCGCGGACCGAGCGCGCTCTTGCGGTGCTCGTCGAGGACGAGCCGGACGAGGATCTCGCCCTCCTGGCGTCCACCCTCGCCCTCGCCTACTGGTTCGGCGGCGATCTCGAGCAGGCGGCCGCGAAGGCCGAGCTGGCGCTGGACATCGCCGAGCCCCACGCGTATGCCGGAGCCGCTGGCGCGAGCACTGCGCGCCAAGGCCGGAATCGCCAACAGCCGCGGACACCGCCAGGAAGCGACGGCGCTCCTCACCCGCTCCCTGGAGATCGCGCTCGAGCGCGACCTGACGACCGACGCAAGCACCAATTACTTCTGGCTCTCCGACCTCTGCTTCCAGCGAGATGCTTATGTCGAGGCGCTCGGGTATCCTCGACGAGTCGCTCGCGCTCACGCGGAAGCTCGGAAGCCGCCCGAACGAGTGGGCGGTGCTGGCCGAGCGCACGTATCCGCTGCTCATGCTCGGCCGCTGGGAGGAGGCGCACGCGGCTCGGCGCCGAGTTCACGCAGGAGCAGATCGACTCCGGCGGCACCGTGCTGAGCCTGCTCCAGTCGGCGGTCGAGATCCACATCCAGCGCGGCGAGCTCGACGATGCGCGCCGCGTCCACCAGATGTTCTCGCGACTCGAGCAGTCCACCGACCTCCAGGAGCGCTCCTCCTACCTGGGCGCTCGACGCCGCGCTGCGCCGCGCGGAAGGACAGCTCAGGGAGGCGCTCGCCGACGCCGAGGCGACCATCGAGACGGGTAGCAACTTCGGCATCGCCTCCCAGTCGAGCAAGCAGGGAATCGTCGAGGCCCTCGAGGCGGCGTTCGCGCTCGGCGAGTCCGCCAAGATCGAGGAGCTCCTCGGCTCGATCGAAGCCGTCCCGCCCGGCACCCGGCCGCCGTACCTCGAGGCCCAGGCGCGGCGGTTCCGTGCGCGTCTTGCGCAGGACGGCGGCGGATATGAGGCCGCCGCCGAGTTGTTCCGCGAGCTCGAGCTTCCGTTCTACCTCGCGGTCACGCTGCTCGAGCACGGCGAATCGCTCGCCGGCCAGGGGCAGGCGAGCGAGGCCGAGCCGTTGCTCGCCGAGGCGACGGAGATCTTCGAAGGGCTCGGGGCGACGCCCTGGCTCGAACGGGCGCGACGGGTCGCCTCCTCCGATGCCGTCCGCGCCTAGTCGCGGAGCTGCTCGAGGATCTCGAGGTCGACCGAGACGCCGCCGTCGGCGACGCGGCGGATCGCGCGCGTGAACTCCTCGACGTCGGCGACGCGATCCTTGAGCAGGTAGCCGACGCCGGTCGCATCGCGATCGAGCAGCTCGACCGCCTTCTCGAGCTCCACGTACTGCGAGAGCAGCAGCACACCCGTGTGCGGGTGGCGAGCGCGGATCTCGCGCGCGGCGCGCAGCCCTTCGTCCGTCTTCGTCGGCGGCATGCGGATGTCGACGATCGCGACGTCCGGGAGCGTCTCGTCGACGAGCACGAGCAGATCCTCGGCGGTGCCCGACTGGCCGACGACCTCGAAGCCCTCCTCCTCGAGCAGGCGCGCGATCCCCTCGCGCAGCAGCACCGAGTCGTCGGCGAGCGCGACGCGCACCACGTTCGTCGCGCCGGACGTCTCCTCGCCCAGCGTCGGGAACTCCACTTCGAGACCGGGTGCGACGATCCGCACCAGCTGCGTCGGATGCGGCACGCCCTTCAGCCGGTGCTCGCCGAGGTCGACCGTCTCGAGCCCGCAGCCGTCGACCGTGGCGGCCGAGGCGAGGATCTCGCCGCCGCGGGCGGTCGCGCTCACGCGCGCTGCGTGATGCACCGCCATACCGACGTAGCCGTCCCCCACGACCTGCGCCCGGCCGCGATGCAGGCCCATCCGCACCCGCACCGACGCGCCCTCGGGCCACGGCTCGTCGATCAGCGCGAGCTGGGCGGCGACCGCGGCCGCAGCGGCGGTCGCGCCGTCGTCGAACACGGCGAAGAACTCGTCCCCGCGGCAGTCCACGACCCGTCCGCCGTTCGCGCGGACGGCGCCGCCGATCAGCTTGCGGTGCCGCTGCAGAACGGCGGCGTACGCGGTGCCGAGCCGCTGCAGCAGGCCGGTAGAGCCTTCGATATCGGTGAACAGGAAGGTGACGTCGGTTGCGTGTTCCGGCATCGCGGCTGAGGCTACCCCCGGGGTGACTCCTCCTGCGCTCACCGGTACCGTTTGGCGGATGTCCTCGCACGCACCGGCGCAGGCGGCCAAGCCGCTTTCGCCCGAGGAGTACGTCGACGTGCTCGCTCGGACCGGCCTCGGCCTGGTCTGCAAGCTCGACCGCTCGGGCCGGATTCTCACGTTCGACGACGCCTGCGAGCGCGCGACCGGCTTCACCGCGGCCGAGGTGATCGGCCGCGACGCGCGCGACATCGTGATTCCCCCCGACGAGCGGGCAGCATTCGGCGTCTTCCTCGAGAGCTTCGCCGACGTCACCGTCTCGAGCCCGCAGATCGGGCACTGGCTGACGAAGGACGGCGAGCGGCGGCAGATCGCCTGGTCGAACAGGCCGATCGTCGATGAGGACGGCAACGTGACCGGACTGCTCACCGTCGGCCTCGACCTGACCGAGCGCGACCGTTCGGCGGCCCAGGTGCAGGCGCTGCACAGCGAGCTCGAGGACCGGCTCGCGGAGGTCGAGGTGCTCGCCGCCGAGCAGGCGGCGCTCCGCCGGGTTGCGACGCTCGTCGCCGGCGAGGCCGACGCGGCGCTCATCTTCGACGCCGTCGCGGTCGAGACGGGGAAGCTCGCGATCTCGCGCACCGCTGCGGTGGTCCGCTACGGAGGCCCGGCGGGCGCCACCGTGGTCGGTCGCTGGAGCTGCGCGTCGGAGGAGGAGCTCTTCCCGGTCGGCTCTGTGATCCCGGTCGGCGACGACACCGCTTTCGGGCTCGTTCACCGCACCGGTGCGGCAGCGCGTGTCGATGCCTACGGTGAGGGCGTCATCGCGACGCGCATGCGCGAGGCGGGCTACGTGTCGGCAGCCGCCGCGCCCGTGATGGTGTCGGGGCGACCGTGGGGCGCGGTGATCGTCTCGTCGGGCGCCGACGAGACGCTGGCCGACGACGTCGAGCGCAGGCTCGCCCCCTTCGCAGCGCTGCTCGCGCTGGCGGTGGCGAGCGCCGACGCGCGCGAGCAGGTGATCGCGTCGCGCGCGCGCCTGGTCGCCGCGTCCGACGAGGTGCGTCGCAGGCTCGAGCGCGACCTGCACGACGGTGCGCAGCAGCGGCTCGTCACGCTCGTGCTCAACATCGGAGTCGCGCGCCGCAAGGTCGCCGACGAGGACGTCGGCGAGCTGCTTTCAGCCGCCGAGCGCGATGCGCGCGAGGCGATCACCGAGCTTCGCCTCCTGGCGACCGGCCTCCACCCGCCGGTGCTCAGCGAGAGCGGGCTCGCGCCGGCGCTCGCCGCGCTTGCGCGCCGGACGCCGCTCGAGGTGGAGCTCGTGGTCGTCCCCGATGAGCGCTTCGACCCGACCGTCGAGGTGGCCGCGTACTTCGTCGTCACCGAGGCGCTCACGAACGTCGTCAAGCACGCGGACGCGACGCTGGTGCGGGTCAGCGCGCGGCGCGAGGGGACGTCGCTCGTGGTGAAGGTCGAGGACGACGGCCGCGGCGGCGCCAATCCGCAGGGTGGGTCGGGCCTGGTCGGGCTGACCGACCGGGTCGAGGCGCTGCGCGGGACGCTCAGCATCTCGAGCTCCTGGACGGCCGGCACGCTGCTCCGCGCCGAGTTCCCGCTCGGGGCTGAAGCGCGGTTACTTCAGCGTGTCGAGGTAGGCGACGAGCGCCTGCAGCTGCGCGGGCGGGATGACCCCGCCCCAGTGCGGCATGCTGACGATCGGGGCTCGCCCGATCACGCTGCCGTCGTGGATCACGGCGAGGATCTTCGCCTCGGTGTTGAACTCCTTGCGGAAGTCCGCCCCGGAGAGGGGTGGGATCGACTTGTCCGGCGACTCGGGGTTCGGGACGCCCCCGAGGCCGTTCGGCCCGTGGCAGTTGATGCAGCCGTAATTGACGTAGAGCGTCGCACCCTGGACCGCCGCTCCCTGGCCCTGCGGCACGGGCAACGGGGATGCGGTCGCCACCTCCGGCAGGCCGGCGTGGATGTACGAGACGAGGTCGGTCACCTGGCGGTCGGAGATGACCGCTCCCCAGACCGGCATGTACGGCTTGGTGGGGTTCTGCGACTCGCCGAGCCCGTGGTTGATGATCGAGCGCAGCCTGGTTGCGGTGAGCGACCCGGCGCCGGTCAGCGCGGGCACGTCCGGCGAAACGCCGCCGCGGCCCTGCATTCCGTGGCACTGGACGCAGCCGAACTGGACGAACAGGTGTGCGCCCGACGCGATCGTGGGGTCGACCGTCGCGGAGGCGACGGTCGTCGTCTCCCCGTTCCTGGCGTGCTTGGAGTCACGCCCCAGGAAGAAGCCGAAGAACCCGGCCGCGAACACGAGGCCGAGCACCAGCAGGATCACGACGCCGGTGACGACGTCTTCCGGGAGGTCTCGCTTCGCCATCGTGGCGACGCTAACGTCCTGCCGCGCACGTCGCAACCGGGGTTTACCGCAGCCAGGTCTCTGGAAGGAACGGCGGGCGGGAGAGGTCGAAGGGGTCAACCTCGGAGCCCGGGAGGTGGGTCGAATGGCGTGGCAGCTGCTGAGAGAGAACTCGCCGCGCGGCGAATTCGCGCGGCGGCGCGTCGCCGTGCTCGGCGGCGCGTCGCTCTTCGTCGGCGGGCTGCTGATCGCCCTCGGCCTCGGCACGCTCCTGCTGTTCCTGCTGGGAGCGGCGGCGATCGCCGGCGCCGTCGCGCTCGTCCTCCGCCGCGGGCGTCTGCGTCGCGTGAGTCGCCCCGACCTGTCGGGTGTCCGCCGGCAGGCGCGACAGGGAGCCACGCGCGTCCGTACCGCCGGCTCGCGCGTCGCACGCGACGTGCAGCCCGTCGTGTCGGGGTTCGTCGGACGTGCGGCGACGCGTGCACGGTCGACCGACTGGGGCGGGTGGCCGTATGCAGGCGGCGGCGCCGCCGTGTCCGCCGAGCCCGAAGCGGAGCATCGCCGCGCGCTGGAGCTGAACGCGCGCGGGGCGCAGCTTCGCAGCGAAGGCCGTCCCGAGCAGGCGGCCGAGCAGCACCGGCAGGCGCTCGCGATCTTCCGCAAGCTCGGCGACCGCAGCGGCGAGGCTCCGACGCTGAACAGTCTCGCGCTCGCGCTCGAGGCTGCCGGTGACACCGACGCCGCGGTCGAACGGTTCGAGCAGGCGCTCACGATCCTGCGCGACGAGGGCGACGAAGGGCACGAGGGCCGCGTGATCGCGAATCTCGGGTTCACGATGCTCCGCCACGGCGAGGACGACCGCGCGCGCGATCTCCTCGAGACCGCGCTCCAGAAGCTCGACCCCGAGTCCCGCACCGCCCAGCAGGTCGTCGAGCAGCTGCGTCGCGCGAGCTGAAAGGCTCACGCGGTGCGCGTCGATCTCAACGCCGACGTCGGCGAGGGGCTCCCGACCGACGACGAGCTGCTCCGCATCGTGACGAGCGCGAACATCGCGTGCGGCTTCCACGCGGGCGACGACGAGACCATGCGCAGGCTGTGCGAGACGGCTGCCGAGCTGGGCGTGGCGGTCGGCGCGCACGTCGGCTACCGCGACCGCGAGGGGTTCGGGCGGCGCGAGCTCGACGTCGAGCCTTCCGTGATCGAAGTGGAGACCCTCGAACAGGTGCGGCTGCTGCAGGCGCACGGGCACGTCGCGTACGTCAAGCCGCACGGCGCGCTGTACCACCGGGCGAGCGTGGATGAGGCCTGCGCCGCGGCGATCGTCGCCGGCGTGCTCGGCGCGGACGGGCCGCGCGCGCTGCTCTCGTTCCCGGGCTCGCGCCTGTACGCGGTTGCGAGGGAGGCGGGGCTCGTCGCGGTGGCAGAAGGGTTCGCCGACCGCGCCTACGACGCGAACGGGCAGCTCGTCGCGCGCAGCGAGCCGGGTGCGCTGCTCGACGGCGACGCGGCCGTGCGGCAGGCGGTGGCGCTGGCGGGCGACGTCGGGTCGATCTGCGTGCACGGCGACTCGCCGGATGCGGTGGTTCTCGCACGCCGCGTCGCCGGCGGGCTGCGCGATGCCGGTTTCGAGCTGAGGTCCTTCGCGTGACCGTCGCCGCTCGTCCGGCCGGTGATCGTGCGCTGCTCCTCGAGCTCGCCTCCAACGAGGACGCCGTGCGCGTCGCGCGGCGTGCGCGCTCGGACTTGCGCGGCGTCGTCGACGTCGTCCCCGGTCACTGCACCGTGCTCGTGACCTTCGACTCGGCTCCGCGCGCCGACGAGGTGCTCGCGCTCGCCGGCGCGGCGCTGGAGGACGAGCATGTCGATCCCGAGCCCGCGGAGCTCGAGCTCGCCGTCACCTACGACGGCCCCGACCTGGCCGAGGTCGCCCGATTCGTGTCGCTGTCGCCGGAGGAGGTGGTCGCGCGGCATTGCGCGGCGTCGTACGTCGCCGGCTTCCTCGGCTTCGCGCCCGGATTCGCGTACCTGCTCGGCGGCGACGATCGGCTCCAGGTTCCGCGCCGTGCCGAGCCGCGGACGCGGGTGCCGGGCGGCACCGTGGCGATCGCGGGCGTCTACAGCGGCGTCTATCCGCGGGAGTCCCCCGGCGGCTGGCAGCTGCTCGGCCGCACCGATGCAGTGCTGTTCGACTCGTCCCGGCAGCCGCCGGCGCTGCTCGCGGCGGGCGACCGCGTGCGGTTCGTGGCGCGATGATCGAGGTGCTCGACAGCCGGCCGCTGACGACCGTGCAGGACCGGGGGCGGCCGGGGCTCGCCCATCTCGGCGTGCCGCCGTCGGGCGCGGCCGACCGGCGAGCGTACGAGCTCGGCAACCGCCTCGTCGGCAACCGTCCGGGTGCCGCGTCGCTCGAGTCGACGCTCGCCGGGCCGAAGCTTCGTTTCACGGCGGCGGCGGTTGTCGCGCTCACCGGCGCGGAGCACTGGCCGGCGTTCGACGTCGGGCCCGGCGACGTGCTCGAGGTCGAGCCGTACAAGCGCGGCACGCGGCTCTACGTGTCGGTGCGGGGCGGCATCGACGTCGCCCCGGTCCTCGGCAGCCGGTCGACCGACCTGATGAGCGGCCTCGGCCCGCCGATCGTGCGGCCGGGCGACCTGCTCCGCATCGGCGATGAGGCGGGTGGGCCGCCCGAGGAGCTGCCGGGCGATCCACCGCCCGGCGAGCCCGTGCTGCGCGTGCTCCCCGGCCCGCGCGCCGACTGGTTCGCGGCCGACGCTCTGGACGCGTTGACGTCGCAGCCGTGGCGGATGAGCCTGTCGTCGAATCGCATCGGCATCAGGCTGGAGGGCGAGCCGCTCGCCTGGGCGCGCGAGGAAGAGCTCCGCTCGGAGGGGCTCGTGACGGGCGCGCTCCAGGTGCCGCCGAACGGCCTGCCGATCCTGCTCGGCCCCGACCATCCGACGACGGGCGGCTATCCGGTGATCGCGGTCGTCTGCAGCGAAGATCTCTGGCTCGCCGGGCAACTGCGCCCGGGCGAGACGGTGCGCTTCGCCCTGTGACCAGATGCCTTGACAGGTGCCTGGCACCGAAGGTGCCAGGCACCGCCTTATGTTTCGCGCCCTTCGTCCCGGTGCCTGGCACCAAGGTGCCAGGCACCTGCCTTACGGAAACTGCGACGAGGCCGGGTTGAGGTCGTACTTGCCGCCGTCCTTGCACCCCGCCGGAACGACGTAGCGCGGATCGCCGGCGTCGACCGCGTTGTCCGAGAGCGCCTGGCGCATCAACCCGTACGCGACGCTGCGCGACAGGCCGAGGTCGACGCCGACCTGGACGCCCGACTGGTACGCGTAGCAGTTCGCGAGCCCCTCGTCCTCGACGCCGCGGAGGTGCCACGACTCGTGTGCGAGCACGACGATCGCGTGGCCGGTCGTGCGGCCGGCGTGACCGACGTGACCGTCGATCACACGCGAGAGCTGGTAGCAGATGCCCGGCGTCAGCCACGCGTGCGTGCCGCCGACCTCCGCGAGCCCGTCCGCCTCCTGCACCGCGCCGACGTGGTGACCCGAGGTGTCGCAGACGACGGTGACCGGGTGTCCCGCGATCTTGCGGGCCTCGTTCGTGATCGTGTGCTCGACGCGCGTCTGCGTCGCCGAGTCGAGTGCGCTCCAGCCGCGCCGGATGCTCACGCCCCACACGATCAGCGCGACCGCTCCGAGCACGAGCACGGGGCCGAGCAGGCGCCCGAGGCCCTGTCGCCGCCGTCGCGGCACCGGCGGCGACGACCAGAACTCGGGGTCGTCCTCCTCGGGCGGCTCGCCCTGCCAGCCGAACTCGTGCAGGTCGCTGCCCTGCGGCCCGTGGCCGCGTTCGGTGGGCTCGCTCGGCGAGACGAGGCCGGTGACGAAGAACTGCAGCTCGAGCCCGAGCGCGAGCACGAACGGCAGCCACAACGGCACGGCGTAGCGCCATGCCGGGGGCGAGAAGAGCCAGGCGACGAGCAGCGCCACCAGAAGCAGACGCGCCCGCAGCATCCGACGAGCGTACTCGGCATACTGAGGTTCGGGACGTGACGACGCGGACCGACGAGGCGAAGGCGACGATCCTGGAGGCGGCGGTGAGCCGCGCCCGGGCGTTGTCCGGTACCGAAGCCGACGACGTCGAGCGCTGGGTGCGCACCTACTACGCGCACGTCGCGCCCGAGGACCTCGCCGACCGCACCGATGCAGACCTCGCGGGCGCCGCGCTCGCGCACTGGGGCCTCGCGCAGCAACGCCGGCCGGGCGAGCTCAAGGTCCGCGTCTACAACCCCAACGTCGAGGAGCACGGCTGGGAGTCGCCGCACACGGTCGTCGAGTTCGTGAACGACGACAAGCCGTTCCTCGTCGACTCGATCTCGATGGAGATCACGCGCCACGGCAGCGGCATCCACCTGATGATCCGGCCGATCGTGAGCGTGCGGCGCGACGACGAGGGGAACCTCGAGGAGATCGTCGACGAGGGCGGCATCCGCGAGTCGACGATCCACGTCGAGCTCGACAAGCAGACCGACCCGCAGGCGCTCGCCGAGCTGCACGACGACCTCGTCCTGGTGCTCGGCGATGTCCACGCCGCGGTCGCCGACTGGCCCGCGATGCTGGAGGAGGTGCGCGAGATCGCCGAGGACTTCGCGCAGCATCCGCCGCCCGTCGACCCGGAGGAGCTCTCCGAGACGATCGACCTGCTCGAGTGGATGCGCGAGAACTTCACCTTCCTCGGCTACCGCGAGTACGAGATCGCCGACGAGGACGGCGAGGAGGTGCTCCGCGCCGTGCCGGGGTCGGGGCTCGGGATCCTGCGCCAGAAAGGGGAGGCGCCGATCTCGGCCAGCTTTGCGCGGCTGCCGCCGGACGTGCGGCGCATGGCCCGGCACAAGCACTTGCTCAACCTGACGAAGGCGAACTCGCGGGCGACGGTTCACCGCCCGGCCTACCTCGACTACATCGGCGTCAAGCGCTTCGACGCGCACGGCGAGGTCGTCGCCGAGCGGCGGTTCCTCGGGCTCTACACGCACACCGCCTACAGCGCCACACCGTGGGAGATCCCCGTGATCCGCCGCAAGGCGCGGCGTGTGCTGGAACGTTCCGGCTTGCCGCACGGCGGCCACGACTACAAGGCGCTCGTCGACATCATCGAGACGTATCCGCGCGACGAGCTGCTGCAGATGTCCGAGGACGACCTCTTCGAGATCGCGATGGGTGTCTTCCAGCTCGGCGAGCGCCGCCGGGTCCGCTTGTTCGTCCGCCGCGACAACTTCGGCCGTTTCCTCTCGTGCCTCGTCTACATCCCGCGCGACCGGTTCAACACGCGCAACCGCGAGCGGATCGAGGAGATCCTCGAGCAGGAGCTGCACGGCGAGACCGTCGACTACGGGACGCGTGTGACGGAGTCGGTGCTGGCGCGACTCCACTACGTGATCCACGTCGACCCGACGGACATCCCGGTGTACGACGTCCCGGCAATCGAGGCGAAGCTCGCCCAGGCGACGCGCGAGTGGTCGGACGACCTGCGCGAGGCGCTGATCGAGCAGCTCGGCGAGGAGCGGGCGAGCGTGCTGGCACACGGTTACGCGGACGCGTTTCCGCTCGCCTACCAGGAGGACTTCCCTGCGCCGCAGGCCGTGCTCGACATCGAGCGCATCGAGCGGCTCGACCCGGCCGGCGACCTGAGCCTGAGCCTGTACCTGCCGCACGCCTCGCCGGACGACGACCTCGCGTTCAAGCTCCTGCGCTCGGGCCAGCCGCTCCTGCTCTCCGACGTGCTCCCGCTGCTCGAGAACATGGGCGTCACCGTCACCAACGAGCGCCCCTACGAGATCCACCGGCGCGACTACCCACCGGTCTGGATCTACGACTTCGGGCTGCGGCGCGACGAGGGCGAGAACCTCGAGCCCGACGACGTGCGCGAGGCGTTCCAGGACGCGTTCGCGCGCGCCTGGCGCGGCGAGATCGAGAACGACGGCTTCAACAAGCTCGTGCTCTCGGCCGGGCTTTCGGCCCGCGAGATCGTGGTGCTGCGCGCCGTCGCGAAGTACCTGCGGCAGACGGGGATGCCGTTCAGCCACGCGTACATGGAGGAGACGCTCGCCGGCCATCCGGAGATCGCCGCCAGGCTCGTCGAGCTGTTCCGGCTGCGTCTCGATCCCGCGCTCGAGGAGCGCGAGCCGAGCGTGCTCGACCGCACGATCGTGAAGTCGATCGATGCGGTCGCGAGCCTGGACGAGGACCGGATCCTGCGCAGCTTCCTCAAGGTGATCCGCGCCGTCCTGCGCACGAACTGGTTCCAGACCGATGCCGGGGGGAGCCCCAAGCCGTACCTGTCGCTGAAGCTCGACTCGAAGCTCGTGCCGGAGCTGCCCGAGCCGCGACCGCTGGTCGAGGTGTTCGTCTACTCGCCGCGCGTCGAGGCGATCCATCTCCGCGGCGGCCGCGTCGCCCGCGGCGGCATCAGGTGGTCGGACCGCCGCGAGGACTTCCGCACCGAGGTGCTCGGGCTGATGAAGGCGCAGACGGTGAAGAACGCCGTGATCGTGCCGGTGGGCGCGAAGGGCGGCTTCGTCGTGCAGCAGCTCCCTGCAGACCGCGAGCAGCAGCAGGCGGAAGTCGTCGCCTGTTACCGCACGTTCATGCGCGGCCTGCTCGACATCACCGACACGATCGTCGCCGGCGAGGTCGTTCCGCCGCCGGACGTCGTGCGCCACGACGGCGACGACCCGTACGTCGTGGTCGCCGCCGACAAGGGGACGGCGAAGTTCTCGGACATCGCGAACGGGCTGGCGGAGGAGTACGGCTTCTGGCTCGGGGACGCGTTCGCGTCGGGCGGCTCGACGGGCTACGACCACAAGGAGATGGGCATCACCGCGCGCGGCGCGTGGGAGTCGGTGAAGCGGCACTTCCGCGATCTCGGCGTCGACGCCGACACCGCCGAGCTCACCGTCGTCGGGGTCGGCGACATGTCGGGCGACGTGTTCGGCAACGGCATGCTCCGGTCGCGTCACCTGAAGGTGATCGGAGCCTTCGACCACCGGCACGTCTTCGTCGATCCCGATCCGGACCCGGCGGCGAGCTTCGCCGAGCGTCTGCGGCTCTTCCGCCTGCCGCGTTCGTCGTGGGCCGACTACAACACGGGGCTGATCTCGCGCGGCGGCGGCGTCTATCCGCGGACCGCGAAGTCGATCGAGCTCTCACCGCAGGCGCGCGCGGCGCTCGGCGTCGAGACGGAGTCGGTGACGCCGAACGAACTGATCCGCGCGGTGCTGCGGGCGCCGGTCGACCTGCTCTGGAACGGGGGCATCGGCACCTACGTGAAGGCGAAGGACGAGCGGAACGCGGAGGTCGGCGACAAGACGAACGACGCGGTGCGCGTCGACGCCGCCGACCTGCGCTGCAGGGTGGTCGGCGAGGGCGGCAACCTCGGCTTCACCCAGCGCGCCCGTGTCGCCTACGCGCTCGGGGGCGGCCGCATCTTCATGGACGCGATCGACAATTCGGCAGGCGTCGACACCTCCGACCACGAGGTCAACCTGAAGATCCTCCTCGGCGCGATCGTCTCGTCCGGTGCGCTGACGACGGAGGAGCGCAACCGCTTGCTCGTGGAGGTGACGGACGAGGTCGCCGAGCAGGTGCTACGCGACAACTACGACCAGGCGCAGGCGATCTCGACGTCGGTCGCGCAGGTGGGGTCGATGGTCGAGGTGCACGAGCGTTACATCCGCTACCTCGAGCAGAACGGCATCAGCCGCGAGCTCGAGGCCCTGCCGACCGACGAGGCGCTCGAGGAACGCCACGGGGCGGGCGGCGGACTGACGACGCCGGAGCTCGCGATGCTCCTCTCGTACACCAAGCTCGGGCTCGCGCACGACCTGCTCGACTCGTCGCTGCCCG
The DNA here is from genome assembly GCA_963851065.1 of uncultured Thermoleophilia bacterium. Taxonomy (GTDB): domain Bacteria; phylum Actinomycetota; class Thermoleophilia; order Gaiellales; family Gaiellaceae; genus PALSA-600. The sequence goes on from CAWKNW010000009.1 coordinate 589,214, forward strand.
ACGAGGCGGTGTTCGCCGGTGAGCTCGACCGCTACTTCCCGTCGAAGGTGCGCGAGCGGTTCGGCGAGCAGCTGCGCGGGCATTCGCTGCGGCGGGAGATCGTCGTCGCGCAGGTGTCGAACGAGCTCGTGAACAGGTGCGGCACGACGTTCGTGTTCCGGATGCGGGACGAGACGGGTGCGTCGGCCGACGACGTCGCGCGCGCGTTCACCGCAGCGCGTGAGCTGTACGCGTTCCGCTCACTGTGGGCGGAGATCGAGGCGCTCGACGGCTTCGTCCCGGCCGGGACGCAGATCGCGATGTTCCTGCGGGGGCGGATCCTGCTCGAGCGCACGGCGCGCTGGCTGCTCCGCAACCTGCCGCGGCCGCTCGACGTCGAAGCGGCGATCGAGCGCTTCGCGCCGGGCCTGGCTGCGTTGACCGAGCTCCTGCCGGGGATGCTCGGCGAGGCCGAAGCGAGCACCGCTCGTGCTCTCGCCGACGAGCTCGGGCATGCAGGGGTGCCGCGGCTGCTCGCATCGCGGGTCGCGCATCTGGTTGCGCTCGTCCCGTCGCCCGACCTCGTGCGGATCGCCGAGGCGACCGGCCTGAACGTCGCCGCGGTCGCGCAGGCGTACTGCGCGCTCGGCGCCCGGCTCGAGCTGTGGTGGCTGCGCGAGCGGATCGTCGCGCTGCCGCGCGACTCGCGCTGGGCCGCGATGGCGCGTGCCGCGCTGCGCGACGACGTCTACGTCGAGCAGGCCGCGCTGGCGTCCGAGGTGATGAGCGCGCACTCCGACGGCGTCGCGCCGCTGACCAGGGTCGACGAGTGGATCGCCCTGAACCGTGACGGTGTCGACCGCTGCCTGCGCGTGCTCGCCGACATCCGCACCGGCGGTGCGGTCGACCTCGCGCGGCTCTCGGTCGCCGTGCGCGAGATCCGGAACCTGATCCAGGCCACCGGCTAGCGACGCCTACGCGCGGGTAAGCGCTCCGCCCAGATCCTTCACGACGACGCGCTGCTGCGGCAGGGTAATGGCAATCTCCCCGTCCGCATCGACCCGGCTCCTTGCATTCAGGATCGTGATCCCGACGAGGCTGCCGTCGACTCCGAAGCGGAGTCCGTCCCCCTCTGGCGACTCGTCCCAGGCGACGGCGGATGCAGGGTCGCCGACATGGACGTACAGGATGTCGCCTTCGGCGTCGTAGTCGACGTTGTCGAATTCAATTCCGGCGATCTTCACGCTCACGCTGGCTAGTGTACGACCACCTTCACGCACCTACTCGGGCCGATGCGTCGGCCGTAGAACCTCTCGGGCTCTTCTGACCTAGGTGAAGATGATCTCGCCGCCCGCGGCCTTCTCGTAGAACTCGCCGACGCTGATGATGTCTTCGACCTGCGGGACGAAGGCGTCCATCGTCAGCCCGAACATGTCGACGGTCGCCTTGCACGCGTAGAGGTGCACGCCCGAGTCGGCGACGAGCTCGATGAACTCCGGAATCGGCGGGATGTCGATCTTCTCCATCTGGCGCTTCATCATCGAGGTCGCGAGCGCCGAGAAGCCGGGAATCGCACCGATCCACGTCGGCAGGTGCATGCCGGGGTTGCCCACAGTCGCGACCTTGATCTTCGCGTAGCGGTCTCTGCGGATCGCGTCGAGGCCGAAGAAGGTGAAGAACAGGTCGGCGTCGATTCCTTCCATGCGGGCGCCGTTGGCCATGATCAGGCCGGGGTAGATGCCTTCGAGCGAGCCCTTCGAGATCACGATCGAGACCTTCTCGATCGTCCGGGGCTCGGCCGGAGCGGTGCGTGGATGCTCGAGCAGCTGGGTCATCGTGACCTCCTAGATGCAGCCCGTGGGCTTGGGGATGCCGCCGATCTTGGCGGCGAGCTTGGCCGGCCCCTTCGGGAAGAGCTGGTACAGCTCCTTGACCGGCACGCCGGACTCCTTGCCGAGCGAGCGGATCGACGGCGCGGTGCCCGTCTGCAGGTACCGGTCGCGCATGAAGCGCACGACGAGCCAGTGGCGGGCGCTCAGCTCGTCGATGCCGTTCTCGGCCGCGATCGCACGCGCGAGCTCCTCGTTCCATTGCGCCGGGTCGGTGAGGAAGCCTTCGGCGTCGACGTCGACGGGCGTGTCGGCGATCAGTGTTGTTGTCATCGCGCGCTCCTCTCAGGCGTGGTGGACGAGATCGAGGTCCTTGCCCGCCGTGGGCATCGTCGGGCCGAGCCCGGGGAGCTCGCGCCCGGGCAGGAGGGCGTGCCAGTAGATCCACTGGAAGGCGATCTTGCCGAAATGGTTGAGGTGCGACTCGCGCAGGAGCGGCAGTCCGATCGGGCCGGGGAAGTGCCCGGGCAGCGGCTCGGTGTCGTAGTTGAAGTCGATCAACATCGCCTCGTGGAAGCCGGTCTCGATGAAGCAATTGGCGTGGCCGTCGTAGCCCCTCACGAGCTCGCGCTCGGTGAGGAAGCGCACGACGTTCTCGACGAGCACCTCGGCTTCGAAGTGCGCGACCGACCCTGCTTTGGACGTCGGCAGGTCGGTGGCGTCGCCGAGTGCGAACACGTTCGCCTTGACCGTCGCCTGCAGCGTCTGCTTGTCGGTGGGGACGAAGCCCAGCGCGTCGCCGAGACCGGGTGAACGCTCGACGTAGGCGCTGCCGCCGTGCAGCGGAATGGTGACGAGCAGGTCGAACGCGAGCTTGCGGCCGTCGTAGGAGGTCAGCGTGCCGCCGACGCCGTCGACCTCCGCGGCGTTGAACTCGGCGACCAGCTCGATCTCCTTCTCGGCGAGCAGCGAGCCGAAGCGCTCGGACGCGATCGGCTTGGTGAAACACCCGTCGAGCGGTGTCGCGAAGACGAGCTCGGTGCGGTTGCGGATCCCGCGCTCGCGTAGATGCCAGTCGGCGAAGAACGCGAACTCGAGCGGCGCGACAGGGCACTTGATCGGCAGGTCGATCAGGTTCACGACCAGACGCCCACCGTCGAACTCCTCGAGCGCGAAGCGGAGCGCCTCGGCGCCTTCCGGCGTGTAGAAGGTGAACACCGGGTCGTTCCGGCTCAGGCTGTCGGCGAGACCGGCGGTCTCTTCCGGCTGCAGGCTGACGCCGGTGGCGACGACGAGCACGTCGTACGGCAGGACGCCCCCGTCGGCGAGGAGGATCTCGTCCCGGTCGGGCCAGACGGCGGCGACCTCGTCCTCGTGGAAGACGATGCCGCTCCGCAGCTGCCGGCGGCGGGGCCGGACGATCTCGTCGGTGTCTGCGAGCCCGAAGGGGACGAAGAGCAGGCCCGGCTGGTAGACGTGGCGGTTGTCCTGATCGACGACGTGGATCTCGGCCTCGTCGAGGCCGAGTCGGCGGCGCAGCCGGTTGGCGGTCATCGTGCCCCCGGTTCCTCCGCCGAGGATCACGATCTGCTTCCTGCTCATGGTGCACCTCCCACGAGTGCGACGGGTCCGGCGTGCTCGATGGTCTCGGAGAACTCCATGCCCGCCTCGATCGATCGCCGCAGCGGGCACGACCGCGCGACCTTGTCCAGACGTGCGAGCTGATCGGCGCTCAGGTCGCCGGTCAGGCGGATTGCGATCTCGAAGCGGCGCGGCGTCGAGTGGTGGTCGTAGTCGACGTCGACGGTCACGTCGCCGAGCTCCCAGTTCTTCGTCCGGGCGTACATCGCGAGCGTGGTCGAGATGCAGGCCGCGAGCGCGGCGGGGAGGAGCTCGTGCGGTGCCGGGCCGCTGTCCTCGCCGCCGAGGTGCGCCGGCTCGTCGGTGGAGAGCCGGTGCCGGCCGCCGTCGATCTCCACCTCCTGGCGGAGCGTCCCGGGGATCGAGCGTGCGGTTGCGGTCAAGGACATGTGCCTGCCATCAGCGTGCGCTCGCCGCGCCGGGGCACCATCGGGGCGCCCGCGGAAGCCGGTTGGGGGGAACTACGCAGCCAACAGGCGCCAGAGCTCGGTCCAGGCGGCCACGCCCTCGTCGAGGCGCTCGATGCGGAAGAACTCGTCGGGCGCGTGGAGGTTCTCGTCGGCGGTCGAGAACGAGAACAGCAGCGTCTTCACGCCGAGCGCCTGCTCGAACATCACCGCCGCCGGGAGCGTGCCGCCGATCCGGACGAGCAGCGGCTCCCGGTCGGTGTACACAGTGTTCAGCGCACTGAGTGCAGCGACGACGGCCGGATGATCCGCAGGGATCGTGTATGCGGGCACGGCACCGGCGTGCTCCACGACCGTCGCCACCACGCCCGGCGGAGACACGTCTCCGACGTGCGCCGCGATCCGCTCGAGCACGGCGGCCGGGTCCTGGCGCGGGACGAGCCGGCACGTGATGTGGGCGCGGGCCTCGCGCGGGATCACCGTGAAGGCGCCGCCCCCGCGGAGCTCGTTCACCTCCAGCGTGGGGCGGGCCCAGAGCCGCTCCAGCGTCGAGCGGCCGGGCTCGCCGTGCAGCGCGGGCGCTCCGACCTCGCGCCGGTAGGCGTCCTCGTCGAACGGGACGCGTGCGAGCGCCTCCCGGTCGGCCGGCGCCAGCTCGTCGACGTCGTCGTAGAAGCCGGGCACGGCGACCGCGCCGTCGGCGTCGTGCAGGCTCGCGACGATCCGGGCGAGCGCGTGGTTCGGGTTCTGGACGGCGCCGCCGTGGCGCCCGGAATGCAGGTCGCTCGCCGCGCCGCTGACGACGAGGTCGAGCGCGACCAGGCCCTTCGCCGCGATCGCGACCGACGGCTCGCTGTTCCGCCACATCGCGCCGTCGGCCGACACGACGAGGTCGGCGGCCAGCGCCTCGCGGTGCTCCTCGAGGAACGCGGGGAGGCTCGGACTGCCGATCTCCTCCTCGCCCTCGATCAGGAAGCGGACGTTCAGGCCCTCCTCGCCGCGCTCGTCGAACCTGCGCGCGGTCTCCAGCGCCACCACGACCGGGCCCTTGTCGTCGGATGCGCCGCGGCCGTAGAGGCGGCCGTCCCGTACGGCCGGCGCGAACGGCGGCGTCGTCCACGAGCGTCTCGTCCCCCGGCGGCTGCACGTCGTAGTGGCCGTAGACGAGGATCGTCGGCGCGTCCGGCGAGACGATCCGCTCCGCGAGCACGATCGGATGGCCGGCCGTCTCGACGACGCGCGCGCCGGCGAACGCGAGCTTCCCGGCGACCCACGCGGCGGCCTCGCGCATCGCCGGGCGGCGGTCGGGATCCATGCTGATGCTCGGGATCTCGACGAACGCCGCCAGGTCGGCGACGAGGTCAGAAGATCGAGTGGCCGCCATCGATCGAGAGCACCTGCCCCGTCACCCACGACGACTCGTCGGCGACGAAGAAGAGCACACCGTTCGCGATGTCCTCGGGCGTCCCCAGCCGCCGGGTCGCGATCGACTCCACGAGCCGTCGCTTGCCCTCGTCGCCGTAGCTCTCGTACTGGGCGATCGAGGTGGGGTTGGAGAGCACGAAGCCCGGTGCGATCGAGTTGACGGTGATGCCGTACGGCCCGAGCTCGTGCGCCGTCTGGCGCGTGAAGCCGATCTGCCCGGCCTTGGCGCTCGCGTACGCCTGGATGCCCGGTGAGGCTGACGCTGCGCCCGGCACCCGACGAGATGTTGACGATCCGTCCGTAGCGGCGCTCCTTCATCCCGGGTGTCACCGCGCGGGTGCAGACGAACGTGCTCGTCAGGTTCGCGTCGACGACGGCCCGCCAGTCGTCGTCGCTCACGTCCTCGAGCGGCCGTCCGACCTGGCCGACGACGCCGCCTGCGTTGTTGACGAGGATGTCGACGCGGCCGATCCCCGCGACGAAGGCGGCGACCTGCCCGGCGTCGCTCACGTCGACCGTGTCGCGGTCGCAGCCGTGGACGGTCGCGCCGTTCGCCTCGAGCGCGGCGGCGATCCCGCTGCCGATGCCGTGCGCGGTGCCGGTGACGATCGCGACGCGGCCGCGAGAGATCAGTCATCGAAGCCGTGCTCGAGCAGCTCGCGTACCTCGGCGACGCCGGCCTCCCAGACGCGCAGCACGTCGGCGTCCGGGCGCTCGTAGACGCCGCCGAGCGAGCCGTCGCCGAGCAGCTCGCGCACGGCTGCCGGGTCGAGCTCGCGCATGTGCGTGATGTCGGCCATCGGCTTCTTCTCGTCGGGCAGCTCGACGCCGGCGAGCCGCGTCCACGGGAAGTTCTCGAACCACGAGGCGTGCGACGCGTCGCCGTCGATCTCGTCGACGACCGCGCGCACGCGCGTGCCCGCCCACCAGTTGTGCCAGAGCGTGCGGCAGTCGGCGTGCCGCCGCGTCCCAGGCGTCGACGGCGTCGCGCCCGGGGTCGTTGCCGCCGTGGCCGTTGACGAACAGGAAGCGCCGGAAGCCCTGGTCGGCGAGCGAATCGAGCAGGTCGGTGAGCAGGGCGGCGTACGTCTCGACGCGCAGCGTCGGGCTGCCCGGGTAGGCGGCGAAGTACGGCGTGAGCCCGTAGGGGAGCGAGGGCATCACGAGCACGCCGAGCGGCTCGGCGGCCTCGTCCGACACGCGCTGGGAGAGGATCCGGTCGACGCCGAGCGAGAGGTAGGCGTGCTGCTCGACCGAGCCGAGCGGCACGACGATGCCGGTCGTCGCTCTCCAGGTAGCGCTCGACCTGCATCCAGTTGCAGTCCTCGATCCTCATCGTCTGACCTCCTCGTAGGCTCGGGCGACCGACAGCAGGAAGGCGTCGTTGCCGACGGCCGCGGCGAGCTGGAGGCCGGCCGGCAGCGTTCCCTCGGCGATCCCGCACGGCACCGACACCGCGGGCGTGCCTGCGAGGTTGTACGGCGCCGTGAAGCGGCCCTCGAGGTCGCCCTCGGGCGTGCCGACGGGCGGGTCCTCGGCGGGCGCGGGATAGGCGACGGTCGGCCCGGCGAGGACGTCGACGTCGGCGAGGACGTCGGCGAAGGCCGCGGCGACCCGTTCCTTGTCGTCGAGCGCGCGCTCGTAGTCGGCGTCGGTGACCTGCGCGCCGAGCTCGAGCAGGGCGCGCGTGCCGGGCCCGTACCCGTCGCGCTCGCGCTCGTAGAGCGCGCGGTGCACGTCCCAGGCCTCGCGCAGCACGATCGCGCCGAGCGCCGCATCGACGAGGTCGAGCTCGGGCACGTCGACGTCGACGACCTCGAAGCCCGCCCGCGCGAGCGCGTCGATCGCCTCGCGCACGCGCGCTGCGCACACCGGGGGTGAGGTCGGGGTCGTCGACCTGGCGGCGGAGCACGCCGATGCGTCGCGCCGGTCGGGTCGCCGAGCTCGATCGGCCTGCCCGGTGAGGGCGCCGAGCAGGGCCGCGGTCTGCTCGACCGTCGCGGTGAGCGTGCCGACGTGGTCGAGGTGGTGCGAGAGCGGGAAGACGCCGTCGATCGGCACCAGCCCGTACGTCGGCTTGAGGCCGACGATCCCGCAGTAGGCGGCGGGGATGCGGATCGAGCCGCCGGTGTCGGTGCCGAGCGCGTAGTCGGTGACGCCGGCTGCGACGAGCGCCGCCGAGCCGGAGCTCGAGCCGCCCGAGGTGCGGCTCGGGTCGCGGGGGTTGAAGGTCATCCCGAAGGCGGGGTTGACGCTGCCGGCGGCGTACTCGAGCAGGTTGGTCTTGCAGAGCAGGTCGGCGGCGGCTGCGCGCAGGCGCGTGACGGCGGTCGCGTCGCGCTGCGGCGGGCGGCGGCGTCCCGACGGTCGAGGCGTTGGTCGTCACGAAGCCGGCGACGTCGATGTTGTCCTTGATCGCGACCGCGACGCCGTGCAGCGGGCCGGCGGCGGCGCGCTCGCTCGGCGGCAGCTCGGTGATCAGCGCGTTGAGCGCGGGCGCGCGCTCCTGCAGCCGCTGGTAGGCGGCGAGCAGCTCGAGGTTCGCGACCTCGCAGGTGCGGCGCCCGGCCTCGATCTCGCCGATCAGCTCGAGCGTGCGGCGGAGCAGCGGCCCGTCGATGCCCTCGAGCATCGACTTCTCGGTGGGGCGGCGGCGCACCATCAGGTCGCGGTAGATCCCGGAGTGCGTCTTCGCCGAGCGGCGGTTGAACTCGACCAGCCGCTCGATCGAGCCGTCGAGGTCGTCGGCGTCGAAGCCGTCGAACGGCTCGACCGGCACGGGCGCGGCGGCGAGCACCTCGCGGGCGAGCTGGACGTAGACCGGCGCGGTAGCGGGGCTCGGCGAGCGCGTCGGCGATCGAGAGGTCGGAGACGGCGGTCGCGAAGAGCATCGCCCCGTAGGCCTCCTTCGCCCAGAGGAAGCCGAGGATGTTCGCCGTCTCCTTCGCGTCCGGCAGGTCGCGGAGCAGCTGCTCGAGCCGGTCGGTGCGGCGGCCGTCGAGCTCGCCGACGTAGAGGGCGCCGCGGCCGCCGAGGAAGATGCGGCCCGGCTCCAGGTAGTCGGCGCCGAAGTTGACGAACGCCCCGACCGTGCGCTCCGCGCCGAGCGAGCGAGGCGATCAGCGGCTCGTTGACGCCGTTCTGCAGCGAGACGACGAAGCCGTCCGGGGCGAGCCGCGGCGCGACCGCGCCGAGGGCGTCCTCGGTGTGCTGCGACTTGACGGCGAGCAGCACGGCGCCGAGCCCGTCGGGCAGCTCGTCCGGCGTGACCGCCCGCGCCTCGACCGTGAACTCCTCGACCGGGCCCTCGATGCGCAGGCCGTTCGCGTTGATCGCCGCGACGTGGTCGGGGTCGGCGTCGCAGAAGAGCACGCTCTTGCCGCGGCGCAGGAGCTGGGCTCCCACGGTGCCGCCGATCGCGCCGGCGCCGACGACCACGTAGTCGGTCAACGGGCCGCGACGGGGTGCTCGAAGGTGACGACGATCTCGTGCAGCGCGCGCTCGAGGATCAGCCGGTCGGCGCGCTCGGCCGCCTCGCCGTCGCCGGCGTGGACGGCGGCGTGGAGGTGGCGGTGCTGCTCCAGCGAGCCGCGGGCGTAGCGGGGGAGGCGGGCGAAGATGCTCCAGTAGCGCACCGCCTTCTTCCAGGTCTGCTCGACGAGCTCGCGCAGGGTCTCGTTCGGGCAGTGGACGAGGAGCGCCCGGAAGTAGGCGATGTTCTCGGCCAGGAAGCGCCGCGGGTCGTCGTGCTCGACCGCGCCGCTCCATGCGGCGGCGGAGGAGGTCGAGCTCGCGGACGTCGGCCGGTTCGAGCGCCGCGACCGAGAGGCCGGTGCAGGGCGGCTCGAGCAGCATCCGGCAGGCGTAGAGCTCCTCGACGTCGGCGATCCCGATGAAGGCGACCTGGGCGCCGTAGCGGGGGACGATGTCGACCAGCCCCTCGCTCTGGAGGAGGCGGAGCGCCTCGCGCACCGGCGAGCGGCTCACGCCGGCCTCCTCGGCCAGCTTCGTCTCGGTCAGACGGGCCCCCGGAGCCTCCTCGCCGCTGATGATCCGCTCGGCCAGCCAGTCGGCCACCGTGCGCGAGAGCAGCTTGTGCTCGGCCGGGTGGGGCGGCTCGTCGTCGGCTACGAGTTGAAGCGGAGGGTCGATCATTGGCATCGCAGGGTGTGCTGTGTGTTGTATACAGAACCCCACCAGTGGCGTCCCTCGTTCGAAGGAGTGACCGTGAAGGCACGTAGACCCCTGATCATCCTCGGGCTCGCATTGCTCGCCGCTGCCGGGGCTGCGGCTGCGCTGGCAGGCGGCACGGGCTCGAAGCACGCGGCCGCGACCCCCCAGCACGGCGGCTCGATCACGATCGCCCGCATCGAAGATTCGCAGTCGTTCGACAAGACGAACGTGT
>CAWKNW010000010.1:0-19506 GCA_963851065.1 uncultured Thermoleophilia bacterium
TGCTCGTACGGATCGTGGAGACGCTGCTTCGTCGGACGAAACGCGTCGAGGCCGCGCTGCCAGGCCGCGTCGAGATCCGCATCGGGCGGGAAACGGCGGTCGAGCTCGAGAATCGTCATCCCGTGGGCAAACGCCCAGGTCGCGCGGGCGAGGTCGCGGTCGCAACCGACGGCCTCGTAGACCGGCAGCGCGGCCCGCTCCTCGGCCCCGGGCGTCAACAGCGCACGATTGAGCTCTCGCTCTGTCATCAGCCGATAGAGATGTGGGTGCTCTTGAGCGAAGGCACGGTATGCGCGCGCGAGCGCGGTGAGCGCATCGTCGGTACCCTCGCGGGCCGCCTCGAACGCGTCGGCCTGGAGCTCGAAGCCGAGCGAGATGACGGCGGCCTCGAGTGCCTCCTTGCCGGGCAGGTGCTTGTAGATCGACGGCGCGCGAATGCCGAGACGATCGGCGAGCCGGCGCATCGACAGACCCTCGGGCCCTTCGGCCTCCAGGAGCTCGAGCGCAGCGTCGGTGATCTCTCGCGCGCGCGGGCTGAGCGCTCCAGAGCCGCCGGTCGTCACAGGTTCTCCCCTCGCTTGACAAGCTAACGGTGTTAGCTATTCTGGCTAACGCCGTTAGCCCTGTCAAGTCCCGCGAAAGGATTCTCCATGAAGATCACTCCGATCACGCCGAACCTCACGCAGCTCACCCGGCTGCACTTCGTCAACGCCTTCCTCGTCCGCGAAGACGACGGCTTCACCCTCGTCGACACGACCATGAGCGGAGCAGCCGACTCCTTGCTCGCCGCCGCGCAGAACGCGGGCGGAACGATCCGCCGCATCGCGCTAACGCACGGCCACGGTGACCACGTCGGTTCACTCGACGCGCTGAAGGAGAAGCTCGGCAGCTCGGTCGAGGTGCTGATGCCCGAGCTCGACGCACGCATCCACGCCGGTGAGAAGGTCGTCGAAGGCAAGCTCCCCGGAAGCTGGCCGAAGCTCCGCACGAAGCCGGACGTCCTGCTCTCGGCCGGCGATCGCATCGGCAGCCTCGAAGTCGTCGCGAGCCCGGGCCACAGCCCCGGTCATGTCGCCTACCTCGACACACGCGATCGAACGCTGCTTGCAGGCGACGCCTACACCACGTACGGGAGCGCGGCCGTCACGAACCACTTCTACCTGCGCTTCCCGTTCGCTGCGATGGCGACCTGGGACAAGGCGAAGGACCTCGAATCCGCCTGCACTCTCCGCGCGCTCGATCCGGCGATCCTCGCCGTCGGCCACGGGCCCGCCGTGCAGCAGCCCGGCCCGGCGATGGACAGGGCGATCGCCCGCGCTCGGTAGGAAACCCCTTCGCGGCTTGGACCAGGGATCGGCCTAGGGATTCGACCGAGGTGAGCGAGCGGGCCCGGCCGTAGCGTCGGCTACGTCACCGACTCACGAAAAAGGAGCTCAGACATGTCCGCCGAGTACACGCTCGAACTGCGGCTGCGACCCCGGGAGAGGAGCAATCGTCTCGCATCGACCGCTGTCGCGATTCGCCGGCACCCGTTGTCGGCGTTCTTCGCCTTTGCTTATGCGTTGTCGTGGTGGCCGTCCGTCCTCTATGTGCTCACAGGCTGGGGGTCGCCCATCCTCGGCTGCGGGCCGTTTCTCGCAGCGATCGTCGTGCTCTCGCTCACGAGCGGCAAGCCCGGCCTCAAGCAGCTCTTCCGCTCGATGCTGAAATGGCGGGTCGCCCCGCGCTGGTGGGCCGTGGCGATCCTCCTCCCCATCGCCGTGACCCTGGCTGCCGCGGGGATGAACATCGCGCTGGGTGCGCAGATCCCCAGCGGTGCCGACCTCGGCCGTTGGACGTCCGTCCTGCCGACGGCGCTCGTGATCTTGCTGATCCCCCTCTTCGGAGGAGCCTGGGAGGAGCCGGGCTGGCGCGGATACGCTCTCCCTCGCCTCCTTGCTCGACGCTCTGCGCTGGAGGCGAGTCTCGTCCTCGGAGCGCTCTGGGCTCTCTGGCACGTGCCCCTCTTCCTCACGGGCAAGCAGCACTGGTCGGATCTGCTGCTCGTCGTCACCGTCTGTGTCGTCCTGACCTGGCTCTTTCAAAGCGTGCTCGGGAGCGTGCTCGTGACGATGGTCTTCCACGCGATCAACAACGCCTTCTCGGGCGGGTACGTCTCTCAGATGTTCACCGGCAAGGACTCGGTCCGACAGAGCTGGATGCTCGTGATCGCCTGGGCGATCACTGCCGTCCTCGTCGTCTTCTTCGGGCGCACGTACAGACGGCCACGGTGATCGCCAGATGCAAGCACCGGTCGCAACAATGGGAAAACCCCGCATTTGCGGGGTTTTCCTGTAGCGGCCTGTAAGAGAGAGGCCGCTGCCGCGACTGCAAGGGCAGACCCGCCACTACTTGGCCTGCGGTTAGTCCCGTGCTTCGCCCAGCAGCTGCTCCAGCCGCTCGAAGCTTTCCGTCCACCCTGCTTCGTGAAGCGCGTAGCGTTCTACTGTCGCGAACTCGCCGTGGGCGAGGCGAACCTCCGTTTCCTCACCTCGATCCCCGAGAGCGAGGGTAACCACCGTCTCCCGATCGTCCGGATGGGGTGGATCCCATCGAAACGTGTACGCGAGACGGGCGGGCGGTTCGACTTCCCGGACCTCGCCGGATAGGTGGAAGAGATCGCCGTCGGGCGGCTGCATCGCGATTCGATACCCGCCGCCAACCTGCGGATCGAACTTGACGCTCGGGGCGATGAAGCCTCGGGGACCCCACCACTCGGCGAGTTGCTCCGGGTCGGTCAACGCTCTGTAGACGGCGGCGCGCGGAGCGGAGACTCTTCGCTCGAGCCGGAGGACGAGTCGTGTGATGGAACGCATCATGTCGGTCACCTCCGGTCGGTGTCGGCGATCAGTGAAGGCTCGGCTCGCGGCCCGCGGCGAGCTGTCCGAGGAAGGAGTAGGCGCGGTTCGCGCCGAGCGGGTGCATGAAGGGCAGGGCGCGGACGTCGCGGTAGGCGCGGGCGAGCGGGCTGCCGTTCAGGTAGCCGGCGCCGCCGGAGAGTGCGAGCGCGTGGTCGACGATCCGGCCCGCCGCCTCGCCGGTGAAGAGCTTGGCGCTCTGGGCCTCTGCGAACAGTCGCGTCAGCTCCTCGGCCGTGCCCCGCGAGGTCGGGTTGCGCTCGTGGTGCTCGTCGATCAGCGCCGCGGCGCGCGAGAACACCGCGCGGCAGGCGGAGAGATCGACGAGGCTCTCCGCGGCGAGCATCTGCGCGTGCGGGTCGAGTTCGTCGCGACGCGCGAGTGCGTCGCCGACGCTCGCCGTGCGCGCTCTCTGCGATCCCGAGCGCGGCGGCTGCGTGGAAGAGCCCGGCAACGAGATTTCTCTCCATGTACTCGACCGCGTCCCCGATGGGGAAGCCGCCGCGGAGTGCCGACAGCGGCAGCCGCACGTCCTCGAACGAGACCGAGTGGCTGCCGGAGGCGCGCATGCCGAGCGCGTCCCAGTCGTCCTGGACGACGACTCCGGGGGTTCGGCGCGGGACCATCGCGTAGCCGTATCGCTCACGTCCGTCGTCGTCGGTGTAGGTGACGGCCGTGTAGAGGACGTCGGCCGCGGGCGCCATCGTGCAGAACACCTTGTGGCCGGAGACGATCCAGCCCGGTCTCGGTGCGCTTGGCTGTGGTCGTCGGGCGCGTGAGGTCCTGCCTCCGCTCGCTGCCGGCCGAGGCGAACACGGTGCCCTGTCGCGCGATCTCCTCGAGCGTTTCAGCGAACGCTCGAGCGCGGCGCTCTTCGCCCGCTGCCGATCGCGATCTGCCAACGGCGCGCGACGTTGAGCACGAAGACGAGGTGCATGTTCACGCCCAGGGTCAGCGCCGCGTCGCCGCGGGCGAGCCGGCTCGAGGAGACGAGCAGGTCGTGAACGGAGGTGACGCCGAGACCGCCGAGCTGCTCGGGGATCGGGCGCGGCGAAGTACCCGCTCTGCTTGACGGCAGCGAAGCTGTCGAAGGGGAAGCTCCCTTCGCGGTCGTGGTCGGCGGCCCGCGGGCCGATCTCGTTCGCGAGCGCCTCGGCGAGCGCGACGAGGCGGGCGCCGGGGTCGGTTCTGGCTGTCAGCTCGAAAGACATGCTGATCTTCCTTTCAGTCGATGGGCCTCCCGCGACACGGTCGCCGAGCATCCGGTAGGCGCGGCGGTGGTAGAGGAGCGGCGTCCCGCGTGCCTGACGCCTGTGCAGCGCGAACGCGGCCGAAGAGGATCGTGTGGTCGGCGACCTGGACGGCCTCGGAGAGCTCGCAGTCGAGGTGGGCGAGCGCCGCCGGCGACGACCGGGCTGTCGCTGCTCGCCGTCGATGCGGTCGACGAACGGCTCGAGGAACTTGGCCGCGCCCGGCTCCGAGCCGAGGCGGGCGACGGCAAGCTGCTCCTCTGCCAGGATGCTGACGCCGAAGCTCCCGCGTCGCAGTGATCGCGCGCGCGCTCGATCGTCGCAGAGCCGAGCGAGACGAGGACCGTCGGCGGCTCGGCGGACACCGACGCGAAAGCGGTGACGGTCATCCCCCACGGCCTGTCGCCGACCCAGCAGGTGACGAGCCCGACGCCGCTCGCAAGCGTGCTCATGGCATCGACGAAGTCCGCGATCGGCGCGGGCTCTTGCATCGGATCGGTGATGAGGTTCAGGGCAGGTGGCATGGGTCTCTCCCTCTGCGACGAGCGGTTGGCGGCCGCCTGCTCGGGGCCGCCAACCGCTCTGGCGGTCGGGGTCACGCAGTCGCCACGTCCACCGTGACGGGGACGCCGTTCGTGACCATGTCGAAGACGGCCGAGCGCTGCTGCGCGCGCGCGACGACCTCGCGCAGCTTCTCCTCCGGCGCGTCGCCGGCGACGCGGAAGGAGACGCGGATCCGCTCGAAGCCGTTGCGGTAGCTCGTCCGAGAGGCCGAGCGCGCCCTGCACGTCCATGTCGCCCTCGAGCGTCGACTCGACCTCGGTCAGATGGACGCCGCGGGCGGCGGCGACGTAGACGAGCGAGGTGGTCAGGCAGGCGGCGAGCGCGTGCAGCAGGTACTCGGCCGGGTTCGGGCCCGGTGTCGTTGCCCAGCAGGATCGCCGGCTCGCCGGCGTCGAGCACGAATCTCGGCGGCGCGGGAGGTGTCCTCCTGGTTCGCCGCGTAGAAGTCGCGGATCGTCGTGCGGTTGTGCGCGCCGTCGATCCAGCGGTTCCGCGCTCGGAACTGGAACCTCGCCAGCGAGGGGTCGGCCTTGATCGCGTCCAGCGTCCCGAACAGCTGCTCGGTGTCGACGCCGTTGCGGATCGCCTTCGCAGTCGTGCTCATTCGATCTCCTCCTTCTCGTCGTCCGGCTCCGTGCCGGATCGGTCGCGAAGGAGGAGACACCCGCGCGGTTGGTCGTCGGTTGAGCCGGCGGTAAAGCCGCGGTAACAGCGGCGCGCGTCGAACGCCGGCCGCGCCGCGTCTGCCTTTACCGCGGACCTGCCTCGGGCGCAACCGGCCGTTGACCGGCCGCCTGTCTCATCAGGCGACCACGAGACGGAGGCGCGCGATGACGAAGACAACCAGGAGCGACACCAGCGGCGGGTACCGGGCGGTAAGCGCCGCTCTCTTCCTGTGCCTGTTCGCGGCCCAGGCGGCGGTGATCGCGATGTCGCCGGTCCTGGCGGAGGCGGCCAGCGACCTCCACGTCTCGATCGCGGCCGCGGGTCAGTTGCGGACGATCACCGGCCTGGCCGCAGGCATCACGGCGCTGATGCTCGGCGCTCTCGCCGGACGCAGTCGGCCTCGGCCGGCAGCTGCTTGGCGGCGTCAGCGCTCCTCGCACTCGCCTCGATCGCGAGCGCGGCGGCTCCGACCTTCCCGCTGCTGGCGCTCGCCCAGCTGCCGGTCGGCGTCGCCGTCGCGGTGCTGACGACGGCGGGAACACTCGCGGCCGCGGAATGGGTCGCGCCCGACCTGCGGACGCGCAGCACTGTCCTGGGCGCTCGTCGGCCAGCCCGCCGCCTGGATCGTCGGCATGCCGCTCATCGGACTCCTCGGCGAGCGCAGCTGGCGCTACGGCTGGCTCGCCCTCCCACTTGCCGCGGCGGTCGCGGCGGCGCTCCTCGTCGCGCTCGCGAGCAGGGCAGCCGCCCGCGCGCTCGCGACCCGCGCTCGCTCGCGCCGTCCTCAGCGACCGCACGCTCGCGCGCTGGCTGGCGTCTGAGCTGCTCGCGAACGCCGCCTGGGCGGGAACGCTCGTCTACGCGGGCGCGCTCTTCGCCGAGTCGTACGGGACCTCGACCACGCTGACCGGGTGTCTGCTCGCGGTCGCGGCGGTCGCCTACGTCGCCGGCAACCTGATCTGCCGTCGTCTCGCGCGTCGTGATCCACGACGGGTTCTCGTCCTGCTCGCGGTCCTCCTTGCGGTCACCGATGGCCTCTTCGGCGCGGTGCGCCCGGGCATCGGGGCGAGCACGGCCCTCTTCGCGAGCGCGGCCTTCGTCGCCGGCGGCCGCACGCTCGTCGCGAGCGCGTTCGCCCTTGCGACAGCGCCCGAGATGCGGCCGGCCGTGACCGGCCTCCGGGCCGCGACGATGCAGTTCGGCTACTTCGCCGGCTCGATCGCAGGCGGTGCGGCGCTCGCCGTCGGCGGCTACGGCGCGTTCGGCGCCACCATGGGCGCGCTCTTCCTCGCGGCCGCAGGCAACGCTCGCCCGCCGTTCGGACCCGCAACGCACGTCGGTCGAGCGCGAGCCCGCGCCTCCCCGCCCGCGTGCGCCGCTACCGGCTCTTTACCGCACGCGAGGCTGACCAGTCTGGCCGTGGAGGCGACGCATTCGCTCCAAGTGCTCCTGCCACAGCGGGTTGCCGGAGGACGGCGCGTTCGTCGGAGCGCCCGGCGGAGATCGGCAGCCTTGATCCGCCGCACCGAGTCGTCACTCACGGTTCGCTGCCCTCGCCCGAACCCTGCGACCGGCGGACGGTGGTAGCGTCAGACACCTCTCGAGATGGACTTTCGCCTGCTCGGCCCGCTAGAGGTTCTCGGTGATCATGTGCCGGTGCGGATCACGGCAGGGAAGCAGCGGGCGCTCCTCGCGATCCTGCTCCTGAACGCGAACCGCACGGTCTCGCGCGAACAGCTCGTCGACGCGCTCTGGGGCGAGGACGTTCCGGAATCCGCCCAGAAGATGGTGCAGATCCACGTCTCGCAGCTGCGGAAGGCGCTTACCCGAGCCGCGACTGCGCACACGCCCGCCCGGCTACCTGCTCGAGGTGCGCGAAGACGAGCTCGACCTCGCCCGTTTCGAGCGCGCGCTCGCAGACGGTCGCCGCGCGCTCGCGCAGAGCGATCCGCAGGACGCGAGCGAGCTACTGGGTCAGGCGCTCGCGCTCTGGCGCGGCCCCGCGCTGGCCGAGTTCTCGGAGCCCTTCGCCAGGCATGAGGGCGCGCGGCTCGAGGAGCTTCGCCTGGCCGCAGCTCGAATTGCGGATCGAGGCCGACCTCGCGCTCGGGCATCAACGCGACGTCGTCGGCGAGCTCGAGACGCTGATCGCCCAGCACCCGCTGCGGGAACGCCTCCGCTCCCAGCACATGCTCGCGCTCTACCGCTCGGGGCGGCACGCCGAGGCGCTCGCCAGCTACCAGGCGTTCCGGCGGACGCTCTCGGACGAGCTCGGGATCGAGCCGTCTGCTTCGCTGCGCGAGCTCGAGCGGCGAATGCTGCAGCAAGACCCATCCCTCGAGCTGCCGGCGCGCACCGACACGCGCACCGCCGCGTCCACGACGGACGCCGGAACCGTAAGCGCGGATGTCGCAGGCGAGGTCGCCTACGCGCGAAGCGGCGACATCAGGATCGCCTACCAGGTCGTCGGCGATGGGCCAGTCGACCTCGTTCTCGTCCACGGCTGGGTCTGCACGTTCCAGCCCGGGTGGGAATACCCGAAGCTCGCGGCGTTCTACCGGCGGCTCGCGTCGATCGGGCGGCTCATCCTCTTCGACAAGCGCGGCACCGGCCTCTCCGACAGGGTCTCACCCGAGCATCTGCCCGACCTGGAGACGCGCATGGACGACGTGCGTGCAGTCCTGGACTCCGTCGGCTCGGAGCGCGCAGTGCTGGTCGGCATCTCCGAAGGAGGACCGATGTCGACGCTCTTCGCCGCGACACACCCGCGAGCGAACTGTCGGCGCTCATCCTGATGGGCGCCTTCGCACGTGCAGATGCGGGCGCCGGACTACCCCGCCGGAGTGAGCGAGGAAGATCTCCATCGGCGCCTCGCGCTTCTCGAGGAAGACGACTGGGCGTCGGCGGCGACGCAGAGACTGGCTCGGCACGAGTCGCCCCGGACATTCTGACGCAACGCGGCTTCGCTGCGGTGGTACACGTCATACGTGCAGACGCGGCGCGAGCCCGGGCGCGGACAGGGCGATCTGCGCCTCATGAATGCCGAGATCGACATCCGCGACCTGCTGCCGACGATCAGCGTCCCGACACTCGTGCTCTACCGCGCAGACGAACACTGGCGCGACGGGTCTCGATTCATGGGCGAGCACATCCCGGGCGCGCGCGTCGTCGAGCTGCCAGGCAACGACCACCTCCCCTGGGAAGGCGACGCTGAATCGTTGCTCGACGAGATCGAGCGGTTCCTCAGCGGATGTTCAGGAAGAGGTGGAGCCCGACCGCGTGCTCGCCACCCTGCTCTTCGCCGACATCGTCAGCTCCACTGCCAAGGCGGCCGAACTCGGCGACCGCGCCTGGCAAGACCTGCTCACCAAGCACCATCGCCTCGTGCGCGCCCAGCTCGCGCGCTTTCGCGGGCACGAGGTCGACATGGCCGGTGACGGCGTGTTCGCGACATTCGACGGCCCGGCGCGCGCGATCCGGTGCGCCTCGGCGATCGTCGGACGGGCTCAAGGCGCTCGGACTCGACGTGCGGGCAGGCGTGCATACCGGCGAGATCGAGCAGACGAACGGCGGCGTGCGCGGCGTCGCAGTCCACATCGGCGCGCGAATCGCCGCGGCCGCCCGACCTGGCGAGGTGGTCGTGTCGAGCACGGTCAAGGACATCGTCGCCGGCTCCGGCATCGCCTTCGAGGAGCGCGGCGAGTACGAGCTGGACGGAGTGCCAGGCACCTGGCGCCTCTTCACCGCCCGGATCTGACCGCGGCCTGAGCAATCGCTGCCGAGTTCGGCACCCATCTCCGGCCGTTCCTCAGCAAGCAAACGCCTTCCTGAGCTTACCGCCGCGGGCGCGGATCGGTCGCAACTTTGCCTCAACCATGCGGCTCAGACTGACGAAACTGTTCGTTTCCGGGCTTCGATCTGACGCCGTTCCCGGATCTCGTGATGCACGGGTGGACGCACGACCAAATAGAAACCCCTGCATTTGCAGGGGTTTCCTTAGCAGGCCTGTAAGCCGGATTCTGTCGAGGGTGACCATCCCTCTTGGCAGCTACCCGGGCCCTGGGCGGGCAGCCTCGTGACGGGCCCTGTTCGCCTTGCACCGGACGGGGTTTGGCAAGCCGCCGCGTCGCCGCGACGCTGGTGGGCTCTTACCCCACCGTTTCACCCTTACCCCCGGCGTCTCCGGAGAGATCTGTCGCCGGAGGCGGTCTCCTCTCTGTTCCACTTTCCGTCGGCTTTCGCCGCCTGGCCTTGCGCCAGCGTCCTGCCCTGCGGTGTCCGGACTTTCCTCGACGCTCCCCGCCGAAGCGGGGCGCCGCGGTCACCCGGCCTGCACGACCAAGTCTAGCTCGGGCGCGAACGCTTCCTCGTCGCCGGCCTGGCTTCCGCACTCGGGGCAGAACACAACACCCGCACGTGCGTGCATGACGAACTCGCCACACGTCAGGCACTCGAGCGACGCACCTCGAAGCAGGGCGACGAGCTCCTGGTCGAGCGTGCGCGCGAAGGACGTGACGTCGTCGGCCAAGAGCTAGGGGTGTGTCCGGAAGGTCGGCACGGTCGAGGACACGCGGCACGTGCCGCGAGGCAAGGACGCAGGGAGACGCCGATATGCAGGCATATCGGCGCGACCGAGGACGCAGCATCGCGGTGCGTGACGCCTGTCAACGGCTCTGTCCGACTTTTCGGACATGCCCCTGAGCTCCCGAAAGACTCCGACGACGCGACCGAGGATCTGGACGTGCTCGGCGTAGATCGGCTCCATCGAGGCGTTCTCGGGCTGCAGGCGGATCTGCCGGCCCTCGCGGTAGAACGTCTTCACCGTCGCCTCGTCCGCGCTCTCGTCGTCGCCGGCGAGCGCAACGACGATCTCGCCGTTTCTCGCGTCCTGCGCCCGCTGCACGATCACGAGGTCGCCGTCGAGGATGCCCGCGTCGAGCATCGACTCGCCCTTGACGCGCAAGAGGAAGTCGCCCTTCGTCGAGGCCGGCATCGGGACGTATTCCTCGATCGTCTGCTCGGCAAGCAACGGGCCTCCGGCTGCGATCTCGCCGACCAGCGGCAGGCGCGCGACGTCGCGGTCGGCGTCGGCTGGCGGCGACTCGGGCTCACGCCGGTCGCGTCCGATCAGCTCGAGAGCGCGCGGCTTCGTCGGGTCGCGGCGCAGCAGTCCGGCACGTTCCAGGTTCGCGAGATGCGCGTGCACCGTCGAGGGCGAGGCAAGCCCGACCTGCTCGCCGATCTCGCGCACGGTCGGCGGGTAGCCGTGCCGGTCGACGTACTCGACGAGGAAGTTCCAGATCTCCTGTTGACGGGCCGTGAGCACGGTGTCTCGCCTCCGGGGTCGCTTACCGAACGTGTGTTCGACAGCAAGCGTAGAGACTCCTGCGGACGTCGTCAATCTTCTGTAAGGAAACGTCAGACCGGGAGTACGCTCGCGGCGTGATCAGACTGGCCGGGCTCCTCCTCGTGGTCGCTGCGCTGATCGCGCCCACGGGCGCCGCCGCGAAGACCAGGCTCCCCGGCTTCCATTCCCCTTCGGGGAACATCAAGTGCTTCTACGTGCCCGGCCCGACGAGCGTGCTTCGCTGCCAGATCCGCCGGGCGAGCTACGCGAAGCGGCTGACGGCCTACTGCGGGTCGCCGCCGATCGGTGTCGACTGGGCCGGGTTCGAGCTGACGCCGACCCGCAAGGGCGCAGTCACCTGTTCCGGGGGCGTCCTCTACTCCCCGGAACGGCAGGTGCCGGTGTTCGTGAACCAGCCGTACGGCACCACGTGGCGACACGGTGCCTTCAGCTGCGACTCACGACGCACCGGGGTCACGTGCCGGAATCGCACGGGCCACGGCCTGTTCATCTCCCGCGCGTCCTGGCGGGCCTGGTAGCAGAGGAAAGCCGCCCGCAGGCGGACGGCTTCGATGCGCTGGAGAGGACTTGAACCTCCACGGCCTATGCGGCCACTAGGCCCTCAACCTAGCGCGTCTACCAATTCCGCCACCAGCGCCTGAAGGCGGCCCTAGTGTAGCCGCGCTGCTCCACGCGCTCAGGCGACTACGAGATGGGCACCAGCTCGCGCTCGAGCGTGGCGCGCTCCGGCTCGAGCCACACCGGCAGCGACAGCGCCCGGCCGATCGAGTCGGGCGGCTCGTCGACGAGGAAACCGGGGCCGTCCGTCGCGACCTCGACGAGGATGCCGTCCGGCATCCGGAAGTAGACGGACTGGAAGTACTTCCGGTCCTGGATCGGCGTCGGTCGCAGCCCGAGCTCGTCGAGACGCACGTGCCACGAACGCTCGGCCTCATCGTCGACTGCGCGCCACGCGATGTGGTGCGTCGTTCCCGGCCCGATCAGCGCGGCCTCCTCGACGGGCTCGGCGAAGTGAAGCGGCGCGTCCTCGTCGAACAGGCCCACGTAGAGATCGGGGTTGCCGATCACGACGACGTCGCGCAACCGTGGGGCAACTCCGGGGTAGAGGCGCAGCCGCAGTCCGTCAGGATCCTCGAGCTCGAGCTCCTCGTCGACGACCGGCGACTCGAGGCCGACCGACTCGACGGTTCCTCGGCCGAGTCGTCCGGGCTCGGCGCGCGGCCACTCGAAGAAGGTCAGCAACGATCCGGGCGTACCGAGGCTGTCGCCGAAGTAGAGGTGATAGCTGTGTGGGTCGTCGAAGTTGACCGTCTTCTTGACGAGCGTGAAGCCGAGACGATCGCGATAGAAGTCGAGGCTCTGCTGCGCGTCGGAGCAGACACACGTGACGTGGTGCAGACCCCGCAACTGCATCGACGATCAGTGTACGACGACGCTACGCGAGCAGGCGAAAGAGGATGATCGTGTTCGTGAAGAACAACACGGCGATCACGACCGTCAGCCGCGTGAGGTTCCGCTCGACGATGTGCGTCCCGCCCTGCGACACCGGCGTGAAGCCCATCCCGCCCATGCCTGCATCCCGCCCCGAGTGCATCAGGATGAGCGCGACGAGCGCTGCCGACAGGAGGACGTGGATGACGGAGAAGAACGCGAGCATCGCTCGGGGAACTGTAGCGCCGGAGTAGCGTTGTCGCGATGGACGAGGCAGAAGCGAGACGGAAGATCCACGACCTGCTCCTGACGGGTGACAACCGGCTCAAACAAGGCGTTTCGGTCGAGAAGATCCGGCAGAGCTACGAACAGGCTCTGGCCCTCGCGACCGAGCACGGCCTCGAGGATGGAGTACGCCCGCTGGTGGAGATCAGGCTGGCCGACCTCGAACGGCTCGCTCGAGAATCTCCTCCATCCGACGAGCCTGGAGCTTGACGTCGTGCCCGGCGGCCGCTTCCCGCGCCGCCTCGTTCGGCCGCGGCAGGGAGGCAGCGGTCTCGAGCGCGCGCGCCAGGGCGGGTACGTCGAGCGGGTCGACGAGCACGCCCGACTCGGCGGTGACGAACTCGGGCGGCCCTCCGAATCGCGTCGCGACGACCGAGCGCCTGCACGCCATCGCCTCGAGCAGCGCCTGGCCGAACGGCTCGAGCAGAGCAGGCCCGCAGACGACGTCGGCCGCAGCCAGCCAGCCGGGCACCGAGTCGTGCGTCACGCGCCCGACGACCCTGGTCCCGGGACGACCCTCGAGCGACGACCGCAGCGGCCCGTCGCCCACGAAGGTGAGTGACCCGCCGTCGAGGCGGGCAAACGCCTCAGCGAGCCTGACGACGTTCTTCCGGCCCGTCAGGGAGCCGACGTGGACAAAGGCCGGTGACTCGAGCTCGGCAGCGCTGGGAGCAGCGTCGAAGCGCTCGAGATCGACTCCCGAGTCGACGACCTCTGTCTTGCCGCGCGCGTCCGGCAGCCGTTCGCAGAGCTCGCGCTCGAGGTAACGGGACACGCACACGACGGCAGCGGCGCGACGTACGACTCGTCGCGTCAGCGCAGCGATGCCCGGTATCGCACCGATGTTGCGAACGTCGCGACCGTGAGCGGTCACGACCAGCGGCGCACCGAGCTCGGACGCGAACAGCCCGGACGGAACGAGAAAGTGCGCCCAGACGACGTCGGGAGCCGGCTGCGCTGCGCGCCGAACGTTCCGGCGCAACTCGAGAAACCGCAGCTTGCCGCCGGCACGATGGTCGAGCACTGCAAGGTCGACGTCGTGCCCGCGTGCGCGCAACGCGTCCACACCCTGCGCGACGAAGGTCCCGAGATCGGGATCTTCGGGACCCGGGTACATCTGCGACACGAGGAGAACGCGCATCGGCAGGCCGGCGCCTCAGCGCAGGACGCGCTCGCGGTCGTACTCGCCCCATTCGTCGCGCAGCACACCGCAGATCTCGCCGACGGTGCAGCGAGCCCGGAGCGCGTCGCGCATCGGTACGAGCAGGTTGGCGTCGCCCCGGGCGGTCTCGCGCACCACCTCGAGCGCTGCCTCGGCGGCAGCGGATTCGCGCTCGGCGCGAACGCGCGCGGTCCGCTCGACCTGCCGCTGTTCGGCCGCCGGGTCGAGCCGGTGCAGCTCGATCTGCTCCTCGGCATCGCCGCCGAACACATTGACGCCGACGATCGGACGCTCGCCCGACTCGACCTGCTGCTGCCACCGGAAGGCAGCCGACTCGATCTCGCCCTGCACCAACCCCTGCTCGATCGCGGCGACCGCCCCGCCGATCTCGTCGATCCGCTGGATCACCTCCCACGCCCGCGCCTCGAGCTCGTCGGTGAGCGCCTCGACGTAGTAGGAGCCGCCGAGCGGGTCCACGGTCGCGGTGGTCCCGGCTTCCGCTTGCAGGATCTGCTGCGTGCGCAGCGCGATCGTGGCGGCGTGCTCGGTCGGCAGCGCCAGCGCCTCGTCGAACGAGTTCGTGTGCAGCGACTGCGCGCCGCCGCAGATCGCCGACAGCGCCTGCACCGCGACACGGACGATGTTGTTCTCCGGCTGCTGTGCCGTGAGCGTCGACCCGCCGGTCTGCGCATGGAAGCGCAGCGCAAGCGCCCTCGGGTTGGTCGCTCCGAAGCGCTCCCGCATGATCCGGGCCCACAGCCGTCGCGCGGCGCGGAACTTCGCCACTTCCTGGAAGAAGTCGTTGTGCGCGTTGAAGAAGAAGGACAACCGCTCGCCGAAGGCGTCGGGCGAGAGACCGGCCGCGACCGCGGCGTCGCAGTACGCGATGCCGTTGGCGAGCGTGAACGCGAGCTCCTGCACCGCGGTCGAACCGGCTTCGCGGATGTGGTAGCCGGAGATCGAGATCGTGTTCCACGACGGGATCCGCTCGGCGCAGTACGCGAACAGATCGGTCGTGAGCCGCATCGACGGGCGCGGCGGGAAGATGTAGTTGCCGCGCGCGATGTACTCCTTGAGGATGTCGTTCTGCACCGTGCCGCGGAGCGCCGCGCCTCCGACGCCGCGTTGCTCCGCGACGAGCTCGTAGAGGAGCAGGAGCAACGAGGCCGGCGCGTTGATCGTCATCGACGTCGAGACCTCGTCGAGCGGAATCCCGTCGAGCAGGATCTCCATGTCGGCGAGCGAGTCGATCGCGACTCCGGTGCGCCCGACCTCGCCCAGCGCGCGCGGGTCGTCCGAGTCGTAGCCGAGCTGCGTCGGCAGGTCGAACGCGACCGAGAGCCCCGTCTGCCCGCCCGCGAGCAGGTACCTGTAGCGCTCGTTCGACTCCTCGGCCGAGGCGAAGCCGGCGTACTGACGGATCGTCCACGGGCGGCCGCGGTACATGTCCCGATACGGACCGCGGGTGAACGGGAACTCGCCGGGCGCCTCGAGCGGCGTCGGAGCGTCGTCGGCCGTGTAGACCGGCTTCACCTCGATGCCGGACTCGGTCTCGCGGCGGTCGGTCGCGGCCATCCGGTCACCTAGGCTACTGCCCGTGAAGGTCAAGGTCCGCCTCTTCGCAGGTCTGCGTGAGCGCGCCGGCTGGTCGGAACGCGAGATCGACGCGACGACCGTCGCCGACGTATGGCCCACACTCGATCTCGGCAACGAGCCGGAGGGCCTTCTCTACGCCGTGAACAAGGAGTACGCGAAGCGCGACCGGATGCTCGTCGACGGCGACGAGGTCGCGCTGATCCCACCGGTGTCGGGCGGCGCGTTCCTGCTCTCCGACGAGCCGCTGTCGATCGAGCGCGTCGTCGACGAGGTGCGCGACGACGAGGCCGGCGCGATCGCGACGTTCACCGGCACGACCCGCCTCAGCTCCCGCGGGCGGCGGGTGACCCGGCTCGAGTACGAGGCGTATGAAGGAATGGCCGAGAACGTCATGCGGGGGATCGCCGAGGACCTCCGCACGCGCTACAACGTGTCCAACGTGGCGATCCACCACCGCATCGGGACGGTCGGCATCGGCGAGACGTCGGTCGTGATCGCCGTGTCCGCGCCTCACCGCGCCGACGCGCTCGCTGCCTGTGGCGACGCGATCGACGCCCTGAAGGAACGCGTGCCGTTGTGGAAGAAAGAGGTCTACGAGGGCGGCGAGGAATGGATCGGACGAGGGTCATGAGCCGTAGGCTCGACGGAGGCTCACAAGAGCGGAGGCACCGGCTTCGCCGGTGCCGGGAGCGGGCATGAGCTCGATGGATTCCGCGACTACGAACCGATTCAGCCGCGCGGCACGGACTGGCGTGGGCTCGGACGACGGATCTTCGGCCCGCTGCTGGCCGCGATCGTCGCGCTCGCGAAGTTCTCGTTCGTCT
Source organism: uncultured Thermoleophilia bacterium (assembly GCA_963851065.1). GTDB lineage: Bacteria > Actinomycetota > Thermoleophilia > Gaiellales > Gaiellaceae > PALSA-600. The sequence continues at coordinate 16,044 of CAWKNW010000010.1, forward strand.
TCCTGAAGTTCGCGAGCATCTTCATCGCCGTCGGCGGCTACGCGCTGATCTGGGGCTGGACGTTCGGAGCCGGATTCGTCTTCCTGATCCTCATGCACGAGCTCGGCCATTTCGTCGAGGCGAAACGAGAAGGCCTGAACCCGAAGCTGCCCGTGTTCATCCCGTTCCTCGGCGCCTACGTCAAGTACACACGCGGGCATCCGTGGCAGACCGCGCGCATCGCGATCGCCGGGCCGATCATCGGAGGCGTGGCGAGCCTCGCGTTCCTGCTCGTCGGAATCGCGCAGGGCTCTGACCTGCTCAAGGCGCTCGCGTACTTCGGCTTCTTCCTCAACCTGATCAACCTCGCCCCGATCGGGATCCTCGACGGCGGCGCTGTCTGGCGCTCGGCGAAGCTCCTCCGCGTCGGCGGCGGCCGCAACAAGGCGACGTTCATCTACGTGCTCTACGGAGCGACCGCGCTCGCACTCGTGATCGGCATGGTCGTCTCGCACGTGCCGCAGCACCGCCTGTAGATGGACGACCGTCAGATCCTCGACCGCCCCGACGAGGCGGCGATCGGTGCCTCGGTCGAGAAGATCGCGGCCGAGTTCAAAGCCGGCTTCGAGCAGGTCGCGCGCATCGACCGCCCGGCCGTGGCGCTCTTCGGCTCGGCACGGGCGGCGGAGGGCAGCGGCCCGTACGAAGCGGCGCGCGACGTCGGACGGCTGTTCGCCGAGGCCGGGTGGGCGGTGATCACCGGCGGCGGCCCGGGCGTGATGGAGGGCGGCAATCGCGGCGCCAGGGAGGGTGGCGGCCTCTCGGTCGGCTTCAACATCAAGCTGCCGCACGAGCAGAGCGGAAACCCCTACTGCGACATCGTGCACACGTTCGACCACTTCTATGCGCGCAAGGTCTGCTTCGTCCGCCCATCGGAGGGCTTCGTCATCTTCCCGGGCGGCTTCGGCACGCTCGACGAGCTCTACGAGTCGTTGACGCTGATCCAGACCCGCACGATCCTCTACTTCCCGGTCGTCCTGTTCGACTCCGACTACTGGGGCGAGATGGTCAGCTGGATCCGCGGCGAGCTGCTCGCCGACGGGATGATCGCGGCGCCGGACATCGAGCTGCTGCATCTGACCGACGACCCGGAGGCCGCGGTCCGCCACGTGCTCGAGTCCCACGAGCGCAGGCGCGCGGCCTACACGGAGGACGGGATCACGAAGTAGGGCCCGGGCGGGGTCCGGCCCGGCCCGTAGACCGCGGTCGGGCTGTCCGGGATGTAGTGCGACTTGAAGACGTCGTGGCGTAAAAGCTTGCCGCCGCGCGCGTACACGTCCCGCGTCACGGTGACGTCGAACCCGAGCTCTCCGGTGCCAGGCACCACCTTGACGGATCCCCGCGGCGCGCTCGGATCGACGGCGTAGGCGAGCTTCGGCTGCGTCCAGTTGATCTGTGGGCCGGTGTGCGAGACGACCCGGCGACCGGACGGCGTGCCGTAGAACGTGAACGTCAGCGTCTGGTCGGTGTACGACGCCTTGATCAGCAAACCGTGCTTCAGGTCGTTTCGAAACACGAGATCCGGCCCGCCCCAGGACACCGTGGCGTCTCGGCCGAGCGGGTAGTGCGAGAGATAGAGGTTGTGGTTCGTGCGCGCGAGAATCGGCAGGCCGAGCTCGAAGGCGTCGTTGAACAGCGTCGTGGCGGTCTGGCAGACACCGCCGCCGATCGACGGAAGCACGAGCGAGCCGATGATCTCCTGTCCCTCGAGGAACCCGCGCGTCGCCGTCCGCGGGCCGACCACCTTGTTGTACGAGAACGTCTCCCCCGGCCGGATCACGGTCCCGTCGATCAGATCTGCCATCAGGTGGACGTTGTGGATCCGGTTCGAGGACGAGACCCCCATCTCCGTTGTGAACGACGCGAGCTTGGTCGTGATCCCGAGCGAGCGTGCGCGCCGAGTCGTCAGATCGGGTGCTCGAGCACCCAGCTCGACCCGGGCGACGTGATCGCCGTGCGCCGCGGTCGTGACGGCGACCGCGACCTGCGTCGGATCGACGTCGCGTCCGGGTCGCGACGGGACGACGCGGGCCGTGTTTCCGGCGACGGCGAACTGCGCATTCCGCGCATGCACCAACCAGCGGCCGAGCCGCGGCCTGACCGCGCGCGCGAGCGCGTCGCCGTCGAAGCGGACGACGAACCGGTGGTTGCGAGGGACGACGCGCAGCGAGCGGGCGAGCTGCAGGGCCGTCACCGCTCCAAGCCGCGCTCCGTGATAGTCGACGACGATCGGATGCGCGAGCAGCGTCGTCGCGGTCGAAGCGGCGCTGCGCGCAGCCGGATCGCGGCGGCCGGATGCACGACCGCGAACGGCGCGTCGAATGTGGTCGCACCGGCGGTGAGCCTGCGCAGCAACGCACCCCGGTCGAGCTCGAGCCCGGCCGTCGCCGGTGTCATCTCGACGGTCGTTCCGCGAACCGTGACCGTCGCCGAAACGGCCTGGCGGCCCGCGCGCGCGATCTCGTCCAGCACGTTCCCCGCGCCGCTCACGCTCGCGAGCACCGGCGCAACGTCCACACGGCGTGGAGCGCAAGACCGACGACCGAGCCCGCGTCGAGTGCGCGCGCCGCTGTCTTTCGCGCGTCGAGCGAGACAAGCCAGCTGCGCGGAACGTGGTACGCGCGGCCGGCGGTCAGGATCGTGACCTGTGTCGCGCCCCAGCCGCGAACGACGTCTTCGATCTGGGCCCGGTCCCGTCCACCCACGTCGACGCCGAGCACGTGCACGCCGGGCGCCGCCTCGCCCCGATATTCGAACGCCCGCACGGCGAACACGCCGCACGCGACGACCAGCGCCACCACGAGCGCACCGACCCAGACGACCCATCTCACCCCCGACAGTGAAGCAAGGGAGCGGCCGAGTCGTCTACCCTAACTACCAGATGGAGCTGCGGGACCTGCCGTCGGTCGACGAGCTGACGCGAGGGGTCGACGACCCGCTCGCCGTCGAGGCCGCGCGCGCCGTCCTCGCACGGGCACGGGACGAGATCCGGGCCTGCGGCGAGCCCGGCGACCTTCCGGCGCGCCTGCGGGACGAACTGGCAGACGCGCGCCGACCGTCGCTCCGGAGGGTGCTCAATGCGACCGGGGTGCTCGTGCACACGAACCTGGGTCGCGCTCCACTCCCGGATCAGGCGCTCGAGCGCGTGTCGGTCGCCGGCCGCGGGTACTCCAACCTCGAAGCCCGACCTGGTCACCGGAGCGCGCGGCTCGCGCCAGGATCACGTCGCAGCGCTCCTGCAGCGTCTGACCGGAGCCGAAGCAGCGCTCGTCGTCAACAACAACGCAGCGGCGCTCCTGCTCGCCGTTGCCGCGCTCGCCGAGGGTCGAGAGGTGCTCGCGTCGCGCGGCGAGCTGATCGAGATCGGCGACGGCTTCCGCATCCCGGAGGTGCTCGAGCGCTCGGGTGCCCGTCTCGTCGAAGT
>CAWKNW010000011.1:0-593020 GCA_963851065.1 uncultured Thermoleophilia bacterium
CAGAAGACCGCAGGCGCGAGCCGTGTTCGGCCAGGGCCAGAAGCCCCGGCCGGAGCGATACGCCTTCGCCGCGGCTTCGAGCTGCGCCCAGACGGGCCACCGGTCGGCCGTCCCGTAGCGATCCAGATAGGCAGAGCCGTATCGGCTCTGGAACGGCAGGTCCATCTGCAGGCCTCCGTAGTAGCCGTTCCCGGTGTTCGCGTTCCAGGACGCCTCGTAGTGGTGGATGCACGTGAGCGCCTGCGCCAACCACGCCGGGACGTTCGCGCGCCGCTCCGCGTGCAGCGAGACGGAAAGTGCAGCGGCCGCGCTTCGCCGCTGCCACACCCGGAGAAGCGCCCCGCCGTTCGGGCCGCGAACGTTCGCGAACGAACGGGATGGACGCCCTGGGTAGATGCCTCGCAGAGCGAGCGTGAGTCGTCGGTTGTAGGAGAGCGTGACGGGGAGTGGCGCACGTAGCCGGGGCGGAGTCGGTAGCGCGACCGAAAGTCGCCGATGCAGGGACCGGAGTGCCTGTTGACGCGCGAGGTACGCCCGGCGAGTCCAACGGTCGATCGCCCAGCGGAGATACGTCCGCTCTCGCGTGTGTCGCTCTGCGAACGTGCTGGGGACGCGCGGGACATGAGCCGCCCGTTCGAACGTCCAGGTGACAGTGCGATAGTGGTCGACCAGGCCACGCAGCGTTGCCAGCGACGGGTCACTCGGGCGGGCGGCCCGAGCAGCGCGCGCGACACCCAGGGCTCCGGCCGCAAGCGCGACGACGGCGACGACGGCGGCGAGGAGTACGGTCGGCTGCCGCCGCGCGAACGTTAGTCGTACGTGCACGTGGGAATGGCTCCTTGTCGGGGACGGGTTCGTGTCGGCGAGAGGGGAACGGCGACGGCGTGCGGACAGGATGGCCGCCGAACGACCGTGAGAGTAGCGCGCGGCACGTGCACGCCGCGAAAGGCGGAAGTCAGGAGTTTGTTAGCGGAACAGGTCGAGCTCCGGCTCGATCACGATCTCCTGACCGCTGCCGTCGCCTTCGAGCCGAAGGCCGCGGACGACGACGACCGGCACGCCTTCCGCCTTGCCGCGGGCGAGATCGGCCGCGCCGGCGATCTCGTCCGCGATCGCGACCCGGCTCGATCGCAGCACGTACCCGATGCGATCGGTCGTGCCACGCAGATCGACGAATGCCGGCACGCCGGCGATGCCGATCGCAACGTCTGTCGTGCCCTGGCGAAACGGTCGGCCGAACGAGTCGGTGACGATGACACCGACCTCGACGCCGCGGAGCTCGAGCAGTCGGTCGCGAAGCCTCCGCGCGCTGGCGTCCGGATCGACGGGCAGCAGCACCAGCGTCCCCGGTTCGGGCGCATTCGAATGATCGACTCCAGCCGATGCGCAGATGAATCCGTGCCGCGTCTCGGCGATCACGAGCGGCCCTCGTTCCCGCACGATCCGCTTCGCCTCTTGAAGAATCGCCTCGACCTCGCGTGGATCGCGCTCGTCTCCCGCAAGCTCGCGGGCCCTCGCCGACGCTTCCAGCTCGTCGATTCGCACCACACGACCTTCGACCTTGGACACGACCTTCTGGGCGATCACCGCGACGTCACCGTCCTCGAGGTCGATGCGCTCGACCACGAGGGCGGCGAGATCGTCCCCCTGGCGGATCTCCGGCAGGCCGACGACGGGCAGGAGTTGGATCACGCGCCGTCGATACCGGTGACTCGGACTCCGGCATGTGCGCGATAGCGCCGGTTGAGATTGACGATCACGGCGGTGAGACCCTCGAGGGCACGGGCGCTCTGGAGTGGGCCGGCATCGAGCGCACGACCCGCGACGACTTGCGTGGCCAGGTCGAGCGCGAGTTGCTTGGCGGCCGGATCGTCACCGCAGACCAGTGCGTCCTCGTCCGGGCGTGCCGCACCGAGGGATGCCGCGGCAATCGAATGCAGACCTGCGGCGACGGGAGCGTCGACGACGTCCTGGATCCGCTCGGCGAGGCTTCGCGCATCGGGATCGGGCAGTGCACCGAGACCCGCGCGAAACTCGATCGCGCTGGCAACCGACAAGAGCGGCGTCGAACCGAGTGGAGCTGCAACTGCGTGTGCTGTTTCGAGCGCGCCGTCCGCCTTGACGGCGAGAACGACCAGGTCGGCACCTCGGACAGCTTCGTCGTTGGCTGCGCCGGCTGCGGCCCCGAGCTCCGCGGCGGCGACTGCAGCGCGCGCAGCGTCGCGCGACCCGATCACGACGTGCCCCCCGTTGGCAACAAGACGAACCACCAGCGCACGACCGAAACTGCCCGTGCCGCCGAGCACGGCAACCCTCATGCAGGCGCCCCGGCCGCGTCGAGCACCGCAGCCGCGAGTCGACGCGCGGCCTCCTGGTCGCGCATCAGCGTCTGGGCCGCGACGATGCGAGGCGGCGGCAGGAACGTCTCTCGTGCGTCGACCTCGTCGACGACGAGCGTGTCGATCAGACCCTCGTAACACGATGCGACATGTGCCGGTTTCGTCCCGCCGGCGAGCCGTGCAAGCATGCGGTCGGCCGGCCCCTTGACCGCCCTTCCACCGATCAGCGGACTGATCGCGACGCAGGGCGCTCTTCGCTCCTCGAGCGCACGCCGAATCTCGTGCACCGCGACGATCGGGCCGATCGAGACGTAGGGATTGCTGGGCGCGATCACGATCACGTCCGCATCGGTGAGAGCCTCGACGACGCCCGGCGCCGCTTTAGCCTCGGGCGCTCCCACGTAGTGAACGGCATCGACCTCGTCGCGGTGTCCACGAGCGACGAACCACGTCTGGAACGGGAACGTCCCGGCCGGCGTCTCGAGGAAGGTGCGCACGGGGTCGTCGGTCGCCGGCAAGAGCGCGGCCTCGAGGCCGGCCGCGTGCGCAAGGTGCTCCGTCACCGCGGACAGGCTTTGCCCGCTTCGAAGCAACTCCGTGCGCACGAGGTGCAGGCCGATGTCGCGGTCACCGAGGGCGAACCAGGACGGCCCGCCGAACTGGGAAACGGCGTCGAGAGCCTGCCACGTCTCGCCGAAGCGACCCCAGCCGCGCTCGTCGTCGGCAAGGCCGGCGAGCGTATAGAGGACGCTGTCCAGATCAGGCGACACGTGGAGCCCGAGGATCTCGAGGTCGTCCGCCACGTTGCCTATGATGGAAACGTTGACTGGATCGACAACACCGATGAGCCCGCGGAGAAACCGCGCTCCCCCCACGCCGCCCGAGAGGACTGCCACCTTCAAGCGGCCGCTCCCAGACGCAGGGCGGGCAGCACACGCCGGGTGTGCTCGCCAACTCGACGCGCGACACGGGCGAGGTCGGCCAGCGTGTCGACGTCGTCGCGCAGATTCGGCGTGTCGAGCTGTCGCGACTCGGCGAGCCGCGCGAACCGCGCAGCGCTGCCCGGTCCGTAGACCGGCTCGAAGAGCCGCTCGTCTGCGAGCCCGAGCGCGTTGGTCGTCCCGTCGGCCGCCGCCACGAGGGCGAGGCCTGCCTCGGGGACCGCGCCCGCGAGCGCGAGCAGGTCGCGCGCGGTGGCGCAGGGCAGATCCGCATTGACGATCAGGAAGGGCGGCTGAAACGAGCGGTCGGTGGCAGCGTCGAGCCCCACTCGAACGGCGGCGCCGAGGCCGCGACGTGGATCGGCGACGAGACCGACCTCATCCGGAAGCGGCGGTGCCGTGGCCGCGACGACGAGCACGGGCCCGACGGCGCTCGCCGCCTCGAGAACGTCCGCCAGCATCGCCGCTGCGAGCGTCGATCGCGTCACGGCATCGAGCCGGTCGAGTCGGCGTTTGGGATCGGTGCCGCGAAAGGGAATGACGACGCTCGCCATCGCCTCGGACACTACCGAGGGGACGCCGACCGCCCGAGTTGGTGCACGTGCTACTCGCCGCGGCCGGTGATCTCACGCACGTCGATCCAGTGCGTCCCCTGGAGCGCGCTGACGATGCGCGAATCGGTGTGTTCCGGGTTGAACACGTGCGCGTCGAGATCACAGCAGACGGCGACCGCGTCGAACGGGATGCCCTCGACCTGGACGAATGCCTCAGCGGGAAGGTGCACTTCGCCCAGGGTGTAGTGACGAAACGTCAGCTCGGGCGCGAGCTCCATCAGCGCAGGCCAGTCAGGACACGCGCGCGAGCTCACGCCGGCACACTTGGCGCACGCCCGACCGTCTCCTGCAGCGTCCACTCGCCGTCGAGGAGCACGAGCCCGGTCTCTGCACCGGACGGGAAGACGAAGAACCGAAGAGCGTCCTCGAGGGTATGGAGGAGCCGATCGCCCTTGGCATCGACCAGGCTGACCCTGAGGTGGAACCTGCCGTCCGCGAGTGGGAGCATCGCCATCCGAAAGCGCAGCTCGAACTCCCCCGGGCCGCCGTTCCAGCCCAGCGTGCCGGTCTCCTGCGAAGCGACACCGAGCACCAGCCCACCCTCGTCGCGGAGCTCGAGCGAGATCGTCGGCGGTGCCACACTGTCGTCGGCGGCGACGACAAGCCGGACGGTTGCAGGCTCCCCTGCGGCGAACTGGAGCCGAGAGTCGCCGTCCTCGTCGAGAAGCTCCGCCGAGACGATCCGCACTTCACCGCTCCCCCACTCGCGCAAGCCGGCGCGGAGCTCCTCCGGGTTCGCATCGGCGGCGAGCTGCCGTCGATAGGCGCCGATCGCCTCGCGTGTGTCGCCATCGAACTCGACGACACCCTGGCGCAGCAGGACGGCGCGGTCGCACAGACGCTCGACGGCCTGTGCGTCGTGCGAGACGAAGATGATCGTGCCGCCGCGATTCTTGAACTCCGCGACCTTCCCGAAGCACTTCCGCTGGAACTGCTCGTCACCGACGGCGAACACCTCGTCGAGAAGAAGAACGTCCGCCTGGATGTGCGCGGCGACCGAAAAGCCAAGCCGCATATACATGCCGGACGAGTACGTGCGGACAGGCAGGTCGATGAAGCGCTCGAGCTCGGCGAACGACACGATCTCGTCCATCGACTCACTGATGCGCGCGCGCGAGAGACCATGAATCGACCCGTTGAGGTACACGTTCTCGCGGCCCGTGAAGTCGGGATGGAAGCCCGCGCCGAGCTCGAGCAGCGACGCGATCCGGCCGGCAGCCTCCACCCGACCCGTCGTCGGCTTGATGATTCCGGAGATCACCCGGAGGAGCGTCGTCTTGCCGGAGCCGTTGCGACCGACGAGCCCAACCGCCTCGCCCGATTCGACGGTCAGCGAGACGTCGCGCAGCGCCTGCACCTCACGCGCTCCGGTGCGTCCGCGCGAGACGAACAGGTCCTTCATCGTTCGTTGCGCCTTCGGATATACGCGAAACGTGCGCGAGACGCGGTCGACCACGATGCGACCGGGCTTCACGCAGCCACCGCCGAGAGCGTGCGACGAACGATGCTGCCGAGCACACGCACGAACTCGGGATCGTCGTTCGGCATGTCGATGCGCTCGACGCGCATGCCGAGCCCGGCTGCGAGCTGCTGGGCCTCGGTGTCGAGATCGAACCGGATCTCGAGATGATCCGACACGAACCCGACGGGACAGACGAGGACCTCGTCGACACCGCGGGCGTGCAACTCGGTCAGGTGCTCGAGGATGTCCGGTTTGAGCCACGGCTCCCCGGTCGGGGACTCGCTCTGGTACGAGAACGACCACTCGCTCACACCCGCCTCGCGGGCGACGAGCACCGACGTCTCGCGCAACTGGTCGGCGTACGGGTCGCCCTCGTCGAGGATGCGCGCCGGCAGCGAGTGGGCCGTGAAGACGACGTGCGCGCTCGTGCCGCGGACTCGATCGGCGAGGACCGCGATCAGTCCGGGGTCGTCGTGCCAGCTCGCCACGAACAACACGTCCTCGCGACCATCGACGGCCTCGTCGAGCAGCCGCTGATAGCCGCCGATCGACAGGCGGCTGTAGTGCGGAGCGAGCACGAGCCCGACCAGCCGCCGCGCTCCGATCGCGCGTGCCGAGTCGACGGCGTCCGCGATCCGGGGCATCCAGTGCTTCATCCCCGTGAAGACGGGCAGACCGAGCTCTTGCTCGAGCGCAGCGCGCGTCCGCTCGGTGATCGCATTCAGCGGATTCGAGTCCTCGATTCCCAGGCGACGGTAGCGCGCGACCAGGTCGTCGAGCTGCTCGGGCGCGATCGGCCGGCCGCCGCGGATGTCGGCGTAGTACGCGGGTACGTCGGCGAGCCGCTCCGGCGACCCGTAAGCCATCAGGATCACAGCGGAGTCGCTCATGGCGCGGACGGTAGCCGAGGCAGGGAACGCACCGGCGTCACGCGGCGACCTCGGGGACATGCTCACGCACGAGCGACGCCAGACGCGTGAGCGCGTCCGGATCGGTGCCGGGCAGGACCCCGTGGCCCAGGTTGAAGATGTGCCCGGGCCGTCCGTGTGCCCGCCGGAGCACGTCGAGCGCGCGAGTCTCCGCGAGCTCCCAGGGCCCGAGCAGGACGGCCGGGTCGAGGTTCCCCTGCACACCGCGATCGCCCACGCGTCCCCAGCCGTCGTCGAGGCGAATCCGCCAGTCGAGGCCGATCACGTCTCCGCCGGCGGCCGCCATCGCCTCGAGCAGGGTCGCGGTGCCGGTGCCGAAGTGGATGGTCGGCGCGCCGGCCGCGGCGAGGATCCGCGCCGACCAGGGGGCGACGAACTCGTCGTAGTCGGCCGGCGAGAGGGAGCCCACCCATGAATCGAAGAGCTGCACGACGTCCGCACCGGCTCGCACCTGGGCGGCGACGTACGCGGCGAAGCAGTCGGCGAGCTTCTCGAGCAGCGCACGCCAGACTTCCGGCCGCGTGTACATCAGCGCCTTGACGGTCGCGAAGTCGCGCGACGGTCGGCCCTCGACGAGGTAGCCGGCGACGGTGAAGGGCCCGCCGCAGAAACCGACCACGGCCTGATCTGCGTCGAGCTCGCCGCGAACGATCCGGATCGCCTCGAGGACGGGCGCGAAGGCCTCCTCCGGTTCCGGAACGCGCAGGCGATCGACGTCGGCAGCCGAGCGCACCGGCGTCGCGATCACCGGGCCGACAGCCTCGACGAGCTCGACGTCGATGCCCATCCCGACGACCGGGGTCATGATGTCGGCGAACATCACCGCCGCATCGACGCCGTGCCGCCGCACCGGCTGGAGCGTCACCTCGGCGCACAGCTCCGGCGTCCCGGCGACCTCCCAGAAGCTGTGGCGTTCGCGGAGAGAGCGGTACTCGGGCAGGGAGCGACCGGCCTGGCGCATGAACCACACGGGCGTCCGCTCGACCTGCTCACGGCGCGCTGCCCTCGTCAGAAGCGGAGCCACAACCATCTAGGCTAACCGCCCGTGTCGAAGGGACCGCTGTCGGTCGGCTGGGGCAAAGCGACGGTCGAGCCGCTCAAACGCAGGCGCGGTTGCCGAGGCAACGGTCGAGCTGGAGAACACCGGGACCGTGGCGTGGGGCGAGCGCGTCTTCCTGGCCTACCACTGGCTCGACCTGCGCGGCAACCCGATCGTCTGGGACGGGATCAGAACCGCTCCGCCGCCGCTACAGCCGGGAGCGCGCGCAGACGTGCGTTGCCGCGTGCGGGCGCCGATCCCCCCCGGGCGGTACCGGCTCGCCTTCGATCTCGTCTCCGAGGGGCGAGCGTGGTTCTCGGAGCTCGGAGACGCACCGCTGACGATCGACGTCGACGTGCAGCCGCGGGCCGGCGAGCCTCACGTCGACCTCCCGGCAGGTGTCGAGCCGGCGTCCGACTGGGAAGAGCGCGTCCGCGCCGCGCACGCCGAAGGCTACGGCGTCGTCGCGGGCGCGATCGCCTGGGAGGGTGGAGCGGCGCGGCGGCGGCCTCACGAGCTCGAGCCCTACGTGCCGGGTCGCGGCCGGCAGCCCGGCTTCTCGGCACCGCTGCTCTGTCCGTCGGTGCTGGACGGCGTCCCGCTCGAGCGGCTCGCGGACGTCGCCGGGCTTCCGGCCTACGCCGCACCGCGCGATGAACCGTGGCTCTACGACGGCCGGATCGTGCTGCAGGTCAGGCGGTGAGAGCTTCTTCGGGTCAGAGCTCGACCGCGATGCGGTCGTCGACCCGGCGGAAGACGAGCGCGCCGAGCGCCAGCGCCAGCACCGTCGCGACACACAGGTAGACGACGTCCGCGACACGCGGTGCGTGACCCGACCAGATCGCATCGCGGATCGCGAAGATCGGCGGCGCGACCGGATTCCCCCACCGAAGGACGTTCAGCAGCACGTGGTGGTTCTGAGCCGCTTGCGGCAGGTTGCCGGCGCCCCAGAGGATCGGCGTCAGGAAGAACCACGGCAGCAGAGCCGCCGTGAGGATGTGCTCGACATCGCGCATCAGGACGTTCAAGCAGGCGACCAGGAGCGCCAGTCCGGCGACGAACCCGAGAAAGACGACGCCCAGCGGAACCGACGCCCAGACGTAGGGGCGCGCCGCCGGGACGAACACGAGCGAGAGGATGATCAGGATCGCGATCATCACCGCGAAGGTGACCGCCTGCGTCGCGACCATCGAGAGCGCGACGAGCTGGCGCGGAAAGCGCACCTTCTTGATCAGCTCACCGCTGTCGATCATCGAACGAGCGGCCGACTGGAGCGAGACGGAGAAGAACAGCCAGCAGGCGAGCCCACTCAGCAGATAGATCGGGTAGTGGACCGTCGTCGTGTTCCGGAAGAGGACGCCGAAGACGATCAGGTACACGGCGAGCAGCAGCAGCGGGTTGAGCAGCGACCAGACGATGCCGAGCAGCGAGCCTTTGTACTTCGCCTGGAAGTCACGGCGAAACAGGTTCGCGAACAGCTCGCGGAAGCGATAGAGATCGACGTAGACCGTCATCGGGGGCGCGATCTAGTGTAGGGACGGCTCGTGCGGGCACACACAGCCCTAACAGCGGTCTTCTACCCTCCAGCGCCGTGAGCACGGTCACGGCGGTTGCCGCCTTCCCTGCGGCCATGATCACCGTCTGGCTGCTGCTCCGGACGCGGCTCGCCACCGAGCTCGTCGCCGCGCCCTCGACCGAGCGCTGGCACGAGCGCCCCACGCCGCTCCTCGGCGGTATCGGCATCTACGTGGGGATCTCGGTCGGCCTCTGGCTCGCAATCGCCGTCGGGGCGATCCCGGTCGACGAAGCGATCCTGGGCATCTACGCCGGGATCACTCTCCTGTTCGTCGCCGGCGTGGTCGACGACGTGCGCGCGCTGCCGCCGCTGGCCAAGCTGGCGGCGCAGATCGCTGCGGCGGTGATCGTCGTCACCACCGGCACGCGGGTCGAGATCGTTCACACGCCGATCGTCGCGTGGCCCCTTGCTCTCTTCTGGCTCGTCGGGATGACGAACGCCTTCAACCTCCTCGACAACATGGACGGTCTTGCCGCCACGCTGGCGGCGATTGCATTCATGTTCTTCGCGATCGACGCCGTCTCGACCCATCCGAACGACACGGTGCTCGTGCTTGCTCTCGCGGGCGCGTGCGCGTGTGCCGGGTTCCTGCCGTTCAACCTGCGCCCTCACGGGAAGGCACTCGTCTTCATGGGCGATTCGGGTTCACAGGTGCTCGGCTTCACGCTCGCGTCGCTCGGCCTCCTCGCCAGTTGGAACGTGGCGGAATCCACGGTCGCCACGTTCCTGCTGCCGATCCTCATTCTCGCGGTGCCCGTGCTGGACACGACGCTCGTCACCGTCGTCCGCCTGCTCGAAGGCCGGCCGATCTCCCAGGGCGGCCGGGACCACAGCTCACATCGGCTGGTGCGGTTCGGGCTCTCCGAGAAGAACGCGGTGCTCCTGCTTGCACTCATTGCGATTGCCCTGGGAGGGACGAGCCTCGCGTACAACGTGCTCGACAACCAGCGCCTGGCGCTCGTCGGCGTCCTGGTCACGTTCGTGCTGCTCGTGCAGTTCGCGAGCTTCCTGGCCGACGTCGAGCGCCGCGCACCCGGCGGCGAGACGGTGTTGCAGACGTTCGCGGTGCACTGGCGCCGTCTCGTCGAGGTCGTCGTCGATTTCTGGGTGATCATCGCGGCGTTCATGGCCGCATACCTCGTGCGCTTCGGCTGGCCCGGAACACCGAACCAGCGCCACATCGCCGAGGTGACGCTGCCGATCCTGATCGCCGCCCGTTACCTCGCCTTCATCGCGTTCGGGCTCTACCGGTCGATCTGGCGCTTCGCCGGTACACGCGACCTGCTCGCGATCGGGATCGCGTGCTTTCTCTCCGAGGCCGTCGCCGCCGGCTACGTGTCCCTCGACCACGACGTTCGGTGACTTCTCACGATCGTTCTTCCTGATCGACGCACTGTTCTGCGCGACGCTCATCGCCGCGTCCCGCTTCGCCGAGCGCACGGTGGTCCAGGCGAGAGCACTTCGCGACCGGTCCGCGCGCCGCTCGTTGATCGTGGGCGCCGGCCGGACGGGTCGGAGCCTGATGCGGGAGCTTCGCGAGACGCCGGGCGAACGCGTGGTCGGCTTCCTCGACGACAACCCCCGTCTCCGCCGCCGGCGGCTGCACGGCGTCTCCGTGCTCGGCGGCACGCACGAGCTCGGAGCGTTGCTCGACCGCCGCGACATCGACATCGTGTTCGTGACGATTCCGAATGCCGACCGCGAGCGGCTGGACGAGATCACGGCCGCCTGTGCCGAGGCCGCCGTGCCCTGCCGGTTCGTCCGGCGGGAGATCGACCTCGACCCGCAGGTCGTCCTGGGCACGAACCTCGCCGAGTGACCGACGAGCGCCCACTTCTCGACCGCTTCCTCGCGGCGGTCCCGGTCGCCGTCGCGGTGCTCGCGATTCTCTCGGTCCTGTTCTGGGAAGCCGCCGTCCGGAAGACGCCGACGATCTTCCTCGACGAGCTCAAGTGGACGCAGCTCTCGCGCGCGATCTGGACGACGGGTCATCCCGCATTGCGCGGATACGCGGCACCGTTCGGGTCGCTCTACTCGTTCCTGATCGCACCGGTGTGGGCGTTCCACTCCACCGGGGCGGCGTACGGGGCGGCCAAGTACCTGAACACGCTGGTGATGGCGTCGGCGGCGATCCCCGTCTACCTCCTCGCGCGCCGCCTCGTGTCGCCGCGGGCCGCCGTGATCGCCGCGCTCGGCTCGATGTGCACGTCGGCGCTCTTCTACGCCCCGCTCCTCTTGCCCGAGGTGCTGGCGTATCCGACGTTCGTCTGGCTGGCCTATGTGTCCGTGCGTGCGCTCGAGGGCGGAAGCAGACGGTGGATCGTCGCGGCGATCGTCGCCTCGCTCGTTGCGGTCGAGGTACGCCGCGAGCTCGTCGCCGGCGTTGCGGCTCTGGCGCTCGCCGCGGCATGGCTGTGGTGGTTCGGGCCGCGCGCGAAGCGGTTGCGCCGGAGCTGGAGCACGGTCGACAAGGTCGGCGCGGCAGTGCTCGGGATCGGCGCGCTCGTGGTGCTGAGCGCGCTCGCGAGCGGGCACTCAACGGAATGGTCGACCGTGACGCAGTCGTACAAGGGACGCATGTGGCGCCTCGGCCTCGAGGCCGGCTCGGCTCTGACGATCGGCCTCGGGGTGCTGCCGGTCATCGCCGGCCTCGCGTCGCTCTGGTTGCCGGAGCGGCGCGACGATCCACGATTGGCGCGCGTTCGCGTCGTTCCTCGGCGCGTCGATCGTCACGTTCGGGCTGTACACGGCGGTCAAGGCGACGTACCTCTCGGTGATCTTCGGCACGTACGTCGAGGAGCGGAACCTCATCTACCTCGGCCCGCTGCTGCTGGTCGGCACGGTCCTCTACTTCTCGGCGCGGCGGCCGTCGCTCCCCGTCGTCCTGGCGGCCATCGCAGTGGCGGGGTGGCTGATCCTCCACTACGGCTACCAACTCTCGTATCCGTACTTCGAAGCGCCGGGGTACGGGATCACCGAGTTCGCGAACCGGGTCTTCTACTGGAATCAGCCTGCGATCAGGATCGGCCTCGCCGTCGCCCTCGCCGTGACGGCGGCGATCGTCCTCCTCCCCTTCGTTCGACGACTCGACCGTGTACGCCCCGTGCTGCTCGCGATCGTGGTGCTGGCAGCTGCAACCTGGCTGCTGGCGGGCGAGGTGACGAGCGCGCGTGGTTCCCAGCAGGCGGCGAACGCCTTCGTCGAGAACCTTCCTCAACCGCTCGACTGGGTCGACCGCGAAGTGCACGGCGGCCGCGTCACCTACCTCGGCCAGGCACTCGGACCGACCTACGACTACGGACTGGGGCTGACGGAGTTCTGGAACCGCTCGATCCACAACGTGTGGACCCTCGACGGCACCGCGCCGGGCCCCGGCCCGACGCTCACCCCCGACCTGGCCGACGGGAGCGGTCGGCTGAGGTTCGATCCCGGCGACCCGTACGTGCTGGAGGACAACGGCATCCAGCTGATCGGGCAATCCCTCGACACGCGGGGCTCGCTGACTCTGGTCAAGATCGCCCACCCGTGGCGGCTTTCGCAGTCGTACTACAACCGCTCGCCCGACGGCTGGGTGCCCTCGAACGCATCCCTCCCGGGGGTCTGGGCCTACTTCGGGCCGGGCAAGGTGGGGACGCTGCGGGTCGACATCAGCCGCGCCGGGTTCTGCGCGAAGACTGCGCCGCCGACGCCGGTCACCGTTCGCGTCGGGCCGGTGGCCCTGAACGAACAGCGCGCACCCGTCGTCCGTCACCCGACGTGGACCGTGCGGCGGATCCTGCACAGCTGCCAGGACATCCCGCTCACGTTTCACACGCGCGCTCCGGTTGCGGTCGAGGTGCACGTCGCACGGCTGGTGCGCCCCTCCGACTACGGCGTCACCGACTCGCGGCTGCTCGGCGCCGTGATGAGCGGCTCGTTCAAGCCCGATTAGAGGGCGCGCAGCCGCTCGGGGTGCTTGCGCACGAAGCGCGCGATCCCGGCCCAGTGCCACAGGGTGCGCCGCGTCAGCCAGCTCTTGTCGGTGACCGCGTGGTGCTCGTGCCGCACGACCGCCCCGGGGACGTACCAGCACTCCCACCCGGCCCGCGCGGCCCGGTACTGCAGGTCGATGTCCTCGCCGTAGAGGCGGAAGCCCTCGTCGAAGCCCCCGAGCTCGTCGAGCATCGCCCTGCGCAGGAGCAGAAAGCCGCCGAGCATCCAGTCGGCCCGAACCGGTTCGACCGGCGGGACGTCGTCGAGGTGGAAGTGCCGCCGCTGGGGAACGACGAGGCGAAGCGGCGTCCGCCGGACGATCGTTCCGCCCACGGTCGGAAAGCGTCTGCGTGACGGCTGCCACGTGCCGTCCGGGAAGAGCATGCGCGGGCCCGCCACGCCGCAGCGTGGCCGCTGCTCGGCGAACGCACGCAGCGCGCCGACCGCTCCCGGCTCCGGCGTTGCGTCCGGATTCGCCGCGACGATCAGCTCTGCCGAAGTCAGCGCGGCACCGCGGTTCAGGTTCGCTGCATAGCCCAGCGGACGCTCGTTGCGCACGGCGTCGATCCCTGCGGGCGCCGAGCCCGGCACGTTCGCGATCACGACGAGCTCGTCGACCTGGGCGCGGAGCGCCGGCAGCGAGCGCTCGAGCTCGTCGGCCTGCGCGTGCGAGACGACGACGGCCGCGACCTTCATCCGAGCACGCGCCGGTAGACGTCGGCGGTGAGCCGCGCCGAGCGCTCCCACGAGAAGAGCGCTGCGCGCTCGAGACCGGCCGCCCGCAGCTCCCCGCGCCGTCGCAGCGCACGCTCGACGGCGGCCGCGAGCTCGCCCGCTTCGGCGTACTCCGCCGCGTCGCCCGCGACTTCGCGCAGCGCCGGCTCGTCGGCGGCAACGACGGGCGTTCCGCTCGCCATCGCCTCGAGCACCGGGAGACCGAAGCCCTCGAACCGCGAGGGCAGCACGAGAGCCGAGGCGCGGCGATACAGCTCGGCGAGCTCCGCCTGCGGGACGAAACCGCGCACCTCGGCGCCACCGACGCGCAGGGCGTCGGCGAGCGCAGGCTCCTTCTCCGGCCCGACGACGACGAGCCGAAGCCCGAGCGCCTGCGCGGCGTCGAGTGCCGCGAGCGGGTCCTTGCGGGCCTGCACCGCGCCGACGAAGAGGAGATAGGCCCCGTCGACGCCGCCGTCCGGCGTGAAGATCGGGTCGACGCCGTGCGGCGTGACGGTGACCTTCGTCTCCGGCAGCCCGTACAGGGCCAGTGCGTCGCGCTTCGTCCGCTCGGAGACCGCGAGCACATGGTCGGCGCGCCGCGCCGCACGGGGCACGACGAGCCGGAAGGTGACTCGATCGGCGAGCCCCATCACCGACGCGTCGTGGTGGAAGTGCAGGTCGTGCAACGTCACGACGCTCCGCCCGTTCCACCCGAGCGGAAGGGCGTGTTGGAAGTGGGCGAGCTCCGGCCGCCGCTGCCGCAACAGTCGCGGCAGCGTCCATGCCATTCGCAGCTCCTGCGACCGTGCCGGGAGTGCGACGGCCTCGACCCCGTCCGGCACGAGCTCCGGGTGCCGCGTCACGGCCGCGAACGTGAGGTCGGGCGCGACCGCAGGCAGATGCCGGAGGAGGTTCAGAACGTAGGTCTCGTCCCCGGTGCGGTTGCGCCCGAGGACGTCGGCGTCGATCAGGATCACGCGATCTCCTCGTAGACGCCCAGCGTCCTGCGCGCGATCTCCGGCCACTCGGCGATCCGGCGAGGGCTCGGCGGCGCAGCCTGCGCGATCCCGTCACGAATCGACGCGACGTCCTCCGGGTCGACGTAGACGGCGTCCGTCCCGGCGATCTCCTCCATGGCGGAGCCGCGGCTCGTGACGACAGCACAGCCACAGGCGAGCGCCTCTGCAACCGGAATGCCGAAACCCTCGTAGAGCGAGGCGTAGACGAGACTCCGCGCGCCACGGTAGAGCGCAGCCAGCTCGGCGTCGGGCACGTCCCCGAGCCACGTCACATTCGGCGGAGGGTCGACGCCTCCCCAGCCGCGCACCCCGACGACGCGAAGCTCGCCGTCGACGGCCGCCGCGATGCGTGCGAGGTTCTTGCGGGGCTCGAGCGTCCCGACTGCCAGCACATAGTCGCCCTCTGCGCGGGGCCCTTCCGGCACGAAGACGGGCTCGACGGCGTTCGGCACGACGCTGATCTTCGCCTCCGGCACGGAAAGGAGCTCGATCAACTCACGTCTCGTGAAGTCCGACACGGCGATGATCCTCGTCGCCGCCCGGAGGACGCGTGGGACGGCGAACCGTGAGTAGGTCGCCGTCCAGCGGTTGAACCACTCGGGATGGCGGAGGACGGCCAGGTCGTGCACGGTCACGACCAGCGGCCCACCGGCTCGAAGCGGCCCGCGGAAGGTGGGACAGTGCAGCACGTCTGCGCCTTCGGGCGCGCGCAGCCGCGGGTACCACCACGCGTCTGCGGCAGCCGTTCGCAGCCGCGAGCTCGCCGGGAAGGAGAGCTCGATCACGTCGGCGTCGAGGTGGTCTCGGAGCGCCCGGACGTATCGCGCCGTACCGGCGCGCGTCTGCTGCAACGGGGTCGTGTCGAGTGCTACGCGAACCGCTCGTACCCCTCGAGAAACGCCTCGCCGACGCGCCGCCACGAGAAGGACCGCGCGTGGGCGAGGCCGCGGGCGACCAGCTCGTCTCGCCGTGCGAGTGCTTCCCGCACCGCCGCCGCGATCGCGGCCGGGCTCTCCGGATCGGCGCGCAACGCGGCATCGCCACTCGCCTCGTCGAGCGAAGGATGCGCGGACGCGACGACCGGCGCGCCACTGGCCATCGCTTCGGTCACCGGCATGCCGAAGCCTTCGAAACGCGAGGGGTACACGACGACTGCGGCTCCGCGATACAGCCTCGCCAGCTCGTCGTCCTCGACGCGGCCGAGCCGCACGATGTCGGGGTGGTCGAGCTGCGGTGTGAGCCCCCACCCGCGACCTCCCGCGATCGCCAGGAGGAGCCCGTCGTCGCGGAGCAGCCGGAATGCTTCGACGAGCGTGTCGAGGTTCTTCCGCGGCTCGAGCGTCGCGACGGTGAGCACGTACGGCCGGCCGAGATCGGCCACCGGGCCGTCCGGCCGGAACGACTCGCCGACGCCGGGATGCGCAACGACCACCCGGTCGCGCGGGAAACCGAGCGTCGTTGAGACGTCATCGGCCGTGAACGACGAGTTGGCGAAGATCACGTCGCAGGTGCGAGCCGCGTTCAGGTACTTCCTGCGATGCATCGCCTGCGTCCGGCCCGTCGTCCATTCCGGATGATGCAGCGGAACGAGATCGTGAACCGTTGTCGCACGCACACCGGCGCGTTGCGGCGGATACATCCAGTCGCTGAAGTGCAGAACGTCCACCGGCCCGAGCCAGCGCTCCACCGGTGGGCTCCCGAGCGTCGACCACGCCGTCCGCCAGACATGGGCGCCGGGGAGCGTGACGAGACGCAGTTCGACGTCGATGCCGTCGATCGCCTCCGGAATCACGCGCCGACCGGCGAACGACGTGGGCGCGAAGGCAACGACCTGGTGGCCCTGCCTCGCGGCGACCTCTGCGAGGCCGGTGAGCGATCCGCGGATGTAGTTGTTGACTCCGGTTCGCTCATGCGAGAGCGGGCTGACGTCGAACGCGATCTTCACGGCAAGTGGTCGAAGCGAAGAAAGCGCGCTCCGAGCTCCCGCGTGTCGGCCCCGCCGGGACGCTTCGTCACCGCGGTGGTGAAGTTCACCCGGCAGACGTGGTCGGCGTCGGGTCGAAGCCGCACCACCAGGCGCGGCTCCGCCGTCGGCGCGATCCGGACCGATCCCACGACTGCTCCGTCGACCGCTGCAGTCACCACCTGGTCGCGCCGATACAGGTGGGGGTCGCTGCCGAGCAGCACGGCCAGCCTTCCGCCCGTGCAGTGGAAACGCGTGTAGACGACGTGGCGGCCCGACCAGTTGTCGCCGTACACCCCGTCGACATGCGTCTGCACGATCACCGGCCCGTTCACGCGCACGAGCGCGAGCCCGATCCGCGGATCGCGTCCCACGGCCTTGCCGATCACGTCAGCGTCCGTGAGGACGTAACGGGCTCGCACGACGTGGCCGGTGGGGTCTGCGAGCGGACCGCCGTGCGTCGCATGCAGCAGCGTCTGCGGCAGTCCTCCCGGCACCGTACCGCCGACACTTGCGATCGTGCGGATGCTGCGGTTGAAGAACTCGGTGTCCCAGACCGTGTTGACCGGCGCGCGGCCGATCCAGAGGAACGTCACGTCGGCGTTCCTGCCGACCGCCCTGTCGACCCAGTCCGGATGGGTGACGCGAATGCCGGCCCACAGTGAGCCGACGGACGCGATCCGGATCCCGTGACGCCCCTTCTGGACCGCCGCCGTCGTGAGGACGAAGTAGGCGCCGACGAGCACGGGCAGCACCAGCCAGTAGCGCCGCGGCAGGAACAGGAACAGCGCGGCCGCACCAACCGCGCACGCAAGCGCGGCATAGCGAAGGTCGTCGAGCGCGATGTAGTGATCCTGCACCCACCACCAGGGCAGCAACGCGAACGTGTCCGAAACGGCGCTCGTGGTGATGAAGCGCTCGAACGGGATCGTCACGGGAAGCACCGCGGCGACGAGTGCCGCCCCGACGAGCACCGGCCGCCGCAGGCGAACCGTGCGCGAACCGACCACGAGCATCGCGATCAGCGCGAGCGGTGCGAGGTAGAAGAGATTGCGTTCCTCGATCCGCTCGACCGACGGCTGCGTGGCGAACGCGGCGACCTCGATCGTCAAGAACACCGAGACCGGCAGCGTCGCGGCGACGAACGCCCGTCCCGCGGGTGGTAGAGCCCGCGGAGACGCCCAGAGCGCGAGCAGCGCAGCAAACGGGACGACGCCGACGTAGAGATCGAGCTCGGCGACATGCCAGAGCGCGTACTTCGCGATCTCGGTCACCGAGTAGCTCGTGTTGGTCGCGGCCCGATACGCGCCGAGCAGGTCGAGCGGCGAGTGGCCGCGAGCGACGGTCGCGAGCAGGGCCAGGGCTGCTCCGCCGATCAGGATCGCGTACAGCGGTGCGAATGCACGAAAGCGGCGGCGCAGGTCGCGATCGAAGAGTCCGAGGAGAACCGGTGCGACGGCGATCGCAGGGACCAGCGCGACCGCCTGGGCGCGTGTCAGGTACGCAATCCCGGTGAGCACCAGGAGGCCGACCTGGCGACCGGCGGTCGGTCGCTCGAGCGTCACGACGAGCGCGAGCATGACGAGCGCGAAGACCGGGTAGAAGGCGTTCTCGGTCATCAGCACGCCGGTGTAGAGGAGCGAAGGCGTGAGGACGGCGAGCAGTGCGCCGACCAGCGAGAGCGGGGCGCTCAGCATCCGCCGGCCGAGGAAGTACACCGGGATCGCCACGAGCGACATCAACACGCTGTTGATCCCCTTCGCGAGCGCATACGCGGACGGGATCGAATGCTCGATGCGCCACGCCGGCGCGATCAGCATCGGATAGACGAAGCCGAAGCTGTGTGTCGTCACGCCGCGGATCTCGAAGTGCGCAGACGCGGCGAACGACTTGGCGAGCTCCGAGTAGATGAGCTCGTCGACCATGATCCACGGCGCAACGATCTGTCGCCCGAGCAGGATGTGGACGATCGCGGAGCAGCCGACGATCGCCGCCAGCCACGCCCAGACCGGAACTGCAACCGCCCGCGCGCGCACGACCGCCGACGCCTGCGTCACTCGACGATTCCCGCGTCGACCGCAGCGCGGGCAAGCGCTCCCGGATCGTCGAGCCCGACGAACGCCGCGGCCTCCGCGATCCGGCGCAGGACGTCGGCTTCGACGGCATCGCCGCCGGCCGCCACCTCGAGCGCAGCCACATATGCATCTGCCACACGCGACAGTGCGTGCTCTCGCTCGACGTAGGCCCGAGCGGCGGTCCCGAGGCGCGCCTGGTGCTCCACCGCGAAACCGATCGCCGCCTCGAGCATCGGAACCTCGAGCTCGTCCACAGGCACCTTCAACGCGACATCGTCCGGAAGCTCCGCGAACCAGCCGACATCCGAGACCACGAGCGCCTTGCCGAGAGACAACGCGCGAATCACCGAACCGGATGTCTCGCCCATGGTCGGGTAGCGGAGGTTGACGAGCACGTCACACGCAGCCATCAACGCCCACATGCGCTCCTCGGGCACGTAGTCGAGCAGGTCGACGCCCTCGGCGAGCCCGAGGCGCTCGAGGCGCCGGCCGACGTCGAACCGCTCGCCCGTGGCGCCGGCGAGCAGCAGCCTCGCGCCGGGCCGGGCACGCCGCAGCGAAGCGAACGCCTCGAGCAGCTGCGGAATCCGCTTGTTCATGTTCAGGAACCCGAAGCAGCCGATCAACGGATCGCCCGACACGTCGACGGCGGCCCCGACCTCATGTGCGGGCCACGCAGGATGCGGGATCCTCCAGAGCCGGCCTTCGTAGCCCGCGAAGCGCGCACGCTCCGCGACGAACTGCGAGTGCACGATCAGGCCGTGAGCGCTGTCGAGGATGCCACCCGACAGCGGGAAGCGCTCCGGCTGCGTCTCCCAGAGCAGCGGCAGCAGATTGTCGAGCACGCCGAGACCGAGCAGGCGTCCGGCGACGCCGAGCTCTCGCTCCATGGCATCGAGGTAGCCACGGGCATCGCCACGGCCGATCGTGATGCCCGCAACGAGGTGGTGCAGCACGTATTCGTGCAACACCACGACACCGGGCGCCTTGCGAAGCGCATCGACGATCCACCCGTGTGCGTCGGGCTCGTTGCCGACGTGATAGAGGGCGACGTCAGCGCTGGGTGCCCGCTTGCCGGGCTGCGCGAGAACGACGTCGACGCGTTCGCGCAACGCAGGAAAGAGGAGCGACGAGTAGTCGGCGATCCCCGAGCGAGACGGCGGCAGCGGCGAGTAGTAGGCGACGCGCACGACGGCTCACCGAAGCAGCGCGTCGACGCACGTGTCCCACGTCACGCGCTCGGCGATGGCCCGACCGGCGAGCCCGAAGGCCTTTGCCTCGTCGACGTGCTCGCCCAGGTAGACGCAGGCACCGGCGAGAGATGACGGGTCGGGGGCGACGACGACGCCCGTCTCTCGGTCACGAACGACCTCGAGCGGACCACCGGCATCGAGCGTCGTGAGCACGGGCTTCGCCGACAGGAACGCCTCGTACGGAACCATCCCGAAGTCCTCGTCGACAGGTGCGTAGAAGACGGCCAGGCAGCGCGCGTACAGGTCGGCGAGCGTCTCGTCGTCGACGCGGCCGGTGAACTCGACCTGGCCGTTGAGGCCGCCGGCGAGCCGCTCGAGGCGCTCGCGGTCCGGCCCGTCGCCGGCGATCACGATGCGCAGGCCAGGCTCCGACCGCGCCGCCTCGATCAGCAGGTCGATGCGCTTCGCCCGATCGAGACGGTTGACGGAGAGCACGAATCCTTCCGGCTCCGCGGTCCGGTAAGGCAGTGCCTGCGGCGGGTGGGGCAGCACGTCGGCGTCGACGCCGTTGAAGCGGCGGAGCCGGTCGGCGACGTTCTGCGACGTGGCGAAGACATGCCGCGCCTCACCGAGCGAGACGGCGTCGAGGCGTTCGACCGCCCGCCGCGTGGCACGGTCTTCAGGTGACTCCGAGAACTGACCCAGATCCGTGCGGTCGTAGTCGTAGGCCTGCCGAAACTGGTGCAGCACCCACGCGACCTTGTTCGGGTGCCTGACGCAGTAGGCAGGGAACTTCGTCGCGATCACGCGGTCGATCTCGCGCCCATCCGACTCGGTCAGGTCGACGAGCCGCCACAGGAACGCCTGGTCGAGGACGCGCGTGCCCGGATACCACTTGAACGGGAGCGTGACCAGCTCGGCCTCGTGTCCCCGCACCCGCAGTGCGGCGACCAGGTCGTCAGCCATCACCTCGGCGCCGCCGCGCACGAACGGCACCTGCGGCGCACAGACGGCGACCCTCACGGCTTCTGTCTGAGCTCGAGCCGCGTGATCCGCTCGTCCAGGTCGTCGACGAGCTTCAGAACGGCGTCGTTGAAGGCGCGCTGATCGGCGAAGGCCGGCTCGACGTACCAGCGCATCAGGCGCCGGAGCACCGCCTTGATCGGCCCGCCCTTGCCGACGAGCGGCCGATCCGCGGAGACCGGCCACATCCGCTCGGCCTGATCGCGAACGCTGAGCCGGACCTGGGCCGGCGGGACATCCGAGGCGCGCGGCCCGGCGGCACGAACCTCCGCCTTCAGGCGTGCGAACAGCAGTCCGACGTCGGTCGTCTCCTCTGGCTCAGCCATGGGCGGGAGTGTAAAGACCCGCGGTTACGACGCTGTTAGCTGCCTCAAGGGAGAGGTGGCACTCGGGGTGGAAACGCGGGTACCCGTCCCCGCAGAGCATGCCGTGTGCCTGTTCTACCGCCGGCCGGGTATCCGGGTTATGGTCGCTGTTGACCCCAAGAGAGAGGATCGTCGTGAGCTTGCTCATCCGCTTTGCCCCTCCGTCGCTGACGGCAGAGCAGTACGACGACGTGGTGCGTCGACTGAACGAGGAGGGCATCTCCCCGGCGGATGGACTCGACTACGAACTCTGCTTCGGCTCGGGCGACGAATTCAAAGTCAGCATGGTCTGGGACTCGAAAGAGCAGTTCGATGCCTTCGGTGCCCGCCTGATGCCGATCCTTGCAGAATTTGGCCTCGACCCGGGCGAGCCCGAAGTGTTCGAAGTCCACAACATCATCAAGCGCTAGCCCTCCCATCCGGCCCGGCGCTCAAGATGAGCCCTCCCGGATTCCGCGGATACGGTCTTGATTGGTTTCCTGTTTTCGAGCGTAGGATCCGCAAACCGGTCGGTTTCACTAGCTTGCCACTACCGAAGGAGCCTCTATGCCTACTGTGATCGGTCATCACGACGTGAAAGACAAGGATCACTGGCTTGCCTCGCCCAAGCGCGAAGAGTTCTTCGGCCCGCTTGGAGTCACCAACATCCGAACCTTCGTAGATCCAACGAACCCGACGCGAGTGGCAGTACTCATGGACGTGGCCGACATGGATGCGCTCGAGGCTGCGATGGAGACTCCGGGGGCCGCAGAGGCAATGGCTCATGACGGCGTCGTACCCGAGACGCTCGTGATGCTTGTCGAGGCATAGCGGCCCGCTGGACACTCCGCGTTCGTGATCGAGGTCGACGACGAGCCAGTGGGCCACCTGTGGCTGGTCGAGCGTCGCGATGCCCATGGGCCGACTTTGGCCTGAGTGTAGGTGAGCACTCCTTCAGACTTCGATGATCCGCAGCGTCCGAATGTCGAGTGAGCCGCGATACAACACGTGCGGAAGGTACCCCCACAGTAAGGGCCTCCTCCCTCCCTGAGCGCACTCACGGTAGTACCGCCGGCTCGCCTCGTTGAACGTGGAGAGCTCAGTTAGCGCCGCGGACTGGAACGGCATCCACTGCGACCCGTCCAGGGCGTCCGCGGCGCTCGCGCGACGGTTGACGAAGACGACAGTGCGGTCTGCGTCGAGATCGAAGGGATCGATCTCGAAGAATCGCCTTCGGAGTGGCTCAAGACCAACGTCGCCCAGTGCGGCGATGATGTCCGCCGGGTGGACAGCGCTGAGGTGGAGTACGTCGTTCCATAGGCAGTTCAGAGGTGGGACGCGCTTTTCGAGTACCTGCTCACGTCCCGCGTACTTCTCGCGTTCTTGCCGCCACGTTTCCGGATCGACGTCTTCGAGCTCATTCAGCGGATAGAGAACGGTGCCGACCATTCGGTTCGGCACGGTGTGAAAGAGCGACGGCAACAGTCGGCACCCACGGGTCAAGACGGTGGACGCCAACCTCTGGGCAGGGTCGTCTGACCCACCTCGATCAGGTAGCCGTCGGGATCGCGGATGTAGCAGCGCACCTCGGTCTCGTGCTGCTTCGGCGGCGTCAGGAATTGGGCGCCCCGCGCGCTCCACTGAGCGTACACAGCCTGGATGTCCGCAACCCGAATGTTGAGGAAGCTGCTCACCCGATCCGGGTCGGGCGGCGTCTCGAGCGTGACGGTCGGCTTGTCGTCCGTCGGACCTCCTCCGACGTTGATGATGATCCAGCTGTTGGCCAGCGCGACGTACGTCACCTCGTCACCCAGCTCGCCGGAGATGACTGTCTTGCCGCCGAGTACTTCGGTGTAGAAGCGGCGGGAGCGCTCGACATCATCCGAAACGATGAAGTGGGCCAAGACCATCTCCTCGTCGACGGTGCTCATGCTGACCTCCGTTGTTGGCATGACTCCATAGTCGCGCCTTATACCGCGCGTCGGCCTGCGTGTGCTAACCCGCTTTGCAACCGGCAAGTTGACGACGAGACCGTCCACTAGCATCGGGGGTAATGCGGCAGACGGGCGGTTTCGGAAAGTTGCTCGGTGCCTTGGTCGGCGCCGGGGGACTGCTCGGAGCGCTCATCATCGGTCTCGGCGCGATGCCGGCAACGGCGGCGGTCGGGAACACGTCCGCAACGCTGGTGGCAGACTTCGGCAACCCTGAGGGGCACTTCTACGTGCCGCCGGCCGGCCGCGCGGTCGATACACGGCATCCAAACCACGTGATCGGCAACGGCCGGCCGGCCAGTTGCACGTCGGCCGCGGTGGTGCGCGACGTTGCCGCGGGCGGCATCATCACCTTCAACTGCGGGCCCAAGCCCGTCACGATCGTGATGACCTCGACCGCCAGCGTGATCAAGACCCGGCGCCTGGTCGTGCTGGACGGCGGCGGTCTGATCACCCTGAGCGGAGGAGGCAAGCGCAGAATCCTGTACTCGGACACCTGCGCAGGCACCTGGTCAACCGATGACTGCGTCAACCAGCCGTATCCGCAGGTCGTCGTGCAGAACATCACCTTCGAGGACGGCTACGACGACGCGCATCAGGCCACGTGTACCGCGAACACACCGAGTTGCTGGTACGGCGGGGTCGACGGCGGCGGGGCCATCTACGTCGAGGGAGGCCAGTTCAAGGCGGTCAACTCGCAGTTCGTCGACAACCGCTGCTACGCCTACGGCCCCGATCTCGGCGGTGGCGCGATCCGCGCCCTGGCCCAGTACGAGAACCGCCCCGTCTACATCACCGACGACACGTTCCGCGGCGGCCGCTGCTCCAACGGCGGTGCACTGAGCAGCATCAGTGTCCAGTGGAACGTCCTCAACAGCGAGTTCATCGACAACAAGGCCATCGGCTGGGGGGCCAACCCGGCTTCAGGAGGCACGCCGGGGGGCGGCAGTGGCGGCGCCATCTACCTCGACGGCAAGGACGACAACGTGCTGATCGCCGGCACCGTGATGGATAACAACAGCGCCAGAGAGGGCGGCGGCGCTGTCTTCGACGTCGTCGACAGCGGCTGGGGCGCGCTGACGTTCAACGAGTCGCATCTGCACAACAACATCAGCGGAAAGTTCCAGACCTTCCCCGGCATCTACTACGACCTCGACGGACACGACACAGTCCCGGTGATGATCAAGTCCACCGACAACTGACCAGCTGACCATCGCCGGCGTGGCTTTCGATCGGCCGGCTTGCGCCTCCACCGGTCACTCCTCCGGGGGAAGGAGCCCGGCTCGAGCACACGCGATCAGGCCTCAGGCGGCGAGCTGGCTGGCGACGGTCTTCGTGCTCCCGAGCACGGCCGCCCCGGCGCACGCCACGGCCAGTGCGAGCCCGAATACGACAGGGTGTGGAGGCGAGCCCGCCTCGGCCAGCAGCGGGGTGACCGCCGCCGGGAGCGCCATCTCGATCCCGAAGACGACCGGGATCGAGCGCGTCGCCGGCCAGGACTGGAGCGCCGTCATCTCCGCCAGCAGGGTTGCGCCGCTGGCGAGGCCGACGCCGACGCCCCAGCCGAGCATCACCAGCCAGCGGTGGTCGGAGAGCGCGGCGACGACGAGCGCCGTCGCGAGGCCGACGCAGGCCCAGCCGAGGCCGGAGACGATGCTGGTCTCGAGGCCGCCGGCCCGCCCGATCAAGCGGAGGACGAACGGCGCGGCCGCCGTCAGCGCGACGGCGATCCCGACCGCCCAGGAGCCGCGCACCGTGAACGACGTCGCCTCTGAGGGCCCTGCCCAGGCGAGTGCAGCAACGGCTGCGGCGATCGCCACCGCCCCGCCGATCTCCCGTGCGCCGACGCGCTCGCCGAGCACACGCGAGCCGAGGACGAGCAGGACGATCAGGCCGAGCCCGAGCGCCGGTTGCACGAGCGCGACCGAGGCGAGCGCGAGGGCGGCGGCCTGGAGCATCCAGCCGACCACGCTCGACCCCGTCCCCGCCAGCCAGAGGGGCCGGCGGACGAGACGTGTGAGCAGCGACGCGCGCAGCGCCGAGGAGGCGGGTGCCCGCCGCGCCTCGAGCGCCTGCAGCGCGGACGCGGCCGCATAGAGCGACGAAGAGAGCATCGCAAGGACGACTGCTGCAAGTTCGCGCACGTGCGGAGACTACGATCGATCGCGATGGCGGTCGTCGGCATCGCGCTCCTGACGCTCGTGCCGGGAGAGCTCGGCGGCAGCGAGACGTACGCACGTGGCCTCGTCGACGGGCTCGCCGAGGTGGGCGAGCTCGACTATCAGGTACTGCTCCCGCCGGTCGCAGCGAGCTTCGCGACAGGGCTCGACCACGAGGTGGCGACCGAGTACCGCCGCGCGACGACCATCCCGCAGCGCCTGGTCGCAATGTCACTCGCCGCCGCGCGTCCGGGCCCGCTTCGCGCGCACCTCGAGAACGCCGACGTCGTGCACTACCCGTTGACGCTGCGCCTGCCGACCGTCTCTCGACCGTCCGTCGTGACGCTGCACGATGTCCAGCACCTCGACCTGCCGCAGCTGTTCTCACGCGGCGAGCGATCGTTTCGCGCGCTCGCCTGGCACCGGTCGGTCCGCGGTGCAGATCGAGTGATCGTAATCAGCGAGTTCGTGCGCGAGCGTGCGATCGCCGCGCTCACACTCGACCCGGACCGCGTTCGGGTGGTTCCGCTCGGCCTCGACCACACACGGCTGCGGCCGGGCGGGGCAGCGCGGCGGCCGTTTCTCCTCTATCCGGCGCGGCGTTGGGCGCACAAGAACCACGAGCGGCTGTACGAGGCGTTCGCGATCGTGCGGAGAGAGCGACCCGAGCTGCGCCTGGTGCTCACGGGAGGGGGTGACTTCTCCGACGTGCCGGCAGGGGTCGAGGCCCGTGGGCACGTTCCGTGGGACGAGGTCGTCGAGCTGCTGCAGACGGCGTCGGCACTGGTCTTTCCGTCCCTGTACGAGGGCTTCGGCCTCCCACCACTGGAGGCGATGGCCTGCGGCTGCCCGGTCGCCTGCTCGAATACCGGCGCGCTCCCCGAGGTCGTGGGCGGCGCTGCGCGGCTGTTCGACCCGCATGACCCCTCGGCGATCGCAGAGGGTGTGCTCGACGTGCTCGGGACGCCCGACGTGTGGGCGAAGCGGGGCCTCGAACGCGCGGCGAGCTATTCGTGGACCGCCACCGCCCGGGCGACCGAGCAGGTCTATCGCGAGCTACTGCCCTAGGAGCGCACGAACGGCATCGGCATCCACGTGCGACTCGTCGCGCATCCACGGCTGCAGCCCGTCTCTGAACACGGCGAACGCGAACAGGTTCGCCTGGCGCGGGAGCACTTTCGTCACCGCCTTCAGCGGCAGCGCCGCGAACCGCCACGCTCCGCGACCCGACGCTTCGAGCACGGATACCGGCAGCTCCAGCTCGCGGAACCACACGTAGCGGTGTCGCGCCTCGGGCGCCGCCGACGAGATCGTCTTCACCACCTCGCGCTCGGTCCAGCGGTAGACGTAGTTCGGCGTCGCGGTGTTGCGAACTCCGCCCGATCTGAAGTCGTTGGCCGCCACTGCGGTCAACTCGTAGTCGTCGACGACGCCGAACCGCTGCGCCGCACGCATCAGGAGGGAGTCGCGCGCCTCGAGTGCGAGCAGCCCGTGCCGCCCGACGCGGTAGAGCTCGAGCAACGCACGATGCGGCGAGGCGCAGTGGTGCAGGCCCGCCGAGATGATCGCGAAGTCGAACGCGCCGTCCGCGTACGTGAGCGCCTCGGCATCCTGGCGCTCCTCGCCGGGCCCGGGATCGAGATTCGTGACCGTCACCTCCGTGAACCCGCACGCGTCGAGCGCCTCCCGGTCGATCTCGCCCCCCGCGACGACCAGCACGCGCCAGCCGAGCTGTATCCGGCCGTCCTCGACCAATGTCCGCAGGACGCGCCGGTAGAAGCCTTCACGTTCGCTCACGATCGCCGTCCCATCTTCCCGCGCCGGTAGTCGCGCCAGCCCGACACGACCGCCGCCGCGCCGGCACGCCGATCGCGAGATCGCGCCGCGGCGGCGAAGTGCGCGCCGACCACCGCACCCCGGCGCAGCCCGCGGGCAACCGGCGGCAAGGGCCGCTGCCGCTCGACGACCGCGAGCACGTTGCGCGTGTCGTAGTAGAGGCTCGTCGGGGAGCCGAGCCCACCGGTCGACGCCGAGCCGACGTGCCAGACCTTCGCCTCCGGTACGAACACGACCGCGAAGCCGGAGGCGCGGATGCGCAGGCACCAGTCGACGTCCTCCGCGTACGCGAAGAGCTGTTCGTCGAGCAACCCGGCCGCGGCGATCGCTGCACGCGAGACGGCCATCGCAGCACCGGTCGCGCGGTCGACGTCGCGCAGCGTGTCGAAGGTGCCGTCGTCCTGCCGTCCGAAGCCGTCCTGTCGACCCCACCAGCCGAGCAGGAGGTGCACCGAGCCGCCCGCGTACATCAGCACGTCGCGCGGCTCGGAGAAGAACACCTTGCAGGCGAGCACGCCCGCGTCGGGGCGGGCACGGGCGGCGTCGGCCAGCGCAGCCGCGAGCCCTTCGTCGGCCACCGCATCGTTGTTCAGGAGCAACACCCACTCGGCGCCGCGATCGAGGGCCCGCCGGATTCCGAGGTTGTGCCCGCCGCTGAACCCGAGGTTGAGGCCCGCGCGGATCAGCTCGACCTCCGGGAATCGCTCGGCGAGCAGCGCATCCGATCCATCCGTCGAGCCGTTGTCGACGCAGACGGTCTCGATTCCCCGGAGCGAGGCCAGCGCCGCCTGCGTGTCCTCGCCACCGTTCCAGTTGACGACGACCGCGACCAGCTTCACGACGTAGAGCTCGTATCGAAATGAAGTCTGTGTCGTCTGGACACGCTGGGCGGGCACGCTGCGGCGTCCTCGGTCGCGTCAATAGCCTCGGCTATTGCCGCTCCCTGCGTCCTTGCATCGCACTCACCCATCGTGCCCAGATCAACGAGCGTCATTCCGAAACGAACTCTTGACGAAATGCGCGATCGAGCCGGCGCCGTCGAGACGCTTCCACTCTCCGTCCGCCGCAACCTCGGCGGCGAGCCGGGCTATCCCCGGGTACACGTTGCCGTAGCCTCCGGTGTCGACGGCGTCGTGGAACAGCAGGTGGCCGCCGGGGCGAACAAAGGCCCGCCAGCGCTCGAAATCCGCGCGGGCGCCCTCGTAGCTATGGTCGCCGTCGACGAAGAGAAGCTCGAGCGGCGCCGGCGGAGGGTCGACCGTGCGCGAGTCTCCGACGACCAGGTGGACCTTGCCGTCGACGCCGTACCGCCGCAGCGCCTCGGACAACTCGGAGTCGAGCAGCGCACCGGGCATGTCGGGCCTCAGAGCAACGTGGAGGTCGTACGACCACAGCTCGACACCGTGCGGCAGTGCGTTCGCGAAGATGAACGTGCTGCCACCCTTGAAACGGCCGATCTCGGCCACCGGGCCCGTCGACACGTCGCGTGCGAGCCGGTACAGGAGCGCCGCCTCGTCGATCTGGAGCGACGCGACGCCGTGGTTGAGCTGGTTCGACGAGAACAGAAACGCGAGATCCTCGAATCCGCGCACCTCCGGCGGCCAGCGCTCGACCTGCGAGAAGCGCATCGTCGCCGGGTCGCTCAGCACCGAGGCGTGGACGAGGTTCTTGCCGAGCGAGGTGCGGCCGAGCCGGCGCACGAGCTCCTGGACGCGGGTGGAAGCCATGCGCCCGGACGCTACTGCAACGAACGGAGGTACGCCCACGCGTGTCTGAGCCCGGGCGGGCGCAGCGCGCCGAGCGCGACGGTGTACAGCACGAGCCCGGCCAGGGCCGCCGCCAAGGGCTCGAGCAGCGCGGCCGGCAGGCCGAAGGCCACCGCTGCGAGGGCGCCGACGACGAGGGCCGCGACGGCGAGACCCCGCAACGCGCGCTCCGCTGCGTGGAGCGATACGAGCAGCGCGAGCAGGACGGCACCCGTCGTCACCGCAAGGCTCGCCGCGATGCCGGCGAGGCCGAACGCCGACCTCCCGATCCACGCCGCAGCCACCTCGACGAGCAGCGCACCGAGCGCGAGCACCGGCAGCCACCGTCCACGCCCGCGAACGAAGACGAGCGGAAACGCGACCGTCACCGCGACGGAGGTCACCATCCACGGCGCGAGATAGACGACGAGCCGTCCGAGCTCGGCGCCGGTGCCGCCGCCGTAGCTCGAGCCGAGCACGTGCTTGACCACGGCGCCTCCGGCGAGCGCGAACACCCCGGCGGCAGCGGCGACCAGCGCCAGCGAGACCCACGAGATCGAGACGACGTGGCGAGCGGCCCGCTCCGGCGACGAGCCGCCGCGCGCGAACGGGACGGTCGCGACCAATGCGACCGAGGTCGCCGTGACGGCGACGAGAAAGGCGGCGATCAGGTAGGCGTACGAGAACGTCGTCGCCTCACCCGGGCCGACGCCGGCGGCGAACCGGTAGCCGATCACGTAGAGCCCCTGGAGCGCGAACGGCAACGCGACGCCCTCGGCCAACAGCCAGAGCCGTCCGAGTGGCTGCCGATCGGGCCTGGCGAACACCCCGCGGGCGGCCAGCGTCGCAGCGGGCACGGTGACGGCGACCGCCGCGTTGAGGGCGAGACCCCAGCCGAACGCCACGACGCCGTGCTCGTCGACGAGCGCGGCGATCGCGACCAGGCCGACGACCGCGCCACCCCCGAACGCGACGGCGGCGGTCACGTAGTCGTCGAGGGCCGCGAGGGCGGAGGCCAGGACTCCGGCGACGACCTGGGCGGCCGCAGCGGGCACGAGCCACGGCACGAGCTCGGCGGCGGAGTGGCGCGCTTCGGCTCCGCCCGTGAGCGCGTGCGCGATGCCTCCGGGCCAGGCGATCGCGAGCACGACGATCGGGATCAGCGGGACGGCCAGCGCACCGAGCCAGGTCGCCAGCTCGCCGCCGAGGCGCCGGTCGGCCCGCGCCAGGGCGAAACGGGGAAGCGCGACGACGCGAAGCGCGCTTGCCACCAGCACCAGCGCGAGGTAGACGGCGTAGGCGGCGAAGAAGCCATCGGTCTTTACCCCGTGCCCAAACTTCCGGGAGAGAATGACGCCGGCGACCGCGGCCGAGCCGCTGACGGCCGCCGTCGAGATCCCCGTCACGACTCCGCTCGAGACCGTTCCCCGTCCACGTGAATCGTTACCCTGCACCGGTGCCCGGCGACGATACCGCCACCTGGACCGAGCACGAGGTCGAGTCGCTACGGCGCGAGCTGGGAGACGCGTTTCGCGACCGGACGTGCCTGGTCACGGGCGCCGACGGCTTCATGGGGTCCCACCTCACCGATGCGCTCGTCGCGCTCGGAGCGAACGTGGTCGCGTTCGTTCGCGCGACCTCGTCGGGCGCGCTGAACAACATCAAACATCTGCGGCGCGACCTGACCGTCGTCTTCGCCGATCTCACCGACAAGACGTCGGTCGACTACCTGATCCGCGATCACCTCGTTCCCGCCGCCGACCGGCCGTTCGTCTTCCATCTCGGAGCGCAGGCACACGTCGGCGAGTCGTGGCACCGCCCGTACGAGACCGTGATGGCGAACACGGTCGGGACGCTCAACCTGCTGCAGAGCATCGTCGATCAGGGTGTCGAGCTCGAGAAGTTCGACACGGCGGGG
The DNA here is from genome assembly GCA_963851065.1 of uncultured Thermoleophilia bacterium. Lineage (GTDB taxonomy): Bacteria > Actinomycetota > Thermoleophilia > Gaiellales > Gaiellaceae > PALSA-600. The sequence goes on from CAWKNW010000011.1 coordinate 30,856, forward strand.
ACATCGGAGGAGTACGGGAACGTGCACGAGTCCGTCGCGCATCACCACGACTTCGACGAGCTCGGCGGGCTCATCCTGCACGAGCGCTCACCGCTCAACCCGAAGTCGATCTACGCGACGGCAAAGGTCGCCGCCGACTTCTTCACGATGAACTACCACGACGCCTACGGCATCCCGGGCGTCGTGACGCGCATGTTCAACAACTACGGTCCGCGCCAGAACCCCCGCTTCGTGACCGGCACCATCATCACGCAGGCGCTGACGCGACCGGAGGTCGAGCTCGGCGCGCTCGAGCCGCTCCGCGACTTCTGCTTCTGCACCGACGGCGTACGCGGGCATCTGACGGTGGCGGCCCGCGGCATTCCCGGCGACCTGTACGTGTACGGGCAGGGCGAGAACATCTCGATGCGCGACTGGAGCGACCTGATCCTCCGCCTCGGCGTCGAGCACGGCCTCTGGGCCGCCGACCGGCACGTCGTGACGAACGAGAAGCGGCTCCGGCCCGGCGCGACCGACGTGATGGCGCTCCGGGTCGGCTACGAGAAGCTGCACGCCGAGACGGGATGGGAGCCTCGCGTGTCGTGGGAAGAAGGTGTGCTGCGGACGATCCGGTGGTACGCCGACAACCGCGACCGCTGGGTGGGTCGCATCGACTGGATGACGCGCGAGAGCGCGAGAGCCTAGTGGTACCCCACTAGATGCGCACCCTGGTCACCGGCGGCGGCGGATTCCTCGGGTCACATCTCGTGGAACGTCTCCGACGCGACGGCCACGACGTCGTCGTACCGCGGAGCCGCGAGTACGACCTGACACACGAGGACGACACGGTCCGGCTCTTCGCCGAAGCACGACCCGAGGTCGTGTTCCATCTTGCGGCCGAGGTCGGTGGCATCGGCGCAAACCGCGACAACCCCGGTCGGTACTGGTACGCGAACCTGATGATGGGTGCACACGTTCTCGAGGAGTCGCGGCGACAGGGCGTGCGCAAGCTCGTGCTCGTGGGCACGGTGTGCTCGTATCCGAAGCTGACACCGACCCCGTTTCGCGAGGACGAGCTCTGGAACGGCTATCCGGAGGAGACGAACGCTCCGTACGGCGTCGCCAAGAAGGCGGTGCTCGTCGGGGCACAGAGCTACCGGGAGCAGTACGGCCTCGATGCGATCTACCTGTTGCCCGCGAATCTCTACGGCCCGCGCGACAACTTCGACCTGCAGACGTCACATGTGATCCCGGCGCTGATCCGCAAGATGCTCACGTCGACCGACGAGATCACGTTGTGGGGCGACGGCTCGCCCACGCGCGAGTTCCTCTACGTCGACGACTGCGTCGACGGTCTGCTGCTGGCTGCCGAGCACTACGACGGCAGCGAGCCGGTGAATCTGGGAACCGGCGTCGAGACGTCGATCCGCGAGCTGGCAGAGCTGCTCGCGGAGCTCACCGGCTTTGCGGGTGAAATCGTCTGGGACACCTCGATGCCGAACGGCCAGCCGCGTCGACAACTCGACGCGTCGCGCGCGGCCGAGCGCTTCGGCTTTCGTGCGCGTACGTCGCTGCGCGACGGGCTCGAGCGCACGATCGCGTGGTATCGCGAGGACGCCCTCGCGCATGCGCGTCCGTAGCGGCGTCCGCGCCGTCACGGCGCGGGCGAACTGGCTCGCGCAGCGACCGGTCGTTCTGCTCGCAGCGCTCGCGCTGGTCGAGCTCGCCATCGTGGCGTGGCTCGCCTTCCGGACGCCGCACAACGGCTGGGTCTGGTACTCGGGAGGCGACGCGACCGAGTACTGGACAGCCGAATGGTCGATCGCGCACGGCCTGATTCCGCAGGCGATCATCTCCTTCGGCCTGCCGGTGCTCTACGGCTGGGTGCCGCTCGTCACCGGCACCACGCTGCTGCACGGGCTCCCGGTGATCGTCGTACTCCAGGCACTGCTGCTCGTGCCGCTCGTGCTCGTGCTCGTGTGGGCGGTCGCCGACCGCCTCTACGGACGCGGCTACGCAGCCGTTGCGGCCACGGTGTGGGCGATCGGACCGGTGCTTCTGCTGTGGGGTTTCACCGCATCGTTCCGCCCGCAATTCGAGCAGAACTTCCTGGCGCCGCACTGGGCGGGGCTCACGAACATGGCCGACCTGCCGTCGGTCGCAGCCGTGCTTGCCTGCGCCTGGGCGACCCTTCGCGCAGCCGACTCGGGGCGGTTCGACCACGGAATCGTCGCCGGCGTTCTCGGCGGCGTGATGATCGGGCTGAAGCCCGCGAACGGATTCTTCGTCCCTGCCGTCGCCGTCCTCCTCGTCGCGGCCTGGCGACCCAGGGTCGCAGCCGGCTGGGCCGCCGGGGTCGTTCCGGCATTGCTGACACTCGCTCTCTGGAAGGCCCAGGGGCTCGGCCACCTCCCGATCAGCTCGTCCTATGCGTCGAGACGCGAGGCTGCCGGCCCGTTGGCGTTCACGACATCGCGATACATCCCGTTCGACCGGCACAACCTCGGGCAGGAGCTCCGCGACCTGAAGGAGGTGTTCTGGAGCGTGCGGCTGCTCGAGTTCCTCGCTATCGCGGGCGCGCTCGGCGCGATCAGACGTGTCCCCGCCAAGGGCGCCTTCCTCGTCGTCTGGTTCGCCGCCTTCTGCCTCGTGAAGGGAAGCTCGACCCTTGCCTCGGTCCCGAGCACGAGCTACTTCCGCTTCGTCGAGCCCGGCATCCCGGCGTTCGTCCTGCTGGTGACCTCGATCGGATTCCTCTGGCCGGTGCGCGGACGGCGCGTCCCGTGGCGCCCACGACCCGAGTCGTGGTCGTTCAAGTTGTCGCCGGGGCTCGGCGTCGCGGCCGCGATTGCATTCCTACCGCTCGTCGTGGTCGCGGTCGCGCGGCCGGCCGGTTCGATGCGCACCGCGCGCAACAACGTCAACGCGACGGAGGCGCCGATCTCGAACGGGCTCTCCCTGACGGCGACGTCGACGCCGGGTCGTGTGCGCCTCTCCTGGAAGGCTCCCAGCGTGCCCGGGTCGACCCGGGTGCGCTATCTGATCCTCCGAAGCGCTCTGGGAGACGGATGCGACCGTCCGCCGCAAGGCGCAGTCGAGTGCTTCCTCGCGGCCACCCCGATCGGGTCCTCCGCCGTCCCGGCGTTCGTCGATCGCCCGCGACCCGGGCGTCACGTGTACCGGATCGCAGTGGTCACCGACTATCGCGATGCGCCGACCGCGACCGACCTCATGCTCGTCAGCGGGCCGGCGTTCGCGACGACCCGTTGACCGCACGCGGCTCGTCGCGTTGACCGACGGCCGCTTCCAGCAGCGCCAGGCGTTGCGCCAGCACCACGTTCTGATCGGAGAGGCGGGAGATCACGGTCGAGTAGTGCAGCAGCACGAGGATCACGAACATCAGCCCGACCGCGAACAGCACCGCCGGTGGATAGCCGCGCACGCCGAGCCATCCCGCGATCGTGTTGAGCCCCGATCGCCATGCCGAGAGGACGACGAGGACGACACCGGTCAGCAGCCACAGGAGCGCGTACCGCTCGCGCAAGCGCCGTGACCGGATCAACTCGAAGACGACGAGGACGAGCAGAAGCGACACGATCGTCGCGGCGATCGAGACCTTCAGCGGCGTGCCGGCCGCGATCATCCGTCCTCCACGGGCACAGCGCTGCGCCGGAACAGCCCGACGAACAGCGCGAGCAGCACCTTCGCCATGTAGTAGATCGAGCGGAAGGCGGTGATCGAAGACCGGCCGTGCGCGCGCTCGCGCATCGTCACCGGTACCTCGCACAGGCGCAGCTGGTGCTTGATCGTCATCACCATGCCCTCGACCTCGGGATAGTCGTGCGGGTAGTCCGTGGCGAAGAGCTCGAGCGCGCGCCGGTTGAGCGCCTGGAACCCCGACGTCGTGTCGGTGACGCGCTGTCTCGCGATCGCGCTCACGATCCACGCGAGCAGGCGAATGCCGATGCGGCGGGTCACCGACGACTGGTACCCGCCCTCGCCGACGAATCGCGAGCCGACGGCGATGTCGACCTCGTCGGCGAGCACCGGCGCGATCACCTTTCCGAGCTGGGACGGATCGTGCTGCCCGTCGCCGTCGCAGCGAACCGCGAGCTCGTATCCGGCCTCCGCTGCGTGCTTGAAGCCGGTTTGCACGGCACCGCCGATCCCGAGGTTGAACGGCAACTGGACGACGTATGCAGCGTGCTCCGCGGCGACGGCAGCCGTGCGATCGCGAGAGCCGTCGGAGATGACGACGACGTCGAGCCCTGCGTCGAACGCGTGGAGCTCTTCGAGCACGCGACCGATGTTGCGCTCCTCGTTGAACGCCGGAACGATCGCGATGCGGCGCAGGGACTGGAGCTCAGCCGACACGCGCCTCCTCGCGCAGCTCGAGCAGCGCCAACAGCCGCCGCGCGCGATGCCGGTACGTGTGCTCGTCGAGCACGCGCTCGCGGGCACGACGCCCGAGCTCCTCTGCCTGGGCCGGGTCGCCGAGGAGGTCGCGATAGGCGTCGACCGCCTCCTCGGCGCTCTCCACCACGAGCAGCTCGGAGCCAGGCTCGAACCAGCGCTCGATCCCTTCGTACGGGTTCGAGACGATCGCAGCGCCTGCAGAGGCGAGCTCGAAAGGCCGGCACGACGACGACGCGTAGACGGTCGCGTGCGAGCGCCGGGTGATGCAGAGGTTGATCCGCGCCGAGGAGATCGCGTGCGAGAACGCGTTGAAGGGCACGTCGCCGATCAACCGCGCCCCGCCGATATCGCCCTGGAAGTCGTCGCCGCCGAGCGCGAAATCGGCATCCGGCAACTGTCGCGACGGCTCACCCACCATCGCCTTCATCCAGTCGCGGCGGAACTTGTCGCCGTAGCCGTAGAAGAAGACGTCGAGCTCCTTCGCGATGTCGGCCGGGGCGAAGAACTCGGGGTCCGCGCCCCAGAACACGGCCTCCGCGCGACGCGCGCCGAGCGCGCGCAGGCGGTCGAGGGCGCCCTCGGAGTTCGACACGAGCAAGTCGTACTCGGACGGCTCGGCGTCGTGGTACCAGTTGAATCCGGTGTCCATGCCCCCGAACTCGGGCAGGCTCATCGGCGCGTCGCCGTCGTAGAAGACGACGGGGATGTCGAACCGCTCCCGTAGCGCGGACGGGATGCCACGAAGGTGCGACATCGGAACCGTGAAGACGACGACCGCGTCGGGGCGCTCCCGTTCGACGAGCTGCTCGAGATGGCGACGCCAGCGAGGCGTCACCCACCGCCAGATCAGCTCCCGGGTCATCCGGTCGCCGAGCCCGTCCTCAGGGTTGTCCTCCGCCCGGCGTAGATAGGAGTCGCCGCGCATCCGCGCGAGGAGGTCGCGCGCGCGGGCGAACGACTCGCCTTCGCGGAAGGTCGGGTTCGGCGCGGTCCGCCACCACGGCGACTCGACGGGGCGGCCGCGGTACGGGGTGACGACGAGATCGACTCCTTCCTCGTAGAGACCCTTCCAGAGCTGCCACCATGCCGGGGTGCAGCCGTAGCGGAAGTCCAGGTCGACCGCCGAAGCGACGGCGAGCAGGCGCGGCGCGCGCATGCGCACTAGTGTCGCAGAGGGGGGTTACGGCACCGTAAGGGCGCAAAAGGGGTAAGAGACAAGGTCTGCCTTGGCGCGAACCATCTGTGCCAACACAGGAGCCATATGAACGGCGCCCGATCGATCCGCCAGACGACTTCGCGATGGACGATCGCCTCTTAGAATTTCGCAAGACCGCACGGACGGCGAGCGTGCCCGATGGACGACAAGACAAGAGAGACGCTTCGAGAGATCGGGCGAGAGATCGCCGAAGCCAACTTCGCCGTGGCCTTCACCGGCGCAGGCATCTCAACCGAGTCGGGTCTGCCTGACTACCGCGGCCCAAGTGGTCTGTGGAAGAACAAGCGCTTCGAAGAGCTCGCCCACATCGAGACGTTCAAGAGCGAACCCGGCGAGTTTTGGGGGTTCTACGCACAGCGACTAGCCGCTCTGCACAATGCCAAGCCAAACGCGGCGCACCTTGCACTCGAACAACTTCACGAAGATGGGCTGATCAAGCGAGTGATCACACAGAACGTCGATGGACTTCATCGTCGCGAGATCTACGGGATGAACCTGGCCGAGCTACACGGGTCCCTTCGTCTCGGAACGTGTCTCGGCTGTGGGCGCGATTGGTACATCGCTGAGGTCGAGGAGCGACTTGCGGGATCTGAGGATGGCGTTCCCCATTGTGATTGCGGCTATCCGTTGAAGCCTGGAGTGACACTGTTCGGCGAGAACCTGCCCGAGCATGCGCTCGAAGACGCTCAGCGGTTTTCCTCGGAGGCCGACTATCTGCTCTGTCTCGGGTCATCCCTTTCAGTCATCCCAGCGGCGTTCATCCCCGCCACCGTCCTCAACAACGGTGGTCTGGTCGGGATCATCAATCAAGGCCCGACTGACTACGACGACAGCTATGGCGTCCTGAAAGTCGAGGCCCGACTTGCCGAGGCGATGCCGATCGTTGCCGAGGCCGCACGACAAGCGGGCCTGCCTGCCGACCTAGGCTGAGTCGCCCACGATCGTGGAGCGCGCCGGCCCTCTCTCCCCTTAGATCGGGGCGCTCTCGAGCGCCTCGGCCGGCAGCAGCCGGCGGGTCTCCCAGCGGCGTGCAGCGAAGGCGCCGAGGGAGATGAACACGGCGAGCCCGAAGACGATCAGGTCGCCGCCCGGGAGGCGCGTCACGAGCTCCATGAAGGCGCCGACGAGGCCCGCCATCGGGATCGTGAAGAGCCAGGCGAGCAGGATGTTGCCGGCGACGCCCCAGCGCACGGCGTGCAGGCCGCGCGTCGCTCCCGAGCCCATCACCGAGCCGGAGATCACCTGGGTGGTGGAGACGGGGTAGCCGAAGTGGGCGGTCGCCCAGAGGATCGACGCGCAGGCTGTCTGAGCGGCGAATCCCTGCGGAGCGTCGATCTTCGCGATCCGCGTGCCGAGGGTACGAATGATGCGCCAGCCGCCCGCATAGGTGCCGAAAGCCATCGACAGGGCGGCGCAGACGATCACCCAGGTCGGCGGCCGCGTGAAGTCCGCGTTCAGGTGGCCAGACGAGACGAGCGCGAGAGCGATGATGCCCATCGTCTTCTGGGCATCGTTCGTGCCGTGGGCGAGCGCAACGAAGCCGCCCGAGAAGAGCTGGCCGAAGCGGAAGGCGCGACCGACCCTGGCCGGCGAGCGCTTCGCCACCAGCCACACGATCACGATCATCAGGACGAACGCGAGCGCGAGGCCGGCGAACGGCGAGATCAGCGAGGGCTTCAGCACCTTCTGCCAGAGGCCGGACCACTCCACGACGTTCCAGCCCTGCGCCGCGATCGCGGAGCCCATGACCCCGCCGATCAGCGCATGGCTCGAGCTGGACGGGAGGCCCAGGTACCACGTGATCAGGTTCCAGGTGATCGCGCCGACAAGGCCGGCGAGCAGGATCCTCAGCGTAATCGCCTCGGGGTTGACGATTCCCGTGGCGACCGTGGCGGCGACCTTGAACGAGATGAAGGCGCCGGCGAAGTTGAGGATCGCCGCCATCGCGACGGCCTTGCGCGGTGAGAGCGCGCGGGTCGAGACGCTCGTGGCGATCGAGTTCGCGGTGTCGTGGAAGCCGTTCGTGAAGTCGAAGAAGAGCGCCACCGCGACGACGGCGACGAGCGTGACCTGCTCCATCGCCGGTTACGCGTTCTTGACGACGATGTTCGCGATCACGTTGGCGGCGGTCTCGCAGGCGTCGAGCGCGCGCTCGAGAGCCTCGTAGATGTCCTTCCAGCGGATCACGATCAGCGGGTCGATGCGGTCGCTGCGGAACAGCGACGCGAGGGCCTCGCGGAGGATCCGGTCACCCTGGTCCTCGAGCGACTTCAGCTCGACCAGCGCCTGCTGCACGCCCTTCATGCCCTTCAGGTTCGCGCAGGCGATCGACAGCTGCTCCACGGCCTTGACGATGATCTCGCACTGCTCGAACGCGTGCCGGGTCGGCCCTTCCACCCCGTACAGACCGAGCAGGTCGGACGCCTCTTCGAGGTAGTCCACGACGTCGTCGATCTCCGTCGCGAGCATGTAGATGTCGTCGCGGTCGAACGGGGTCAGGTACTGCGTGTTGAGGAGCGTGATCAGGTCGCGCGTGATCGTGTCACCTGCCGTCTCCGCGGCCTTCACCTGCTCCTGCGTAACGGTGGAGCTCGGGTGCTCGTCGGAAGCGACGCTCGACCAGCTGCGCCACCTCGAGCGCGTTCTCGCCGGCCTTCGTGAACAGCAGGAAGAACTCCGTCGTCCTCGGGGTCAGCGAGATCTTCATCGACCGCACGCTAACCGAACAGAGCGTGTGCCAGCCCGAGCGACGTCATGCCGCTCGCCCACGGCGCCAGGTACACAATGCTCGTGCAATCGACTGTCGCACTCGCACTCTTCCGCAGTGACGGACTTCCGGTGTTCGACTGGCTGACGGCCCACGGCCGACTGAGCCGGCGACGCAAGGCGTTCGCGGCGCGCGCTCTCGGTGTGAAGAAATGGCAGATCCTCTCGGTCTTCGACACCGAAGACGACGAACTGGCGGTCTACCACCAGCGCCAGCGCGGGAAGGTGTGGCTCGCGCTGGTGGGGACGGACGGTGTGCCGCAGGGACCGTCCGAGTTCATCGGCGACTACGGGCAGGCGATCGAGCACATCTCGGCGCACATGGGCGACGCGTAATCGTCTGCACCGCGCATCGCGACCTCGGCATTCGTCAAGCGGGCGTGTATGAGAATCTCCGGGTAATGGCAGCGCCGGAATACCGTTTTCTCGACCGTTGGCTCGTCCCGCACCCGATCGAGGCTGTTTACGACCTGATGGCCGACGTCCACGGCTATCCGACCTGGTGGGGAGATGTTTGGGTCGCGACGTCCGGCCACTCCGGCCCACCCGCGCCCGGGACTCGCACTCAGGTCGTCGCGCACGGGTATCTCCCCTACCGACTTCGATACGAATTCGAATGCGTCGCAGTCGACCGGCCGCACCGGATCGACAGCATCCTCCACGGCGACTTCGAGGGAACAGCATCGCTCGCGTTCGACGTGGCCAACGGCGGGACCAACGTCACTCTCGACTTCCGCCCACGCGTCAACAAGCGCGGCGTCCGACAGCTGACGCCGCTTCTTCGCCCGATCTTCCGCTCGAACCACGCCTGGGCAATGCGGCGAGGTCAGAAGCGGATCTCCGAGCGCCTTCAGACCTGAACCCGTTCGACGTGGGGCTGGACTGGGAGAGTCGGGGTGAGGGGCGTATCACGGTCGTCGTCCTCCCGTGGTTCGGCGTCGACCGGTCGTTCGCAGCGGCTGCGTTCGAGCCGGCGGTAGGAGACTTGGAGCTACGACGGATCTATGTCGACCTGCCCGGGTGCGGCCGCTCGCCCGCTGGGCCGGCTACCTCGGACGGGATCGTCGATCAGCTCGTGCAGTTGGTTGGCAGGCAGCTCTCGCCGGCACCGCTCCTGTTGGCCGGCTTCTCCTACGGCGGCTACCTCGCTGCAGGTCTGACGCGGCGATCGCCCGACCGATTCGACGGACTGTTTCTCGCCTGCACGGCATCTCGAATACGGCCAGAGGATCGGAAGCTGCCGCCGCCGAGGACGGCGCCACCGGCGTGGCTCTCGAATGTGTCGGACGAGTTCCGCGAGCATCTCGCCGCAGGGCTCGGAACAGACTCGGAGGCGATCGCAGGCGAGATCGACGCCCGCCTGCAGAGCCTGCACCGGGCCGACGATCGCTACCTCGCCCAGCTCCGGTCGCACGGATACCCACTCAGCGACGAGCAGTCGTCTCTCGTCTTCGACCGGCCCGTCGCGATCGTTTCGGGTCGACAGGACAGGATCGCCGGCTACGAGCACCAGTTCCAGACGCTCGACCGCTATCCGGCGGCGAGTTTCACCGTTCTGGACGGAGCAGGTCACTACCTCCCCTTCGAGCGACCCGCGTCCTTCCGCGCAACAGTGCTGGAATGGCTCGCCCGCGCCTGCCCGTCCTCGCGGTTCGGGTGAAGTCCGGAACACCGCCCGCAGAACGATCTCTCGTCGGACTTCCGATTCAACCAACGCAAAGGAGATCAAGGTGCGTATGAGTTCGAGGCTGGCCGGCCTCGTCTTCGCAGGGCTCGTGACAGCCTCAGCAGCCGGAGCCGCACCCGGCTTCAAGGGCAACGTGTGCGCGCTGGTATCCGCCAAGCAAGTCACCGCAATCCCCGGGGTGTCGTCGAAGTGCACCAACGCCAAGCCGTCACCGGGCCCGGGATCGACGAACTACGTCGGCAACTGGGCGGGCCTGACTCCCAAGTCGCCGACCGTCCAGGTCACTGTCGCGGTCTACACGGACACCGGAGCCCTCCAGCTGGCCAAGAAGAACCTCAAGCAGGGCCTCCCTGGGCCGCCCAAGAAGGTGGCCGGCATCGGCAGCGCCGCGTATGAGGGGAAGGGAGCGCTGTCGGTCGGCATCCACGTCTCCGTCGGCAAGTACATCGCCTACATCAGCCTCAACACGATCGGAACGCCGCCGAAGTCGGCCGCGGTGATCGAACCTCTGGCGAAGGCCGTCGCAGCTCGCCTCTAGGTAGCCCAGCCGGGGCCTAGCGCACGGTTCGCGCCTGCAAGAACACCCAGATCGCGGCAGCGGCGGCGATACCGATGATGACCCCCAGCACCCAGTGACCGCTGATGAAGAGCAGGAGGGCCAACAGCACGAGTACGCCGGCAATCAACGCCGCTCGTCGCAGGACGCGTTCGCGCGTGCGCGCTCTCCCGCCGGCACTCATCGAGCGACCTCGACGTCCGATCTCACGGATCTATCTCAGCACGACGAGACGACGGCGTCCAGCATTGGCGTGTGCCGGCGGCGGCGCATCGCCAGTACCCACTGGAAGGTGACGTCGCCATCCGGCTCGCAGAACGTGACGAGCTCGTCGCGGAGAATCTCGAAGCCGGCTTCCCGCACGAGCCGTGTGTTGGTCTCGGGTGGGAAGCTCGAGAAGAACGTCGGTGCACCGAGCCAGTCTCCGGTCCAGCCCTCCAGGTCGGTCGTTCCAAGCGCCGTCATCAATAGACCAGACGGGACGAGCCAGCCGTGGATCCGGGCGAACGTTGGCGCAAGCAGCTCGCGCGGAACGTGATTGAAGGCATAGAACGAGACGACCGCATCGAACGACTCCGGCTCGAGCTCGAGGGCAGTGAAGTCTGCCTGGACGAACGTCGCGTCCGGCACCGCGATTCGGGCACGGCGCACTTGCTCCGCCGAGACGTCGATGCCGGTCACCTGGAAGCGCGCGGCGAGGCGCTGCGTATCGGGCACACCCGCACCACAGCCAAGCTCGAGCACGCGGGCGCCATCCTGCAGCCGCGAGACGAGCTCGGCCTCCCAGGCGCGGCGCGGATCCCCCACGATCCGATCGCGCCACTCGGCGAAGCGTTCGCCCATCGCGTCGTAGCCGCGACCGACGAGCTCCGTCCGCGGATCATTCACTGGACGATCACCCACTCCCTGTCACGCAAGCGCGCGCTCGAGCGCTCGCCGGTCGGTCGGCGCACCGTGCGTCGGGAGCACGAGCTCGACCGGCAGCGCGAGCAGCGGGCGCAAGCCTCCCGCGACCTGGTCGCGCGTCACAGCCTCGCGCAGCCACTCGTTGATCTGAAGCCTGTGCCCAACCTCGACCAGCGTGTCGCCGGAGATCACGGCTCCGACGCGCTCGATCCAGAGGACGAGATCGTTGTGTTCCCGACCGGGGAACGCTTCGATTCCGATCGGAAGCCGATCGCCGGCGGAGTACAGGTGCGCTTCGCCGCCACCCTCGGCCAGCAGCCAGGCGATGTCGGGGCTGCCGCCGGCAACCTGCTCAGCAGTCGCACCGTACTTCCGCATGAGGTCTTCTCGAGTGTCCGGTGGCGGCGAGAACACGGGCGTGCTGAACCGCTCGACGAGGCTCTGCGTGTCGCGCTCGTGCCACGGGGCGGTGAGCACGACCACCGGCTCTCGATCGGCTACGAGCTCGGCGATCTCGCTCGGCACGGCGAGCGGATCGAGGAGCAGCAGATGCTCGCCGTCGTCGATCGCGTACGACGACACCTCCGGACTCCACCGCACCCTCGGCGTCCACTCCGGATGCCGCGCCTCCCAGTGCCAAAGGCCGGTCTTCAGTTCACGCACGGCGCAGCATGCTAGCCCGTTGTTTCAAGATCTTCGCGGCGTGTTAGGAATGACGTATGGCCGAGATCCTGCTGTTTCATCACGCACAGGGGCAGACCCGCGGATTCCTCGCGTTCGCCGACGAGCTGCGCGCTGCCGGGCACGTCGTCCACGCCCCGGACCTCTACGACGGCAAGACCTTCACCGACCTCGACGAGGGTGTCGGATATGCCAAGCAGGTCGGCTTCGACGCGATCGGCGAGCGCGGTCGGCTCGCGGCCGACGGTTTGCCGAACGAGCTCGTCTATGCCGGCTTCTCGCTCGGAGTGCTGCCCGCTCAGATGCTGGCCCAGACGCGCCCGGGCGCCAGGGGTGCCCTGTTGTTCTCCGCTGCCTTCCCGGCCTCCGAGTTCGGCGGCTCCTGGCCGCCGGGAGTCCCCCTCCAGATCCACATGATGGAAGGCGACGAATGGGCCGAGGAAGACCTTCCCGCTGCGCGCGAGCTGACCGAGACGACCGAGGGCGCCGAGTTGTTCCTGTACCCCGGCGATCGGCACCTCTTCGCCGACAGCAGCTTGCCGGACTACGACGAGAGCGCCGCAACGCTGCTCGAGCAGCGCGTGCTCGCATTCCTCAAGGGCATCGAGTAAGGCGTAACTGCATGGTCCGGGTCAGGCGAGCGCGCGTTCGAGCTAGCCGTCGCCGACAGGCGTGACGCTGACGAGCGAACCTGTCGAGCCATGCGAACAGGCGCGCCCCGGCACCCATGAACTGGAAGTATCTCGTGGAAGCCACCGATTCACCCGGGTGATCACGGCGCGGCACCTCGTCCAACGGCGGAGTCGCTTCTACGGTCGCAAGACCCGCCTCGACGACGCTGCAAGGAGAACAAGTGGACCCCCCGGCCAAGCCCTCGATTCTGCTCGTCTACTACACGCACACGCAGCAGACCCAGCGGGTGGTCGACGCGATGTCCGAGGTATTCAGCGAGCGGGGCTGCGACGTGTCGACGGCCGCGATCGAGTTCACCGATCCGCGGTACCGGGAGAAGTTCGACCGGTTCCCCTTCAAACATGCCCTCCTCGATCTCCTCGCGGTGCTCCCGGGACAGCTGCGACGGAAGACCGGACAGATCGAGATCCCGGCTTCCGCCCAGGGAGGGGACTACGACCTCGTCTGCTTCGGGTCGCCGACGTGGTTCTTCACCGCCAACATGCCCCTCCGCTCCTATCTGAAGTCGGACGCGGCCGGGAAGGTCCTGGCCGGCAGGCCCTTCGCGGCGTTCGTCGTCTGCCGCAGGTACTGGAGCATCAACCTGAAGGAGGTCAGGAAGCTCGGCACCGCACGAGGCGGCGCTTACGTGGACGGCACGCGCTTCCAGTTCGCAGGAGGCCAGATCCGGTCGTTCCTCGCCTTGATCAGCTACTTCGGCAAGGGCGAGATGCGGAAGCGCTACCTCGGCGTGAAGATCCCCCCGACCAACCTCAAGCCGGACTTCGCCGACGAGGCACAGAGGTTCGCAGGCCGGCTGGCCGACGGGCTGACCACCAAGCCGGCGACCACAACCGAAGCTGCAACCCAAAGGAGTGAGCACGCGTGAGCGACGAGAGCATCGATCGCACGAAGTTGCCGATCCGGCGTCCGCCGTTTCAGGGGACGGTGAAGCGAACCCTCGACGGCTCGGAGCCGGACTGGAACCACGTCGCACCAATCCCGGCACCCAAGAATGCGCCGAACGTCCTGCTCGTGTTGACCGACGATGCCGGGTTCGGAAACCCGAGCACATTCGGCGGTCCGATCAACACGCCGACTCTCGAACGGCTGGCCGCGGGCGGGCTCAAGTACAACCGGTTCCACACGACAGCGCTCTGCTCGCCGACGCGCGCGGCGCTGATGACCGGGCGCAACCACCATGCAGCGGGCTTCGGCATGGTCGGCGAGTTCGCCGGCCCGTTCCCCGGCTATTCCGCAAACCTGCCGAAGAGCTGCATGCCGTTCCCGAAGACGCTGCAGGGAAACGGCTACTCGACCGCCTGCTTCGGCAAGTGGCACCTGACGCCGGACAACATGCAGGGCCCGTCCGGGCCGTTCGACCGCTGGCCGAACGGCCTCGGCTTCGACTACTTCTGGGGCTTCCTGGGCGGAGAGTCCGGCCAGTTCGACCCCGTGGTCATCGAGAACAACACGGCGATCGGCACACCGGAGGACAAGGACTTCTACTTCCCCGACGCGATGGCCGACAAGACGATCGAGTGGCTGCACAGCGTGCGGGCCCATGGCTCGGACAAGCCGTGGTTCGTGTACTTCTCGACCGGAGCGAGCCACGCGCCGCACCAGGTTCGGCCCGAGTGGTCGGACAAGTACAAGGGCGTGTTCGACGAGGGCTGGGACAAGCTGCGCGAGAAGACCTTCGCGCGCCAGAAGGAGCTGGGTGTGATTCCGCCCGACGCCGAGCTGACACCGCGGTCCGACGCGATGCCTGCCTGGGACTCACTCGACGAGAACCACCAGCGTCTCTACGCGCGCCAGAAAGAGGTGTACGCCGGCTACTGCGAGAACGCCGACTGGAACGTGGGCCGCGTGATCGACGCGGTCGAGGAGATGGGCGAGCTCGACAACACGCTGGTGATCTACATCTGGGGCGACAACGGCGCCAGCATGGAAGGCACGCTCACCGGCACGTTCAACGAGCTCACGACGCTGAACGGGATTCCTCTGACCGACGAGCAGCAGCTACAGCTCGCGTTCAAGTGGGGCGGCCTCGAGGCCTGGGGCAGCAACATGATGGGGCCCCACTACTCGGCCGCCTGGGCCTGGGCCGGCGACTGCCCGTTCCAGTGGGGCAAGCAGGTCGCCTCGCACCTGGGAGGCACGCGCGACCCGATGGTCGTGCACTGGCCGCAAGGAGTTCGCGAGCGTGGCGGTCTTCGCTCCCAGTTCACCCACGTGATCGACGTCGGCCCGACCATCCTCGAGGCGGTGGGCATCCCGCAGGCGACGCACATCGACGGCGTCGAGCAGGAGCCGATGCACGGGACGAGCTTCCTCTACTCGCTCGCCGACGCCGGCGCCGCCGAGCGTCACACGCAGCAGTACTTCGAGATCCTCGGCAACCGGGGGATGTACAAGGACGGCTGGTGGCTGTCGTGGATGATGCCGCGCATCCCGTGGCAGATCGATCCGGAGACGCTCCGGAAGTTCGCGCCCGGCGTCTGGGATCCGGCCAACGATCCGGTCGAGCTCTACTACCTGCCGGACGACTTCGCCCAGGCGAGGAACGTCGCCGAGCAGCATCCCGAGAAGGTCGAGGAGCTGAAGAAGCTGTTCTGGGAGGAGGCCGAACGCTACGACGTGCTCCCGCTGCTCGCCGGCCTCACCGGGTTCTTCGGCATCGTGCCGCCGATCCCGACGCAGTCCACGTTCACGTACTACGGCGACGTCCAGAACGTGGCCTCCGGGATGATCCCGCGGATCTACAACCACTCGTACACGATCAGCGCCGAACTCGAGGTTCCCCCGAACGGGGCCGAGGGCGTGATCGTCGCGGAGGCCGACCACCTCGGCGGCTTCTCGTTGTTCGTCCAGGACGGCAAGCTGAAGCACACCTACTCGTTCTTCGGCGTGCTCGAGTTCAAGCAGGAGTCCGACACACCGCTGCCGACCGGGGACGTCGCCGTGCGGATGGAGTTCGCCGCCGACGCGCCCAAGCCGGCCACAGGCGGTGAGGTGACGCTCTACGTCAACGACGAGAGGGTCGGCGGCGGGCGCATGGAGCACACCGTCCCCGCACGATTCAGCGGCTACGCCGGCATGGACATCGGCCGCGACAACGGACTCCCCGTCGATCGCAGCTACGCCGACAAGTCGCCGTTCGCCTTCACCGGCACGGTGAAGAAGGTCGTCTTCGACGTCAACCCGCACCTGAGCGACGAGCACGAGCAGGAGTTGCACGAGCACGCCCAGCAGGCACTCGCCGGGCACGCGATCAACGCCTAGGAAGGAGCGAACATGAGGGACGACCAGAAGGACGTGCTGATCGCGGTGTACCTCTTCGAGGACCTCGCGAAGAAGGACTTCGACGCAGTGCTGAAGCTCGCCGAGGACAAGGCGATCACGGTCGAGGGCGTCGTCCTCGTCCAGAAGGACGACAAGGGCGAGGTGACCGTGAAGGAAACCGGCGATCACCTGGGCCGCAAGGGCGCGACGATCGGCGGAGGCGTAGGGCTCGTCGTCGGGCTCTTCGCGCCGCCGCTCCTGGCCGCAACAGCGGTCGGAGCAGTCGCCGGTGCCGCGATGGGCAAGTTCGCCAAGCACCGGCTCGAGAGCGGGATCGGCGACAAGATGGACAGCGCCCTACCGGACGGATCAGGGGGCGTGATCGCCGTCTACGACTCCGACGGCGCCGAGGCCGTCGACAAGGCGCTCGCCAACGCCGTCAAGAAGTCCCTGGCACACATCGACGGCACGAGCGCCAAGGAGCTCAAGGCCGGGCTCGCAGAGGCGCAAGCCGGAATGGGAGGCGGTTGACATGCTCGTTGCAGCAAGTGGTTGGTGGTTCGGCTCGATCATCTTCATCATCGTGTGGGTCCTGATCGCGTTCTGGCCGGCACGGGTGGCTGGACGCAAAGGGCACAGTTTCTTCGGCTTCTTTTTGTTCAGCCTGGTGTTTTTCCCGGCGGCGCTGATCGTTGCGTACATGGTCAGTGACCGGAGGGTCGCGACCGCCTGAGGGCGAAATCGAGGATGAGGAGGGTTGTTCGATGATGTGCGGATGTCGTATCGGCGGAGGAGGGCGTGAGGAAGGGGGTCGCGGCGGGGCGGGTGGTGCATCTGACGGAGGGGGAGCGGGTGGCGCGGGGGAAGGCGGCCGGGGTGAGGTGCCGCGGTCGGTGCATGCTGGGTGGGAGCCGTCGGCGGGGCGGCCGAGCCCGGTGGAGTTGTTGGAGGAGCAGGCGCAGACGCGGGTGCCGGAGCTGGTGCCGATCCGCTACGGGCGGATGCTGGTGTCGCCGTTCACGTTCTATCGTGGCGCCGCGTATCTGATGGCGTCGGATCTGTCGGGTCTGCCGAGGACGGGCGTCAACGTGCAGTTGTGCGGTGACGCGCATCTGTCGAACTTCGGCGCGTTCGCCGCCCCCGATCGAAGGCTTGTGTTCAGCATCAACGACTTCGACGAGACGCATCCCGGGCCGTTCGAGTGGGACGTGAAGCGGCTGGCCGCGAGCTTCGCCGTTGCGGGTCGCGACCGTGGCTTCGACGACAAGCAGCGCGAGCAGGTCAACCTGGCGGTCGGGTCTGCCTACCGTGAAGCGATGGCCCGCTACGCCGGGATGGGCAACCTCGAGCTCTGGTACACGCGGGTGGATGTCGAGGAGCTGTTCGCTGAGCTGCAGCATGCGGTGAGCGCGAAGGAGCGCAAGCGGGCGGAGCAGAACCTGGCCAAGACGCAATCGAAGGACAGCCTGAAGGCGTTCACGAAGCTGACCGAGCTGGTGGACGGCGAGCCGCGGATCGCCGCCGACCCGCCGGTGGTGACGCCGCTCGAGGAGCTCGTCGGTGAGGAGGGGTTGGACCAGGCCGAGGAGTTCATGCGCAACGGGATCCGTTCCTACCGGCGGACGCTGACCGGCGACCGGCGGCGGCTGCTGGAGCGCTACCGCTACGTGCACGCCGCCCGCAAGGTGGTCGGGGTCGGCAGCGTCGGCACCCGCGCCTACATCATGCTGCTGCTCGGCAGCGACCAGGGCGACCCGCTGTTCTTGCAGTTCAAGGAGGCCGAAGCATCGGTGCTGGAGCCGTTCGTCGGCAAGAGCGAGTTCGCCAACCACGGCCAACGGGTCGTCGAGGGGCAGCGGCTGACCCAAGCGGCGAGCGACATCATGCTCGGCTGGATCCGCACCCCGGCCTCGACGGCGTCCAACGCGACTTCTACGTGCGCCAGCTCTGGGACGCCAAGGGCTCCGCCCTCGTCGACGTGATGAGCCCCAGGCTGCTCCGCGTCTACGCCGGCATCTGCGGCGCCGAGCTCGCACGCGCCCACGCCCGCTCCGGCGACGCGATCGCGATCACCAGCTACCTCGGCACCAACGACACCTTCGACCGCGCGATCGCGCTCTTCGCAGAGTCATACGCAAACCAAAACGAACGCGACTACAAGAAACTCACCAACGCCGTCAACGACGGCCACATCACCGCCGAAACCGGCGTCTAGCAACGACCCACAGGAAGGACGAACATGACAGATGTGTCTCTCGATGAACTCGGTCCCGTCGACTACGTCGTCGTCGAGTTCCCGGCGGGGACGAGCAACTTCACGGGCGAGATGACGAAGGAGCTGGTCGCGCTGGTCGAGTCCGGAACGATCCGGGTCATCGACGCCTTGATCCTGACCAAGAACGAGGACGGGTCAATCGACGCGGCAGAGCTCTCGGATGTCGGCGACCTCGGGGAGCTGGAAGCGCTCGAGGCTCAGCTGGCGGAGCTACTGGCCGAGGACGACGTCGTGCACCTCGCCGCGGCCATGGAGCCGGGGAGCACCGCCGGCGTGCTGATCTGGGAGAACCTGTGGGCGGCGCCGTTTGCGGCAGCGGCTCGGCGTTCGGGCGGCCAACTGATCGCGAACGGACGCATTCCCATTCAAGCCATCATCGCCTCGATCGAGGCCGATGAAGCACTCGCTACCCAAGGAGGCTGAAATGCCACTCAGGCCGGCACGCGTCGGACGGGTTGGGGTCATCGGTGCACCGGTGGCGAAGACCGCGGTTGTCGCCGCGGCCGTTACACCGGGCCGATCGCCCGTGGCGAAGACCGCCGTCGTCGCCGCGGCCGTGACACCCGGGAGAGTCGGCCGCCGCCGCATCTAATTTCCCACGAGCCTCGGGTTGAGGCGCTGGCGAGGCTCGTCCCAGCGCATACCGGGCGGTGCGCTCACCCCGAGCGCGAGCGCGCCGCCGGTGGCCTTCCAGGCGACGTGGATCAGCCCGTGCGGAGTCGGAACGTCCCCCTCGGCGTAATCGAGGCCACCCAGGTGGGGCACGACCGTGAACGTCGCGAAGCCGGGAGACGTCGGGACGACGCCGAGGACATACTCGGTCAGGGCGGGCGCCGCACCGCTCGACCAGCCTGCGTCGAACGACGGCTTGTCGCCGGTCGGGGCCCCTCCGTCCGGGCCGATCGACTCCCACATCGTCCCGGGCCCTTGCGCGAGCATGTAGCCCCACTCGCGCCGGATCAGATCCAGAGCCTCGGAGTCTCCGCCGGTCTCGAAGCGTGCGCACACCTCGAAGTACGACATGAACGGATAGACCCGCTGGTTCGCCTGGATGCCCCACGCGGGGTCGTCCCAGATCTGATCGTCGACGATCGTGTTCCCGTAGCTGCGGTTGTCGTGCACCCACAGGTGGTCGAGCGCCGAATCCGCCTGCGGGCCGGTCGCAACGCCGGCCAGCACTGCGAAGGCATTGCCGTCCTGCGGGTGTGTCGCAAGGTCGGTGCTCGTGTCGCCGAATGCGCCCGCGCTCGAATCCCAGAACGCCGAGCCGAACGCTGCCGCCACGCCGTGCGCACGCTTCCGCCAGGCATCCGCGTGGGCCGTGTCACCGAGCCAGGTCGCCAGCTGCGCCGTCCGGGTCAAGGCGTATGCGTACTGCGCGTTGAAATACGCGACAACAGTGCCTCGTCGCCGGATATACGCGTAGTCGTACGGGCCGAGGTCGTTGAACAGAAGACCGTTCGGCAGCGTGTGCCGGGCGTAGAAACCGTCGATCAGCTGCACCACGTTCGGCCACACCTCACGCGCCAGCTCGAGATCCCCGGAGTAGAGGACGTAGTCGTCGAGTGCGATCAGCCAGTAGGCGTTGTAGTCGAACAGCACGACCGAGCCGCCGGCGAGAGGGGATGCGGGAATCGACCCATCGGCGTGCTGGGCAGAGGCGAACCAGGCGAGCATCGCGCGTTGAGCTCCCCAGTTCGGATTCGACGCGTCGAGCGTGCGGTTGATCACCGCCTCGTCACCGACGTAGGGGCAGCGGTCGCGAGTCGTACCGTCGACCAGCACGGTCGGCAGGTCGATCGCACAATCACGGCCGTACCAGTCGACGCGAATCGGCCCGGGCACGAGCATGTCCTGCGCCGTTCTGACCGACGCTGCCCAGATCGCGTTCAGCGTCGGGTCGCTCGACGTGAACGATCCGCCGCCCGCCCGGCCGGACTGCGCAAACACCACTGACGCCGCGCACACCGCCCCGAGCACCAGTACATGCCGGCGATGCACGAAGCCGAGTCTACGCCGGTCACGGAACGAGCGGATGCGGCAGATGTCCGGGCTCGGACGCGCCCGGCAGCGCGATCACCGCCACCGCCGCGCTGCAGCGCCCCGGGGAACGAGGGCCGCGCGAACATGCGACCGCCTGCCGGAGATCGCGCCCGTACGTCGTCGGCAGGACGACGACGAGGGCTTCGATCTCCTTCGGTGAAATCTTGCGCCTCAGCGCGTCGCCGAGGAGCGCCGGCCGACAGCGGTTCTGTTGCAGGTACGCGAGGTGCTCTCTCAGGTCGTACATCGCGAGGTCGCCCGGGCTGGCGTTTCCCTTGTAGGCGCGCAGCAGACCGCGAGCATCGTCGACAGCTGCCAGCGCAAGCGCCCGGCAAACCGCCGGCGTGGAAGAAGCCGGCTTTGCGAGCGTCGTCGGGCCCCTGGACACGTGCCCGCCGCAGCCGACGGCCAGCGCCGCCGCCCCCGAAGCCGCGAGCCCCGCTCGAAGCACCCGCGCCGCCTCCCTCAGCGCATGGCTTGGTTGTGCGCTTCGTACGCGGCCCGCGCGCGACTGTCCCGACGCCTGATGCGCGCCCAGATCAGAAACGGCGTCAGCAACACGAAGCCGGCGACGATCGCAGTGCCGATCAGGAACGTGTGCGCACCGACATGCGCCCTCGCGTTGCCGGCAGCGCTCGCGGAGCCTTGTGGCCCGTAGTCGGCAGGACCGCTGATCGCGCAGTTCGACCGGCCGCAGCTCCCGCGGTTCTTCGAGCCGGCCCGGAAGACCGCTGCCGAGTAGAAGATGTCGACGACCCAGCGGCCGGAGATCCGGCGCACGTCGAGGGTGACCGCGGTCTGGTCGAAGCCACTTCCCGCCTTCGGCTGAAGAATCATCGAGCCCTCGAAGTGCCCGGGTGCGACGAGATGGCCGATCCAGGCGTTTCGAAAGCTCGTTCCTCGAGCCGGGAACGACGCCACGGTGACGCCACGCCCGCTGATCCAGGCCGCCCGAGTGGTGCCTCCCCGCAGGTCGGGACCCGCGAGATCCCAGCCTGCTCGTAGGTTCTCCCGTCGGACCACGTCCTTCACGAACCGGTCGAGCACTGTGCCGATCGCCGTGCGGTCGGCGGGGCTCATCCGGGTCGCCGCAGCCGCAGCCGCCGCTCCGGTCAGAACGGCCACGATCGTCGTGACGGCGAGCATCGTCCAGAGACGGCGAGCGTCGAGAGTCACGTTCCGATGTTAGGCGCAGGGTGCCGGGTGCGGTCGACGCATGGAGGTTTCTACCGGTCGTCGAGCCGGGCGCGCAGCAGGTCGCGGCGGTGGGCGAGCGCGGGCGACAGCGCCGCCGCGAGCACGAGCACCGTCGAGTAGATGACGAGCCAGAAGAAGATCGCCATCACGATCCCGAGCGCACCGTACGTCTTCGAGTACCAGTTCAGCCAGTTCTTGAGCAGCAGCCCCGAGATGATCCGCAGGCCGATGAAGCCGACGATCGTGAAGACCGCTCCGGGCAGGACGTCCCGCGCCGCCACCTGCCGGTGCAGGAGCAGCCACGGCGCCCAGGTGAAGAATCCGACCAGGAGCGCCAGCCAGCCCAGGTCGAGCAGCCAGCCGACCCACGACGGCGAGTCTCGCAACACCCGAGTCTGGATCACGAAGACGGACGTCATCACGACCAGGACGGCGATGATCCCGTAGTACGTGCCCTGGTCGAGCAGTGCGCTCTTGCGCAGATCGAGCCCCCAGGAGCGCGCATGGGCGAGTTGGAGCACACGGCCGAAGCCGGCGCCGAAGAAGAACAGGTTGATGACCGCAAGCAGCGCCGCCGAGAATTTGTGGCCACCCGAGCCGGCCAGCACGGACCGGAGGAGGTCGCTGGTCGTCCCGCTCAGATGCAACCGCCGGTCGAGGCGAGTCGCGAGCGCATCTGGATTCTTGTAGACGTAGCTCGTCTCGATGATCAACAGCGGAACCAGCGTGAGAAAGAGGTACGCCGTGAGCAGAACGGCGTACAGCTGGCCGTCGGCCGCCCGGTAGCGCTTGAACCATCCAATCGTGGCGCCCTGCCGGGAGGCCGGGTCGACGTTCTCGACCCAGAACTTACCGCGCTCGTAGTACTGGGTGCCACGAGCCTGCGCCGAGTCGTAGAGGCGCTTCGATCGCTTGACGCTCTGCGGCTTCGGGTCGATGTCGCGTTCCGGTTGTCGGTTTTCACGTCTGAACCACCTTAGTACGCCCCTCGTTGCGAGATGACCGCCGCCGGCGTCTTGAGCAGGATCGAGATGTCGAGCCAGATCGACCAGTTCTCGAGGTAGTAGAAGTCGAGCCGGACGAGGTCGTCGAAGCTGAGGTCGGAGCGCCCCGAGACCTGCCAGAGACCCGTGATCCCCGGCAGAACGTTGTAGCGTCGTCGATGCCACGGCTCGAGGCGCTCGTAGTCGCGCAGAGGCAGCGGCCGGGGCCCGACGAGCGACATCTCGCCGCGCAGCACGTTGAGGACGTTCGGAACCTCGTCGAGCGAGAGGCGTCGGAGCATTCGGCCGACCGATGTGACCCGCGGGTCGTTCTTGATCTTGAACAGCGCCCCGCTCGCCTCGTTCGCGCGTTCGAGCACCGCCTGCTGCTGCTCGGCGTCGGCGACCATCGTCCTGAACTTCAGCATCCGGAACGTGTGCTCTCCCAGCCCCACTCGCTCGTCTGCGTAGAGGACCGGACCGCGTGACGAGACCTTCACCGCCAACGCGATCAGAAGCCACAATGGAAGCCCGATCACGACGATCGCTGCGGAGACGATCAGGTCGAACGCGCGCTTCGTCGCCCAGTCCGCGCCCGCGAACGCCGGTGGGCGCACCTCGAACAGCGGTACGCCCTGCCCCGGGATGTACTCGCCCCGCTCGATCAGAAGCTCGGCCGTCCGCGGAGCGATGTGGACCCTCACGCCGCGTCGGTGCGCCGCCTCGACGAGCTCGAGCAGGATGTCGTCGTCGATTCCCGTGTCGCCGATGATCAGCTCGTCGAGCGGAAGGTCGTCGAGCGCACGCTCGAGCTCGTCGCCCACTTCGGCCTCGCCGATGAACTCGTAGTAGATGCCGGCTCGACTCCGACCGAGCGCGTTCCGGAGATGCGTCCTCGTCGCGGGGTCTCCGACGAGGAGCGCCGCACGCCGAACGCCGACGACGCGCATCACCGCTCCTGTCGCGGTCTCGTAGCAGCCGCGGAGCAGCGCGATCGCCGCGGAGACGAAGATCGCGCCGACGATGTAGAGGCCGAACGTCGTGAAATGCTGGCCGGTGCCGATCGCGAAGGCGAGCGAGAGCACGGCGACGAGAAAGACGCTCGGCACGACGCGACCCGAGCCCTCGCGCACCTCCCGGCGCGCGTACAGGCCGGCGCGCCAGAAGACGAGAACGAGCAGAAGAATCAGGAATGCGAGCCAGTCGGTCTCGTGGTCCCAGAGCAGCCCCCAGAGGATCGGCTTCGGATCGAAGACGAGCGACCGCAGCGCCAGGGCGGCATAGACGCCGAGCACGAGCCCGCCGATGTCGATCACGACGAGTGCGAGGATGCTGCCCAGCCGGCGGATCGCGCCGCCGATCGGCGACGCGAGCGGGTGGGGATGCGTTGCGCGAATGTCCGCAGCAGGACGCGACTCGTTGATCGTTCCGCCTGTCACGAGGCGATCGTAGCCTCGTCCCAGCCGACTTCCGGTGCGTCGGCGGAGCGCTCGGCGAGCGCCGCGATCGAAAGAGGCCGGCGAACAACCGCCAGAGCCCGCAGCAGCGCGTAGATCGCATGCCGCCGCGCCGGCTGGACGAGCTCCCAGTCGTGGAAGTGCACGTGCACGACGGCCGGGAGCCGCAACAGGCCGCGGGCGAGCGCGCCGAGGGAGTGCGTCGCCGGAAGCTCGAGCAGCTCTTCACCGCCCGCCAGGACGACCCGGCGCGGGCCGGCGAGCTGCAGCCGGGCGGCCCCGAACGGCAGATAGCTCTGACGAAAGGTCGTGGCGGTGCAGTCGATGTAGCCGAACCCGGCCAGCGTGCGTGCGACTTCGGCGTCGAGGTACCAGCCGCCCCCGCAGAAGTAGGCGGGCTCGAGGTCGTTCGAACGGAGCCACTCGACCTCCCCCCGCACAACGGCGGCCGGATCGACGCCGCCGGGCGGCCGCGCTTGCGACGGGCCGCCCCAGTGCGTGTGATGTCCGAGCGGCGTCAGCTCGGCAGCGCGGCGCGCGCGGCTGAGCCAGCGTTGCGGATCCTCCCCGGTCGCGGGCGGACGAAGGAACGACGTCACCGGAAAGCCGCCGGGCCGCCGCTGGAGCAGCCGCTCGTACCTCTCCCAGACCCGATCGTCGAGCGGACGTTCGGCGTGGCACGAGACGACGGCGTAACCGGTCATCGCGCGAGCACCTCCCGATAGACGCGTTCGACACCGTCCGCGGACCGTTCCGCCGAGAACGAGGACAGGGCACGCTCACGAGCGGCAGCGCCGAACTGCCGCACCCGGCCCGGGTCCGACGCAAGCGTGACGATCGCGGCCGCGAGCGAGCCGGCATCGTCCGCCGGCACGACGCTGCCGGTGACCCCGTCGACGACGATCTCGGGCAGGCCGCCGACGTTGCTGACGATCGCGGCGCGACCCCGCTCGGCCGCTTCGAGGGCGACCATCCCGAAGCCCTCGCCGCGCGAGGGCACGACGACGATCCCGTTGCGCTGGTAGACGGCATCGATCGGCGAGACTCGCCCGAGCAGCGAAACGCCTTCAGGCGCCCTGCTGCGCAGATCAGCTGCGAGCGGGCCGTCGCCCGCGAGCTCGAGTGTCAGCGTCGGCAACTGCTTTCGCGCTCGCGCGAACGCGTCGAGCAGAACGTCGAAGCCCTTGATCGGGATGAGGCGGCCGACGGCCGCGAGCCGCGGCGCCTCGGGCGGCAAGAGCGGCTCGGGCCCGGGCTCGATCCCGTAGTGGACGACCGTGAACGTCCCGCGGGCGTAGCCCTGCGTGTCCTCCAGGTAGCGGGCGAGCCCGGACGAGATCGCGATCTGGCGATGCGCAAACCTGCCGGCTGCGCGATCGCCCGCGGCGATGAGCCGGTTCGAGCGGAACTCGTTGAAGCCGTGCTTCGTGCTGATCCGCGCGGGCACACCCGCGAGCGCTCCGGCAGGAAGGCCGAGCACGTCGGCGTGGACGAGGTGCGTGTGCAGGACGTCCGGCCGCCGGCGCGCCAGCGAGAGCGTGACGCCCGGGTCGAGGTCGAAGCGCATCTGTCGCGTTTCGGTGGGGACGCGGACTGCTCGCATCCGCTCGACGAACTCGCGTGCGCCGGGCTCGCCCTGATGCAAGACGAGCATGCGCACATTCCACCCGCGATCGCGAAGCAGCGGGAGGATCGAGAGTAGATGTGCCTCGGACCCGGAGACGCCGGACACCTTCTGGACGTGGAGGACCTCCGTCACCGGGCGGCCTCGACCACGCGGTCGGCCCAGTGCTCGACCGAGTGCTCGCGCGCAACTCGAGCCCGCAGCTCGAGTCCGAGCTTGCGTCGCCCGTCGACTCCCGCTGCATGGAGCTCGCGCACCCGCGCCGCCAGTTCGGTCGCGTCGTCCTGCCCGAAGCGCAGGTCGTGGCCGAGCCCGCCGACGAGCGGGTCGAATCCCGGGCTCGCCACCAGCACCGGCAATCCCGACGCCGCCGCTTCGAAGACGACCTTGTCGAGGGCGCCTGCGCGCATGTTCGACACGAGCACGTCGTTCCGCGCGTAGACCGAACGAACGCTCCGTTGCGGCACCGGATCCTCGAGGCGTACGCGGTCCCCGAGCCCGCGAGCGGCGATCTTCGCTTCGAGCGACGCACGGCAGGCCCGCTCCTCCGGGGTGAGCGACGGCCCTCGGAGCTCGGCCGCGACCGGTAGCCCTTCGAGCGCGGCCACCGCCTCGACGATCGCATCGAGCCCCTTTGCCGGCGAGGTGCGGCCCAGCGCGAGCAGCCGCAGCACACCGTCGTCGGTGCGGCGTGGAACCGGCCGGGGCGGCACCTCGACGCCGTGGCCGGTGACGACCAGCTTCCGTGTCGGGAACGGAAACGACGCGCTGCCGACGCTCAACACACGCGTCGCCGCGCGCTCCGCCAGTCGCAGCGTCCTCGAGTCGCGCCAGTGCGTGAACCAGAGCAGCAACGGCCGACGAAGCGGGCGCGCGAGCGGCGCGGCGAGCACCGCATAGACCGGCGACATGTGCGCGAGCACCGCGACATCGCGGTCGCGCAGCTCGGACGCGAGCGCGAACTCGAGTCGCGCTCCGCGAAGCACGCGTTGCGGCGCGCCGCCGAACACCTCGACACGCACGTTCGCGGGCAGGTCGACCGGACGCGCGACGAGCGCGAGCACGACGAGCTCGTCGACGCGCGCTGCAAGCGCCCGCAACTTCGGCACCGTCGCGCCGAGGGCGGGGTCGTCGGCGTCGACGCGCTGCGTGATCACGACCAGCTTCACAAGACGACCAGGTCGCGCACGCGGCGCGCGTAGTCGGTCGGCGAGACGACCCACTGTTCGCCCGCGTGACGGGAGGCAGCGGCGAGCCGCTCGAGCTCGCTCCGGTCGTTGAGCAGGCGCACGAGCGCGTCGGCCAGCGCCTCAGGCTCTGGAGGCACGAGCACCCCGTCGACGTCGTCGCGCACGAGGTCGGGGATGCCGCCGACATCGGCGCCGATCACCGGCCGGCCGCGCAGGTGGGCCTCGATGACGACGCGACCCATCCCCTCCGACCGCGAAGGCAGCACGAGGAACGAGGCATCGTCGAGCGCAGCCGCGACCTCGTCGGTCGAGAGCCGCTCGCTCCAGGTTGCGAGCCCATCGCGAACGAGCTCCTCGACGACGCTTCGCCGCGACCCGGTTCCGACGATGCGGAGCGTGGCATCGCCGACGCGCGGCTTGGCGAGCCGCCATGCGGCGGCAAGCCCGTCGACGTTCTTGTACGGCTCGAGAACGCCGACGAACAGCACCGTCCGGTGTTCCGGCAGGGGACGGACGGGCCCCAGGAACGGGTCGAGGTCCATGAACGCCGGGAACTCTGCCGCAGGCTCGCGCCCGACCTCGCGCGCAAGTCGTGCGGTGTAGGGCGAGACGGCGCGGACCTCGTCGGCGTCACGGACGGCCCATGTTCCCACCGCGTCGATCGCGCGCGCTCCAACTCGCCGGAGCGGCGAGCCGTACAACCGCGCGAACGTGCGCCAGTCGCCGTGGAGCTCGACGATCACGGGGACGCCCGTCCGTGCGACGAGCGCCGCCGCTGCCTCGAACGGGCTCTGCGCGACGATTGCCGCGGGGCGCGCCGCGGCGACCTCGCGACGGAGGCGCCACGGCAGCGTCAGCCAGAAGCGCGGCCCGTCGAGCGCCGTCCGCGGTCGAAGCCGGAACGTCTCGTCGCCGCTCGAGCCGTCGGCCGACGAGGCGACGACCCGCACGTCGAGCACCTCGCCGAGCGCATCCCACTTGCGTGCGAGCGTCTGCGAGAGCGGCAGCCGATACCGCGTCCTCCCCGCGAAGATCACGGCGGGCTTCATCGCACGCCCTCGAGGATCGCCTCCAGCTTCCCGTAGATCCGGTCCTGGCTGTAGTCGGCCACCGACGGCGCGGCGGCGGCCCGAAGACGGGCCCGCAACTCGCTGTCGCCGAGATACCGGCGCAGGGCAGCTGCGAACGCGCCCGGGTCACCCGGCGCGACCAGCAACCCGTTCTCACCGTCTCGGACCACCTCGGGAACGCCGCCGACGCTGGTCGCGATCACGGGCGTACCGAGCGCCAGAGCTTCGACGACGCCGTGGGGGAAGTTCTCCCAGGCGGAGCTGAGAACGACCGCCTCCGCCCCGCGGACGTGCGCGAGCGCCTGCTCGCGCGGCAGCGCCCCGAGGAACTTGATGCGCGAGCCCAGTCCGAGCGCTCGCGCCGACTCCTCGAGGCGCGCCCGCTCAGGGCCGTCGCCGATCACGTCGAGGCGGGCGACCTCGACCTCGGCAACCGCGGCGAGCGCGACGCCGAGATCCTTCTGGTCGGTCAGCCGCCCGGCGAACACGAACGGCCTCGCACCACCGTCGGACAGCTCCGGTACGCCCTCTGCTCGGGGCGCCGGGTTGGGCAGGACGGTCACTCGCTCGGCGGGCACGCCCCAGCTGACGACGAGATCTCTGAGGAAGCCGCTCGGGCACACGACATGATCCGCGTGCCGCACGGCGCCGTTTCGCAACGCCCGCAGCGCTCCCGCGCGCCGACCCGCGGTCGCATGCTGAAACTGCGTGACGTCACCGTCGGCCAATCCCGCGCGCCGTGCGCGTTCGAATGCGGGGTCGGAGGTGAGCTTGAGCACGATCGGCGTCCGCGCGACCGCCGCACCGGCTGCCGAGCGCACGAACATTCCCGTCGAGTAGACGACGTCGGCGCGCCGCGCCCGCGCTGCGACGAGTGCGAGCACGCGAGCATGGCGAACGCCCCGCGGGATGCTGCGCGACACGAAGCGCACGGGGTACAGCCGTTGCGCCGGTTGTCGGTCCGCGGTCACGACGACCTCGACGTCGTGGCCACGGTCGCGTAGCCAGCCCGCCACTTCGGGCGCATGGCTGGCCGGCCCGCCGACGTCCGGCGGCCAGATGCCCGAGACCACGAGGATCTTCATGTCGCAGCTTCCCGCGGAGCTCCGACGGGTGTGCTGCGTAGACGTGCCAGCCCGAACAGCCAGAAGCACGCCAGAGTCGACGACGAGACGATCAGCGCGACGACCGCGCCGGATGCACCGTAGTAGTGGCCGAGCAGGAGAACGAGGGGCACGAGGACAGTCAGCTCGATGAGCTGACCGGCCGTGCGTAGCCCTGGGCGCCCGATCGACACCGGAAACGACTTCGACCAGCCGAAGACCAGCTGGATCGCCGCGACGATCAACATCAGACGAGCGGGAGTCGTCGCGGCCTCGTAGCGAACGCCGTAGATCACGCGCACGAGCCACGGCATCAGCAGCCACAGCACCGGCACCGAAACGAGGGCGAGCGCCGACGTCGTCCCGATGTAGCGCTTGAGCAGCCGCCAGGCCCGGTCGGCGCGACCGTGCTCGAAGTCGTAGGTCTGCTCGGCGAGCAGCACGAGCCGCGCCGGGGCGGAGAGCGAGGCGTAGGCGGTCTGCGGCGCCTGCGCGATGCGGAAGTGCCCGACCTCCTGCGGCTTCGCGACGATGCCGACCAGCACCGTCGGGAGGAGCGTGCGGAGCGATGTCAGTCCCGATGCGACGGTCGACTGGATCGCGAAGTTCCGGATCGCCGGCGCATCCTCGCCAAGCGGCTGCGACTGGGCGCGAGGCCAGCGGCGGAACGCGGCCAGCCCGACTGCGAGCGCGGTCGACGTCGCCAGCACCTGCGCGACGACGATCGCGGCGAACGTGGGGACCACCCCGTGCGACGCCGCGACGGCGACGGCAGCGAGCCGCAGAGCCATCGACCAGACCAGCAAGCCGGCCCGCAGGTCGTACCGGTTGTGGACGAGCAGCGCCGCCTCCGTCATCCCCTCGGGCGCCTGCAGGAGAGGCACGAACGCGGCGATCAGCAGCGGCTCGGTGAGCCCCGGCACGTTCCAGATCCACGGCGAGGCGAGCGCGGCGATGACGACCCCGATCGCGCCCAGCACCCCGCCGATTACCTTCACCCGCAACCCGATGTCGAAGAGCCGCCGAAACCGTCCCCAGTCGCCCCGGGCCGCGTAGCGGTTGCCGTACTTGACGACCACCTCGTTGGCCGTGAGGTCGAGGAACAGCTGCAACAGGCCGGTGATGGCGAAGACGAGAGCGAAGCGGGAGAACTCGACCACCGTCATCTCGCGCGCGGCGACGATGGTTGCGAGAATCCCGAGTAGCGCGGAACCGTAGATCCCAACGGCGGTCGCGGCGCGCCGCTGCAGGACGCGGAAACGCATCTGAGACGGCGAGTATAGTGGCGCCGTTGGCCGCTCCCGCCTCGCTCGCGCGTGCGCGCGCCTGCCCGCGCGGGGCCGCTGGTCGTCGCAGCGGCCATACCGCTCCTCTTTCTCCACCGCCACTACTCCCCGTCGGTCTCGGTGGGACGTGTCGACGCCTACCTCTCCGACGTCGCCGTCCTGGCGATCGTCGTCGCCGCGGTCGCATCCGCACACGACCGCCTCGCGCGGCTGCGCGGAACACGATCGATCTGGATCGCGTGGATCGCGCTCGCAGCTCTCGTCGTGCTGGCGACGGCCTGGGGCTGCGCTCCGGTTCGAGGCGTACCGGCGGGAACGCATACCGTCACCGCGGCGAAGTGGCTCGAGTACATGCTGCTCGCGCCCTCGATCGTGCTCGTCGCAGACGACCTGCGGAGCCTGCGCCTCTGGGCCGGAGCCTGATCGCCTGGTGCTGCGTCGTCACCGCCGTCGGGCTGCTTCAGATCGTCGGGGCGCTGGGGAACTTCGAGCACACGCCGGCCGGCTCCCGCAAGCCCTCGCTGGTCGGCGACCACGACTTCGCGGCGCTCTCCGCCGCGACGCTCGCGCTCGCACTCCTTCTCCTGGCACGACGGCCGGCGTCGGCCACCGAACGGCGCGCCGCGTGGGCGGCCGGTGTTGCCGGCGCGGCCGGCATGGTCGTGTCTGGTGCGTTCGACGCGTTCGTCGGCGAGATCCTTGCCGCGACGCTGATCGTGATCGCGGTGCGACCTGACCGCAGACGCATCGCTGCGATTGCGGGTGTGCTCGCGAGCGGTCGCAGTCGGTCTGTTCACGGTCCGCAGCCAGGCCGTCGCCGACGGTCTCAAGTTCCTTGGGCTCAAACACGGGTCCGGCGGCGCGTCCCAGAACATCCAGAGCTACCGCCAGCGAACCATGCTGGCCTACATCGGCGGTCGGATCTTCCTCGCGCACCCGCTTCTCGGCGTCGGGTGGCAGGGCTCGAACGACGAGTTCGCGTACGGCCCGTTTCTGTCGGACGCGCGCAGGCGATTCGCACAGCCGGCGGAAGCCTTCCCGTCGCCGGCGCACCCTTGGGGCGTGCAGAACGCGTACGTTCAGAGCCTCGCCGATTTCGGCGCGGCAGGCCTCGTCGTCTTTGCCTGCGCACTGTTGATTCCGGCCGGCACCGCGCTGCGCCGCGGCCGCGGCGATCCACGGATCGCCGGGCCGGCACTCCTCCTCGTCGCGGCCGGCGCGTGGAACGGATACGGGCTGATCGCCGGCGTGCCGATCGACGCGCTCACGTGGCTCGCCGTCGGCACGGCAGCCGCGAGCGTGGCGGTTCCCGAAGCGGTCACGGCCGGTGTGTAGGGTGGCCCGCGTGTCAGAAGGCGGTTCGTGGCCCGGCCGGAGCCAGCGCGAGCCCTCGCGGGGCGAGCCGGGCTGGTCGATTCGCAAGCCGATCGCCGACTGGCTGCGTCGTGAAGGCGCCGTCGCGGCGGGGAAGAAGGTGCTCGACGTCGGCTGCGGCTCGAAGCCGTACCAGCCGTTCTTCGCCGATGCCGCCGAGTACGTCGGATTCGACGTTCCCGGCAGCGCCGACGCCGATGTGCACGGGTTCGTCGAGGAGCTCCCGTTCGCCGACGCCTCGTTCGACGTGGTGCTCTGCATCCAGGTGCTCGAGCACGTCGACGACCCGGCCGCAGCGGTCCGTGAGCTCCGTCGCGTCACGAAGCCCGGGGGTCGCGTGCTCGCATCGACCCACGGGGTGATGGTGTACCACCCCAGCCCGAACGACTACTGGCGGTGGACGCACACGGGGCTCGCTCGGCTGTTTCGGACGAACGGCGAGTGGGCGTCACTCGACGTCACGCCCGGCGCCGGCTCGGCGGCAGGGCTCGGTTTGCTCGTCGCACGCTTCGTCCACTTGCTCGCGAAACGCGGAGGCATCAGCGAAGCGGCTCGCCCCGTCGTTGCGGCGCTCAACACGCTCGCAGGCGCGCTCGACTCGCACGTGTCGATCCTGCGCGAGCCGGTCCCGGGGTCTCTGTTCGCGAACTTCCATGTCACTGCGGTGCGAGCGTGACCCGCGTCCTCGTCACCGGCGGCGGCGGTTTCATCGGCTCGAACCTCGTCCGCTCGCTCCTCGATCGCGGCGACGACGTGCGCGTGCTCGACAACTTCTCCACCGGCAATCGTCGCAATCTCGACGGGCTCGACGTGGAGATCGTCGAGGGGGAGCTCCGCAGCTACGAGCGCGTGCACAACGCGGTACGCGGCGTCGAGGTCGTGTTCCACCTGGGCGCGCTCGGGTCGGTCCCGCGGTCCGTGCAGGATCCGCTGACGTCGAACGCCGTCAACGTCGAGGGCACGCTCAACGTCTTGCTGGCG
Source organism: uncultured Thermoleophilia bacterium (assembly GCA_963851065.1). Lineage (GTDB taxonomy): Bacteria > Actinomycetota > Thermoleophilia > Gaiellales > Gaiellaceae > PALSA-600. The sequence goes on from CAWKNW010000011.1 coordinate 63,603, forward strand.
GCCCGCGACGAAGGAGTGCGACGAGTCGTGTACTCCTCCAGCTCCGCGGTGTACGGCACGCGCCGCGAGCTGCCGGTGACCGAAGCGACACCACCCGATCCGCTGTCGCCGTACGGCGTGACGAAACTCGCTGCCGAGCGCTACTGCGTCAGCTTCTCGCGCGTCTACGAAAGCTTCGAGAGCGTCGTCCTGCGCTACTTCAACGTCTTCGGCCCTCGCCAGAGCCCGTCCTCGCAATACGCGGCGGTCATCCCGCTGTTCGTCACGAACATCGCCGAGGGTCGTCCGGTGACGATCAACGGCGACGGCGAGCAGTCGCGTGACTTCACGTTCGTCTCGAACGTGGTCGATGCGACCGTTCGCGCGGCGGATGCGCCGGCGGCGAGCGGCGAGATCGTGAACGTCTCGGCAGGAGCGCCGGTGACCGTCAACGAGCTGGCCGACGCTATCGGTCGGGTCCTCGGCAAGACGGTCGAGCGAACCTTCGGCCCGGCACGGGCCGGCGACATCCGCGCGTCGTGGGCCGACGGCGGCCGGGCACGCGAGATGCTCGGCTACGAGCCCGCGGTCGGGCTCGAGGAGGGACTGCGCCGCACCGTGGAGTTCCTCCTTGACGGCTGAGGAGCCGACGCCTCAGGAGGTCCGGATCCTCCGCGTCATCGCCCGCCTCAACATGGGCGGCCCGGCGCTCCACGTCTCGTACCTGACACGCGGGCTCGATCAGCGCGGGTACTCGACCACGCTGGTCGCCGGCGAGCTGGCGCGCGGCGAGGACTCGATGTCGTTCGTGGCCGACGAGCTCGGGATCGAGGTGATCGACGTGCCCGAGCTGCGGCGCGAGATCTCACCGATCTCCGACCCGGCCGCGATCCGGCGTCTCGTCCGCGAGATCCAGCGCGTCCGGCCGCACATCCTGCACACGCACACCGCCAAGGCCGGGGCGGTCGGCCGAACAGCAGCCCTACTGGCGGGAGACGCCCGCCCGCCCGTGATCGTCCACACGTACCACGGCCACGTGCTCCGCGGATACTTCGGCCCGATCCGCACGCGGTTCTTCCGTGAGACCGAGCGCGCGCTGGCCAGGCACACGACGCGGCTGATCGCGGTCGGGCCCGAGGTTCGGGACGATCTGGTCTCGCTCGGGGTCGCTCCCGCCGAGCAGTTCGTCGTCATCAGGCTCGGGATCGACCTCGAGCAGCGCGTGAGCGGCGATCGCAGAGCCGAGTTCCGTCGCCTGTTCGGCATCCCGGAGGAGCGTTTCGTGGTCGGGTGGATCGGGCGCATGACGACGATCAAGCGCGTTCCGGACGTCCTGCTCTCGTTCAGGGCGCTGCTCAACCGCGGCGTCGATGCAGCGCTGTGCCTCGTCGGCGACGGCCCTGACCGCCCGGCCGTCGAGCGGCAGGCGGCGGAGCTCGGGATCGCACGACACATCCTGTCCGTCGGCTACCAGGAGGACGTCGCTCCGTACTACTCGTTCTTCGACGCCCTCGTGCTGCCGTCGGCGAACGAGGGCACGCCCGTCGTGGCGATCGAGGCGCTCGCCGCCGGACGGCCGGTCGTCGCGACCCGCGTCGGCGGGCTGCCGGACGTCGTCTCGGACGGCGTGGACGGATTCCTCGTGGAGGTCGGAGACGTCGAGGGCGTCGCGGCGGCGCTCGAGCGTCTCGCCCGCGACCCGGAGCTGCGCACACGAATGGGCGCGGCAGGCCCGCCGCGCGTCATCCCCCGTTATCGCGTCGAACGTCTCGTCGACGACGTCGACCGGCTCTACCGCGAGCTGCTCACCCAGAAGGGCCTGCCGCTGCCATCCGCTCGAACGCGTTGAACGAGGGCTTGTGCCTGCCGCCGTACGTGATCAGCCCCGACTGCCACCCGCCCAGGGTCGGCTCGTCCTTCAACAGGAACCAGAGCATCAGGTCGATGCGCGGGTTCTTGCGCGCAATCGCAAACGCCTGCTTCAGGTACGTCGCCTGCTTCGCCCACGACACGCCGATCAGCGGGTCGGGCGGATTCGTCTGGTAGCCGTACTCGGTGATCCAGATCCGCTTGTTCCCGTAGAGATGCGTGACCTCCTTGATCAGGTCACCGATGTTGGCGAGCGTGATCGCCGTCGGCAGGGCGCCGTTCGGCGGCGGCGGCGGCGGCGTGCTGGGCGTCTCGGAGGGCAGCTGGTAGTACGGATGGTGTGCCCAGGCGTCGAAGGTCTTGAGGCCGGCTTTGCTCGCTGCGATCAGGAAGGCGAGCGGTGAGATCGAGGGTCGCGAGCTCGACGGGTTGTTGTTGCCGCGCGGCGCCGTCGCGCCGCACGCGACGCGCTCGCTCCGGATCAGGGTCGAGTGGATGCCCGAGTAGACCGCGTTGCAGATGCGTGCATAGTCGGCCGGGCTCTGCGTGATCCACTTCCCGCCCGAGCGTTTGAACTGAGGCGAGAGGAAGATCGGATTGTTCGGCTCGTTCCACGCCAGCCACTCGCGCACCGCCGGAATCACCTGTCCGTCCGTGCCCATGAAGCTGCCGCTGTAGCGCCGCGCCGCGGCAGACGCGAAGGCGCGGAGGTCGGCGGCCTTGGTCGGAGCGTGGTTCATCCCCTGGCCGCCGTTTGCCCAGCCGGGTGTGCCGTAGATCGAGAACAGCACATGGACACCGTTCTGCTGGGCGTAGTCCACGGTGCGGTCGTAGAGCGACCAGTCGTACGCCGGATCGTTCGGGTTCGTCGGGTTTGCCGGACGTTTCGTCGCGACGCCGTACGGCCCACCCCAGTAGAGATTCAGCCGGACTTCCTGGACGTGGAGCACCTTGAAGAGCGCAAACGTCTTGGCCACCGGCCCGTACAGCGTCTGCGCTTCGTCGTAGATGCCGACGCGGAGGTAGCGCGACCCGGCAGCGGGCTGCGCGGTCGCGGCGACTCCTGCCGCCGCGACGATCACGGCGGCGATGACCCCGAGCCGCAGTCGCATCAGGCGGGAACCGGCTCCCGGCCGATCACGTCGAGCCAGCGGCGCAGGCCTTCCTCGAGATCGATCTCCGGCGTCCAGCCGAGCACCTGCTCCGCGCGCGTGATGTCGGGGCGCCTCACCTGCGGATCGTCGATCGGCAGCGCCTCGAACACGATCTCGCTCGAGGAGCCCGAGACGCGGATCACGGTCTGCGCAAGCTCGAGCATGGTCAGCTCGTGCGAGGGGTTGCCGAGGTTGACCGGAAGGTGCTCGCCGCTTCCGGCGAGCAGATACAGGCCGCGGATCAGGTCGTCCACGTAGCAGAGCGATCGCGTCTGCGAGCCGTCGCCGTAGACGGTGAGGGGTTTGCCGGCGAGCGCCTGGTTGAGGAAGTTGACGGATGCGCGCCCGTCGTTCCGGCGCATGCGCGGCCCGTACGTGTTGAAGATTCGCGCGATGCAGGTGTTCACGCCCTGCTGGGTGTGGTACGTCATCGTCAGCGCCTCGGCATAGCGCTTCGCCTCGTCGTACACGCCGCGCGGCCCGATCGGATTGACGTTCCCCCAGTAGCTCTCTGCTTGTGGATGCTCGAGCGGATCGCCGTAGACCTCGCTGGTCGACGAGATCAGGAATCGGGCGCGCTTCCACTTGGCCAGGCCGAGCGCATTGTGCGTTCCGTAAGACCCGACCTTGAGGGACTTCAGCGGAGCGCGCAGGTAGTCGACCGGGCTCGCGAGAGCGGCGAGGTGGAAGACGAAGTCGACCTCTCCTTCGACCTCGATCGGCTCGACGACATCGTGGTAGAGGAAGGTGAAGCGCTCGCCGCGCAGGTGGTCGATGTTCTCGAGCGTTCCGGAGTCGAGGTTGTCGACGCAGACGACGTTGTGGCCCTCGGCGACGAGGAAATCACAGAGATGGGAGCCCAGGAACCCGGCGCCGCCGGTCACGACGGAGGTCGGCATCGGTGCAATGTACTTCCCGCAGCGGAAAGCGTCCGCTTCTCTTACGAACCCTTTGCATCCGGGTCTACTGCGGCGCGTCCAGGCCCGGATCCTGTACGGTGGCCGAGGACGTGCCCTCGTGCGCGGCAGAGGCCGGCCGAGGCGCTCGACCTCGAGAGACGCTTCGCGGAGTCTTAGCCTCCGCCTCTTCGCTCGTGTCTGAGCGTCTCGAACCGAGCCGCATCACGGCGGCGGTCTCCTCATTTCGCGCCCGGTTCAGCGCAGGTCCTTGTTCGACTCCATGTCGAACCACATCGCGAACAGTGTGAACTGGCTGCCCGAGATCAGGAGCAGCGCGACGAGGACGATCGTCGCGGTCGGGATGCCGTGCCCGCCGATCCGGAACACCGATTCGACGATCCCCAGCACGAGCCCGGCGATGGTCATCACGAAGCCGAGGAAGTAGAAGAAGACCAGCGGATGGAAGTCGCGAATGACGTACTTCTCCCGCAGCCGCCAGAAGAACCCCTTCCAGAGCAGCCACGAGATACGCGGCACGACGCGCCTGATCCTGATCCCGGACCGCTCTCCGACACCGTAGATCGGACGCGAAGGGAAGTCGCGAACGCGCGCGTTCCACACGTTCAGGTGCACGAGCATGTCGTTCGGGAAGCCGTACGACGTGTAGATGCGATCGAGATCGAGCAGCGTGAGCATCCGCAGTGAGAGCACGGTGTAGCCGGCCTGTGAGTCGGCGATGTGCCAATAGCCCGACGCGATCTTCGTGAGCAGGCTGAGCACTGCATTGCCGAGGTAGCGGCTGCGCGGGATCAGCTTCCAGGCGCGAGCCGGTGAAGAGCCGGTTCGCCTTCGCGTAGTCGAGCTCACCGCGCACGACCGGAGTGGCGAGCCCCTCCAGCTCATCGGGATCCATCTGGTTGTCGCCGGCCATGACGGCGACCGCGTCGATTCGTGCGGCGAGCGCAAGCTTGTAGCCGGTGACGATGGCTGCGCCGACCCCGCGGTTTCGATCGTGCGTGACGACCTCGACGCGCGGGTCGTCGGTCGCACGCGCACGCTCGGCGGTCCCGTCGGTCGAGGCGTCGTCGACGACGAAGATCCTGTCGACGAAGCCGGGTATCCCCTGGACCGTGGCTGCGATCAGCTGCTCTTCGTCGTGCGCCGGCACGACGACGGCGACGCTCTTACCTTCGAGCATGGCCCGATCGTACGGCGTCGCGCGGTCGGCCCTCCTCTCGATCGGCGCATCCGTCAGGCGTGCATGTCATCCTCCCGAGGTGCTGAGGGTCGCAGTCGTCGCAGTCGCCGCGGTCCTCGTTGCCGCCCTCGCCGACGGTAGTGGGAACAGCATCCAAGCCAGGGCGTCGCCGGCCGGCATCAGTGCATCAGTCGCGTCGAAACCCCTTCGCATCGCCCTGAGGACGGACGGGAAGACCCTCACCATTTTGGGCTCGATCACCTACACGACACCCGACGGTCGTGAACATGCCCTGAACCGAATACTGGCCCGCGACACTTCACACCGGACACTCGCCGACGACAGTGCAGAAGCTACGACGACGCTTTCGGTGGCGACCGGCGAGCGAGGCCGGTCGGCCACGGTGAGCGTCCGTACCCTGAGACGCCGCACCGGCTTGTCGATCCGGCTTCGTCCCGCGAACGGCGTCAGCGCCATCCGCGTCACACTCTCAGCGCCTACGAGCGCACACTTCCTCGGGACCGGCGAGCAAACCGGGTGGGTCGACGTACGAAGAACGGTGCAGCCGCTCAAGGTCTGGAACATGTGCGGAAGCTCGGCATCGTCTCCGTTCTTTGCCTCGTCGACCGGCTTTGCGGCATACATCGAAGACGACCCCGACGGCCGAGTCGGGTTTCCCGGCGCAACCGACGACACGAACTTTGCCTGCGATCTCGGCGTGCCGCCGTGTTCCGTCGGCCCTCCGGTCGCGGCGGTCCGCGTCTGCGTCAAGGCCGCCACGCTCAAGCTCGACGTGTTCGCCGGGTCGCTCAAGACAACGATCGGCGACTTCGCGAAACTCGTCGGCCGGCCCAAGCCCCCGTGGCTGCCGCAGTTCGCTCTGATGAAGTGGCGAGATCAGATCGACGGTCCAGCCGAGCTGTTCGACGACATCCACGAACTGCGAATCCGGAACCTCCCGATCGGCTGGGTGATTCTCGACAACCCCTGGGAACAGGGCTCGTTCTCGAACGACTGCTTCGGGTCACTTCGATTCGACGCAACTCGCTACCCGAATCCGGCTTCGATGATCGCGTCGATCCACCGGCGGAATGTCCGGTTCATGCTCTGGGTCTCTCCCGAGCTGAAGCTCAACGGCTGCCCGGCGCCGTCGTACCCGGCCGGATGGCTGGTCGGTGACGACCAGTACTACCTGCGGGACTTGAGCAACCCGGCCGAACGCGCCGACTTCATCTCGCGGCTGGGAGCGCTGGCCGCACTCGGCGTGGACGGCTTCAAGGGAGACCGCGGCGACGAGGTCGACCTCGAGAAGCTCCGGCTCCACGCGGGGAGCGGCGTCGCCTTCCAGAACCTCTATGTGAAGTGGTATCAGCAGGCAGTCGCTGCTGCGATCGCGCCTTACCGCCGCGACTGGGCAAGCCTCTTCCGCACGTCCGCTCCCGGTTCGGCAGCGATCGTGCCCGGCTTCGTCGGCAGCGACGCCCAGCACACGTGGGATGCGTTGCAGGAAGCAATTCGCCAGGCCCAGACCGCAGGAGTCGTCGGCGATGCGATGTGGGGATCGGACATCGGCGGCTATGACGGGGGCGGCGACCTGACCTCGGAGCTCTTCGTGCGGTGGTCGCAGTTCGCGGCGCTGACTCCGATCTTCGAGGTCGGAGGCGCTGCCGAGAACGCCGAGTTCTGGAACTTCGGCGACGCCACTGTGGAGGCGTTTCGAGCGTCCGCGACGCTGCACTACGAGCTCGTGCCGTACCTCTTCGCACTCGTCCGCGAAGCGTCGCGAGACGGGTTGCCGGCTGTTCGCCCACTTGCCCTGACGTGGGCGTCCGACAATCGGGCCTGGGCCCAGGACAGTGAATTCACCGTCGGAGACGCGCTGCTTTCGGCACCGGTCATTAGCCCGGCGAACGGAGCGACAGCGACTACCGCCGTCTACCTGCCGCGAGGGACCTGGATCGACTTCTTCACCGGCGCGCACCTGGCCGGTCATCGCACGATCGAGCGTCTCTCGGGACCGACGGACTTTCCGCTGTACCTCCGGGCCGGAACTGCTCTCCCGTTCAACTTTCGCGTGCCGGAGGTCTGGGCCTCGCCCTGGCGGCCCAACGACCTCGAGCGGCCGGGACGCCAGGGCTGGCTCGTCGCACCGTCGCGCGGCTCCTCGGCCCGTGCGCAGAGCGGCAGCACGCGCGTCGTCGCGACACAACCGCAGGCGAAGAAGACCGTCATCGAGCTGACGAATGCCGAACGTCAACAACAGCTGATGGTGTTTGCAACCACGCGCGTGTGTCGAGTGACTGCGAATGACGTCCGCGTCACCCGCGTCAAGACTGCGACCGGGATGCGGCAACCTGCGGCGGCCTGGCTCGCCGAGAGCTCCTCCCCACATGCACTCGTGCTGAAGCTCACCCTCGAGAAGCCCGGCAAGACCACCGTGGTGCTCTCCGCCTGCTGAGAACCGGACCGCTCGTCAGGCCGTACGCCGACCGATGCGGCCGTCGCCGACGACCGCGACGATCCCGCCCAGCAGGAGGCCGATCAGGGCGCCGATCAGAATCGAGGTCGAGCGCGAGTGCGCGGAGGCCTTGACCGAGCGGGCGCGCGCGACGATCCTGGCGCTCTCGACCTGCTGCGCGAACGCGAGCTGCTGCTGCAGCGTCTCCTGCTGCGCGATCAGGTTGCCGAGACGCGTCTCGGCGTTGTCCTCCTGGCTGACGACCACGAGCTGCTGCAGCGGGTCGAGCTTGGCGGCGGCCTTCACGGCGGCCGCGATGACGGCAAGCCGATTGTTCACCGATCCGAGCTGCCGCGTCACCTGCGCGAGCGTGGTGCGGAAGGTCCGGATCTTGACGCCCACGTACGACGCGGTCGTCTGCTGCACGACGATGTTCGCGAGCGCGTTCGCCGCGGCCGCGGTGTTGATCGGGTGCGTGCCGGTGACCGTGAGCGAGATCAGCGGATTGGTCCGGGTTGCGCCCGCGGCCGCAGTCCCGACCTGCGCGACCGAGACGTGCCCACGGATCGCAGACGGCCGGAGGTCGGCCCGCGCGGCCGCCTGCTCCTGGTAGACCGCGGCCGACACGATCTGCGAAACCGCGCGCGGATTCGTGCCGAAGCCGTTGACCAGGGCGCCGCCCGGTGAGACAGGCTGGCCGAGCGAGATCAGCGCCGACGCCTTGTAGTTCGTGCCGCCTCGCAGCGAGTAGAGGCCGCCGAGGATCGCACCGACGACGAGTCCCCCAACGGGCAGCCACCAGAGCCGGACGACGGCGCGCCGCCAGCGCGCGAGGTCGACTTCGCGTTCGGCGTCGAGATCCGGTGAACGCCCCGTCATCGCGCGGCGACTGTAGCCGACGCCCATTCCCACTGCCGTGCGAGCCCTTCGTCGAGCCCGACGGCCGGGTTCCAGCCGAGCTCCCGGCGGATACGCGTCGTGTCGGCGACCGTTCTCGGCTGGTCGCCGGCCACGGCAGCGCTCCGGCGGATGTCGAGAGGCCTGCCCGCCAGCCGCTCGAACTGCTCGATCGCCTCCGACATCGAGGCCTCGAGTGAGCCCCCGACGTTGTACGTGCCGGTGCCGGCTTCCATCGCCCGGATGGTGGCCGCGACGATGTCGGTGACGTAGGTCCAGCTCCGAGACTGCGACCCGTCGCCGTACAGCTCGAACGTCGAGCCGCTCGCGAGCGCGAATGCGATCCGCGTGAACGCCATGTCCGGCCGCTGGCGCGGGCCGAAGGCGTTGAAGTACCTCAGCACGACCGCGTCGAGGCCGAAGGAGCGAACGTACGCGTCGAGCAGCAGCTCGCAAGCGAGCTTCGTCACGCCGTAGGGCGACAGCGGGTGCGGCGTTGCATCCTCGGGCGTCGGGAAGCGGTCAGGAGCGCCGTAGACCGACGACGAGGAGGCGAACACGACCCTGACGCCGTCCCGGGCCGCCGCCTCGAACACACACTGCGACGCGAGGATGTTCCGCTCGACGTAGAGCGGGAAGACGTCGCCGAAGCTCCGCACCCCGGGCTGGCCGGCGAGGTGGAAGACGCCGTCGAGCCCGAGGAAGTCGATCTCGTCGACGGCGAGATCGACGCGGCGAACGTCGAGATCGCGTGCGTTCTCCTCCTTCAGCCGAGGGTCGTAGTAATCGGTGAAGCAGTCGAAGCCGACCACCTCGTGCCCGAGGCGAACGAGCTCGTCGGCGAGATGGGAGCCGATGAAGCCCGCTGCGCCGGTGACCCCGTAACGCACCGGCGCAGGTTACCCGCGTCGCTCCGCGAGTCCGTCGATCCGCGTCACCGCCGCTCGACCGCGAAGAGCCGTGAGTAGCCGTGCAGCAGCAGCGTGCGGCCGCCGCCTGCGACCGGCACGTACTCCCCGTGCGGGAAGTCGAGCACCACCTTTCCGGTCGCGGCATCGACACCCAGGATCCGGTGCGCGAACGAGCCCGCGTACGCGATCCCGTCGACGACGACGGCCGCACCGGAGATCGGCCCGCCGGTGCCGTGTGCCCAGAGCGTCGATCCCGACCGAGCCGAGAGCGCGTAGAAGACGCCGTTGTAGGAGCCGAAGAAGACGCGGCCGTCGGCCACGGCCGGCGAGGAGTAGACGTACGAGCCGGTCGACCTGGCCCAGAGACGTGCGCCGTGGATGGAGAAGGCGGTCAGCGATCCACCCGTCGAGCTCGGCACGAAGACGCGACCGCCGGCCACGGCCGGGGTGCCGTAGACGCGTCCGTTCACCGAGCCGGTCCAGCGGAGCGCCCCGGTAGCGGTCGAGAGCGCGATCAGCCGCCCGCAGTAGTCGCCGACGTAGACCGTCCCGTCCGCGACCGCCGCCGAGGAGGTGATCTTGCATCCGTCTCGGTAGCGCCACCGCACCCGGTGCGTCCGGAGGTCGAGCGCCGTGACCCAGCCGTCCCACGTCCCGAACACGTCGACCCCGTCGGGCAGGACGACGGGCGACGACTCGATCGGGGAGCCGGCGTCGAAGCGCCAGAGGAGGTGTCCGTCCGACCGCCGTAGCACCTGCACCGTGCCGTTCATGCCGTGGACGACGAGGACGCCGTCGAAGACGGCCGGAGACGAGGCCATCTCTCCGTGAGAGGTGTCGTGGCGCCAGATCACGCTGCCGTCCTGCATGTCGAGCGCCCGAATCGTCTCGCGCGCGTTCCCGATGTACGCGACGCCGTCGGCGACGACCGCCGGGAACTCGATGAGCCCGCCGAGCCCGTGCGTCCAGACGACCTTGAACGGCGGCCGCAAGCGGATCGCGGCCTGCTGCTGGGTCCGCTCCGGCACCGCGCCGTACATCGCCCACTGCAGCGCGCGGCGGTAGATCTTCATCGTCGACCGCGGGTGGGTGCGGAATGGGAGTCGGACGGCGCGCGCGCCGTAGCCGGGCTTGGAGGCGACCGTCACGAGCGCCGACCGCGGTCCGATCGGGATCGACGCCACGCCGCGCGCGTCGCTTCGCGCCGCGAGCCGGCCGATCTGCACCAGCGCGCCGGCGACGAGGGTGCCGAGGTCGCCGTCGACGACCGTCACCTGGACCGCCCTCGGCCGGTGCGGACGCGTCTGCACGGTCGGACGGGGTCTGACCCGGGTCTGACCCGGGTCAGACCCCGATTGGCTCGGCGAGGCCTGTTCGCGCGAGCCACACCCGGCGGCCAGCGCGGCCAGGACGATCAGGCAGGCGGCGCGCCTCACGCTTCCGGGGTGACCGCTTCCTCCGCCTGCTCGCGCAGCGGCTCGAGTGTGCCGCCTGCGTCCTCCAGGATCACCTGGGCGAAGTACCGGGTCATGACGACTCCCTCGCGGAAGTCGCCGAACCGCGGCTCCGGCCGCCCGCCCACCGCCAGCGCCAGCGCCAGCTCCGGGTACTGCGACCCGGCCGCCGTCGGCAGCGGGAAGCCACCGCCGAAGCGCGGGTTGACGTCGGTCACCTCCAGATGTCCATCGGGTTCTCGAAAACACTGCACGTTCGCCGGTCCGATGATGCGCAACGCCTCGGACACCCGCCGTCCGTGCTCGATCAGATCCGCATCCGCAATCGTCATGCCCTTGATCGACTCGCCGCCCTTCGACTCGATCATCGTCCGCGGGATCGCGGCGAGACAGCGACCTTCGAGGTCGCAGAAGACGTCGACGGAGAACTCCTCGCCGAGGCACTGCGACTGCACCATCGAGTCCGCGGACGTATAGCGCAGGAAGAAGTCGAGCTCGGCACGGTCGCCGGCCCGGTAGATGTGACGCGAGCCGAACCCGCGGCGCGCCTTGACGAGCACCGGATACCGGACGTCATCCGGCAGCTCGTCCGGCAGCCAGGTCGGCGGCGTCCCGATTCCCTGCTCCTCGAAGAAGAGGTGCGCCAGGTACTTGTCCTCACAGCGGCGAATCGACTCCGGCTCGGGTACCAGCACAACGGCTCCCGCGAGCTCGCCGCGGTTCTCGGCGAGCACGAGATGGTCGAGGTCGGTGAGCGGGACGATCAGCCGCACCTCGTGCAGCTCGACGAGGTTGCGCAGTGCCGAGACGTAGCCCGGGTCGTCGACCCGCGGCACGATCGCGCGGCGGTCGGAGTAGTAGAGCGCCGGCGCGAGCGGGTCGACGTCGGCCGAGATCGTCGTCGCCCCCGCCTCGCGGAAGGCGGTGACGATGTCGACGCGCTGGCCGGCGCACGTGAACAGAACCGCGGTCACGAGGGCGCAGCGTAGCGAGGGCGGGCCGGAACCCCGGCCACCACCTCGCCGGGCGCCACGTCACGGGTGACGACGGCGCCCGCACCGACGAGTGCGTTCTCGCCGATCGTGACGCCGCCCAGGATCACCGCGCCCGATCCGATCGCAGCGCCGTCGCCGACCCGCACCGGCAACAACTCCCAGTCGCTGACGCCGGCCAATCCTCCGTCCGCTTTCGTCGCGCGCGGCGTCTTGTCGTTCACGAAGCGAACGCCATGCCCCACGAACACGCCGTCGCCGATCACGACGCCGTCGCAGATGAAGGAGTGGCTCTGGATCTTGCACCTGGCGCCGACGACCGCGCCGCGCTGGATCTCGACGAACGTGCCGATGCGCGTTCCGTCACCGATCCGGCATCCGTAGAGGTTCGTGAACGAGTGGACGACGACGCCGTCGCCGAACACCACGTCGTCGATGACGCGGTAGGGAGCGTCGTTCGACGGCGCGCTGCTCACCGGACTGCCGTCTCGACCACGGCTGCCACCCGCTCGATCTCCGCCGGCTCGAGCTCGGGGAAGAGCGGCAGCGAGAGCGCCGTCTCGGCCCACGCCTCGGCGACGGGAAAATCACCGGCGCGGTAGCCGAGCGACGCGAGCGCAGGCTGAAGGTGGAGCGGAACCGGATAGTGCATCCCACTCGCGATCGCGTCGGCGCCGAGCGCGTCGCGGACGCGGTCTCGCGCCGTGGTGCGGATGACGTAGAGATGCCAGACCGGATTGGCCCACTCGGCGACTTCGGGCGTCGTCACGGCGCCGTCGAGCAGCTCGGTGTACGCGGCCGCATGACGGCGCCGGAGCTCGTTCCAGCCGTCCAGACGGCGAAGCTTCACCCGCAGCACCGCTGCCTGCAGCGTGTCGAGGCGCTCGTTGCCACCGATCGCGACGTGCTCGTACTTGCGACTCTGGCCGAGGTCGCGGAGAACGCGGATCGCCTCGGCGAGTTGCGCGTTGTCGGTCCCGATCGCTCCCGCATCGCCGTAGGCGCCGAGGTTCTTGCCCGGGTAGAAGCTGAACGCGGCAATGTCGGCGAGCGAACCGCACCGGCGCCCGCGGTACTCGGCGCCGTGGGCCTGCGCGGCATCCTCGACGAACGCCAGACCGTGCTCGTCGCAGATCGCGCGGATCGCGTCTGCGTCGCAGGGGTGCCCGAACAGATCGACGCCGACGATCGCCTTCGTCCGCGACGTCACCGCGGCCGCCGCCAGCTCGACGTCGAGCTGGCCGTAGCGGTCACAGTCGACGAACACCGGCGTTGCCCCGAGCCGCACGAGCGGCAGGATCGACGCGATGAAGGTGTTCGCCGGCGCGATCACCTCGTCGCCCGCGCCGATCTCCAGCGCGTCGTACGCGAGCGCCAGAGCCGCAGTGCCCGACGACACGCCGACCACATGCCGGACGGTGCAGTAGTCGGCCCACTCCTCCTCGAAGCGGGCAACCTCCTCGCCCAGGATGTACTGGGTGGAGGCGATCGCGTCGATCACGGCGCGGTCGACCTCGTCCTTGATCGAGGCGTACTGGCGCTTCAGGTCGACGAACTGGATCGGTTCGGGCACGGGCCGGAGACTAGCCGTGCCAGCCGCCGGCCTCGCCCTTGTACGTGCCGCCGAACAGCGCGAGCGGCGTCCGCAGGAGGATCAGCAGATCGGTCTTCCAGTCTCGATGCTGCACGTACCAGAGGTCGAGCTCGATGCGCTCCGACCAGGGCAACGACGCGCGTCCGTGGATCTGCGCCCAGCCGGTGATGCCGGGCTTCACGTCGAGCCGGTGCAACTGGCGCTCGTCGTACCGCTCGACCTGGTAGCGCAAGGTGGGACGCGGCCCGATCACCGACATCTCGCCGCGCACCACGTTCCAGAGCTGCGGCAGCTCGTCGAGTGACAGCCTGCGCAGGATCCGGCCGGCTCGCGTGATTCGGTCGTCGCCGCGATCGACCGCGTAGCCCGCGCCGAGCTTCTCCGCGCCGACGACCATCGTGCGGAGCTTCAGCAGCTCGAAGTCGGCACCGTCCCTGCCGACGCGAGTTTGCCGGTAGAGAACCGGCCCTCCGTCCTCCAGCTTGACCGCGAGCGCGGCGATTGCAAGCGCGGGTGACGTGACGACCAGACCCGTCCCGGCGATCGCAACATCGAGAACGCGGTTCACCGTGTGCCCTCCGCCGCCTCCCACGTCGCGGGGACGCCGCGTCGCACGTAGTTCCAGAGCGCAACGAGCGTGGCCCATGTGACGAGGACGTAGTACCGCGCGATCCCGACGCCCACCGCCGCTGCGAGCAGCAGCCCGAGCTGCGCGGCGAGCACGAGGTCGTAGACGAAGCCGTGCGCGATCAGCGCGAGCGACGTGGCCAGCAGAACGACATGCAGGATCCCCGACGCGTAGCGCAGGTGGCGGTGCGAGAAGATCGCCAGGCCATACCGGGGCCCGAGCCGGCGCAGCATCCGCCCGCGGGCGACGATCAGCCAGCAGTGCTCGAACATGCGGACCTTGCGCCGATACTCGGTCTCGTTCGTCGGCGTCGCCTTCTCGCGCGCGACCGCGGCAGGCTCGTAGACGGCCCGGCGGCCGTGCTGCACCATCAGGTACGGGAGCGCCAGATCGTGGCCGAACCGCGGGTCGACCTCGACGTAGTCCGACCGGCGAACCGCGTAGATCGATCCGTTGCCACCCGTCACCGACCCGAGCCGGGACTCGGCGTCGCGAACACCGAGCTCGTAGCGCCAGTAGACCCCCTCCTGGTTCGCGCCGTCCGAGCCGACGATGTGCAGCTGCCCGCAGGCGTAGGCGACGTCGGGATCGGCGAACGGTCGAACGAGCCGTCGCAGCGCGTCGGAGTCCCACGTCGAGTTCGCGTCGGTGAACGCGACGATCTCGCTCTCGGTCTGACGAACGGCACGATCCTGGGCGGCGACCTTGCCTCCACGCGGGTTCGAGATCACCTTGACGCCGGGGAACTCGAGCGCGATCGCCTCGGTCCGATCGTCGGATGCGTCCGACGAGACGACGATCCGGATCCGGTCCGGGGGGTAGTCCAGCGCGAGCAGATTCTCGAGCCGCCTGGCGATCACCGCCTCCTCGTTGTACGCGGCGACGATCACCGCGACCGTCGGCTCGACATCGGCGTCGTGAACCGGCCTCGGCGCGACCCGCGCGAGCCCGATCGCGGCGAGCGGGTAGAGGACGTGCGTCCAGGCAAGAGCGGCGAGCGAGAGCCAGAAGAGCACGACGAGGACGACCACGGCGCGAGTGTAGATAGCCTCGTCGCGCCTCCCGATGCGCATCCTGGTCGTCGACACCTGCTACGCGGCCTTCCAGGCCGCCCACTACAGCCGGCACGAAGGGCTGGCCGGTCGCTCGTACGACGAGCAGTGGCGCGCCCTGATGGACACGTTCTTCGGCACCGCCGACGCCTACTCGCACTACCTCGGCGAGCTCGGCCACCCTGCTCACGAGGTGGTGGTCGACTGCGCGCCGCTCCAGACCGCCTGGGCACGGGAGCACGGGCTGGCCGAGGAGACGCCGGGCGAGGAGGTCCTGCTCCGGCAGATCGACGACTTCGCCCCCGAGGTCGTCTACCTGCAGAACCTCCACGTCCTCTCCGACGAGACGATGGATGCGGTCCGAAACACCGGTGCCTTCGTCGCGGGACAGATCGCGAGCGAGGCGCCCGGCGCCGAGCGCCTGCGACGGTACGACCTCATTCTCACGTCGTTTCCTCACTTCGTCGACGACTTCCGCGGCCTCGGCGTCGCTTCCGAGTACTTCCGCATCGGGTTCGACCCGCGCGTGCTGGACCGTCTCGGCCCTGTGCAGCCAGAGCGGGACATCGCCTTCGTCGGCGCGTTGAACGCGGTTCGGCACCGGAGCGGGAACCGCGTCCTCGCTCAGGCCGCCCGGCGGCTGCCCATCGACTTCTTCGGCTACGACCTGCGCGGCCGTCCACCCTGGTCACCGGTGAGGCGCCGCTACCGAGGCGAGCGTTGGGGCCTCGACATGTACCGGGTTCTGGCGTCGTCTCGAATCGTTCTCAACCGGCACATCGGGGCGGCGCGCCAATATGCGAACAACATGCGCCTGTACGAGACCACCGGCGTCGGCTCGCTGCTCCTGACCGACGCGAAGGTCAATCTCGCCGAGCTGTTCGAGCCCGACCACGAGGTGATCGCGTATCGGGACGCCGACGACCTCGTCGCTCGTGCGCGCCGCTACCTCGCCGACGACGACGCCAGGCAGGAGATCGCGGCTGCGGGTCAGGCGCGCACGCTGCGGGATCACACGTACGCGACGAGGATGCGCGAGCTCGTGGAGATCCTCGAGGCGCACCGGTGATCCACCCGGAGCTCGAGCCCTCGTTCGGCGGCAAGCGCGCGCTGATCACCGGCGGCCTCGGGTTCATCGGTTCGAACCTCGCCCGGGAGCTCGTCGAGCTCGGCGCCGACGTCGTGCTCGTCGACTCGCTCGTCCCGGAATACGGCGGGCTCCTCTACAACGTGGCCGGGATCGAGGATCGCGTGACGATCAACATCTCGGACGTGCGCGACGAGCACAGCCTGCGCGTCCTCGTTCGCGATCAGGACTACCTCTTCAACCTCGCCGGGCAGACGAGCCACCTGGACTCGATGCTCGATCCGTACACCGACCTCGAGATCAACTGCCGCAGCCAGCTCTCCATCCTCGAGGCGTGCAGGCATGAAAACCCGACCGTCAAGATCGTGTTCGCGAGCACGCGGCAGATCTACGGCCGGCCGCAACGACTGCCCGTCGACGAGTCGCACCCGATCGTGCCCGTCGACGTCAACGGCGTGAACAAGACGGCCGGCGAGTGGTTCCACCTGCTGTACGGCGATGTCTACGGGTTGCGGACGACCGCCCTCCGGCTCACGAACACGTACGGCCCGAGGATGCGCGTGCGCGACGCGCGGCAGACGTTCCTCGGGATCTGGCTGAAGCTCGCGCTCCAGGGAGGTGAGATCCTCGTCTTCGGCGACGGTGCGCAGCGTCGCGATCTCACGTACGTCGACGACGCGGTGGCCGCATTCCTGCTCGCGGCCGCGAGCGACGAGACGAACGGTCGCGTCTACAACCTCGGAGGCGAGCGCGATCTGTCGCTCCTCGAGCTCGCGGAACTGGTCGTCAGCTCCGCCGGGAGCGGCGTCGTCAAGGTCGTCCCGTTCCCCGAGGACCGAAAGAGCATCGACATCGGCGACTTCTACGCCGACTGGGCCGCGATCGAGCGCGACCTCGCGTGGCGCCCGACCGTACCCGTCGAGACGGGCTTGCGGCGGACCCTCGACTTCTACCGCGAACACGGCGAGCACTACTGGGACCCCGAGTGACGATCCCGCTGATCGATCTCACGCGCGAGACGACGCGTCTGCGTCCGG
Organism: uncultured Thermoleophilia bacterium; assembly: GCA_963851065.1. Lineage (GTDB taxonomy): Bacteria > Actinomycetota > Thermoleophilia > Gaiellales > Gaiellaceae > PALSA-600. The sequence continues at coordinate 80,812 of CAWKNW010000011.1, forward strand.
AGCTCGACGCCGCGATCGCGCGCGTCCTCGCAAGTGGGCGATTCATCCTCACCGACGAGGACGAGCAGTTCGAACGCGCCTTCGCCGCGTATTGCGGAACGACACACGCCGTCGGCGTCGCATCCGGCACCGATGCGATCACGATCGCGCTGCTCGCCTGCGGCGTCGGTGCGGGAGACGAGGTGATCACCGCAGCGAACACCTGCGTGCCGACGATCGTCGGCATCGAACGCGCCGGCGCCATGCCCGTGCTCGCCGATGTCGACGCGAGAGACCTACACGCTCGATCCCGAGCAGGTCGAGCGACGGCTGACGTCGCGGACGCGGGCGCTACTGCCGGTCCACCTCTACGGACAGACCGCCGACATGGGACCGCTTCTCGAGCTCGCGACCGAACGGGGCCTCGTGGTGGTCGAGGACTGCGCCCAGGCGCACGGCGCGACGTGGGAGGGAAGACATGCAGGCTCGATCGGCCGCGCCGCAGCGTTCAGCTTCTACCCGACGAAGAACCTGGGCGCCCTCGGCGACGCCGGCGCGGTCGTGACCTCCGACGACACGGTGCACGAGCAGGCGCGACTCTTGCGGAACTACGGAGAGCGCGCCCGCTTCGAGCACGTCCTCCACGGGCTGAACAGCCGGCTCGACGCGCTGCAGGCAGCGATTCTGTCGGCGAAGCTGCCCCAGCTCGATGCCGCAAACGCCCGCCGGAGAGAGCTCGCCGCACGCTACGACGCCGCCTTCGCCGGCACCAAGGTCGTCCCGCCGGCAGTCGGGGCCGGGAGGGGCCACGCCTACCACCTCTACGTCGTCCAGGCGCCTCGCCGCGACGAGCTGAGAGCGAAGCTCGAGCGGGTCGGCATCGGCACGGGCGTGCACTACCCGACGCCGATCCACCGCCAGCCCGCCTACACCGAGCTCGACGTCGACGGCGGCTTCCCGGTGGCGGAGCGACTCTCCGAGCGCATCGTCAGCCTTCCGCTCTCGCCCGACCACACGGACGCCGAGATCGACGCGGTGGCGAACGCTGTCCTCGCGGCGGCCGGCTAGCCCGCTGGTTTCAGAGCCGCTCTCGGAACGGCCAATCCAAGTCCGGCGCCGGGATGGATGTGCCTGCGTGGCTGCTCGTGGAAGACGTCGTATCGGAGCCCGTTCGCAGCCGCGTAGTTCGCGAGCGAATTCGTTCCGGGATTGTCACTAACGAGCACCATCGCTTCGCCGGCGCGCGCGCCTAGCAAGGCCAGCTCGTCGACCTCGTGCTCGTACACATGTGCGCTGTCCAGAATCGCGAGATCGACACCACCGGTAAGCCGGCCGAGGACGTCGACGCTGTCACCATGGAGTTGCTCGTATCGACCTCGTAGCCGATCGGGCACAAGCCAGCCCGTCGTCGGGTCGATGTCGATCGAGATCAGCCGGCCGGCCGGCCCTTCTGCAGCGTTCAGCTCGAGGGCCTCGAGAATCGCGGCTGAGCCGAGGCCGTCGTGCGTCCCGGTCTCGACGACGAGACGCGGTCTCAGCAGACGGACGAGGACGTACCAGCCGACTCGTCGCCCAAATGGCATGGTGCGATTGCGATCGGCCCGACCCGTCAGCTTCTTGCGCAACTCGTTGCGCAAGATGTCGTTCTCCTCCAGCTCCTCCGCGAAGTCTGCGACGCGCCCCGGCTCCTCGTCGAGCAGTCGGGCGATCATCTCAACAAGAGCATCGACGTTCTCGATCTGATACGTAAAATTCACCAGCTCGCGATTGAACAGGATGTGGCGCGCCGAGAGGAGGGGCGCCCTGCGAACGCTGCGGTAACGGCGAACGTTGGGTACCTGGCGCCGCATGATCAGCCAGCGCCGGCCGACCTTTCGAACCGGCTGCGGAAGCCAGCGATAACGGCCCGTCGAGCTCATCGGTGCGACGAGTCTAAGACGCCCAAGCGACGAGCTCCGAAAGATATCCGTCCAAGCGCGCGACGACGGTCGCCCGTCGTGTTGAGCAAGGACGTGATTGCGCGCGTGCAACCCCATCTCCTCGCCCTGCTCGAGAACTCGGTTAACGGCTTCCCGAATCGACGCGGCGTCGAGCGGGACCATGAACCCGCCGCCAGCCTCCGCGAGGCCGGGCAATCCGCCTGCTGGCTCAGCACGACGGAGTGCCGCAAGCCGCAGCCTCGAGCGCGCCAACAGACGTCTCCTCCCAATGCGGAGGCGTCAGGCAGAAGACATCCGCGTCGGCGTAGGCAGCAAAGCGGTCGTCGCCGTACAGCGGCCCCGCAAACCGCACGCGGCCGTCGGCGAACGACGGCGGCAAACCGACTCGATCTCGGCGAGCTGCCCGTCGTCTCGGCCTACGACTGCGAGGTCGTCCCGCCTCCGAGCAGCGGTTGCACGGACTCGATCAGCAGATCGAGACCCTTTCAGGCGGTTGATGCGGCCCACGAAAGGAAGCAGGCGCTCATCTGCGCCAACGCCGATCCGATGCGCGGAACGACCCCGCGCTCGACTCGAGGTCGACGTCGATCGGCGGCAAGCGGCAAGGGCAGCGAGCGAACGGCGCCCAGGACGACCGCCGAGCTCCTCGTAGAGCTCGGCCTCGTGGACGGTCTGGGCGAGGAGCAGCGGCGCGCGCCGCAGCATCGGCCGCACGAAGGCGACGTCGTAGACTCCTTTACGACTCCACGCAAACCCTTCGGAACTGGGCAGCGAGCCGTGTGCGGAGAGCACGAGCGGCACGTGCCGGGCGGACGACGACAGATACGCCGATGCCGTCAGGAGCGTGCGCGTGTCGGTGACGTGAATGGCGTCGTAGTGACCTGCCGCTCGTGCGAGTGCGGCGGGAAGCCCGAACGGAAGGTACTTCTTCGTGCTCCAGGCGAGCCGGTTGCTGACATTCCGAAACCGTTGGACCCGGACGCCCTCGATCAGTCTCCAGCGCAGGCGCGGCGCGATGCTCCGCGTCAAGCACGTCGGTGGTGAAGACGTCGACCTGATGGCCGAGCGCAGCGAGACCAACCGCGTAGTCGGTCATCACCCGCGGAGGGCCGCCGTACGCCCACGCGGGGGCGAAGTAGGGCGTGACCTGGAGGATCCTCATGGTGTCAGTCAGGCGCCGACGAGGTCGGCGACGAGCGACCGGTAACGCGCGAGCGCGACCGGTCGATCAGCTTCCTGCTCGACGTACGCTCGCCCGAGTCGGCCCATCTCTTCGAGGTCGATCTTCCCGTCGTGCGCGTCGCGAATCGCGGCGGCGAGCAGATCCGGACGGTCGGGCAGGATGACGACACCGCAGCCGATCTCTGTCGACCAGGCGAGCCGTCTCGCTGTCCGGATCGGCCGCGACGATCACCGGCCGTCCGGCCGAGAGGATGCCGTACAGCCGGCTCGGGACGACGAAGCCGGCGAGCCCCTTGGCGAGACCGACGTAGTGGATGTGGGCGCTGCCGAGCGACTGCGGCAGCACCTCGCGCGGCTGGTAGGGAAGCAGACACACCTTGTCGGCTTCGAGCCGATCCGCAGAGCTCGGCGACCTCGACGTGACGGGCGCCGAAACCGACGATCGGGAACGGCCAGATCGTCGAGATCCCGCAGGAACGTCGTCGCGCGAACGAGGTTGTCGAGGTCCTGGGCGTGGCCGACGTTGCCCGAGTGCATGACGACGAACCGGTCCGTCAGCGTCTGCGCACGCGCCCAGTCGTTCTCACGCGGCCCGGGCACGATCGCGGCAGCGTCGACCCAGTTGGGAATGACCGAGATCCGCTCCGGCGAGGCGCCCTTTGCGATCAGCCGCTCGCGCATCCGGTCGCCGATCGCCACGATGTGGTCGGCGCGCTTCAGGTAGAAGGCGACCAGGCGCCGCAGCACCTGGACGACTAGCGGATTCGTCAACCGGCCGAGCTCGGTGGCGATCTCGGGGAAGACGTCCTCGCTGATCACCAGGAGCGGTGCACCGAAGCGGCGCGACACCGCCACGCCGAGGTCGCCGACGATCGGCGGGTCGGTCATGCACACGACGAGCTCGCGGCGGGTCGACCGAGAGCGACCGCATCGAGGCTGTCCGCGAGATAGGTGGCGTAGTTGAGCCCGCGCTGGGAGAGCTTGGTCCTGTCGAAACTCGTCGACCGCGTTCGCAGCACCCGGACACCGTTCAGCATCTCCGTGTGAGGCAGGTCGTCGCGGCCCTGTAGCCGTCCCGTGACGACCGTCACGTCGTAGTCGTCGGCGAGCGCCTCGCACAGGTCGGCGAGCAGATTCGCCGTCGCCTCGACGCCCGGGCGGTAGTACTGGTTCAGGACGAGAATCCGAGGGCGCGACACGCAGGCTGAGGCTATCGGCGCGAGAGCTTCCAGGCGATCTTGCGGCAGGTTCTCGCGCATCCGACCGGCCGCGCCCAGGTTCCGCCGCAGCCGCCGATCCGCAGCTCAGCCGGTGCGAGGCGTCATGGATCGTGTACAGGTGATGCTTGCCGCCGGCCAGCTCGAGGTTCCGCTCCGCCTCGACGCCGAAGTGCGCCTCGTCGAGACCTCCGGGCACATGCCCGTAGTCGTGGTGCTGGTGCACGGCGACGACGGCTCGTGACGCGTCGACGACGATGCCTCTCTCGCGCCCACGCCACACGAGCCAGTTGTCGAAGCGGGCACGACCCACGACGAACGGCGGAATCGGATCGAACAGCCCGGCCGTGAACACGAAGTAGTCGATCGCCGTTGCTCCGCGTGAGACACCTTCGGCAAGGCGCGGTCCCGCAACGCTGCCCTTACACCGGCCTCGGCGAGCGCGAGCGGTCGCTCGACCTCGAGATCGAGCGTTGCGCCGATCATCAGGACGCGCATCCGCTTCTTCACTCGACGCGCTTCGCTGCAAGCAGGAAGTCGTCGAGCAGGATGATGTCGCCGTTCGACGAAGCAGCGAAGGCGATGCTTGGCGATCGCGTCGACACGCGCGAAGACATCATCGAGCCGCGGCGTTCCAAAGTCGCTCGTCGCGACATCGGGGATGTGCTCCGCACCGACCGCGGCGGCCGCCTCCGCCGTTCCAGCCTCGTCTCCGAGCAGGATCACCTGAACGCCGTCGAGCGCCGGCCAACTCTGGAGAGCGTTACGCTGAATCGTCGCCGTCTGGCCGGCAAATGCTTTCGGGACCGAGAACAGCGTGATCACGAGCGAGCGAGCAGGAACGAGCGCACGTCGCCGTCGACGACCACCTCGCCCGCAATCCGGCGGCCGTGCTTCCGCGCCGCCTGCTCGAGTTGCTGCACGCGTGACATACGCACGGTAGGTGTGCTGGCCGTGATAACCCGTCGCGACCTCGACATGAGATCGTCGTGCGTCGAGCCGCTGGCGATGAAGCGCCACGCAGGTGGCGTCGGATCCGAGCAACGCGTCGAGTCCCAGATCGACCTCTGGCAGCACGTCGAGCAACGCACTCGCCATCACGATGTCGTAGCCGTCGAGCGCTCCAGGCTCGAATACGTCCTTCCGCAAGAAGGTCCGTTCAGGCCACCGCTTGCGCGTCACCGCGAGAATTTCATCGGAGTAGTCGGCACCGACGTAATCGAATCGCCCGGGCCACCACCGGTCGAGGAGCTCGCCGTAGGCGCCGGCACCAGCGCCGATGTCGAGAATCCGCGCCGGCCGCGGCAAAGATGGGTCGGTGATCAAGTGGAGCAACGAGCTCGCGAAACGCGACATAGGGAGCAACGGCCTCAGGGGTGGAGAGTTGCTGATCGGTGAGCTCGAGCATCTGCCGGGCGACGTCGCCGCTTACGCCAACTGTTCCGATAGCGTTCGGACGCGCCCGGCAGCCACCGATACGGTAAAGAGTCCGCCCACGCTCGGCGGACCGTGCGAGCTCCGAAACCGGCGATTTTCCGAGCCAGCTCCCGAATCGGGTACTCCTCGACGCCGGGCAATGCTCCAACTGCGCGATAGGCGTCACCGAGGTCGCGAAGATAGGGCTGCCACACAAGGCGCAGCTCGAGATCCGAGACGGGATAGTTGGTCGTCCAGTCGAGCGGAATAGGCGGTACACCGGGTCGCAGCCTGCCGACAGCCACCGCGGCTCGCGCCGCGAAGGTTCTGTGAAATAGCCGGAGCGAATGGTGGTGGTAGAAGACAAGCGGCTGGTCGTCGACCAACACCTGCCCGTGGTGGTCGGACAGGTTGTAGTCGGTCACGTTCCACGGGGCGAGACCGCCGCCGGGATGTCGCAGCGCATGCACACGTGAGAACAGTCTCGGAAAGTCGTCGAGGTACTTCTGGTCGCCGAGCTTGCCGTCCTCCCAGCGAAAGTAACACCACTCGATGCAGCGCTCATGCCACCAATGCAAAGCCGCTAGTCCGTCGAGATCGCGTCGAAATGTGAGCCACTCGACGTTGAACGTTCCGCTGGTCGCCTCCTTGTGCCGATACGCCTCCGCATACCGATGGGGAACGATCAGCACTGCATCGTCGCCCAGCTCGTCGAAGAGCGGCTGCGGATCGGAGTGAAACATCAGGTCGGCGTCGAGGTAAGTGATTCTGTCGACGCCGGGCTCTGTCTCGAGCACGTATCGACATACCGCCGGCGTCGCCGTCCAGCAGTACTCGACTTGTGTGCGATCGCCCTTTGTTGCGAGCAGCGCAGGATCGTGGCGTTCGAGCTCGGAGAGCGAGACGATGGTGAGTGACGGCAGCTCAAGGCGGCGAAGCACCGTTTCCGCCTCCGCGTCCATGCAGAACACCCAAAGTCTCGCGGGTGGGCAGTTCCGTGCGAGCGAGTGGCAGAGCACAAGCCCGCGCGCAACGTAGTTGACGTCGAAGAGCGTGCAGAACGCCTCGGTCACCCGGTTACCCGCCCGAAAAGACCGTCGACTTGAAGAACACGTCGATCAGTCGGGTCGATGAAGACGGGCTCGAGGGCCAGCACGCCGAACCCGCTCATCGCCAGATGCTCGATGACCTCGGCGAAGAGAGGCGCGCCCTCATATAGCTGGACGAGCGAGAGTTCCGCCTCGACAAGGACGACTTGGCGCAATGTTTCGACGGCCCCGCGCAGCACCTCAAGCTCCAATCCCTGGACGTCGACCTTGAGATAGACGCGGTCACTGGGCTGGATGAGTTCGTGACGAAGGCTGTCCAGAGAAGCAACGGGCACAACCTCGTCACCGACGAAGCGCGACTCGGGGGCGCTGGCCAGATGCTGAGGAGACATGTCGAGGAGCGACGAGCTCGACGAGTTGCCGGCAAGGTGTAGTTCAGCCTGGCCACTACGGTCTCCGAGTGCGACCCGCCGACACTCCCAGCGTAGGTCATCCGCGCTGGCAGCCGCCAGCTCGCTGTAAGCGCTCGACTGCGGTTCGAAGGACACAATTCGCCCGGAGTATCCGGCGTCACGCAGACCCCGAGCGAAGGGACCAGTGTTCGCGCCAACGTCGAGAACGAGACTCGCACGGCGCTCGCGGATCATCTGAATCCGCCGAAGCTCGGGGAACCTCTCCGCGTCGTACCTCACAATGTCGAATCCGGCGCGACGGAGCGAGCCCCGCGTCACTCGACGCATGAACCGAAGCAGGCTCGTGTTAGACACCCGGGCAATTATGCGGGCTATGTTGGCGTCCGTGGCAGGGCCGACAGGAAGAGCCAGCGATCTTGCCGGGAAGCTCTCGCGACAGGGCAGGCGACGGCTTCAGAGAGCGGCCCGAGGACTTCGTGATCGACACCTGCTTCCGGGCGTTGACGCTCCAACAACGTTCTGCTCGATTGCCCACTGGGTCGACGGCGAGCCGGACGGCGTGCACACGCAGATACTTGGCGACGAGAAGCCGTCCACGGCTGGCGGCGGTCGGACGATCGGACAGGCATGCGACGTGTTCTCGCCCGCACACGCGAAGCCCTCGAAGCCTCTCTGGTTGCTCTCGCTCCCGCAAGGTCGACTCGCGACGCCTTCCGGGGTGGCGATCACCGCCGACGGACAGGTCGTCACAGAGACCGCCTGGGATCTCGAGCAGTTGAGGCTCTCGCTCCCCGCGGCATCGCGCCTTCGGACGCCGGCGCACCTCTCTGGGACACATGCATCCCTTATCTCGCTGTGGAGCGAAAACTTCTTTCACTGGATGCTCGACGCACTTCCACGTTACGCGGTCCTCGAACGATCTGGCCTCGCCGGAGAGGCGACCCTCATCGTTCCCGAGCGTCTGAACAGCTTTCAGACAGCCTCGCTGGCGCAGCTCGGTATCTCGCTTGAGAAGACGTCTCCCTACCGCCGACAACACGTCCAAGCCGACATGCTGCTCGTGCCGTCACCCGCTGCGCACACCGGCAATCCCTCTCCTTGGGTGGTGAGCTGGCTACGGGACCGACTCGGGCCGACAGAGGTTCAACAGCCGGGGCGGCGTGTCTACGTCAGCCGCGCGGCCACCAAGACGAGGCGAGTCGTCAACGAGAAACCGCTCTGGCAACTCCTCCGGCGTCGAGGATTCCAGTGGGTCTCGCCGGAAACCCTCCAACTAGCAGAACAGATCCGTCTCTTCGCGGAGTCGTCGGTCGTCATAGGTCCGCACGGAGCTGCGCACGTCAACGCACTGTTCTCCCCACGTCTGTCGCTCGTGGAGCTGTTCTCTCCCGTCTACCTGAATCGTTGCAACCTCGCAGTGGCGGACGCAGCCGGTCACGACTACTGGTACGTGATCGGTCGAGATGCAGGCAACGGGAATCTCGAGGCACCCCTCGACGTCGTCGAAGCAACTCTCGACGCCATTCTGGCGTGATACAGCACGTCTTGAGCCGGCAGCGATGACCCTGCCGCGAATCTCGATCATCACTCCCTCGCTCAATCAAGCCCAGTTCCTCGAGCGCACGATCCGCTCCGTCATCGACCAGGGCTACCCCGACCTCGAGTACATCGTCGTCGACGGTGGCTCCACGGACGACTCAGTGGCTATTCTCGAACGCTACTCCGCCCGGCTTACGAAGTGGGTCAGCGAGCAGGACCGCGGGCAGGCCCACGCAATCAACAAAGGCCTTGGCTGGGCTACAGGCGAAATCGTCGCGTATATCAACAGCGACGACTATTACCTCGCTGGCGCGCTGGAAGCTGCAGCGAAGGCCATGGGAGATGACACACGCTGGTGCGCCGGCCGCTGTCGCTATGAGAACACGGACGGTTCACTCCATGCAGTGCTCGACCCGGAGCCACCGAAGATGCCCCGACGAACGATGATCCGCGAGACCTGGTACGCGCCACAGGCCTCGTCGTTTTGGAGAAGTGATGTCTTCCGGGACATCGGTCTGTTGCGCGAGGACTTGCACTATGTGTTCGATCTCGAGTTCGGCCTTCGTTGCGCCCTGAACGGGATTGTGCCCCTCGCCATCGAGCGAGAAATGGCGGTGCGCTACCTACACGGCGACGCCAAGTCCGCCAGGCCCGACCTGTTTGCTGCCGAATACCGCGGTGTGCGACGCGAACTCGAAGAGGCTTACCTGGGACCGTTCTCCGCGGTTCCGGACGTGGCCTACCGCGCGCTGCGGCGTATTCGTCGTGGCGCCCGACGCGGGTTGAACCCAATGAGATCCCGGGCGGAAGAGGTGCGTTGAGCCCTCTCCTCAGCTCACCGCGTGCCGACCGGATCGAGTGCGAACCGACCAACTGTGGGGCACGACAACCCTGCCGTGGGTGGTAGGCGGCAGTTGCCCACTGCCGAAGACATCGGCCTCGAAGACATCAAAGTACACGGCGTTGCGCACCCAGTCTGCAAGAACGCCATTGACCTCGATGTAGGGGGTGAACGTGTATCGCCCCGGGAGAAGTGGTAGGTCGGGAAGGTCGCACACGAGCTCTCCTTTGAGATCGTCGGCGATCAGCTGTTCACCGGTTACCCGGCTCGAGCAGACGAACACCGGCTCGCCGAGCGGTCCCTCCACGGAGATCGAGGCGGTCACGTCGTACCCAGTTGCCTTCGTCACGTACTCGAGCCGCACGACCGCATCGGCTCCGGTGCGGGGCGGGCCGCCATTTGGCCCGACGACCTCGGCATGAACGACCCGCAGCCGGCCGTCTCCTTGTCGGTCCTCGCGTTGGTCGAGGTCATCACCGGCCCGAGACTGCACCGCGGAGACGTAGTGCTGTATCACCTCGTCAACTCCGCCGTCACGGACCAGTCGTCCGCCTTCCATCAGCAGCACGCGCGTGCACAGCGCCGAGACGGACGCAAGATTGTGGCTGACGAAGAGAATCGTGCGACCGCTATGCGCAATCTCGCCCATCCGCCCAATGCACCGCTGCTGGAACGCCTGATCGCCGACGCTGAGCACCTCGTCGATGAAGAGAATCTCGGGTTCGAGGAACGCGGCGACCGCGAAAGCGAGCCTCACGTACATGCCGCTCGAGTACCGCTTGACAGGAGTGTCGATGAAGCGCTCCACCTCGGCGAACCCGACGATGTCGTCGAACTTCGCGCGGATCTCCGCCCGTCGCATGCCGAGGATCGCACCGTTGAGAAAGACGTTCTCTCGGCCAGTCAACTCCGGATGAAAACCCGTCCCGACCTCGAGCAACGATCCAACGCGTCCAGTGACGACGGCGCGGCCACGCGTCGGTTCAGTGATCTGCGCCATCACCTTCAGGAGAGTCGTCTTTCCGGCGCCGTTACGTCCGATCACGCCGACGATCTCGCCTTCCTCGATGTCGAGAGACACGTCGTCGAGTGCCCAGAGCTCGCGGGCAGTGGCCTCGATGCGCTCACCCGGACGTCGACGCAACAGCCGTGCAACGACATCCGTGATGTCCTCGGTCAACCTGCTGTAACCGCCGGCCGTGCTTCCGATCGTGTAACGCTTCGACAGGCCTATCGCCTGAATGACGACGGTCATCAGATGACGTCCGCGAACGTCCGCTCGACGCGTCTGAAGTAGAGGAAGCCGAAAACCGTCATCAGGATCATCGTTGCCGTTGAGATCGCATAGATCTCGAGAGGTATCCCGGCTGTTCCAATCAGAGATGCTCGGAATCCCTCGATGCCCGCGACCATCGGGTTGAGCGCGAAGATCCAACGATACTGGGATCCGACCACCGAGTACTGATACGCAACAGGCGTCGCGAAGAGCCACAACTGAACGAGGAACGGGATCGCGTAGCGGACGTCGCGATAGCGGACGTTGAGCGCCCCGAGCAGGAGCCCGGCCCCGATGGCGGCGACGACGACATAGAGCGTGAACACCGGCAGAAGGACGATTCGACCGGACGGCGGGAAGCTGTACCCCGCCATCAGAATCAGCAAGACCACGAAGCTGATCGCAAAGTCGAGCAGGAACGAACAACACGCTGCGAGTGGCATCAGCAGCCGCGGAAAGTAGATCTTCGAGACGAGGTTGGAACTGCCGACGAGGCTGTTTGCGCCGGCCGCGAGTGCGCTCGAGAAGAACGTCCACGGAACGAGTGCGGCGAAGGAGAAGATCGGATACGGGACCCCGTGCGGGCCGACGCCCTTCAGCTGCCCGAGGAAGATCGTGAACACCACCATCAGGAGGAGTGGCTGGAGCACGGCCCAGGCCGCCCCGAGTGCCGTCTGCTTGTAGCGGACTTTGATGTCTCGCCACATCAGGAAGTAGAGGAGCTCGCGGTACGCCCAGAGCTCCCCGAGCCGGAGCGAGTAGCTCCGCCGCGGCTCGATCACGACCGACGGCGGCGTCACCGCGCGACTCGACACGACGTTCAGGATAACGGAGGCGTCGTCGACCGCCCCGACCACTCTGGATGATCTCGTTTCCAGATGGCCGCCGACGCTTGTCGGGACACAACTACTGGTACGCAATCGGACGAGGTCCGAGAAAGGCAGCTCTTGCGTGGCGCTCCATGCCGTCGTGCACACCCCGACCGGTCTGGATCGGCTAGCCGCAGACGAGAACGATCAGCTCGGCACGCAGCGGACAAGTACGACCCGGTCAGAGCCCAAGAAGGGCCAAGTGCCGACAGTCGTTGTGCCGGCTGGCGCACACGCAGCCTGTGGCGTCTCGTTCGTCAATGGGCCAAGAAGCACGTGGCGCTCCGCGCCGGAGCAATCGACCCGCCCCCGCCTGTATTTGACGAGCGCCGCGATTGATTGTGTCCGTTCCTCGTCGATGCCCAGGATGGACAATCGGCAGCCGTCGTCTGTGGCGGCGCGCAGGGCGCCGACGATCTCATCGCCCTGCTGATCCTGCGCAGCCCATCGGTGCACTTGCACATGTGCCTTCGTCGCCGACACGAGCGCCAGGACACAGGCGGCAGGGAGGAACAGGCGTAGGTAGCTCGAGGGAAGGCCTCCAACCGCACGAGCGGCTCCGACTGCAAGCAGCGCCACCGACGGGAGGTAATAGCGACTCTCGTAGAAGTCCGTCTGGACACTCATCTCAAGTGCTGCGAGCGCAACGACCAAGATCGTCACCAGCAACCAATCCGGCCGCCGCGGCCGTAACACCGCGCCGATCGCGACTGCGACCAGCACTGCTACGAGCACCACCACCCCGGTAAGGCTCATCGTCTGGTGCCGCATTACGCGCAGCGCGTGGACGAAGACTGAAACGGCGCCGCCCCCTGTTTTGACGTGCGCCCCGTATTCAAGTGAGCCGCGCTGGACAATCCGTAGGACCTCATAGAGCATCACGAGCACCGCGAGCAACGCGACCGCAACGAGGCTGGCCGCAACCTCAAATTGCCTCCTGCTGCGTCGCCGTGCGACATTACGGAGGAGCACGATCGCTAACGGCAGCCCCAGCAGAACGCAAACCGATGTCTCCTTACTGAAGACGCCGTAGCACCACGTTAAGAAGCCGAACGCCACGCAGAGCCACGCGCGAACGGGGATCCGCACGGGCTCGGCTGCAAGGTCGCACCCACCAAAGTAGAGGAGCGAGCCGCCGAGCATCATGCCGCCGACAAGCGCAGCTCCTGCGGCCCAAACCGTGCCAGGTCCACCCCGAACGCCGGCACGGTGACAACGAGGAGCGCAGGCAATGCGCAAATGAGAGCTCGCTCGAACAGGTGCTTGCGGGGCGGAACGATTATCCAGGCGAAGGCCGTCATCCCAAGAATCAAGACGGCAAGGCGCGCAACTCCAAGAAGGTTCGGCCCGGTCATATTCCCGGGCGCCCCAGGAACGTGCCACTGGACCCAGTTCCAAAGGATCCACGCCGGATAGAAGCGCGACTGTACGTGGTAGGTGAAGTGAACCAGGCATGCAGCTCGGCCGGCGCCGAAACGAGAGCGTCCCAATCGTCGATCAACGACGGTCCTGTGATCGCGAAGCGAGGTGAAATCACCCACAAGCCGACAGCGAAGACACCCAGCAGCACCGCCAGACCCACTGCGTTACCGCCGCCGGCGCGACGCGCTGTCGGCACTCTCAATGTCCACCCTGCTGCAACGTGCTCGAGTAGGCACCGTAGAGATCTGCGGATGCGGCCTCGAAGGAGAGTGCCGCGAGCGCAAACGCGCGGGCCCGCTCGCCGAGCGAGCGACGCGCACTGCCGTCCTCGAGCAGGCGAGCGAGCTGGATCCGGAGTTCTCCGGGGGCGGCGGTGAGCGTCGTGCCGTCGAGGTCGGCGAGCCCGCCGACGCCGGTCGTCACGACCGGGCGGCCGTAGGCCATCGCCTCGCGTGCCGTCATGCCGTACCCCTCACGGCGCGACGGCACGCAGACGACCGCCGCGCGCTCGTAGTAGGCGCCCATCTCCGACGGCGGCACGAAGCCGACCGCCTCGGGCACGCGGTCGCGGAGCGGGCCGTCGCCGACGATCACGCGCGGCAGGCCCTCGGTCGCCTCCAGGAACTCGAGGATCCCCTTCTCCTCGCTCAGCCTCCCCGCGAAGAGCACGTGCGGCGGCTCTGCCGGCTCGCCGACCGTCTCCGGGATCTCGACCCCGGCCGGGACCACTCGCACCTCGCGGGCTCCGAGCTCCCGCGCCTGGTCGGCGAGGAAGGTCGAGGCCGCGATCACGATGCGCGCGCGGCGGACGAGCGGGCGGACGAGCGCGGGAGCACGCCGTGCCAGCTCGACATCCGTTCCCCACACCTGGAGCACGTACGGCTTGCCCGTCGCCTCTGCCGCCAGCGCGGACGGAATCCAGTGCGCGTGCACGAGATCGGCGTCACGCGCCGCGATGCGAGCGGCCCGCGCGTAGGCCGCCAGAAACGCAGGGACGAGCGCAAGCTTCCACGGTGACGCCCGCAGGTTCTGGGCGATCCCGCCGCCGTAGGCGACCCCGAAGTCCTGGAACGTCGCCGGGGAGACGACGTCGACCTCGACGCCCAGCTCGCGCACACCGCGTACCTGCGCGGCGACGAAGCTCCCCGCCACATCGCGCTCGTCGCGCGGGTACGAGGTCGTGAGGACACAGACACGCACGGCTCTATTGTGTTCGAGAATGACCGAAGGGCTCCCGCACGACCTCGACGCGATGGCGGAGACGGACGCCTACAACGCGTGGCTCGTCGACCGCGCGAAGCCGTGGCTGCACGGCCGCGTCCTGGACGTGGGCGCGGGAATCGGAACGCATACGGCGCGACTCGTCGAGCTGGCGGACGAGGTCGTCGCGCTCGAGCCGGAGACCGAGCTGGCGGCGCTGCTGCGCGCTCGTGTGCCGACCGCGACGGTTGTCGAGGGTGACGCGTGGAGCGTCGACGGCCCGTTCGACGCGATCCTCTGCTTCAACGTGCTCGAGCACGTCGCCGACGATCGCGCCGTCTTCTCGCGCTTCGCCGAGCTGCTGGCACCCGGCGGCGCCGTCTGCGTGATCGTTCCGGCGCATCCGCGCCTGTTCGGCCCGCTCGACGAGGCCTTCGGCCACGAGCGGCGCTACACGCGGCGCGAGTTGCGGGAGAAGCTCACCTCGGCAGGCCTGGAGCCGGTGACGGTGCGCCATGTGAACCCCGCCGGCGCGGCAGGCTGGTTCGTGCAGAGCCGCGTCCTCCGCCGGACCTCGCTCCCGCGCGACGGCCTCTCGCTCTACGACCGGCTCGTGCCCGCGTTCCGCGCGGTCGACCGGGTGCCGACGCCCGTCGGGCTCTCGCTCTGGGCCGTCGCGAAGACGACCGGGATCGCAAGCGCGAGGGCCGTGAACGCGTAGAAGTAATAGAACTGCATCGTCAGGTAGAAGGCGTTCGCCGCGAGCGTCCCGACCAGCGCGGCGGTGAAGCCCCACGCCAGCGGCCTGACGCGCGCCGCGAGCGGATCGCGCGCGGCGGCGAGGGCACGGCCCAGCGCACGCGCCGCATTCAGCCGCCGGAACACCCAGTACACGAAGGCCGCGAACAGCACCGTCCCCACCAGGCCCGTCTCGACGATCAGAGCGACGTAGAACGAGTGCGGCCCCCAGTTCGTCTTGCCGGTGACGAACTCGTAGTAGACCGAGAACGTGTTCAACCCCAGTCCAAAGAGGGGGTCGACGTGCAACACGTGCGGGATGAACGAGTACACCTGGAAGTGCGCGTTCTCCGAGCTGCCGCCCGTCTCGACGCGCGACTTGAGCACGGTCGTGAAGAAGCTTCGCCGCGAGAGGACGATCGCCAGCAGCAGCGCCAGCGCGGCGCCGATCGGGACGAGGAGCTGCGCCGACCCCAGGTACCGCCGGTACGGGAGTAGGAGCACGAGCGCGCCGACGCCGAGCCCGAGCAGACCGCTGCGCGAGAGCGTCGTCGCCTCGACCACGAGCAAGAAGCCGATCACGATCATCAGCCAGCGCCGCGCGCGATGGCCCTTCTCGAGTCGCAGGTAGAGCGGCGTCAGGACGAGCAGCGGGACGATCAACATGATCCCGAGGTGGTTCGGATCTCCGGTCAGCGCGTTCGGCCGATAGACGTTGGCGCCGTTGATCGCGCCGTAGATGTTGATCTGGCTCGCGCCGCCGGTGATCGGCGACAGGATCAGCGCATCGAGGTTGCCGCCGCGGCGTGCGTCGAGCAGCTGCAGGACTCCGTAGAGCGCGTTGACGACGAAGCCGGCGGTGAACCACGCCAGCGTCTTCCAGAAGTAGCGCTGCCCCCGGCGCGAGAGCCAGACGACCGCTGCTGCGAGGAAGAGGAAGTGGATCAGCCACTTGGTCATCCCCTTCCCCCACTGACCCAGCGCGTCCGAGTCCGAGAGGTCGAAGTAACCCACGAGGTAGGCGACGAGGAAGACGGCGAAGAAGCCGAGCAGCACCGCGGTCGTGTGCGGCACGCGGAACCGCCGCGTCCCGATCGCGAACGAGACGAGAAAGCCGATCGCGAGAAAGTCGGCGATTCCCACGGTGCCGGCGAAGGTCCAGTGAACCTTCTCGAACGTGACGCAGAAGACGCTCGCGAGGAAGAGGAAGCTGGTCACTTGCCTCATATCCGCTCCAGCACCGGCCGAGCCGGTGCCTCCGCTCCCTGTGAGCCTCCGTCGAGCCTACGGCTCATGCCGTCAGCTCCTCGAGCAACCGCGCGAGCTCCTCGACCCGCGTCCTGCGTGCAACCTTGCGCTGCCACGCTGCGGACAGCGGCGCGTCCTCGAGCGCGCCGTCCGCCCACCGCGCATGCAGATCGCGCAGCGCCGCCTCGATCCCGTCGACATCGTCGGGTGCGACGACGAGGCCGGCGGAGGCGTCACGGATCAGCTGCGCAGCCGCGCCGTCCGGCGGCACGACTGCGAGAATCGGTCGCGCAGCGGCGAGATACTCGAAGACCTTCCCGCTGAGAACGCCCTTGCCGCGACCGCCCGCCTCCGGGATCAAGAGCAGCAGGGCCTCGGAGTCGCGCTGCAGCTCGAGCGACCGCCGACGCGGTGCGTACGGGATCAGCTCGAGCCGATCGCCGAGGCGGAGCGCCTCGGCCCATTCGCGATCGGCAGAGCGGAAGTCTCCGACGAAACGGGCGACCACGTCGAGCTCCGATCGTGCCAGCGCAGTCAGGAACGGACGCGGGTCGCGCTTGCCGAAGAACGAGCCCGCGTGGGTGATGCGAAAGCGCTGCGACTCGTGGTGCTCGAGCCCTGCGAAGTCGTCGAAGTCGGAGCCGTTGGCGATCGTCGCGACGGTTCCCGACGGCGAGCGTTCCCGCATCTCGTCCGCGATCGCGTCGGAAACGCAGACCACGGCGTCGGCCGATCGAGCGACGAGCCCCGCAACCGCGTGCTCGCCGGTCTCCTTGACGCGAACGAGCCGCGACTCGGCACGCCGGTGGGGATGCGCGACGATCGAGTCGCGGAGGTCGGCGACCCAGGGGATGCCGACAGCCTGCTTCACCGCAGCGCCCACGAGGTGCACGGACGACGGCGGCGACGTCGTGATCACGACATCGATCCCCTCTCGCCTCGCGATCCGGATCGCGGTCGGGAATCGCCGTCAGGTTCCAGCTGACGTTCTCGTCCGGGACGAGCAGCCTGCGACCGGCGAGTTGCGCCTGTCGGGTGAAGCGCTCGAGGCCCCCGGTTCCGTGGAGCTCTTCGGCCGGCTTCCTGCCCTTCGGCCCGATGTAACGCGCGCGATGGACCCAGGCGAGGGTCGGCGGCTGAAGCTCCTCGTCGCGGTGGATCCACTTCGGATCGTCGGGAGCGAGCACGTGCGTCTCGACCCCGAGCTCCGGCAGGTGCGTCGCGAACTTCAGCGGACGCTGCACTCCCCCGCCGCCGGCAGGCGGGAAGTACATCGTCACCAGCAGCACCTTCACCGCGGCAGACGATAGAGACGGCTGCCGCGAATCGCCCAGGTCGCGCCGTAGCGCCTCGCCACCCGAGGATCCCCGGTCGCCACCCAGTGGTTCACCGCGCCGGCACGGCCGTACGGATCGTTCGCCCTGGTATCGGCGACGTGGACGACCGGCAGCCCGACCACGTAGACGGGCGCGTCCGCGACGACGCGATAGCTGACCTGGAGCGGCGCCAGCACGATCGCCCCCTTCGGCACCTTCGTGCGCAGCGAGCTGACGAGACGAGGCGAGAGCGCGTTCGGATCGGTGGCGATTCGAGGGCTCCAGTGCCAGACGCCGTGCGCCGCCACCGGCAGGATCAGCGCGAGCATGGCAGCCGCGCCGAGTCGGTGGGACTCGCGAGCGGGGCCCCGCCGGACGACGATCGCGACCGCGAGCGCTGCGGCACCGCCGAAGAGCGCGATCCAGGTCGCGAGCGCCGGGCCGCCATGGTGGAGGCCGTACTCGAAGTCGCCCGGCCAGACGCGCTGGAGCACGACTCCGCCGGCGAAGGCAACGGGGAGCACGAACACCGAGCGGGCGAGCAGCGCGAGCGCGCCGGCAAGCGCGAACGGCAGCGGCGCAAATCCGGCCGCCCGCCGCGACTGCGACAACGAGACCGCGTTCGACAGGTGAACGAACAGCCAGGGCACCTCGAGCAGCACGAGCACGAGCAGCGTGCCGCCGAGCACGAACGCCACCCAGCGCCGCGGCCAGGCGAGCGCCGTCACCGGCAGGAGGAACAGCGCTGCCACCGCGACGGCGCCACTCCGGCCGAACACCTCGGCGGCGAGCCGGTAGTGGTGCTCGTTCGTCACGACCAGCTGGTCTGCGTACTGCCTGAGCGCGCGTGCTCGTTCGCCCGCACCCGGATCGTGCGAGACGGTCTCGTCGACGATCGGCCGCAACCAGAGCAGCGCCAGTCCGATCGGGACGACTGCGGCGGCAAACGTCGGCGCCCACTCGCGCCAGGCTCGCGGCTGCAGCAGCGCGCACCCCGCGAGCGGCACGAGCACGAAGAGCGCGTAGGTCGGGTGCACGAGCGCGAGCGCTCCGAAGACGGCGACCAGCTCGGCTCGGCTGCGCCACGAGGCTGCCACGAAGAACAGCGTGATCACGGCCGGCACGAAGAGCTGGCGCGCCGCGGTCGCCGGCTGCGCGAGCTGGGCATAGGCGCCGCCGTGACCCGGACCGAAGACGAACATCGCCAGCGTCGCCAGGAGCACCGACGCGCCTGCCCAGCGCGAGCCGAAGACGGTCGCACCCGCTTCCCACGCCAGTGCGCACGCGAGCGGTGCGAGCACCGACGGCTCGTGGCGGACGACGTCGGCGGGGTCGACGCCGGACACCCACGAGACGAGCGCGAGGAAGCCGTGCCAGAGCGGGAAGGCATAGCCCGGATGGAGCCCGCCGTCCTTGAACTCGTCGACGGTGCGAAGGTGCAGGTCGCCGAGCGCGACCAGCTTGCGAACGCGCGCCTCGTGGAAGAGCCCGTCGCCCGTGACGGCTCCGGCCACATGCCACAGAGACCAACCGAGAACGAGCCCGACGAGCCACGGCCACGGCGAGCCGAACGCGCGCGGCCCGGCGGGGCGGCGCCGAGGGCGCAGCAGCCAGACTGCAACGGCAATCGCGAAGATCGCCGCGAGCACGATCGCGGCGAGCCGGATCGTCGAGTGGATCGCGAAGACGAGCGCCCACGCGACGAAGACCGACGCCGTCGCCCACGCGAGGAGCGATGCAGCCGAACGGCGACCGAGCGCAAGCGCCACGGCGGCACCCGGCGCCAGCACGACGACCGTGCCGAACGCGAGCCTCAGGTATTCGATCACCGAGAGGCTGCTTCTCCGAGGAGCGCGCCGACGTCGCCGGAGGCGAGGAATTGCGCGCCGTCGCGGTACGCGGCCCCGCGGTCACCGCGGAACACGAGCCCGCGCACCCGCAGCGACCAGAGCAGGACCCGGCGTGCCCGCTCCGCCTCGTCGCGGCCGCGATGCTTGTCGAGGAAGCGAAGGTGGCCGCGGAGGTTCTCGACGTACATCTGCCCGCCGTGTGAGGCACCGCCGACGTGCACGACCTCCGCTTCCGGATAGAAGAGCACGCTCCAGCCCGCGCGGCGGAATCGCGTCAGCCAGTCGACCTCCTCGCTGAACATGAAGAACGACTCGTCGAAGAGGCCCACCTCGTCGGCGGCGGCGCGGCGGACGAGCAGCGCCGCGCCCGAAAGCCAGTCGACCTCCCGAACGGTGGTGTGGTCGAAGCCGCCGAGATAGAGCGGGTTCAGAACCGACGATCCCGGCGCGAGCTTGCGCACTCCGGCGTACTCGGTGGCGAGGCGCCACACGGTCGGCTCGGCACGTGCCGAACGCTGGAGCGTTCCGTCCGTGTTCGAGAGGCGAGGGCCCACGACGGCCGCCTCCGGATGCGCGTCGGCGAAGGCCACGAGCCGTGCGAGCCCATCGCCGACGACCCAGGCGTCCGGATTGAGCAGGAACCAGTAGCGACCCGACGCGACTCGCATGCCGGCGTTGTTCCCGCCGCCCATGCCGCGGTTCTCCTGCTCGACGACGCGCACGCCGGGAAACCGTTCCCGCACGAGCTCCAACGTCCCGTCGGTCGACCCGTGGTCGACGACGATCACGTCGAGCCCGCGGACCGACTCGAGGCACTGCTCGACCCACGGCAGCGCGTTCAGGGTCACGACGATGACGGAGACGTCAGGTGCCGGAGCCATCGGGTACGACCGGCGCACGCCGCAGGTTCTCCCACACGATGATGCCAAGGCCGGGCAGCGAGAGCACGAGCGTCAGCAGGAAGAACAGGAACCCGCACGCGAACGCCTGGTCGGCGCCGACCCCGAGCTTGCCGAGAAAGCTCACGAAGAACGCCTCGCGGACCGCAAGCCCGTTGATCGTGAACGGCACGAGCATCACGAGGAAGAGCAGCGGGCCGAGCACGATGTACGGCAGAGGTGACAGGTCGATGCCGACGGCGCGACCGGCCGCGTAGATCGAGAGGATCCGTCCGAGCTGCACGACGAGGGTCGCGGCGCAGACGATCGCGAGTGCGCCGGGATGATCGCGGTAGCCGTGGATGCCGTCGTAGACGGCACGTGCGATCCGCTCGACGCGCAGCCGCCGTGCGAGCGGGACCGCGAACACGAGCCGGCGACGAACGGTCCGTGAGAAGAAGACGACGCCCGCGAACAGCGTCGCGACGACGAAGAGGAACTCGATCCACAGGTACCCCCCGATGTCGTAGCGGCCGATCGCGAGTAGAAAGCCGATGCCGGCGAGGAGCAGCGTCACGGCGCCACCGAGCGCACGCTCGAGCAGCACCGAGCCGGTGACCGGGGTGATCTGGCCGGGATGACGGCGCGACGTCTCGTAGATGCGCGATGCGTCGCCGCCGACCGACGTCGGCAGCACCTGGCCGACGGCGTAGGAGACGAAATACGCACGGGTGAGCCACGACAGGCCTTCGTGGATGCCACGCGCGCCGAGCAGCTGCTGCCAGCGCCAGGCCATCGGAAGGATCGTGACGAGGATCAGGAACGCAGACACCAGGACCCACTTCTGATCGGCGCTGCCGAGGATGTGCAGCGTCTGACCGATGTTGATCTTGAAGAGGATGTAGCCGATCGCGAGCGCCGAAACGACGAGCGTCGCCGCGAGGCGCAGGCGAGGGCTCATCCTGCGAAGCGCGCGTGGACCCGCCGCAGGGCGGCGATCGCATCGCTGACGTCGTCGTCCGAGTGGGCCGGCGAGAACGGAAGCGACAGCACTTCCGAGCCGGCACGCTCGGTGACCGGTAGCGCCGGCTGTGTCGGGGCAAGACGATCCTGGTAGGCGCTCAATTGATGCACCGGCAGGAAGTGGATCGACGTGCCGATGTTCTCGTCGGCCAACGCTTGCTGGTACTCGTCACGCGTTCCCCCTGCCGCCTCGGCGTCGATCCTGATCACGAACAGATGATTCGCGTGCACGTCACGCGGGTCGCGGCCGACCGCCGTGATGCCCTCGAGCCCGGCGATTCCCTCGCTGTACAGCGCATGGTGTCGCCGGCGGATCTCGCCGTGCCGCTCGACCTTGTCCAGCTGCACGAGTGCAATCGACGCGAGGACGTCGGAGAGGTTCGCCTTGTAGCCCGGCACCGCGATGTCGTACCGGGAACCGTGCCCGCGCCGCATCACCCGCAGGTCGTCGAGCCGTGCCGCCAGATCGTCGCGCGACGTTGCGATGAGACCTCCTTCGCCGGCGGCGATGTTCTTCGTCGCGTAGAGGGAGAAGCACGTCGCGTCGGCGATCGACCCGACCTTCCGGCCGCGGTAGCGTGACTCGGCGGCGTGCGCGGCATCCTCGACCACCGGGATCCCGAGCTCGAGCAGTGGGTCCAGATCGGCCGGCTGGCCATAGAGATCGACCGGGAGGATGGCCTTCGTCCGCTCGCCGACCAGCTCGCGCACACGGTCGGGGTCGATGTTCAGCGTGTCGTCGCTGACGTCGGCGAACAACGGCGTCGCGCCGCAGTGCACGATCACGTTGGCCGTCGACGGCCACGTCAGCGAGCTCGTGATCACCTCGTCGCCGGGGCCCACGCCGAGAGCGACCAGCGAGAGATGCAGCGCCGCCGTGCAGGACGAGACCGCGAGGACGTGAGTCGCCTCGAGGTAGTCACGCATGCGCGCTTCGAGCTCCGCCGTCCGCGGCCCGGTCGTCAGCCATCCGGAGCGGAGGGTCTCGGAGACGGCCGCGACCTCGTCCTCGTCGAGGGCGGGCGGCTGGAAGCCGAGGAACGTCGCGCGGCGGGTCACCTCCACGCGGGCAAGGGTAACGCGCCCCACCGTCGGGCCTCGGCGAGGGAGTATGGTCGCTCCGGGCAACCGAAAGGATCGGGATGAATCTGCGTCGGATCGCGCTCGTCGGTTTCGGATCTCTGGGGCTGCTCGCCGCCGGTTGTGGCGGCAGTTCCTCGTCTTCATCCGGCCCGGCGGCCGGCACGACCACCACCTCGGGCCTGACGGGAAAGATCACCTTCGACGGCGTGTGGACCGGAGCGGAGGCCGCGCACTTCGCCAACGTGATCAGGGTCTTCAACAAGAGCTACCCGAACGTCCACGTCACGTACAAGCCGGTCGGCAACACCCTGCCGGCGGTGCTCTCGACCGCGGTCGCCAGCGGCAATCCGCCGGACATGGCCGACATCGCGCAACCGGGCCTGATCCAGGAGTTCGTCAACAAGAAGGCGCTGCAGCCGATCGACTACGCCAAGCCGACGATGGTGAAGAACTTCGCACCGGCGTGGATCCAGCTCGGCACCTACAACGGCGCGCTCTACAGCGTCGTCTTCAAGGCGAGCAACAAGTCACTGGTCTGGTACAACGTCCACGCCTTCAAGAGCGCCGGGGTGAAGACGCCGACGACCTGGAACCAGTTCCTGAGTCTCGCGTCGACGGTCAAGGCGTCGGGCACGACGCCGTTCTCGATCGGGGGAGCGGACGCCTGGACCCTCACCGACCTGTTCGAGAACATCTACCTGCGCACGGCCGGGCAGGACATGTACAACAAGTTGAGCGCGCATCAGATCGAGTGGACCGATCCGACCGTGACGACCGCGCTGCAGACGATGGCGAAGGTCCTGCAGCCTTCGTCGATGGTCGGCGGGACCGCGGGCGCGGTGCTGACCGACTTCCCGACCTCGGTCGACAACGTCTTCGAGAGCCCGCCGAAAGGCGCGATGGTGATCGAGGGCGACTTCGTGCCCGGCTCGGCGACCGTGAAGGCGAAGCCCGGCACCGACTACGGCGTGTTCGCCTTCCCGAGCATCAACGACTCGAAGCCGGCGGTCGAGGTCGCGGGAGACTCCATCGTCACCTTCCGCTCGACGGCGCCCATCCAGGCGTTCGAGACGTTCCTCGCCACGCCCGCGGCCGGGGAGGCCTGGGCCAAGTACGGCGGCTTCGCGACCGGCAACACGCACGTCCCGGCGCCGTCGTTCCCGGACGCGATCTCGCAGGCGAACGAGGAGGCCGTCCAGCAGGCGAACAGCATCGTGTTCGACATGTCCGACCGGCAGCCCAGCTCCTTCGGCGCGACGCCCGGGCAGGGGGAGTTCGGGCTCTTCCAGACGTTCGTCAGGAACCCGGCCAACGTGACCGGGATCCAGAAGCAGCTCGAGTCCGAGGCTGCGGCGGCGTACAAGAAGGCCGCGACCGGCTAGGAAGCTCTCGCGGAACGCGCAGCAACCCGAAAGGCGATCGCTCCAGCCGCGCGCTCGGCCCGCTCGAGCGCCTCGGCCCGGCTGTCGCCGACGGCGAGCACCGCTCCCGCCCGGTCCGAGCCGCGCCGAAGCGGCCGAAAGACGAATCCGGGCTCCCGGTAGATCCGGATCCGCTCGATCCCCTCGAGGTCGTCCGGCACGTCCACTGCCTCGAACACACCGGGCGGAGCGACGAGGAACCGCGTCACTGCCCCGCCCACCCGTCGCTCGGGGTTGAGCGGCCCGGTGGGACGGCCGAGCGCAGCGTCGATCGCGAGGTCGTTCAGCGAGACGCCCGTCACTTGCTCGACCAGCTCGGCATCGTGCCCGCCGCCGAGGCGGGCTGCCACCTCGATCACGCGCGCACCGTCCGGCCCGATACGAACCTGCACGTAGGAGGGGCCTTCGGTGATGCCGAGTGCGGTGAGCGCCCGCTCCGCAACGGCGGCTCCTTCCGACGCCGCGTGACTCGGCCACACGTGTGCGAGAGCGACCCCGAATGCGGGCGGTTCGGCGACGACGCGATCCGTGACCGCGAGCGCGGTGAAGATTCCGCGGGCCGAGAACCCGATCACCGTCATCTCCGGCCCCGGTGCGAGCTCCTCGACCAGGGCCAGATTGCCGCGCGACTCGAATCGGGCCGCATCGACCGCGGCGCCGAGCCCGGCTGCGCTCCGGACCAGCGTCAGCCCTATCTGGCCCTGCCGATCAGGCGCCTTGACGACGCACGGCGTCTCCACGACGGGCAGCGGGTCCCCCGGCGCCACCACCCACCACCGCGGCTGCGGCACGCCCGCCTCGTCGAGCCGCTCGCGCTGGCGCACTTTGTTGATCGCCAGCACCGCCGTCTGCGGCGAAAGAGGATGCGGCAGTCCGGAGCGCTCGGCGATCCGCGCCGCCAGTCCGATCGGCCAGTCGGTTCCCGGTGCGATCAGCCCCTCGATGCCGAGGGCTCCGACGAGCCGCTCGATCGCAGGCTCATCCTCCGTCGACAGGATGCAGCGCCGATCGGCGAGACGGAGGCCGGGCGCGGAGGCGTTCCGGTCGACGACGGCGAGCCAGATCCCGCGAGCGCGAGCCGCCTCGAGCAGCCCGAGCTGTGCCGGCCCTGCGCCTAGGACGAGAAGGCGCGGGCTTCGCGAGCGAGAACCGCCCTCCACCACGCCTCATTGTCGCGATACCACGCGACGGTCCGCTCGAGACCGTCGGCGAACGACGTGCGTGCCCGCCAGCCGAGGAGGCGCTCGGCCTTCTCGGTCGAGCCGATGTGGCGGTCGACCTGCCCGGGCCGCTCCGGCACGTTGCACGTGAGCGAGCGGGGCTTCCCGAGGACGTCGAGCACGAGCTCGGCGACCTCCACGACCGAGATGTCGACGCCCGTGGCAACGTTGACGACCTCCCCGGCGAGCTCGTCGATCGGTGCGCGGATGACGTGCTCGATCGCCTCCGCGTCGTCGCCGACGTAGAGCCAGTCGCGTGAGGCGTGGCCGTCACCGTGGATCGTGAGGGGCTCGTCGTCGAGCGCCTGGGTGATGAACCGCGGCACGAGCTTCTCGGGATGCTGGCGCGGGCCGTAGTTGTTGAAGGGCCGAACGATCACGATCGGCAGCCCGTACGTCGTCCAGTAGGAGTAGGCGAGCCGATCGGCGCCGGCCTTGGTCGCCGCGTAGGGAGACCGCGGATTGAGTGGATGCTCCTCGTCCATCGGCGCGGATTCGGCGGTTCCGTACACCTCCGAGGAGGAGATCAAGATGAACCGCTCGACCGGCCGCTCCCGAATCGCGTCGAGCAGGATCTGCGTTCCTTCGACGTTCGTGGTCACGAACTCGGAGGCACCGTCGGCGATCGACTTCTCCACGTGCGACTCGGCAGCCGCGTTGACGACGACGTCGACACCTCCGACGAGATCGCGGACGAGCGGTGCGTGGCGAATGTCACCCTGCACGAACGAGAGGCGCGGATGGCTGAGCACGTCAGCGAGGTTCTCCAGGTTGCCGGCATAGGTGAGCGCGTCGAGCGTGACGACCTCGTAGGGCGTCGACTCGAGCAGATGGCAGATGAAGTTCGACGAGATGAACCCCGCCCCACCGGTCACCAGCACGCGCTTCGACACTGCCTAGAGCTCCTCGGAGATCGTGTACAACGGCCGTTGCTCGACGTCACGCTGGATGCGGCCGAGGGACTCGCCGATCAGCGCGAGCACGAAGCCTTGCACACCGAGCACGAGCACGATGCCGGCACCGGCGAACAACGGGCCCGGGAAGTTCGCGTTCGCGATCCAGTACACGACGCCGTACACGCCTAGCGCGGCGGCTGCGAGCGAGCAGACGACCCCCAGCGTGACACCCATCCACTGGACGGGCTGCGGCCAGAACCCCGCGACGACGTGCAAGGCCAGCCGCACGAGCCGGAACGGCGAGTAACGGGAACCGCTTCGCGCGA
Organism: uncultured Thermoleophilia bacterium; assembly: GCA_963851065.1. Lineage (GTDB taxonomy): Bacteria > Actinomycetota > Thermoleophilia > Gaiellales > Gaiellaceae > PALSA-600. The sequence goes on from CAWKNW010000011.1 coordinate 107,154, forward strand.
GCGCATGCGAGACGTCGACCTCCTCGACCGACACCCCGGTCGAGAGCACGAGCGCCTTGGTGAACTTCTGCCGCCCGATCGCACCGAGCATCGGCTCGATCGCCTCCCGCCGGTAGCCGTTGAATGCGCAGCCGAAATCGGAGATCCGCACGCCGGTGAAACGGCGCAGCAGGCCGTTGATCACGCGGCTCGGCAGCGTGCGCCCCGGTGAGTCGCGCCGAGCGACCCGCCGGCCCGACGCGACATCGGCGCGATCGAGTGCTGCGAGCAGCTTCGGCAGGTCCTCCGGCTCGTTCTGCAGATCGCCGTCCATGGTCACGATCCGGTTCCCCCGGGCACGGACGAGCCCGGCGTGCATCGCTGGATGCTGGCCGAAATTGCGCTTGAGACGAACAGCGCGGACGCGCGGATCCCGTGCGTGGGCCGCCCGCAACCGCTCGAAGGTCCCGTCGGTCGAGCCGTCGTCGACGACGATCACCTCCCACGTCTCGCCGTCGAGAGCTGCCGCGGTGCGCGCAAGGAGCTCGTCGACCGCATGCTCCTCGTCGAGCATGGTGACGACGACCGACACGTCAGGATGGTCGCCCATGACCGGGGAAGCGAACCACAAGCGCTGGCAGCCGGGCGAGGCAGTCGTCAGGCAGGAGGTGCTGAACGACGGCCGAGTCTGGCTTCGGTTTCCGGTCCTGGTCGTGCGGGACGACCCCGGGCTGCTCGCGACCTACGTCCCGGAAGGGACGCCGTTCGAGTTCCCGGAGGGGAGCTGGCCGACGTCGAACGGTCGCCACCCGTGGCACGGGCGGGAGCGGTGGAAGGGACACGGGCTTCTGATGTTGCAGCGGCCCGGCGACGCGTACGCGATCTGGCTGTTCTGGCACGGGCCGGAACGAGAGTTCCGCGGCTGGTACGTGAACCTGCAGGAGCCGTTCCGGCGAAATGCGCAGGGATACGACACGCAGGACCTCGAGCTCGACATCTGGGTGCCACTCGGCGCGCGGTGGGAGTGGAAGGACGACGAGCTCCTCGACGAACGGGTCCGGGAAGGGCGCTTCACCGCCGCGCAGGCGGCGGAGATCCGCGCCGAGGGTGCGCGCATCGCCGCCGATCTCGATGCCGGACGGCGCTGGTGGTCGGACGACTGGGCGAGCTGGACGCCGGATCACGCGTGGTGAATACGCGGCGGGCGCCGACGCTCGCAGGCTTCGCGGCACTCGGCGCGTTCTGGGGTGCCTGGGCGGCGCTGCTCCCGGACGTGCAGAGCGCGGTCGGAGCGTCGAAAGGCGCGCTCGGGCTCGCGCTCCTGTTCGTCGCCATCGGCTCGCTCCCGGCGATGCTGCTCGTCGCCGGCCCGCTCTTCGGCCGCTTCGGCGGCCGAGCGGTGGCGTGGACGTGTGCGGCGTTCGCGGTCTCTGCGACGCTCCCAGGTCTCGCCACGACGCTGCCGGCCCTCGCCGGCGCTCTCGTCCTCACCGGCGCGACCTCCGGCGTCCTCGACGTCGGCATCAACGCACAGGCGGCGAGCATCGAACGCGAAACCGGACGCCGCTTGATGCCGCTGGCCCACGGTCTCTATTCGACCGGCGTGCTCGCCGGCGCGGTCGCAGCGGGGCTGGCTCGCAGTGCGGGAGCCGGTCGCGAGTCGATCCTCGTCGCCGTCGCGGTGCTGGTCGCGGCAACAGCGCTCATGCTCGGACGTGCTCCGGGACCGATCGGGACGACCGAAACCGGTCCACGCCGGCGGCGACGGTTCTCTCTCGGGCGCGCGCTGCTCGCGATCGGGCTCGTCGGGGCCGCTGCCTTCGTCGTCGAAGGAGGAGTCGAGAGCTGGAGCTCGATCTTCCTCGCCCGTCAGCTCGATGCGACACCCGCGGTGAGTGCGCTCGGCCCGGGCATCTTCGGCGCGGCGATGGCGGTGGGCCGGTTCCTCGGCCAGGTCGCCGACCGCTTCTCGGACCGGACGCTGCTCGCGGGCGGCACGCTGGCGGCCGCCGGCGGTTGCGTCGTCGTCGCGGCCGCCGGGGGCGCACCGCTCGCGCTCGCCGGGTTCGCGCTCGCCGGAGCCGGCATCTCGCTGAACGCACCGGTGGTGTTCGGCGCCGCCGGACGCAGACGTGTCGATCCGGCAGGCTCGGTGGCGACGGTGACGACGCTCGGCTACGTCGGCTTGTTCATCGGCCCGCCGCTCGTGGGCGGCCTTGCTCAGGCCACGAGCCTGCGCGGCGCGTTCGTCGTGCTCGCGATGATCGCCGTCGTCGTCGCGGCTGCGGCGACGCGACTGCGACTCTAAGGCGGCCTAAGGCCGGAACCGCTCGGCGACCAGCACCGAGACCGCGCCGAAGCCGTCGCGCCAGGTGATCTTCTTGCCCTCGTCGTACGACCGCCCGTAGTACGAGATCGGCATCTCGTAGATCCGCAGCTTGCGCTTGCAGACCTTCGCCGTGATCTCGGGCTCGATCGTGAACCCGGAGTTCCGCAGGTCGAGCGAACGCAGAACGTCGGTTCGAAACGCCTTGTAGCCGGTCTCCATGTCGGAGAGCGTCGTGTTGTAGAGCACGTTCGTGATCAGCGAGAGACAGCGGTTTCCGACGAGGTGCCAGAACATGTGCGCGCGCTGCGGACGGCCGCCCCTGAGACGTGAGCCGAAGACCACGTCCGCAGCTCCGGCCGCGATCGGCTCCACGAGGGACGGCACCTCGGCGGGGTCGTACTCCATGTCGGCGTCCTGGATCACCACGATCTCGCGATCGACGTGCGCGAGGCCGGCGCGGATCGCCGCGCCCTTGCCGCGGTTGCGCTGCCGGAGGACGGTCGCCCACGGCCGCGTCGCCTGCCAGTCACGGAGGATCACCGGCGTGTCGTCGGTCGATCCGTCGTCGACGACGATCACCTGCCGGTCGAGGTCGAGGGCCTCGATCCGGTCGAGCACCTCACGAATCGTGCCGGCCTCGTTGTAGGCCGGGACGATGAACGCGACCCGGAGGGCCGCCGGCTCGGGAACGAGGCCGAGCGGAGACGGGAACGGCACGACCGAGGGATGAGCCACGACCCAGGTATCGGCCGGCAGAGGACCGGTCTTGAGGGGCGGGCGCGCCAGGCGCCCGCCCCCTTCTGACCTCAGGCCGCGGCTTCGAGCGCCGGCTCGGCGACCACCGCGGGCTGCGTCCTGCGCGGCCGCTTGATCGCGAAGGCAGACAGGCTGCCGAGCGCGACGACCGCGGCTCCGACGTAGACGGAGACGCTCATACCGTGCGCGAACGTCTCGCCGCTCGAGTAGCCGCCGTAGTGGGCGAAGACCGAGGCGAGGACGGCAACTCCGAACACGCCGCCGAGCTCGCGGATGGCGTTGTTCGCGCCCGACGCCTGCCCCTCTTCCTCGTGCCGCACCGACGAGAGCACGAGATTCGCGACCGGAGCGAAGAAGAGCGCCATTCCGGCACCCGACAGCGCGAACGGCGCCACCAGATCGGCATACGGCGTCGTCGGTGTCGAGACCGCCGCGATCCATGCGAGCCCCAACGCCTGGAGCGCGAGCCCGACGCCCATCAACCGGTTCCCGCCGAGCCGATCGGAGAACGCACCCGCGAGCGGCGAGATCAGGATCGGCATCGCCGTCCACGGCAGGATCCGCAGCCCCGACTGGAGCGGCGTGTACCCCTGCACCGTCTGGAAGAACTGGCTGAGCAGGAAGATCGAGCCGAACATGCCGAAGAACATCAGGAGGCTCGAGAGGTTGGCCAGTGCGAACGTCCGGTTGCGGAAGAACCGCATCGGAAGCATCGGCTCGGCAGCCCGCAGCTCCCACAGCACGAACAGCGCGGTGAGCACGGCGCCCACAACGAGCGCCCCGACGATCTCGGGCGAGCTCCAACCGAGAGCGTTGCCGCGGACGAGCCCCCAGACGATCCCGAAGAGGCCGCTGCTCGCGAGCGCGAGCCCCGGCAGGTCGAGCTTCGAGGTCGGGCCGTAGCTCTCGTCGAGCCGTACGAGCGCGAACGGTGCCAGCACGAGCCCGATCGGGACGTTCAGCCAGAAGATCCAATGCCACGAGATGCCGGACACGACGGCGCCGCCGAGCAGCGGACCGAACGCGACGGCAAGGCCGCTGATCCCTCCCCAGAGACCGAGTGCAAGACCGCGCCGCTCCTTCGGCACGCCGGCCGAGAGGATCGTCAGCGTCAGAGGCATCACGATCGCGCCGCCGACACCCTGGACTGCACGGGCGATGTCGAGCATCGTGGCGGAGGTCGCAAGACCGGCCCAGGCAGAGGCAAGCGTGAAGATCGTCAAGCCGACGGCGAACATGCGGCGGCGACCGAACCGGTCTCCGAGCGCCGCGCCGGTCAGCAGCAGCACTGCGAAGGTCAGCGTGTACGCGTTGACCGTCCACTCGAGCTGCGAGAGCGACGCGTGCAGGTCGCGACGGATCACCGGCAGCGCCGTCGTCACGACGAGGTTGTCGAGGGTCACCATGAAGAGCGCGACCGAGGTGATGGCAAACGTCCAGCCGATGTTTCGTTTGTGATTCATCACTTACCTCCGTTCGAAAAAAGAGAGAGCCCTCCTAGCCCTCCTGGCAGCCCTCGAGCAACCGCGCCGCCCAGGCTTCGGGCGAATCGTCGAGATGGATCGAGGCGATCACGTTCATCAGCATCCCCTTGGCGAAGAACGCGGAGATGTGCGCCGAGTCGAGCCCCGAGACTCGCTCGACGTAGGCGACGAGGTCGCCGTAGCCGTCGCGGACGACGGCGCGGATCTCCGGGTCGCCACAGGCCGCGTAGGCCTGCATCTGTCCCCGGAGGTAGACGGAGTCTGCTTGCAGAAGCTGCTCGTAGGCCTTGCCGATCGCATCGAGCGCGGCCTGGCCCCGCTCGCCCTCGGCTGCCCGCTGGAAGATCTCGAGCGTCTGCCGGAAGCAGCGCGCACAGACCGCAAGGAACAGGTCCCGCTTGGTGCCGAAGAGGCGGAAGACGTAGGGCTGCGAGATGCCGGCCCGGCGTGCGATGTCGTCGGTCGATGCGCCGTGGAGCCCCTTCTCCGCGAACTCGACGAACGCGGCGTCGAGGATCTCCTCGCGCCGGACGTCCTTCGTCTTCCGTTCCTGGGTCACCATCGTTCGCCTATGTTAGTGACTACTCACAACCTTGTCAAGAGCTTCTGCGACGAAGTCGAGGTCGGCGTCGGAGAGCCGCGTGTGGAAGGGCAAGGCGAGTGCCCGCTCGAACACCCGCGTCGCGCCCGGGAAGTCGCCTTGCCCCCTGAAGGCACCGAGAAGGTGCAGGGCATAGGTGCCGATCTGCGCTTCGATCCCCTGGGCGCGCAGCTCGGCCAGGACACGGTCACGATCGTCGACCTGCAGGACGTAGGCCTGCCAACCGTGCACGTCGCCGCCGTCGGCCGCCGGCAAGAGCACCGGCAGGTGGCGGAGGCGCTCCGTGTATCCGGCGGCGATCCGCGTGCGCAGAGCGAGCAGCTCGTCGAGCCGACGGGCCTGCGGCAAGCCCACCGCGCAGAGGATGTCGGACAGGCGGTAGTTCAGCCCCGGCTGCGGCATGTCCGGCGGCGACAGCGAGTGCCAGCCGTGGTTGCGCAGCCGCCGCGCCGTCTCCGCGATCCGGTCGTCGTCGGTCGTGACTGCACCGCCTTCGCCCGTCGTCACGATCTTGCGCGGATGGAAGCTGAGACAACCGAGCAGGCCGAGCCCGCCGCACGCGCGCCCGGCGCGGCGAGCCCCGAGGGCACCGGCCGCATCCTCGAGCACGGGCAGATCGGGCAACTGGTCGAGGCGCGCAGGGCGACCGAACAGATGCACCGCGAGGATCGCCTTCGTGCGCGGGCCGACCCGAATGCGCTCCGGATCGACGTTCATCGTCTCGGGATCGACGTCGACGAGCACGGGCACGAGCCCGGCGAGCGCCACGACGTTCGCGGTCGCCGGGAACGTGTAGGCGGGCACGAGCACCTCGTCGCCGGGATCGAGGTCGAGGGCCAGCACGGCGACGTGCAGCGCCGCGGTGCCCGACGAGACCGCGACGACGTGGTCGACCTCGCAGAGACGGGCGAGCTCGCCCTCGAACTCGGCCACCTTCGGGCCCATCGTGAGCATCCCGCTCTCGAGCACCCCGGCCACCTCGGCGAGCTCGGCCTCGCCGACGTCGGGCCAGCCTAGGCGGAGACGGGGAGTCTTTCCCGGTACCACGCGATCGTCTTCTGGAGACCGTCGTCCAGCTCGACCCGAGGCTCCCAGCCGAGCAGCTCGCGAGCCTTCTCGACGTTCGGGATGCGAAGCTCGACGTCCGCGTAGTGCAGCGGCTGGAAGACGATCTCGCCGTCGTACTGCATCAGCCGCTTGATGCGCTGCGCCAGGTCGTAGATCGTGACCGACGAGCGCGGATTGCCGATGTTGAACGCCTGGCCGACCGCCTCGGAGCGCTCCAGGCACGCGAGCACTCCGCTCACCATGTCGGTGACGTAGCACCAGGCGCGGATCTGGGAGCCGTCGCCGTGAATCGTCAGCTCGTTGCCGCGGAGCGCCGTCTCGATGAACGCGCGGATCGCGCCGCCACCGATCTGCCCCGGGCCGTAGACGTTGAACGGGTGCACTGTCACCGTCGGCAAGCCGAGCTCGTCGTGGTACGCGTGCGCCATGTGCTCGCCCGCGAGCTTCGACACGGCATACGTCCAGCGCGCCTCCCCGACCGACCCGATCGTCGACACCTGGCCCTCCTGGACGCGGAAGGCGTGGGTGCCGAACACCTCGCTGGTCGAGAAATCGATGAACCGCTCGATCGTCGTGTCCGAAGCGATTGCCGCCTCGAGCACGTTGTAGGTGCCGATCACGTTCACGCGCATCGTTCGCACCGGGCTCTCGAGCACCGTGTCGACACCGGCGATCGCCGCGCAGTGCACGACATGGGTCGCTCCGCGCGCGGCCTCGCGCACAGCGGCGGCGTCGAGGACGTCGCCCTGGATCAGGGTGAAGTTCTCGTGGTCCGAAAGCCCGCTGGCTCCCAGCGCGTCACGGTGCAGGTTGTCGAACGCGATGACGGTGTTCCGATCGACGAGCTCGCGCGCGAGCGTGGTGCCGATGAAGCCGGCGCCCCCGGTGATGAACACGCGCTTGCCCTCGAGCATCGCGAGAACAGTAGAGCACGAAGAAGTGGCATCGACCATCTAGCCTTGGCGGGTGGTGAGAACCGTCCTCTTCGTCGGCGCGGGCAGGCACCAGCGCCGGGCGATCGCACAGGCGAAGGAGGCAGGCCTCCGTGTCGCAGCCGTCGATCGCAACCCTGATGCACCTGGTCTTGCCGGCGCTGACATCGCGAGGATCGTCGACTTCGCCGACGTGGACGCCGTGCTGCGCGCCACCAAGCGGTTGCGACTCGACGGCGTGCTGACCGTCAGCGCAGACCGTGCTGTTCCCGTTGTCGCCGCGATCGCCGAAGCCCGCGGGCTGCCGGGGATCGGCACGCAGACTGCGCACCTGATGACGCACAAGGTCGCGATGCGGCGGCGCCTCGCCGAAGCCGGGGTTCCGCAGCCGCGCTTCGCAGCCGTACGAAACCTCGCCGAGACGCGACGGGCGGTCGACGCGGTGGGCTTCCCCGCGGTCCTGAAACCGGCAGACTCGGGCGGCCAGCGCGGCGTGTTCCGCGTCGAGTCGCTCGACGACGTGGACGTGCACCTCCACGAGGCGCTCGCGGCGTCGCCGACGGGCGAGGCGATCCTCGAGGAGTTCGTGGACGGAGTCGAGCTCAACGGGATCGTGATCGCGCGCAACGGCGAGACGATTCCTCTGACGCTGTCGGACCGGCTCCGTCCGCCCGGCCGCGGGTTCGGCGTCGGTTGGATCCACGTCTACCCGCCGACGATCCCGCCGGAGCAGCTCGACCAGGCCCAACGGGTCGCCGCGCACACCGTCCACGCGCTGGGGCTCGGAACGGGAATCGCCTTTCCACAGCTGATCGCAGCTCTCGACGGGCGCGTCGTCGCCGTGGAGTGTGCGGCGCGGATCCCCGGCGGCCAGATGGCCGACCTGGTTCGGGTCGCAGTCGGCGTCGATCTCGTCGACGTGCAGCTTCGCATGGCGCTCGGGGACGAGCTACCCGACGAGCTCGTCAGGCCTCGCTTCAGTCAGCCGCTCGCGATCCGCTTCTTCACTGCGGAGCCGGGGCCACTTCCCACCGGACGCGTGACCCGCATCGGCTCGCTCGACAAGGTGCGAGCGTTTCCCGGCGTGGTGCAGGCGGAGGTCTACCTCCAGCTGGGCGAGGTGATCCGGCCCGTCCAGCTCGACGGCGACCGGCGCGGTTACGTCCTCGCGACGGCCGACACCAACCTCGACGCGCTCGAGCGGGCCGAGGCCGCTGCGAGACTGCTCGACGTCGAAGTGGAATGACCTGCGACTTCTCGCTCATGCACTATCGCGAGCTGCTCCGTGCCGCGAAGCAGGGCGGCTACCGCTTCGCGGGCTTCGACCGCGCGCCCGAGCCGGGCGACTTGATCCTGCGTCACGACGTCGACCTCTCGCTCGAAGCGGCGGCGGCGATGGCCGAGGTGGAGGCTGCCGAGGGCGCATGGTCGACCTGGTTCCTGATGACGCGCTCCGTCTTCTACAACCTGGCTTCGCCGGCCGGCGACCGCACGATCGCCCGGCTGCGGGCACTCGGGCACCGCGTGGCGCATCATGCGGTCTGGCCGCATGTCGATCTCGACGAACGGTTCGACGCGGTCGTCGCCTGGCACAACCCGGACCCCGAGTACATGTCGAGCGAGATCGACGGGGCGACCAACGTGATGCGTGCGCCGTTCTTCGACCCCGATCGCTACCGATCCGACTCGAACCAGCATTGGCGCCACGGATGCCCCCACGACGCGCTCGCCGAGGGAAGCTTCGAGTGGCTTCAGCTCCTCATCCACCCGGAGATCTGGGCATTTCCGGGCGCGACGATGGGCGAGACGATGCGCGCGTTCCTGGCGGCCGACGGCGAGGCTCGTCTCGAGCACCTGCGCGCCGACCGCATCGACCTCACGTGACCGACGAGAGCCGGGGGCCTGAGATGCTCGGGTTCGTCGAAGGCGAGCAGATCACTACGGCGAACTCGCTACGTTCCTCGCGTGAGACCGCTCACCATCCTCGTGTCGGCAGCCGGCGCGCCCGGAACCGCTGCGCTCCTCCACGCACTGCGGGCGAACGGCGAGCGGGACGTCCGCCTCGTCGGCACGGACATGAGCGAGCGCTCGGTCGGACGGCACCTGTGCGACGCGTTTCACCTCGTGCCCGGCGGCGCCGACCCGGCCTTCCCCGGCGCGATGCTCGAGGTTGCGACGAGCGAGGGCGTCGACGCGATCCTGCCGCAGTCGTCGTTCGACCTCGAAGGCCTGGCGGAGCACGTGGACACGTTCTCGGCGCCGGTGCTCGTCTCGCGACCGGACACGATCCGCCGGTCGAACGACAAGGCGGAGACCTATGCGCTGCTGCACAGACTCGGCGTCCCCGCGCCGGCATTCCGCCGCGTCAACGGGGCGCGGGAGGTTGCAGCCGCGGCCCGCGAGCTCGGCTATCCGGAGCGGCCCGTGTGCTTCAAGCCGGTGTTCTCGTCCGGCTCACGCGGCTTCCGCGTCCTCGACCCGACCGTCGACCGTGCTCACCAACTCCTGTACGAGCGGCCGGGATCGGTGGCGATGCGTCTCGAAGAGGCGGTCGAGCTGCTGCCCGACGAAGGCGGCCCCGACCTGCTGGTGATGGAGCTCGCGACCGGCGGAGAGCGGACCGTGGACGGAATTGCGAACGGCCGCGAGATCGTGCTCGGACATCCGAAGACGCGAGAGGCGATGCGAGCAGGGCTCGCGATGTACTTCGTCACGCTGGAGGACGCGGAGCTGATGCGACTCGCGGACCTGATCGTCGCCGAGCTCGGCATCGAGCACTTCTTCAACATCCAGCTGGTCGGGGAACAGGTGATCGAGATCAACCCACGGATCTCGACGGTCGTCTACCAGGATGACCTGAACCTGCCCTACCTCGGGATCAAGCGCGCGCTGGGCGAGATCTCCGACGATGAGCTCCACGCGCTCGCCGGGCGCGTCCGCCCGGGACGCACCGCCTTGCGCTACTTCGATCAGCTCGAATTCGACGCCGCGGCCGAGTCGTGACCACCTGTGACGAACCGTGCACAGCTACGCGTGACTCACTGCCCCGTCAACGTGGCCGGCATTCCCTGGGAAAACGTCCAGGCCCTACGGCGCAAGGGTGTCGACGCGCGGCTCGTCGTCTTCGAGCGAGGGCGGCTGCACCCGGAGGCCGACTGGTCGCTCGACCGGCGCGGCGGTCTCCTGCGCCGGCTGGCGACGCAGCTCGCGGCGTTCGCGCGCCTCGCTCCCCGGACGGACGTCTTCCACTTCTACTTCGGGCTGACGCTGCTGCCGAAGTCGATCCAGTTCCCACTGCTCGAGCTGCTGCGGCGGCGCAGCGTGTTCCACTACCTCGGCTCCGACATCCGCGGCAAGACGGCGGAGCAGCTCGCGTTCGGCAAGCGAGCGAACGCCGAGATCGTCGGCAGCTACGACGCCCTGCGCTGGGTGCCGGAAGCGCACGTGATCCCACCCGGCCTCGACCTGCGACCTTTCACCCCCGTCCCGCCGACCGACAGCCCGAGGCCGCTCGTCGTCCACGCCCCGTCGAACCGCGAGAAGAAGGGCACCGGCTTCGTGATCGACGCGTGCGCCGCGCTACCGGTCGAGCTCGACATCGTCGAGGGAGTCCCTCACGACGTCGCGCGCGAGCGCTACGCGCGTGCCGACATCGTCGTCGACCAGCTGAACGCGGGCTGGCACGGGGTGTTCGCTCTCGAGGCGATGGCGCTCGGCAAGCCGGTCGTCTCGCATCTCAAGCCGGACGTGGTGGAGCGGAGCGCAGCAGGGTACGGCGTCCGCGTCCCGATCGTCCCTGCCACGCCCGAGACGCTCGTCGACGCTCTCCGACCACTCGTCGAACAACCGGCCCTTCGGCGGGAGCTCGGGGCCGCGGGCCGGGCGTACGTCGAGGAGGTTCACGACATCGATCGGATCGCCGACCGCCTGATCGACCTCTACGGTTCGCTTCCGAACGGATGAGCCTCTCTGTCGAGATCAGGCGGCTCGGCCGCCACTCCGCCGTGTACGGCCTCGGTGGACTGGTCTCGCGCATCCTCGCGACGCTGCTGCTGCCGCTCTACACGCACTTCCTGCCACCACAGGCGTACGGCGAAGTGGAGATCATCACGGCCGCGACCGCCGTGCTCGCGATCGTGCTTCAACTCGGAATCGCGAGCGCGTTCTTCCGGTTCTACTTCGATGCGAAGAAGCCGGTCGAGAAGCTGACGGTGATCCGGACGTCGTTCTGGTTCACGATGGGAATGTCGACTCTGGGGCTGGTGATCGGCCTCGTGTTCGCCACCCAGATCAGTCACCTCCTCGGCCTCGGCGACTATCCGACGATCGTCCGGGCCGGTGCCGTCGGACTGTGGGCGCAGACCAACTATCAGCAGCTGACCGCGCTCTTCCGCGTCGAGGAGCGATCCACGGCCTACGCTCTCGCCAGCGTCGCCAACGTCCTCCTCACCGTCGCGGCGATGGTCGCCTTCGTCGCCGTGTTCCACTGGGGTGCGGTCGGCCTCGTCGTCGGAAACTTCTCCGGGACGCTGGCCGTCTACCTCGTCCTCCTCGCGTACCGCCACGAACAGCTCGGTTTCGAGTTCGACCGCCCACTCTTCCGACGGATGCAGTCCTTCGGGATGCCACTCGTCCCTTCCGCGCTCGCACTGTGGACGATCAACTTCATCGACCGGGAGTTCGTCTCCTGGTACAAGGGCAACGCCGAGGTCGGCGTCTACTCGGCCGCGATCAAGATCGCGTCGGTCGTCACCTTCGTGTTGATCGCGTTTCGAACTGCGTGGCCTGCCTTCGCGTATTCGATCGAGGACGACCGCAAGGCGAAGCGCACCTACGCGTTCGTTCTCACCTACCTGATGGTGTTCACGCTGTGGACGGCACTCGCGCTCGGCGCGCTCGCCCCATGGTGGACGAAGCTGCTGACCGCCCCGGAGTACCAGCGCGCTCAAGAAGGCGTGGCGCTGCTCGCCTTCGCAGGCGCGGCGTATGCCGGCTACACGGTGCTCGCAATCGGAAGCGGCCGGGCGCGGCGCACCCAGCTCAACTGGGTGGTGACCGGAGTCGGCGCCGCGGCCAACATCGCGCTCAACTTCTGGTTGATCCCGGCCTACGGCATGGTGGGGGCGGCGATCTCGACGCTCGTCGCCTTCGTCGTGCTGTTCCTCGGCATGACGGCCTATGCACAGTCCGTCTATCCGGTCGCCTACCAGTGGCGTCGAGTCGCGACCGCGGTCGCGGTCGCGGTGGCGCTCAACGTCGCCGCCCGCGCCGGAGGGCTCCCGTTCGGGCCCTCACTCGTCCTGGTGGCGGTCTATCCCCTGGTGCTGGGCCTGCTCGGCTTCTTCCTGCCCGCCGAGCGCGCGCGGCTCAGGCGGCTCGTCCCGCTGTAGACGCTCTCGATGGTCAGTGGCCGCGCCGGTAGCGGCGTACGCCGAGGCCGATCCCGCCGGACGCGACCAGCGCGAGCGCGACGCCTCCGAGCACGATCACGGGTAGCGGCACACCGCCCGACGAGGAGCTCACCGGCGTGGCGGCGACGACGTGAATCGTGGCCGACGGCGTCGTCGACACGTTGCCGGGATCTGCTGCGTCGGGAGCCGTGTCAACCGGCTCCGCGGGCTTGCCGGACGGATTGCCCGACGACGTGACCCGCGTGCCGGTACCGCTGCCGACCTCGCTCGGGACGTGCTGCCCGTGCCGGCGACCGATCGCCGCTTGCAATCCGAGCCGGATGTCGTCGCTGAGACTCGAGTAGACGGCGACGTCGGGGGGAATGTGCTTGAGCGCGTCGCGATAGCAGGAGAGCGGGTAGGTCGACGCGACCTTGCCGCTGCGATACCACTCGTTGTAGATGCGGTCTCGACACGGCGACTTGGCGTCGGCGCGGGCAGGCCCGAACGCCGCCACCGCGACGAGCGCGAGCAGCAGGACGATGCACCGTCTCATCCGGGCCATGTTCCCCCGCCGAGGTCAAGTTCCACCCTGCTGCGCGTAAGGCTTTCGTTAAGAGCTGCCGTCAGGCGACGAAACAGGCGTCGTGGCACGACCCGGCGACCTGAAGGACGCCGACGAGGCGACCGTGTTCGTCGAGAACCGCGAGCGTGCCTCGGTTCAACGAAGCCGTCAGCACCAGACCTTGGCCGTGCTGCACGTTGTACGAGCCGTCCGGGATCGCAGTCGTGCGAAGAACGCGGCCCGACAGCGCGTGGACACGAAACGTGCCGTCGTCGCCGCTCGTCACGTACGCGCGATCGTTCGAGAAGGTCACGTGCTGCGGGGCCGCATCGGCCGCGAGCCGAAGCTCGAGCCGGCCGGGGGCACCGAAGACGGTCGACTCCCGCTTCTCACCGGAGGTCACCCAGACACGCCCGTCGGGTGCGAATCCGACGTCGTGGCTGAGAAACGGTGTGCGAGCAGAGGTGACGAGCCGCGGTCGCCGGACGTCGGAGACATCGACGATCGCGACGCTGGAGGCGGCCGAGCCGAGACCGACCCACAGCCGACGTCCCGCACGGTCGATCGTCACGTGCCGCGCCCAACCGCCGAGCCTGAGCTTGCCGAGCGCCCGCCCGGACGGAACGTCGATCGAGACGACTCCACTCGAGCCCGAATCGGTCACGAACGCGTGCACGCCGTCGGGGTGCGCCGCGACGTACCGCGGCTCGACGAAGCCGTCGAGAGTGTGCCGGACATCGTGCCGGTCGACGACCGTGACGACGCCGGCAGCGGTGTGACAGACGACGGCATACGAGCCGACCTGTTGGATCGCGCGCGGGTCGGGAGGTGTGGCGACCGAACCGACAACCCGAAGCGCACCGAGATCGACGAGCGCGAGGCGCGACTCGGCATCGCACGTGACGAGTGCGTATGACTCGGGCGCAGCGCGAGCCAGCCCTTGGCGAAGCGCGATGGGCGCGACGGCAGCCAGGGCGACGAACTGGCGGCGGTTCACGCGAACTCTACGTTCCGGCTCCGCGGGGAGGTCCGCAAGACTTGCAGCGTGCCACACCCCGAGCTCGAATCGGAGCAGGAATACGTCGACCGCGCGTACACACACCTCGAGCGGATGCGGTCGCTCGTTGCCAGGGCGACCGACGCCGTCGACGGCGAGGTCGCGCAAGCGGCGATGGACGCATGGGCGGCACGGCGCCTGAAGACGTTCGCGGACGCCGAGCGCGGACTCGTGTTCGGCCGGCTCGACTTCGAGCAACTCGCACGGCCGATCTACCTCGGCCGCCGCTGGGTGCACGACGAGGAACTGCAGCAAGTGGTCGTGAACTGGCAGGCGCCGGCCGCACGACCGTTCTACACGGCGACGCCGCAGGACCCGCACGGCGTGAAGCTCAGGCGTCGCTTCCGCACCGATGGTCGACGCCTCCTCGACCTCTCGGACGAGGCGCTCGACGGGTCGATCGTCGACGGGGCGGCGGTCGGGGACTTCCTGCTCGAAGAGCTCGAGCGGACCCGGGAGCAGCACATGCAGGACATCGTCGCGACGATCCAGGCCGACCAGTACCGGCTGATCACCCGCGACCCGGCGACACCGCTCGTGATCCAGGGCGGCCCGGGAACCGGCAAGACGGCGGTTGGCCTGCATCGTGCATCGTGGCTCCTGTACACGCACCGCGAGACGATCGCCCGCCGCGGCGTGCTCGTCGTCGGCCCGAACCCGACGTTCATGGAGTACGTGTCGCATGTGCTGCCGGCGCTCGGCGAGGAGGCCGTCGAGCAACGGGCTGTGAGCGAGCTGGTCGACGGGATCGAGACGACGCTCACCGACCCTCCGGCGGTCGTGGAGCTCAAGTCCGACTTGCGGCTCGTGGACGTGATCCGCCGCGCCGCCGAGGCACGTCTCGTCTCCGAGCCCGAAGAGCTCGCGATCCGCCTCGAGGGGAGCTTCGTCTGGGTGCGCGAACGTGAGATCCGCGGGCTCGTGAGCGCTGCGCGCGAAGAGCTCGGGCTCACGGCCGCTGCGCGCGAACGGTTCAGGATGAACTTGCTCCGGCGCCTCTACGAGGAATACGGGCGCGTCCTCGGCGCCTACGCCGTACGGTCGTTCGACGATGTGGAGCGGGCGCTGCGCGGCGGAGGCTACCTCGACCGCGTCGTCAAGGCCGCCTGGCCGCAGGTGTCGCCCGACCGGCTGATTCGAACGCTCTACACCTCCAGGACTGCGCTCGCCGAAGCAAGCGACGGCATTCTGACGACGGAGGAGCAGAAGCTCCTCGCTCGCCGCGGCACGGGCTGGTCGGACGCCGACGTGCCGCTCCTCGACGAAGCCCGGTCGCTGCTGGCAGCCCCTCCACACCGCTACGGCCACGTGATCGTCGACGAGGCGCAAGACCTGTCGCCGATGCAGCTCCGGATGCTGGCGCGCCGCGCGCCCGACGGTGGGCTGACGATCCTCGGTGACGTCGCGCAGGGAACGGGTGCCGTTGCGTACTCGAGCTGGGAGGAGGTCTTGCCGCATCTGCCGCACGGCGACGAGGCGGCCGTCGAGGAGCTACGCCATGCCTACCGCGTGCCGCGGGAGATCATGGAGGTTGCGCTCCCGCTCCTCGACACGATCGCGCCCGACGTCGCACCGCCGATCGCGTACCGAACCGGCGCCGAACCTCCGAAGGTCCATCGGGTCGAGCAACACGACCTCCTCGCCGCCGCCTACCGTGAAGCCGAGCGGCTTGCGGGAGAGGACGGGCTCCTCGCGGTGATCGCGCCCGACGAGCTCGCAGCCCAGCTCGAGCCGGAGGGCCTGTGGGACGGTGTCCCGGTCCTGACGCCGCGCCGGGCCAAAGGGCTCGAGTTCGATCATGTCGTCGTCGTCGAGCCTGCGCTGATCGCTGACGGTGACCAGGGTCTCCGGGCGTTGTACGTCTCGCTGACCAGGCCTACGAAGACGCTCGTGGTGGTGCATTCGCGTCCGCTGCCGGCCGCGCTCCGCGCCACCTCCTGACCAGCTCCCGCTGCTCGTCCGTCTCCGGCGAGTGGTCGTGACCGCACCACTGCCGGACCGCCTCGAGAGCGGCCGACGGCGCGGCGCCGCGCTCGACCAGGCGGCACGCCACGACGCAGCCGGTTCGTCCTCGGCCGCCCCTGCAGTGGAGGTAGACGGGCAGGCCGCGCGCGAGCAGGTCGTCGATCGTGGCGAGCACGTGCCGCATGTCGTCCTCCGAGGGCGGCGCAAAGTCCTGCAGGCCGATGCGGTGATGCTCGAGCTCGGGCAGCGCGCTCCAGTAGTCCGTCCACCCTTCGCCGTCTTCGGTGAGGTCGACCGTGGCGGCGATGCTCGCGGCCACGAGCACCCCCGCGTCCTCGGGGTACGGCCCGGCGAGCAGGCGCCCTCGCTCGACCCAGTACGAGCCGGGGATCGGCCCTCGATGTTCGGTGCCGTGCTCAAGTCAGGTAGTACACGGCGAGCGTCACCCCGAGCGCGAGGCCGACGATCACCACGAGCGCGATCACGATCACGCCCAGGACGATCGGCATCGTTGCAGGCTCGTAGCCTTCCTTCGCGATCTCCTCGAGGTGGTGCTCCTCCGCGACCAGCTTGTCTACGAAGGTGGTCATGTGCGAACTATTGCAAACAACGGCCGGTCGCCGCAGTCAGGCCACGAGACGGTAGACCTGAAAGACCTCGGCGAACTCCCGATTGACGTTGATCCCGTGCGTCCGGGCCACACTGCGGACGTAGTCGGCGTTGGCGTACCGGCGGTGCTGCTGCGACGAGTACTTCTCGAGGGCCGCCACCTTGAGATCGACGTGTCGCTGCTCGAGCGCGATGTACGCCTGGTACGCGAAGTCGTAGTTGTTCCAGGGAATCTCGTACCCGAGGATCGTCGTCCGCTTGAACGCGCGGAGCCCTTCCTCGGCGAGCGCGCGGTGGTCCTGGTGAACATCGTGCAAGGACGGCTGGAAGACGCAATCCGGCCGCCAGTCGGTCCAGATCTCGATCAGCAGCTCGAGGATCTCCTGACGGTGGTCGGGAAACGTGCGCACGTCGAAGTCGTGCACGGTCAGCTGGTCCGGCGGGATACCGAGCTCGCTCGTCGCCTCACGCACCTCGCGCGCGAGCGTGTCCGGCGCGAAGCCTGGAGGGAGCGAGCGCGTCGCGATCGAGAACGCCACATAGCGCACCTCGGCGCCCGCCTCGACGAGGCGCGCCATCGTGCCCCCGCACCCGAATTCGCCATCGTCCGTGTGCGGCGCCAGGACGAGTGCGCGGCGGACACCGTCGATCACGCCGGCGACTCCAGCGCTCCGTCGGCGCGGGCCCCGACGACGACGAGCGCGAGGAGGCCCCAGAAGGTCGGGTCCTCGAGGAGCGCGTTGTAGAAGAGGCAGTGCACAAGGATCGCGGTCAAGGCTAGTCCGAAGCCGAGACGCGCGGTCCCCTCGAAGAACGGGCCGAGGCGCCCGAACCCGGTGCGGAGCGTCACCCAGACGAGGACGAGCAGCAACGCGAGCCCCGGCAGCCCGGTCTCGGCTGCGACCGCGATCGGAGTCGTGTGCGACGCGGCCGCCTTCGGCTCACGGCCCTTGAGCCCCGTGGCATCGGCGTACGCCCGCTTGAAGCCGCCGATCCCGACGCCGAGCACGGGGTGGTGCACGGCCAGCTTGATCCCGTTCCTCGCGAGCGTCGAACGGCCACTCGTGACGTGCGAGAGCGACGACGAGGTCTTGCCCTGGATCCGGTGGCGGAGCTGCGGCGAGGCGGCGACCGCAAGCACGAGCACTGCGGCGGCCACGCCGAGGAGGACGAGGCTGCGCCACCGCCAGATGACGATCGCGGCGACCATGACACCCGCCATGAGCGCGAGGTAGCTCGACTGCGAGAACGACGGCAGCAGCCCGACCCACGTGATCGCGAGGACGAGCGTCGCCGCAACGGCCCACAACGGGTCGCGCCCGCGCCGCCTCAGCACGACGACAAGGCTGGCCAGGATCGCCACCACGAGAAACCGGCCGTAGATCGAAGGGTCGTAGAAGACCGAGTTGACGCGGTAGAACCAGCCGCTCGGCGCATACGCGTTGTCGACCTTGACCTTCGGGTTCCAGAAGATCTGGCGCTCCTCGTATTGCACGATCCCGATCGAGGCGAAGACGAGCCCCATGAGCGCGAGCTGGACATAGAGCGTCAGCACCCAGGCGCGCGACCACGTCAGGCGCGCGAGCACGACCGCGAGCAGGCCGAACGGCAACACGAAGAACAGAAGCTCGATCGACCCCTGGCGCACGTCCTTCGTCCAGAGCATCGAGGCGCCGGACCAGCCGATCAGAAGCGCCAACGGCCACGAGAGGGGCCCGAGCTCGCGGCTGCGCGCGTCGTCCCCGTAGAGCTGCCAGGCAAGGACGAGCGCGGCCACGACCACGACGCCGTAGAGAGGCAGGAGCAGGTTCGCCTGCGTCGAGCCGACGTGCACCGGAATGCGAGCCGGCACACAGGCGAGCGTCGCGACCGCGAGCAGCCACGGGAAGCGGAGAACGGCCCAGGTCCCGGCTGCGGCGAAGAGCAACCCGACGACCGCCGCCGCGGCGAGGACGCGGTGGTGTCCGGACGGGGCGAGGTAGAGCGCGAGCCCGGCGCAGCCGGCCGCCCAGCCGGCGAGACCGGCCACGCGCAGGTCGCGCCGCGGCGCGACGATCAGGGTCGCGAGCCCGACGGCGCCCAGCGCCCCGGCCGCCTGAGCGACACCCCCGCTCACCGGACGACCACTGCTGCGCGCGCGGCGTGATCGCCGACGAAGACGTAGAGGTGGTACACGCCCTTCTTCGCGGGCGCCCGGAAGTGCAAGGTGCCGCGCCGCTGCACGCCCGACTGTCCGTGCAGCTGCCAGCGAACCCTCGGCGCGTCCGTCGAGACGCGCACGGCGAACCGCTGCTTCGGCTTCACGACGATGCGCGGCCGAGCGAGCACGACGTAGCGGACCTGCGCGATCGCGAACGGGCGCGGCTTCGAGACGTTGCCGGCGCGATCCCGAGCCGCGATCGTCAGCACGTACCGGCCCGGAGGAGCCGGACGAAGGTTCAGCTTCCCGTTCCAGACGAGCTCGCCGGTCAGCTTCTGCGAGCGCGTGAACGCCACACGCGTACCGTCGACGTAGAGGATGCCGTGCGCCGGCTCGCTCACACGGTAGGCGACCCGGAACGTGTCGCCGTGATGGTCGCCGTCCGGCGACAGGATCGGGTAGAGCGGATGGCGGACGACGATCCTGGGCGACACCGTGTCCAGGCGGATCGGGTTCGGCAGGACGATCGTGCGGTGCGATCGTTCGAGCTTGACGACCGGCTTGTAGTCGCCGTCCGGCACGAGCGCGCCGCTGTCGTCGAGCCCGTCCCAGACGAGGCTGACCCGCGAGCCCGCCTTGAAGCTCCGCGACTGCAGCAACGTCCGTACGCGCGTGCCACTGGAGCTCTCCATCCACACCTCGACCCGCTCGTGCGTGCGCAGGCGGAACGAGAACGGCGCCACCGGTACGGCGCGTCCGTTCGGCGAGAACTCGGGCGTCGGCACCCGCGTTCCGTAGATCGGAGAGCGCTCGAGCTTCGCGCCTTCGGTGATCGCAAAGGCAACGGCGGTCGCCGCGAGCAGGGCGAGAACGAGTGCGCTCGACAGGGCCCGGGCCACGCCCGGACGATTCTATGGTCCTAGGCCGGGCCTTCGACCGCCACGCGTCGCTGCTGCAGCTGGCGAACCGACCAGGCGACGATCGCGAGCGTTCCCAGCGCGATCGTGACCTCGATGATCGTCGTCGCCTCAGGCAGCTCGACGAGCTTGATCCCCGACAGCATGAGAACGAACGCGAACACCGTCCGGAGAGCGCGGTCGGGCACCTTGATCGACAGGTTCGCGCCGAGGAAGACACCCGGTATCGACCCCACGAGGAGCCACGCGATCGCGTGCAGGTCGACGTTGCCGTGGAGGAGATACCCGGCCCCGGCGATCCAGAGCAGAGCTGCCGCCTGCGTCACGTCGGTTCCCACCATCTGCGTCGCGGACAGCGGGAACAGGAAGAGCATGAACAGGCCGAAGAAGGTCCCGGAGCCGACGGAGGTGAGACCGACGACGAAGCCGCAACTCGCGCCGATCAAGACGGCGACGATCTTGTCGCGGCGGCTGAGGCGGAACGGCCCGTCGCCGATGTCTGCGCGCGGGTTCACGAACGTCCGCGCGAGGAACCCGATGCCGCCCAGGATCAGCGCCCCGCCGATGATCTTGCTCATCGTCGCCTCGGCTCCGTCCGAGAACGAGCTCGCGAGCTCGACCCCGACGAGCGAGCACGGCCCCGAGCCGACCAGGATCCAGCCGGCAAGCGGGAGGTTGACGTTGCCGAGCCGTCGATGACGCCACGCCCCGAAGCTCTTGAAGATCGCGCCGTGCAGGATGTCCGTTCCGACTGCCGTCTTCGGGTCGAACCCGAAGATCAGGATCAGCATCGGCGTCATCAGGCTGCCTCCACCCATGCCGGTCATGCCGACGAGAACGCCGACGGCAAACCCGGCCAGCACGAACTGCCAGGTCATCCTGCCGAGGGCTCGGGCGGCAGCGGGCAGGCGACGAACGGCCGCCCCGTCAGCCGGCACCCGAGCTTGTACGCCTCGCAACCGGTGCAGAACCCGGTGAAGGCCGCCAGCAGCGCGAGCGTCGCGACCAGCGCTCCCAGCACGGCGCCGAGCACAGGAGCGCCTGCGAGATAGGCCAGCGACGCGGCGGAGAGGACGCCGAGCCCGACCATGTTCGCGACGCGCGGCGGCCGCGCGTCCTCGAGCGGGCCTTCACCGAATCGCGGCTGAACGAGCTCGAAGTAGGCGACACACGGCAGGCAGTAGCGGCGTCCGAACCTGAGGCCGACAGCGAGCTGCACCGCGAGCAGTGCGAGCAGCCACCACCAGCCCGTTGCGACCGCGACCACCGACAGCGTTCCGATCACGAGCTGGTTCGCACGCGGAGCCCTGGAGTCGATCACATCCGTGTCGCGGTACGGATGCGCCCGCCGCCTCACGCGGTTGCCTCGATGACCATCCCGGCGGCGACCGTGTCGTTCGTCGACTCGTCGATGAGGATGAAGCCGCCCGTCGCACGGTTCCGCGCGTACGGATCGACCACGAGCGGTTCGGCGAGCCGCAGCCGAACGACGCCGAGATCGTTGAGCTCGAGGCGATCCGGGGACAATCGGTCGTCGAGCGTGTCGATGTCGACCACCGAGCAGAGCTCGACGACGCGCGCACGCGAGGTGCGCGTCGTCTGCTTGATCGCCAGCGTGGCCCGCGGGTCGAGGGGTCGCTCGCTCATCCAGCAGATGCGGGCCAGGAGCTCACTCGCGCTGACCGGCGGCCGCTCCGGATCGGCGAGCAGGTCTCCGCGCGAGACGTCGATGTCGTCTTCCAGGCGAATCGTGACCGACTGCCCCGGCACAGCCTCTTCGACCGGGCCGTCTGCGCTCTCCACCGAGTCGATGCGGGTGCGCGCGCCGGACGGCAGCACGACGACCTCGTCACCGGCCTTCCAGACACCCGAGTCGACCCGACCGGCATAGCCTCGGTAGTCGTGATGCTCCTCGGCCATCGGCCGGATCACCCACTGCACGCCGAAGCGGCGATCGTCGCGGTTGCGGTCGGCTGCCAGCTCGACCGCCTCGAGGTGATCGAGCAGCGTGGGTCCCGCGTACCACGCCATCGCATCCGTTCGCTCGACGACGTTGTCACCGCGGAGCGCCGACACCGGGATCACGACCACGTCCTGGAGGTCGAGGTGGCCCGAGAGCTCGGCGAGATCACGGACGATCGCGTCGTAACGCTCCTCGGAGAATTCGACGAGGTCCATCTTGTTGACCGCGAAGGTGACATGCGGAATCGCAAGCATCGAAGCGATGTACGAATGGCGGCGCGTCTGCTCCACCACTCCCTTGCGAGCATCGACCAGGATCACGGCGACATCGGCAGTCGAGGCCCCTGTGACCATGTTGCGCGTGTACTGCACGTGACCCGGCGCATCCGCGAGCTGGAAGCGGCGCCTCGGCGTCACGAACGATCGGTAGGCGACGTCGATGGTGATGCCCTGCTCGCGCTCGGCACGCAGCCCGTCGGTGAGCAGCGCCAGATCGACGTAGTCGTCACCGCGGCGGCGCGACGCGTCTTCGATCTGCTCGAGCTGGTCGACCAGGATCTGCTTCGTGTCATAGAGGAGGCGGCCGATGAGCGTCGACTTGCCATCGTCGACGGAGCCGGCGGTGACGATGCGCGCCAGCTCGGTGTTCATGAGCTCCCTAGAAATAGCCAACGCGCTTCCGATCCTCCATCGCTGCCTCCGAGACGCGGTCGTCGGCGCGCGTCTCACCTCGCTCGGTCACTCTCGTCGCCGCAATCTCGTCGACGACGCCCGCAAGCGTCGCCGCGTCGGAGAGCACGCCCCCGGTGCAGGTCATGTCGCCGACCGTCCGGAAGCGAACCGACGCGCTGAACGTCTCTTCTTCAGGGAAGCGCTCGACGAATTCCGATGCCGAGTACAGCATCCCGTCCCTGCGAAAGACCTCGCGCTCGTGCGCGAAGTAGATCGACGGCAACTCGAGGTCTTCACGTGCGACGTACTGCCACACGTCGAGCTCGGTCCAGTTCGAGATCGGGAAGACACGGATGTGCTCGCCCTTCCGAATGCGCGCGTTGTAGAGGTTCCAGACCTCAGGTCGCTGTGCACGCGGGTTCCACTGCCCGAAGTCGTCGCGGAAGCTGAAGATGCGCTCCTTCGCACGAGAACGCTCCTCATCGCGGCGCGCGCCTCCCATCGCAGCGTCGAAGCCGTGCTCCTCGATCGCGTCGAGCAGCGTGGTCGTCTGCAACTGGTTGCGCGACGCCCTCGGGCCGGTCTGGTCGGCCACGCGGCCCCGGTCGATCGAATCCTGGACGCTGGCGACGATCAGACGCTCACCGAGCTCGGCGATGCGCCGGTCGCGAAACTCGATCACCTCGGGGAAGTTGTGTCCGGTGTCCACGTGCATCACCGGGAACGGAAAACGCGCCGGTCGGAACGCCTTCTCGGCGAGCCGGAGCAGCACGATCGAGTCCTTGCCGCCGGAGAACAGGAGAACGGGACGCTCACGTTCCGCTGCGACCTCGCGCATGATGTGAATCGATTCGCTCTCGAGCTCGTCGAGGTGGGAGAGGATGCGAGTCGAGACGACCGTGGTCACGCAGCACTCCCGACATGGAGCCCGCACTCGACCTTGTCGAGACCCGACCAGCGACCCTCGCGACCCTCGCCCGGCCGCGTGCAGTGCGTGCACCCGATCGAGGCATACCCGGCGTCGTGCAGCTGGTTGTACGGAAGGTTGCGCTCGCGGATGTAGGTCCACACGCGCTCGTCGTCCCAGTCCGCAACGGGGTTCGCCTTCCAGAGCTCATGTGTCTCGTCCCATCCCAGCTTGGGGGCGTTCGCGCGCGTCGGCGACTGGTCGCGGCGCAGGCCGGTGATCCAGCAGTCGAGGTCGGCGAGCGCGCGGCCGAGCGGCTCGACCTTCCGGATGGCGCAGCAGAGATCCGGCTTCGAGCTCCAGAGCTCGTCGCCGTGCACCGCAGCCTGGCGTCCGAGCGACGGCCCTTCGTAGACCTCGACCTTCGTGCCGTATCGCTTCTCGACCGCGCGCCAGACCGCATACGTCTCGGCGAAGAGCACGTGCGTGTCGAGCGCGAAGACGCGCGCCTTCGGGTCGTGGGTGAGCAGGAGGTCGAGCAGCACCGCCTCCTCCTTCTGGAAGGAGCAGGCGAGCGAGACCTTGCCCGGAAACGCGTCGGTCACGAGGCCGAGGATCTCCTCGGCGCTCATCGCCTCGACCTCCGCGGTGTCAGGAAGCCGGAACGGGCTCGCCGCCACCGAGGAGCACCTCCTTGAGCGTGTCGCCGCGCAGCCCGAGCCGAAGCGTCTCGAGCGGAATGACCTCCTCGGGCGGGATGTTGCCGAGGTTCACCTCGGGCCCGAAGTGCTTGACGAACCACGCCTGCGACGCCTTCGTGGGAGCTTCCCAGACGAGGTCGTGGAAGTCGATCGAGTGGGCGATCTCGTCGACGAGACCGGTCCGCATCTCGCCCGACGGCCGGAAGATGCCCGCCGTGCCGCCCTCACGGGACTCCGTGATCACCTTCCAGGCACCCGCCTCCTTCTCTTCCTTGATCCATTCGACCCACTCGTAGGGTGCAAAGACGACCTCCGAGTCCTTCGAGCCGACCTCGGAGAGGACGGTGAAGTCGCGCGCGAAGTCGGCGATCAGCTCGAGCTTGCGCTCGCGCGGGATCTCGATCGTGCCGTCGGAGATCTCGACGTGGTCGAGGCCGAGCTCCGTGAGCCAATGCTTGTACTCGTCGAGCTTGTCGCGCGCGTAGACGACCTCGAAGAACGTGCCGCCGATCACGACACGCTTCTCGCGCAGAACATCGAGCTTGCGCTCGAGCCCGTTCGTCACCCATGCGGTGCCCCAGCCGAGCTTGACGATGTCGATGTAGTCCCCGCTCGTCTCGAGGATGTCTTCCCAGGCGCGCACACCGAGGCCCTTGTCCAACACGTGCGTGAGACCTCCGTCGCGCTTGATGCCGATGTCAAAGGCGGGCATAGAGCTCCTCCAGCTTGGCGTGGGCACGGGCCTGAACGTCGTGGTAGAGCGAGCCGCCGTGCGCGTCGATGCCCACGGTCAGCGGCCCGAAGTCCTTGACACGAAAGCGCCAGAGGCACTCGGGCATCAGCTCTTCCCAGGCGACCTCTTCGATCTCCTCGATCTGCGTCGTCTCGAGCGCCGCCGCACCGCCGACGATTGCGAAGTAGACCATGCCCAGCCGCTGCATCGGCTCGATCGCATCGTCGGGGAAGCCACCCTTGCCGCAGATGGCACGCACGCCGTACTGGGCACCGAGCGGCTCGGTGAAGCGGACCATTCGCGCGCTCGTCGTCGTGCCGATGCAGATCTTCTCGTACTTGCCCTCCGCGATCTTGCGGACGTTCGGCGCGGTGTGCAGCAGGAATGCGCCCCGAAGGTCCATCGGCGGCGGCACCCCCTGGTCGAAGATGCGAATCTGCGTCCGGTCGCGAATGCCGATGATGTGCCCCTGCACGGTCACCTCGTCGCCGGCGCGCAGCTTCAGGATCTCCTGGGGATCGGTGACCGGGAACGTGACCTCGTGGACTGCCATCAGTGGCTATGCCTCCCGGTCGTAGTCGATGTCGCCCGCCGCGCTGATGTGCGCGGAGGCGCGGCGCGCGGCCCAGCACTGGTAGTTCACGGCGACCGGGTTGAGCGTCATGTGCGTGTCCGCGTGCTCGATGTGGCACTGCAGGACCGTCACGTCACCGCCGAGGCCCATCGGGCCGATCCCGGTCTCGTTGAGGAGCCCGAACAGCTCGTCCTCGAGCTCGGCGACGATCGGGTCGGGGTTGCGCGTCCCGATCGGGCGCATGATCGCCTCCTTCGCGAGATACATCGCGTAGTCGGCCGAGCCGCCGATGCCGACACCGACGATGCCGGGCGGACACGGCTTGCCTCCCGCTTCGACGATCGACTCCAACACGAACTGCTTGATTCCCTTCACCCCGTCGGCCGGGACGCACATCTTGAGGAAGCTCATGTTCTCGCTCCCCGAGCCCTTCGGAACACATTTCACGTCGAGGCCGTCCCAGTCCTCGACGAACTCCCAGTGGACGATCGGGAGCCGGTAGCCGATGTTCGGCCCGGTGTTCTCACGCGTGATCGTGTGCACCGCGTTCGAGCGCAAGGGGTGCTCCACCGTGGCGCGTGCCGTGCCGGCGCGGAGCGCCTCGTAGATACGCACCGGGTGCAGCGGGAAAGTGCTCGCCCACGCGCGCGTGATAGACGGCGATGCCGGTGTCCTGGCACACGAGGTTCTTCTCGCTGTCGGCGACGTTGACGTTGCGATGGATCACGTCGAGCACCCGGCGTCCGGGAACCGACGTTTCTCTGTCGCGCGCGTCGGCGAGCGCATCGCGCAGATCCTGTGGGATGTCCTTGAGCGCCCAGACGTAGAGATGCGCGGCGGCATCCTCGACGGCGTGCTGCAGGTCGGTGGTGATGTCGATGCTCATACGCTCGCTTTCTCGGCCGCGGCCTTGCCCGCGCGCCGGCCGAAGACGACACACTCGAGCAGGCTGTTGCCCATCATGCGGTTGCGTCCATGGGTGCCGCCCGCGATCTCGCCGCAGGCGTAGATGCTCTCGATCGTCGTCTCGGCGTTCGTGTCGATCACGAGACCGCCGTTCTGGTAGTGCAGGACCGGGTAGGTGAGAAGCCGTTCGCGCAACGGATCGATGCCCGCGCCGCGGTACCGGCGCAGCATGTACGGCAGCGACACCTCGGCGTCGTCTTCGGCGATGCGCGTCGTGTCGAGGTAGACGGCGGGTCGACCGTCCGGCGTCGAGACGCCCCGGCCGGCGTCGACCTCGTCGAAGATCGCCTTGCTGACGGCGTCGCGCGGGCCGAGCGAGTCGGTGAACTCCTCGCCGTCCGCATTCAGGAGCACGGCGCCGTAGGCGCGAGTCGTCTCGGGGATCGAGTAGCCCTGCATGTTCGCCGGCCACGCACCGCCGTTCGGGTGGTACTGGAGCGCATCGAGGTCGCGGGACTCCGCGCCGAGCTCGATCGCAAGTTGCGTCACCTCGCCGGTCGCGTTCGGATGGTTCGTCGACAGCTCGCCGCGTCGCTTCGCCTCGGCGAAGCAGCGACCGCCGGCGGCGAGCACGACTGCGCCCGCGTCGACGACGTGGTCGCCGCAGACGGCGCGCCAGCCGCTTGTCGTCTCGTCGAGCTCCCGGAGCGGGGCGTTGGTGAACGAGGTTCCGCTCCCGGCCTCCCACGCCTCGCGCAGCTGCTTCGTGATCGCGTGCCCCGTCCGGTCGCCGACCTGGAGCAGGCGTTTCCGGGTGGCGCCGCCGCAGCGGGCGAGGCGGTAACCGCCGTTCGAGCGGGTGAACTCGACGCCCAGCGACTCGAGCCAGTGAATCGCACTCGGAGCCTCGGTGGTGAGCACCTCGACGAGCTTCGGGTCCGCCGTCTCGTGGGAGGAGGCGAACACGTCGGCGGCGTGCTGCTCCGGGGAGTCGTCGTCACCGAACGCGGCCTGGATGCCGCCCTGCGCCTTCGAGGAGTTGTTGGCCTGCAGCGAGCCCTTGGTCGCAAGCGCGACGCGGGCCCCGGCCCGCTCGGCCGAGACGGCGGCAGCGAGCCCGGAGGCGCCGCTGCCGATCACGAGCACGTCGAATGCAGGGACAGGCGTCTCCACGCGGGAAACGATACCTGAGATTAGCTCTGCTTATATATTGTTCACTGCCGCGCTGGACAAGGAACAGGTGCCTGGCACCGAGGTGCCAGGCACCGAACGCTCGTCAGTCGACCGGGACCGGCTCCGCGCGCGGCACCGGCTCGTGGCCGAATCGCGGCAGCCACTCGAGCGACCGCGGCAGGTACCAGTTCCAGTCGCCGAGCAGCTTCATCACGGACGGCAGCAGCACCGCACGGACGACCGTGGCGTCGATCAGGATCGCCGCCGCCAGGCCGAACCCCATCTGCTTGATGTCGATCTCCTGGAGCGTCATGAAGATCGCGAAGACCGCGACCATCACGAACGCGGCGCTCGTCACCGTCGACGCGGTCCGCTTGATGCCGGTTGCCACCGCCTCGTCCGTCGGCATCCCGCCGTCGACGAGCTCCTTGATCCGACTGAGGATGAACACGTGGTAGTCCATCGAGAGGCCGAACAGGATCACGAACATGAACAGCGGCAGCCATGAGGCGATCGCTCCGTTCGAGTGGAAGCCGAGCAGCCCCTCGGCCCACGTGTGCTGGAACACGAGCACGAGGAGCCCGTAGGCGGCACCGACCGAGAGCAGGTTGAGCAGCACGGCCTTGATCGGGATCACGATCGACCGGAAGGTCACGAGCAGCAACAGGAAGCACAGCGCGAGCACGAAGGCGAACACGATCGGCGCGTGGCTCTTCATCTGCGTGTTGAAGTCGTGTGTGCCGGCAGTCTCGCCCGTCACCGGTGCGACGACACCCGGAACGGATCCGATGGTCGCCGGGATCACGTCGTTACGCAGCGTCTGCAGCGCAGCGACCGACGCGCCATTGTCACCGTTCCCCTGCAACGGGATCGAGACGACCTCGACCGTCTTCGCCGGGTTGATCTTCGTTTCGATCGGCGTCGACATCTCACCGGTGGCGATGGCCCGCCGCTTCAGCTCGGCGATGCCGCGCTGGACCTGGGGATCGGTCACGTCGCTCGCGCGCACGACGACCTGGGCCGGCGTCTGCGCACCCGGGAACGCCTTCTGGATCGCCTCGTACGTCCGCACGATCCCGATCGACTTCGGCAGGTCGGTGAAGCTCGGCAGCTGCGTGTGCAGCTGGAGCGCCGGAATCGCGAGCGCGAACAGCGCGCCGCCCGAGACGAGCGCCGACAGCCAGGGCCGCCTGACGACCCGGTCGAGGACGTACCCCCAGAAGCGGGACTCGCGATATCCACGACGCGCAAGGAACGGGATCCGCCCCTTGTTGACCCGGTCCCCGAGCTTCGACAGCATCGCCGGCAGGATCGAGAGCGATCCGATCAGGGCGACGGAGACCATCAGCATCGCACCCACCGCGATCGACGTGAAGATCGCGTTGCCGGTGAGCAGCATGCCGGCCATCGCGATCAGCACGGTCAGGCCGGAGATCAACACGGCATAGCCGGATGTCCCCGCCGTGCGAAGAAGCGCCTCGCGGTGACCAAGGCCACGCGCGCGCTCCTCCCGCTCCCGGCGGATGTAGAAGAGCGAGTAGTCGACGCCGACCGCCATGCCGATCAGCAGGATCACCGACTGGGTCGCATCGCCTGCCGCGACGACATGGCTGGCGATCGACGACAGCCCGATCGTCGCGAGCACGCCCGAGAACGCGAGCAGCACGGGCAGGCCGGCGGCGACGAGCGCGCCGAAGGCGAGCAGCAGGATGATGAGCGTGACCGGGAGCGACGAGTACTCGGCCCGCTGGAAGTCCTTGCCGACCGTGTCGGACAGCACGTGAGCGGCACTCGCCTCGCCGAACTCGGCGACCTTGAAGCCCGGATGATCCGCCTGGACGCCGGCAACGGCGGCGAGGACCGGCGCCACCTTGTCCTGTGCCTTGTCCGCCTCGCCCCGGATCTCGAACTGCACGATCGCCGAGTGGCCGTCGTTCGCGACCTGGCCGCGGTTCGTCGAATCGAGAGGCGTACGGACACGGGCAACCGCAGGTTGTGCCGAGACGGCTCGCACGACGTCGTCGACGGTCGCGCGGAACGCTCCGTCGGCAACGGTCTGCGTCTTCGACTGCACGAGCACGCTCTCGCCGGCATGTCCGGCGAAGCCTGCGCTGTCGAGAATCCTCTGGGCGACGCGGGTGTCGCCCGACGCGGTGTCCGCCTGCTTCAGAGCCCTCTTGCCCACCGCTCCGCCGACCACCACTGCCAGCACGCAGAACACGAGCCAGGCGCCGACTGCCGTCTTCCAGTGCGCCGCGCTCCAACGACCGGCGCGCGCGGCCAGGTTTGTCCGTTCCATGACCCTCCTCCGTCGAAAACTCCACCACTTCCACGGTGGCCGGCCCAATCGCTTGCCACCAGCCGGGTGCCCGGCGTTCGTGCGGTAGAGCTGCCACTACTTCTACTCGCGACCCGATCGTCCGCGAGGACGATTACGCCTCCGTCACCAGATGGATTCGAAGAGCGCGCGAATCTCGGCCGGCGCCGCGACCCTCGGGTTCGCGGCGTTGCCACCGCGACTCGAGGCGGCGTCGGCGAGCTCGGCCAGATCGTCCTCGGGCACACCGAAGTCACGCAGGCGCTCGAAGCCGCCGAGCCGGGCCAGCGCACGCGTGCGCTCGACTGCGTCACCGCCGATCGCATCGCCGTAGCGAGCGATCTCCGCAGGGACGACGTTCCGGTTGAACGCGAGGGCCGGCGGAAGGCAGATCGCGTTCATCGCACCGTGCGGGAGCCCGTACCGGCCGCCGACGGCCTGCGCCATCGCGTGCGCGAGGCCGAGCCCTGCGATCCCGAGCGCATGCCCGGCGTGCATCGCGCCGGTGAGCAGCTCTGTGCGCGCATCACGATCGGAGCCGTCGGCGAGCACCCGCGGCAGAGCGCTGGCGATGAGCGGCGCCCCCGCCAGCGCTTCGGCGTCGCCCTCCTCGTTCCGGCCCTGCACGTAGAGCGCCTCGGCCGTGTGCGCGAGTGCGTTCATCGCCGTCCCTGCGGTCACGCTCGGCGGCAGCCCGAGCGTCAACTCGACGTCGTAGACGATCCCGACCGGGCGCGCTCCGGCACCGCCGCCTTGCATGCGGCGATCGGGCGAGCGGACACCGAAGGACGTCGTCCATTCGGCGCCCGAGTACGTCGTCGGCACGCTGACGAGCGGAAGGCCGCTGGTTGCAGAGGCGGCCTTCGCCGTGTCGATCGCCGAGCCGCCGCCGATCCCGAGGATGCCGTCCGCGGCCGGAGACACGACGACGCGGTGCGAGGGAACCTCACTCCACCACTCCTCGTGCGGAACGTCGAGCGCGCGCCAGCGATCGCTCGCGATGACGAACGGCCGCGAGATTCCCGTTTCGGCGAGCAGGGCCGGGAGCGCGTCGAGGCCGAACCGGACGATCACGGCAGACGGTTTCGCGCGAACTCGAGGAACTCGCGAGCGGCGCGAGTCTCGGAGCGTCCGGCGGCCCGCACGAGCAGCACCTCGCGCTCGAGCTCGAGCCCTGCAACCGTCGCTTCGCTCAACGTTCCCGCCGCGAGGTCGTTCTCGATCGACAGCCTCGAGATGAACGTGACGCCGTGGCCGCCACGCACCGCACTCGTCACGGACTCCTGCAGACCGAGCTCCAGCCGAACGCCGAGGTCGCGCAGACGGACACCGGCTCGCTGCCGGAGCTCGTCCTCGATCAGCTGTCGAACGCCTGCGCCGTCCTGCATGACGATCAACGTCTCGCCCCGAAGCTCGTCGACCGTGATCGTCCGGCCGGCGAACCGATGGCCGGACGGGCACGCGAGCGTCACCGTGTCGCGGAAGAAGGGCTCGTAGTCGACGCCGCGATGCCGGGGCGCCGCGCCGACGACTCCCAGCTCGAGCGTCCGGTCGGCGACCCGCTCGACAATGGTCTGCGTGTCGAAGACGCTGAGCGCGACGTGCAGTTCGGTGTGGATCGCCGCGAAGTCGCAGAGCAGCCCGGAGAGGACGACACCTCCGGGTCCCGTCGATGCCCCGATCTCGAACGTCCCCTGCAGGTCGCCGACCGCCTCGTCCGCGAGATCGTTGACGAGATCCTCCTCGAGTGAGAGCAGCCGCTGCGCGCCCCGGTACAGACGTGCACCGGCCTCGGTCGGCTCGACGCGCCGACCCGAGCGGTCGAGCAACTGCAGCCCGAGACGCTTCTCCAGCGCGCGGACCTGCAGCGAGACGGCGGGCTGCGTGACGCCGAGCCGCTCGGCGGCCTGCGAGAACGAGCGTCGCTCGACCACGATGCAGAACGCCCGCAGCTGACGCGTATCCATAACGGATGCTTATTCTACTGCTGCGGCCCGCGCTCGATCTGCGACGACGTTCCGGTCACATGAGCGCGTTTCGCACTTTCGAAGCTCGTCACTCCGGACGATCTGGAAATCGTCCGCGGGACTGATCCAGTCGGCTCCTACGCTCAAGCCGAGAGGTCAACGGCTACCGGAAGGAACAGATGTTCAGCCTCGGCCGCCGAGGTGGCTCGAATGAGCTCGTATGAGGTAGTCGGAAGTCGAAGCCTTGGCGGCCGACGGGCCAACGGACGCCCGAGGCAGCCATCGGTCGAGTCCTCGGGCGACGGCGAGCTGATCCGGCGGGTCGGCGAGCATGACCGTGACGCGTTCGACGAGCTCTATCGGCGCTTCGGACGACCGGTGCTCAGCCTGGCGATTCGCCGGCTCCGGGATCGCGGCCGTGCCGAGGATGCGACCCAGGAGACCTTCGCTGCGATCTGGCGTGCCGCCGCGAGCTACCGGCCCGAGCGCGGCCCCGGTGCTCCCTGGATCTATGCCGTTGCGCGTAACGCGATCGTCAACCAGATGCGCGTGCGATCCGAACCGGCCATGGAGGCGCCCGATTCCGCCTCCGACGAGCCCGGCCCACCCGCGCAGGCCGAGGCCGAGTGGGTGAGGTGGCGTGTCCACAGCGCACTCGAGGAGCTTCCCGCGCAGCAGCGCACGCTGGTCGAGCTCGCCTACTGGTCCGGGCTGTCGCAGTCCGAGATCGCAAGCCAACTCGACCTTCCGCTGGGGACGGTCAAGACACGCACGCGCGCCGCCCTCGCTCGGCTGGCCGAGCTGCTCGAAAGCGAACCGCTTGGGGCCAGGCACCGTTACTGAAGCGCGACAACACTGCGCCGAGTTGTGCCCAGAGCTGGCATGGTCGCCCTGGCAGAGCCAAGATGGCGTGGGTCGGGCTCCGGCACGGGAGGTGCCAGGCACACGAGCCGGCTCGTTCACGCCTGCCGGAACTCGAGGCGGTTGCCGAACGGATCGTCGGCGTAGAAGCGGCGAACGCCGGGGAGCGACACGTCGTCCCGAACCTCGATCCCGGCTCCGGCGAGCCGCGTCCGCAACTCGTCCAGGTCGACGACGACGAGCCCGGGATGAGCTTTGCGCGCGGGGGCGAACGACTCATCGACACCCACATGCAGCTCCTGCCCTCCCACACGGAACCAACAGCCACCTCGCCCGGCGAGCTCGACCGGCTTGACGACCTCCTGAAGCCCCAGCAACCCGCCGTAGAAGGCTCGAGCGTCCCCCTCGCAGCCTGGCGGCGCGGCGACCTGCACGTGGTCGATCCCGGTGACCGTCAAGCCCCAGGGTCTACCATCGAACGTGTGACGGCGGCGCCGCCTCGGCTCGAGGACACGCTCATGCGTGGCTACTCGCGGCTCGCAGCGGACTCTCCCCACCGCCGAATCGACGCCGAACTGCGCACACTCGACCTGGTCCTCGGCCTCGTCTTCGGAGTGCTGCTCCTGCCGGTCGCGCTGGCGATCGCGATCGTCGTGCTGATGACCACCGGACGGCCGGTGCTCTACCGCGGCCGCCGCGTCGGCCGCGGCGGCCACTTCTTCCACATGCTCAAGTTCAGGACGCTGCGGACGGGCGCGGAGGAGCGCATCGGCCAGTACCTGGGAGAGGAGCTCGTGCGCCGGACGGAGGACGAGCTCACCGGCATCGGCCGCTTTCTGAAGGCGTCGCAGCTCGACGAGATTCCGCAGCTCTGGAACGTGATCCGCGGCGAGATGTCGTTCGTCGGACCGCGGCCGATCCGGCCGCGCTTCTTCGCCGAGCTCGCGGACGAGCTGCCGGCGTACTGGCAGCGCCTCGTCGTCCGCCCCGGCCTCACCGGCTTCGCACAGGTGCGTCGCGGTTACGAGACGTCGATGGCCGAGAAGCTCGCCCACGACCTCGAATGGATCGCCGACCGCTCGGTTCGCCTGTATCTCCGGACCGTCTTGCTCACTGCCGTGCGCGTCGTCCGCCAGTCGGTCGGCGCGATCTGGAGCCGTCGATAGTGTGCGGCATCTGCGGGATCGCCGCCGCCCGCGGCACCATCGACCCTGAGCGCCTCGCACGCATGTCGACGACCCTGCTGCACCGAGGGCCCGATTCCGAGGGGGCGCACGTCGGGGACGGCATCGGCCTTGCCGCCCGGCGTCTCGCGATCATCGACCTGACGGGGGGCGACCAGCCGATCGCCAACGAGGACGGCAGCGTCGTCGTCGTGCAGAACGGCGAGATCTACAACCACCTCGAGCTGCGCGCCGAGCTGGAACGCGCCGGCCACCGGTTCACGACGCGGTGCGACACCGAGGTGCTCGCTCACGGGTACGAACAATGGGGCGCGCGTCTGTGGGAACGCCTCCGAGGCATGTTCGCCGTCGCCGTCCACGACGCGCGCTCGCGCTCGCTCGTGCTCGCACGTGACCCGTTCGGGATCAAGCCGCTCTACTACCGGGACGCCGACGGCGAGCTGGCATTTGCATCGGAGCTCGACGCCCTGCCACAAGGTGAGATCGACCTCGACGCACTGGAGGCGTTCCTCACCTTCAACGTGATCCCGGCGCCGATGTCGATCTACCGCGAGATCCGGAAGCTTCCGGCCGGCCACACGCTCACGTGGAGCAAGGGCAAGGTGGCGCTCGAGCGCTACGCCCGCCCGGGCCCGCTCGAGCCGCGAGCCGGCGTGGACGAAGCGGAGCTCGTCGAGGAGTGCCGCGCGCGACTGCGCGACTCGGTGCGCGCGCACCTGATCGCCGACGTTCCCGTCGGAGTGCTGCTCTCCGGCGGCGTCGACTCGGGTGCGCTTGCGGCACTCGCGGCCGAGGAGTCGTCGGAAGCCGTCCGGACCTTCTCGATCGGCTTCGAGGAGTCGTCGTTCGACGAGCTCGATGGAGCGCGCGCCGTGTCGCTCCGGTACGGCACCCAACACCGCGAGCTGGTGCTCCGCCCCGACGCCGCGTTGCTTCTCCCGGCGCTCGCGGACGCATTCGACGAGCCGTTCGCAGACTCGTCTGCGCTCCCGACCTATCTCGTCTCGAAGCTCGCCGCCGAGGACGTCAAGGTCGCCCTCTCAGGAGAGGGCGGCGACGAGCTCTTCGGTGGGTACTACACCTACGTCGCCGACCGGCTCGCCGAGCACATCGGGCCGGCGGCGTCGCTCGCCCGGCCGGCGATCGAGCTGCTGCCGTCGTCGACGCGCAAGGCGAGCTTCGACTACAAGGCAAAGCGATTCGCGAGGTCGGCGCATCTCCCGCCACTCGAGCGCCATCACGGATGGAAGGAGGTCTTCGCACCCGACGCACGCGCGGAGCTGACAGGCAGTCGCCGCGCATTCGACCCCGTCGACACGCTGCGGGACCGCTTCGCCGAGACCGAAGGGCACGACCTTCTCGCCCGGCTGCAAGACGTCGACTTCGGCGTCTACCTCGTCGACGACCTGCTCGTGAAGACCGACCGGGCGTCGATGGCCTGGTCGCTCGAAGCGCGGGTTCCGTTCATGGACCCGGTCGTCGCCAATTTCGCCTTCTCGCTTCCGGCCAGGCACAAGGTGCGCGGCCTGCAGAAGAAGCGGCTGCTGCGCAAGGCCGTCGCGCAGCTGCTGCCCGGGGAGGTCGTGCACGGCCGGAAGCGCGGCTTCTCGATTCCCGCCGCGGCCTGGCTGCGCGGCGACCTGCTCCCGTTCGCGCGCGAGACACTGAGCCCGGAGAACGTGCGCAGGCAGGGGTTCCTGCAGCCCGAGGTCGTCAGCCGGCTCCTGGACGACCACGCCGCGGGTCGCGAGGACCTTTCGCGGCAGCTCTGGGGCCTCATGGCCTTCACCCTGTGGCACGAGCGGCACGTCGAAGGTGTCCGCCGCGATGCGCCGCTCGAGCAGGTCTTCGCGTGAAGGTCTGGGTCGACTTCACGGCCAGTGCGCACCCACTCGTGTTCCGACCGCTCGTCAACCTGCTCGAGCAGCAGGGTCACGAGGTCGAGATCACGGCGCGCGACTACGCACAGACGCTACAGCTGATCGCGGCCCACGGGATGACGGCGACCGTGATCGGCCACCACGGCGGCCGGTCGTCGCTCGGAAAGGCGCGCCAGATGCGCACACGCCTGAAGGCGCTGCGCGCGTGGGCGAGACCGCGCGAGTTCGACCTCGCACTCGCACACGGCTCGCACGAACTGACGATGACGGCCCATCGCCTCGACATTCCCAGCGCAACGACGTTCGACTACGAGTGGGCCTGGCTCCAGCACCAGCTCGGCTGCCGCGCGGCGACACGCGTCGTCGTCCCCGACGCGATCCCGCCCGAACGACTGGCTCGCTACCACGCAACACCGCCGAAGCTGCAGCAGTACCCCGGGCTGAAGGAGGAGTACTACCTCTCCGACTTCGAGCCCGATCCGTCGGTGCCGAGCACCTTCGGGATCGAGGCGGAGCGCGTTCTCGTCGTGCTTCGGCCGCCGCCCGACGTCTCGCTCTACCACCGGCACTCGAACCCGCTGTTCCCCCAGACGCTCGAGCATCTCGGTCGCCGTGACGACGTCCATGCGTTCGTGATCCCCCGGACCGACGAGCAGCGAGACTTCGTGCGGAACCTCGATCTGCCGTCGGTGCTCGTCCCGGAGGAGGCGGTCGACGCGCAGAGCCTGATTGCGCTCGCCGACCTCGTGGTGTCGGCCGGCGGCACGATGAACCGCGAGGCGGCCGCTCTCGGGGTGCCGGTGTACACAACATACGGCGGACGGCTCGGGGGCGTCGACGAGGAGTTGATCCGCGCCGGCCGGCTACGGCCGCTCACCGACCCGCGGGCGCTCGAGCTGCACAAGCGTGAGCACCTGCCGGAGTCACGCGTTCGCCGCGACCCGCAACTGATGCTCGACCTGCTGCTCTCAGCGCTCAGCTGAGAGCTTCCAGGACGATCTCGCCGGAGTCGCCGCGAAGGACGGCCGCCGCGAGCGCGGGCTTACCGGCGGCCACGGTGATCGGAAGGATCGATCCGCCGAGCCAGTCCGAGAGCCGTTCGGCGTCGCCTTGGAGCACGAGACACGCGACGCGGACGTCGCCCGCGCGGTGTGCCACCGGGGCACGGCCGGGAAGCACCGTCCCGCGATCCCATTCGATGAAGAACGGCAGGCAGGGAGCGGCCACCGCGTCGGCGACGCCTGCAAGCCTCCAGCCGAGCACGCTGCCGTCCGAGCGCGTCCGCGAGCCTCTCTCCACCCCCAGGCCGAGGAGTGCGGCCCGAGCGGCGATGCCCGACGTGCGGACAGCCCAGCCGAGCGGCGCGTACGGCTCCGAGCGCTGCGCGCCCACCCACCTTCCGAAGGCGGTGCATGCCGCTTCGGCCTCGTCGGCGATCGCGACCAGCTCGAGGTAGGCGTCACCCAGCGGGACGATCCGGTTCGCGGTGCCCCAACCCGGATGGCGGCCTCCGTCGACCGACGCGAGCCCATGGCGCAACTCGAGCTCGCGCGCAGCCACCTCGAGATCGGCTGCTGCGAGCAGGACATGGTCGAGCTCGAGCTCGTTGCCCGCGGTCACTCGCCGGAGCCGGCGACGGTCGTGAGCACGTCGTCGCCATAGCGCTCGAGCTTGGCCGGCCCGACACCCGAGATCTGGGCGAGCTCGCCGAGCGTCGACGGCCGTACGTCCGCGATCTCGTGGAGCACACGGTCGTGGAAGACGACGTACGGTGGGACGCCGTCGCTCCGCGCCCGTTGCAGCCGCCAGGCGCGCAGACGCTCGCCGACGGGCGTCCAGTCACTCGCTGCCGAAGGGTCATTGCGAGACGTTGCACCGAGCTCGCGCAGGAACGGGCTCGGCTTCCCCGACCACGTCACCCAGAGGATTCGCTTCGCGCGCGTCAGGCCGACGTAGAGGAGCCGCCGCTCCTCTGCAAGCTGCTCGGCCGTCTTCGCCAACCGTGAAGGCAGCTCCTTGGCCTCGACCCGCGGCAGGAACACAACTTCGAACTCGAGGCCCTTCGCGCGATGAAGCGTGAGCAGATGGACGCCGCGCGCCCCGGCACCGCCCGGATCGAATCGCCGGTGCAGCTCCTCGACGAATGCCGACGCGTCGCCCTCGAACGCATCGGCAAGCGCGACGAGGCGGGCCAGATCGGTCTGGCGCACGAGCTCACGCTCTCCGAGCGCGTCGGGGGTCTCCTCGAGCCAACCTGCATCGAGCGCGGCCGTGCGCACCGACTCGCGTGCCGGAACGCCACCGGCCCGCGCGAGTCGGCGGACGAGGCGCCGGGCGGCGTCTCGCGCCAGGAGCGATGCGCCCTGGAATGGAACGCCCGCCTCGTGCAGCAGCTCTTCGAAGTCGGTCAGGCGAGCATTGGTGCGGCAGAGGATCGCCACGTCCTCGAACGGACAGTCGAGCCCACGCAGCGCCTTCACGATCGCCGCGCCCTCATCGGCCGGTGACGGGAACGGGCGCACCACCGGCTCCGGGCCGACCGCGCGCGTGGCGCGGAGGACCTTCTCTGCGCCGCCGAGCTTCGGCACGAGCCGGTTCGCGAGTGCGAGCACCTGTGGCGTCGAGCGGTAGTTCTCCTCCAGGCGGACGACGAGCGCTGCCGGGTAACGGTTCGGCAACTCGAGCAGGTAATCGGGCCCGGCGCCCGTGAAGGCGTAGATCGACTGGTAGTCGTCGCCGACCACACAGAGCTCGTCGCGATCCCCGAGCCAGCACTCGAGCAGCGTCTGCTGCAACAGGTTGACGTCCTGATATTCGTCGACGGTGAACGCGCGGTACTGCTCTCGAAAGGTGCGGGACGCCTGCTCGTCGGTCTCGAAGAGGCCGATCGCGTTCTCGAGCAGATCCTCGAAGTCGACAAGCTGCTCCACCGACTTGCGGCGCTCGTACTCGCGGTAGACCCGCAGCATCAGGTCCGCCGGAATCGGAGGCACGCGCCCGTCGAGGCCTGCCAGATACCGCTCCGGCCCGAGCCGCCGGTTCTTCGCCCACTCGACCTCGGCGGCGAGATCGGCGGCGGGCCTGAAGCGATACGCACCCGGAAGCGAGTTGCCGATCTGCCTGAGGAGCAACGCCTTCGACGGGAGGAGGTTGCCGACGCTGTCGGGTGCGAAGTGGCGCAGCTGGCGGAGCGCCGCCGCGTGGAACGTCCCGGCACGCACGTTGGCGGCGCCGAGCGCTGCCAGCCGAGCGCGCAGCTCACCTGCCGCCTTGTCGGTGAACGTCACGGCCATCAGGCTCGGCGCTGCAAACGCTCCCGAAGCGACCTGATGCGCGAGGCGCCGCGTGATCGTCGTCGTCTTCCCCGAGCCGGCACCCGCAAGGATGCAGACCGGGCCGCGCACCGCCTCCGCGGCGCGGCGCTGCTCGGGGTTCAGCCCGTCGAGGACGTCCACCGAGGCACCGTAGCCCGAGCGGCGGCGGACGAATGTGCCGTCAGTGCATCGTGTCTTCGAGGACGGCTTCGCCGCCCGTGCGCACCGGCTCGTGGACGATCGACTGGAGCCGGTCGACGACGCCGGCCGTGTCGCCTTCGTCGACGAGCCGCTCGAGCTCGACGAGCTCGCCCTCCAGCCAGTCGCGGTCGATCGGCACGTGCGCCGCACGCATGATCTGCGGATGCGAGGTCGGCCCGACGGCCTCGTCGTCGTTCCACAAGACCTCGTGCAGCTTCTCGCCGGGCAACACGCCCGTGAAGGTGATCGGGATCTGCGACTCGTCCTTGCCGGACAGCCTGATCATCTGCTGTGCGAGATCGAGGATCCGCACCGGCTCACCCATGTCGAGCACGTAGACCTGCCCGCGGCCGCCCATTGCGCCCGCCTGGATGACGAGCGACGACGCCTCCGGGATCGTCATGAAGAAGCGCGTCATCTCCGGGTGGCGGACGGTCACCGGGCCGCCGCGCTCGATCTGGCGACGGAAGATCGGGATCACCGACCCCGACGAGCCGAGGACGTTTCCGAAGCGCACCGCCACGAAGCGCGTGTCGACCTCCGGCTGCCGCGCGGACAGCTCGACGATCCACTCGCAGAGCGCCTTCGATTGCCCCATCACGTTCTTGGGGTTCGCCGCCTTGTCGGTGGAGATGAGCACGAACCGCTCGATTCCGGCCTCGACCGCGACCTCGACGAGGCGCCGCGTCGCGAAGACGTTGTTGGCGACCGCCTGGAGCGGGTTCGCCTCGAGCATCACGACGTGCTTGTACGCGGCGGCGTGAAACACGACCTGGGGGCGGTAGTCGTCGAACGCCTGCTGCATCTTCAGCTGGTCGCCACAGTTCGCGAGCACCGGGATCGCCGCGGCGAAGTCTCTCTCGGCGATCAACTCGCGCTCGATCTCGAAGAGCGGCTCCTCTCCCTTGTCGACGAGCACGAGCCGCGCCACGCCGAGCCGGGCGAGCTGCCGGCAGAGCTCACTGCCGATGGAACCGCCTGCTCCGGTGACGAGGACCGTCTTCCCTTTCACGTAGGCCGCAACCGCGCCGAGGTCGACGTCGACGGGCTCCCGCCCGAGCACGTCCTCGACCTGAACGGGGCGGATCTGTCCCGCCAGGTTGAGGTCGCCGGCGATCAGCTCGTGGAGACCAGGGAGCGTCTTCACGGGCACCCGCTGGGCACGGCACGTCTCGACGACACGCTGCCGAACACCGCCGGGGGCGGACGGGATGGCGATCAGCACCTCGTCTGGCTTGTTGTCGCGCAGGACGTGCTGGAGGTCGTCTGTCGTGCCGAGCACGCGCACGCCGTGCAGGCGAAGGTTCTTCTTGCGGGGATCGTCGTCGAGGAGCCCGATCGGCGTGTAGTGCAGATTCCGGTTGCGCTGCATCTCCCGGATCAGGAGCTGCGCCGCATCACCTGCGCCGACGATCAGGACCTCCTTGCCACGGGCGACAACACCGGACTGCGGCCGTTCGATCAACGACCGCGCGAGCAGCCGCGACCCGGCGACGAACGCGAGCAGGAGCAGGAAGTCGAGGGCTGCGATCCCGCGCGGCAGTCGTGACGTGTTCTCGGGCGGGAACGCATACAGCACGAGATACGTGATCGCCGACGCCACGGTGACGCCGCGGACGAGCCCCCACATGTCGCGCGTCGAGACGTAGCGCCACCACCGGTTGTAGAAGCCGAAGACCACGAAGGTCGCCAGCTTGATCCCCACGACGAGCGCGATCACGTCGAGATCGAGGAGGTGGCGGTAGTAGACCGGTGTGGCCTTGTCGAACCTGAGGTAGAACGTGAGCCGCCACGCGACGGCGATCAGGACGGCGTCGCAGACGACCTGCCAGATCCGGTGCCGGTTGATCGGGAAGATCCTCACGTCGCGACGAGGTCGGAGGCGCGCTCGAGCACCGAGGCGACCTCCTTCTGCTGCTCCTCGCTGATACCTGCCCAGAGCGGAAGGCAGAGGTTCTCGCGCGCAGCCTTCTCGGTCTCCGGGAAGTCGCCTTCGCCGTAGCCGAGGTAGGCGAGCGCGGGCTGGAGATGGAGCGGCGGCGAGTAGAAGAACGCGCAGCCGATCTCGGCAGCCGCGAGCGCCGAAGCAAGGGTGTCGCGATCGGGCGAGCGCACGCAGAACTGGTGGTACACGTGGCCGGCCTCGTCGGTGGGCACCTCGACGGTCCCTGCGAGCAACTCGCGATAGCGGCCCGCTGCCTCCCGCCGCAACCGGTTCCAGTCGTCGATGTGACGCAGGAAGATGCGGAGGAACGACGCCTGCAGCGCGTCGAGTCGCGAGTTGTAGCCGACGTAGAGGAACTCCTTCTTCGCCGCCGAGCCGTGGAAGCGCAGCATCCGCAGCCGGGCCGCCAGCTCCGAATCGTTGACGGCGATCATCCCGCCGTCGCCGAGCGCGAA
Organism: uncultured Thermoleophilia bacterium; assembly: GCA_963851065.1. GTDB lineage: Bacteria > Actinomycetota > Thermoleophilia > Gaiellales > Gaiellaceae > PALSA-600. The sequence goes on from CAWKNW010000011.1 coordinate 148,698, forward strand.
CAGGTTCTTGGACGGGAAGAAGCTGAATGTCGACAGGACGCTCGAGCCGATGCCACGCGCTCCGAACGCCTGAGCGGCATCCTCGATCACCGTCGGCCCGATCGCGTGCAGCTCGTCGAGCGGCGCCGGTCGTCCGAAGAGGTGGACCGGCATGATCGCCTTCGTTCGCGTGGTCACGCGACGCGCGACGTCGGCGGGATCGAGGTTCAAGGTGGCCGGGTCGATCTCGGCGAAGACCGGCGTGGCACCCCGGCGCGCGATCGCCTCGGCAGTGGCGAAGAACGTGAACGAGGGGCAGATCACCTCATCGCCGGGGCCGATCTCGAGAGCGTCGAGCGCGAGCACGATCGCGTCGGTGCCGTTGGCGCAGCTGACGCATTCGGCGACACCGAGCAGCTCGGCCGCCTCGTGCTCGAAGGCTTCGACCTCCGGCCCGAAGATGAACCTGCCGGTGTCGAGGGTGGTCGCAAATGCGGCTTCGAGCTCCGCACGGAGCGGCGCGTACTGCGCCCGGACGTCGACGTGCGGAATTCTCACGACCGACGCATGGTATCCCGGCCGCGCCCCCGAAGCCGCACGACGAGCCACACGGCGAGGCCGATCGCGGCCAGCACGACCACGTAGTCGATGAAGCGGAAGTCCTTGTGGAACGTGTCCCAGCTCTCCCCGAGCGCCCAGCCGATCGCGGCGAACACGACGCACCACACGCCGTTTCCGGCGAGCGTCAGCACGTTGTAGCGACGGAACGGGCTCTCGAAGACCCCCGCGGGGATCGAGACGAACGAACGCACGAGCGGCGTCATGCGCCCGAACAGAACCGCCCACGCTCCGTACCGGTCGAACCAGCGCTCGGCGCGATCGAGCCGCTCGGGGGAGAGGTGGAACCAGCGACCGCGCTGCTCGAGGAACGGACGGCCGCCGCGGATGCCGACCCACCAGCCGAAGGCCGCGCCCAGCTGGTAGCCGAGCACCCCGGCGGCGACGACGACCAGGAACGCCCCGAGCCCGCTCACGTCCGCTCCGAAGACATGCACCTGATCGACCAGCGCCCCGGATGCCAGCGCGCCGCCGTACACCATCACGAGCTCGCTGGCGGCAGGGAACACCGCATCGATCGCCATCAGGACGAAGATGGCCGGGACGCCGTAGTGGGCGAGCAGCGACGTCACGTGCCGACTCTAAAGCGGAACGTCGCGCGCAGATCGGACGTGCCCACCGCACTGGTGGCGAACACGTGCGCGACGTAGGTTCCGGCCGGCGCATGCCCGCCGCCGGCGAGCGTCCCGTCCCAGGTCAGCCGCCGGATCCCCGGCTGCAACTGCACCGCCGGAAGCGCACGCACCGTGACGCCGCCGATCGTCTCGATGCGTAACACCACGGTCGCCGCCCGTCCGAGCGCGAACCTGACGCTCGCCTGCCCTCGCGCGAGCGCGGGAGCGACGAGACCGCGCAGGGTCGAATCGACGCGGAAGGTGCGGTCGATCGTCGAAACGCGGTGGAGGTCGTCGGTGGCGGTCACGTTCCAGTGCCACTCGCCCTCGGCGTCGAAGTCGTTGGCAGAGTTGGCGTAGGTCCCGGGCGGGTGCGCCACGTTGGACTCGAGCACGTGCGCGACGCCGTTCGGGCCGACGAGCTCGGCCGTCACGGTCGACGGCCGAACCAGCTTGTACTCGAGCGGCTCCGCGTCGGCGCCCGGGTCGCCGTTGACGAGCGGCACCGACGCCGACGGTGCATAGACGCCGAAGTACTCCACGAGGAGCGCCTCGCCGATCGGCTGCTCGCCACCGGGGTTGCTCGGCCGGTCGAGCAGCCGACCGTCGAAGGCGGCGGTCACCGCACCGCCGGACTCGACCGCGCACGCGGTCACCGCGCCGAGCCGAACCAGGGTCTGCGCCAGCTCGAAGCTCGTCATGCCGACGCTGAAGCCCGGTTGCCCTCCGTCGACGGTGACGAGGATCACCCGTCCGTCGGCGAGCTGGCCGACCGCCGCTCGCGCGTCGCGATCAGAGATCTGGTCGCTGGTGAAGTCCTCGCCCGACCTGAAGATCGCCTTGCCGGACCGGACCAGGACCGGGCCGCCCCCGAGCGCGGACACCATGCCCGCCCATGCCGGCGCCAGGATCAGCCTGACCGTGACCTGCGTCCCGACCGGGGCCTCGGCCTGGAGGGCGGTCGCCGCCGATCCGGTCGCCTGCAAGATCGCCCCGTCGGCAGGAATCGCCTCACCGCCCCCCGACCCGACCGCGACGACCGCGGCCCCGAGGTCGACCGCGGGGGCGGCGGCGGGGAAGGGCTGCAGGACGACTTCGGCCGAGCCCGGCACGACGGGCGCGACGGCGCCGTACGCCGGCGTCAGCAGGACGACCTGGTTACGGCCGGGCACCTGGTCGACGCCGGTCACCGGCCGTCGCTGGCCCTTCCCCTTCCACGTGCCGACGAACGAGACGCGGTCGACGTGCAGTGCGCCGGCCTGGTCGATCCCGATCGACGAGCGAAAGGGCTGAGGCGTGTGCTCGAGCGCACCGCCCTGGATCAGGATCCCGGCGGGAAGCCCCGCGGGCCCGGCCTGGTAGTCGCCGTCGATGCCGACAACGGTCGCCTGGCCCGTGAGCGCGGCCTCGATCTGCGTCAACCGTGCCCGGCCGCCGGTGAGCGGGCCGCGCGCCGTCACCGGCGCGAGCGCGTAGAGGCCGCTCGGGTCGCCCGGCGGCGGAGCGGTGACGACGCCGATCGCGACGGGACCATGGAGCGTGAACTGGACGCCCTGCTGGAACGTCACGCCGGGCATCAGCGTGACCGGCGCCGCAGCTCGTGCGGGCGGAGCCGCGAACGCGCAGGCGATCGCGGCCAGAGCCAGTGGACGGCGCATGACCCTCGACGACGTTACCTCTCGCACCGGCTCGCCCCTGCAATAGTGACGAAATGGGGATCGTCCACTGGGACGACGTCGAATTCCATCGGGCCGCGAACGGGGAGATCGACGCCTCGTGGCAGCGGCTCGCTGCGACCGCGGGTGCAGAGGGCGTCGGGGTCAACCGCGTTCGCGTCGCGCCCGGGATGCTCCCCACGCCGCCGCACTCGCACGGCGCCTCGGAGGAGATCTACTTCGTGCTCGCCGGCTCCGGGCTCGCCTGGCAGGACGAGGCAGTGCACGAGGTCGCTGCAGGCGCCTGCATCGTCCAGCGCGCCGATCGCTTCGAGCACACGTTCCGGGCCGGGCCCGGCGGGCTCGAGTACCTCGTGTTCGGAACGAATCATCCGACCGAGTTCGGCTGGCTCCCGCGCTCGGGTGCCGTGCGGCTCGGCTGGCCGTGGGTCGAGGGCCGGACCGACGATCCGTGGGACATCGAGGCGCAGGCGGAGCCCCTCGTGTTCGGCGACCCGGCGCCGCCCCCGCCGAACGTGGTCTCGCTCGAGCCGGGCGAGCAGTACCGCCGGCTCGGGGCCGACGCAGGTGCGAGACAGACCGGGCTGAACTGGCTGCAGGTCGGCGAGGGACGTCTGAGCGGACCGCCGCATTGCCATTCGGCGTCCGAGGAGGTGTTCGTGGTGCTCGAAGGGGAGGGCACGCTCGAGCTCTGGCCGTCGCCCGTGGCCGCGGCGGACGGAGTCGAGCGGGAGGACGTCCCGGTTCGCGCGGGCCACGTCGTCGCACGGCCGGCGTCGAGCTCGATCGCACACGCGTTCCGAGGCGGGCCGAACGGCGTGACGCTGCTCGCGTACGGCACGAACCCACCGAACGACATCTGCTTCTACCCGCGCTCGAACAAGATCTACTGGCGCGGCGTCGGCGTGATCGCCCGGGTCGAGTCGCTCGCCTACCCGGACGGCGAGCCCGAGGACTGGGACTAGATTGCCATGGTGAGCCGCACCGACCTCGTCGAAGGGCTGATGGCCCGCTTCGCGCACATCCCACGCGAGGCGGTGCTGAAGGAGGACCTCCTCCGCACCGGGATCGCGTTCGAGGAGTCTGCGCTGACCGACAACCTGGACGGCGACGTCAAGCCGAAGTCGTACTTCATCTTCTCCTTCGACCAGAAGCCGCTGGCGGCGCTCGGGGAAGCGGCGAGGCGACGGCCACCCGAGGAGATCGCGCTGACCGCCGGTGAGTACGAGCTGCGGCGCACCATCGTCTCGGTGCGCGTGAACCCGACCTCTCCGTACCGGGCCGCACGCGACGAGGACGGCACCTTGCGCCTCTCGCTGGAGGGACGCGCCGTCGCCGACATCGGCCTGCCACCGATGCCGGAGTACTACCGCCATGAGCTCTCCAACGGCAAGACGGTGATGGAGACCGCGCCGACGATTCAGTGGGGCTACCTGATCTACCTGACCGTGCTTCGCCTGTGTCAGTACTTCGGTGCGAAGGAAGAGTGCGGCTTCTGCGACATCAACCACAACTGGCGCCAGCACAAGCGCGAGGGGCGCCCCTACACCGGTGTGAAGCCGGTCGCCGACGTGCTCGAAGCACTCGCCTTGATCGACCGCTACGACACCGACCGGGGCTCGAAGGCGTACACGCTGACCGGCGGCTCGGTCACGAGCACGGTCGACGGATTGGCGGAGGCGGACTTCTACGGCCGGTACGCGCAGGCGATCGAGGAGCGTTTCCCAGGGCGCTGGATCGGCAAGGTCGTCGCGCAAGCGCTGCCGCGCGCGGACGTGCAGCGCTACAAGGACTACGGCATCACGATCTACCATCCGAACTACGAGGTGTGGGACAAGCGTCTGTTCGAGCTGATCTCACCCGGCAAGCAGCGGTACGTCGGCCGCGAGGAATGGCACCGCCGGATCTTCGACGCGGCCGAGGTGTTCGGGGCGCGCTACGTGATCCCGAACTTCGTCGCCGGCGTCGAGATGGCGAAGCCGTTCGGATTCGACACGATCGACGAGGCAATCGCTTCGACGACCGAAGGGCTCACCTACTTCATGAGCCGCGGCATCACGCCCCGCTTCACGACGTGGTGTCCCGAGCCCACCACGCCGCTCGGGCGCGACAACCCGGACGGCGCACCGCTCGAGTACCACATCAGGCTGCTCGAGGCCTACCGCGAGACACTCGAGCGCCACGGCTTGAAGCCGCCGCCCGGATACGGCGTGGCGGGAGCAGGCAACGCGGTGTTCTCCGTCAGCTCGTTCATGGACACGCTCGCGCCGGAAGAGGTCACGGTCGAGGAGGCCGTGCCGGCATGAGCCGTAGGCTCGACGGAGGCTCACCAGAAGCGCAGGTGCCGGCTTCGCCGGCGCCGGAGCGGGGATTGAGCCGTAGGCTCGACGGAGGCTCACCAGAAGCGCAGGTGCCGGCTTCGCCGGCGCCGGAGCGGGGATTGAGCCGTAGGCTCGACGGAGGCTCACCAGAAGCGCAGGTGCCGGCTTCGCCGGCGCCGGAGCGGGGATCGAGTGACAGGATCACCGCTTCGGACGCACGGCGGCTGTGGCTCGAGGCGTCGGACGACGAGCTGCGCCGGCTCGCGCAGGTGTCACGCGCACGCTTCCACGAGCCCGGCCGCGCGACGTACATGGTGATGCGGATCATCAACTACACGAACGTCTGCGTCGCGCAGTGCGACTACTGCGCCTTCTACGTGCTGCCGAACCAGGACGGCGGCTACGTCCTCTCCCGGCGCGACGTCTTCGCGAAGATCGACGAGCTCCTCGAGGTCGGCGGCGACCTGGTCGGGTTCAACGGCGGCTTCAACCCCAAGCTGCCACTCGAGTTCTACTGCGACCTGTTTGCCGCCGTGCGGGCCCGATACGGAGATCGCGTCGAGTTCTACGCGTTGACAGTCGCCGAGTTCGTCTACCTCGCCGATCGCGCGCACCTCAGCTACGCCGAGGCGGCCGCTCGGCTCCGCGATGCCGGCGTCCACTGGGTCACCGGCGGCGGCAGCGAGATCCTCACCGAGGACTTTCGCAAACGACACGCGAAGTTCAAGTACACGGTGGGCGAGTACCTCGACGCGCAACGCGCGATCGTCGAGGCCGGCATGCGAACGACGGCGACGATGGTCATCGGGTTCGACGAGACGCTCGACGAGCGCCTCGAGCATCTGGAGCGCACACGCGACTTCCAGGACGGCTGCCTCCGCGACGGGTACGACGGACTGTTCTCGTTCCTCTGCTGGACGTACAAGCCGTACGGAACGGCCTTCGGCGGCCGCGAGATCTCACCGCAGGAGTACTGGCGCCACATCGCGTTGTCGCGGATCTTCCTCGACAACGTCCGGCACGTCCGAACGTCCGTCCTGACGCAGAACGAAGACGCCTTTCGCGCCCTCGAGTACGGGGCGGACGACTTCGACCTGCCGATCGAGGACGAGGTGACCCAGAAGGCGGGCGCGCGGATCGACCTCGATCTCGAAGGCTTGCTGAACGTCCCACGCTCGCTGGGCTACACGGTCAGCTACCGGCGCGCCGAGCGGCCGGCGGCGGTCACGATCTAGAAAACAGCCACCCGACCCAGTAAGTTCATCCCCAACGCCGACAGGGGGAGCTCGAGCATGAGACGCATCGTCGCCATCGTTCCGATCGTCGTACTCGCGGTCGCAGCCGCGGGCTGCGGGGGCAGCAGCAAGTCCTCCAGTTCGGCGACGACCTCGGCCGCGTCCTCGAGCTCGGGCGGGTCGACGACGAGCTCGTCGTCGTCGTCCTCGTCGTCCTCCTCGTCCTCGTCGTCGTCCTCCTCCTCGTCCTCGTCGTCCTCCTTCGGCTCGGCGAAGAACTGCTCCCAGCTGATCGCGCTCGGGTCGAAGGTGTCCCAGGCGCTCTCCGCGCAGAGTGGCAGCGGCCAGGCGAGCATCACCACCGAGGTGACGATCCTCAAGTCCTTCGCGAGCGCAGCTCCGTCGGCGATCCGCGGCGACTTCGAGACATTCGCGAACGCGTTCGGCAGCTATGCGACGGCCCTGAAGAAGTCCGGCTTCAAGCCGGGCCAGACACCGACCGCGGCGCAGTTCGCGGCGATCGCGGCCGCGGCCAAGCAGTTCGGCTCGCCGCAGCTGAAGGCCGCCGAGGTACATCTGCAGGCATGGGCGCACAAGAACTGCGGCGGGCTCGTGCCGACGACGACCGGCTAGACGTCAGTCGACGGGGACCGGCGCGGCGACCCGTGGGTCGGCGATCGCCGGGCCGCGGTCCGGCGCGGGGAGCCGGAGGCAGGCGATGACGCCGAACGCGGGGGCGAGTGCGCTGACCGCCAGTGCCGTCTTCAGGTCGATCGCGTCGGCGACGGCACCGAGCACCACGGCAGCCACGCCGCCGATCCCCATCGCCAGACCCACGGATAGGCCCGACGCCAGGCCGACACGCCGTGGCAGGTAGAGCTGGCTCAGCACCATCGTCACGCCGAACGTGCCGACGACGCAGACCCCGACCAGCACGAGCGCAACCACCCCGGTCAAACCGCCGACGAAGACGAACACGAGGATCAGCGGGGTGAGGAGCGCCTGTGTGATCACGAGCGTCTTCCGAAGGCCGATCCGGTCGGCAACCGGCCCGAGGACCAGCGTCCCGGCTGCGCCGGCCACCAGCATGAGGAAGAGCAATCGGTTTCCGTCCGCCTTCGAATGCCCCAGCGAAACCACCCACAGCGGGACGAATGCGAGCAGGGTGAACCAGGAGACGCTGCGGAGGGCGATCACGGCTCCGAGCATCGCCATCGCCCGGGGTCGGTCGACCCCCTGTCGGTACTCGACCGCGTCCGCGCCCGGCTCGAGGCGCGCGAGGTAGGGGACCATCCGTGCCAGCGCCACCGAGACGACGAGCACGGGCACCATCGCCACGACGCCGCCGACCAGCCCGAGCCAGACGACGAGCTGCCCCGTTGCGAACGCCCCGAGCGCGTAGCCCACGTTGCCTCCGCTGTTGAAATACGACATACCGCTCGCGCGCTTGCGGCCACTCGCGTACGCGGCGAACTTGGCGCCCTCGGGATGGAACGCTGCGACGCCGAGACCTCCGACGAGCACGAGCAGCAGCACGAGCGGATACACCGGCGCGACGGCTGCTCCGGCGACGCCGACCGCGGCGAGCACGGCACCTCCCGGGATCAGCCACAGCGCCCCCCGGCGATCAGACCACAGGCCGAAGAGCGGTTGCACCAGCGAGGACGAAGCAGTCGCCGCGAGCAGCAGCATTGCCGAAAGCGCATAACCGAGATGGAAGCGGGTCGTCATGAACGGAATCAACGCCGGCACGCTCCCCGACGCGAAGTCGACGGCGAGATGCCCGCCGGACAGCGCCGTCATCGCACGCCTGTCGATTCCGAGCCTCAAACGGTCGCCCCGGCGGCAATGAAGCGCAGCTCGGGCACCTCGTCGAGCTCTCCCACGTCGCGCGCGAGCTCGAGAAACGTGTACAGGCCCGCACGCTCGCGCGGCCCGAAGCGGTAGCGCAGCTTCTCGAAGTACCGGGCGAGGAAGCCGGGCGGATAGCCGTATCGCTCCGACGAGGCGTAGGCGAGCTGCTCCGGCTCCGCCCGCGCCGCCCGCACCGATGCGACGAGGGCGTCCTCGAGATCGGCGAGGCCGGGGTGCGGCGGGTCGGGCGCCGCCCAGACCGCGAACACCATCGGCAGTCCCGTCCGCTCGAGCCAGAGGCGGCCGAGATCGTGGTGAGGCGTCGGGTCCTCGAACGCCGAGCGGAGCGCGGCGTCACCGATCAGCAGCTGCGCCTCGGCGTCGCCGCTGGCGAACGCCTCGAGCGGCATGTGCTCGGCGGCCGGCAGGAGGACACGCGTCAGCACGACCGACGTCGCGGACTCCGGCGTGACCGCGACCGTGCGGATCTGCGACAGCGGCGTCTTCGAGACCAGCTGGATCGACTCGACCGCGCCTTCGCTCGAGACGCAGAGACGCGGGAGGAGCCGCAGGCGCTCGGCGTTGCGCGCATACGCGATCGACGAGATCGGCGCCACGTCGAGCTCACCGGCGATGAGCTGCTCGTTCAGCTCGGTGGGGACGCCGACGACCTCGTCCACTTCGGCATCGAGGCGGAAGAAGACCGGTGCCATGTTGACGTACCCGATGCGACCGAGCCTGATCATCCGGCACGGTCCACGACGGCGACGGTCAGCGCTTCCAGCTCCTCGCGATAGGGGCCGGGGCGAAGGTGCGATCTCGCCTCGGCCGCGTAGCGCAACGCCGACTCGCGGGAACGATCGAGCGCATCGGTCGCAGCAACGCGAACGAGCGCGCCGTCGACCGGGCCGCCGGCCAGCGCCTGCCGGACGACCTCGTCCTGTTGCGCAGCGAGCAGCAACGGCATGGTCGGGGTCCCTTCCCGAAGGTCGGTGCCGGGGATCTTCCCCGTCTCCTGCGTCTGGCCCGCGCAGTCGAGGATGTCGTCCGCGATCTGGAAGGCGATTCCGAGGTTGACGCCGTATGCGCCGAGTCGCGCTTCGCCGCCGGAGCCCAGCAGGCACGCCGCCTCGATCAGCTTCGCCGTCTTGAGTCGGCAGCGCGTCACGTAGGCGTCCAGAGTCGTGTCCGGGTCGTGTGTCTGGAGCCGCTGCATCGCCTCTCCGCGCGCCAGCGCGAGCGCGGCGTCCGCCAGCGTCTCGACGGCACGCCGGTCACCCGTTTCGGCGAGCACCGCGAACGCTCGCGCATAGAGATAGTCGCCGGCCGACTTCGCCGCGTTGGCACCGAACACCGACCAGGCGGCGGGCATCCCGCGGCGCATGCGGGCGCCGTCGACGAGGTCGTCGTGGACGAGCGTCGCCATGTGCACGAGCTCGACTGCGACGCCGGCCGCGACCGAGGGCTGCTTGCCCGAAGTGAGAAAGCAGAGAAGTGGTCGGAGCCGCTTGCCGCCGGCCGCGAGCGCCTCACCGGCGACCTCCTGGACGAGCCCAGGACGAGCCGCAACTGCCCGGTCGAGCCCCGCCTCCACCCCTGCCATGTACGCGGCGACGCCCGGCGTCGCGTGAACGGCCGCCAATTGGGTCAGACCGCTTCGGCGCCGGCCAAGCCGGCACCTCCGCTCCCGGGCGGCTCCGTCGAGCCTACGCCGCTCATTCCCGCTCCGGCGCCGGCCAAGCCGGCACCTCCGCTCCCGGGCGGCTCCGTCGAGCCTACGCCGCTCATTCCCGCTCCGGCGCCGGCCAAGCCGGCACCTCCGCTCCTGGGCGGCTCCGTCGAGCCTACGCCGCTCATTCCCGCTCCGGCGCCGGCCAAGCCGGCACCTCCGCTCCTGGGCGGCTCCGTCGAGCCTACGCCGCTCATACAGCCTCACCGGTGTGCAGCGCGACGATCGAGGCGCCGAACAGCCTGAAACGCACGTGTTCGAACCCGGCCTCGACCAGACTGTCGACGAGCTGCTCGGCCGACGGGAAGCGCTTGACCGACGCAGGCAGGTAGGTGTACGCCGAGCCGCCCGGCAGCACCTTGCCGAGCAGCGGAACGATGCGGTCGAACCACAGTGAATAGAACGGCCGCGCGATCCCGCGGGGCTGGGTGATCTCGAGAATCGCGAGCCGGCCGCCCGGCTTCAAGACACGCCGCAGCTCCCGCAGCGACAGATCGAGGTCGGCGACGTTGCGCACGCCGAACCCGACCGTCGCGACGTCGAAGGTTCCGTCGGCGAACGGCAACGCGAGCAGGTCGCCCTCGACCCAGTCGAGCGGAGCCTTGCGCCGCGCGCGCTCGAGCATGCGCTCCGAGAAGTCGAGCCCGGTGACCGCGCCGGCACCCGCTCGGAGATCGGCGATCGCAAGGTCGCCGGTCCCGCACGCGGCGTCGAGCACGCGGTCGCCCGGTCGGACGACGGCCTCTGCCGCCTGCCGCCGCCAGCGTACGTCGAGGCCCGCGGTCATCACCCGGTTCATGACGTCGTAGACCGGAGCGATGCGGTCGAACATCCTGCGCACCGAGTCCGGCGCGAGCGTCATTGTCACGCGTGACCTCCGTTGTGCCGTGAGTGGATGCCCGGGTCGCAAGCACCAAGCGATGCAAGGACGCAGGGAGCCTCGATAGCCGAAGCTATCGAGGCGACCGAGGACGCAGCAGCGCGCCGTGTGATTGCGACTCGGGCGCCGCGAGACGGTGCAATGGGGGTCACGACGCGCCCCAGCGCGCGACGAGCGAGTTCTCGAGCCCGAGGTGATCGAGGATCCGGCCGACGACGAAGTCGACCAGGTCGTCGACGCTCTCGGCGCCGTGGTAGAAGCCCGGCGCCAGGAACAGGATCGTCGCCCCGGCGCGCCGCAGCGTCAGCATGTTCTCGAGATGGATCGTCGAGAGCGGCGTCTCGCGCGGGCAGACGATCAGCTTCCGCTCTTCCTTGAGCGCAACCGAGGCCGCCCGGTGAACGAGGTTCTGCATCGCACCCGAGGCAACCGTTCCGAGCGTCCCCATCGAGCACGGGCAGATCACGTAGCCGTCCACCTGAGCCGAGCCCGAGGCGTAGGGCGCCCGCCAGTCGTTCGGCTCGTACACCGTGACGCGGTCGCCCGATCCTTCGGTGAACCGTGCCAGCACCTCGTCACGGGAAAGACGGGCGTCGCCGTACAGCTCGGTTGCCAGCACCTCGACCGCCGCGCCCGAGACCGTGACCCCGACCTCGCACCCCGAAACCGACAGGGCCTGCAGCAACCGCCGTGCGTACGGCGCTCCCGAAGCACCCGTGATCCCGAGGAAGACGCGCACGACCAGAGGTTACGCCGCGGACCGCGGCGGAGCGGTTACTTGCCGCCCTTCGAAGCCTCCAGGAACGCCGCGAGCTGGGCGAGACGTGCCGGGCCGAGGTCCTGGAACGACGGCATCGGCGAGCCCGGGTTCACGCACGACGGGCACGTGAGGTGCCTGACCTGGAAGTCGATGCCCTTGCCCTTGGCCCCCTCCGCCGAGAGGTTGGGCGCACCCGCGAATCCCCCGCCGATCCCCTGGTACTGATGGCAGTTGGCGCAACCGACGACCGCGAACAGGTTCGCCCCGGCGATCGCCTGCGGATTGTTCTCGAAGCCCTGATCCTTCGCCCAGGTCGGCACCAGCGCCTTGAGCTCGCTGCCGAGCGCCTCCCGTGCGGTCGCACCTTTGTACGTGAGCACGCCCATCGAGATGATCACGAGCACGCCGGCGACCATCGCGACCGGGCGACGCAACGGATGGCGCTCCGGCCGGATGTCGAAGAACGGGAGCGCGAGCAGCAGGATGAGGCAGATCGTCGGGATCCCGATCGTGCCGAGGAGCACGCTGTTCGGCCACTTGAAGATCCGGAGCAGGTAGAAGAGGAAGTAGAAGTACCAATCGGGCCGCGGGACGAAGTTGATCGTCCCCGGGTCGGCCGGCAGGTCGTAGAGCTTCCCGAGCAGGCTCGTGTAGCGCCAGACGACTGCGAGTCCGATGATCACGCAGACGACGACGAGCGACATCACCGTGTCGTGGAACATCGCGTACGGGTAGAACGGCTTCCCGCGCTCCTTGACGTCCTCCTTGTACTGCTGGAAGACGCGGCGGCGCTCGACGACGCGGTCGCTAGGCACGGACGTCCTTGCGCGGCTGCGGGTTCACGAGGCCGGCACGCGAGCCGTTCGCCGAAACCGGCTCGATCGGCCCGGTCCCGGCGGCTTCCTTCGACCACGGCGGGGAGGTCACGCCGAGCCTGATCACGAGATACAGGTGCAGCCCGATGAGGGCGAAGATCGCCCCGGGCACCAGCAACATGTGGATCGAGTAGAAGCGCGCGAGCGTGTCCGGGTTGATGTACGTGCCCCCTTGCAGGAACTGGGCTATGAACGGGCCTAAGAACGGCGCGGTGCCGTTGATGTTGATCCCGACGACGGTGGCCCAGTACGCCGTCTGGTCCCACGGCAGCAGGTAGCCGGTGAAGCCCTCGGCGAGGCCCATGGTGAGGAGCAGCACGCCGATGATCCAGTTCAACTCGCGCGGATACTTGTACGCGCCGAAGAGGAAGACGCGTCCCATGTGCAGGAACATGAGGATGATGAAGACCGATGCACCCCAGCGGTGCATGCCGCGGACGAGCCAGCCGGCCCAGACGTCGTTCGTGATGTGCTGGATCGACGCGTACGCGGTCTTCGGGTCCGGCTTGTAGTACATCGCGAGGAAGACGCCGGTCGTGGCCTGGACGAGGAACGCCGTGAGGGTCGCCGAGCCGAGCGTCGTGAACCAGTTGACGTCACCCGGCACCTTGCGGAAGAGGAAGTACTTGACGCCGCCGACCAGGCCCGACCGCTCCTCGAGCCAGTCGAGCGGATAGAGGATCGTCTGCTGAAGCTGCTGCGAGCGGGTGGGCTTGCGCGTCGTGGCCATGCTCAAGAGTGGGGCGGCTGCACCGGATACAGCCAGGACTCGATGCCGTTGACGTGCTCGCCGGGGTACGAGTAGGGCCACTTGTGGATCTCCGCCGTCGCGCCGGTCCCGTCCACGTAGGAAACGGAGAACGGCTGGCCCACCCACAGGTGGCCGTTCCGGATCGAGAACGCGTACCGGTCGAGCGCGCGGACCGGCGGTCCTGCGGTGCGGTTCCCCTCGGTGCTGTACTGGCCGCCGTGGCAGGGACAGCCGAAGCCGGCGATCGCGATCGTCGGGATCAGCGTCACGTCACCGACCTGCTTCGTGTTCGCCTCGTCGAGCAGGCCGTTCGGCTGTACCGGGCACCCGAGATGCGCGCAGTGGTTCGAGATGATCGTGAAGCTCGGCAGGCCTTTCAACTGGCCGTTCGACCGGACGAACGCCGTCCGGCGTGACACCGCCCCGGCCGCCGGGTCCGTGTACCAGGTCGCGACGACGTACTTGCCGTCCGGGTAGGCGTCGAGCGGGCCGAGATCGTGATCCTTCGATCCCTGCTTCAGGAACGGCGGCATCACCGCGAAACCAAGTGCGGGCGCGGTGACGAGCCCGCCGATCACCACCCCGAGCCCGAGCGTCGAGTACTCGAGGAACCGCGAACGAGGGAACCGCTCCTCGGGCGTCGGCGGGGGCACCGTCGCCTCGACGGCGGCCGCACCCGCCGGGGCGGCGCCGCCACGCTCCGGCTCGACGTCCGGCGACTCCGCCAGGTCCGTGCCGGCGGTGAGGTCGCGGATCCAGAGGAACGCGAACGCGAGCGCGATCAGCGCGCCGATGCCGGCGATCCACCACGAGATGATCAGGCCGACGAGCAGCACGACCACGCCCACGGCGAAGCCGACCGGCCAGAGGCTCGGCCCGGGGACGTGTTGGTGGTCGTCGGGAGGCTGCAACGGCTACGCGAGATCTAACCGGGCCGAGCGGACGCTGGTCAACGTCGTAACAAGCTGCGCGAACTCTGCCGGATCGCACCGTTCCCTGCAGGGGGAACCGCATCCAGCCCGTACTCGGCCCAGCGGCGGTCGACGAGCGACCGGATCTCCGGGGTCATCTCGATCTCGGGCGGCCACTCGCGGGCGCCCTCCGCGGGGCTCTTGGCCGTCGCGTCGATGCCGATCTTCCCGCCCAGGAACTGCAGCGTGGGCGCGTGGTCGAGGTGATCGAGCGGCCCCTCGCTGATCATCACGTCGCGCTTCGGATCGACGTTGGCCCCGGCGTAGAAGAGCACCTGCTCGTAGTCGTGGACGTCGACATGGGCGTCGACGACCACGATCCCTTTCGTCAGGCTGAGCAGCCCGAGGCCCCAGAGCGCGTGCATCACCTTGCGCGCATGACCGGGAAAGCTCTTGCGAATCGAGACGATCGCCAGATTGTGGAAGGCGCCCGCGACCGGAAGGTCGTAGTCGACGATCTCGGGAACGCTCATCCGGATCGCCGGCAGGAAGATCCGCTCGGTCGCCTTGCCCAGCCAGGCGTCCTCCTGGGGCGGCTTGCCGACGACGATCGACGGATAGATCGCGTCGCGCCGCATCGTCATCGCGGTCACGTGGAAGACGGGGAACGGCTCGGCCGGCGTGTAGTAGCCGGTGTGATCACCGAACGGCCCCTCGTCGACGAGGTCGCCCCGCTCGACGTACCCCTCGAGCACGATCTCGGCGGCGGCCGGAACCTCGAGGTCGACGGAGACGCCCTTGACGAGCTCGACCGGCTCGCCGCGCAGGAAGCCCGCCAGCATGAGCTCGTCGATGTGCTTCGGCAAAGGCGCGCTGGCCGAGTAGGCGCTGACCGGGTCGAGCCCGAGCGCCACCGCCACCTCCAGCCTCCCTTCGCTGAACATGTAGTCGGCCCGCCCGTCCTTGTGCAGCTGCCAGTGCATCGCCGTCGATCGGGAGTCGAGCACCTGCAGCCGGTACATGCCGACGTTCCGTCCGCCCGTCCGGGGATCGTGCGTGATCACCGCGGGCAGCGTCACGAACGGCCCGGCGTCCCCGGGCCAGCACGTCATCACCGGGAGCACGCCGAGGTCGACCTCGTCGTCGCGCAGGACGATCTCCTGGCACGCGCCGTTGCGAACGACCTTCGGCCGTGAGTCGGCGATCGACTTCAGCGTCCGGAGCCCTCGCACCTTGGCGGCGAGCCCTTCGGGCGGCTGCATCTCGAGCACGTCGGCGAGCTTCGCCGCGACGTCGTCGAGCCGCTCGACGCCGAACGCCAGGCACATACGCCGCTCCGTTCCGAACTGGTTGATCAGCAGCGGATGAGCGGATCCCTTCGGCCGCTCGAAGAGAAGCGCCGGACCGCCGGCCTTCACCGTGCGGTCGACGATCTCCGTCACCTCGAGGTGCGGGTCGACCTCCGCCGCGACTCGCACGAGCTCGCCCTCTCGCTCGAGGAGCGCGATCCACTCCCGCAGGTCGCGGAACGACATCGTCGGTCAGTCTACGGAGCGACGGTCGAGCCGATGCACGACGGCTCGCCGAACTGCAGTCGCATCAGGGTCAGTACGCGCTGCGCCGGGCCCGGCGCCGATCGGCACGGCGATGCCCCAGCCACTTCGTGAGCTGGCCCAGCGCGATCACGGCACAGAAGATCAGTCCGACGATCAGCATCGCGGTGATGACGTGCTTCCCGTCACTCGCAGCGTCGAAGATCACGGCGCGACTCTACCGCAGTGCCAGGCGAGCGCGCGGTCGACGACGTCGTCGCTCGGCGTCCCACCGAGCGCGCGTGCGACATCGACCCAGGCGTCCCCGTCGCCCGCCGCCCCGTCCGCACGCAGCGCGGCGCAGCTCGAGATCAGCTCCGCCATCGCGGCCACGGCCGGCACCCCGCCGGCCTCGGCGATCCGGACGAGCCCGTGGGCGTACAGGTAGTCGCCGAGCAACACGGCCTCGTCGGCGTCGACGGTGGTGAACAGCCGCGGGCGGCCGTAGTGGACGAGGTAGGCCTCGTACACCGTCTCGACCCCGACGCCGAACTCCGGAGGCGCCAGCTCGGAGAAGACAGGCTCGAGCTCGCGCTCCGACTGCTGGAGCAGCAACCGGCCCCAGAGGGGGCTCTCCTGCTCGGCCTCGACCGCGATCGTGTCGAGCACGCTCATTCGCACGAGACGGCGACTGCCTGGATCGTCGCATCGATCTCCGCGTCACCGTGGGCGAGCGACGGGAACAGGCACTCGTACGGGCTGGGCGCGACATAGATGCCCTGATCGAGCAGTGCGCGGAAGAGCTCGCCATAGCGATCGGCGTCGAGCGCCGTGAACCGCTCGACGGGGTCGCGTCGTCCCGGGAAGAGCGTCAGCATCGCACCCACCGCCTGCACACGACCGAACGGCGCGAGCCCACCGGCGAGTCGTGCCGAGCGGCGGTCGAGCTCTGCGTACACCTGCGGGTCGCGAAGTCGACGCAGCACCGAGATGCCGGCCGCCGTCGCGAGCGGGTTGCCACTCAACGTCCCGGCCTGGTAGACGGCGCCCGCCGGCGCAAGCTCCGCCATCACGTCCCGGCGCCCGCCGAACGCGGCGAGAGGCAGGCCCCCGCCGACGATCTTGCCGAGCACGGTCAAGTCCGGCAGCACGCCGAACCGCTCCTGCGCGCCTCCTCGCGCCACCCTGAATCCCGTGATCACCTCGTCGAAGACGAGCAGCGCCCCGCTCGCATCGCACAGCAGCCGCAGCGCCTCGAGAAAGCCCTCGACGGGCGGCACGCAACCCATGTTTCCGGCGACGGGCTCGACGAAGATCGCCGCAAGCCCTTCGCCGTAGCGCTCGACCGCCGAGGCGACACCGTCGACGTCGTTGTAGTCGCACACGATCGTGTCGGCGGTGACGCCCGTCGGAACGCCCGGAGAGCTCGGGATCCCGAGCGTCGCGAGGCCCGAGCCGGCGGAGGCGAGGAACGGATCGGCGTGCCCGTGGTAGCAGCCCGCGAACGTGATCACCCGGTCGCGCCGGGTGGCGCCGCGCGCCAGGCGCAGCGCCGACATCGCCGCCTCGGTTCCGGACGAGACGAGTCGCACCGATTCGACGGAGGGCACCGCATCGACGATCTCGGCGGCGAGCTCGACCTCGGCCTCGGTCGCCGCGCCGAAGCTGGTCCCGCGGAGGGCTGCCTCGCGAACGACCTCGACCGTCTCTGCATCCGCGTGCCCGAAGACGAGCGGTCCCCACGACTGCACCCAGTCGCAGTACGTCCGGCCGTCGGCCGTCTCGAGGTACGCACCCTGCCCGCGCGCGGCGAACAGCGGCTCGTCCAGCCCGACGGAGCGCATCGCCCGCACCGGCGAGTTCACGCCGCCCGGAATCAGCTCGAGGGCGTGCTGCCAGCGTGATGACTTGCTGGTCAGAGCCAGCCTGCGAGCTCCTTCGCCCAGTACGTGAAGATCACGTCGGCGCCCGCCCGGCGAATCGAGGTCAGCGACTCGAGCGCAACCGCGCGCTCATCGAGGTCGCCGGCTGCAGCCGCCGCCTTCAACATCGCGTACTCGCCGCTCACGCTGTACGCCGCAAGCGGGAGATCGAAGCGCTCGCGAACCGCACGCACGACGTCGAGGTACGGGAGCGCCGGCTTCACCATCAGCATGTCCGCACCCTCGTCGACGTCGAGTTGGCACTCGCGCAGCGCCTCTCGCACGTTGCCGGGGTCCATCTGGTAGCCACGCCGATCGCCGAATGCGGGCGCGGACCCGGCGACGTCGCGGAACGGCCCGTAGAACGCCGACGCGTACTTCGCGGAGTAGGCGACGATCGGAGTGGACGGCAGCTGTTCACGAATCGCGGCAACGCGCCCGTCCATCATGTCGCTCGGGCAGACCGCGTCGGCGCCCGCCTCGACGTGCGACACGGCCGTCCGCGCAATCAGATCGAGCGACGCGTCGTTGTCGACCTCCCCGCCCGCGAGCACGCCGCAATGCCCGTGACTCGTGTACTCGCAGAGGCAGACGTCGGTCAGCAGGAGGAGCTCGTCGAAGCGCGGGCGAAGCGCGCGAAGGGCCTGCTGGACGATCCCGTCCGGAATCCACGCCCCCGATCCCTCGTCGTCCTTCTCCTCCGGGATGCCGAACAGGATCACCGACTTCACACCGAGCCGAACGAGCTCCTCGCACTCGCGGACGATCCCTTCGACGGTGTGTCGACGGAGGGCCGGAAGCCGATCGTTCGGCAACGCCTCCGGCGCGACGAACAGCGGGAACACGAGGTCGTCGAGCGAGAGCGTCGTCTCGCGCACGAGATCGCGCAGCGCGGCCGTCCGCCGGAGCCGGCGCAGGCGGGCGACGGGAAACGAACTCACGAACGGCATGGTCGCACAGGCGCGAGCGCCCGGCGCGTCACTTGCGCGCCGCCGACGGCGGCTCGACGAGCTCCACCTCGACCGGGACCGGCTTGTCCGACCACGGCTCGAGCGTGACCCGGTCGTCGCGCAAGAACTCCCAGACCGCGCGACAGACGGCGAGCAGCGGCAACGCGACCAGCGCACCGGCGAGCCCGTAGAGCTCGAATCCGGCGGCGAGCCCGAAGATCACGAGCAGCGGATGCAGGCGAAGTGCGTTGCCCATCACCTTCGGAACGATCACGTGACCTTCGAGCTGGTGGATCCCGAGAAACAAGAGCGCGACCCAGATCGCCGAGACGGGATGAACGACGAGCGCGAAGATCAGCGGGGGAATCGCGCCCAGCCACGGACCGACGTACGGGATCACCTCGGTGATGGCCACGAAGGCCCCGAACAGCAGCGCGTACTGCTGACCGTGTGGAAACAGCCCGAGCTCTGCGAGCAACCAGAGGCCGATCCCGGCGCTGGCACCGATGATCAGGCTCAGGAGTGCCTGGCCGCGTACGTACGACATGAGCGCTGACTCCATCTTCAGCAGTAGCGGTGACTCACCCGGTCGAGGCGGAAACCTCCGATCGAAGATACGGCCGAGTCGTTGAAAGTCGAGCAGCATGTAGATCGAGACGACGACCAGCAGCACGACGCTGAACAGCGTCTTGCCGATCGAGACCGCCGCGCCTTCGACGAAATTGACGATCCGCGTCGTGTACTTGCCGACGTCACGTTGCCTGATGCGGCGCACGAGGTTGTGACCGCTCTTCTGGATCTTGATCGAGCGAAGGTGATGAGTGTTCAGCCAGATCTGCAGGCGATCGACGTCGCGGTCTGCGCTCGTCTGTCCGGCGGGTCCGTGACGATTGGTGAAGTAGTCGTTGAACCGCGTGGCCGCCGTCTTGGTTTGGCCGACGACGACGGCCGCGAGCGCCACGATGATGAGGACGAGCGCCGCCAAAAAGGTCAGATACACGAGCGCAACCGCGAGGCCGCGTGGCAGGCGCGCCCGCTGGAGCGCGCGCACGATCGGGTCGAGCAGCAGCGCGACCAGCCCTGCGATCAGGAACAGGAAGACGACGTGAAACGCGGCGCTCGCCACGATCCACGTCAGCACGAGCAGGAGCGGCAACCCGACGAGCTGGACCCAGCGCGGGATTTCGAGCCGCGGCGGACGCCCGGAGACGGTCATGTGATCGATGCTACAGCCCGTATCCGGCGGCTCCGGCCGCCGGCCTGGGAATGGTCGTTCGACGTCGAAGGCGCTCTGGCGCTCGACCACGACCTCTGGGACGAGCCGGTCGACCGTCCCAGGCTCCACCTGCTCGCCGACCCCCGGTTGAATCGCCCACGGGAGTCGGCTACCGTGCCCCCGATGTCGCCCCAGCCGGCACGTGGCCGTAGGCAACTGCGGTCCCGGCACCTGGAGCGCGAGCGGCGCCTGCGCCGGCTCGCCGTCCTCTCGGCCGTGATCCTCGTCACCGCCGTCGTGGTGCTGCTGTCCGCCTTCGGCGGATCGGCCGCGCCTGCGCGGCTGACCGCGCCCGCGAGCGCTTCGCGGCTGATCCCCGCCGGGCCGCCGGCGGTGGAGGCGGTGGCCAAGATGGGCACGCTCCGCCTGCAGCTTCCGGTCAGCCAGGCCCGGGTCACCGCGATCGGCTTCCAGGGCGGCAGTGAAGGTGCCATGGCACTCGACCCGATCGGCACGCAGGCGAACCAGGGGATCCTCCGCCGGCTCGCCCGCTCGCTGGTCGGCGCCTCGAGCAGCGGGCCGCGCTGGTACCAGCTTCCAGGCGGGATCGGCCCGGGCACCTCGGCGCTCGACGTCGGTGCGCCGAGCGGGACGGACGTCTTCTCCCCCGTCGACGGAAGCGTGGTCTCGATCGAACCGGTCGTGCTCGACGGGTCGCGTCTCGGCTCCACGATCGAGATCCAGCCGACAGGCTCGGCGTCGCTCGTCGTCGACGTCTCTCACGTCCGGACGGATCCGGCGCTGTTCGTCGGGTCATCGGTCACCGCCGGAGGCACGCGACTGGGCTCGATCGTCGACTTCTCACTGGCCGAACGCCAGGCGCTCGCGCGGTACACGAACGACGCGGGCAATCACGTGGTCGTCGAGGTTCACCCGGCGGCCTCGCTGTCGGTCGGCTAGAAGCACACCTGTGCGCATCCTCTTCGTGGCCGACGTGTTCGGCGCGCCCGGCCGTCGTGCCGTCGAGAGCCGCCTGCCCTCGCTGCGCGCCGAACTGCGCGCGGACTTCTGCATCGTCAACGGCGAAAACGCCGCCGCCGGCCGGGGCATCACGGCGAAGATCGCCGAGCGGCTGCTTCAGAGCGGCGCCGACGTGATCACGCTCGGGAACTGGACGTGGGGACAGCCCGGCTTCGCTCCCTATCTGTCCGGGACCGACCGCGTCATCCGGCCGGCGAACCTGTCCCCGCGGACGCCGGGCGTCGGGCTCGCGATACACGACGGCGTCGCCGTGATCAGCCTCCTCGGAGTGTTCTCCCTCGATCCCTTCGAGAGCCCGTTCCTCGCCGCCGACCGACTGGTCGAAGAGGCCCACCGCTCGACACCGGTGATCGTCGTCGACATCCACGCCGAGGCGACGAGCGAGAAGGTCGCGCTCGCGCGGTACCTCGACGGTCGAGTCACCGCCGTCCTCGGTACCCACACGCACGTCCAGACGAACGACGCGCGCGTGCTCGCAGGCGGCACGGCCGCGATCACGGACGCCGGCATGACCGGCCCGCACGAATCGGTGATCGGCAGCGAGGACGAGGGCGCCATTCGGCGCTTCCTCACGGGCCAGCCGGTCCGACTCGAGCCGGCGACGCGCGGCGTGCGGATCGAAGGGGCGCTCGTCGAGTGCAACGCCGACGGGCGCGCGACGAGCTGCGAGGCGATACGCGTCGCTACCGACTGATTTTCGGCCTCGCGGCCGGCCAGGCGAGCACGACCAGCAGCGCCACCAGCGCGAGGTTGCGCGCGAGCACGACTCCGGCCAGGTGGAAGCTCAAGGCGTAGCTCCAGTAGCGCCACGGGAACCAGACCTGCGTCAGCACGAGCGCCGCCGACAGCAGAAGCGTCGCGACGAGCCCACGACGGCCACGCACGAGCGGAACGAGCGGGACGAGCCAGAGCAGGAACTGCGGCGAGAGCACCTTGCCGAGCACGATGAACGCACACACGCACGCCGCCGAGTAGCGGAGCAGGCGTTCGCGCTCGATCGGCCCGCGCAGGAAGGCGATCCACAGTGCGACGATGACGAGTGCCTGCGCAGCCGCGAACGTCGTCCCGAGCAGGCCGTGACCCACGACGTTCTGCGACCCGTGCGACGTCGCCACGAGCGGATGCCCGAACGTCGTCAGCAACGACGAGCCGAGGCTCTCGACCTGCAACGGACGGTCGCCCTGGCCGCGAACGCTCTCGAACAACCCGTGGGGCGCGATCAGCGCGAACGGCACGACCGCGAGAGCGAACGTCACGACACCCGCAAGTGCGGCGCGCAACCGACCGTACATCAGCGACCAGGCCAACGCAGGCGGCACGAGTACGGCCGGCCAGAGCTTCGCCGCGACCGCGAGGCCGAGCAACGCCCAGCCGAGCTGGTGCCGGCCGCGGAGCAGCGCCGCGAGAGCGCCCGTGCTGAGCAGCGCGGCCCAGAGGTCGAACCGCGTGAGGATCAGCGAGCCGACGAGCAGCGGCGAGATCCCGACGTAGTAGGCGGCCGCAGGGCGGATCGTCGCAACGACGGCGACGAGGCCGACGCCGCACGCCGCCATCAAGACTTCGAAGACAGTCCGATAGTCACCGAAGAACGAGGGGATGACGAAGACGACCAGCGCGAGCGGCGGATACTCGACGGCGAAGTCGCGGTAGGGCACCAGGCCGTGGTGGACGATCGCGTCGCCGTAGGTCTTGTAGACCGGCCAGTCGACGAGCTGCCCGTGCGCCCAGAACCACCGATGGACGAGCGCGAACGAGAAGAGGAACAGCCCGCCCGCGGCGAGCGTTACGTCAAGCTGCGGCCAGCGCCGGCTCGGCTCGCTCATCCACCACCGACTCGACGGTCGCTTCGCGGCCCCGGATCGGAGCGACGAGCGCGAGACACGCGAACGGGAAGAACCAGGGGAGATACAGATACGACCAGTGCGTGAGCACGAGCTCGAACCCGACGAGGAGGATGGTCGTCAGCGCGGCGAGCCGGAGCGGCGACCGCTCACGCGGCCAGAATCCGAACGCGAGCGCCGTGCCCACGAGCACAGTCTCCAGAGCGATCTGGACGGCATGCAGGTCGGGAATGCCGCGGGCGTGATACTGCCTCCAGTCCCAGATCGAGAACGGCGACGATCGTCCGATCTGGAAGCGGATCGTGCGATCGAAGAAGACGCGCGCCGCGTGGATCGGCGACGGCTCGAGGAAGAGCACGAAGAAGGCGGCTATCGTCGCAACGAGGAAGCCGATCGTGTAGACGGCGATCCGTCTCGGTTCGCGCGCGCGCGGATAGCCGGACCAGAGCGGAAAGAGGATCAGCGACGCGAACTTCGTCCAGCCCGAAAGCGCAACGACGGCACCGCGCCCGAGATCGCTCGTCAGCACGAGGAACCCGTACACGAGCAGCGCGGGCATGATCGAGTCGTTGGTGTTCGAGCTCGAGGCGTACTGCGAGAACGGCCACGCGACCCAGGCGAAGGCGAGCGATGCCCCGAGTCGGGGGTCGCCGAGTCGGCGCCCGACCAGCGCGAGACCGATCAGCGCAAGCGTGTCGAAGAGGATCGACGTCGCGTGCACGGCCGGCAGCGTGTCCCACTTGTGGCTCCAGCCGAACGCGAGATAGCCGGGGATGTAGGCGAGGTACGACACCGGTCCGTAGGTGTCACCGAGCGGGTTCGCCGTCTCGCAGACGCCGTTGGTCTGCACGCGATTCCGGATCTCACCCTCGGAATCGGCCGGACCACACGGCTTCTGGCTCGTCAGCTCGGTTGGGAAGTGACCGTACGGGCTCTGACCGTGCCAGATCCGGTCGGCGCCGATCACGCCGGAGTAACCGACGTCGATCACGTTCGAGTCGCGCACGTTCAGGCCGATGCGAAAACCGGCGAGAAACACCGTCGCAGCCGCCAGCACCCAGACCGGCCAGACCGAGCCTCCTGCCGAGGGGCGATCACGTCGCGCGACCCACGCACACCGGGCGATCAGCCAGACGAACCCGGGATAGACGAGCGGAGCGGCGGCGAAGATGTTGCCGTGGTTGAAGAACCACAGCGACAGGGTGAACGAGAGCAGCACGAGCAGGTCGAGGTTCCTGATCGAGCGCAAGCGTCGCCAGTCGACCAGGCCGATCAGGAAGGCGGCGCAGAACCCGAGCCAGATCGGCGCGCTGTTGATCTTCGTGCCACCGAATTGGCCCGGATACCCCCGAGCCATGCGCCACGCGACTTGCGGGCCGGTCCACGCCTCGAGCACGGCACCCGTCCCGTCGTCCACCTTGCCCGTCGCGACCTCGCCCGCCTGCCCCGACCACACCTGCACCGTCCACTGGCCGTTCGCGAACGTCGCGTCCGTCGTCGGGTTCGGCGGGTAGTGCTCGTCGAGCCACGACTTCACCTTCGAATTCGCAAGGAACAGTGCCGTCACTTGCTGCTCGGTCATCCTCGGCTTTGCGGCAGCGGCGGCGGGCACCGTCGGAGCGAGTGGATTGGTCGCGGCAGACGCGACAGGGACGAGCGCCAGCACCGCGGCGACGACCGCCGCGGTCTTCAGCGCCGAAACGACCACAGCTTGTTGCCGAGGAAGTTGAGCGGCATCACGAGAAGGATCGCGATCGCCTGCGAGACGATCTTTCCGAGCCCGATCGCGTCGAGGAAGACGAACAGCCAGAACTGGTTGACGACCCATCCGACGATGGCGACGACGAAGAACCGCATCCCCTGGTACGCGAATGCCCCACGCTCACGCCGGAAGGTCCAGATGCGGTTCCACCAGTAGTTGTTCGCCGCTGCGACGACGAACGAGACCGCAGCCGCCCGGTGCGCGCCGATCCCGAGCAGCGCGGCGTAGACGGCGAGGTTGATCACGTACCCGCTCAGCCCGACGAGCGAGAACTTCGCGAGCTGGATCCAGTTGTGCGGACTGCGAAGCGCAGCGGCGGCACGAGCTGAAGCGGTCACCGGCGGCGAGGCTATCGGACACCTTCCGCGCCGAGGAGGGGAACGAAGCGCACGTCGGCGAGACGGCGCGTGACGAATCCCTCGACCGTGCGCTCGAACAGCATCAGGCGCTGCATGCCGAAGCGTCCGACCGGAACCACGAGGCGTCCACCGACCTCGAGCTGCGCGAGCAGGCTCGGCGGCGGCCGCCGGGCGGCCGCGCCGACCGCGATCGCCGCGAAGGGGGCGCGTTCGGGTACGCCGACGCTGCCGTCGCCGACGAGTACCTCGACGTCGGAGTAGCCCGCGGCGGTGAGTGCCTCGCGGGCACGGGCCGCGAGCTCGGGCACACGCTCGATCGAGACGACCGTGCTCGCGAGCTCCGCAAGCACGGCGGCCTGGTAGCCGGATCCCGTGCCGACGTCGAGGACCCGCTCGTCCCCGGTGAGGGCGAGGGCCTGGCACGTGCACGCGACGACGTACGGCTGCGAGATGGTCTGGTCGTATCCGATGGCGAGTGCAGCGTCGTCGTACGCGTGGGCGCGCGCCTGGTCGGGAACGAACAGCTCACGGGGCACGCGAGACATGGCGGCGAGCACACGCGGGTCGTCGATACCCCGACGGCGCAGCTGTTCGTCGACCCAGCCCTGCGGCGTCACGCGGCGCGGGCGCCGGCTGATCGGAAGTGCTGCACCACGAGCGGCTTGATCCCCGTGATCGACGCCGGCGGCGCGCCGAGCCCGACCGTCAGCATCGGGACCTCGGAGTCGGAGACGTCGAGCGAGCCGTGGCTCCCACCGCCGAGATGGTGCCGACCCGCGAGATCGACGAACTCGTGACCCGGCGCCGCCGAGACCAGCACCTCGCCCGCATTCGGATTGCGCAGCGCGCGCTCGGCGCGGACGCGCCCCTCGGGCACGGCGTCGAGGAGGGCGAGATCCTCGTCGCCGTCGCGCCGGGCAACGAGGCGGTCGTCCTCGAGGAAGACGACCGTCCCTGCCGAGGCGTCGCGGTCGAGGCGTGTCGCAACGCCGCGTGGATCGTCGGTGTAGACCATCGCGGCACGATTCGACGCCGTGACGCGCTCGTCGCCGACCTCGAGCCTGGCGACGGTGTCGACCCTCGACTGTCCGTGGTCCGAGCACACGACGACGGCGTAGCGGTCGAGGAACTCGTCGGGCCCACCGGCCGCGTCGAAGAGAGCGGCGACCGCGTCGTCGCTCCGTCGCAGCGCGTCGTGCGCAGCGTCGGGGCCCTGCGCATGGGAGGCGTAGTCGTAGTCCGGGAGGTAGTAGACGAGGAGATCGAAGCCGTCACGCGTCACGAGCCAGCGGCCGACCGTCGCGGCATAGGCATCGATCGATCCGAGCCCGCGGTTGAGGAATGCGAGCGGCGCGCCGGTCGGATCGCTCTCGTAGAGCGAATAGAAGAAGAAGCGCTTCGGGCCGTAGACGGCGGGGGCTCCGGGGATCGTCGGCAGGTGGCGGTGCGCGCCGCGATAGCACGTGATGTTGATCGCCGCCGTCGTCAATCCGGTCGCCTCGAGCGCCTCGTAGACCGTCTCGGCCCGGCGGGAGAGGTGGCGTGCGTTGAGATCCACGATCGTGTCGCGCAAGCCACGCGCGAGCCCGGCGGCGCGGAGTGCGCTGAACGATGAGCCGTACTCGACGAGACGCTGTTCACCCCGGTGCCACCAGACGAGGTGCGGGATCTGGTGCTCGTCGGGATACGCGCCGGTCGCGATCGACGCGAGACAGACGGGCGTCAGCGATGGGAAGACGGACGCCGCGCGCGTGTACTCGCCGCGCTCGGCGAGGAAGCGCAGCGCGGGCGTCTCGACAGCCTCGAACATCGACGGCGTCAGGCCGTCGATCACGATCAGCACGACGGGCTTCATCAGTGCCCGCTAATCGCGCGCGAGCGTGCGCAGCCCGGCGTGCGTCTCGGGAGCCCGACGGCGGAGCCGTGCGCCGAGAGCGAGCACCGCCGCGGCCTCGAGGTAACCCACGATCGGGATGAAGGCGAGCGCCATGCCGACGAGCGCAGCCGCCGCGAGCAGCAGCGCAGTCCCGCCACGCGTGCCGCCTCGCCGAAGCGTCCCCTCCACGAACGGCGCAGCACCGAACGCGCCGCAGGCAGCGCCGACGACACCGCCGACCGCCTCCGGCCAACCCCAGAAGACGAGGCCGACCGCCACCGCGACCACGACTGCGACCACGAGCGCCACCGGCAAACGGCGCAGCGCCGCGCTCGCAGCAACCCCGAGCGCGGTGCCGATCCCGACCACGACCCCGATTGAGTACCAGGCGCCCACTCGGCAGCCAGTGTAGACCCCGCTCAGTCGGGGCGGGCTTCGAGCCGACCGATGACGGCGAGCGCGAACGCGGCGGCTCTGGCGCCGTCGACGACGCGGTGGTCGAACGTGACGCTCACGTTGCCAATCGGCCGCACGACGACGTCACCGTCCCGCACGACCGGCCGAGGTCCGATCCGGTGCACGCCGAGGATCCCGACCTCCGGAGCGTTGATCAGCGGTGTGACGAGCAGGCCGGCAAGCTTGCCGGCGCTCGTGACCGTGAACGTGGAGCCGCGCAACTCGGCGGGCTCGAGCGTCCCGGCACGAGCCCGCTCGGCGAGCGTGTCGACGTCGTCCCTGAGCTCCTCGACGGAACGCGAGTCGCAGTTGCGCACCACGGGGACGAGCAGGCCCTGCTCGGTCTGCACGGCGATGCCGAGGTCGTAGCGGTCGAGGTAGACGATCTCGTCGCCTTCGAGCCGGGCGTTCAGCTCGGGAAACTCGCGCAACGCGTGCGCGGTCGCGCGGAGGACGAGGGGCAGCAGCATCGCAAGGTCGACGCTGCTGAAGTCGCACTCCTCGACGTAGGTCACGGCAGGGATCTCACGGTGCGCGCGCGAAAGGTGCTCGGCGATCTGGCGCCGGACGCCGCGCAGCGGCTCGCGACGGCCCTCCGCCGCTCGTAACAGGCTGTTACCTGGTGAGGCTTCGGTCGCAGCCCGCACGTCGGCCTCGGTGATCCGCCCACCGGGCCCGGTCGGCGTGACCGACGCCAGGTCGACTCCGAGCTGCCCGGCCACGCGGCGCACGAGCGGCGTCGCCTGGATCCGGCCGGGCGGAGAGGGGGCCGCTGCGGCCTCGTCCGGCTCTCCTCCGATCACGACGAGCACCGTCCCGACCGGGACGACCTCGCCGGCGGCGACCAGAATGCGCGTCACCGGGCCGGCAGCCGGTGACGGGATCTCGACCGTCGTCTTGTCGGTCTGGATCTCGACCAGCGGATCGTCCTCGGCGATCTCGTCGCCCTCGGCGACCAGCCACCGGGCGACCTCGCCCTCGGTCAGGCCCTCACCGAGGTCGGGGAGCTTGAACGCGTACGCCACGGCGGCAGGCTACCGTCGGCGCGGCCGACCGACCCACGCGCCGGCGGGGACGATCAGCACGCGAAGACCGGTGCCCGCGCGCCACAGCGAGACCGCTTGCTCGCTCCCGTCGAGCGACGGCGCCTGGTCACGCGGCACGTAACCGGCCTGCAGCGTGCGCCCGGCGTTCCAGATCCCGATCGCATTCGAGTCGAACTCGTTCTCCGGCTCGGGGACGAGGGAGAGCGGCAGGCCGGGGTCGAACGAGGCGTCGAGCACGGCGTCTTCGCGAAAGGAGACGCCGGCGACCGGCACGACGAGCACCCGTGGATCTCCGGCACGCACGGCCTCGCCGGTGGCCGCGTCGCGGAGGTGGTAGCCGGCGCCGTCGCGTGAGCGCTCGAGCCAGAGGCGCAGACGCTCAGCCGACGAGTCTGCGGACGGCAGCGCTCACCCGCTCGACGGACGGCACGTATGCATCTTCGATCGCCCAGTACGGGTACGGGACGTCGTAGCCGGTGACGCGGAGCACCGGACCCTGGAGGTCGAAGATCGCCTTCTCGGCGATCAGCGCGGCGAGCTCGGCGCCGAAGCCGACCGTGCGCGGTGCCTCGTGCACGATCACGACCCGCCCCGTCTTTGCGACAGAGCCGAGGATCGTCGCCTCGTCGAGCGGACGAAGCGAACGGATGTCCACGACCTCGCACGACGCTTCGCCGTCGAGCGCCGCGGCAACCCGTTCGCACACGGGCACCATCGCGCCGTAGGCGATCAGCGTGACGTCGTCCCCGGAGCGTGCGACCCGCGCCTGTCCCAGCGGCACGACGTGGTCACCCGCCGGCACCTCGCCCCGCGCGGTGCGGTAGACGAGCTTCGGCTCGAAGACGACGACCGGGTCGGGATCGCGGATCGCCGCAGCGAGGAGCCCTTTCGCATCCGCAGGCGTCGAGGGAATCGCCACCTTGACCCCCGGCGTGTGCACGTAGTACGCCTCCGGCGAGTCGTCGTGCAGCTCGGGTGCACGCACGCCGCCCCCGTACGGCATCCGAATCGTGATCGGGAACTGCATCCGGCCGCCGCTGCGCCAGCGGTAGCGGCCGACGTGCGTGATCAGCTGATCGAGGCAGGGGTAGGAGAAGGCGTCGTACTGCATCTCGCACACCGGCCGCCACCCCGCCATGCAGAGCCCGATCGCAGCGCCGAGCATCCCTGCCTCCGCGAGCGGCGTGTCGACGCAGCGGTCGGGGCCGAACCGGTCACGCAACCCGGCGGTCGCGCGGAACACGCCGCCGGCACGACCGACGTCCTCACCCATCACCATCACGTCGGAGTCGCGCTCCAGCTCGGTGTGGAGCGCATCGTTGACGGCCTCGACGAGCGTCAGCTCAGCCATTGCGCATCGAGGGCGGCGGATCGACATAGGCGTTCTGAAACAGCAGCTCGGGGCTGGGCGCCGGCTCGGCCTCGGCGGCGGCGATCCCGTCGCGAAGCGCCTGCTCCGCCGCAGCGCGAACCTGTTCGGCACGCTCGGCGGTGAGAACTCCCGTGCGCATCAGGAACTCCTCGTACCGGCCGAGACACTCGCGCGCGCGCTCCTGCTCGACGCGCACCGGATCGATGTACGCGCTCGGGTCGTCGGCCGTCGCGTGCGGCGCGGCACGGTAGTGAACGGCCTCGATCAGCGTCGGCCCACCGCCACGGCGCGCCCGCTCGACCGCGTCACGAGCAGCCTCGTACACCGCCAGCACGTCGAGCCCGTCCACCCGCACCCCGGGGATGCCGTACCCGATCGCCTTGTCCGCCAGCGACGCGGCGCGCGTCTGCGCCTCGATCGGCGTCGAGATCGCCCACTGGTTGTTGTTGCACACGAACACGGCCGGCGCATTCATCACCGCCGCGAAGTTGACGCCCTCGTGGAACGCTCCCTCGCTCGTCGCCCCGTCGCCGAAGAACGCCATCGCAACCGAGTCCTCACCGCGCAGCTTCTTCCCCCAGGCCAGACCGGCCGCATGCGGGACATGCGTCGCGATCGGCACGCAGATCGAGGCCACGTTCCACTCGTCAGGGCTCCACCAACCGGAAGGATGACCCCGCCACCACTGCAACACCGTCTCCACCGGCATCCCGCGCACAAGCCCGATCGCGCTCTCGCGGTACGACGGAAAGATCCAATCGCGGTCCTCGAGCGCGAAGCTCGCGCCGGCCTGAATCGCCTCGTGGTTCCAGAAGATCGCGTACGTCCCGATCCGCCCCTGCCGCTGGAACACCACCGAACGCTCGTCGAACACCCGCAACAACACCATCCGGCGGTGCAGCTCCAGCAGATCCGAATGCGTGAGCCCGGCAGGCGGCTCGGTGCCGTCGAGGACGCGGCGAAGCTCGGTCACGGCCTGCGCCATCGCCCGCGCAAGCTACCTACACGAGGACGGAGACCGCGTCCCGCTTCGCCTCGAAGACCGCCTCGACGACGTCGCCGAGATCCTCGCCGTCGGCCTGGAGCGGCAGCGGCCGGTCGCAGCGCACGACGATTCGCTCGAGATCGTGTCCACTCAGGACATCCTCGGCCTCCAGCTGACCACGGCCGCGAACCAGGTAGAGGGCCAACCGCGGGACGTCGCGCGGACGAACCCGCTTCGGAGCGACGAAGTCGAGCCCGTCCTCGAAACGGGCAGCGGGGGCGACGTGCAAGGGCATTCGCCCCGCGTAGGAGTACGGATCGCAGTTTGCGACGAGGATGAATGCGGCCCGGCCGACGCCCTCGATCTCGAGCTCGGGCGCCCACCGGCAGCGTCGCTCGACGAAGATCCGGGCCACCATCCGGCCGAAGGTCAGGTCACCGGGCCGCGCACCGCCGGGAGCGCGGCCGAGCTCGTCGAGCAGGCGGACGGCTTCGGCATCGAACCCGATCCCTGCCGCGAAGCAGAAGCGCCGCCCGTTCACCGAGCCGAGCGAGATTCGCCGCGTGCGGCCGGCGGCGAGCGCGGACGCGACCTCGCGGGCCGCACCGACCGGGTCGCGCGGAAGGCCGAGCGCGCGCGGGAGGACACTCGTGCCGCCGCCGGGGAGAAACCCGAAGGGCACCGATCCGTCGGCCCCGTTCAAGGCCTCGTTGTACGTCCCGTCGCCGGAGAGGACGAGGATCGCCTCGGAGTCGCGAGCCGCACTGGCAGCGAGCTCCGTCGCATGGCCGGGCCCGCGCGTGAACTCCGTGCGAAGGTCGACCTGCTCGCGCAGGACGCGCTCGACCTCCGTGATCAGGTCGCCCGTGACATGGGTCGAGTACGGGTTGACGATCATCGCGGCGCGCTTCACGCTCGCGAGCATGCCACGCCGGACAGCGCTCATCATCGCGGTGCCGGAGGCCGAGCCGGCCGTCGCGGCCCTGCGCCTCCGGCACGACCCGATGGCCAGGCTCGGCGTGCCCGCACACATCACGATTCACTTCCCGTTCGCGCCGCCCGGCGCAGTCGACGAGGAGGCCGTCGCCGAGCTCGTCGGCGGCCAGACCGCATTCCCGTTCGAGCTCGCGTCGATCGAGCACTTCGGGGCCGACGTCACCTATCTGGCTCCCGACCCGGCGGCACCGTTCTGCGAGCTGATCGCGGCGAGCGCCGAGCGCTGGCCGGAGTACCCCCTCTACGACGGCGCCCACGAAGTCGACGAGATCGTCCCGCACCTCACGGTCGGCCTGGCGCGGCTCGAGTTGCAGCTCGCGCTACCGATCGCATGCATTGCGCACGCCGTGACGCTGCTCGAGGAAGCCGACGAGGGAAGCTGGCACGTGCGGCGGCGGTTCGCGTTTCAGCCGCTCGTCGCGTAGCCGCGCATGCCCTCGAGCAGCGCCGCATACAGGCGATCGGCGAGCGCGTCCGTGTCGGCGTCGGGCTGCAGCCACGTGTACGCCCAGTTCGCCGCCGACAGGAAGAGCAACGCCGCCGTCTGGACGTCGAGGTCGGTGCGGAGCTCACTCGCCTCGACGCCATCGCGGAACAGATCCCGCACGCGTTGCTCGTAGCGTCGGCGCTCGACGACGAAGGCTTCGCGCCGCTCCCCCCCGAGGTACCGCCACTCGCGCACGAAGACGGTCGCCACGTCGAGCTGTCCCGCAACCACCGCCAGGTGCGCACGGAGAGCAAGTCGGATGCGTTCCGCGGGCGGCGCCGTCGCCGGGACGGCGTCGAGGGCTGCGTGGAACGCGTCGGCGCCCTCGCTGGCGACCGCCCAGAGCAGGTCCTCCTTCGACGCGATGTGGTGGTAGAGCGACGGCTTCTGCACCCCGAGCGAGTCGGCCAGATCGGCGAGCGACGTGCCCTGGTAACCACGCTCCGCGAAGAGCCGGGCGGCGATCCGGGTGAGCTCCTCGCGGCGCTGAGACATGGCTTACACTGAGCCTAACGATCGGTCGGTAGGGAGGTCGAGGTGGATCAACGGACGCGCGAATTCCTGGCCTACGTGCAGGAGGGTGGCCAGGCCGAGGCGACGGACTGGCTGCCGGAGGAGTACCGGCAGAGGCTCGTCAAGTTCGTCGAGATGCACGCGAACAGCGAGCTGATGGGCGTGCTGCCCGAGCGCGAGTGGATCCTCAAGGCGCCGACGTTGCAGCGGAAGCTCGCGCTCACGGCGAAGGTGCAGGACGAGGTCGGCCACGCCCAGCTGATCTACCGCGTAGCCGAGGATCTCGGCAAGCCGCGCGAGCAGATGCTCGACGACCTGATCTCGGGGAGGGCGAAGTTCCACAACGTCTTTCATTACCCGACGCACTCATGGGGAGACGTCGGCGTGATCGCCTGGCTCGTCGACGCGGCGGCGATCATCAGCCAGAAGGCACTGCTCAAATGCTCCTACGCGCCGTACGCGCGGATCATGCGCAAGATCTGCTGGGAAGAGTCGTTCCACATCCTGCACGGCCGCGACGTGATCCTCACGCTGATGACGGGCAACGACGAGCAGCGCGAGCTCGTGCAGGAGGCGGTCACGCGATGGTGGCCGCCGCTGATGCAGTTCCACGGCAACCCGATCCCGCGCGACGAGGATCCGATGTGGGTCTGGCGGATCAAGTCACAGGGGAACGAGGAGGCGCGCCAGCAGTTCCTCGACGGCTACGTGCCGCAGATCTGGGAGCTCGGCCTGACGGTGCCGGACCCGAATCTGCGCCGCCGGGACGACGGAGTCTGGGAGTACACGGAGCCCGACTGGGAGGAGCTGCGCTCAGTCGTCACCGGTCACGGCCCGCGCTCGCAGGACCGGCTCGCGTTCCGCCGCCGCTTCCTCGAGCAGGAGAAATGGGTGCGCGAGACCTTGCTCGCGGCATGACCGTCTTCGAGGTCTTCCGCCGCGAGCGAAAAGGGCAGCCGTTCGAGCATGCGGGGTCGATCGAGGCGCCGGACGCCGCGTTCGCCGACGCCTGGGCGCGCGAGCAGTACGGCCGCCGGGGCGAGTCGGACGCGCTCTGGCTCGTCCCGCGCGAGTCGATCCACCAGGTGACCGAGTGGGCCGACGAGTTCGACCTCAAGTACCGGCGGGTCGACGGCTACTCGATCAAGGCACGGCTGAAGGAGGCACGTGACCGCGCGAGCGGACCTGCTGCTGACGCTGGCTGACGATGAGCTGATCCTCGGGTGGCGCGACTCGGAGTGGACCGGGATCGCGCCGACGCTCGAGGAAGACGTTGCGTTCTCGTCGATCGCGCAGAACGAGATCGGCCATGCCCGCGCGCTGTACGAGCTCGCCGCCGGTGAGCTCGGCACCGACGCAGACGCACTCGCATTCGACCGGGACCCCGCCGAGTATGCATGCGCTCCGCTCGTCGAGCTGCGGCTCCTCGACGACTGGTCGATGACGATCGCCCGCCGCTACCTCTACGAGCAGGCCGACCGCGTGCGCATCACGGCACTCGCCGGGTCGTCCGACCGCGAGCTCGGAGGGCTTGCGGCGAAGATCGACCGCGAGGAGGTCTACCACCGCCTCCACGCCGAGCTCTGGGCCGATCGCCTGGCCGGTGAGCCGCGGTTCGAAGCGGCGGTCGAGAAGCTGTGGCCGTACGCGGTCGGGATGCTCCCGTCCGACCAGCGCGACGAGCTCGCGCTCCGCGTCGGTCGGCCGATCCCGGGTGACAGCCTGTTACAGGGTCACGATCGCGGCACACATACGGACGAGCTCGAGCCGCTGTGGCTCGAGATGACCGAGGTGCGGCGGAGCATTCCGGGCGCGCGATGGTGACGGCCGAGCAGGTCTGGGCGGCGATCGACGAGATCCCCGATCCCGAGATCCCGGTGATCTCGCTCGTCGAGCTCGGGATCATCCGCGACGTCGCCGTCGACGGCAACGCCGTCCGCATCGAGCTGACGCCGACGTTCCTCGGCTGCCCGGCGCTCGAGGTGATGCGTCGCTCGCTCGAGGAGACGGTCGCTGCGCTCGGCGCCGAAGCGGAGATCGAGGTCGTACAGGACGACTCGTGGTCGACCGACAAGATCACGCCCGCCGGCCGCGAGAAGCTGCGCTCCGCGGGCTTCGCCCCACCGGCGCCGCGTGCGGCCGGAGCGACCACGCTCGTCCAGCTGCAGTCGCGAGCATTCCGCTGCCCCTACTGCGGCTCGACCGACACGCGGCTCGAGAACATCTTCGGCCCGACCCCGTGCCGCTCGATTCGCTGGTGCGCGAGCTGCCGCCAGCCGTTCGAGCAGTTCAAGACGATCTAGTCGCCGACGGTCACGACGCCGCCAGTCGTGGAACTCACGCATCGCCTGCTCGATTCCGGTGCGCGCGCGAACTTCCTCGGCACAGCTCTTTCAGGGAGCCGCAAGAGCCGTAGCTTCTACGGAGGCTGGTTTACGCCGTCCACGTCAGGCTTGCCTTGGGCCGGACGGGAAGGCCCCTTCCCGGAGGGCGGGTCGGTTTCCTTCCCCCCGTCGATTTGACACCCTCGCCCGGCCCCGCTCTTCCTCAACAGCGAGGTGTGCGTGAGATAGCTCGTCAGGAGCACGAAGGGAGAACAGATGGATGAGATCGGACCCGTCGACTACGCGATAATCGCGTTCCCGGGCAACCAGTTCGAGGGCGAGATCGCGCCGGCGCTCTCCGACCTCGTCGAGGCGGGCACGATTCGCCTCATCGACGCGGCGTTCGTCGGCAAGGACGAGAACGGAGAGATCTTCACCCTGGAGGTCACCGACCTCGCTCCGGATGTACAGGATGCGCTCGACGTACTGAACATCGAGGTGCAGGGGCTCTTCAACGATGACGAGCTCGTGGCCATCGGCCAGGAGCTGGAGCTGAACTCCTCGGCGGCGGTGCTCGTCTGGGAGAACGTGTGGGCCCGGCAGGTCGCTCAGGCAATGCGCGATGCGGGCGGAGTGCTGATCGCGTTCGAGCGCGTCCCGCACGCCGTTGTTCAGGCAGCGCGCCAGTGGGCGCTGGAAGAGGCCAAGGTCTAACCCGAGCAGGAGGTTTGAAATGAGAGGACGCAGAGGCCCCGGACTCATCGGGACGGCGGTCGTCGTAGGCGGAGCGGCACACATGGGCGCGAAGAGTGCCCAGAAGAGTCAGGCCGCCGCGCAGCAGGAAGCGGCGCAGAACGCCCAGATCGCGGAGCTCCAAGCCCAGCAGACAACGCCCGCGCCGCAACAGCCAGTCGCTGCAGCCCCGGCCGAGCCCGACGCCGCCGCCGAGATCCAGAAGTACTCGGCTCTGAAGGACCAGGGCATGCTCACCGAAGAAGAGTTCGCGGCGAAGAAGAAGCAGATTCTCGGCATCTAAGCCGCTCGACCTTCGGACACGTTCGAAGTTGGTCGCCCCGGCCGGGGCGACCAACGACCGGCGAGCGCGCGTTGCCCCGACGGTTGTGGGGGATAGCCGATGTAAGTAGTTGCCGCTGGGACGATCAGTGGTCGGCCCGATGACCGCGCCAGGCCGGCGGCGGAGCATGGGTACCAGATGGCGGAGGTAGAAGTACCGGCTGAGGTGATGGGCGGGCTGGTGGAGCTGCCTGTCGAGCCCGGGCTGTGGAAGCGAGTGTTCACAGTCGCGCCGCTCGTACTGGTCGGCACGAAGGAAGGCGACGGCCACGACTTCGCGCCGAAGCACATGGCGATGCCGCTCGGTTGGGAGAACTTCTACTGCTTCGTCTGCAGCCCGCGCCACGCGACCTACCGGAACGTCAAGGCGCATCCGCAGTTCACGATCAGCTTCCCGCAGCCGAGCCAGATCATCGAGTCGAGCCTGGCCGCCGCAGGTCGCCTCCCAGACGACACAAAGCCCGAGCTGGCGGCGCTGCCCACCGCGTCCGCGCGCGTGGTCGACGTACCGGTCGTCGACGGTTGCGCCGTCTACCTCGAGTGCGAGCTGGACCGGATCATCGACGGGTTCGGTCCGAACAGCCTGATCGTCGGCCGTGTCGTCGCCGCGTCGGCAGCGCGGGAGGCACTCCGTGGCGCCGAGATCGACGACGCCGACCTCATCTATCGGCTCGGGTTGCTCGCCTATCTCGCTCCGGGCCGGCTCGCGGTCGTGCGCGACAGCCAGGCGTTTCCGTATCCGATCGACTTCCGGCTGTAGACGATGGCGGCCGACACGGCGGAGCAGCTCCTGCAATGGCTCGACGAGCGCCGGCCGGAGATGGCGCAGCTGCTCGAGCGGCTGGTGCGGGCGGAGTCGCCTTCCGTCGACCCGCAGGCCCAGCAGGGACCGTTTCGGATCCTCGCCGCCGAGCTCGAGGGGATCGGCTACCTCGTCCGGCCGGTGCGGGGGGTGCTGGCCGGCAATCACCTCTACGCACGACCGCGGCAGCGACGCCGCGGTGATTCACGCCAGCTCCTGATCGGGCACATGGACACGGTCTGGCCCCTTGGCACCCTCGCCGAGATGCCGGTGCAAGAGGAGAACGGACTGCTGTTCGGCCCGGGCACTGCGGACATGAAGGGCGGCCTCGTCGAGATCGTCTTTGCGCTGCGGGCGCTGCGTGAGCTGCGCCTGACACCGGCGGCTACGCCCGTGGTTCTCGTGAACACCGACGAGGAGATCGGGAGCGTCGATTCCAGCCGGATCATTTCGCTGCTCGCGCGCGGAGCCGAGCGCGCGTTCGTGCTCGAGTGCGGCGAGGGCCCCGACGGCAACCTGAAGATCGCCCGCAAGGGAGTCGGCCGCTTCCAACTCACGATTCACGGACGGCCTGCGCACGCCGGCGCGGACTTCGAGCACGGAGTCAGTGCGATCCTCGAACTCTCCCGCCAGGTGCAGGAGCTGTTCGCGCTGAACGATCCGGCTCACGGCGTCACGGTCAACGTCGGGCAGATCGACGGCGGCCTGCGCCCGAACGTCGTTGCGCCCACGGCGAGCGCAGTCCTCGACGTGCGCGTCCCGACGGCGGCGGCCGGGTGCGAGCTCGAGCACGCGCTGCGAGAGCTCAAGCCGACGCTCGTAGGCGCCACGATCGACGTCGAGGGCGGCTTTCGGCGCCCGCCGATGGAACCGCTTCCGCGCAACCGCGCGCTCCTTGCCGCGGCGAAGCGACTCGGGCGCGAGCTCGGGGTCGCGATCGAGGACGCGGGGCGCGCCGGCGGCGGTTCGGACGCGAACACGACGAGCCTCTACACGGCCACCCTCGACGGGCTCGGCCCGATCGGCGAGGGCTCGCACGCGACGAACGAGCACGTCGACATCACGCGGCTTCCCGAGCGCACGGCGCTACTGGCACTGCTTCTCATCGAACCACTCCACCGCGACGAGAAGCGCAGCCGCCCGGCCGCGTAACACGCGGTCAACCTGGACGCGACTACGCTCGGCGCCGACCATGCGAGTCGTCTGGTTCCTCTTGACGGTGCCTGTGCTCGCGGCTTGCGGCGCGTCGTCGGCGGCGAAGACGACCCCGTCGACGACCGTCGCGGCCATCCCACGGCTGACACAGAAGGACTTCGTGAAAGAAGGCAACCTCGTCTGTCTCCACTCCGACCGGCGCGTCTACAAGCTCGGAACGCTCTCGCGCAACCCTGCTGGGTGGGAGAAGGTCACACAGGCGGCACGCATCGCCATAGGCGAGATGAAGAAGCTGCGGCCACCCCTTGCCGACCAGGCCGGCTTCGACCGCCTGCTCCTGCTCGCGAGACGTCTGACAGACGGCATCGTCCGGGTACACGCCGCTCTAATGCGGCACGACTTCGCCACCGCGCGAGCGGATCAGTCGGTCGCGAAGAACGTGAGCGCGCGGATCCATACGCAGGCACGGACGCTCGGGCTCACGTTGTGTCAGCAACTGTTGACGAACTGGCCGGCGTAGCGGCTGCCGTCGGTTCGGCGAGAGACGGATAGCAGTCGGTGAGAAACAGGAGATAGGCGAACGTCTGCGCCTGGAAGCGAAGCGCGTACGCGCCCAGGTCGCGAAAGCCGCGCGGGTACCGCCCGACCGCGATCGCCACGAAGAACCCGAGAAGCGCGACGATCTGGAGCACGTAGCCGAGCGCCACGGCAAGAACGTACGCGGGGATCACCCAGACGATCCGCAGGGCCGTCTTCCATCGGGCCTGACGCGCCGGAGGAGCGATCTCGACGTCGATCGGGTACGTGCCCGCCCACCCGCGGAACGACGGGAACGGATCGGCGACGAGATAGGTGTACGCGTAGACGTGCGCCTGGTAGCGAACGAAACGGGCAAGCCACGCGTGCACGCCGTCGGGGGAACGACCACGCACGAGCGTGATGATCCAGTCGACGACCGCGACGAGCGCAGCGATGATCGACCAGAACGAGAGCACCAACAGATGCGGCAGGGCGAGCAGCCAGCGGAGCGCGACCGTGAGGCGCCATCGCTTCAGGTCGTCGTTCACGACGAGACGCACCGGGTGCGTCCACTGCACGCCGGCACCGGTGAACTCCGGCGGACGCTTTGCGAGGAACGCTGCGACACCCTCCCGAAAGTCGTGCGTCTGCGTCAGCTCGGCCTGGGCCCGCGCCTCCAGCTCGAGCTGCTCGTCGAAGGTGTTCGTCTCGGCCGCATCGAGCAGCCGCTTGGTCTCCCACACCGCTCGCGTCGGCATCGACGCGAACAGGTGCGCAACCTCCTGCGCCCGCTCCGCGAGCTCCGCGGCCGGCACGACCTCTGAGACGAGCCCCCAAGAGCGCGCCTCCTCGGGATCGAGGCGCCGCCCGGTGGTGAACCACTCGAAGGCCTGTGCGGAGCCGAGCAGCCTCCGCGCGAGCCACGTCCCGCCCGAGTCGGGCACGAGTCCGATCGAGATGAACGCCGGCACGAAGCTTGCAGCGTCCGAGGCGACCCGCACGTCGCATGCCAGCGCAAGCGACAGCCCTGCGCCCGCGGCGGGACCGTTCACCGCGGCGATGACCGGCTTCTCGAGCGCACGGATCGCAAGGACGTTGCGGTGGTAGTTCGCGCGGAGGTTCCCGGCGACGTCCCGCGCGCCCGACGAGAACTCCTGCAGGTCCTGGCCGACGCAGAAGCCACGGCCGGCGCCGGTGATCACGACCGCGCGGATACCCGGATCGCCGGCGGCTTGGGTCAGCCCGGCATGGATGCCCTCGTGCACGGCACGATTGAGGGCGTTCAGGACATCCGGACGATTCAGCGTGATCGTCAGGACGCGGTCGGCCTGCGTGAGCTCGACCTCCGGCACAGCGCCAACATAACCCTCTCGGCCGTCGGCGCCCCGCACTCTAGAGTCGCGACATGAGCGACCCCTACGCCGCGTACCCGAACCTCGAGCTCGACCGGCCCGCTCCGGGCGTCCTCCGCCTGACGCTGCGAGCGGAGGGCAGGTTGAACGCGGTGAGTGGTGCGATGCACGGCGAGCTTGCGAACGTTTGGCGAACGATCGGCGACGACGACGAGACACGCTCCGTGATCGTGCGCGGCGCCGGCGGGGCGTTCAGCGCCGGAGGAGACCTCGACCTCGTCGTCGAGATCGCGAACGACGCGGACGCGCGGCGGCGCGTCTTCCACGAGGCGCGCGATCTCGTCTACAACGTCGTCGCCTGCCCGAAGCCGATCGTGTCGGCGATGACAGGCCCGGCCGTCGGGGCCGGGCTCGCGGTCGGCCTGCTTGCCGACATCTCGATCGCGACCCCGTCGGCGCGGATCGTCGACGGGCACACGAAGCTCGGCGTCGCTGCCGGCGACCATGCCGTGCTCGTGTGGCCGCTGCTCTGCGGGCTCGCGAAGGCGAAGTACCACCTGCTGCTCTGCGAGCCGCTCGACGGTGTAGAGGCGGAGCGCATCGGTCTCGTGTCGCTCTGCGTGCCGGAGACAGAGCTCGAGGAGCGTTCGCTCGAGATCGCGACCCGGCTCGCGCGCGGCGCACAGCCGGCGATCCGCCACACCAAGCTCGCGCTGAACAACTGGCTCCGCCTCGCAGGGCCTGCGTTCGACGCGTCACTTGCGCTCGAGTTCCTCGATCTGGCCGGGCCCGACGTCCACGAGGGCGTCGCGGCCGTGCGCGAGAAACGGCCGCCGGAGTTCGGCTAGAAGGACACGAACTCGACCGTCGGCCGCGGGAGGCCGCGTTCACGCGCGTCGTGAGCGGTCGCCATGAACTCGTCGCTCCGCGTCGCCGCCTTGAACGCCTCGTCGTCCGGAAACTCCCACTCCGCCAGGTAACGATGCGCAGGCTCGCCCATCGGCGCGCCGAAGACCTTGCCGTGCCGGAACGTCCCGCCGGGAACCCGGCGGCAGACCTCTGCATGCGCGGCGTACTGCTGCGGATCGGGCTCCTCTCCGTAGAGTACGAGGACTCTGACCACGGCAAACCCCTTTCGTGCTCGAAGAGGAGAGGAGACTAACGATGGCTGGTTCAGTCGTACACGTCGAGTTGCCGTCGGCCGACGCGGATCGTGCCGTGACGTTCTGGAACGGACTGTTCAGCTGGGGTCTCGGCGACTCGGCGATGGAGGGATTCGACTACCGGATGGCGCAGATCGGCCCGGAGCAGGGAGTCGCCGTCTTCCCGTCTCCGGACGCCGCCGGCAAGGGCCCGATCGTCTACTTCTCGACCGACGACATCGATGCCTCGGCAGCGAAAGTGCGTGAGCTCGGCGGCACGGCGGACGCCAAGCAGCCGGTGCCGACGCACGGCTGGTTCGCGAGCTGCGTGGACACCGAAGGCAACAGGTTCGCTCTCTGGCAGAACGACCCGAACGCGGCGTAGTGACCTCGGCCGCCGTCGCGCTCACCGTTTTGGCCGGCCTCGCCGGCTCCGTGCAGGTGGCGGTGATGGGCCGCTTCGGCGGCCGCATCGGCGTCGTCGAGGCGCTGACGTTCGCGACAGGCGTGCAGCTGCTGCTCTCGCTCGCGATCCTGCTCGTCGCGCGATCCGGCTTCGGTGGGCTCAGCGGCGCGTTCCGGACGCCGGCGTGGATGTGGCTGGGCGGCGTGATGGGGTTGACCGTGGTCTTCACCATCACGTTCGCCCAGCCTCGGATCGGGGCGACCGCGACGATCGGGATCCTGATCGCCGGCCAGCTCGTGATGGGCCTGCTGATCGACCGCTTCGGCCTGTTCGGCGTGGCGCAGATCGCGATCTCCCCCGCGCGCCTGGCCGGAGTCGTACTGCTCGGAATCGGCGCCGCCCTGTCGCTCGTTCGGTACCCCTGGGGTGAGTCTGCCGGGCAAGACGTGGACCGCGCTGGGCACGGTCTACGTGATCTGGGGCTCGACCTACCTCGCGATCGCGGTCACGGGCGAGACGATCCCGCCGCTGTTCGCGGTCTCGACACGCTTCATCACCGCCGGCGCGCTGATGGCGGCAATCGTCGCCCTCCGCGGCGGATCGTTGCGGGTCGGACGCCGTGCGCTCCTCTCGTGCGTCGTGATCGGGCTCTTGCTTCCCGGTGCGAACGCGGTCCTGTTCTTCGCCGAGCGGAGCGTCCCGACCGGCCTTGCGTCACTGATCATCGCCTCCGTTCCGCTGTGGATCGTCGTGCTACGCCTGCTGAACGGTGAGCGCCTTTCCTGGCGAGCGCTCTCCGCCGTCGGCGTCGGCTTCGTCGGAGTGGCGATCATCGCGCAGCCGTCCGGTGGGGCGACGACCGCCGGGATCGTGCTCTGCGTCGTGTCGGCGTTGATGTGGGCGAGCGGATCCGTGCTCTCGGCGCGACTCGAGATGCCTCGCGACCCGTTCGCGGCGACGGCGTACGAGATGCTCGCCGGTGGGCTCTTGATGCTCGTGCCCGCGCTCTTCACCGTGCACGGCTTCTCTCCGTCGAACGCGTCGATCGCGGCGTGGGTCTATCTCGTCACTTTCGGGTCGATCGTGGGCTACAGCGCGTACGTCTGGCTGCTCGCCAACGCACCGCTCGGGATCGTCTCGACGTACGCGTACGTGAACCCGGTCGTCGCGATCGGTCTCGGCGTGCTGTTTCGTGGAGAGCAACTGACGTGGCGGCTCCTTCTCGGCGCGGCGATCGTCGTCGCGGCTGTCGCCGCGGTCGTCCGTCAGGAGCCGCCCTCGGCAACTGCGCTCGAGGAGGGCGTGCGCTAGAAGCAGATGTCGTCGGGTCGCACCGGCACCCGCGCCAGCTCGCGTCCCGTCGCATCGCGGAGTGCCGCGACGATCGCCGCCGTCGAGACGACGGTCGGCGGCTCGCCGACACCCTTGACGCCGTAGGGCGCGTCCGGCTCGGGATCCTCGATCAGCACCGACTCGACCGGCGGCATGTCGAGCGCCGTCGGGATCAGGTAGTCGGTGAAGCTCGCGTTGGTGATCAGGCCGCCCGACGTCTGGATCTCCTCCATCAGTGCGAGGCCGAGACCCTGTGCCGTTCCCCCCTCGATCTGGCCCTCGACCTGCTGCGGGTTGACCGCCTTGCCGACGTCCTGAGCGGCTCCGATCCACACAACCCGCGTGAGCCCGAGGTCGACATCCACCTCGACGACGACCTTCATCGCGCAGGCGGCGAACGCGACGTGCGCCCGTTCGCCGGTGATCTGACCGTTCTCCGGGTCGAGTGGCGTCGTGCGCGGATGCCGGAAGACGCGTTCGACGTCGACTTCCGAGCGATTGCCGCGACGATCGCGCTCCTCGAGCGCCGCGCGACACGCATCCCGCACGGCGCCCGCCGCCATCCAGGTCATTCGCGACGCCGATACCGATCCCGCCGAATCGACCGTCGACGTGACGGCGGGCGCGAGTCGCACGTCGTCGGTCTGAAGCTCGGTGCGCGCGACCTGGAGCATCACCCCGGTGACGCCCTGACCGACCTCGGCGGCCGCACAGTGAATCTCGGCCGAGCCGTCTTCGAACAGTCGAACGCGAGCCGCGCAGTAATCGTCGAAGCCCTCCGAGTAGCCGATGTTCTTGAAGCCGACCGCGAAGCCCGAGCCGCGGAGCACGCCTTCACCGCGGGTCGTGTTCCCGGCGCCGCCGGGAAGGCGCAGCGGATCGCGCGGAAGCTCCTCGGCGGGCGGCGGCTCGAGCGCAGCCGCAGCGCGGATCACCTCGGCGATCGGCAGCGAGCCGGTGATCGCCTGTCCGGTCGGAAGCCGGTCGCCCGGCGCAAGTGCGTTCAAGAGCCGCAACTCGACGGGATCGATGTCGAGCAGGGCGGCGAGCTTGTCCATCTGCGCCTCCCCCGCGAAACACGTCTGCACCGCGCCGAACCCCCGCATCGCGCCGCACGGCGGATTGTTGGTGTACACCGCCGTCGACTCGATCAGCGCGTTCGGCACCTCGTACGGGCCGAGCGCGAAGGACGCCGCGTTCGAGCAGACCGCCGTCGAGCTCGAGGCGTACGCGCCACCGTCGAGCAGGATGCGCATCCGGACCGAGACGAGCCGCCCTTCCTTGGTCGCGCGGTGCTCGGCCCAGATCCGCGCCGGGTGGCGGTGCACATGACCCGTGAAGGACTCCTCGCGGTTGTAGACGATCTTCACCGGCCGGTTGGTGTGCAACGCGAGTAGAGCGCCGTGGATCTGCATCGACAGGTCTTCCCGCCCGCCGAACGCGCCGCCGACACCGCCGAGGTGCACGCGCACCTGCTCCGGCGGCACGGCGAGGCACGGCGCGATCTGGGCACGATCGACGTGCAGCCACTGGGTCGCCACGTAGATGTCGACTCCCCCCTCACCGTCGGGCACTGCGAGACCCGACTCGGGGCCGAGGAACGCCTGATCCTGGATGCCGAGCTCGTAGACGCCGCTCACCGAGACGTCGCCGACCGACTCCGGATCGCCGTGCCTGATCACCAT
Organism: uncultured Thermoleophilia bacterium; assembly: GCA_963851065.1. Taxonomy (GTDB): domain Bacteria; phylum Actinomycetota; class Thermoleophilia; order Gaiellales; family Gaiellaceae; genus PALSA-600. Next base: position 193,046 of record CAWKNW010000011.1, read on the forward strand.
GTGACGCACGACGTTCGGCCGGTCGTCGTCGCGATAGCCGTGGCCGCGAGTCGGACGGTCGGGATGGAGGTCGGCCTGCTCGGTCGCCCGCTCCATGTCGGCAACCGGCTCGAGCGGCTCGTACGCGACACGGATGCGCTCGGCCGCTCGGCGCGCCTGCTCCGGATGCTGGGCGGCAACGATCGCCACCGGCTCGCCGTAGTACAGGACGCGATCGATCGCGAGCACGGGCTGGTCGGGAAACTCGAGCCCGTAGGTCTTGTCGCCGGGCACGTCCTCGTGCGTGAGCACGGCGTGGACGCCCGGCATCGTCAAGGCGTCACTCGTGTCGATGTCGACGATGCGTGCGTGCGCGTGCGGGCTGCGTAGCGTGTGACCGAACAGCATCCCCGGCGCGGAGAGATCACTCGCGTACGCGAACTCGCCCTTCACCTTGGGCGGCGCGTCGATCCGCGGGACGAGCTCGCCGACCTTGCCGACTTCGAGCAGACGAGGCACCGACTGCGTCATCCGTACCAATCTCCGCTCTCGCCGCCGGCAAAGCCGGCGGCTTCGCTATCGGCCGGCTCCGTCGAGCCTACGCCGGCGGCAGCCCTGACGGCGTCGAAGATCTTCGCGTAGCCGGTGCAGCGGCAGAGGTTCCCGGACAGCGCCTCCCGGATCTCGTCGTCCGAGGGCGCGGGGGTGTGCCGTAGGAGGTCGACCGTCGCGACGACGAGCCCCGGCGTGCAGAAACCACACTGCACCGCTCCCGCGTCGACGAACGACTGCTGGACAGGGTGCAGGTCGTCGCCGGCCGCGAGCCCTTCCACCGTCGTCACGTCGTGCCCGTCGGCCTGCACGGCGAGCACCAGGCACGCACACACGAGCGTCCCGTCGAGGAGGACCGAGCAGGAGCCACATTCTCCCTGCTCGCAGGCGTTCTTCGAGCCGGGGAAGCCGAGCTTCTCCCGGAGCGCGTAGAGGAGCGACTCGCCCTCCCAGCAGTCCGCCTGGTGCTCCTCGCCGTTGACCCGAACCGTGATTCTCACAACAGGACCCGTTGCAGCGCGCGCTCGGTGAGGACGCGGAGGGCGTGACTGCGGTAGCGACCGGTCCCGCGCACGTCGTCGATCGGCGACGCGGCGCTCGCAACCGCCTCGGCGAAGGCGCCGGCATCGGCGCGCGGCGCCGTGACGAGCACCGGGCGTGGCGATGCGGAACCGAACGATGCGCGCAGCTCGTCGCCGGCCGAGACGGCGAGCGAGACGACGGCGATCACCATCGCGTTGCGCGGTCCGACCTTCATGAACGTCTGCGGCATCCGTGACGGCCGCACCCACACGGCGGCGATCAGCTCGTCGCCTGCAAGCGCGTTCCGCTTGACGCCGGTGACGAACTCCACGAGCGGCAGCCGCCGAGAGCCGCGAACCGAGACACATTCGACCTCCGCTCCCTCGACCATCAGCGGCGGCAGCGCGTCGCCGGCCGGCGATGCCGTGCCCAGGTTGCCGCCGATCGTGCCGCGGTTGCGGATCTGCGGAGAGCCGACCGTGCGTGACGCCTCTGCGAGCGCCGGCAGCAGCTCGGCGAGCTCGCCGCGCATCGCTTCGGCATAGGTGAGGCCGGCGCCGAGGCGCAGCTCCCCGTTCGAACGCACCCAGCCGCGAAGCTCGGGTACCTCGTTGAGGTTGAGCACGACGTCAGGTCGCGAGCGGTCGAAGTTGAGGGCGACCATCACGTCCGTCCCGCCCTGGATCGGCAGCGCGTCCTGGTGCTCGAACTTGAGGCGGAGAGCCTCGTCGAGTGAATGTGGAGTGAGGACCTCCATCGGCGGTGACTGTACGGTTTCACGCGCCGTGGCCGCATCCCTCCCCCACCGGCTGTCGGTCGCCCGTGGAGACGAGCCGGCCGACGTCGTGATCCGCGGCGGACACGTGTTGTCCGTCTTCACCCGCGAGTGGCTGGACGGCGACATCGCAATCGCCGACGGTGTGATCGCAGGCGTCGGCCACTACGACGGCGAGGACGTCATCGACGCGGCCGGGCGGTTCGTCGTCCCGGGCTTCATCGACGCGCACATGCATCTCGAGTCGTCGAAGCTGCTCGTCGACGAGTTCGCCCGGCTCGTGCTGCCGTTCGGGACGACCGCAGTCGTCGCCGACCCACACGAGATCGCCAACGTGCTCGGCACGGACGGCGTGCACTGGCTGCTCGACGCGAGCGCTGGGCTGCCGCTCGACGTCTACTTCATGGCGTCGTCATGCGTGCCGGCGTCGCAGTTCGAGTCGCCGCGACGCGCGTTGACCTCCGGCGACCTCGACGCGCTCCTGCGCCGGCGGCGGGTGATCGGCCTTGCGGAGATGATGAACTTCCCAGGCGTGATCGGTGGCGCCGAGAGCGAGCTCGAGAAGCTCGCCCTCGCGACACACGTCGACGGGCACGCGCCCGGCGTTCACGGCGCATCCCTTCAGGCGTACGCCGCCGCCGGCGTCGGCTCCGACCACGAGGCGTCCACGGCCGACGAGGGCCGTGAGCGCCTGCGTGCCGGAATGTGGCTGCTGATCCGCGAGGGGTCGGCAGCGCGCAATCTGCACGCGCTGCTGCCTCTGCTCGCCGAGTACGGGCCGAACCGGATTGCATTCTGCACCGACGACCGCGAGCCCGAGCACATCGCCGTCGACGGTCACATCAACTCGATGGTGCGAGCTGCCGTGGCGGCGGGCATCCCTGCAGAAGACGCCCTGGTCTGCGCCACGCTCAATCCTGCGCTCTGGCACGGGCTCGCCCATCTCGGCGCGGTCGCTCCGGCACGCTCGGCCGACCTACTCCTGCTGCCCGACCTCGAGCGCTTCGTGCCGGACACGGTGCTGAAAGCGGGACGGCCGGTCGCCGAGATCCCCGCGGCCGAGGTTCCCGACTGGGTGCGGCACACGGTGCGCATCGGTGCCTACGGCCCGGAGATGTTCCGCATCCCGTGGACCGGCGGCTCGGCGCGTGTGATCGGGATCGTGCCCGGCCAGATCATCACGGACTCCCTCGTCGAAGAGCTGCCTGCCCGGATGGGCGAGGCATCGGCCGACCCTGCGCGCGACCTGGCGAAGATCGCCGTCGTCGAGCGGCACCTGGGCACAGGACGTATGGGCCTCGGATTCGTGCGCGGCTTCGGTCTCCAGCGCGGCGCACTCGCCTCGAGCGTCGCACACGACGCGCACAACGTGGTGGTCGTCGGCATGAACGACGCCTCGATGGCTGCCGCAGTGCGTAAGCTGGCCAACCGCGGTGGCGGCATCGTCGTCGTCGACGGAGCCGAGGTGCTCGCAGAGCTCCCGTTGCCGGTCGCCGGACTGCTCTCGGACGCACCGCTGCAGGAAGTGGTGGCCGCGTCGCACGCACTCGTAGCCGCCGCGCGCACGCTCGGCTGCACGCTCGAGTCGCCGTTTCAGCACCTCGCATTCCTCGCCCTGAGCGTGATCCCGAGCTTGAAGCTGACCGACCGGGGTCTCGTCGACGTCGACCGGTTCGAGCTCGTATCGCTGGAGGCGACATGATCCTCGCCAACTGCCGCGTCGTGACGATGGACGATTCCGACACCGAGCACGTCCACGGTTGGGTGAGGATCGACGACGGGCTGATCGCCGCGACCGGGCCGGGCGAGCCTCCGGGCGAAGCCGAAGACCTTCACGGCGCCGTCGTCACGCCCGGGCTCGTCAACACCCATCACCACCTGTACCAGACGCTCACCCGCGCGCGAGCGCAGCAAGCAGACCTGTTCACGTGGCTGCGCGAGCTGTACCCGGTCTGGGCGCGGCTCGACGCGGAGATGGAGCACGCCGCCGCTCGTGCCGGCCTCGCGGAGCTCGCGCTCTCGGGCTGCTCGACCGTCTTCGACCACCACTACGTCTTCCCACGCGGCGTGTCCGGGCTGATCGAGGCAGAGATCGACGCGGCCCGCTCGATCGGGGTCCGCTTCGTCGCCGCCCGCGGCTCGATGGACCTCGGCGAATCCGACGGCGGGCTTCCCCCGGACACACTGGTCGAGCCGGCCGACGCGATCCTCGCCGACACCGAACGACTCGCTGCGCTCGCCGACGGCGACCTGGTCGGGCTGGCGGTCGCGCCGTGCTCGCCGTTCAGCGTCACGTCACGCCTGATGGAGGAGTCGGCCGCGCTCGCGCGGCGCCTCGGTCTCCAGCTGCACACGCATCTCGCCGAGACGGTCGAGGAGGACGCGTACTGCCGCGAGCTCTACGGCTGCACGCCGGTCGAGTACCTCGAGCGCGTCGGCTGGATCGACGGTGACGTCTGGTGCGCGCACTGCGTTCATCTCTCCGACCGAGACGTGGAGGCATTCGGACGCGCCGGTGTCGGCGTCGCTCACTGCCCGACGTCGAACCTGCGGCTCGGAGCGGGCGTCGCTCCGGTGCATGCGCTGCTCGCGGCCGGCGTGCGTGTCGGGCTCGGTGTCGACGGCACGGCTTCGAACGAACGCGGCGATGTGTTCGGCGAGGTGAAGCAGGCGCTGCTCGTTGCGCGTGGTCGTGACGGCAGCGCTGCCCTCACCGCGCGAGACGCACTCCGGCTCGGCACGCGCGGCGGTGCCGAGGTGCTCCGGCGAGCCGACATCGGATCGCTCGAGCCGGGGAAGCGCGCCGACATCGCGGTGTGGCGTACCGACACGCTCGAGTTCGGCGGGGCCGACGATCTCGTCGCGAACCTCGTCCTCTCAGGGCCCCACCGCGTCGAGCGACTGCTCGTCGGCGGTCGTGAGGTCGTGCACGGCGGCGCACTCGTGAACGCGGACGAGCAGGAGATCGCCGTCGAGCACCGCAAACAGGCGCGAAGGATGTGGGCCGATTGACGATCTCGACGCACGTGCTCGACACCGAGCAGGGCCGTCCCGCCGTCGGCGTCAAGGTCGAGCTCTTCGGCGCCGACGGAGCGCTCGCGGGGGCAGGCGTGACCGACGCCGACGGCCGCATCCGTGAGCTCGCGGAGGGCGGCGCCGGAACGTACCGGCTCGTCTTCCATCCGCCGTCCCCGTTCTTCAGGCGCATCGAGCTGGAGCTCGCCCTCGACGACGGCCACCACCACGTCCCACTGCTGATCTCCTCTTACGCGTGCGCGAGCTACCGCGGCAGCTGAGCGCCGACGAGCTCGCCGAGCTGTTCGAGGGACGGACGACGCTCGTCGAGCAGCTCGCAGCGATCGAAGATCCGCTCGGCCACGCGCGCGCGATCGCCGGACGACTGTCACCGGCGGAGCAGAAGGAGGTGCTCGATGCACATCCGCAGATCGGAGCGAAGACAGGTCTGTCGAAGCGTTCCGCGGCCGAGCAGGGAACCGACGACGACCCCGATGTTCTGCGTGAGCTGGCCGAGCTGAACCGCACGTACGAGGAGCGGTTCGGGTTCCGATTCGTCGTCTTCGTGAATCGCCGGCCCCGACGTGAGATCCTCCCGATCCTCCGCGAACGGCTCGAGCGCACCCGCGAGCAGGAGCTCGCGACGGGTGTGGACGAGCTCGTGCAGATCGCGATCGACCGATGGCAACGAACCTCGTAGCCCTTTCCGACTACTGGTGGCAGTGGGGCAACCTGCTCTTCCGCTGGCTGCACGTGATCGCCGGCATCGCGTGGGTCGGCGCGTCGTTCTACTTCATCGCGCTCGACAACCACCTGGAAGCGCCGCGTGATCCGGATGATGCGAAACGCGGAGTCGGCGGAGAAGCGTGGGAGATCCACGGCGGCGGGTTCTACCGCGTGGAGAAGTACGTCCTCGCGCCCCAGCGCCTGCCCGAGCACCTCTACTGGTTCAAGTGGGAGGCGTACACGACGTGGCTGTCGGGATTCGCGCTCTTCATCGTCGTCTACTACGCGCACGCATCGTCGTTCATGATCGACCCGACGGTCGCCGACCTCCAGCCGTGGCAGGCGATCGCGATCTCGATCGCCGGCCTGGCCATCGCGTGGCTCGTGTACGACGGGCTCTGCCGGGCCTTCGCGAACGACGATCTCGTGCTCGCCATTCTCGTCTTCGGCTTCGTCTGCCTGTCCGCGTGGGGCGCGTCCGAGCTCTTCGCAGCCCGGGCGGCCTACCTCCAGGTCGGCGCGATGATCGGGACGATGATGGTCGGCAACGTGTTCTTCGTGATCATCCCGGCGCAGCGCGAGCTCGTGCGCGCGAAGCGGGAAGGCCGTGAGCCGGATCCCCGCCTGGGTCTGCGCAGCAAGCAGCGTTCGGTGCACAACAACTACCTCACGCTCCCCGTCGTGTTCGCGATGCTCTCCAACCACTTCCCGATCACGTACGGGCACTCGCACGCGTGGCTGATCCTCGTCGCGCTGATGGCGATCGGCGCGCTGACCCGTCACTACTTCAACCTTCGCCACCGCGGACTGAACGTCTGGCCCGTGCTCGGCGTCGCCGCGGCCGGAATCGTCGCGATCGCGCTCCTGATCAGGCCGTGACCGCGACCGTCCGCAGGTAGGTTCTGGCCGTGCTCGAGATCGTCGCGTCGGGGCTCACGTTCGTCGCCCGCTGGGAGGACGAGCTGGCACCGGCGACCGTCGCCGCCTTCAGGGCGATCCTTCCGTTCGACGACCGGATCATCCATTGCCGCTGGAGCGGCGAGTCGAACTGGATCCCGTGGGGCGATCGCGATCTCGGGATCGGCCCCGAGAACGCGACGTCGTATCCCCATCCGGGCGAGCTCGCGCTGTATCCCGGCGGCCAGAGCGAGACCGAGCTGCTCTTCCCCTACGGCTACTGCAACTTCGCTTCGAAGGCGGGCCAACTCTGGGCGAACCACTTTGCGACGCTCGTCGAAGGCGCCGACCAGTTGAAAGAGCTGGGACGGCGCACGCTCTGGGAGGGCGCGCAGCCGATCTCGTTCCGCGAGGTCTGAGCCTTCTACGCCACCGCGATGTCTGGCTTCCAGATGTACGGCGTCGTCGTCGTGACCGCGACGAAGCCGAGCCTCTGGAGGATAAGTCTGCTGTCGTCCAAGGCATCGACCTCGAGATAGCGATAGCCCCGGCGCTCGGCGAGGCGCGCCCGGTATGCGACCAGGGCGCGGTAGATCCCGCGGCCACGCCACGCCTCGAGCGTCGCCCCGCCCCAGAACGTGGCGAAGTCGGTGTCGGGCGCGAACCGCACCCAGGCGGCCGAGACAATCGTGTCGCCCGCTTCCGCGGCGACGATGACGAGCGCATCCGGATCGACCTCTCGCTCGGCCTCGAGAAAGTCCGCCAGCACGAGGTCTTCCCTCTGCCAGACCGCGCCGTGGAGAGCTGCGATCCGCTCGAGGTCGACGCGACTCGACACCTCGCGCAGGGCCACGCCTTCGGGCACGCGTGGCTCGCCGGCGGCGGCGGCGGCGACCGGGGCGATCACGACCGTCTCGGTGTCCTCGGGGACGAAGCCCGCTGCTCGAAGCCGGTCGGGCAGGTCGGCCGGCAGGTCGTGCGCGTGCAGCTTCCACTCGAACTGCTCGCCGGCCTCGGCGAAGACGCTCACCTGACGGGTGATCAACTCGTCGAGCGCCGGTCCCTCGAGCCCGTCCAGGTCGCGGTATTCGATGAACCCGCCGAACCGCAGGCCGTGAAACCGCAAGAGCGGCCCATCCCGCTCGACCCGAACGCCCGTCGGCAGCCGGTCCGGCAAGCGACCGCGCAGTTGCTCGTCGTACAGGGCGAGAAGCTCGGCGACATCGATCCTCGACACGTTCCCGAGTCTACGAGTGGCGAGCATTCACCAGTGCCGCGATCACGACTGCAAGCGGAATCGCGATCCAGAACTGCTGCAGGCCGGCCTTCCGCAGAGCGGCCCTGAGATCGACTCCGCGAAGTTCCGCCTCGAGCTCGCCGGGTCGCGAGAGCGACTGCGCATGGACGCAGAGGGCAACGTAGTTGAGACCCACGCCGACGAGCCATACCCCGACGAGGAGCCACGTCGCGTCACTCGCCGTGAACATCGCGAACGCGCCCAGCAAGACGCAACCGACGGCTCCGATCGCGAACTCCACCCGAATCAGGCGCCGACGCCACGGCTTGCCAGCGGTACCCCACATGTCCGACGCAGCCAGTCGTCGTACGTCGAGGATCGCCACGACCTCTCGTCAGACCCGGTGCGGCGCTAGGGACTTGTCCGCGTCGGTCGCCGACGCCACAGCCGTGACAGCAGGTAGGTCGGCGCGAGCCAGACGACGAGGAAGCCGAGGAGCGCCGAGGTCGATGCCCCGTGAACGAGCAGCGTCAATCCGAGGACGAGCAGGAGCGCGAGGCTGAAGAGGACGTAGGCGCCGGTGAGGACCACGAGCACCACACTGCGGATCGCCGCATCGGCGACAGAGCGTCCCCGCACAGCCAGTTCGCGGACGTCGAGAAACGCAGGCAGGCCGACGAGAGCCGTCTGGAGCTCGGCACGTGAACGCGCCACGAGCACCTTCTCCGTCCGGGTCGAGAGCTCCTCCACCGTCAGGCGGCCGCGCACGAAATGCTCCCGCAGGGTGGCCACACCCCGCTCGCGCTCCCCGTCTCCGACGAACATCACACCATCGTAGATCAGCGCTCGACAGCCCCGACGTGGCGGGCTCCGCAATCATCTAGTCTCGCCGGGAAATGCAGAGACACGATGGGCCTACCGGGCTCGTGATTCGGCCGCAGGAGGATCGTGATGCGGCCGCTGCAACCGCGCTTCGGCGCGAGGCCGACGACGCCGAGGTGGCAACAGAGGCGGGCTGGCTGCATCGTCGAAGCCGGATCCAGCCGCGTCACCGCTTTCTCGGGCTCGCCGCTGAGCTCGACGGAGAGGTCGTCGCAATCGGCCAGGCAGGCCTCAACGTCGAGACGACGATGCCCGGAGCCTCGTGGGCGACGGTGAAGGTGACCTCGCCACGCCGGCGCCGGGGAATCGGGTCGGCACTGCACGATGCCCTGCTCGACCATCTCCGCGAAGTCGGCGCGAAGGAGGTGACCACGTTGGCGCGCCGGACCGAGGAGGCGGAACGCTGGGCGACGGCTCGTGGCTGGCGCCGGCTACTGACCGGGCCGCTGATCGCGCTCGACCCGCGCACCGTGCCCGAGCCGTCCCCGCCGCCGGGATTCGAGTGTCTCTCGATGTCCGCGTTCAATCGGCCGGAGGCGATCTTCGACCTCACGCGCGTCGCGATCGTCGACGAGCCGGGCCCGGTACCGGCCGACGACCTTCGCTACGAGGACTGGCTCGGCGACTGGGAGGATCCCAACCTCGACCGCGACGCGAGCACCGTCGTCGTGCACGGTGAGTTGCCGGTCGCGTTCGCCTACGTGAAGATCGCCGGCACCCGCGCCCAGCACGTGGGCACGGCGACACTCCCGGAGTACCGTGGACGCGGGCTCGCCACCGCGGCGAAGAGACACGCCCTCCGCGCGTCAGCGGCCAAGGGCGTGACGCGCATCACGACCAGCAACGCCGAGGAGAACGCCGCGATGCGGGCCATCAACCGCAAGCTGGGCTTCGAGCCGATCGGCGAGCACGTCATCCTCGGACGACCCGTCGAGCTCTCCTGATCAGAACTCGGCGCTCTCGCCCGGTCTCAGCGAGTTGCCGGACGCACCCAAGGAGCCGACACCGGCGACGACGCCCGCCAGCAAGGGGTAGACGAGCACGGAGATCATTGCGGCACCGATGAGCGAGGCGCCGACGTCCGCGGCAATCGCGCCGTGCTCGGTACCGATGCTGACGATCGCGACCACGAGCGGAAGAGCGGTCGCACCGTAGAGAGCGAGCCCGGCCGTCCCGCGCCCACCCAGCTCGCTCAGCCAGAGGAGCGCGGACGCTCCGCGCACGACGAGCAGAAGGGCGAGGAAGAGCGAAGCCAGCAGCAGTCCGCGTGCGCTGAGCAAGCTGTCGAGGTCGAAGGTCAATCCCGTCGTGACGAAGTAGACCGGAATCAGGAACCCGAAGCCGATGCCCTCGAGACGGACCCGCACCATCTGTCCTTCCGGACTGTTCAGGACCAGGCCGACGATCAGACCGGCGGCGAACGCGCCGAGCACGAAGTCGAAGCCGACATCGATTGCGAGGAGCACGAGCGCAGCCAACACGAGGATCGAGAGCCGCACTGCCGCCTGCCCCGTCGACTCGAGCGTCTCACGGAGGATCGTGACCAGACGCGGCGGGCGCGCGCGGAGCGCCACCACGGCGGCACCGATCGCAACGCCGCCGAAGAGGAGTAGGAGCAGCACCTCCGTCACGGCTCCGTACACCCCGGTGAGAAAGACGGAGATGACGACGATCGGCCAGAACTCACCTGCGACACCGGTTCCGAGCACTGCGGTGCCGAGCCGCGTGCGCAGGAGGCCCGAGTCGCTGAGGATCGGCACGAGCGTGCCGAGGGACGTCGTGCTCAGGGCGACACCGAGCAGCCACCCTGCCGCGTCGAGCCCGAGGCGGTTCAGCGAGTATCCGACGGCGATCCCGAGCGCGATCGAGATCGCCCAGCCGAACGTCCCGCGAACGATCGAGCGCGTCGGCACGTGCTTCTCCACCACTTCGAGCCCGGCAAAGAAGAACAGCACCGCAAGCCCGAGATTCGCCAGAAACCTGACGAACTGATTTGGCGTGGCCCAGCCGAGCGCCTCCGGCCCGAGCAGGATTCCGAGCGCGATCTCGACGACCACGGTCGGCAGTACGGGCCGGCCGGCGATCTGCGAGAGGAACGCGGCGGCAGCCGAGGCGGCCAGGACCAGGACGAGCGAACGAGCCTCCGCGTTGGTCACCGCCGCAACCGGCAGCGCGGTCGACAGCGTGATCATCGAAGGACACGCTAACGCGCACCAGGAAGAATGTCGGCAGATGCCGGTCGCAAGACAGGTCGTCGTTCGTCGCCTCTCCGGCGCGGAACTGCGTGCGCAACTCGACGGGCTCGCGGCCGTCCTCGCCGACTGCGTCGCCGGCGGCGCGTCGGTCAGCTACATGGATCCCTTCTCGCACGAGCAAGCGCGAACGGCATTCGAGGGTTTCGCCACCGAAGTCGACCAGGGTCGACGCGTGCTGCTCGCGGCCTTCGACGACGACACACCGATCGGCACGGTGCAGGTGATCCTTGCTGTGCCGCCGAATCAACCGCACCGAGGCGAGATCGCCAAGCTCCTCGTGCGCCGCTCGGCGCGCAAGCGCGGCGTCGCGCAACTGCTGATGGAGCACGCAGAGATCGCCGCGCGCGCGGAGGGAAAGACGCTGCTCAACCTCGACACGGTGACCGGCGACGACGCCGAACGCCTGTACACGCGCCTCGGCTGGCAGCGGGTCGGCGTGATTCCGGGTTATGCCCTCTACCCGGACGGACGGCCGTGCGACACGACGGTGTTCTTCAAGAACATCTAGCGCTCTTCGCGCTCGTACGGACTAGCCGACCGCGTGACCGACGCGCAGAGGCTCCTGCACCGGCTCGTCGGCGCTCCAGGGGAAGGTGATCCACTGGTCGGTCCTGCGCCAGACGTACTCGCACCGGACACCCGACCGCGGCTTCTCGTAGAGCACGGCGCACCGAACCTCACCGACCTTGTCGGCACAGAACTCCTTGACGAGCCTCAGCGTCTCACCCGTGTCGGCGACGTCGTCGGCGACGAGGACGCGCGTCGATTCGAAGTCGACCAGCTCGGGCACCGGCGGCAGGATCATCGGCATGTCGAGCCGTTCGTCGACGCCCGTGTAGAACTCGACGTTCATCGTGAAGGTGTTCTTCACACCGAGCGCATAGCCGACCGCACCGGCGACGAGGAGACCACCGCGCGCGATCCCCAGGATCACATCGGGCCGGTAGCCGTCGGCGGCGACCGCAGCGGCGAGCGAGCGCGCACCGACGCCGAGGTCCTCCCACGTCATCAGCTCACGCTCATTCATCGGAGCGCGAGCCTATCGAGCGCGGCGGTGAGAGCGTCGATCCCGCGGGCGATGTCCTCGTCGCTCGAGAGCTCGTCCGGGTGATGGCTGACGCCGCCGTTGAGGCTACGGACGAACAGCATCGCCGTCGGCACTCCGGCGGCAGCCAGGACCATCGCGTCGTGGCCGGCGCCCGACACGAGCTCGGGTGCGCCCGGCATCACCTCGCGCAGCGTGTCGAGCGGAGCGCCCGAGAACTGAACCGGCTCCAAACGCGAACCCGGCTCGAAGCCAATCGCGGCGACCAGGGCGTCGAGCTGCGCCACGGACGGCGCTCGCGCGTCGACGCTCACGGTCACCCGGGCCGGAACGACGTTGACGGCGTTCGGCTCGACCTCGACAGCTCCGACCGTCGCAACCGCCCCGTCGCGAGCACACTCGCGGACGTGCAACACGAACCGCGCAGCCTCGACGAGTGCATCTGCACGCGCGTCCATCGGTGTCGTGCCGGCGTGATCGGCGCGGCCCTCGAAGACGACCGCACCCCGCGCCTGTCCCACGACGCCGGTGACGATGCCGAGCGGAGCATCGAGCCCTGCGAGTACCGGCCCCTGCTCGATGTGGAGCTCGACGAACGCCGACGGAAGCTCGTCGAGCCGGCGGCTGCCCAGTGGCCCCGTCTCCTCGGCACGAAAGACGACGACGCCGAGCGGAGCCTCGCGCAGGCGCTCGGCGGCCTCGATCGCGGCGACGACGCCGAGCGCACCGTCGAAACGGCCTGCGGTCGGCACCGAGTCGAGGTGCGACCCGCTCCAGACGGATGCTGCGCCGCGCCGTCCGTGCAGGTTGCCTGCTCCGTCCACGTGCGTCTCGAGCCCCGCTGCCTGCATCCAGGCAGCGGCGAGCTCGTGCGCCGCGTCCTCCTCCCGCGAGTACCCGGGACGGTGCTGCGCGATCGCCGCGATCTCCTGGAGCCGGTCGGTAGCCCGCATCAGCGCGTCAATGCTCGCAGCACGCGCCAGCCGGCGAGCGGGAACAGCGCCACGACCGCGTAGCCCGCGCGCCACGATGTCGCCGCGACGAGAGCCCCGAAGAGCCCCGGATAGGCGGCGCCGGGGACGTTCAGCACGGTCTGTTGCAGCCCGATCGCCGAGCCGCTCCTGTCGTAGCCGGCAAGCTCGACGGCGGCGGCGAAGGAGAGGCTGTTCCAGCTCATCGAGACGACGCCTGCCGCGACGAGGACCGGGACGAGCACGGCCAGCGGAGCGTCGACCAGCGCGGCGGTGAGCCCGACGAGCACCGCAGCCGTCAGCGCGATCGCTCGCAGCGGCCCGACACGCGAGGCGCGTATGTCCGACCAGCGGCCGGCACCGATCCGGCCCGCCACGGCGAGCAGCTGCATCACCGCGAGCACGGCCGCCGCGGCACCGTCGGACAGGCCGCGCTGCTCGTGCAGGAACAGGACGGCGAAGCCGGTGACGCACAGTTGCGGAGCCAGAATGAGTGCGCTGCCGAGCGAGAGTGTCCAGATGCGTCGGTCGCGGAGCGGCCCGGGCCTGACGACCGTCGCCGCCGTGTCGACTCGGGTCGGGCCTTCACGGAGCACGAGGCCGCCAACGGCGGCGCCGGCGAAGCAGGCGATGCCGAGTGCCGCGAACCCCCAACTGACGCCGCCGGCGTGCACGATCGGCGGCAACGCGATCGCAGCGAGGAAGCCGCTGATCGGGATCGCCGTCTGGCGGATGCCGAGTGCGACGCCGCGTTCGAACGGAGCGAACCAGTGCATGACGGCCCGACCGCTCGCCGACTGGACGCTCGCCCCGAGAGCCCCGGCGGCGGCGAGCGCGAGTGCCAGCCACCAGAACCCGCGGGCGGCCGCAGCCACGAGCAGGAGCGCGCCGCAGCCCGCGAGCCCCGTGACGAGAACGATGCGTTCGCCGACCCGGTCGGCCGCGAGACCCCACGGGATGAGGCTCACGACCGAGCCGACGAGCGAGGCAGAGATCAGCAGGCCGGTCTGACCGAGCGAGAGGCCGTAGTCCCGCCGCAGGGCAGGCGCCATCACCGCGACGCCGAACCAGATCGCCGAATACGAGGTCTGCGCGAACGTCCCCGCGGCGAGGACGGCGAAGCGGTAGCGCGACGTCTCTAGAGCCCGAACGGGTTCGTCGGCCGCGAGCCGGTGTAGGTGACGACCGACTTCGTCTCGAGGTAGAGGTCGAGGGTCTCGACGGCGAGCTCGCGTCCGAAGCCCGACTGTTTGTAGCCGCCGAACGGGATGCCGGGAAACGCCGTGTACGGCATGTTGATGCCGACGGTGCCGGATTTGATCCGAGCTGCGACGCGATGCGCCCGCGCAGGATCACCCGTCCACACGGTCGCCATCAGGCCGTACTTGACGTCGTTGGCGAGCCGAACAGCGTCGGCCTCGTCCTCGAAGGGGATCACCGTCACGACCGGGCCGAAGATCTCCTCCTGCGCGACGTACAGATCGTTCGAGGCCGGCGCGATCACGGTCGGCGGGTAGAACGCACCCGGACCGTCCCCGATCGCCCCGCCGGTCGTCACCTCGACGCCCTCGCTGCGCGCACCGTCGACGAATCCGTGCACCTTCTCGCGGTGAGCGACGGAGATCAGAGATCCCATCTGCGTCTCTGCGTCGAGCGGGTCGCCCATGCGCACGCGACCCGCCAGCTGCGTCACCTGATCGACGACCTCGTCGTACACAGGTCGCTCGACGAGCAAGCGCGAGCGTGCCTCGCACGACTGGCCGGCCGCGTAGAAGATCGCCCAGACGCTCGCGGGGACCGCGTCTGCGAGATCGGCGTCGGCGAAGACGATGTTCGGGCTCTTGCCGCCGAGCTCGAGCGTCACGCGCTTGATCGGGTCGGAGGCGAGTCGCATGATCTCGCCGCCGGTGCGCGTCGAGCCGGTGAACGCGACCTTGTCGATCCCCGGATGGCGAACGAGGTATGCGCCGGTCGTCGGCCCGTCCCCGGTGACGATGTTGACGACTCCGGGCGGGATGCCGACCTCGGTCGCAAGCTCTGCGAGCCGAAGCGCCGTGAGCGGCGTCTGTGGATCCGGTTTCAGCACCACCGTGCACCCGGCGGCGAGCGCCGGGGCGAGCTTCCACGTCGACATCAGCAGCGGGTAGTTCCAGGGCACGATCTGCCCACAGACGCCGACGGGCTCCTTGAGCGAGTAGAAGAGGAGCGATCCCCCGACCGGAGCAGAGCGGCCGGCGATCGACGCAATCGCGCTGGCATAGAAGCGGAACTGCTCGGCGCCGCCCGCGAGCTCGGCCTTGACGGACGAGATCGCCTTGCCGACGTTGCGGCTCTCGAGCTCGCCGAGCTCCGCGCGATTGACGAGGATCGCGTCGGCGAGCGCGTGCAGAAGCCGCGAGCGCTCCGTTCCAGCGGTCTTGCCCCACGCGCCGTCGAGAGCAGCGCGCGCCGCAGCAACGGCGCGGTCGACGTCGGCCTCTGCGCCGATCGCCGCGTGCGCGAGCAGCTCACCGGTCGCGGGCTCTCGGAGCTCGCGCACCTCACCCGAGGCTGCTTCGACGGTCGCGCCGTCGATATAGAGGCCGTAGTCGGTCGCAACCGCCACGGGTTGAATCTACTCCGCCTCGAGCAGCTCGCCGACACGCACGTGCTCGGTGAGCAGCCGCCCGAAGCGTGAACGATCGCCGTCGACGAACGCCCGGCACAGTGCCTCACCGGCGGAGTAGGTGATCGTGTACGCCCGCCACGTCGGATCCGTGACAAAGCGCACCATATGTGCCGCCTGCTCGGGGGTCGCGAGGTGCCAGCGCTCGACGTAACGCTGGGCTTCCTCGACCGACGCGGCGTCCTCGTGGATCATCAGCGCGGCGTCGAGGCTTGTCGATCCGAGCGGGACGAGCGCCTTCGCGATGCGCTCGGTCAGCTCCCGGTCGAACTCGATACCGTGGCGCGCGAGGGCGTCGTACGCAGCCGTCCTGCCGTCGCCGTCGAGGATCACATCCGCCCCGACCTCGGCGATCCCCTCGGACAGCAGCGCCTGCGGCGTCGGAACGAGCTGGATCGCCTCCTCGACCGACCCGCGGTCCCTGACGAGCAGCTGCTCCTTCAACGCGTGCTCGGTGTGATGACCGGGGTACACCTCGTGCGCTGCGAGGTGGATCAGGTCGAAGCCGGTCGTCGGGACGTCGACGTTCAACACGACGCGGCTCGCGAGATCGCCGAGGTAGTAGTTGAACGCCCACCACGGCTCGTCGCGGACGGGCTCGAGTGTGACCTCCTCCCCGGCGGGAAGCGCGACCAGGGCCTCGGTCACCTCGCGCAGCACGGGCAGCAGATCGGCGAGCGCCGCGACCGCCAGGTCGCCGTCGATGGAGTGGCGCATTCGCCACGCCGTCCGTCGCTCGAGGAGCGGCCCGTCGCCCGGCAGGAGCTCGTCGAGCGCGGCGTGCGCAGCCTCGTAGACGCTCACCGGCGTCTTGACGGGCCGCACGCCGTAGCAGGCCTCCACCTCGTCGGCGTACCCGATCTCCTCGCCGTCGAGCACGCGCGCGTAGGCCGCACAGGCTCGCACCTGGTCGTTGAGCCACCCGTCGGGAAGCTCCGCGAGCAGTGCCTCGGCGTCCGCAACGAGGCGCCCCGGAGCGACGACGTCCTCCGCATCCACCTGATCCTTCAGCTCGGGCGGCCCGTAGTAGGCGTCGACGAGCCCCTCGACGTGCCGACCGAGCCGCAATCCGAGCTCCAGGTAACGCTCGGCCGCCGTCACGACGGCACTTCGAACAGCGCGGCCTGCCCCTGGCCGACGCCGACACACATCGTGGCGACGCCGCGTCCCCCGCCGCGGCGGCGCAGCTCGTGCAGGAGACTGACGACGAGCCGCGCGCCGCTCATCCCGAGCGGATGGCCGATCGCGATCGCGCCGCCGTTCACGTTCACTCTGTGCTGGTCGAGGCCTAGCTCACGGATGACCGCCAGCGACTGCGACGCGAACGCCTCGTTCAGCTCGACCAGATCGAGCTCGTCGACCGTGAGGCCGGTGCGCTCGAGCAGCCGGCGCACAGCAGGCACCGGGCCGATGCCCATCACGCGTGGGTCGACGCCGGCGACGGCCGATCCTGCGAACGAGCCGAGCGGGCTGACGCCGAGCTCCCTCGCCTTCGCCTCCGAGGCGACGACGAGCGCCGCTGCACCGTCGTTGATCCCGGACGAGTTGCCTGCCGTCACCGTGCCGTCCGGGCGAAAGGCGGGCTTCAGAGCCGCGAGCTTGTCCGCATCCGTGTCGGCGCGCGGATGCTCGTCGCGCGTCAGGTCACCGGCCGCAACCAACTCGTCGTCGAAACGGCCTGCCGCCGACGCTTCGGCATGGCGCCGCTGGGACGCAAGCGCGAACGCGTCCTGGTCCTCGCGGCTCACGCGCCAGCGGTCGGCGACGTTCTCGCCGGTTTCACCCATCGACTCGAGCGGAAAGCGCTCCTCGAGCCGCGGGTTCGGAAACCGCCAGCCGAGCGTGGTGTCGTACAGCGTGCGATCCCCGCGCGGGAAGCCACGCTCGGGCTTTGCGGTGACGAGCGGCGCGCGCGACATCGACTCGACACCGCCCGCGACGAAAAGGTCTCCGTCCCCCGCGATCACGGCGTGACAGGCTCCGACGATCGCAGCGAGCCCCGACGCACACAGCCGGTTGACGGTCACGCCCGCCACCGACTCGGGGAGGCCGGCGAGCAGCACGGCCATGCGGGCGACGTTGCGATTGTCCTCGCCCGCCTGATTGGCGCAGCCGAGCCAGACGTCCTCGATCTGATCGGCGGGCACGCCGGCCCGGTCGACCGCCGCACGGACGGCGATCGCGGCGAGATCGTCCGCACGGATCCCGGACAGGCCGCCGCCGTACCGCCCGACCGGCGTCCGGACCGCGGAGAGGATCACAGCCTTCATGCGCCCACGAGCTCCGGCACGTGGCCGAGCAGGCGCCCGACGGCCTCACGGCCGCGGTCGCCCATGTCGAGCGTCAGGTCGTTGACGTACAGCTCGACGAACTCGTCGGCCGTTTCGGCGTCGATTCCACGGCCGAACGCACGCGCGTACTCGAGCGCCTCCTCACGGTTCGCGAGCGCGGCGGCGATCGCATCGCGCAGCACCGCCGACACGTCGTCGACGCGATCGACGTCGCGGCGAACGGCGACGAGCCCGAGCGGCAGCGGCAGGCCCGTCTCGTCCTGCCACCACACCCCGAGGTCGAGCAGCTTGTGCAAGCCCGCGTCCGCGTACGTCAGCTGACCCTCATGGATCAGCAGACCTGCGCGCGCGCGACCCGACACGACCTCGTCGAGAACACGGTCGAACGTCACATCGCGTGTGCGGATGCCGTCGCCGAGCGCGAGTCGCAGCACCCTGCTGGCAGTGGTGAGCGAGCCGGGCGTCACGATCTCGACGTCGCCGAGGTCGTCGAGAGAGAGCTCTTCGCGCCCGACGACGATCGGGCCGTAGCCGTCGCCGAACGACGCACCGTGCGGCAGGAGCACATAGCGATCCTCGACCGCGGGATAGGCACCGGCGGACAGGGCGGTGACCTCGAGCCGCCCTTCGAGCGCCCATTCGTTCAACGTCTGGATGTCCGACGCGACCGGGACGAACTCGATCCGGCGCGTGTCCACACGGCCGGCGCCGAGGGCCCAGACCATGAACGCGTCGTCGGGATCGGCGCTGTGTCCCACGTGGATTCGCACGCGGCCGTCACGTTACCCTCCTCGCTGATGGCGAACACGCGGCTCTCGGAGTCGATCCAGGACTACCTCAAGACCGTCTACAAGCTGCAGTCGGCGGAAGGGCGGGTGACGATCGGCGCCGTCGCGAAGGATCAGGGTGTCTCGCCCGCCTCCGCGTCGGCGATGGTGAAGAAGCTCGCGGCGCTCGGGCTGATCGAGCACGAGCCCTACCGCGGTGCCCGGCTCACCCCGGACGGCGAGCGGGTGGCGCTGGAGGTGATCCGCCACCACCGCCTGATCGAGCTCTATCTCGCCGAGACGCTGGGGCTCGATGTGGAGGCTGTCCACGACGAGGCCGACCGGCTCGAGCACGTGATCTCCGAGGAGCTCGAAGCGCGGATCGACCGTGCGCTCGGGTTTCCGACCCACGACCCCCACGGCGACCCGATCCCGGACGCGAACCTGGAGTGGCCCACGAGATCGGATACCGGTTCGGGCGAGAACCCGGCAGGAGCCGACGCCGGCCGGTGGCGTCAGCGGCCGAAGAAGTAACGCTCCAGGGGTTCGAGCAGCTCTTCGCGCCTGAAGGCGCGCACCCGGGTCGCGCCGCCGTCGTCCTCCGATACGACCACGTCGTCCTCGAGCGTCGAGTTCGCGACCTGCAGGCAGTCCTCGAGCTCGTGACCCTCCCAGACATAGTCGTCGGCCCTCGCGTCATCGGTCTCGCGATGCTGCGGGTTCACGATCCGGCCGACCGCCCACAGCGCGCCCGGGCGCCGCTCGATCCAGATCAGCACCCGCTCAGCACGACCCGCGTCGTCGCGTCCTTCGACGACCCGCTCGGCGAAGCGCCCGGCCTGCGGTGGGGCGTTCACGCGGCGACTATACAATCGCCTCGTGGGTCTCGCGGAGGCGATCCGGGGAGCGTTCTCCTTCCTCTCGTGGACATCGCGGAACGAGCAGCGAATGGCCGACTACGTGATTCGTGAGCACCATCGCGGCCGCCCCTTGCACGAGATCCTCCAGGACAAGTACGTCACCAATCGCTGCACGCCCGAGCAGATCGGGCGTCTGCTCGACCGTCCGGAGGTCGTGCACGCGATCGGCGACGACGTGATCGCCGCGGCCAAGACGAGCGCTTAGAGCTCCCGCCCGACGCCGCGCTCCCGGGCGAGCTCGACGACGCGTGCAGCGGCCGCGAGATCCCATGCGGCGAGGCCGTTCGACTTGAAGACGACGATGTCGTCGTCGGCGGACCGGCCCGGGACCTCCCCGGAGACGACGTCGCCGAGCTCGTGCACTTCGAGCCAGTCGAGGACGCCGCGTTCGACCGGCTCGGACAGGTCGCCGGCCTCCTCGCGCGACTGCTCACGCGAGTCGCAGCAAACGAAAGCCGCGCGTTCGAGCACGACGTTGTCGAGCTCGCGCGCCGACAAGCTGTTCGCGCCGACCGCACAGACGAGTGCTCCGGGCTCGAGCCATTCACCGCGAAGCACCGGGTCGGTGGAGGTCGTCGCCGTCACGACGACGTCACAGCCGGCCGCGTCGCGCGGCTCCTCGGCGGCGGCGCAGTCGTGCTCGCGGCAGAAGACGGCGACTCGGCCGTCGTCACGGCCCTGCACGACGACCCGTTCGATCGTCGGGAGCGCCTCGCGCAGCGCTGCAATGTGAGCACCGGCCTGACGCCCGCAGCCGAAGACGCCGAGCGAGCGCGCTTCGGCGCGAGCGAGGTTCGTGGCGGCGACCGCGGAGGCGGCAGCCGTGCGCAGGCGGCTGAGCCGCTCGGCCTCGATCAGCGCCACGAGGCGGCCGTCGAGCGACTCGAGCACGACGAGGAACGTGACGGCCGCCGGTGTCCAGGCGAAGGTCTTGAGCCCTGCGTACCCGAGTCCACGATCGACGCAGGGCATGGCGGCAAAGAACCCGTCGGGAAGCTCGAGCCTGGTACGAGGCGGATTGTCGACCTCGCCGCGCGCGAGCCGCAGCACCGACGCCTCGACCGCGGGCCGGGTCTCCGCGGGCGTGAGCAGCTCGACGACCTCGGCCTCGGTGAGGTACAGCGGCACATGAGAATGCTAGAAGCCATGGCCGACTCGCACCCGACACAGGGGCTGACCGACGCAGAGGCCGCGCAGCGGCGAGTCGAGCTCGGGCCCGAACCGGAGGAGCCGCGCGGACGCTCGTACAAGAGCATCGTGCGTGCCAACGTCTTCACGGTCTTCAACCTGATCCTCGCGGTGGCAGGCGGCCTGACGCTGATCTTCGGCGAGTGGCAGGACGCACTCTTCCTCGGGATCCTGGTCGCGAACTCCGGCATCGGCATCGTCCAGGAGGTGCGCGCCAAGCATGCGCTCGACCGGCTCAGCGCACTCGTCGCCCCGCACGCCACCGTCGTGCGCGACGGCACGGCGCGCAAGGTCGAGGTCGAGGAACTCGTACCCGGCGATCTGGTCCGCGTCGGCCCCGGCGATCAGGTCGTCGCCGACGGCACGCTCGAACAGAGTGCCGGGCTCGAGCTCGACGAGTCGATCCTGAGCGGCGAGTCACGTCCCGTCGCGCGACGAGTCGGCGAGGAGGTTCGCTCCGGGTCGTTCGCGGCCGACGGTGTCGGCGCGTACACGGTCACCGCGGTCGGCGCCCAGAGCTACGCGTCGCGCCTCACGGGTGAGGCGCGATCCTTCCGGCATCCGCGCTCGCCGCTCGAGCGGTCGCTGAACCTGCTCCTGTTCATCCTCGTCGGGGCCATGGTGCCGCTCGCGCTGACGCTCGGATACTCGCTCTGGCACCGGCACACGCCGCTCCACACCGCAGTGCCCACGTCCGTCGCCGCCGTCGTGACGCTCGTCCCGGAGGGCCTCGTGCTCCTGACGAGCCTCACGTTCGCAGTCGCCGCGATGCGAATGGCGCGCCGCGGCGCGCTGGCGCAGCAGTTGAACGCGATCGAGTCGCTCGCTTCCGTCGACATCGTCTGTCTCGACAAGACCGGCACCCTGACCGAGCCCGCCCTCCGGGTCGCCGGGCTCGTCGGGCCCGAGTCGCTCGCCGAAGACCTGGGCCGCTACGCGGCGTCGGCGACGGCGCGGAACGCAACGCTCGAGGCAATTGCGACCGCGTACCCGGCGGAGTCGGCGAGCGTCGACGAGCAGCTGCCGTTCACCTCGCGGCGACGCTTCGGCGGCCAGCGGATCGGCGGCGTCGGCTACGTCCTCGGCGCTCCGGAGCACTTCACGCTCGACGGGCTCGCGGAACCGGCCGCCCGCGCGGCGGGAGAGGGTCGCCGCGTCCTCGCGTTCGGCACAGCCGAACGACTCGACGACGCACATCCCTCGGCCACCGGGCTCGTCCTGCTCGCCGAACGCCTGCGACCCGAGGCGCGACAGACGGTCGAGTGGTTCCACAGGCAAGGCGTCCGCCTGAAGGTGCTTTCCGGTGACCGGCCGGAGACGGTCGCGTCGATCGCGCGGGACGCAGGCATCGACGGTCCCGCGCTCGATGCCTCGGACCTCCCGGCCGACGCGGGCGGGCTACGCCGTGTCGTCGCGGAGAACGCCGTCCTCGCGCGCATCTCGCCTGAAGACAAGCGACGTGTCGTCGAGTCCCTGGTCGCCGACGGTCATTACGTCGCGATGGTCGGGGACGGCGCGAACGACGTGCCGGCCCTGAAGGCCTCACGGCTCGCGATCGCACTGGGAACAGGCACGCAGATGGCGCGTGCCGTCGCCGACATCGTGCTGGTACGCGGCGAGTTCTCGTCGGTCCCGCCGATGGTCGACGAGGGCAGGCGGATCCTGCGCAACGTGCAGCGAGTGGCAAAGCTGTTCGTCACCAAATCGGTGTTCGCCGTGTTCCTGATCCTCTCGGTCGGACTGACTCCGACCGCGTACCCACTGCTGCCGCGTCACCTCACGCTCGCCGCGACTCTGACGATCGGGATACCGGGCTTCTTCCTCGCGCTCGGCCCGTCGAGCGGGCGGTACATCGCGCGGGGCTTCCTGCGCGACCTCGGACGCTTCGCAATCCCTGCCGGAACTGCGGCCGGCCTCGGTGTCGCCTCCAGCTACCTGTTCGCGCTCAACGTCCTCGGGCTCGACCTGAGGGATGCGCGCACGGTCGCGACGACCGCGCTGGTGCTCGTCGGCCTCTATCTGATCCTGGCACTCGAAGCCACCGGCGCCGTCCGCGGAACCGCGATCGGCGTGCTCACGGCGGCGCTGCTCGCGACCTACCTCGCAATCCTGATCCTCCCCGGGCCGCGCAGCTTCTTTGCGCTCAGCCCGCCGCACATCTCGATCCTCTTCCCGGCGATTCTCGGCGCCGCGCTGGCGGCAGGCGGGCTGTCCGTCGTCGACGACCGCTTCATCCCGTTCGTGCGCGCGGGTTAGACCCGCAGCACGACCGGCAGGGGGCCCGGTCGCCCGGGCCCCCGCGTCTGTGCTGCTCAGCCGGGCGAAGCAGACAGCGCGATCCTGCGCAGCAGCAGCCCGACGTCCGGCGATCCCCAACCCGTCGCGAGATCCCAGCCGGGCACGGCGTCGTAGCCGGGAACCGTCGTTTCGAGGTCGGCGTTGTTGCCGACGGTCACGTCGTGGAACCCGGTGTGCAGCGCGCCGACCGAGTACAGATACGGGTTCAGGAACCCGAGCGGGCGATGGGCGAGCTGGTTCAGGTCGGCGACCAGGCCCGCCCACTGCGGCGAGCCCTCACTGGTCCCGCCGATGAAGTACCAGCCCTCTCCGCCGGGGATGAACCCGTTGTACGTCAGGATGCCCTGACAGGGATCGGCGATCCACGAGATGTCCGGGATGCCGCGATGGTTGCCGAGCAGCCTCTGCTGCGGCCCCCACACGAAGTGCTGGTACAGCGGCTCGCTGAAGACCTGGCTCACGCCTCCCCCGCCGGCCCCGCAGTAGCCGAAGGGACCGACCGGGCTTCCCCAGACCGTCTCCGACTGGTAGTTGCCGTGATCGTCGGCGTAGAGGCTCGTCCCGCCGACCGAGGTGACGAGCGGTGACGACGCCGGGAACCCGACGACGGGCATCGGGTACAGGTCGAAGTTCAGGTCGTAGTTTGTGCTCCCCGTGTCCCCCGAGGAAGCAAGGACGGTGACATGTTGCTGCACCGCCTGCGCGTAGAGCGCCTGGAACGTGTCGATCACCTGCTGGCCCTCAGGGCTGAAGAGCGTGTTCTCGGTCGCACCCCAGCTCTGCGAGATGATCTGGCCCAGGTGGTGGTCGAGCGCGTATTTGATCAGCGCCGCGAACTCCGGCATTCCCTGGACGCCTTCGGTCTCGGACACGGGGCTCGTGAGCAGGACGATCGACGCGCCGGGCGCCATCGCGTGCGCCCACTCGACGTCGAGCGTGGTCTCGAAAGCCCAGTTGACCATGTCGCCGTTCGTGGGGTCGAACGGCACGGTGCCGAGCGGGCTCAGCACCGTGAGCGACGGCGGGGCCGGTAGCCCGTAGCCGGCGTCGAACGCCGCCAGGTCGCTCGAGAGCGTCGGGCTCCCGAAGGAGTCGATGATCACGATCGTCTGGCCCGCACCGGTGTTGCCGGCGTTCGTCAGCTTGTCGACGCCGTAGGCGTGCTGGATCTCCTGCGGGCTGTAGCAGGGCGAGCTCGGGGTCAGGCTGCGGCAGAAGTCGTCCGTCGGCGGCGGATCGCCGGCCTTCACGAACTTGGCCTGCAGCCGCGAGTTCGAGTACACGAGTGCGCCCGTGTGGCCGGCCGGGCGGACGCCGCGTGACGATGCGGCTCCCCCGACGAGCACGAGCGCAGCCGCCAGACCGATCCCGACGAGGGATCTGCGTCCGAAGGTCATGATCGAGCCCTCCTCTCGGAACGCGCGCCCTCTGCGCGCGACGGCCGAACCTATCACCGCGTCGCGTGGTTTCGCTTCACGCCGTGACCGCACGGGCAGCGGTGGTATCTACTCGGTGTGACCGAATCCGACGACCTCCGCGCCTCACGAGCGCGCCTTGCAGCCGCCGCCGGCGCCGACCGGCGTCGGATCGAGCGTGCTCTCCACGACGGAGTCCAGCAGGACCTGATCGCGGTCTCCGTCCGTCTCCAGCTCCTCCGCGAGCTCGTCGCAAGCGATCTCCCCGCGGCGCTCGAGCTGCTCGACGAGCTGCAACGCGACACCCGGGACGCGCTCGCCCGCGTCAGGGCACTCGCAGGCGACGTCTACCCGGCCCTGCTCGAGGCGCGCGGCCTCCCCGACGCCCTTCGCGAGGCGGCGCGCACGTCCGGAACGGCCGCGCGTGTCGAGACCGCAGGTCTCGGACGCCATCCCGCCGCGATCGAGAACGCCGTGTACTTCTTCTGCCGGGCCGCGCTCGAGCGTGCCGAGCCCGGGGCCGAGCTCACGATCGACCTGCAGGAGAACGGCGATGCCTTGCGCCTCGAGATCGCGGGTCTCGACGGCTCGACTTCTCGCCGGCCCGCGACCTCGTCGAAGCGGCGGGAGGCGTCGTGCTCGTCGAAGGCACGCCCGGTTCCGGCGCGCGCGTCGTCGTGACGATGCCCGTCTAAGTGTCCGCCAGATAGAGGATCACCGCCTTCACCCGCTTGTGGACGGACGGCTCCCACCCGATCCCGAGCTTGACGAAGATCGAGTGGATCACGTTCTCAACCGACCGCTCCGTGAGGACGAGCGTCTCGGCGATTGCCGCATTGTTCTTCCCTTCTGCCATCTCTCGCAGCACGTCGTGCTCACGCGGCGTCAACTCGTTCAACGGCGAGGTCTCCGCTCGAGCCTTCTCGGCAACGAGGCCCTCGACGACCTTCGGATCGATCACCGATCCGCCCTGCGAGACCGCCCTGATCGCGGCGACGAGCTGGGTGAGGTCGTCGACCCGCTCCTTCAGCAGGTACGCGCGGCCGGCGGTTCCGGCCTCGAGCAGCGCGAGCGCGTAGCGCGGCTCGGCGTACTGGCTGAGAACGACGACGCCGACCTTCGGGTGCGTCAACCGCAGGCGCTCCGCGGCCTGGATGCCCTCGTCGATGCCGTGTGGCGGCATCCTGATGTCGGTGACGACGACGTCGGCCTGTTCGGCGTCGACGGCTGCGAGCAACGAGTCGAGGTCGTCGCAGACCGCTGCGACCTCGATCTCCGGCTCGGTCTCGAGCAGGCGTCGCACGCCCTCGCGGACGAGGTAGTGGTCGTCGGCCAGCACGACTCGAATCGCCACGTGAGTGTCCATAGGATGACGTAGTGACGGAGCTCGTGCTGATCGTCGACGACAACGAGCAGAACGCGAAGCTCGCCCGCGACGTGCTGGAGCACGCCGGCATGCGCACCGTGTCGGCCACGACCGCCGCCGAAGGGCTCGCACTTGCCCGCCAACATCTGCCCGACCTGGTGCTCATGGATCTTCGGCTTCCCGATCTCGACGGCGACGAGGCGGCGCGGCAGCTCGGCGCCGACGAGCGCACCGCTTCGATCCCGGTGGTCGCGCTCAGCGCGCTGCCGATCGGAGAGGCGGAGCCCTGGTTCCGCGACGCCGGCTTCGCCGGCTACGTCGAGAAGCCGATCGACGTGCTCGAGCTGCCCCGGCAGGTTCGTCGCCACTGCGCGGCGGGGTAGCCCGTCGACGATCGGGATGCTGGCCCCCTAGACGCCCCGTCGCCTCCCTGTCACGATCGGCACGTATCGAGCGGGCAACCATGGGAGGAGGAACTCGGGTGACGCGCGCACTACTCGCAGGATGCGCACTCGCTGCAGTCGTCTTCGTGGCTCTGACGATCGGCGGCGGCGGCACGAGGACGGCTTCGGCTTCGCCTTCGGCGTCGTCGAACGACCCGACGATCCAGAAGGACGCCGACCTGTATCAGATCGAGGAAATCGAGCAGAACTGGCACAAGGCGACGTCCCATCACGACCTGAACCTGATGATGTCGCTCTGGGCGCCGGGAGCCGTCTTCAGCATCGGCACGGAGACGTACACCGGGAAGGCTCAGATCAGGAAGTTCTTCGCCACGACGAACCCGGCGTTCCAACCCCAGAACCACTGGGAGTCCGACACGCCGTCGTACAAGATCAAGGTGACCGTCAACGGCGACAAGGGGACGCTCTACTTCGAGTGTCACTACATCGACCCGAAGACGGCCGAGGTCGTGAAGGTCGTCTCCGTCAACCACAACGTGCAGAAGATCAACGGCAAGTGGCTGATCGTCGACTCGGCCGGGTCGGACGCGGTGCTGAGCCCGTAGTCGAGGGAGGCCCATGGCGCGGCCTGAAGCGCTCGAGGCGCCGTCCGCCCCCAGAAGGTGGACGGCGCTTGCAGGCATGGACAACCGAGTCGTGCGTGCGGTCGCCGGCGTGCCGGCGAAGGTGCGCACGAAGCTGCTCGTCGCGTTCCTGATCATCGCCGCGCTCCTGGTGCTCGTCGGGGTGCTCGGGTTGCGCGTCCTCGGCCAGTCCAACGCGCGGGTGCAACGGCTGGGGACGCTTCAGCTTCGATCGTCCGCCTACGAGACGCTGCAGACACAGGCGAACGAGCTGCAGCAGGAGCTCGGGGTTCGGGCCTCGGGAGATCCCGGCGCGGCCGCGCTGACCGGCGCGAAGAGCCAACGCGTGGGAGGGCATCGCTGGATTCTCCTCGACGCGGCGATTCTCGATTCGCTGTCGCAGCTCTCCCCCGACACGACCGAGGCTCTCTACAGGTTCGTCCCGCCGCCGGCCGACGAACGAGTGCTCCGGGAGATCCGGCACGACTACCACCGGGTCGTTGGAGCGATGGGCACACTGAGGACGCGCGACAAGGCGGGCATCTCCGACGAACGATCGAGAGTGCTCCTCCAGACGGCGATCGACACGGATACCGACCTGTTCGCGCTCACGAACGAGCTCGCGAACCGAACGACGGAACAGACCGCTTCGCTGATCGCAGCCAACCGCAGCGCGTACACGTCCTCGCGTAACCTGATCATCGGTGTGAGTGCCTTGAGCGTCGCGCTGGCGCTCGGTCTGGGACTGATTCTCTCGTGGTCGCTGATCAGTCCGATCCAGCGCACAGAGACGCGGCTCGCCGAGATCGCCGCGGGCGACTTCTCCGGCCGGCTCGATGTGCCGAATCGAGACGAGCTCGGCTCGCTGGCGACGAACGTCAACCTCATGAACGAGGAGCTGCAGCGACTGTACGGAGAGCTGGAGACGGCCAGCCGGCACAAGAGCGAGTTCCTCGCCAACATGTCGCACGAGCTGCGTACGCCGCTGAACGCGATCATCGGCTTCTCACAGGTGCTGCGGCAGCGCATGTTCGGCGAGATCAACGAGAAGCAGGAGGAGTACCTCGACGACATCCTGTCCTCGGGCAACCACCTGCTCTCGCTGATCAACGACGTGCTCGACCTGTCGAAGGTCGAGGCCGGGCAGGTCGAGCTCGAGGTCGCCGGCTTCTCGCTGCGCGAAGCCCTCGAACGAGGCGTCGTCATGGTGCGTGAACGCGCGGTCAAGAACGGCGTCCAGCTCTCGCTCGAGCTCGCACCGGACGTCGACCTGGTGAGCGGCGACGAGCGCCGACTGCGCCAGGTCGTCTTCAACCTGCTCTCGAACGCCGTCAAGTTCACGCCTGCGGGCGGCAGCATCACCGTCGCCGCGGCGCGGGTCGGCGACGAGGTGCAGGTCTCCGTCACCGACACCGGCCCGGGCATCGCTCGCGAGGACCAGGAGCGGATCTTCGAGGAGTTCCAGCAGACCGACGTCGGCGTCCAGCAGCGCGAGGGCACCGGCCTTGGTCTCGCGCTCTCGAAGCGACTGGTCGAGCTGCACGGCGGACGGATCTGGGTCGAGAGCGAGCTCGGGCACGGCAGCCGCTTCGCCTTCACGCTGCCGATCGGGGAGGCCTAGAGCATGGCGGGCGAGCGCATCCTCGTCGTCGAGGACAACGAGAAGAACATGAAGCTCTTTCGCGACGTGCTGCAGGCGAGCGGCTACGGCACCCTCGAGGCGACGACCGGCGAGGATGCGGTCGAGCTCGCTCTGTCGCACGGACCAGCGCTCGTGCTGATGGACGTGCAGCTCCCCGGAATGGACGGCGTCGAGGCGCTCGCGCGACTCCGCGGCGACGAGCGAACCGCGTCGATTCCGGTGCTCGCCCTCACCGCGCAGGCGATGCACGGCGACCGAGAGCGGTTCCTCGAAGCCGGCTTCGACGGATACCTGTCGAAGCCGGTCGACGTCATCGAGCTCGTCAACGCCGTGGGGGAGCACTGCAACCGTGGCTAGCCCGGGCGAGCGCCCCCCGAAGATCCTCGTCGTCGACGACGTCCCGCAGAACGTGCGCCTGCTCGAAGCCGTGCTCGTGCCGCGCGGCTACCAGGTGCTGACGGCCAACGACGGGATCTCGGCACTCGAGCTCGTCGAGGCGGAGCAGCCGGACCTGATCCTCCTCGACGTGATGATGCCCGGCCTCGACGGCTACGCCGTCTGCACGCACCTGCGCGAGAACGACGCCACCGCCGTGCTGCCGGTGATCATGGTCACCTCGAGCATCGGACAGGAGAAGACGAAGGCCATCGAGGCCGGCGCCGACGACTTCATCCCCAAGCCCTTCAACCACGACGAGCTGCTCACTCGGGTGCGGTCGCTGCTTCGCATCAAGCGCTACCACGACACGATCAAGATCCAGGCTGCAGAGCTTGCGGAGCTGAACCAGACGCTCGAGGAACGGGTCCAGGCGCAGGTCGAGGAGCTCGAGCGGCTGCGGAGGCTGCGGCGCTTCCTGTCGCCGCAGCTCGCCGACGCGATCGTCTCCTCGGGTGACGAGACGATCCTCTCGAGCCATCGCCGGCAGGTCGCGATGTTCTTCGCCGACCTTCGCGGCTGGACCAGCTTCGTGGACGCCGTCGAGCCCGAGGAGCTGATGCGCGTGCTGCACGAGTTCCACGACGCGATCGGACGCCTCGTCAAGCGCTTCGATGCGACCGTCGGCTTTCTCGAAGGCGACGGGGTGCAGCTCTTCTTCAACGATCCGATCGAGATCCCGGACGCACCGCTACGCGCGGTGCGACTCGGCTGCGCGCTGCGCGAAGAGATGGCGGAGTTGACGCCGCTCTGGCGCAAGCGCGGCTACGACCTCGACTTCGGCGCCGGCATCGCCCTCGGCTACGCGACCTGCGGCGAGGTCGGGTTCGAAGGCCGGTCGGACTACGCGGCGATCGGAGCGGTGACGAACCTCGCCTCGAGGCTGGCGGACGAGGCGACGGGCGGGCAGATCCTGATCGCGCAGCGCCTCTTCGCGGAGGTCGAGGACTCGATCGACGCAGAGCCCGCCGGAGAGTTCACGCTCAAAGGCTTTCAGCGGCCGGTCGCGGCCTTCAACGTCCTCGGCGTGCGCGAGACGGTGCTCAGCCGGCCGTAGCGGGTACCGGCGTCGGGGTCTCCTGCCCTCCTTTCCGCAGCCGGTGGAAGAGCCAGCCGTAGAGGAAGAGGACGAGGAACGCGTTCACCGGATGAAGGCCGCCTCCGACCCAACCGCCGATCGCCGCCAGGACGATCTGGAGGAAGGTGAGGATCGGCACGACGATCGAGACGATGCGATCCCACTTGTTCGGGAGCCACGCGATCAGCGCAACGATCAGAAACAGGATCGAGAGGAGCACGAGCAGCGTGCCGAATCCCCGATGCACGTCGAGCGTGTTCGAGTTCCCGACACAGTCGGTAGCGGCCACGTTGACGCCCTTCTTGCTGCAGTCGTCCCCGTTGACGATGTTCTTCAGCCTGAAGATGCCTTCGCCTGCCAGAAAGACCTGGACGATGATCGCCAGGACGTAGAGGGCCGAGAACCACTTCAGGACCGACCGCGCACCGCGCCGCAGACCACTCACAACCGAGCCTCCTTTGCACAGGGAACCGCGCGAACCTACACTCGTTCGTCCGCCGTGACAACACGCGCGGCGATCGAGCCGAAGCTAAGAAGCTCTCACAGGATGAGATTCGTCGATCCGGGTGCGATCGGCGAGTGCGCTGCAAGGACGCAGGGAGCGGCCATATGAGACATATGGCCGCGACCGAGGACGCGGCAGCGTGCCGCCGAGCGCGGCCGGGCGACACAATGCTCATTTTGTGAGAGCTTCTAAGAGTTCGTTTCGGAATGACGCTCGTCGATCTGGGCGCGATGGGTGGGTGCGATGCAAGGACGCAGGGAGCGCCAATAGCCAAGGCTATTGGCGCAACCGAGGACGCAGCAGCGTGCCCAGCGTGTCCAGGCGACACAGACTTCATTTCGAAACGAGCTCTAAAGCCCCCGCGAGCGGTGCGCTTGCTCGCTCGGCACCCGACAGGTCGGTAGTGGAGCGACCCGCCGACGAGGAACGGCCCGCGCCGATGCGACGACGGAGCAGGGTTCTTCCCTTCGAGTCACCAGCAGCTGCTGCGGCATCACGTGGTGGAGATGCGCCCAGCTGCTGGCCTCGACCCGGTTCGCGACGTCGAGCTTGCGGAAGACGTTCCTGAGGTGGAACTTCACCGTCTGCTCGGTGAGCCACAGCATTCGGGCTACCTCGGGATTCGATCGACCTTCTGCGACGAGCCCGAGGACCTCGAGCTCTCGCTTCGTAAGCAGCCGGCGATCGTCTTGCTCACGACGACGGCGCGGCGTGAGCTGCTCGGGCGCAGTGCGGCCAGAAGTCGGAAGGAAGATCGACCGGCTGAACGATTGGCGAATCGCAGCGAGCAAGTCGTCGGATCGCGCGGACCTCAGGCAGTACGCATCCGCACCGGCGCGAAGAGCTGCATCGATCGCGGATTCATCGCGAGCCGCCGACACGACGACGACTCTCAGATCCGGACAGGAGACGCGGAGCGCTTTCAACTCCGTCGCGTACCCCGATTCCGCCACGCTCTCGTCGATGCCGACGACGAGCAGGGCCGGCTGGTGCTCATGGACGAGGGCTGCTGCGTGCTCGAGCGAGGTCGAGCACGCGACCGCCGCGATGCCTGCGTGATCGAGCACACTCTCCAGCCATTTGAGCCAGAGCCAATGGCGGTCGACGATGACGCCTGTCCGTTCGATAGCCCTGTTCACCGCACGACACTCTCTCGGCTACCTCGCCGCTCTAGCTCTCGAGTCTCGTCCGACGGCCGGCCGCACGCATCCGTGTCCAGCCGGAGGTGGGCGTCGGGGTTTCCCGCACCTCACATTCGGCGATGAACCGACCGCTCAGCTTGCCAATTCACCTGCCAAGATGAGCGCGAGATGCCGCGACGAGACATCGGCGCATCTGCGCCGACCTCGTGAACGTTGTCCTCGGACAGTTTCCTGCGATACTCGCCCAAAATGATCGTCCCCCCAACGGGTGCGACGCTGCTGCGTGACACCTCCGGCGGCGGCTTCCCGGACGCCGACGCATTCTGCGTCGGTGCGCGGGGTCACCCGCTGTTCGTGCCCGACGAGGCGGTCGCCGTCGCCCGGGCGCCGGGACGCTTCGACGTCCTCGGCGGAATCGCCGACTATGCCGGCGGGCTCGTCCTCGGCTTCCCGATCGGGCGGGCCGTTCTGGCGGCCGCACAGCTCGCCGGCGACGGGCGGGTCATCGCAGTGAGCGGAAGCCGGCGCGTCGCCGTCCCAGCGGCCGACCTCGTCGAGGCGCCGCTCGACGAGCTGGCCGGCCGCTTCGCCGGCAGGGACACGTGGGCCGCGTACGTGCTGGGGCCGGTTGCACTGCTGGCCAGAGAGGAGCGGCTCGCGATCACGGGGCTGCGGCTCCTCGTCTCGTCGTCGGTGCCAGAGGGCAAGGGTCTCGGTTCCTCGGCTGCGGTCGAGATCGCCGTCGCACAGGCGACGGCCGGGGCGCTCGGCTGCCGGCTCGAGCCGCGCCGCCTGGCGCTGCTCGGCCATCGCGCGGAGCAGCTCGTCGCGCGCGCGCCGTGCGGATCGATGGATCAGATGACGGCGACGTACGGCGAGGAGGCACACATCCTGGCACTGATCTGCCGGCCGGCCGAGATCGTCGGCTCATTCGCCCTGCCTCCCGGGCTCACCATCTGGGGGATCGACTCCGGCGCCCGGCACGCCGTCCGCGACGCGCCCTACCGGCGGGCGCGCTGCGCCACGTTCATGGGGAAGGCCCTGCTCGGCATCGACGCCGACTACCTGACCGCGCTTCGCCCCGGGGACGTGGAGACCGAGCGGCTTCCCGAGCGCATGACGGGCGCTGAATTCCTGCGTCTCCGCGACGGCGTCGAGGACGAGATGAGCGCAATCGAGCCCACCGTCGAGTACCCGGTCCGGGCTGCGACGCTCCACCCGGTCGAGGAGCAGGTGCGCGTCGAGACGTTCCTGGAGGTGCTCGAGGAGCCAATCACCAGACGACGCGCGCGAGTCCTCGGTGACCTGATGGCAGCGTCGCATGCCGGCTACTCGCGCTGCGGGCTCGGAGCACCGACCACCGACCGCATCGTCGACGCGGTGCGAGCCGCCGGCTGGGAGCGCGGTCTCGTGGGTGCGCGGGTGAGCGGCGGCGGCAGCGGCGGCACCGTCGTCGTCCTCGGGCGCGAGGAGGCGGAGCCGGTCGTCCGCCGGCTCGCGAAGAGGCTCGGCGGGGGACTCGTCGTCGGCACGTCGGCAGGTGCGTCCTCCTTCGGGACGCGCGTGGTCTAGTCCACGACGCGAACTTCGCAGTCGCGTTCGCGCAGCGCCTCCACCACGGCCGGGTCGGCCGACCGGCCGGTGATCACCAAGTCGACGTCCTCGACGCTGCAAAGCCGTGCCACCTCGACGCGGCCGAGCTTACTCCCGTCCGCGAGCACGACCCTGCGCGTCGCCACGGCCAGCATCCGCTGCTTGAGAGCGGCCTCGGGCAAGTTGATGTTCGTGACGCCTCCGATCGGATCGACGCCGTTGCAGCCGAGCAACACCGTCTTGACCGAGATCTGGTCGAGGATGAGCGTCGCGAGGGGATCGACAAGCGAATGCTGCAACGGCCGCAGCGTTCCGCCCAACACCACCACCGTGATCCGCGGCGTCGCCGGTTCGAGCTCGAGCGCGGTCTTCAGCCCGTTCGTGAAGACGACGACGTCGCTCAGCTCCGCCCGCGCCGCGATCGCGCGAGCTGCTGCTGCCGCCGTCGTCCCGACGTCGACGAGCACCGTCTCGCCGTCCTCGAGCAACGCGGCTGCGGCCTGGGCGATCGCCACCTTCTCCGCCGCGAAGCTCGAGATGCTGTCCTCGAACGGCTGCTCCTGGCGCGGTATCAACCGCGGGATCGCGCCACCGCGGACGCGATGCACCTTGCCCCTCGCGGCGAGGGAGTCCAGGTCCCCGCGCACCGTCACCGCCGAGACCCCGAAACGGCTGCTCAGCTCGCCGACGCGCACGAACTCGCGCTCCTTGATCTCCGCGAGCATGCGCTCGCGCCGAAGCGAGGCGGGGACGGGCGGCTCCGTCGCCTCGGCACTCACGAGAGCATCGCCGCATCCGGTTGAGTGACCGCGAAGAGCGAATCGAGCTCGATCGGCTCGGCGGGGACATCGAGGCCGGCGAGCCGTCGCGCCGCATCCTCCGGCGCGACGTCGTTGAGGAAGAGCCCGAGCCCCGTCTCGACGCTGGCCCGGATCTTCGTCACTCCGGGCGCGCGATGCACCGGGTAGAGCTCGAACGCGAGGTGCCAGTCGAGCTGATCGTGCGGCGCCTCCTGCGCGACCATCATGTAGGGCAGCTGGAAGTCGAAGAGCGCGTCGTACCGGCGCGCGACGTCGCGCAGGGCGAGGGCGAGGTCGCGTTGCTCCTCGGGGGCCAGGTCGGCCAACCGCTGTAGCCCGTGGCGGCGCGCCCGGACGGCCACCTCGAAGGGCCACCTCGCCGCGAAGGGAACGGCCACGACGAAGCTCTCGTTCGCGGAGACGACGCGCTCGGAGCGGTCGTCGGCCCGCGTCGCGGCGCACGAGAGGCAGCCTCCATCGCGACGGCGGTGGCGGCGGTGGGCGTCGGACTTGGCCGCCGTGAGCGGCGGCAGGTGGTCGAGCGCGTAGATCTGCCCGTGCGGGTGCGCGATCGTGGCGCCGACCTCGGCGCCCCGGTTCTCGAAGACGCAGACGTATGCGTGTGCCGGATCTGCCCAGAGCTCGCGTCCGCGGTCGATCCAGATCGCGATAACGCGGGCGAGCTCGATCGGCGACAACTCGCCGAACGAGGCGTCGTGTCTGTCCGTGTAGAGAACGACCTCGCAGCGGCCCAGCGCCGGTCCGGTCGGCCCGTCGAGGAGCGGCGCCGGCGGCGGGTCGGGACGGAACGACGGGAACCGGTTGTCGAAGACGGCCGCGTCGTAGGAGAAAGGAACCTCGATCCCGCCAGGACAAAAGGGGCACCGCTCGGGGCCTGCGCTGGCCGCCGGCGAGTCGAGCGGCCGCGCATTCCGCGCCGGCGCGATCCCGATCCACGCCTCGGTGAACACGTCGAGACGCTTGTGGATCTCGGTGCCGTCGCCGGTTGCGCGGGGTCCCTCCTCGTCCAGGGAGCCGCGCAGCTCCCCGTAGACGAGCAGCCGTCTCCCGTCGGAACGGACGAGCAGGTGCCTGGGCAGTGGCCTCATTGCTTCGGAATCGAGCGTAGTATCGTCGCCTCCGACGATAATGGAAAGCCTCGACAAGCGCACACGAGGCACGGAACGTCGCGGTTCGCCGGCCTCCCCGCCACGACTCGCCGACTGGAGCGACCTCCGCTGAACACGAGAAGGCTCGGGAAGACGGGGTACCAGGTCTCCGAGATCGGCTTCGGAGCCTGGGGCATCGGCGCCGACTGGGGCACCGTCGACGACCGCGAGTCGCTGGCGGCGCTGCACGCCGCGGTCGACGCGGGAATGACCTTCATCGACACCGCCGACGTGTACGGCGACGGCCGCTCCGAGCGCCTCGTCGGGCGGCTCCTTCGCGAGCGGTCGGAGCCGCTCATCGTGGCGACGAAGTTCGGGCGCCGTGTGCCGCTCGATCTCTCCCTCTACACGTACGACAACTTTCGCAGCTGGATCGAGCGGTCGCAGGAGAACCTCGGCGTCGAGACCCTCGACCTCGTGCAGCTCCACTGCCTCCCCTGGGAGACGTACTACACGCCGTCGGTGTTCGACGCCTGTGACCGTCTCGTCGACGAGGGCTTCGTGCGCGCGTACGGGGTCAGCGTCGAGAAGGTGGAGGAGGCGCTGAAAGCGATCGAGTACCCGGGCGTCGCCACGGTCCAGATCATCTTCAACATGTTCCGGCAGCGACCCGCCGAGCTGTTCTTCCGGCAGGCGCTGGAGCGCGACGTGGGCGTGATCGCGCGCGTCCCGCTCGCATCCGGCCTGCTGACGGGGAAGTTCGGGCACGACACGCGCTTCGCCCGCGACGACCACCGGGCCTACAACCGCCACGGCGAGTCGTTCGACGCGGGCGAGACCTTCGCCGGAGTGGACTTCGAGACCGGGCTCGAGGCCGTGGAGGAGCTCCGTCTGCTCGTCCCCGAGAAGGCGACACTCGCGCAGACCGCCCTGCGCTGGATCCTCGACTTCGACGCCGTCTCGACGGCGATCCCGGGAGCGAAGACGCCGGAGCAGGCGCGTGCGAACGCCGCCGCGGCCGAGCTGCGGCCGCTGCCGCCGGCGACGCACGATGGGATCGCGGACGTCTATCGGCGGCACATCGCACCTCAGGTGCATCAACGTTGGTAGCCGGCGTCGGAGGCGAGTCGCGCCGCCATCGACGGCAACCGACACTGCACCCGCCGACGAATCAGTGTGTTCCCCGATGAGATCGACGCGGCCGGGCGCCAGGATCGACGGAGCTTCGGCAATCGCGCTTGTGAACTCTATCGAGACTTGTTATACACGCAACATCGGCCTGGTAATCCGCAAAGTGACCGATCGAGACGCCGTCGCTCCGGGGCCAGCAGGCCGGTCCGATGAGCAGGAGATCGAGACGAACGGAAGGAGGAGCGATGGAGTCAGATCGGCCTGACGAGATCAGCAAGGAACAACGTGAGTTCTCGCGGCGACGCTTCCTCCGCCGCCTGGGCGTGGCGGCGGCTGGCTGTACCGCTCTACGGCGGCCTGGCCGGGATCCTGGGCGAGCAGGGAGCGAGCGCGGCGACCTACAAGCGCAACGACGACAACGCGTTCTTCGCCAGCCACCCGAAGTACAAGTTCGTGATGGTCAACCACGTCACGACGAACTCGTTCTTCACGGCGACGATCTACGGGATCCAGGACGCCTGCGCCCTGACCGGCTGCTCGTACCAGTGGACCGGCTCGGCGACGTCCATCGTCTCCCAGATGGTCGCGGCGTTCAACGCCGCGCATCGCCGGCAAGGCGAAGGGCATCGGGTGCTGCCTGATCGACAACACCGCCTTCAACGGCCCCGTCGACAGTGCGCTGAGCCACGGCATCCCCGTGATCGCGTACAACGCCGACGTCTCGGCGGGGTCCCCGAACAACCGGATGGCCTACGTCGGCCAGAACAACCTGACCGCGGGCGCGGCGGTCGCGAAGCAGATCCTCAACACCGGTGTCAAGAAGGGCGACCTGGTGGCCGGGATCATCGCGACTCCGGGAACGGGGAACATCCAGCCGCGGATCGACGGCGCGAAGCCCGTCCTGACCAAGGCCGGCATCAAGTTCGTGGAGGTCGGGACTTCGGCGACCGAGGGTGCCCCGGAGTACAACAAGATCTCCGCCTGGTACGCCGGCCACAAGGACGTGAAGTTCATGTTCGCCGTGGACAGCGGGGACAGCAACGCCGTCGCGCAGTTCATCCAGACGAACAAGCTGAAAGGGAAGGTCGGCGCGGCGGGCTGGGACGTCGGGATGCCGGTCGTGCAGGGGATCGACGCCGGCAACCTGACCTTCACGATCGACCAGCAGGCCTACCTGCAGGGCTTCGACACGATCATGCAGCTCTACCTGTACAACATCTCGGGCGGGCTGATGAAGCCGACGAACACCGACACGGGGCTCGGCATCGTCGTCAAGTCGACCGTCAAGCCGTACCTGGCGAAGAACAGGTTCGAGGGGACGAGCTCGCAGCAGAAGACCCTGACGCCGCCCGGCTCGATCCCGCACTAGTCGTCGCGAGCGTGCAGTCGGGCGCTCCAACGCCTGCTGCTGCCCCGGCGGCCAGCCCGCCGGGGCAGCAGCGTAAGCACCGTCGGTCGGCCAGACGGATCCTGCGCCTCTTCCTCTATCAGCGCGAGCTGACCCCGCTCCTGCTCACGATCGGCCTGTTCATCTACTTCACGATCAGGGCCGGGTCGAATTTCATCGACTCGCTCAGCCTCAGCTCGGCGGCGGGCTATGCGGGGCCGGTCGCCGCCATCGCCGTCGGAGAGGTGCTGCTGCTCGTGCTCGCCGAGATCGACCTGTCGGCCGGCCAGGTCTTCCTCTTCGCGCCGTGGGTCGATGTACTGGATGCACAACCGCGGCCTGCCGGTCGTCGTTCGCGATCCTGATCGCGCTCGCTCGTCGTGCTGCGGCGTCGGCGCGATCAACGGGCTGATCACCGTGGGGCTGAACGTGCCCTCGTTCGTCACGACGCTGGCGACGAACTTCATCCTCTTCGGGCTCGTGCTCATCTTTTCGAACCAGACCCAGGCGACGCCGATCCCGCTCTCGACGGCGTCCTCGACCGGTCAGGTGAGCTTCGCCAGCAAGTTCATGGGGGTCTGGCTGTGGTCGGAGATCCTCTGGGTGGTCGCGATCACGATCGTCGACGCACGTGCTGCTCACGCGCACACGCTTCGGCGTCCGGATCATCGCCACGGGCGGCAATCTGGTCGGCGCAGCCGAGGCAGGCGTACCGATCCGGCGCGTGAAGGTGTGGTGCTTCGTGATCTGCTCGTTCCTCGCCGGCCTCATCGGGATCGTCGACGCGGTCAAGTACGGGAGCCTCGACCCGGGCAACTTCGGCGTCGACTACATCCTCTACGCCGTCGGCGCCTGCGTGATCGGCGGCACCGCGCTCACCGGTGGGCGCGGGACGGTGATCGGGGCCTTCATCGGCGCGATCCTGATCGGCGTGCTCGAGGACGGGCTCACGCTGATCGGGGTCAGCACGAACGACTTCTACGTCTGGGTCGGCGTGGTGATCATCTTCGCGATGGCGCTGAACGTGCAGTTCGACCGACTGATCGCCCGCTCGAGGGCAGCATGAGCGGCCAGCTCGCGGAGCCGACGCCGCCCGCGCCTGCGTCCGGCGAGTCACGCGCTCGAGGTGCGCGGCGTGACCAAGCGCTTCGGTGCGCTCGTCGTCCTCCGCGGCATCGACCTCGTCCTGCGCCAGGGCGAGGTGCTCGGGCTCGTCGGCGACAACGGAGCCGGCAAGAGCACGCTCGTCAAGATCCTGAGCGGCTTCCACGCGCAGGACGCGGGCGACCTGATCGTCGGCGGCGAGCGCGTCCGCTTCCACTCGGTCGAGGCCGCCCGCGCACACGGGATCGAGACCGTCTACCAGGATCTCGCGCTGATCCCGCAGCTGCCCGTCTACCTGAACCTGTTCCTGGGCCACGAGCTGACGAAGTTCGGGCCCGCTTCGCTTCCTCGACAAGCGAGGGATGCGCAAGCTCTCGCGCCAGTACCTCGACGACATCAACGTGCACGTGCCGAACGTCGACGCCGAGGCCGAGCAGCTCTCCGGCGGCCAGCGGCAGGCGGTCGCGGTCGCGAGAGCCGTGCGCGCGGCGACGAAGATCCTGCTGCTCGACGAGCCGCTCGCGGCCATGGGCGCGCGCGAGTCGCGCCTCATCATCGACCTCGTCAAGGATCTCGCCTCGAGCGGTCGGGTCTCGATCATCGTGATCGACCACAACTACGCCCACCTCTTCGAGCTCTGCGACCGCATCAACGTCATGCAGGGCGGCCGCATCACGATCGACCAGCCGGTGCACGAGACGTCGCTCGAGAAGCTCACCGAGCTGATGGTCTCGAGCTTCCGCAGCCAGCTCGAGGAGATCTCGAGCGATGACGCCTGAGGCGCTCGGACACCTCGAGGTCTGGCTCGTCACCGGGAGCCAGGAGATGTACGGGCCGGCGACGCTGCGGCAGGTCGAGGCGCATGCGCGAGAGGTCGCCGCCGGCCTCGACGCGCAGCCGGACGTTCCGGTGCGCGTGGTGTACAGGGAGGTCGCCACGAGCCCCGGCTCGATCCGGCGCGTGCGCGCTCGAGGCGAACGCGGCGGACACGTGCATCGGCGTGATCGCCTGGATGCACACCTTCTCGCCGGCGAAGATGTGGATCGCCGGGCTGAGCGCGCTGCAGAAGCCGCTGCTCCATCTCCACACGCAGTTCAACCGCGACCTGCCGTGGGCGGAGATCGACATGGACTTCATGAACCTGAACCAGTCGGCGCACGGAGACCGCGAGTTCGGGTTCGTCGAGACGCGGATGCGCCTGCGCCGGAAGACGGTCGTCGGTCACTGGCGCGACCCGGAGGTCGCGCGCGCGCGTCGGCGTCTGGGCGCGCGCGGCCGCCGGCTGGCACGAGGCGCAGTCGCTCCAGGTCGCCCGCTTCGGCGACAACATGCGCGAGGTCGCGGTCACCGAGGGCGACAAGGTCGAGGCGCAGATTCGGCTGGGCGTGGCGGTCAACGGCTACGGCGTGGACGTCCTCGCGGACGCGGTCGCGGCGGTTTCCGACGCAGAGGTCGACCGTCTCGTCGCGGAGTACGAGGAGGCGTACGAGCTCGCTCCGGCTCTGCGCGCCGGCGGCGCGCGCCGCGAGTCGCTGCGGGACGCGGCGCGCATCGAGGCCGGCCTGCGCGGGTTCCTCGACGCGGGCGGGTTCCGGGCGTTCACCGACACCTTCGAGAACCTCGGGCGCCTCACGCAGCTGCCGGGCATCGCAGCGCAGCGGCTGATGGCCGACGGCTACGGGTTCGGCGCCGAGGGAGACTGGAAGACGGCCGCGCTCGTCCGCATCGCGAAGGTGATGAGCACCGGCCTCGACGGCGGCACCTCGTTCATGGAGGACTACACGTACGACCTGGCGCCGTCCGGCCCGAAGGTGCTCGGCGCGCACATGCTCGAGGTCTGCCCGTCGATCGCCGCGGAACGGCCCTCGTGCGAGATCCACCCGCTCTCGATCGGCGGCAGGGCCGACCCGGTGCGGCTCGTCTTCACGGCGGCGCCCGGCCCGGCGGTCGTCGCCGCGATGCTCGACCTCGGCGACCGCTTCCGGCTCGTGCTGAACGAGGTCGAGCTCGTCGAGCCGGAGGAGGACCTCCCCCGGCTGCCGGTGGCGCGGGCGCTGTGGAAGCCGAAGCCGGACTTCGCCACCGCCGCCGAGGCGTGGCTTCGCGCCGGCGGCCCGCACCACAGCGTCCTGTGCCGGGCAATCGGCAGCGAGGCGTTCGCCGACCTCGCGGAGATCGCCGGGATCGAGCTGCTCGTCATCGACGAGACGACCCGGATCCGCGACGTCGCCAACGAGCTCCGCTGGAACCAGGCGTACTACCGGCTCGCCGGAGGGCTCTAGTGCAGCACGCAGAGCTGCGGGAGCGCGTCCTCGAGGCGAACATGGCGCTCGGCCGCGCCGGGCTCGTCGTCCTCACCTTCGGGAATGCGAGCGCCGTCGACCGCGACGCGGGCGTGGTCGCGATCAAGCCGAGCGGCGTCTCCTACGAGCGGCTCACGCCGGCTGCGATCGCCGTCGTCGACATCGAGAGCGGCGCCGTGGTGGACGGCCGGACGCGGCCCTCGTCGGACACGCCCACCCACCTCGTCCTCTACCGCGCCTGGCTCGACGTCGGAGGCATCGTTCACACGCACTCGTCGTTCGCCACCGCGTGGGCGCAGGCGGGCGAGGAGATCCCCTGCTACGGGACGACGCACGCCGACCACTTCGACGGCGCCGTCCCGGTCACGCGCCCGCTCAACGCCGCCGAGATCGAAGGCGAGTACGAGCGGGCGACCGGGGAGGTGATCCTGGAGACGTTCGCCCGCCTCGAGCTCGAGCCGCTCGACCGGCCGGCCGTTCTCGTCGCCTCTCACGGGCCGTTCGCGTGGGGCGCCTCGGTGGAGGAGGCGGTCGAGAACGCGATCGCGCTCGAGGAGGTGGCGGCCGGGGCGCTGCGCACCAGACAGTTGCGAGCCGACGTCCCTCCGATCGCCGACGACCTGCGCCGGCGGCACTTCCGTCGCAAGCACGGGCCGGAGGCCTACTACGGGCAGACCCGTTGAGGGCGCTCCGGCTGCACGGGCCGAACGAGCAGCGGCTGCACGACGAGCCGGACCCGTCGCCTGCGCCGGGGGAGGTGCTCGTGCGCGTCTCCGCGGTGGGTCTCTGCGGCTCGGACCGTCATTGGCTGCTCGAGGGCGGGATCGGCGACGCCAAGCTCGAGCATCCACTCGTGCTCGGGCACGAGTTCGCGGGCGTCGTCGTCTCCGGGGCGCACGAGGGCGAACGCGTCGCCGTCGATCCAGCCATTCCGTGCGGCGCGTGCGATCTCTGTGCGGCCGGGCTCGATCACCTCTGCCCGGCCGTGCGCTTCGCCGGCCACGGCTCGACCGACGGCGCCCTGCGCACGCTCCTCTCGTGGCCCGAGCGCCTCGTTCACCCGGTGCCCGAGACGCTCACCGATGTCGAGGCCGCCCTCGCAGAGCCCCTCGGCGTGGCGTTGCACGCGCTCGACCTCGGGCACGTCCGTCCCGGCGCCGGCGCCGGCGTCTTCGGCTGCGGGCCGCTCGGCCTCCTCCTCGTGCAGCTCCTGCACGCCTCGGGCGCGTCGCCGATCGTCGCGACCGACCTGCTCGCCCACCGCCTCGCGGCAGCCGAGGAGCTCGGCGCGACGCACGCCGTCCTCGCCGGTGAGCTTGCACTCGATGAGGGCCTCGAGGTCGCTTTCGAGGCGGCGGGCGACGACGGCGCCGTCGACGAGGCTGTCGCCTCGCTCCGCCCGGGCGGACGCCTCGTCCTCATCGGCATCCCCGACGACGACCGCACGTCCTTTCGTGCGTCGGCTGCGAGGCGCAAGGGCCTGACGCTGCTCCTGTCGCGACGGATGAGGGCGGCCGACCTCTCGCGCGCCCTCCGGCTCGCGGCGGAGGGGCGCGTGGATCTGACGCTGCTCGTCAGCGGCCGTTACGCCCTCGACGAGTGGCCGGACGCCTTCGCAGCGCTGCGCGAGCGCCGCGGCCTGAAGGTCGTGATCGAGCCGTGAGCGGCCGGTACGCCCTCGGGATCGACTTCGGGACCGAGTCCGGCCGCGCCGTCCTCGTCGATTGTGCCGACGGCTCGGAGGTGGCCGCCTCCGTCTACCCGTACGCGAACGGCGTCCTCGACGAGCGGCTCCCCGACTCCGACGTCGAGCTCGGCCGGAGTGGGCGCTGCAGGATCCCGCCGACTACGTGCGCACTCTGAAGCACGCCGTGCCCGAGGTGCTCGTCGGGATCCGACCGGAGGAGGTCGTCGGGGTGGGCATCGACTTCACCTCGTGCACGATGCTCCCGACGACGGCGGACGGGACGCCGCTGTGCGAGCTACCCGATCTTCGCCTCCGCCCGCACGCGTGGGTGAAGCTCTGGAAGCACCATGCCGCACAGCCGGAGGCGGACGAGGTCAACGCCGTCGCGAGGGGCCGAGGCGAGCCGTGGCTGTCACGGTACGGCGGCAAGATCTCGTCCGAGTGGTTCTTCCCGAAGGCGCTGCAGATCCTCCACGAGGATCCGGAGGTGTACGCGCGCGCCGGGCGCCTGATCGAGGCTGCCGATTGGATCGTGTGGCAGCTCACGGGAGTCGAGACGCGAAACACCACCACCGCCGGCTACAAGGCGATCTGGTCGAAAGCCGATGGCTTCCCATCGCGGGACTACTTCGCGGCGTTCGACCCGCGCTTCGCAAACGTCGTGGACGAGAAGATGTCGCGCCGCATCGATGCCATCGGCGGGCGTGCAGGCGGACTCGGCGAGCGCGCCGCAGCGTGGACGGGACTGCTGCCCGGCACGCCGGTGGCGGTCGCGAACGTCGACGCGCACGTGTCCGCTCCCGCCGTCGGCTGCATCGCACCAGGCGAGCTCGTCGTGATCATGGGGACGAGCAACTGCCATATTCTCCTCGGCGACCGTCTCGCCTCGGTCGAGGGGATGTGCGGCGTCGTCGAGGATGGCGTCGTGCCGGGCCTCTTCGGCTACGAGGCGGGCCAGTCTGCCGTCGGCGACATCTTCGCCTGGTTCGTCGAGAACTCCGTGCCGCCGCAGGTCTACGAGCTCGCGCAGAGGCGCGGT
Organism: uncultured Thermoleophilia bacterium; assembly: GCA_963851065.1. GTDB lineage: Bacteria > Actinomycetota > Thermoleophilia > Gaiellales > Gaiellaceae > PALSA-600. Next base: position 236,794 of record CAWKNW010000011.1, read on the forward strand.
GCGGACGTGCATCACCTTCTCGAAGAGCAGGCGGCGGCGCTCGCGGTAGGCGAGAGCGGCCTGCTCGCGCTGGACTGGTGGAACGGCAATCGCTCCGTGCTCGTCGACGCCGACCTCGCGGGGCTCGTCGTTGGGCTCTCGCTGTCCACGCGTCCGCACGAGGTCTACCGCGCGCTGCTCGAGGCGACCGCCTTCGGCACGAGAGTGATCGTCGACGCCTTCGAGCGCGCGGGCCTGCCCGTCGACCGGATAGTCGTCTGCGGGGGCCTGCCCCATCGCAATCGGCTGCTGATGCAGATGTACGCGGACGTGCTCAGGCGTCCGATCGACGTGGCCGCATCGCAGAACGCGCCCGCGCTCGGCGCGGCAATGTTCGGCGCCGTCGCCGGCGGCGCATGCAGCTCGATCGCGGAGGCGTCAGAGCGGATGGCGACGCCTGCCGTCGGGACATACCTCCCGGACGACCGGAGCGGGCACGGATATGACGCGCTCTATGCCGAGTACGTGCGCCTCCACGATCTCTTCGGCCGCGGCGGCGACGACGTGATGAAGACACTGAAGCGCATTCGAGACGAGACGAAGCACGTTGCCGCGACTGCGTCGAGTCGCGAGTCGTCGAGTGCATGAGGGTTGCGCGTGCACCGGGGCGTGTCAACCTGATCGGAGAGCACACCGACTACAACGACGGCTTCGTGCTGCCCGTCGCGATCGACCGGTACACGACCGTCGCCGCACGTGAGCGCGCCGACAGACGCGTCACCGTTCAGGCGACAGACCTCGGCGAAACTGACTCCTTCGACCTCGACGCAATCACGCGAACCGCCACCTGGGCCGATTATGTTCGTGGGGTTGTCGAAGGGCTCGAACCGACCCACGGGATCGATCTCGTAATCTCGAGCGACGTCCCGCGTGGAGCCGGCCTCTCATCCTCCGCCGCGCTCGAGGTGGCTGTCGGTCGCGCCCTCTCCGACCTACCAGGGCCGGAACTCGCGGTACTCGCGCAGCGAGCGGAAAACGACTTCGTCGGCGTGCAATGCGGAATCATGGATCAGTACACATCTGCAAACGCGCGCGCGGGCCACGCGTTGCTCCTCGACTGCCGCGACTTGAGTTACCGGCACATCCCGATACCTCCCGAGGTCGCGATCGTCGTTTGCGACAGCCGGATGGAGCGTCGGCTCGCCAGGTCCGGCTACAACGACCGCCGGAAAGCCTGCGAAGCAGCGGCGAGGCGGCTCGGCATTCGTGCCCTCCGCGACGCGAATCTCGAGGATGTCGAAACGCTGCCGGCGCCACTGCGCAGGCGCGCGCGGCATGTCGTCAGCGAGAACGACCGGACGCTCGCAGCGGCCCGCGAGCTCGAGAGAGGCGACCTCGAAGCCGTCGGCCGCCTGATGGACGAATCGCACCGCAGCATGCGCGACGACTACGAGATAGTTCCCCCGTTGGTCGACGCAATCGCCGCCGCCGCCCGCGCAGTGGACGGCTGCTACGGCGCACGTCTCACGGGAGCGGGCTTCGGTGGCTCCTCCGTCGCCTTGGTCGAGACAGGAGCCGTCGATGGAGTTCGAGCAGCGGTCGAAGCGCTTGGGGCGGTCGCCTACAGTTGCGCCGCCGCAGACGGGGCAAGCCTCGCCTGCGGATGACCAACCCTGCGTAGGGAACGAGTCGCTAAGGTCGCCGCATGAAGACGAGTCTGGGTATCTGGGCGTTTGGGGCGATGGCGACGCGGTTCAACCCTGGCGGGTACAAGCCTGAGCTGGCGGCGGTAGGCACGGCGACGCGCATCCGAACGGCGGTCGAAGGGCTCGGCGACCTGATCGACGACTACGAGTTTCACTATCCGCAGGAGCTCTCGGGCGAGAACTTGGAGGCGGTTCGGGAGGCATTGGACGGCCACGGCATCTATTGCGTCGCGAGTGGGCTCCACCTCGATCCGCGCTTCGGCAAGGGGGCGTTGAGCTCGCCCGACGACGGGGTGCGGGCGGAAGCGTTGGCGCTGACGCGCGACGCGATCGAACTGGCCGCCGAGGTCGGGGCACAGATGATCATCTGGCCGGGGATCGAGGGCTACAACTACCCGTTCCAGACCCCTTACGCCGATTCGTGGGCGCGGTTCATCGACGGCGTGGGCCAGGCCGCCCGGCACGCCCAAGAACGGGGCGTGACGGTCTTCCTCGAGCATAAGAACTCGGAGCCGGCGATGAAGATCCTGATGCGCAACATCGGCATGACCCTGCACGTGATCCATACGCTGCGCCGGCAGGGGATCGCCAACGTCTCGGTCAACATGGACTGGCAGCACCTGATCATGAACGGTGAGAGCCTCGCCGAGTATGCGGCCCTGCTGGCGGCGGAAGGGCTGCTCGGCCATCAGCACGCGAACTCCGGCTGGGGCACCTTCGACGACGACAACATGGTCGGCGCGACCGCCTTCATGGAGACGCTCGAGCTGGCGCTCGAGCTCCGCCGGGCAGGCTACGGCAACCAGGGAGAGCGGCTCGGCTTCGACCTCTACCCCTACACCGAAGACGCCGTCGCCGCTGTCAAACGGTCCGTCCTGCAATGGCGCTTCATCGACGAGACGGCCGGACGGATCGACGAAGCCGAACTCCGGAAGGCGCAGCAGGCCAAGGACGCTGTTCGAGCCTACGAGCTCGTCTACGCCGCACTTGGCGCCTGACGCTGCTCTCATCGGGATCGACGTCGGCACATCCGGCGTCAAGAGCGTCGCGATCTCCGAGCGCGGCGAGGTGATCGCGACCGCGGAGGAGAGCTACCCGCTCTCGACGCCGCACCCCCGGTGGTCCGAGCAGGACCCGGAGGACTGGTGGCGGGCGGCGCAGGCCTGCCTGGCGCGGCTGCCGGACGGGCCGATCGGGTTGTCGGGTCAGATGCACGGTCTGGTGACTCTCGACGCGCACGGTGACGTCATCCGTCCCGCAATCCTCTGGAACGACCAGCGCACCGCGGCCGAGTGCGCCGAGATCGAGGCCCGTATCGGCCTTGCGCGGCTGATCGAGCTGACGGGCAACCGGGCGCTGACCGGATTCACGGCGCCGAAGCTGCTCTGGCTTCGGCGCCGCGAGCCTGATGCTTATGCCCGCATCGCGCACATTCTGCTCCCGAAGGACTACGTGCGATTCCGGCTCACAGGCGTGCGGGCGACCGATGCGGCGGATGCCTCGGGCACCCTGCTCTTCGACGTCGCCGCTCGAACCTGGTCGCACGAAGTCTGCGACGCACTCGAGATCCCGCTCGACTGGCTCCCGGAGGCCCACGAGTCGCCCGCCGTCGCCGGCGCCGGCGACCAGGCGGCGGCCGCGCTGGGAGTCGGCATCGCGACGCCCGGCGCCGTCTCGGTCGTTCTCGGCACCTCGGGCGTCGTCTTCGCGGTCCTTCCCGGGTACAAACCGGATCTCGAGGCGCGCGTGCACGTCTTCTGCCACGCCGCACCGGGCACATGGCACGCGATGGGCGTCATGCTCAGCGCTGCCGGGTCCGCAGCCTGGTTCCGGCACGCCCTACAGGCCGACTTCCGCGCTCTCGACGACGAGGCAGCGGCCTGGCAACCCGGCGCCGAAGGTCTCCTCTTCGCGCCGTACCTGGCCGGGGAGCGAACGCCGTACCCCGACCCGGCCGCCCGCGGCGCCTTCACGGGGCTCTCGCTACGCCACGACCGCGGCGCACTCTGGCGCGCAGTGCTCGAAGGTGTCGCGTACGGACTGCGCGATTCGCTCGAGCTGCTCCGCGGACTCGGTGTGCGACCGGAAGCCGCGCGGATCTCCGGCGGTGGGGCGCGCAGTTCGCTCTGGCTGCAGATCGTCGCAGCGACGCTCGGGCTGCCGCTCGAGCTGACCGAGTGCGAGGAAGGCTCGGCGTTCGGCGCAGCACTGCTTGCCGGTGTCCGCGCGGGCGTGTTCGCCGACGTGACCGAGGCTGTCGACCGCTGCGTGCGGGTTCGAACGCGCATCGAGCCCGATCCGGAGTGGCGTGACGCCTACGACGAAGGCTACCCACGATTTCGTTCGCTCTACCCCACGCTAAAACGGCTGGAGGAATCATGAGCCCGGAGGAAGACCGCGGTGCTCGCCGGGCTGATGACCGCCAAGAAAGCCATGCGCCCGGCAAGATTCGAACTTGCGACCTCTGCCTCCGCAGGGCAGCGCTCTATCCCCTGAGCTACGGGCGCGAGGGAGCGGTCAGTGTACCCGGGCGCTTGCCGAGCCGACTTGCAGCACTGCACCGTCCGGAACCTCGACACGGACGAAGGCAAGTGCGAGCCCAGGCACGGCGCTCGTGACGCGACCGACGTCCTTGCCTTCGTACGTGACCGGCGTCTCTGCCTCCGGAGCCTCGCCGTCCACCTCGAGCACACGGAGACGGCGGTTCACCTTGCCGCGATAGCGCTGCCGGGCGATCGGCTCCTGCCCCGGGAAGCACCCCTTCGTGAACGAGACCGCGCGCTCGTCGAGGCCTGCCTCCGCCGGGAGCACACGCTCGTCGAGCTCTCGGCCGAACCGCGGCGTCCCAGCGGCGATGCGCCTGCGTTCGAGCTCCTCGTCGTCGAGCGTCACCTCGAGGTCGGCGTCGAGCAACTCGAATGCCGCATCGCCGTAGTCGCGATTCTCGATCCCGCCTTCGACCTCCGGCGCGAACACGACGGACGAGGTGTGCTGCTCGAGCTCGACGTCGCACTTCGCGGCGAAGCGGTTGCGCATCAGGTGCGCGCGCACGACCTCTCCCAGCTCGGGCTCGGTGAGAAGGAGGACGTCGTCGTCGCCACGTCGCCACACGAGCAGCGGTGCGATCACGCGGGCCTTCGCGGTCAGCAGCAGCGCGTCGGCCGAGCCGGCTTCGGGCACGTCGTTCGAGAGCAGCCGATCGAGATACTCGACCGCATCGGGACCTCGAACCGCAACGAAGGCGCGCGCACGGCGGGCGGCAGCAGGCGTAACGGATGCCATCGCTCCTTAGACTAGAGCGCGTGTTCAGGTCGAAGGCGGAGCGGAAGGTGGCCGAGCTCGGCTACGACCCGGCGCGCCTGCCGCCCGGCCAGTACATCACCGAGAAATGGCCCGTCCTGCACGCCGGCTCGGTGCCGAAGTACGACGACCTCTCGACCTGGACGTTCCGGGTCTTCGGTGAGGTCGAGAACGAGCTCGAGCTCTCCTGGGAGCAGCTGAACGCGCTGCCACGGAGCGAGAACCAGCAGGACATCCACTGTGTCACGCGGTGGTCGCGGTTCGACGCGCGCTTCGAGGGCGTCCACTGGCGCGAGGTCGCCGGGCTCGCACGGCCGAAACCCACAGCCGCTTTCGTCATCGCCCACGCCGAGCACGGGTTCACCGCGAACGTGCCGATCCGCTTCCTGACGGAGGACAACGCACTGCTCGCGACGCACGCAGACGGCGAGCCGCTGACCCCGGACCACGGCTTCCCCTTGAGGCTCGTGATCCCCGGCAAGTACTTCTGGAAGAGCGCCAAGTGGCTGCGCGGGATCGAGCTCTCTGCGGTCGACAAGCCCGGCTTCTGGGAGCGCTACGGCTACAACAACGACGCCGACCCCTGGAAGGAAGAGCGATACGCCTTCTGAACCGGGGGAAACCATGTTCCCCCGGTAGCCCCCTTCTTCGTCGCCTGCCATCTCGACGCGCACCGCGCCTCCCGCCGGGCAAAGCCCGGCTCCGGCGGCAGACGCTTCGCGCTCTGACGACTGTCGGCCATCTCGCTGAGCACGGGCCAGTCGCCGCCGAAGGCCGGCTTGGCCGGCCGGGAGGCGCGGCGCGAAGCCGCGACGGCACGCGGCAAGGGAGGGATGGGCATCGGGAAGGGAACCGCAGGTTCTCTTCCCCACATACGAGAAGAGCCGCCCGGGGAGGCGGCTCTTCAAGGGGATTGGGAGGGTGTTGACTTGATTTTCGGAGTTCGACGTGCGAGCTCCGATCCCTCGCGCGAGTGATTCCCCGAAGACCGGTGCCTGGCACCGAAGTGCCAGGCACCAGCGGTTCGTCTACATCATCCCGCCCATGTCGGGCATGCCGGCGCCGGCGCCCACGGGGTTCTTCTCCGGGGCCTCGGCGACGATCGCCTCGGTGGTGAGGATGTTCTTCGCAATCGACGCCGCGTTCTGCAGCGCCGAGCGGGTGACCATCGTCGGGTCGGTGATGCCGGCCTTGAGGAGGTCGGTGACCTCGCCGGTGTCGACGTTCAGGCCCTCGCCCGGCTTCGACGAGCGCACCTGCTGGACGACGACCGAGCCCTCGAGCCCGGCGTTCGTCGCGAGCTGGCGAAGCGGCTCCTCGAGCGACTTGATGATGATCTGAGCACCCGTCCGCTCGTCACCGTCGAGCGACTTCAGGAGCTTCTCCTTGATCGCGTCGGCCGCATTCAGCAGCGCGACACCGCCGCCCGGAACGACGCCCTCCTCGAGGGCGGCGCGGGCGGCCTGCAGCGCGTCCTCGACGCGATGCTTGGTCTCCTTCATCTCCGTCTCGGTGGCTGCGCCGACCTTGACGACCGCGACGCCGCCCGACAGCTTGGCGAGGCGCTCCTGGAGCTTCTCGCGGTCGAAGTCCGAGTCGGTGTTCTCGATCTCCGACTTCAGCTGCTTGATGCGGCCCTTGATCGCGTCGCCCTCACCGGCACCGTCGATGATCGTCGTCGAATCCTTGTCGACGACCACCTTGCGCGCATGGCCGAGCTGCGAGAGCTTCGTGTTCTCGAGCTTGAGACCCATCTCCTCGGTGATCACCTCGCCGCCCGAGAGGATCGCGATGTCCTCCAGCATGCGCTTGCGGCGATCGCCGAAGCCCGGCGCCTTGACGGCGACGGCCTGGAAGGTGCCGCGCAGCTTGTTGACCACGATCGTCGCGAGCGACTCGCCCTCGACGTCCTCGGCCACGATCAGCAGCGGGCGACCCGCCTGGATCACCTGCTCGAGCACCGGAAGCAGGTCCTTGACGGCCCCGATCTTCTGGTTCGCGACCAGGATGTACGGGTCGTCGAGCACGGCCTCCATGCGCTCGGCGTCGGTGATCATGTAGGGCGACAGGTAGCCCTTGTCGAACTGCATGCCTTCGGTGAACTCGAGCTCGAGGCCAAAGGTCTGGCCCTCCTCGACGTTCACGACGCCGTCCTTGCCGACCTTCTCGATCGCCTCGGAGAGCACGTCGCCGATCTCGGTCGAGCGGGAGGAGACGGTCGCGACGCGCGCGATGTCCTCCTTGCCGGAGATCTCGGTCGACTGGGACTTGAGGTTCTCGACGATCTGATCGACGGCGGTCTCGATGCCGCGCTTCAGCGCCATCGGGTTCGCACCGGCGGAGACGTTCTTCAGCCCCTCGCGGACGACTGCCTGCGCGAGCACCGTGGCCGTCGTCGTGCCGTCGCCGGCCACGTCGTTGGTGGCAGTTGCGACCTCGCGGACGAGCTGGGCGCCCTGATTCTCGAAGACGTCCTCGACCTCGATCTCACGGGCGATCGTGACGCCGTCGTTCGTGATCGTCGGCGCCCCGAACTTCTTGTCCAGGACGACATAGCGCCCCTTCGGGCCGAGCGTCACCTTGACCGCGTCGGCCAGGATGTCGACGCCACGCTGGAGCGAGCGCCGCGCATCCTCACTGAACTTCAGCTCCTTGTGAGCCATCTGGTTTCTCTTCCCCTTCCTACGCGACCGCTGCGCGGTCGCCGACGACCTTCGCGAGCACATCCGACTCGCGCAGGATCAGGACTTCGTCGACACCGAGCTTGATCTCGGTCCCGCCGTACTTGCTGAAGATGATCTCGTCGCCCTCTTCGAGGTCCATGGCGATGTACTCGCCGTCCTCGTCGCGGGCGCCCGGGCCGACGGCGAGGACGCGGCCGCGCTGCGGCTTCTCCTTCGCCGTGTCCGGCAGGACGATGCCGCTGATCGTCGTCTCCTCTTCCTCGAGGACCGTGACGATCAGGCGATCGCCGAGCGGCTTGAGATTCATTAGATAGGACCTCCACCTACACCGTATGACCACAAGCTTGTGACACGCTTGTGCTTGCGATTGGCACTCTACCCACACGAGTGCCAGCCGCGCAAGCGACTTCCGTAAATCTCAGTCCCCGACACTCAGATCGCAGCCGGATGTGGTCGCCGGCCGGCGAGGACGTATGATCGGCCACCGGTGCCCTCGCTCGCGCTGAACTTCTACTCGCCAATCGTCGAGGCGCAACTCCGCTCGCACCGGAAGACGGCGACGATCAGGCTCGGCGACAAGTCACGCAAGTACCAGAAGGGCATGATCGTCTCGGTCCTCGTCGGCGCCCGCTTCAGCCCGCGCCAGCACGTCTTCGACGCCGTTCTCGACAAGGTCGAGGTGAAGACGATCACCGAGCTCTCGCCGAACGAGATCGAGCACGACAACCCCGAGATCCGCCACCACGACGAGCTCTGCCGGTTCCTGGGCCAGCTCTACAACCGCGACGTCACGGGCGGCGACACCGTCACCGTGATCCGCTTCTCGGCGATCCAGCTCGGTCTCGGCTTCTAGCCGCGGCGGATCGGGATCCCGTGCAGCTCGGGCGCACGCAGCGGCGCACCGCACTCCTCGCAATCGACGGCGAACGTCGAGGAGAAGGGCGCCGAGCACGCCGGGCAGCGATGGAGAAGCTCTCCGCCGCACGACGGGCAACGATCGGGAAGCTCAGTCTCGAACTCCTCGAACCACCGCCTTGCCGAGCCGCAGTCGAGGCAGAATGCGCTCCAGTGCCCGAGCACGCCTCGCCGCTCCTCGCGCAGCCAGTCAGCCGCCTTTCCCACGCCACGACTGTACTGACCCGCGAAGCGCGGAGGTCGTTAGCATGCGAGCGGCTTTCCCCTTCGACGAGGACGGTGCAGTGGCGATCGCTCGTGTAGCCGAGCCCTCGGGCTCGCTCCAGGAGGTGAGGGAGTGGGGCCTCGACCGCGAGGATCTCCTCCAGATCTACCGCAACATGCTGATCACCCGCGGCGTCGAGGAGCGAGGCCACATCCTCTACCGCCAGGGCAAGATCCCGGGCTCGTTCTACACGGGCCGCGGCAACGAGGCGGCCGCCGTCGCGGTCGCGATGGCGATGCGCACGGACGACGTGGGCGCACCGCTTCACCGCGACATGGGCGTGCACATCACCCGCGGCGTCGAGCCGTGGCGCATCTTCGCGCAGTACATGGGTCGCGCCGACGGCCCAGCACGGGGCAAGGACGGCAACGTGCACATGGCCGACGACCGCCTCGGGCTGATCGCGATGGTCAGTCACCTGCCGGCGATGTTGCCGGTGGCCGTGGGCTGCGCGCTCGCGTTCAGGATCCGCGAGGAGCACCGCGTCGCCGTCGGGTGGACCGGCGAAGGCGCCATGGCGCGGGGCGACGCACACGAGGCGATGAACTTCGCGGGCGTACGGCGCCTGCCCGTCGTCTTCATCTGCGACAACAACCAGTGGGCGTACTCGACGCCGACGCACCTCGAGTACGCGATCGACCACCTCGCCGACCGCGCGGCCGCCTACGGCTTCGACGGCGTCGTGGTCGACGGCACCGACGCGCTCGCCGTCTACCGCGAGGCGAAGTGGGCGATCGAAAAGGCGCGCGACGGAGGCGGGCCGACCCTGATCGAGTGCCAGACCCTGCGCATGGAGGGTCACGCCGTGCACGACGATGCCTTCTACGTCCCGAAGGAGCTCTTCGAGCAGTGGGCCGCGCGCGACCCGCTCGAGCGGTACCGGAACTGGCTCCGCTCGAACGCCGAGCTCACCGACGCCGAGGAAGAGGAGCTGACCAGCCACGTCAAGAGGCTGCTTGAACGAGGCGCTGCAGCGGGCCGAGGAGTCACCGCAGCCCGACCCGGCCGAACTGCTCGACGGCGTCTACGCGACGCCCGAAGACCTCGACACCCCGCACCACAAGTAGGGAAGGCACTCATGCCCGAGATGACATACCTGCAGGCGATCAGCGACGGCCTCCGCCTGGAGATGCGACGCGACAAGCGCGTGTTCGTACTCGGGGAGGACGTGGGTGTCTACGGCGGCGCATTCAAGGTGACGCTCGGGTTCCAGGAGGAGTTCGGGTCATGGCGCGTGATCGACGCACCGCTGTCAGAGACCGCGATCATGGGCGGAGCGACCGGCGCCGCACTGATGGGCTTGCGGCCCGTCGCCGAGATGCAGTTCGCCGACTTCGTCTCGTGCGCATGGGACCACCTCGTCACGATCGCCGCCAAACAGCGCTGGCGGGCCGGGACGCCGGTGCCGTGGGTGCTCCGGCTGCCCTCGGGTGGCGGCTTCTCCGGCGGCCCCTTCCACTCGCAGAACCCCGAGTCGTCGTTCGCCCACATTCCCGGGCTGAAATGCGTGTGCCCGGCGACGCCGGAGGACGCCAAGGGACTGATCATCTCGGCGATCGAGGACCCGAACCCGGTGCTCTTCTTCGAGCACAAGCATCTCTACCGGCGCGTCAAGGGAGAGGTGCCCGAGGAGCGCTACACGGTGCCGATCGGCAAGGCACGCATCCACGCCGAGGGCACCGACGTGTCGGTGATCACGTGGGGCGCGATGGTCTACACGGCAGAGGAAGCTGCCGCCCAGGTGGACGCGTCGGTCGAGATCGTCGATCTGCGCAGCGTCATGCCGTGGGACAAGCAGGCCGTGCTCGACTCCGTGCGGAAGACGTCGAAGGTGATCGTCCTGCACGAGGACACCCGCACCGGCGGCTTCGGCGGCGAGATCGCCGCGACGATCGCAGAGGAGGCGTTCGAAGACCTCGACGCGCCCGTGCGCAGGATCGCGGCACCGGATACGCCCGTCCCGTTCTCGCCGGTGCTCGAGAAAGCGTTCATCCCACAGGTCGACGACGTCGCCCGTGGGCTCAGAGAGCTCGTCGACTACTAGGAGAGGCGCATGTCCACGGGAACCGCAGTCGACGTCGTGATGCCGCAGATGGGGGTCTCCGTCTCGGAGGGGACGATCACGAGATGGCTCAAGGAGGTCGGCGAGCGCGTCGAGGCCGACGAGACGCTGCTCGAGATCTCCACGGACAAGGTCGACACCGAGGTCCCGTCGCCCGCGTCGGGGATCGTCACCGAGATCCTGGTCACCGAGGGCGAGACCGTCGAGGTGGGCACCGTGCTCGCCCGCATCGGCGGCGAAACGGCGGCCTCGACCCCCGCGCCACCGGCGCAGCCCGGGCCCGAACGGCCCGAGCCGGACGCGGCGCCGCCCGAACCGGCGCCGGAGCCGACCGCGGCCGCGCCCGAACCAGAGCCCGTAGCGGCTGCCCCGACCGACGCGCCGTCCAACGGCAAGGCGTTCATCTCGCCCGTGGTGGCGCGGATCGCAGGCGAGCACGGCGTCGACCCGTCGAAGGTGCCAGGCACCGGGACCGGCGGACGCGTCACCAAGCGGGACATCCTCGCGTTCATCGAGGCAGGCGGGCAGGCGGCCCCTCCGCCACCACCGGCGCCGGCTGCTCCCGAGCCCGTCGCCGCGCAACCCGTCGCACCGCCGGTGGCGCCCCCTGCCGTCGCACCGCCCATCGCCACGCCGCCCGCCGCACCACCTCCGGCGGCGGCGCCCGTCCCGGCCGCAGCGAGCGCCGAGCCGATCGCTCCCAGCCAGGGCGAGATCTTCGAGCCGATGTCGGCCATGCGTCGCGGCATCGCCGAGCACATGCGCCGCTCGCTCGACACGTCCGCGCACGTCACGAGTGCGATCGAAGTCGACATGAGCAACGTGGTCGCCGTGCGCGCCAAGCTGAAGCGGGAGTTCGAGCAGGCCTACGGGGTGAACCCGACGTATCTCGCGTTCGTCGCGCGCGCCACCGTGGACACGCTGCGCGACTACCCGTACGTGAACGGCGAGCTTCGCGACGGGCAGATCGTCACGCGAACGTTCGTCAACCTCGGCTTCGCAGTCGAGCTCGCGGACGGCAGAGGGCTGATCGTCCCGGTCGTCAAGAACGCCGAGACGCTCAACCTGCTCGGGATGGCGAAGGGAATCGCCGACATCGCGGCCCGGGCGCGCAACAAGCAGCTGCTGCCGGACGACGTCGCAGGTGGGACGTTCACGATCACGAACCCCGGCGGCTACGGGACGTTCCACGGCACGCCGGTGATCAGCCAGCCGCAGTCCGCGATCCTCGGCACGTACGCCATCGTCAAACGGCCGTGGGTGATCACCGACCAGGACGGCACGGACGCAATCGCGATCCGGTCGATGATGAACCTGACGCTGACGTACGACCACCGCCTGATCGACGGCGCGCTCGCCGGTCGCTTCCTGCGCGACCTCCGCGAGCGGTTGCAGACCTGGGGCGAGTCCGACTACTAGCCGGAGCCCGGCCGGCCCCAGACGACCGTGGCGGCGACGTCGAGGTCGTAGCGTCCGTCGCGCGGCACGAGCGACGCCTCGATCACCTTGCGCACGTCTGCCGCGAACCCGTCGCGATCGGAGAGCCGCGACGGGGCGAACCCGCTCGTCGAGTAGTGCACGTCGACGATCTCGTCGAGCGTCGGCCGCCACGGGCTCGCCGCCGACGTGTGCTTCCCCGACGGCTCGAAGAGCCCGCGGCGCTGGAGCTCCTCCACCGGATCGAGGGGTGCGAAGTCCTCGTTCCAGCTGTACCGGTCGTACACGGGCGCAAGCAACTCGCGGACGCGAGCGTCGCGCAGCCAGTCCCGGTGGACGACGGCGAGCACGCCGTCCGGCTCGAGCGCGCCGGCGACCCGAGGGAGCACCACCGCCCAGTCGAACCAGTGGATGCTGTCGCCTGCGAGCGCGAGCACGTACGGCCCGCTCAGCGCGACCTCCTCGACCCGGCCGACGAGCCAGCGCAGGTTCGCAAGGTCGCCGCCGGGCAGACCGCGCCCGCGCTCGACCATCGGTGCCGAGACGTCGACCGCATCGACCCGCTCGACGTGCGCCGCGAGGCGCCGTGCGAGCTCGCCCGGACCGCAGCCGAGATCGACGACGGCGCCGCCGCGTGCGAGATCGACGAGGACGTCGATCGTCTCCTCCGGGTACGCCGGACGCAGGTGATAGTGGTCGACGACGCTCTGCTCGGCGAACACGGCGCCGTACCGCTCCCACCAGCCCTTCGGCTTCGGCTCCACGGACGCCAACGGTACGCTCAACGAGCGATGAGCAACGCGCGCCTCGTGAACCTGGGTGTCGTCGACTACCGGGAAGCACTCGGTCTGCAGAGGGAGATCGCGGACGCCGTTGCGCGCGGCGATGCGCCCGACACAGTCCTCCTGCTCGAGCATCCGCCGACGATCACCCTCGGGAGACGAGCCGAGCCGGGTGAGCTGCACGTCCCCGACGACGCGGCGGTCGAGATCGTCGAGACCGACCGTGGCGGCAAGTCGACCTATCACGCTCCGGGCCAGCTCGTCTGCTACCCGATCCTCGACCTGACACGTCACGGCCAGGACGTCAAGCGGTACTGCCGCGACCTCGAGGAGGTCCTGATCGCAACGACCGCGGCCTTCGGCCTCGAGTCCACCCGGATCGACGGGCTCACGGGAGTCTGGCTCGAACGTCCGCCGCGCAAGATCGCGTCGATCGGCATCCATCTGTCGAAGTGGGTCTCGACCCACGGCTACGCGCTCAACGTCGACCTCGACCCGGCGCCGTTCACCGACTGGATCACGGCGTGCGGGCTCGACGGCTACCAGTTCACGTCGATGGCCCGCGAGCTCGACCGGCCGCTCTCGGTCGACGAGGTGAGGCCCGTCGCGGCAGCGACGTTCGCGGACGTCTTCGGCGTCACGCTCGCCGAGCACGCCGAGAGCCTGAGCCTCACGACCATTTAGGGCGCGGGCGCACCTCGCCGGTCATCTGCTCGAGGCGATCGAGCAGCACACCGGGCTCGTCGGCGACCGCGATCGCAGCGAGGTCCGACTCGCGCACGAAGCCCTCTTCGGTCGCATGGCGCGCGAGCGCGATCAGCGGGCGCCAGTAGCCGTCGACATCGAGCAGCCCGACGGGCTTCTCGTGGAAGCCGAGCTGCGACCACGTCAGCTGCTCGAGCAGCTCGTCGAGGGTGCCGAACCCGCCGGGCAGCGCGACGAACGCATCGGCCAGCTCCGCCATCCGCGCCTTGCGCTCGTGCAGCGAGCCGACCACCTCGAGCGCAGACACACCGCCGTGCGCGAGCTCGCGGTCGACCAGGCTCTGCGGGATCACCCCGATCACCTCGGAGCCGCCCGCCAGAGCACCGTCGGCGACCGCGCCCATCAAGCCGACGCGTCCGCCTCCGAAGACGAGCCCGAGGCCGCGTGCGGCGACCGCCTGACCGAAGGCGCGTGCCGCCGTCGCATACGCGGCAGCGCGGCCACTCGAGGCGCCGCAGAAGACGCAGATCCGCTCCACGCATCGAGCCTAGCGTCGCCCGCGCAGGCCGAATCGAGTCGTCTACCTTGGCGAGATGTTCGATTTCGGAGAGCGTGGCGGTCGTCGTCGCCGTGACGAGCCGCCCGAGCGGCCGGCCGACCCGGCCGTCCGGCGGGCGAACCTGAAGCGGATCGCCGCGCTGTTCCGCCCGTACCGCTGGCGGCTGACGGTCGTGCTCGTGCTGATCCTCTTCTCGGCGGCGATCGGCGTGCTGCCGGCCTTCCTGCTCCGGGGGGCACTGGAAGCGATCAACGCCCAGGACACCAGGGCGCTGTCGTTCTACGCCGGCGGGATGATCGCGATCGCGATCGTCGTCGGGGTGGTCGGCGTCTGGCAGACGCTGCTCTCGAACCAGGTCGGCCAGAGCGTCATGCACGACCTGCGCACCGCCGTCTTCCGCCACCTGCAACGCCTGTCGCTCGCGTTCTTCACGCGCACACGTACCGGCGAGGTCCAGTCCCGCATCTCGAACGACATCGGCGGCGTCCAGAGCGTCGTCACCTCGACGGCGACGTCGATCATCTCGAACGCGACCACGGTGCTCGCCACGATGATCGGCATGCTCCTGCTCAGCTGGGAGCTCGCGCTGTTCGCCTTCGCGCTCATTCCCGTCTTCGTGCTGCTCACCCGGCGCGTCGGCAACGAACGGCGCCGCATCGCCAAGTCGACCCAGGAGACGCTCGCAGACATCTCGAGCCTCGTCCAGGAGTCGCTCTCGGTGAGCGGGATCCTGCTCGGCAAGACGATGGGGCGGACGGAGGAGCTCGCCGACCGCTTCCACGGCGAGTCGCAGCTGCTCGCCGACCTCGAGGTGCGCCAACGCATGGCCGGCCGGTGGATGATGGCGATGATCCAGACGAGCTTCGCCGTGATGCCGGCGGCGACGTACTGGTTCGGCGGCCTCGCGCTCGCCCACGGCTGGTCGACCACGATCACCGTCCCGACGCTGGTCTCGTTCACCACGCTCCAGGCCCGCCTCTTCTTCCCCGTCGGATCGCTGCTCGGAGTCGGGCTCGACGTGCAGACGTCGCTCGCGCTCTTCGACCGCATCTTCGAGTACCTCGACCAGCCGGTCGACATCATCGAGCCCGCCGATCCGCGGACACTCGGGGGCGCCGGCGACGTCGCCTTCGACGGCGTCTGGTTCCGCTACGACGCGGACGGGCCCTGGACGCTGGAGGACGTCACGTTCACCGTTCCCGCCGGAACGACGACCGCGCTCGTCGGCGAGACCGGCTCCGGCAAGACGACCCTCGGCTACCTGACCGCCCGCCTCTACGACGTCGCGCACGGAACCGTCTCGATCGGCGGCGTCGACGTCCGCGACCTGTCGTTCCAGACGCTCACCAGCCTGGTCGGCGTGGTCTCACAGGAGACGTATCTCTTCCACGCGAGCGTCCGCGAGAACCTGCGGTTCGCGAAGCCGGACGCAACGGACGAGGAGATCGAGCTGGCGGCCCAGGCCGCGCAGATCCACGACCTGATCGCGGCGCTGCCCGAGGGCTACGAGACGATCGTCGGCGAGCGCGGCTACCGCTTCTCGGGCGGCGAGAAGCAACGGATCGCGATCGCGCGGACGATCCTCCGCAACCCACCCATCCTCGTCCTCGACGAGGCGACGAGCTCCCTCGACACCGAAACCGAGCGCCAGGTGCAGGAGGCACTCGACCGCCTTGCCAGCGGACGCACGACGATCGCGATCGCGCACCGGCTCTCGACCGTCTTCGACGCCGACCAGATCGTCGTGCTCGACAGGGGCCGGATCGTCGAGCGCGGCCGGCACGACGAGCTGATCGAGCTCGGCGGCCGCTACGCGGAGCTCGTCCACCGCGCGCCGCGCGACAGAGCCGCGGCTCTAGACTGACGGCCGTGGAAACCTCGCTGCCCGTCGCCGAGCGTCCGCGGCGCCCCGAGTGGATGAAGGTTCGCGCTCCGTCGCAGAACGGCCACTACTACGACGTCAAGAAGCTGATTCACGGCGCGCAGCTGCACACGATCTGCGAGGAGGCGCGCTGCCCGAACATCGCCGAGTGCTGGGGACGCGGCACGGCGACGTTCCAGATCCTCGGCGAGACGTGCACACGCGCGTGCCGCTACTGCTACGTGCACTCGGGCAAGCCGTCGGAGCCCGTCGATCCACTCGAGCCGTTCCGCCTGGCCGAGGCTGCACGGCGGATGGGGCTGAAGCACGTCGTCGTGACGTCGGTCGACCGCGACGACGTGCCGGACAAGGGCGCCGGCCACTACGCCGCGACCATCCGAGCCCTGAAGGCGAAGCTTCCGGCCGCGACGGTCGAGGTACTGACCCCCGACTTCCTCGGCGTCGAAGAGGCCGCGCTGCAGACCGTGATCGGCGCGCGGCCCGACGTCTTCAACCACAACATCGAAACCGTCCGGCGACTGCACCGGCGGATGCGCGGCGCGAAGGCGAGCTACGACGGCGCGCTCGAGCTCCTGCGGCGGGCGAAGGAGATCGCCGACTTCCCGGTGCTCACGAAGAGCGGGATCATCGTCGGCCTGGGCGAGCGCAACGACGAGGTGGTCGAAACGATGCGCGACCTGCGCGCGAACGGGGTCGACGTGGTGACGATCGGGCAGTACCTGCAGCCGAGCTCGAAGCACGCGACGATCGACCGCTGGGTGCACCCGGACGAGTTCCGCTGGTTCCGCGAGCAGGGCGAGGAGCTCGGCTTCGGCTCGGTCTTCTCCGGCCCGCTCGTCCGCTCGAGCTACCGCGCCGACGAGCAGCGCCACGCTGCCGCGACGGGCCGCGGCGCCGTCGCGTACTGATCGTCGCCTACGGCTTGATCGTGACCGGGACGACGTACGCCGTCTTGCCCTGGCGAATCCCGACAGCGATACGTGCCGGCACTCGACGGATTGCCGAACGCTGCGCTCGGCGCGAACGTGATCTTCATCATCCCGTCGACCAGCGAGAAGCACGTGATGCCACGTCGTGCACCGGGAGGCTCGACGGTCACGACCCGCCCTGCCATCGTGATCTTCGACGGCGGCACGCCGTTGACGCGGACGGCGGACGGCAGCGACCGCGCGCGGCAGGCGCTGGCGGCGCGCGGCAGCGTGATGGACTACCGGCGACGCCCGTCGGCCGGCCGCACTGGAGCACGGTCGGGATCTGAACGGTGAGGGCCACGTTCGACGCGCCTGCCGTCGCAGACGACAACGTCACCGTCGCCTCGTGGTTCGGCGACTCGAAGGGGACTCCGGCCGCTGCACCGCCGGCGATGAACAGAGCAGCCAGCATCGCGCCTGTCGCGATACGCACCTGCATACTTCGATGGTAGCTCCGATCGGCACCGAAGGATTCGGCAACTACGCTCAGGTGCAGGGATCTTTCCGAGAGCTACTCGTGCGGCTTGGCGAGCGCTCTGTGGTCGAGCGCCGCATCGAGGATCGCCTCGTGGACACCCTCTTCGCGCGCCACGTCCCGTAGCGGCCGGCCGGAAGCCACGGCGCCTTTGACGATCTCGCTCGCCTTGTCGTAGCCGATGTGCGGATTGAGGCCGGTCGCCGCCGCAAGCGTCAGCTCGGCGTAGCGCTCGCACTGCTCCCGGTTCGCCTCGATTCCCGTCACGCACTTCTCGTTCAGCAGCCTGCAGGCGGCGGCGAGCAGCTTGATCGACTGCAACAGGTTGCGCGCGAGCAGCGGGACGAAGACGTTCAACTCGAAGTGCCCCTGCATTCCTCCGACGGCGATCGCCTGGTCGTTGCCGATCACCTGCGCCGCGACCTGGGTGACCACCTCGGGGATCACGGGGTTGACCTTGCCGGGCATGATCGACGAGCCCTTCTGGAGCTCCGGCAGGAAGATCTCGCCAAGGCCGGTGCGCGGGCCAGAGCCGAGGAAGCGCAGGTCGTTGGCGATCTTGGTGAGACTGACGGCGAGCGTCTTCAGTGCACCCGACGCCTCCACGAGGCCGTCGCGGGCCGCCTGGGACTCGAACGCGTCGGCCGGGGGCGAAATCGGAAGCCCGCTCGACCGCTGCAAGTCGGCCCGGACGCGCGCCGCGAACTCCGGGTGGGTGTTCAGGCCGGTGCCGACGGCGGTGCCGCCGAGCGGGATCTGACCGAGCCGCTGCAGGGTCGCCGACACCCGGGCGTGACCCTCGCGGACCTGCGCCGCGTATCCGCCGAACTCCTGCCCGAGGGTGATCGGCACGGCGTCCATCCAGTGCGTGCGGCCCGACTTGACCACGTCGTCGAACTCGTGCGCCTTGGCCGCAAGCGCAGCTGCAAGACCGTCGATGGACGGCAGCAGATCGTTGACCGTCTCGTCGAGGGCGGCAAGGTGAACCGCCGACGGGAACACGTCGTTGGAGCTCTGCCCCATGTTGACGTCGTCGTTCGGGTGCACGTCGTCGCCCGCCAGCGACGCGATCACCTCGTTCGCGTTCATGTTGGACGAGGTTCCGGAGCCGGTCTGGAAGACGTCGATCGGGAACTGGTCGTCCAGCTCCCCGCCCGCAACGCGGTCGGCGGCAGCCGCGATGCGCTCCGCCTTGTCGGCGTCGAGCAGGCCGAGCTCCCCGTTCACGCGAGCGGCTGCCGCCTTGATCCGACCGAGCCAGCGCGCAACCGGCGCGGGGATCGGCTCGCCCGAGACGGGGAAGTTCGCGATCGCCTTCCGCGTCTCGGCCCCCCAGAGCTCGCGCGACTGCAACCGTTCGCTCACGACGAGGACTGTACCGATCGACCGGTCTCGAGCAGCTCGCTCCAACCCGTCAGCTTGACGCGCGGCCGGCCGAGCGGCTCGCCGGCAGCACGCTCCGCAGCGTCGATCGCACGCCACCCTTCGTGGTCGACGAACGCCGTTCCCCGTTCCTCGAGCAAGACCCGTAGATCGGCGTCGTTCGGTGCGGTGAGCTTCCCGGCGCGCGCATCCTCGAGCAGCGCGTCGACCGTCTCGGTCGCGTCCTTCTTGTTCGTCCCGATCACGCCGCTCGGCCCGCGCTTGATCCAGCCGGCGCAGTAGGTGCGCGCGGCGCCCAGGACGCGGCCCCCCTCGTTCGGCATGACGCCGGCATCCGCGTCGAACGGAACACCCGGGAGCTCGACGCCCTTGTAGCCGACGCTGCGAAGGACGAGGCCGCAGGGGATGGTCTCGCGGACGTCCGTCGGCCGCGCAACGAGCCTGCCGTCCTCGGAGACGAGCCGGTTGCGAACGACCTCGACCGCCTCGACCCTCCCGTCGCCGACGATCTCGACGGGAGAGACGAGGAACCTGAGCACGAGCCGGCGCGGCAACCCGTTCGGCTCGCGACTTGCGAACTCGCGCAGAAGCTCGACGTTGCGACGCGCGCGCTCGCGGTCGTGCTCGAGCGCATCCGCGCTCGCCGGATCGAGCTCGAGGTCGCGCGGGTCGACGACGACGTCGGCGCCGGCGAGCTCGCCGAGCTCCTGCAGCTCCGGCGGCGTGAATGCGGCCTGCACGGGCCCTCGCCGACCGAGCATCACGATCTCGCGGATGCCCGAATCGACGATCGCGCGCTCGGCGACGTCGACCGTGTCGGTCGATGCCAGCTCGGCCGCAGTGAGCGCGAGCATTCGCGCACAGTCGATCGCCACGTTCCCGTTGCCCACCACGACGACTCGCTCGGTCGAGAGGTCGAACGAGAGGTCCTGGAAGTCGGGATGGCCGTTGTACCAGGCGACGAACGCAGTGGCAGGCCACGACCCCGGGAGATCCTCCCCCGGAATCCCGAGGTGCCGGTCCGTCTGCGCCCCGATCGTGTAGACGACTGCGTCGTACCGCTCGACGAGCTCGGCGTGCGTGACCGCTCGACCGACGTCGACGTTCCCGAAGAAACGGAATCCGGGACGTGCCGCCGTCTTCTCGAAGGCGCGCGACACCGCCTTGATGTTCTCGTGGTCGGGAGCGACACCGAGCCGGACGAGCCCCCACGGCGTCGGCAGCCGGTCGAGCAGGTCCACCACGACCGAGGGGTCTTCGCTGCGAAGCAGCGCATCCGCCGCATAGAACCCGGCCGGACCTGCCCCGACAACGGCAACGCGAAGCGGCGCGCTCACGCGCGCGAGCGTATCTCTAGTGGCAGCTGCCGCAGCCGGCGGCGTCCGCAGGCGCCTCGCCGTCGGCGACCTGGAAGCTCGAGCCACACCCGCACGACGAGGTCGCGTTCGGGTTGTCGATCTTGAAGCCGGACTCCTGGAGCGTCTCGAGGAAGTCGACCGTCGAGCCCTGCAGGTACGGCGCGCTGAACGGGTCGACGACGACCTTGACGCCGTGGAACTCGAGCTCGTGGTCGCCCTCCTGCGGGCCGCGGTCGAACCCCAGTGCGTACTCGAAGCCACTGCAGCCGCCCCCCTGGATCGCCACCCGCAACACCGCAGCGTCCCCGGAAGGGTCCTCGGCCTGAAGCCCGCGGATCTTCTCGGCCGCGCGCTCGGTGAGCGTGAGCACGGAGTCGGTGCGGACCTCGGTCGTCGCCATCGCGCTCTCAGTGTAGCCCGTGGGGTCGCTCGTGGGCACTTCGTGACACCTGCAACGCCGATTCTTCAACGGTTTCCCGTTCCGTTCGTGCGGCACGTCCGAAGCGTGGTAGCGTCGGGCCGCTGGTACGCGAGGAGGCGTCTTTCTTGTTCGACAGCTGGTTGCCGTTCGCGATCTACGGGTTCTTCGCCCTGATGATCCCCACGACGATGATCGTCGCCAGTTTCGTGTTCGCCCAGCGACCTCATCGTCGCGTGCGCGCACGCACCGTTCCCTTCGAGTCGGGCGTTTCCAAAGGACCGCCGCAACGCCAGCGGTTCACCGTCAGCTTCTACCTGACGGCGATGCTGTTCATCCTCTTCGACATCGAGATCGTCTTCCTCTACCCGCTCGCGGTGATCCTGCACCAGCTCGACTGGTTCGGGTTCTTCGAGTTCCTGACGTTCCTGATCATCCTGTTCGTCGCGTACGTCTACATCTGGCGAAAGGGAGCGCTCGAATGGCGCTAGGCGGCGGCCGGCTTCGCGACGAAGGACTCAAGTCCGAGCGCCTGCTGTGGCCGACCAAGGGTATGAGCCGGTTCGAGGAGGAGGTCGACGACCTCGAGCAGCGCGTCGGGCTGACCACGCTCCAGAAGGCCGTCGCGTGGGCCCAGACGAACTCGATGTGGCCCGACACGTTCGGGCTCGCGTGCTGCGCAATCGAGATGATGTCGATCGTCACGGCGCGCTACGACATCGCGCGCTTCGGGATGGAGCCGTTCCGAGGATCGCCGCGGCAGGCCGACCTGCTGATCGTGTCGGGTCGAGTCTCGAACAAGATGGCCGCACCGCTTCGGCAGATCTACGACCAGATGCTCGAGCCGAAGTGGGTGATCGCGATGGGCGCCTGCGCAAGCTCGGGGGGGATGTTCAACAACTACGCAATCGTGCAGTCGGTCGACAAGCTGGTGCCGGTCGACATCTACGTACCGGGCTGCCCGCCACGGCCGGAGCAGCTCGTGGAGGGAATCGTCCGCCTTCACGAGGCGGTGAAGGCCGGCGTCCCGCCCGCCTACGAGCTGCGGAGCGTCGCTTCGTGACGACGCCGGCCGGCGAGTGGGGCGACGTGCCCGGGCTCGTCGGAGTGACCGAGCAGCACCGTGAGACGACCGTCACGGTCGAGCCGGAGCACCTCGTCGACGCCGCCCTGCATCTACGTGACGAGCTCGGCTTCACGTTCCTCGCCGACATCAGCGCCGTCGACTACCTCGGCTACGGAGCAGAAGGCGTGTCCGGCTTCATCGGCACCGCGGGCGGACGCGACCTGAACGCGCCGATGACGCAGGGACTCCAGATCGTCCCGCCGCCCAAGCCGAAGCGCTTCGCGATGAACTACCACCTGCTCGCGATCGCCGCGCCGCCGCGGCGGGTGCGGCTCCAGACCTGGGTGGACGACGGTGAGAGCGTGCCGTCGGTGGTCGCGGTCTGGCCGACTGCAGACTGGCACGAGCGCGAGGCGTACGACCTGATGGGGATTGCGATCGACGGCCACCCCAATCTCGTGCGGATCCTTCTCGACGACGACTGGGAGGGCCATCCGCTCCGCAAGGACTACCCGCTCGGCGGCGAGCCGGTGCGCTTCTCGGGGGAGGAGTAGCGGTGACCGCGACCGCGAAACGGCCAACCGGTCGCGCGATCTACGAGGGCTCACGGATCCCGCAGCCGATCCCCACGGTGCTGAAGACGTCGCAGGCGCTCTGGGACACGGGCGACGTGATGACCGTGAACTTCGGGCCAAACCATCCGTCCACCCACGGCGTCCTGCGGCTGATCGTCGACCTCTACGGCGAAGACGTCACAGGCCTCGCGGCGGTCGTCGGCTACCTACACACCGGCTTCGAGAAGAACATGGAGCACAAGACGTGGTGGAAGTGCATCACGTATCCGGAGCGCATCGACTACGTCGCGTACCAGAACAACGAATACGTCTTCGTCGCCGCGGTCGAGAAGCTGCTCGAGCTGGAGATTCCCGCGAAGGCGACGTGGATGCGAACGCTGCTCTGCGAGCTCAACCGGATTCACTCTCACCTCGTCTGGCTCGGCACGTCGGCGCTCGAGCTCGGGGCCATCTCGATGTTCTGGTACGCGTTCCGTGAACGCGAGCAGATCCTCGACCTGTTCGAGCTGGTTGCGGGCTACCGGATGCACACGCGGTACTTCCAGGTCGGCGGTCTGGCCGAGGACATTCCGCGCGGCTTCTACCCACAGGCACGCGCCTTCTGCGACTGGATGCCGCGCGCGATCGACGACTACGAGACGATGCTGACGCGCAACAAGATCTGGCTCGAACGCACCGAAGGGATCGGACTTCTTTCCGCCGACGATGCGATCGCGCTCGGCCAGTCCGGCCCCGTCTTGCGCGCCTCGGGCGTCGACTGGGACATCAGGCGGGACGAGGGGTACCTCGCCTACCACCAGGTCGACTTTCGCGTTCCGGTCTTCACGGAAGGGGACGTCTACGCGCGCTACCGCGTGCACATCGAGGAGATGCGCCAGTCGGTCCGGATCGTCGAGCAGTGTCTCGACCGGCTCGAGCGAATGGAAGGCGAGCCGTGGATCGCCGACGACCGTAAGGTCGTTCTCCCGCCGCGGCACGAGCTGCACACCTCGATGGAGTCCCTCATCCACCACTTCAAGATCGTCACCGAGGGCTTCCGTGTTCCGGTCGGCGAGGTGTACACGGCGATCGAGTCGCCACGCGGTGAGCTCGGCTGCTACGTCTGCTCGGCAGGTGGGCCGAAGCCCTGGCGCGTCAAGTTCCGCGCACCGTCGTTCGTCGCCCTCCAGGCGACCGCAACCTGCATGACCGACGCGCTGATCGCCGACATGATCGCGATCGTCGGATCGCTCGACACGGTCATGGGAGAAGTCGACCGGTGACGACCTTGTACGACGCGATCCAGGCGGAGCGCGAGAAGTACCCGGAAGGCTCCCGGAGTGCCGTGCTGCCGGCGCTGCGGCTGGCGCAGGAGGAGCACGGGTGGCTGTCGCCCGACGTGATGCGCGAGGTCGCCGACGCGCTCGAGGTGACGCCGGCGTTCGTCGCGTCGATCGCAACCTTCTACGACCAGTTCAACACCGAGCCGGTGGGCGAGCACCTGGTCGAGGTGTGCACCAACGTCTCGTGCGCGCTCTACGGCGCGCAGCAGGTGCTCGAGTCGTTCGAGGCCGGCCTGGGCTGCCACGCCGGCGAGACGAGCCCCGATGGAAAGGTGACGCTGCGCACCATCGAGTGCCTCGGCGGCTGCGGGTGGGGAACGATCGTCGCCGTCGACCACCGCTACCACCTGCACGTCAAGCCCGAGGACACCGCGGCGATCGTGGAGGGGCTCCGTGCCGGCTGAGATCAAGGAGATCGTCCTCGCCGACCCGACGACGAGCCTCACCGAGTACGAGGCCTCCGGCGGCTACCGGCAGCTCGCCCGAGCGCGGGCGATGACGCCGGCCGAGGTCACCGACGCGCTCCTCGCCTCGGAGCTGCGCGGCCGCGGCGGGGCGTTCTTCGCGACCGGGCGCAAGTGGTCGTTCGTCCCGTCGAAGGAGCAGATCCCGAAGCCGCACTACCTCGTCGTCAACGCCGACGAGTCGGAGCCGGGCAGCTTCAAGGACAACGAGATCCTCACCCGCGTTCCGCACCGCTTCCTCGAGGGCTGCCTGATCACCGCGCACGCCGTCGACTCGAAGAACGTCTTCGTGTACATCCGCGGCGAGTACAGCGGGCCGTACGACGTGCTCAGGGCTGCGCTCGACGAGGTGGCGGCGCGCCGCGACCTCATCGGAGACGTCGACATCGTCCTGCACCGTGGCGCCGGCGCGTACATCTGCGGCGAGGAAACGGCGCTGATCGAGTCGCTCGAGGGGAAGCGCGGCCAGCCGCGGTCGAAGCCGCCGTTCCCGGCGATCTCGGGCGTCTACGGCTCGCCGACCGTCGTCAACAACGTCGAGACGATGGCGACCGTGCCGCCGATCCTCGAGCTCGGCGGCGCGGAATACGCGAAGCTCGGCGTCGAGAACTCGCGCGGCACGCGCGTCGTCTCGGTCTCGGGTCACGTGCTGAACGGAGGCAACTACGAGATCGAGCCCGGCATCCCGTTGCGCGACCTGATCTACGCGGAGCACCTCGGAGGTGGAGTTCCGGGCGACCGGAAGCTGAAGGCGGTGATCCCGGGCGGGTCGTCGACGGTGATCCTGACCGGCGAGGAGATCGACGTCGGCTACGACTTCGACTCGCTCGCGAAGCTGCACACGGCGATGGGGTCTGCCGGCGTGATCTGCCTCGACGAGCGCGTGTGCATGGTGCAGCTCGGCGTTCGCGTCAGCGAGTTCTACGAGCACGAGTCGTGTGGGAAGTGCACGCCGTGCCGCGAGGGGACGCGGTGGATGACGGCGATCCTGCGCAAGCTCGAAGCCGGCGACGCGACGCGTCGCGAGCTCGACCTGCTGCTGGACGTCTGCGATCGGATCAACGGCAAGTGCCTCTGCCCGCTCGGCGAGACCGCAGCGATGGCGGTCGCGAGCTACGTCGCGAAGTTCCGCGACGAGTTCGTCGCGCACATCGAGCAGGGTGGCTGCCCCTTCGGCGACAGCTCGCCGCTCGACCACGTGCTCGCACCGGTGGCGATGCACGCGATCGTCCCAGCCGTGGAGGTGCCGGCGTGACGCAGCCCGCGTCCGACACGGTCACGGTCACGATCGACGAGCGCGCCGTCCAGGTGCCGAAGGGGACGGGCCTGGTCGAGACCGCGCAGGCGGCCGGGATCGAGATCCCCGTCTTCTGCTACGAGCCCCGCCTCGGCCCGCCGGTGGGTGCATGCCGCATGTGCCTCGTCGAGGTCGAGGGGATCCCGAAGCTGCAGGCGGCCTGCACGCTCAGCGCGCAGGACGGGATGGTCGTCCACACGGGGCGCACCTCGAAGGTCGCAGCCGACGGGCAGAACGCGACGCTCGAGTTCATTCTCGTCAACCATCCGCTGGACTGCCCTGTCTGCGACAAGGGCGGTGAGTGCCCGCTGCAGGACCTGACGTTCCGCTACGGCCCCGGGTCGACGCGAATGGTGTTCCCGAAGCGGACCTTCGAGAAGCCGATCCCGATCTCTCCGCTGATCGCGCTCGACCGCGAGCGCTGCATCCTCTGCTACCGCTGCACGCGGTTCAGCGAGCAGGTCGCGGAGGATGGGCTGCTCGTCGCCGTCAACCGGGGCTCGCAGTCGATCATCGCGACCTTCGAGGACGAGCCCTACCGCGGTCACTTCTCCGGCAACGTCACGGAGATCTGCCCGGTCGGCGCCCTGACCTCGACGCAGTACCGCTTCGAAGCCCGGCCGTGGGAGATCCAGAACGTACCAACCGTCTGCGGCCTCTGCCCTGTCGGCTGCAACGTCAGCGCGACCACGCGCGAAGGGAAGGTCAAGCGCATCCAGTCGCGGATCCACCCGGAGATCGACGAGGGCTGGTTGTGCGACAAGGGACGCTTCGCCTACAACCACCTGCACTCTCCCGACCGGGTCGCAACCCCACTGCAAAAGAGCGGCCCGAGGCACTTCCAGGAGGTGTCGTGGGACGAGGCGCTCGACGAGGTGGAGCGGATGCTCCGGGCAGCCGGGACGTCGACGGTCACGGCCCTCTCGGGCGGCGAGTCCGTCGAAGAGGCCTACGGGCTCGCGAAGCTGCTCCGTCGCGGGCTCGGAGCCCACAACGCCGTCCTGCCGGAGACGGTGCCGGACGATCTCGTCGCCACGGGCGTTCCGCTGTCGGCGCTCCGCGACGCGAAGACCATCGCGGTCGTCTGCGACACCCCGGTGATCGAGCGCGCGCCCGTCGTCGACCTTTGGCTGAAGGCCGCGGCGAGACAGGGCGCGACGATCACGTACGGCCGGCCCGCCGCGCCGGTGGACGCAATCGTCACGGACGACCCGTCGCTCGCGAACGCCGCATCCGCCGTCTACTTCCTCCCGTTCACGCCGAACGGGCGCGGCGTCACCGACGCCTGGAGCATCGCCGCCGACGGCGACCCCGGAGACGAGGAGCCGCGGCTGCTCGTGATCTCCGGCGACGAGGCGGCACGCGACCCGAGCGTGCGGGCGCTGGCCGAGAAGGCGCCCGCCGTCCTCGGCATCGGCATGTTCGAGGAGAGCTTTCGCGGCCTCGCCGACTTCATCCTGCCGGGCACGAGCTACCTCGAGCGCGACGGGACCACCGTCAACCTCGAAGGCCGGCTGCAGCGTCAGCGCCGTGCGGTCCTGGCACCGGCTCCCGACGTGCTCGCGTGGCTGGCCAAGCTCGCGGAGCGCTTCGACGTCGAGCTCTCCCCACATGCGTCGGTGGTGTTCGAGGAGGTCTCCGAGAAGTGCTTCGGCGGGATCGCGCTCGCCGAGATCGGCGAGCGCGCCGTGCTCCCACCTCGCGCGACGGCGCCCGCGCCGACCGCCGCAAAGCGCGCCCGAACCTCCCAGGCCCGGTCAAAAGGCCTGCGCCTCGTCGCCTACCGGCCGCTCTTCTCCGGCATCGCCGTCGAGCGAACGCCCGAGCTCGCCTTCCAACGCCCCGAGCGCGACGTGTGGCTGTCACCCGAGGACGCGCGGAAGCGGAAGATCAGGAACGGCGCCGCGGTGACCGTCTCCTCGAACGGCACGTCGGTGGAGTTGCGCGCACGGATCGCGCGCGATCTCACGCCGGGCGCCGTGCGTATCGCCGAGGATCACGCCGCCGGGCTCCACGCCGTTGTCGAGGTGAGCGCGTGATGCACGAGCCCTGGTGGATCACCATTCCCAAGGCGTTCATCGTGATCAACGTCGTGATGCTGTTCTTCGCGTTCACGACCTGGTTCGAGCGAAAGCTCCTCGGACGGATGCAACTCCGTTACGGACCGAACCGCGCCGGCCCGAAGGGCTTGCTCGTGCCGATCGCCGACCTGCTGAAGCTGATCCGCAAGGAGGCGTTCGCGCCGAGCGCCGCCAAGGAGCCGCTCTACATCATCGCGCCGGTTGTCTCGATGTTCACGGCGCTGCTCGCGTTCAGCGTGCTGCCGTTCGGCGCAGGCTGGACCGTCGACGGCTACTACATCTCGGGCCAGGTCGTCAACGTCCCGATCTCGCTCATTCTCATCTTCGCGCTCGGTTCGCTCGGCATCTACGGCTTCATCGTCGGCGGCTGGGCGTCCGAGTCGAAGTACTCGATCCTCGGCTCGATGCGAACCTGCGCTCAGCTCGTCTCGTACGAGGTGTCGCTGGCGCTGTCGGTGCTCGGCGTCGTGATGATGGGGCAGTCGCTCAACCTCGTCGACATCGTCAACAAGCAGGAGTCGACCCTCTGGTTCTTCATTCCGCAGGCGGTCGGTCTGGCGGTGTTCCTCGTCGGCGGCACCGCCGAGACGTCGCGCGCACCGTTCGATCTGCCGGAGGCCGACACCGAGCTCGTCGCCGGCTACCACACCGAGTACTCCGGGATGCGCTGGGGAATCTTCCAGGCGGCCGAGTACATCAACCTGCTCGTGCTCTCGGGGCTGTGCGTGACGCTCTTCTTCGGCGGCTACCACTTCCCGTGGGTGCACGCGCTCGACGTCCTCGGGCCGATCTGGTTCGTGCTGAAGCTGTTCATCCTCGTCTCCGTGTTCATCTGGCTTCGCGCCACCCAGCCGCGACTCCGCTACGACCAGCTGATGCGATTCGGCTGGAAGATCCTGCTGCCGGTCGCGACGCTGAACGCGCTGATCACCGCGGCGCTGGTGGTCGCCGTCTCATGACGGTCGTGCCGAACACGTTCAGGGGCTTCGGCGTGACGCTGAAGCAGATCTTCAAGAAGCCGATCACCCAGCAGTACCCCGAGCAGAAATCGCCCGTCTACCCACGCTACCGGGGTCGCCATCGGCTGCACCGGCACGAGAACGGCCTCGAGAAGTGCGTCGGCTGCTCGCTCTGTGCAGCCGCCTGCCCGGCGGACTGCATCCGCGTCGTCGCGGCCGAGAACACGCCCGACAACCGGGTGTCGGCAGGCGAGCGCTACGCGCGCATCTACGAGATCAACATGTCGCGCTGCATCTTCTGCGGCTACTGCGAGCTCGCCTGTCCGTTCGACGCGATCACGCTCGGCAACGACTTCGAGATCTCGGAGTACAACCGCGACGACCTCATCTACACGAAGGACATGCTGCTCGCTCCACCGGTGAAGACCGTCCCGGTCGCCGACCGCAGCCTCTACGACACGCCGATCCCCTTCTACAAGGACCATTCCTAGGTGGTGCCCTGATGGCGAACTTCCTGGTCTGGGTCGTGTGGTTCCTCGCAGCGTTCGCGTGCCTTGCGAGCGCGCTCGCCGTGGTCAGCTTCCGGAACCCGTTCTACTCCGCGCTGTCGCTGATCGGAAACCTCGGCTCGCTCGCCGTCCTGTTCCTCCTGCTCTCGGGCGAGTTCGTCGCCGCCGGCCAGGTGCTCGTGTACGGCGGCGCCGTGATGGTGATGTTCCTGTTCGTGATCGCGTACCTCGGCGACCGCTCCGAGGAATCGCCGTGGTCCGGGGGGCCGTCGTGGCTGGCGGTGGGGGCCGTCCTGGCGGGCGGGGCGATCCTCGCCGAGGTGATCGTCGTCGTCGGGCTGAGCACGGACAACCTGCTCTCCAAGCCGCAGCACATCGGCCGCTCGTTCGGCTCGCCGGCATCGATCGGCCGGCTCTTCCTCACCGACCATCTGCTCGCTTTCGAGGTCACCTCGATCGTGCTGCTCGTCGCCGCTGTCGGCGGCGTGGTACTCGGCGCCCACGCGCGGCGGGTGGACCCGCTCGACCGCGCGGAGAGGGCCGATGCACGGGCCTGACATCCAGTGGTACGTCGTGCTCGCGGCGCTCCTGTTCGCGACCGGCGCGCTGGGCGTGATGCTGCGGCGGAGCCCGCTGATCATCCTGCTCTCGGTCGAGATCATGCTCAACGCGGCGAACCTGCTCCTGATCGCCTTCTCGCGGCTGCACGGTCGTGAGGACGGACAGATCTTCGCGATCTCGGTGATGGCCGTGGCCGCGTCCGAGGTCGTCGTCGGCCTCGGCATGATCGTCGCGCTGGGCCGGCGAAACGTCGATCTCGACGTCGACAAGCTCCGGACGCTGAGGGGATAGCCGCTTGACGGCCGCCACCTGGACGTGCCTGCTGCTCCCCCTCGCGTCCGCGGTCGCGATCACGCTCGCGGGAACGCGGATCTCACGCCGGCTGGCCGGCTGGATCTCGACGATCACGACGTTCGGGTCGTTCGTCGCCGCATGCGTGTGCTTCGGAATCCTCCTCGGCGAGCCGACGGCCGACCGCGGCCACACGATCACGTCGTGGACGTGGCTCTCGGCCGGCCAGTACCACTTCGACGTCTCACTGCTCACCGACCAGCTCAGCGTGATGATGATGCTGATCGTCTCCGGCGTCGGCGGGCTGATCATCGCCTACTCGCTCGGCTACATGGGCGGTGAGAACGAGGAGCGCCGCTACTTCGCCTACATGTCGCTGTTCGTGTTCTCGATGCTGCTGCTGGTCCAGGGGGCGAACCTGCTGCTGCTGCTCGCCGGCTGGGGAATGGTCGGGCTCTCGAGCTACCTGCTGATCGGCTTCTACCAGGAGCGCCCTTCGGCGATCGCGGCGGCGAAGAAGGCATTCGTGATGAATGCGATCGGCGATGCGACGTTCGCCCTGGCGCTGTTCCTGCTCGTGCAGCAGACGGGAACGCTCAACTACTCGACGGTGTTCGCGGCGGCCCCCACGAGCGGCACCGCGGCGAACCTCATCGCGCTGGGACTGCTCGGCGGTGCGCTCGCGAAGAGCGCGCAGATCCCGCTGCACACGTGGCTCCCCGATGCGATGGAGGGCCCGACTCCGGTGAGCGCGTTGATCCACGCCGCCACGATGGTGACTGCGGGCGTGTACCTGATCGTCCGCTGCCATCCGCTGTTCGAGCATGCGTACTTCGTCCAGGACCTGGCGGCAGGCCTCGGCGCCGCAACGCTGCTGATGGCCGGCCTGATCGCACTCGTCCAGTTCGACATCAAGCGCGTGATCGCCTACTCGACGATGTCCCAGATCGGGTACATGTTCGTCGCCGCCGGGCTCGGCGCGTACGCGAACGCGATGTTCCACCTGATGACGCACGCGTTCTTCAAGGCTCTGCTGTTCCTCGCCGCCGGGCTCGTCATCCACGCGGTCGCGGGCGAGCAGGACATCAGGAAGCTCAGGGGTGTCGGCAAGCTGATGCCGCGGACGCGCGCGGCGTTCCTCGTCGGCTCGCTCGCGCTCGCGGGCATCTTCCCGTTCGCCGGCTTCTTCTCGAAGGACGAGATCCTCTCCGCTGCGCTCGCCTCCGGCTGGTACGGCCACATCCTCTACGTCGTGGGGATGGTCGGGGCCTTCCTGACCGGCCTGTACGCGTTCCGGCTGTTCTTCATCGTCTTCACCGGCGAACCGTCGGCGTTCGCGCGCGAGCACTATCACGAGCATCACGGCCAGGAAGGGCCGTTCTCGATGCTCGTGGTCGTGTTCGTGCTCGCCGTGCTCTCGACGATCGCCGGCTTCCTGCAGTGGGAGCCGATGTGGGGGTTCGTGTCGAAGTGGCTCGACCCGGTCGCGCCGCCGCTCGTCGTCCCGACGAGCCGCCAGGACTGGGTGTCGTCGGTGGTCGCGATCGTGATGGGCCTCGCCGGCGCCGCGGTCGCCTGGGCGATCTACTCGGCCAAGCGCCTCGAGGCACCGCGGGCGTGGCCCGTGCTCGAGCACAAGTTCTACTGGGACGAGGTGTACGACGTCGTCTTCTACCGCAGCTCCGACCTGTTGGCCCGCAGCCTCGGCGCGCTCGTCGAGCGGCCGCTGATCGGCGGTTCGCTGTCGCTGCTCGGTGAGGGAGTCTCCACCGGTGCGCGCGAGCTCGGCCGCGCGCAGACCGGGCTCGTCCGCTCCTACGCGCTCGCGCTCGCCGGCGGGCTCGCCGTCCTCCTCGTCGTCTTCATCGCCGTCAAGTGACCACCATCCTGATCGTCCTGCCGCTGGCCGGCGCCCTGCTCGTGGCGATCGCCCCGCTGACCGCGTACTGGCTGGGCTCGCTCGCAGCCCTGATCTCGCTGATCGAGGTGGGCGTCTGGATCACCACCGTGGGCAAGTTCGACTTCGGAGACCCGGGCCTCCAGTTCGCCCAGCGGCATTCGTGGATCCCCGACCTCAACGTCTCCTACCACGTCGGGATGTACGCGTTCTCCCTGTGGCTCGTCGGGATGACGGTGATCGTGATGGCGGCGTGCGTGATCTACGGCTGGTGGGTCGACCGCGCCCGGGCCCGCGCGTACTTCTCGCTGATGCTCGTCCTCACCGGCTCGATCGTCGGCGTGTTCACCGCCCAGGACCTGCTGCTGTTCTACGCGTTCTTCGAGGCGATGCTGATCCCGCTCTACGTCCTGATCGGTGTCTGGGGCGGCGCGGCACGGCTGCGCGCCACGATCACGTTCGTCGTCTACACCGTCGTCGGGTCGCTGCTGATGCTCGCCGCGATCGTCGCCTACGGCCTGCAGGAGGGAACGTTCGATCTCACCACGATCCGGCAGAGCTCCTCGACGTGGATCTTCCTCGGCTTCGTCGTCGCGTTCGTGATCAAGTCGCCGCTCTTCCCGTTCCACGGCTGGCTCGGGATCACGTATCGCGAGTCGCCGCCCGAGGTGGCGGCGGTCCTGTCAGGAGTCGTCTCGAAGGCCGGCCTGTACGGGCTGCTGCGAATCGTGATCCCCAAGTTCCCCGGGCCGGTGCACGACTGGCGGATCGTGCTGCTCATCCTCGCCTCGGTCTCACTCGTCTACGGATCGCTGCTCGCGTTTCGAGCCAGGGACTTCCGCGGCGTCGTCCTCTACTCGTCGCTCGCCCAGGCGGGCCTGATCGTGATCGGCCTGTTCGCGAACAACGACCTCGGCTTCGACGGGGCCGTCCTGCAGATCGTCAACCACGCCCTGATCTCGGCCTCGCTCTTCCTGATCGCCGGGATGGTCGAACGACGCTGCTCGACCGGTGAATTCCGGCTGCTCGGCGGGATGGCCCGCGGACGGCCGGCACTTGCCACCATCGTCCTGACGGCCGGCGTGATCGCGCTCGCCGTGCCGCTGTCGACGTCGTTCGCCGGCGAGTTCCTGATCCTCGCGGGCGTCTTCCAGCAGGGATGGGGCTGGGCGGTGGTCGGCGCTGTCGGAATGGTGCTCGCGGCGATGTACATGCTGCGGGCGATCTCGGGCGTCCTGCACCAGGACGTCGGGCCCGCGGTGCCCGAGCCCGCGCTCGACCTGCGGCTCGGCGAGCTCGCGGTGGTCGTGCCGCTGCTCCTCTGCCTGATCGGACTGTCGGCCTGGCCGAACCTGATCTCGGGCCACGCGTTCGGCGGGAACCACGCCGGGACATCGATCGCGCAAGGCCTACGGTGATCGCGAAGCCTCACGTCGACTGGTTCGCACTCTCACCGACGCTGACGCTGCTCGGAGCCGTCGGTCTCCTGCTGATGGTCGCGGTGTTCGTGCCGCGCCGGCCACGCCGGAACGTCGCCGCAGTGATCGGCTTCGGCGGCTTCGCCGCGGCGTTCGCGCTCGCCGTCGTCGTAGCCGCCAAGACGCCCAACGGCTCGCCGATCGTCGCCGACTCGATCTTCCGCGACCGCTATGCCGCGTTCGGGCAGATCCTGATCGCCGGCTGTGGTGCGGTCGCGGTGCTCGTGAGCTACGGCGAGCAGTGGGGCGACGAGCACGTCGCGGAGTACTACGCGCTGCTCGCCGCAGCCGGCGCCGGAATGGCGTTCTTCGTCCAGGCGGCGAACCTGATGAACCTGTTCCTGGCCCTCGAGTGGTTCTCGATCGCCCTCTACGTCCTGAATGCGATCGACATCGACCTCGTCGGGTCGCTCGAGGCCGGCCTCAAGTACCTGATCGTCGGTGCCGTCGGCTCGGCGACGCTGCTGTTCGGATCCGCGCTCGTCTACGGCGTGACCGGCGAGCTGTCGTTCGACAAGATCGCAGCCGCAGGGCACGCACACGACCCGATGCTCGTTGCCGGGCTCGCGATGATGATCGCCGGTCTGGCGTTCAAATCGTCCGCTGCGCCGTTCCACATGTGGACACCCGACGCCTACCAGGGCGCGCCGACCCCGGTCGGGGCGTTCATGTCGTCCGCGACCAAGGTCGCGGCGCTCATGGTCACCTATCGCATCCTCCAGACGGCGTTCCCCGCCGATCGGCACCTCTGGCAGCTCGCGATCGCCGTGATCGCCTGCATCTCACTCGCCTGGGGAAACATCGCCGCGCTGGTGCAGAGGAACGTCAAGCGGATCCTCGCCTACTCGTCCGTCTCGCACGCAGGCTTCATGCTCATCGCCGTCGCCGCGGCAAGCTCGCTCGGCGTTCGAGCGTTGCTCTTCTACCTGATCCCCTATGCGGCGATGTCACTCGGAGCGTTCGGCGTGGTCGCCGCCCGCGAGCGCGAGCTCGGAACGCCGGTGACACTCGACAACCTCGCCGGCTTCGGCTGGGAGCGTCCCTTCTTCGGCATCTCGATGTGGGTGTTCATGCTGGGCATGCTCGGCTTTCCGCTGACCGGCGGCTTCATCGGCAAGTTCTATGTCTTCTCCGCGGCCTACGACAGCGGCCTCTGGTGGCTCGTCGTCGCTGGGGTGATCGCAACGATGATCTCCGCCTACTACTACCTCGGAGTCGTGCGGGCGATGTACTTCCGCGAGTCGGCAGAGCTTCAGCTCGCTCCGGCCGGCGGCGCCCCGCCGCGCGAGGTCGTTCTCGGCGGCGCCGTGGTCGTCTGCCTCGTCGTCACGGTCGGGTCGTTCTTCGCCGTGCAGCCGCTGATCGACGTCGCCAGCTCGGCGGCGAGCGCGATCCATTTCTAGGAGGGCCGCTCCCGGACGGGACGGTCCTTCTATGCTCATTTCTCCACTCGGTCTGCGACGGAAAGGATCGCCTTGTCAACGCTCACCTGGCTCGGCCACGCGTCGTTTCGCCTCGACACCGACGGAGGCAGCCGCATCTACGTCGACCCGTTCCTCTCGGGGCCGACCTGTCCCGACAGCGAGAAGGAGCCCGAGCGCGCCGACGCGATCGCCCTCACGCACGGCCACGGCGACCACACGGCCGATGCGGTGGGGCTCCACCAGCGGCTCGGCTGCCCGCTGTTCGGGATCGTCGAGCTGGTCGCGTGGCTCAACGGGCAGGGCGTCCCGGACGACAAGCTGATCGGCTTCAACAAGGGCGGCACGATCGAGGTCGCGGGTGTCCACGTCACGATGACGCACGCGTTCCACTCGAGCTCGGCGCCGGACGGGACGTACACCGGCGAGCCGGCCGGGTTCATCTTCCACCTCGGTGACGCGACCGTCTACTTCGCCGGTGACACGACCGTGTTCGGCGACATGGCGCTGATCGCCGAGCTGTACTCGCCGACCGTGGCCGTGCTGCCGATCGGCGACCACTTCACGATGGGCCCGCGCGAGGCCGCGAAGGCACTCGAGCTGCTCGGCAACCCACGCTGCGTGCCGTGTCACTGGGGAACCTTCCCGATCCTCACAGGGACCCCGGATGCGCTTGGCGGCGCTGACGCCGGCGGTCGTGGAACGCGTTGCGCCGGGAGACACGATCGCGCTGTGAGAGAGCGCTGGTTCGGAGCGACCGGCAGGCGCGTGCCCGAGATCGCGCTGGACGGCGAGCTGGAGCTGGCCGGTGCGCTCGTGCTCGACTCGCCCGCCGACACCGAGGCACTTCGCGCTGCACACGCCGAAGGCCGTCCGGTCGTGGTACGCGCTGCGACTCCCACCGAGGTGAAGGACGCGCTCGCACGCCCCGAGGTCGCATGCGCGCTCGTCACCGACCAGGCCCTGCTCGACCTCGACCTGACGGAGCTGACCTATGGCTGAGCCGCACGTCGCGACGTACTCGATCGTCGCATGCGATCTCGACCAGGGCCAGTGGGGCGTCGCGACGCAATCGAAGTTCCTCGCCGTCGGTTCGATCGTGCCGTGGGCCGAGCCCGGCGTCGGGGCGATCGCGACCCAGTCGTACGCGAACCCGCGGTACGGCCCCGACGGGCTTGCACTGCTGCGCGAGGGCGTTCCGGCCGGCGAGGTCGTACGGAGGCTGACCGACGCCGACGACGGCCGCGATCAGCGCCAGGTCGGGGTCGTCGACCGCCACGGCCGCGGCGCCACGTTCACCGGCACGAGGTGCATGGACTGGGCCGGAGGCATCGCCGGTGAGTGTTTCGCGGCTCAGGGGAACATCCTCGTCGGCGCCGAAACGGTCGACGCGCTCGCCGCCACCTTCTCGGCAACGGCAGGCCGCCCGCTCGCCGAGCGCCTGCTCGAGTGCATCGCCGCCGCGCAGGACGCGGGAGGCGACCGGCGGGGTCAGCAGTCCGCTGCGCTGCTCGTCGTCGAGCGCGACGCGGGGTACGCAGGGCTCTGCGACACCGTCGTCGACCTGCGCGTCGACGACCATGCGACACCGGTCGCGGAGATCGCGCGTCTCTACGAGCTGCACTCCCTGTTGTTCGGGAAGTCGCCGTCGTCGAGCTGGTTGCCCGTCGACGACGAGCTCCGCCGTGAGCTTTCGGACCGCCTCTCGCGTCTCGGCTACGGCGGTGACCTCGCCGGCGCGCTCGCCGACTGGGCGGCAACAGAGAACCTCGAGGAGCGCGTCGACGGCATCGACCGGATCGATCCGGTCGTGCTCGAGGAGCTCCGCCTGCGGTGACGGTGAAGAAGACCGCCTACGAGGTGGCGCACGTCGACGACCTCGAGGCGATCCCCGTTTCGCACGGGCTCGTCTGGCGTCCGGTCCGCAAGCGGTTCGACGTGCGCGCGTTCGGCGTCAACGCCTACACGAGCGAGGAGGTCGGCGGCCAGGTGGTCGAGGAGCACACCGAGAGCCAGCTCGGCCACGAGGAGATCTACCTGGTGCTTCGGGGCAGCGCGACGTTCACGCTCGACGGCGAGGAGGTCGAGCTCGACGCAGGGACGCTCGTCCACATCGCCGATCCGGAGGTGAAGCGCGTCGCGATCAGCCGCGAGCCGGACACCACCGTGCTCGCGCTCGGCGGCAAGCCGGGCGAGCCGTACACGGTCTCGGCGTGGGAAGCGATGTTCGCCGCGATGCCCGCGGCCAGGCGCGGCGACTGGGACGAGGCGATCCGCCTGCACCACGAGGCCCTGGCAGAGCGCCCGGACCACCCGGCGTTGCTCTACAACCTCGCCTGCATGGAGGCTCGCGCAGGACGGAGCGTCGATGCCCTGGCCCATCTCCGCCGCGCGGTCGAGCTCGAGCCGAAGTGGGCAGCGTACGCGCGAACCGACACCGACTTCGCGTCGATCCGCCGCGAGCCGGGGTTTCCCGTATGACGCAGTGGACCGTCGTAGCGCTCGACGAGGCCGAGCATCGGCGCGGCTGGATCCCCCTGCGCGAGCTGCTCGACGTGCGGGCGTTCGGGATCAACGCGTGGTCGGTCGAGAACGCCGGCGATCCGGTGATCCCCGAGCACCACGAGCGCCAGACCGCGCACGAGGAGCTGTATGTCGTCGTCCGCGGCCATGCCCGGTTCACGGTCGCAGGCGACGAGCTCGACGCACCGCAGGGGACGATCGTCTTCGTGCGCGACCCGGCGGCGCGCCGTGGCGCCACCGCCGTGGAGGCGGACACGATCGTGCTGTCGGCCGGCGCGAAGCAGGGAAGTGCGTTCTCACCGTCCCCGTGGGAGTGGACCGCGCGAGCGTTCCAGCCGTACCAGGAGGGCGACTACGACGCCGCTCTCGCCGGTTTCGGCGAAGGGCACGAGCGCTTCCCGGCCGACTGGACGCTGCTCTACAACATGGGCTGCATGGAGGCCCTGCTCGGGCGGCGCGACGAGGCGATCGAGCACCTGCGGGCCGCCTTCGAGCTCGGCGCGGACGCCGACCCGCTCGCGGACGACGATCTCGCCTCCCTGCGCGACGACTCAGAGCTCGTCGCGATCGCCCGGGAGGCGGACGCCCGCCGCGAGCGCGCGTAGCGCCGGAACCGGGTCCGCCCGGGGGCGGGCAACGACCAGCACCGCACCGAATTCGTCCTCCGGGGTCAGCGCATCGACGAGCAGCTGAAGCCCGACGGCGAGGGCGAATGCCTTGTGCGCCTGCTCACCGCCGAACGGGACGAGCTCCTCGGGCCGGGCCCTGCCGGCAAGCACGTCGCCGTGGGTGACGGCGCCCATCGAGACGTCCACCGCCAGCGGACGGCCGTCCGAAGAGGGGACGGCGACGGCAAGCGGATTCGTGCCGGTCAACGGAGCACCGCCGGCCGGCGACGGCAGCCGGCGGGGAGAGGTCGCGGTGAGGGCGGCAACGAGCCCGCCGCCGGCGAGCAACCTCGCCCAGTACCCGAGCGCACCGGTCGGAAAGGTGCGCGAGCAAACGACGACCCGGGCGGCGGCGGGCGGCGACGCGAGCTGCGCGTCGACCACCGCCGACAGCGTGAGGTAGCCGAGAGCGCCGTTTCCGTCCCAGCGTTCGTATCCCTCGGCCCGCTCGACGCGTGACGGGCGGGCGTCCGGATCGAGGTCGGTGAACCCCTCGAGCCACTCGATGCGACCGATGCCGTGGCTCGTCAGTCCGCGACGCTCGGCCCAGAGGAAGTGCGCCGCCAGCGTTTCGGCGTCGGCGTCGGCGAAGCCGAGCCCACGCAACCGCTGGAGCGCATCGCCCGCTGCGGCTGCCATCGCGGTTATTACCGATCAACCATCTAGGACACGAGCGGCAACGTGCGCGTGAAGCCGCCGACGCGGCTCGCGTCGATCGCCTCGGCGATCCGGGTGATCTCGACGGCCGGCTCGCTGTCCGGATCGCTGAGGACGAGCGGCGTGCCGTCGTCGGCCGAGGCGCGAATTCGTGCGTCGAGCGGCACGCGGCCGAGCAGCGGCACGCCGAGCTCTTCCGCAAGGCGATCGCCCCCGCCGGATCCGAACACGTCGGAGGTCATGTTCTCGATCACGCCGACGACCCGCATGCCGGTCTTCTGGGCCATCGCCGCGGCGCGGGCCGCGACCTCCTGGGCGAGCGGCTGGGGGGTCGTGACGATCACCGCCTCGGCGCGCGGCAGGAGCTGGCCCAGCGAGATCGACACGTCTCCGGTTCCCGGCGGCATGTCCACGACGAGCACGTCGACCTCGCCCCAGTGGACGTCCTGCAGGAACTGCTCGAGAGCGCGATGGAGCATCGGGCCGCGCCACATGACCGGCTGGTTCTCGTCCAGGAAGAACCCGATCGACATCAACTTCATGCCGTGCCCGACCGGCGGCACGATCATGCGGTCGACGGCAACCGGACGCTGGTTGACACCGAGCATGTACGGCACGGAGTGGCCGTAGATGTCGGCATCGAGCACGCCGACCTCGCGCCCCGCCGCGGCGAGGGCAGCCGCGATGTTGACGGTCAGAGACGATTTGCCGACCCCTCCCTTACCCGACGCGATCGCGACCACGCGCGTCGTCATCGGCAACTGGATCCCGCGCTGCTCGTCCCCGCCCCGCAGCTTCGTGGTCAGCGCAGCGCGCTCGTCGGGCGTCATGACGTCGAACCGAACCTCGGTCGACGACACCCCGGGCAGGGATCCCACGTGCTCGCGCACCTGATCCTGGAAGCTCGAACGCAACGGGCAACCCACGACGGTGAGCGCGATCGTGACGATCACGGCCCCACCGTCGACCTCGACGCCGCGCACCATGTCGAGCTCGGTGACCGGACGCCTCAGCTCGGGGTCGATGACGCGCTCGAGAGCGGCGAAGACGTCGTCGCGAAGGGTCACCCCGAGAGCTTACGCTCAGCCGACGCGGAACAGTCGTCGCAGGAACGCGACGATCGTCGCAAGGGTCGAGCCGCCGGGCTCATGGCCGAGGTGGGAAAACGACGATTCGGCGCTCATGCACCTTCACATCGGCTCGCGGGGCGGCGAGCGAGAGAGCCCGGACGAGCTATTCGCGCAGGAGCGCCGCAGCGAGCTCGGCGCACAGCGCGTCACTTCCGGCAGCGACGACGCGCGAGCGCGCTTCCAGATCGAGGGGCGCAGCACCGAAGGGGGGCGCCTCGGGCAGGTCGATCGCCAGCTCGCGTTCCCGCACGAGGAGCTGGGCGGCCGCGATGTCGACCGACCGCGCCGCCTTCAGCGAGACGACTCCGTCGAGGCGTCCGGCGGCGAGGTGGCAGAGGGTGATCGCCAGCGATCCCATGACGCGAAGCCGATGGGCGACCCCGACGAAGCGGGCGGCGTTCTCGGCGACGAACGCCGTCGTCGTCGCCTCGAACGAGAGGATCTCCAGCTCGTCCTTCGGTCGCTCGAGCAGCGCCGCCCCGTTCAGCAGCGCGCCGTGACCCTTGACCGCGGTCCACTCCTCCTTCGTGCCGTAGTCGTACACGTAAGCGGTGTGCACGTCGTCCATCGTTCGTCCGTCGGCGACGGCGATCGAGATCGCGAAGAAGGGGATCCCCCGCTTCGCGTTCAGCGAGCCGTCGATCGGGTCGACGACGACCGTGACGTCTCCGTCGCCCTCGACGCCGACCTCCTCGCTGACGATTCGCGCACCCTTTCCGCGAAAGCGCTCGAGGATGGCACGCTCGGCGGCGGCGTCCACCGCAGTCGTCTCGTCACCTCCTTCACCGTCGCCGACGACGGGCTCGCGCTCGGCGCGCGTCGGCAGCTCCTCGAGGACGCGCGCGACGTCCGAGCGCGCCAGACGGCACAGCGCGAGCCAGTCGTCGCTCGTCAGAACCCCCTCCGGCGCCGGCGAAACTCGCTCCGGCGCCGGCGAAGCCGCCGCCGCCGCTCCCTGTTCGCCTCCGTCAAGCCTATGGCTCAAACCCGCTCGAGAACGAGCCCCGAGGTGAGCTTGGGATAGAAGAACGTGGACTTCTGCGGCATGGTCTCACCGGCGTGGGCGAACCGCGCGACCTGCTCGACCGTCACGGGCTCGAGCAGGAACGCAGCCTCGGCGTCGCCCCGGTCGACGGCGGCCACCGCGGCCGCCGCGTCCGGCGTGTAGGTCACACCCTCGGGGCGAAGCGAGTCGACGACACGCGGTCCGAAGTCGTCATCCGTCTGCACACGCAGATAGCGCCCGTCCCGATAGAGCGTGACTCCGCCGTTCGGGCGGTCGATCTCGACGCCGGGCACATCGCCCACGTGCCGCGCAAGGCGATGCGTGGGGAAGATCTCGAGCCCGGGCGCCCGCGTCGAGACGAGAACCGCAAACATGTGCGTCGCCGCAGGGTTCTCGTCGCGATACGACAGGGCCGTCTCGTAGCGGTGGTGCCCGTCCGCGATCAGGAGAGGCGTGTCGATCGTCAGCTCCTCATCCGACACGATCTCCCACATCCGCGTGCGCACGCCACCTTCGTCGACATCGAGGTCGGCGTCACCGGCAGGTGAGCCGAGGGGTGGCTCGCCGTCGTAGAGCACGAAGATCGGCTCGAGCTGGGTGCGGGTGGCCCGGAGCAACTTCAGCCTGCCCTCCTTCGGCCCGGCGTGAGTGCGCTCGTGTGGCAGCACGTCCCCCTGCACATACGGTGTCACGGGAATCGCCGCGCCGATGCCCTCACGCGTCCGCGGGACGCCGTCGGGACCGACGTAGTCCTGGGCGATCCACCAGTACGACGGCCTGCCCTCCGCGAGCACTCCCTGCGCACGCCAGTCGACGAGATCGCGTGCGGCACTCTCCGGTGTGTCGGGGAGCGTGAGGTGGACGATGTTGTACGGG
Organism: uncultured Thermoleophilia bacterium; assembly: GCA_963851065.1. Lineage (GTDB taxonomy): Bacteria > Actinomycetota > Thermoleophilia > Gaiellales > Gaiellaceae > PALSA-600. The sequence goes on from CAWKNW010000011.1 coordinate 278,456, forward strand.
CTCCGGGCCAGGTACTCGCCACGTGCCGCATCCGAGATCACGTCGTAGGGCGGCGCGACCAGGGCGTCGAGCGGCCCCGCCACCGTCGTGTCGAAGCGGAGCGGACGGAACGGCTTCACCGTGGGCATGCTTGGACACTAATGATCGAGACGCTGGAGGCCGCGGCAGCCTGGGTTGACGAGGTCGGCCTCGCGCTCCTCTTCCCGAGGGCCGACGTCGTGCTGCCTTCGCTCTGGGGACAGGTCGCCGGCGATGCCGCGGCGCCCCATGCCGTCCGCGAGCCCGACGGGAGATTCGTGCGCTGGTCGGACGGGATGGCCTTTCTGTGGAGCGCCAAGGACGAGTTGCCTGCCCGCGATCTCGTCTGCGTCGGCAAGCACGTGGCCCGCGTCACGGCCTGCGTTGCGCCCCGCGTCGTGCCGGCACTGGTCGCTCAGCTCGACCGTGCCGAGCCGGCCGGTCTCGAGGACGACCTCGTGTCGGCAATCCGCGCCAACGGGCCGCTGACCGGGACCGAGCTGCGCACGCTCGTCGGTGCGCCGAAGCGAGAGGTCGACCGCGGCATCGCCCTCCTTCACCGGCAGCTCGTCCTCACGAGCTCCCATCTGGTCGAGCAGGAAGCCGGTTGGGGCGCGGTCGCGCACGATCTCCTCGACCGCAAGTGGAAGCTCCCGGAGCGGCTGCCGCCGCCGGACGTGGCGCGCCGCGAGCTCGCCAGGCTCGTCCTCGCAACCGCGGGCGAGTTGACCGCAGCCGACCTCGCCGGCGTTCTCGGCTGGCGGCGGCGGCTGGCCGCAGAGGTCCTCGACGAGGTCGCAGCGGCACGAAATACGGCCGAGTTCCGCATCTGGGCAGCTCCGTAGACTGGCGCCATGACGATCGCCGAGCTGCAGGAGGACCGGGTCGTCGAGGCCGTCTACGCCGTCAGGGCGAAGCGCAAGCTGCGCACCCGCGGTGGCGCGGCCTATCTGGCGCTGGAGCTCGTCGATCCGACGGGAAGGATCGACGCACGTGTCTGGAGCGACGTGGAGCTGCTCGACGGTCGCTTCGCCGAAGGTGACGCCGTGCGGGTGCTCGGGCGCGTCGAGCGCTTTCGTGACCGCCTGCAGCTCGACATCCGCTCGCTCGAGGCTTCCGACGTCGATCCTGGGTCGCTGACTCCGGCTGCACGGCGCGACACGGACGAGCTGGGCGGCTTTCTGGAGTTCCTCGTCAGCGAGGTCTCGCATGCCGGTCTCGCGGAGACGGTTCGCGCGGTGCTCGCGGACGCGCCGCTCGAGACACGCCCCGCGACGCCCGACGCTCACCACTCCTACGCGGGCGGCCTGCTCGAGCACACCGTCGGCGTCGCGACGATCTGTCGCGAGACAGCGCAGCTCCACCCGCGCCTGCGCGCCGAACTGCTGCTCGCGGCGGCGCTCGTCCACGACGTCGGCCGTGTGCTCGAACTCGGCCCCGGTCCCGGTTTCGCAGTGACGGACGAGGGACACCTGCTGGGGCACGTCCAGCTCGGGGTTCGGCTCGTCGACCAGCGATCGCAAGGGTTGACCGCGATCCAGAAGGCCGAGCTCCTGCACTGCATCGCCGTGCACCACGACCCGCGGGCGGCCCGGACGGCCGAGGCCGCCGTGCTGCACCACGCGAACGCGCTCGACGCAGTCGCCGCGACCCGACCCACGGGTTGAGCGCATTCACCCTCGCGCTCGGCGCGAGCCTGGCATGGGGAGTGGCCGACTTCGTCGGGCCTCTCTGGGGGCGCACCTGGGGCGCGCTTCGCGTGATGCTGTGGGCACAGGTCGGCGGGGTCGTGGCGATCGCCGTCGCCGTCGCGATCCGCGGCGAGGGGCCGCACGGCTGGCAGATCCTGCTCGCAGTGCCGGCGGCGCTCTCGGGCACGCTCGGGCTGTACGCCTACTACCGCGGGATGGCCGTCGGGTCGATGAGCGTCGTCGCGCCGATCGCAGGCGTGTCGGCGATCGTGCCGGTGGCCTTCGGGATCGCGACCGGAGACAGCCTGTCGGCCGCTCAGTTCGCCGGAATCGCTTGCGCGATCGTCGGCGTCGTGCTCGCGTCACTGGAACATCAGGAAGGCGCCCGGCGCGTCGCGGCCGGTGTCGGGCTCGCAGCCCTCGCGGCGATCGGCTTCGGCTTCTACTTCCCGCCGATGCATGCCGCGGGCAGCGCCGACTTCTGGTGGGCGTCGGTCCTGTTCCGCACCACCGCCTTGACCGTCGTGGCGGCTGCGGTCGCCGTGAGGCGGCCGGCGCTCCGGCTGCGCCCGCGCGACCTGGCGATCGTCGTTGCGGTCGGCATCGGCGACACGCTCGGCAACGTGCTGTTCGCCGCCTCGTCGAGCCACGGCCTGGTGAGCCTCACGTCGGTGCTCGCCTCGCTCTACCCGATCGTCACGGTCCTGCTGGCGGCGGCCGTGCTGCACGAGCGCGTCTCGGGATCACAGCGGGTCGGCATCGTCCTGACGCTCACCGGCGTCGTGCTGATCTCCGTCTGAAACGGTGCCTGGCACGATGGTGCCAGGCACCTGGTCTTCGGCCGTCGGTCAGACGTTGAAGCGGATGTTCAGCACGTCGCCGTCACGGACGACGTAGGTCTTGCCCTCGAGACGCTGCTGCCCGCGCTTCGCAACCTCGGCGTGCGAGCCGGTGGTGACGAGATCCTGCCAGTCGACGACCTCGCACCGGATGAAGCCGCGCGCGATGTCGGAGTGGATCGCCGCAGCGGCATCGAGAGCCGTCTCGCCCGACCGGAGCGTCCATGCCCGCGTTTCCTTCTCGCCGGCGGTGAAGAACGTGATCAGGTCGAGCGCGTCTCGCAGCCGATGCACGACTTCGTCCAGCGCCGACGCACTTCCGTCGCGAAACGCCGAGGCCTCTTCGTCGGACAGCTCCGCAAGCTCCGCCTCGAGCTTCAGGTCGACCCCGCCCGGCCCGTTCACGACGGCAAGCAACGGCTTCGTCGTCAGCGGCTCGAGCTCGGCGGGCAGCTCCCCTGGATACTCGGCCAGCGAATGCCCCGCGTCGACGTGCGCAAGTACGCGGCCGAGCTCGTCGACCTCGGCCCGCAACGTGGCGTCCCCCGATTTCGCCTGCTTGCGGACACGCTCCAGCCGCCGCTCGACATGGTCACGGTCGGCGACGAGGAGCTCGAGCCGGAACGTCTCGAGATCGCCGTCCGGATCGGGCTCGGGGCCGAAGCCGCGGAGAACCGCGAGCAGCGCGTCGACCTGGCGCAGGTTGCCGAGCTGGGCGTCTCCGGTCCCGGGAACGTCCTGGACGCGGATGGTCGCTTCCGTCACCTTGCGTGCGTGCACGACCGCGGCGAGTGCGGCGAGTCGCTCGTCGGCGATCGATGCGATCCCGACGTTCGTCTTACCGTATTCGCCACCCGCAGCACGGGTCAGGGCGGTGAAGAGCGACGTCTTCCCGCTGCCCGGCGGCCCGACGATGCCGACCTCGAGCGGCACGGCAGAGGATCAGCCGTTCGAGCCGAAGCCGACGCGGCTCTCGCGCGCGAAGCGCTTCACGTACACGACGCGACGCAGCAGCAAGGTGTAGCGCCCGTCCTCGGCTTCGAACGAGAAGGTCGTGTCGCCGCCCCCGGAGAGCGCGCGGTCGAGGTCGTCGGCGACCGACGCCATGACAAGCAGTGAGAGCACCTGGGTGCCCTCGAACGCGATCTCGATGCGCTGGCGCTCAGACGGGTCCATCGTCCACCAACTCTGCCAGGACCCCGCCGGTCGCCTCCGGATGAACGAACGCGACCCGCAGCCCGTTCAGGCCGCGCCGCGGCTGCTCGTCGATCAGCCGCTCGCCGCGAGCTGCAAGCCGGGCGAGCTCCGCCGGGACGTCGCCGACCTCGAACGCGACGTGATGGAGCCCGGGCCCGCGGCTCTCGAGGAACTTTCCGACCGGAGTGTCCGCCGCAACTGCGGCGAGCAGCTCGACCCGACCGGAGCCGACCCGAAGGGACGCCGCCTCGACACCCTGTTCGTCGAGGCGCTCACGATGCTCGAGCACGGCGCCGAACAGCCGCTCGTACCGCCCGATCGCCTCGTCGAGGTCGTCGACCGCAACGCCGACGTGGTGGATGCTCTTCGCGCCGATGGGGCGAACGCTACCCGGCGGGGTCGGCGCCGAGCGCGCGAACGACACCCACCGCGTCCGAGGAGAGCGAATCGGGTGTCACGTCGGCGAACAACTTCACGAGCTCGTCGCGGGCGAGCGTCTCGTACTCGAGCAGCGCCCCCGCGATGCGGTCGAGCGCAACGCGATGCTTGCCGAGCAGTCGCAGCGCCTCGCCATACGCGTAGTCGGTCAGGTTCGCCTGTTCCGAGTCCCGGAGGCTCTTCGTCTCCTCCGAGAGAGCGTAGTTGTCGGCGCGCAGGGTGCGCGAGGTGACGTGCTCGCCCATTCCCCACTCGAAGACCATCGCCCGGGCGATCTGCGTCACCTTCTCGAGGTCGTTGGCGGCTCCGTTCGTGACGCGGCCGAACACGAGCTCCTCCGCGGCGCGACCGGCGAGGCCGACGACCATCCAGTCGAGCAGCTCCTCCTTCGTCTCGAGGTAGCGCTCTTCCTCGGACAGATGGAGGACGTAGCCGAGCGCGGTTCCGCGGGCGATGATCGAGGCCTTCTGAGGCTCTTTGCCCACCAGGTGCGACATCAGCGCATGACCGCCCTCGTGGTAGGCGAGGATGCGCTTCTCCTTGTCGGTGACGACACGCCGCTGCTGGAGGCCGGCGACGACGCGCTCGAGTGCGTACTCGAAATCGGCGGCGCCGATCTCATTGGCGTCCCGACGCCCGGCCACGATTGCGGCCTCGTTGCAGATGTTGGCCAGGTCTGCACCGGTCAGACCCGATGTCTGACGCGCGACGCCGCCGAGCTCGACATCCGGGGCGAGCGGCTTGCCCCTCGAGTGCACCTTGAGAATCTCGATGCGCCCTTTCAGGTCCGGCGGCTGAATGAGAATCTGCCGGTCGAACCGGCCGGGCCGGAGCAGCGCGTGGTCGAGGTCCTGGAGCCGGTTCGACGCGCCCATCACGACCACCTGGTCGCGCGGCCCGAAGCCGTCCAGCTCGACCAGCAGCTGGTTCAGCGTCTGATCCTGCTCGCGATTGAACGAATGGCCGCTCCGTGCCTGGCCGACCGCATCGAGCTCGTCGATGAAGACGATCGACGGAGCGTTCTTGCGCGCGTCGTCGAAGAGCTTGCGGATCCGCGCGGCGCCGAGCCCGGCGAACATCTCCACGAACGCGGAGGCGCTCTGCGCGTAGAAGCGGGCGCCCGACTCGTTCGCGACCGCCTTTGCCGCGAGCGTCTTGCCGGTTCCCGGCGGCCCGTGAAAGAGGATGCCTTTCGGGACGCGGGCGCCGAGTCGCTCGAAGCGCTTCGGGTCGCGCAGGAAGTCGACGATCTCCTGCAGTTCCTCTTTCGCCTCGTCGAGACCTGCGACGTCGGCCCACGTGACCGACGAGTCGGAGCCCGGAGTGATCTGATGCGGTTTGACGCGCGGCATCAGACGCACCGTCTTCCAGAGCAGCCAGACGACCACGCACATGAGACCGAAGAAGAGGACGGGAAGCCAGGTGAGAGCGAAGTCCCTGGCAGTGGACCCGAAGTCGAAGCCGAGCAGCATCGCGAGACTCATCGGCAGAGACAGACGCGACCTAAAGGTTGGCGAGAACCTGGTCGACCGACGCGAACCGGACGCCCTGGGCACGCCAGCCCTCGAGGCAGGCTGCGGTGCGGGCTTCGTCGAGCCCGCGCGAGGCCTCGGGCACGAACGTCACGACACGCCCGCGCGAGAGCAAGCCGCGGATCGCCGCGTCATCGCAGACGTCGGTCGCGACGCCGAAGACGACGACCTCCTCGGGGTCGAGGCGATCGAGCAGCAGGTCGGTGTTCGGGTTCGTGAAGACGTCGAAGTGCTTCTTGAGCAGGAGGAACTCGCGTCCTTCGAGCCAGCGCTCGGGCACCGGCGTGAGCGCGAGCGGCACCGGATCGGCCTGAGCGGTCTCCGGCACCTTCTCGGCGCCGTGCGTCCCACGCAGGCAGTGCGGCGGATAGGTCTCGCGAAAGTCGGGGTGCTCGGAGATCTCGTCGTCGGTCAGCTCATGGTCGTCGGCTGAAGCGACGTGCGGGATCCCGGCCGCCCGCGCAGCGGCGACGAGACGCGCCATCGCCGGAACCGCAGCCTCGGCATCCGGCACGGCGAGCTTGCCGTCCGACCGCACGAAGTCGACCTGCGTGTCGACGTCCCAGAGGATCCGCCTCATTCCCGCTCCGCCGGCCGAGCCGGCCCTCGCTCTCGATCACTCGACGAGCTCGAGCCGTGGATTGGGCCGAACGCGGCGCCCGACCTTCGAGACGGGAGCGCCGTCGACGACCACGATGTCGGCGGTGAAGTCGTTCGAACCGCGGATCAGCGACGAACCGACGCCGTACGCGTCGACCGGGACACCCGCAGCCTCGAACTCCCTGATCTTTTCGAGCGTGAATCCACCCGAGACGACGATCTTGACCTGATCGAAGCCGGCCGCATCGAGCGCATCCCGAACCTTCGCGACGAGCCGGGGGTTGACGCCGGTCGGCCGAAAGTCGCCGAGCTCCTCCCAGAGCGATCGGTCGACGAGCGACTCCGAGGTGTCGAGCCGCACGCCCCAGAGACGCGGACCGAGAGCGCTCGCGACCTCGAGCGCCGTCCGCACCGAGTCGTTCTCGAAATCGACGAGCACCGTCACGTTCATGTCGTCGGGGGCCCAGTCGGCGAAGTGCTTCGCCGCCACGACGGTGTCGCCACCGTACGCGGCGATCAGTGCATGCGGAACCGTGCCGAGCCCGCGACCGCCCCACCAGGAAGCCTGCTCGTCGGTCGTGACGCCGATCGGCGACCCGGCGACCTGGCCCGCGACGTAGGCCGCGTACCCGTCTCCCGTCTGCACGCGATGGTGGTCGTGCCGGGCGGGCATGAAGATCAGCGGCTTGCCGTTCGTCGCCTCGAGCACATGCACCACGTTCGTCGTGATCAGCGTGCGCCGCGCGAGCGTTCCCAGGTAGACCGTCTCGAGGTGCGCGAATGCGGTGTAGTCGCCCTCGATCGTGAGAACGGTCTCGTAGGGCTCGAGCCGCTCGCCGTCGTAGAGGGCGTGCACCCGGAGCGCTTCGAAGTTCTCGGCGCACAGCTTCAGGATCGCGATCGCCTCGTCCATCCCACCGAGGTACGCCTCGCGCTTCTGGAACACCTGCATCAACACGGTCGGGCGGCGGCCGTCGCGGAGCAACGCGGCGCGGGTGTGGTTGAAGTACGCGTCGGTGTACCAGCCGGCGCGCATCTTCTCGACCGGGAGGTCGAAGACGCTCGGGTCGAGACGGGTGCGGGTCGCGATCACCCGAGCTCCAGCTCGAGGCAGGCCTGTAGCGCCGCCTCCGCAACCTCCAGCTGGTCGGGCGTGGGCTCACGCGTACCGAGGCGGTGCTGGAGCTCGTGCCCCGGAAAGGCGAGCGCCCGCGCGAGCAGGTGGTCCGGGTTTCGCGTCATCCAACCGAACGTCTCGACCGAGACGGCGAGCGCACCGAAGGCAGCAGCGGCCCGCGCCGCAGGCCGGAGCTGTTCGGGGGCCCGCTCGGCAGCCGCCCTGCCGACCGCGGTCGTGAGCAGGAGCGGACCGACGAGGTGCGAGCCGCAACGCTCGTGCTCCTTCGGCCGGTCCTCGCCGTGCTCATATGTCCCGATCGACATGTGCTCGGCGCCGTGATAGGCGGCCAGCTCACCGCCGCGCAACGCGAGGACAGCCGGTGCGAGCGAGAGCAGCGCCGAAGTCAGCTCGCGCACGGTCGGCCGGAGCCGCGAGCGCTTCAGCAGCTTGGAGCGCGACGGCTGTGCCGGCCATCGCCGCGAGCACCCGCCTTCGCTCCATCGGCAGGACGGCCTGGGGCAACTCGCGCTTGACCTGAGGGAGGAGCGCGAATACCTCGGCGATGCGCGCCGGACCGCGCAAGAGCGGCGAGGAGATCGAGGCGGCGGAGAACCGCTTGCGCCGGGCGACGACGTGAAGCTCGCCGTCCTCCGTTCGGACGGCACATGCCCAGGCGAGCGGCCCGTGGACGAGCACCCCGTTACCGAGCGCCATCCCGCCGAGTCTGACCTTTTCCTCCATCTGCCGGAATTGAAGCGAACTTGCGCCTAGTGATGCTGCCGGTGACGTTGCCCGGTTCCTGGGTTGCGGGCACCAAGCGATGCAAGGACGCAGGGAGCGGCCATAGCAGGCCTATGGGCGCGACCGAGGACGCAGCAGCGCGCCGCGTGCCCACGGGCCAGGGGCCAGGCGAACGTTGCCGGTTGCATCACTATCTGCGCGTTCCGAGCACGAGCAGGTAGCGGCGTGGCGCGCGGATCTCGCCTTCCGGGGTGCGATAGCCCTCGTAGAGCTCGACGAACGCTCGGTGGAGCTCCTCGGCCCGGGCGCTGTCGAGCCGGCGGAGCAGGGCGAGCACCGGGGGCGCGGAGGTCGAGAAGAGCTCCCAGATCACCTCTGCGCTCTCGGCCTCGAGCCAGAGGGTGCCGTCCTCGAAATCGAGCTCGAAGTCCTCGCTGAGCATGTCCTCGGCGTGCTCCTCGCGGCCCCACTCGTAGGCTTCGCGCCCTTCGAGAGGCTCCTGCGTGAAACGGCGGTAGAGCTCGGCGAGCCGCTGGTTCGGACGCCAGCCGGTGAACCCGATCCGTCCGCCGGTGCGTGTGACCCGCCGGAGCTCATCGGCGACGTTCGCGTGGTCGGGGGCGAAGACGAGCCCGAACGCCGATGCGACCACGTCGAACGAGGCGTCGTCGTACGGGAGGTGCTCGACGTTTCCGAGGTCGAAGTGCACATCGACGCCGGCGGCCTCGGCGGCCGTGCGGGCTTTCGCGAGCATCGGCTCGGCGATGTCGACGCCGGTCACGTCGGCGCCGGCGCGCGCAGCGCGAATCGCCACGGCGCCGGTCCCCGTCGCGAGGTCGAGCAGGCGCTCTCCCGGCTCGATGTGGAGCACGTCGACCAGCCGCTCGTGGACCGGCGTGAACCACGCGGCAAGCCGCTCGTACGTCCCGCTGCCCCACACCTCGCTCACGCCGCCAGGAGCATACTTTCGTCGTGGGCGACCTCTTCTCCGAGGCGGCGGCACGTCGTCTCGACGGGACCGCACCGCTGGCGCAGCGGTTGCGACCGACGACGCTCGAGGCGTTCGTCGGGCAGGCCCACGTCGTCGGCGAGGGCCGAGCACTCCGGCTCGCGATCGCCGCCGATCGCGTGCCTTCGCTGATCCTCTACGGCCCGCCCGGCTCGGGTAAGACGACGCTCGCCCGGATCGTGGCGGCGACGACGGGAGCCGAGTTCGAGGAGCTCTCGGCCGTCTCGGCAACGGTCGCACAGGTTCGCGAGGTGCTTGCACGCGCACGCGAGCGGCTCGGTGCGAGCGGACAGCGGACGATCCTGTTCCTCGACGAGATTCACCGGTTCAACAAGGCGCAGCAGGACGCACTGCTCCCGGGCGTCGAGAGTGGACTGCTCACCCTGATCGGCGCGACGACCGAGAACCCGTACTTCGAGGTCAACTCCGCGCTGCTGTCACGACTTCAGCTCTACGAGCTGGAGCCGCTCGGCGACGACGAGCTGGCGCAGGTCGTCGATCGGGGCGCGGCAGAGCTCGGCATCGAGGTTCCCGTCGACGTACGGACGCTGATCGTCACGCGGGCGGGCGGCGATGCCCGCACAGCCCTCGGCATCCTCGAGCTCGCGACGGCGACGGCGGCTGCGGAGGACGCGACGCTGGCGGAAGCGCACGTCGAGGATGCCGCCCGCAAGCGGCCGCTGCTCTACGACAAGGGCGGCGATGCCCACTACGACCTGATCTCCGCGTGGATCAAGTCGACGCGAGCAGGCGACGTCCAGGCGTCGATCTACTACCTGGCCGCGATGCTCGAAGGTGGCGAGGACGCGCGCTTCCTCGCCCGACGCATGATCGTCCTGGCGTCCGAGGACATCGGCAACGCCGATCCGCAAGCACTGGTCGTCGCGGTCGCGGCAGCGAACGCCGTCGAGCACGTCGGCCTTCCGGAGGCGCGGCACTCGCTCGCCCAGGCCGCCGTGTACCTCGCTCGTGCACCGAAGTCGAACGCATCGACGGTCGCACTCGGACGTGCAGTCTCGGACGTGCGTGAGCACGGGGTGCTCACGCCGCCCGCCGAGCTCCGCTCAGCCGGCTTCGCCGGCGCGAAGAAGCTCGGCCGCGGCGAGGGGTACCGCTATCCCCACGACGACCCGGCTGGCTTCGACGTCGACTGCCTGCCGGAGAAGCTCCGAGGCCGTGTCTACTACGAGCCCTCCGGGCACGGCGAGGAGCACGCGGCCGAGCGGTCGGCGGACGCGACGCGCGAGTGACGCCTCACGCCGCTTCTTCGATTGCAGCCTCGCCGATCTCGCGGACCGGCTGCGCGGCAGGCCGCGGGCGTGCGGGGCGAACGGCAACGATGGTCGCCGCGATGCCCACGAGCAGCAGCCCGAACATCGTGTAGAACGCGATCTGCAGACCGTGGTCGAGTGCCGCGCCGCTCGTCGCAGAGACTCCGGGATGCGTGTGCACGTAGTCGAGGGCCTGCGTCTCGGCGATCGCGCTGATCGCTGCCAGCCCGATCGCTCCGCCGATCTGCCGACTCGTGTTGATCAGGCCGGACGCGACGCCTGCGTCGGCGCGCTCGACGCCCATCAGGCTCGCGATCGTGATCGGCACGAACGAGAAGCCCATTCCGGCGCCACCGAGCACGAACGACGGAAAGATGTTCCAGAAATAGTGACCGTGCACGGGAAGTTGCGTCAGCAACAGCGCCGAGACGGCGAACAGCGTCAGTCCACCGGTGAGCGTGGTGCGCACGCCGACACGCCCGACGACGTACTGGGCGACGTTCGAGCTCACGACCACCGTTCCGGCGAACGCGACGAACGCCACGCCGCTCTGCACCGCCGAGTAGCGCAGGACGTCCTGGAGGTACAGCGTGAGGAGGAAGAACTCCGAGAACGCGACCGCACCGACGATCGCCATCGTCACGTTCGCTCCGGCGAGCGTGCGCAGACGGAAGATGCGAAGCGGCAACAGCGGCGAGGATGCGCGCAGCTCGATGACGACGAACGCCGCGACGAGAGCCAATGCACCGGTGAGCAACCCGAGCGTGGAGGTGGCCCCCCACCCGTCGGTGGTCGCCCTGGTCAATGCGTAGACGAGCAGCATCAGCCCGGACGTGATCGTGAGAGCACCGGCGAAGTCGAAGTTCCGGTGACCGAGGTCGGCGCGGCTCTCGCGCAGCAGGACGGGCGCGAGCAGCGCGGCGGTGACGCCCACCGGGACGTTGATGAAGAAGATCCAGGACCAGCCGACGTACGAGGTGATCACGCCGCCCAACAGCACTCCGGCCGCGGCGCCGCTGCCGGAGGCCGCGCCGTAGATACCGAGGGCGAGATTCCGCTCGCGGCCCTCCGCGAACGTCGTCACCAACAGCGAGAGCGCCGCCGGAGCCATGAGGGCGCCGCCGAGGCCCTGCACCGCTCGGAAAGCGATGAGCGAGGGAGCCGACCAGGCCAGGCCGCAGAGGAGCGAGCTGGCCGCGAAGACCAACAGCCCGACGATGAAGAGACGCCGGCGCCCGAGCAGGTCCGCCAGCCGACCACCGAGCAGCAGGACGCCCCCGAAGAGGATGGCGTACGACGAGATCACCCACTGCAGGCTCGTCGTGGAGAAGTGCAGGTCGGACTTGATCGACGGCAGCGCCACGTTCACGATCGCCACATCGAGGATCACCATGAACTGGGCGGTGACGATCAGCGCGAGGGCGCTCCAGCGGCGACTGCGGATTGTGGTGGCGGCGGCGTTCTCCACTACTTGATCTCCTTAACCGTTGATGAGTACAACGTTATCCCTCAGCAACGATTGCCGGCGCTACGCTATTCCCCGTGACGTCGACCAGCGCACAGACGGCCGCCGGCGGGCGCGGCACGCTGCCCACGGAGCTGACTGCCTCGTCGCTCTTCCTGCTCAAGCGGCTCGGCTTCATCGCCAAGGACCGGTCGTTCGAGGCCTACGAGGAGACCGGCCTTCACCCCTACCATCACGCGATCCTCCTCACGCTCGACGAAAGCCCGCGAGAGACACAGGGAGCGATCGCCGACGCGCTGGGCTACGACCGCGGCCAGCTCGTCGGGCTCCTCGACGAACTGGAGTCGCGCGGCCTGGTGATCCGTCGCCGCGACCCGATCGACAGGCGCCGGCACGTCGTCGAGCTGACGTCCGAGGGAAGGGCGGAGCTCCAGCGTCTGCGCGAGCTCGCGCGTCGAGTCGAGGAGGAGTTCCTGGCACCGCTCGACCAGGGCGAACGGCAGCAGCTGCACGGGCTGCTCCTCACGCTGGGGCGGTACAACTGCCCGCGGGTCGCGAGCAGCACGGACTGAGCCTCCGCGCCCTGCGCGGCGCAGCTAGAGGATGCGTGCGCCGAGTGCGCTCGCGACGAGCTCGACCGCAAGCGCGCCGGTCTCGTTCTCGCGATCGAGGATCGGGTTCACCTCGACGACGTCGAGGGAGTCGGCGAGCCCCGACTCCGACACCAGCTCGAGCGCAAGGTGGGCCTCACGGTAGGAGAGCCCGCCGCGAACCGGGGTTCCGACACCCGGCGCGAACATCGGATCGACCGCATCGAGATCCAGGCTGACGTGGACGAATGCGGAGTCGCGCAGGTAGTCGAGTGCCTCTGCCGTGCACACCTGAACGCCTCGCTCGTCGAGCTCCTTCATCGTGTACACGCGCAGGCCGAGCTCGCGGATCAGCGCCCGCTCCCCGTGATCGAGCGAGCGGACGCCGAGAAGCGCCGCCTTCGTGACCGAGGGCGTCGGATACCCCACGTGGGCGAACGCTTCGCCCGCGACGCCGAGCGCCGCGGCGAGCGGCATGCCGTGGACGTTGCCGGTCGGCGACGTGTGCGGCCGGTTGAGATCCCCGTGGGCGTCGATCCACAGCACGCCGCCCGGGCCGCGCGCCGCGGCCATGCCGCCGAGCGTCCCCATCGCGATCGAGTGGTCACCGCCGAGGGTCAGCGGGATGCGGCCGCGGCTCACCGCGTCTGCGACGAGGTCGGCGACGAGACCGCACGCGGCCAGGATCGGCCGAAGGTAACGCGCGTTGCCCTCGCCGGCCTCGGTCGCCTCGGGGACCGGCGAGGGGATGTCGCCCGAGTCGAACACCTCGCAACCGATCTCCGTGAGCCGCGCCGAGAGCCCGGCGTAGCGGATCGCGGACGGGCCCATGTCGACGCCGCGACGGCCGGCGCCGAGGTCGAGGCCGGCGCCGATCACCGCGACAGGACCGTTCATTCGACGCGCCATTCGTCGCGGGCGCGGCGCTGCGCCGCGCTCGGCTCGTCGAGTGAGATGCCGAGCGTCTCGAGCTTCGTCCGGGCGATCAGCGTGTCGAGTGAGTCCGGGAACCTGTTGACGCCGACCGGGAGCCGGCCGGCCGCGAGCTCTCGCACCGAGAGGGCCTGCACCGAGAACGACAGGTCCATGATCTCGATCGGATTGCCGTCGAGACCCGCGATGTTGACGAGTGCGCCGTCCACGAGCACGTGCACCTTACGGCCGCCGAGCAGATAGGTCACGACACCTGCCCGCGGCGTCACCACCTCGGCGGCCGCGGCCGCGATCGCCGCAACGTCGATCTCGCGGTCGGAGTGACCCGCGTTCGCAAGCAGGACGCCGTCCTTGAGCAGCGGCAACTCGTCGACGCTGACCGCCTCGACGAGGCCTGTCGCCGTCAGCACGACGTCGGCATCGGGCAGCGCCTGCCGGAGCGGCGCGACGCGATAGCCGTCCATGTGGGCGACGAGCGCCCGCACCGGGTCGACCTCGACGACGGTGACGCGCCCGCCGAGCCCGTCCGCGGCGCGGGCCAGCCCCTGCCCGACGTAGCCGTAGCCGATCACGCAGAATTCGCGGCCGGCTGCGAGGACGTTCGTGAGCGCGAGCAGCGCCGTCAACGTCGTCTGACCGGTCCCGTACGGATTGTCGAACAGGTGCTTGCAGCGCGCGTCGTTCGCAGCGACCGCCGCAAACGGGAGCTGCCCCGCCGCCTCGAGCGCACGCAGCCGCGCGACGCCGGTGGTCGTCTCCTCGCTGACGCCGGCGAACCGCGCGTAGACATCCGGACGATGTTGCTCGGCTCGACGTGTCAGCTCGAGCCCGTCGTCGATCACGAGCTCCGGCTCCGTGTCGGCCACGGCCAGCAGGTCGGCGGTGAACTCCTCCGAGGACGAACCGTGCCGGGCGTGCACCTCGATGCCGCGCGCGACGAGCGCCGCGCACACGGCGTCCTGCGTCGAGAGGGCGTTCGAGCCTGCAGCGACGACGTCGGCCCCGGCCTCTGCGAGCGCCAGGACCAGGCACGCGGTCTTTGCCTCGAGGTGGACGACGACCGCAACGCGGCGCCCGCGAAGCGCGCCGTCGGCGAGCTCGGTCTGTCCGAGCCGGGCGAGCACGGGCATGTGCTGTTGCGCCCAGCCGATGAGCCGGTCGCCATCTGGCGCGAGGCCGACGTCGGCGATCCGCGAGCGCTCGGCGGCGCCGGCAACCGTCATTCGGAGCGGCCCAGTGCGGCCAGGCCGCGCATCCGGACACGCGAGAACGTGGCATCAATCATCTACCAGTGGCGAGGGCCGGACTTGAACCGGCGACACCACGGTTTTCAGCCGTGTGCTCTACCAACTGAGCTACCTCGCCCGGAGGGACTGCAGCGTAGCTCACCGAACGACGGCCTCCAGCTCGAGCTGCCCGGTCCGCCCGGAGAGGTCGATCGTGTCGGTCGGGCGTTCGACGACCGCCGGCCGCCCGTTGATCCGAACCGCGCCGAGGTGCTCGCCGGCGGGCAGACGAAGCCGCAGCTCGAGCGACGACGGCGACGGCCGCGCGGGCGCCTCGATGCTGCCCTGCAACGCGGAACCGAGCCGTGCCAGCGTGAACGACACCGGCCCGAAGCTCGTCGGGGCCTGCTGGACACTGATCGTCTGGCCGTCGGCGAGCCACTGCCTCGGCGTGGCGAACGCGAGCTCGAGCCCACGTGGCGCCCCATCCGGTCCACGTGTCTCGTGGACCAGGAGGAGCCGCAGGTTCTCGAGGAAGGCGGCGTTCGCACCGCTGTTCGGCGGCTGGTACATCGTCCGGTCGAGCAAGCCGTGCATCGGGGTCACGCTCGCACTTTCCCCCGCGACGAAGGTGTCGGGAGTCATCGCGGCACCGAGCATGCCGTAGAGCGACAGGACGAGCTGGTCCGGCTGGTCGGCGTCGGCCAGGAAGCGGTCGACGTTGACGCCGTAGACCTGGTCGATACCCGACGTCGGCGCCGGCGGATAGTTCCCGTAGAGCTTCGTCGCCCCCGCGCGGACCAGGCCGAGGAGGCGTCCGCCGTGGCCGAGCAGATAGCGCAGCACTCCCTCGGCGACCGGCCTGTGCGGCGGAAAGAGGCCCGATGCCAGGGCGTAGGGCATGACGAGGTTCCAGTACGTGCCCCGACGCGAGAGCGGCAGACTCGGATAGGGACGCTCATCCGCGAGCAGCGCCGCCGGCACGAAAACCGAGCCGTCTGCAGCCCGTCGCTCGGAGAGCGCGACCGCAGCATCGAGCCCCGAACGCAGCTGCGCCGCCAGCTTCCGGCAGAGCGCCGCGAGCTCGGGATGGCCGGTGACCGACCACACGCGGCCGAGGGAAGCGAGCCCCTGCCACACCACCGCCTGACCGTGCAGGGCGTAGACCTCGCGCGAGACGTCGGAGGAGAACGGCTCGCGGGCGAGGAGCCCGTTCCGGCTGACGGCGAGCTCGCCGGCGATCGTCTGGACGAGTCGCGCGAGGCGCGGCGTCTCGGCGTCGAGGAACGACCGGTCCCGCGCGAGCCGGTAGAGATCGGCGTGCGCGACGAGCAGCTCACCTGCGCGCCAGGTCGTGAACCGCTGCGGGAGCCGGTTCAGCGCGAAGCGCAAGATCGTCTCGGCCACGTCGGGACGTCCGTAGGCGGCCATCACACGCGCGACGTCGGCCGCTTCTGCGAACGACAGTTCCTCGTAGGTGTTCCCGGCGCTGTAGCGCCACGTCAGCAGCAGCTGCTGGACGAGCAACGCGCGCTCGGCGTCGAGCACGCGCGAGTCCGGGACATCGAACACGGTGCCTTCGTCGAGCCTCGACTCCCAGACGTTCGTGACGTCGGTTCGGGCCGCGTCGTACGCGCGCTGATCGACCTGGAGCGCACGACCGTCATTCGTCCCGCTCGGCACGGCGACGTACACGTCGCCCTCCGTCCCGGCCGGGACGTCGAAGCTGACCGTCGAGCCCTCGACGGCCGCGTCGCCGCTCCACGCGAACCTCGTCGAGCCGTGGTCGAGGAGTTGGTCGCCCTCCCTGACGAGCTTGCCCGGCGACAAGACGAACCGGACGTCGGCATCGGAAGTCGCTCCCGTCGCGTCGACGTACAGGTGCACGAAGCTCAGGGAGATGGTCCCGTACGCGCGGCCGACGAACGACTCCTGGTCGTACCGGATGCCCGACGCATCGGTGTAAGAGGTGTCGAGGATCGGCAGGAACCCGTCGGCCAGCTTGGCCGCCCCGAGCCGTTCGAGGCACGAGCCGTACCGCTCGCGCCCGCCGGCGCCGACGTCGACCGTGACGCTCGGACCGCCGACGCGGCCGTCGATGATCTCGCTCCCGTCGGCGACGTGGAGAGCGAAGGTGCGGCCGCCGTTGACGTTGAAGGGATACGCGAACGGCACGTAGTAGACACCCGACTCGGTGAGCTTCTCGCCGCGAGGGCCGACCGCATAGAGCAGCGGCGCGAGGAGTGCCTTGGCGCGATCGTAGGAGGGGCCGCCCGGCGCCACGAGCAGCCTCCGACCCCAGACGTCACGATGCGCCGAGAGCGCCGACCGCACCGCATGGGCGTACGCGGGCGTCACTCGAGGCGGCGGACAGCCGCCGGCACCCGAAGCACCCCGCGCGGCGCCGCCGAGCGCGAGAATCGCGATCGCAACCGCGAGCGCGAAAAAAGAGACGTCCGGACCGGTGCTACCGCGTCGCGAACGTCCCTGTAGCCGCACCTTAGGATGTGCCTGCACGCTGGGCAAGCAGGGCTACTCCGGCACCGGCCGAGAAGTTCGCTACGTGCGAGAAGCCTCGTCGCTCGAGCTCCGCCCGGACGCGTTCGAGCGGCACCCAGATCGGGGTCTCGGCACCACGGGAAAACGCAACGGCCACGTGGCCGCCCGGCGCCGTGACACGCGCCAGTTCGTCGAAGAACGGGATCATGTTCAACTGCGTGACGAGGTCGAACGCATCGTCCGGATAGGGGAGGGCGGACGCGTCCGCGATGTCGTAGCGCTCGCGGTCGCTCGAGGCGCGTGCGCGGGCCTGATCGATCATCGGGGACGAAGCGTCGACACCCGTCACGGACGTGCGGGCAAACCGGCGTGCGATCGCCCGCGCTCCGGCCCCGGTCCCGGTGCCCACGTCGAGCGCGCTCCACGGCTCGACCGGGACGGCGGCGAGCGCCGCTTCGAGCGGGAGAAGATGCTGCGGCGACACCCGCTTCTCCTCCCAGTCCGACGCGATCGAGTCGAACATCCAGACGAACGGGCGGCGCAGGACGCGCCACAGCGCCGGCCGCGCCATCACGAGATCCGTGACGAGCCTGGCCAAGCGCTGACGGACTCGAAGGTCGATCACGTGCGCGCGACCCGCAACTCGTCGCCCGGGCGGACGCCCGTCAACCGGGCTGCGTTCCCCTGGCTGATCGCGAGCGTCATCAGGCCGTAGGAGTCCTCGTAGAGGATCAGCTCGCCGGCGGGGGCATCGGCGAACGTGCCGACGAGAATCGCGAAGTACCGATCGAGCTGGAGCCGCACTTCGACACGGTCGCCCTCCCCGCAGCCCAGCGAATCGATCTCGGACCCGCTGCATGTTCGTGGCGACGTTGCCGAACCGGTCGACGATCAGCACGGTCGCGCGAACCTGCGCGCGACCCACCTCGGTCCGCGGCAACTCGAGGCGAACGAGGGTCGCGGGGTCGAGCTGCGGCCCGAGCTCTGCGACCGGCACGCCGACGGCGAGATGCGCGGCGGCCGGCGCGAAGATGTCGCGCGCATGGAACGTCCGCGAGACCTCGGCGAGGCGATACCGAGAGTCGGTCAGCTCGTGAACCGCGTCGATCCCGAGCTCGTCGGCCGCGAGCAGGAGCAGGCCGTTGTCGGGGCCGACGAACCGACGCCCGTCACGCGTCGCGACCGCGACTGCCCGGCGGTTTCCGCCGACGTCCGGGTCGACGACTGCAAGGTGGACACCGGCTCGGAGCGAACTGGATCGCGTTGCGCAACACGAGCGCTCCCTGGAGCACCGCCTGAGGGTCGATCCCGTGCGTGAGGTCGATCACGCGTGCGTCGGGCGCGATCATCGCGATCACCCCGTGGCAGGTGCCGACGAAGTCGTCCTGCAGGCCGAAGTCGGTGAGGAAGGTGATCGTCTCCGTCAACTAGTGCCCCTCCCGGAACTCCATCAGATCGCGCACGGCGGCGACGAGACCTTCGACGTCGTGCGTTGCCGCCTCCCGCACCACCTCGAGGCCTGCTGCACGGGCGACCCGCGACGTCTCGGGCCCGATGGTCACGGCCGGCGCACTCCCGCCGGCCTCGGCGTAGGCCTGCGCCGCCGAGCCCGATGCCAGCAGGACGACGTCGCCGCCCGGGAGAACGGGGCGGAGCAGGCGCGTGCGGTACAGCGGCACGAAGTCGGCTCCCAGTTGCTCGACAGGCCCGCGCCGAGCACCCTCGGCCGCGACGAAGAGCACCCGTCCCGCAGGTCGCGGCAGCTCCGCGAGGAGATCGTCCTGGGACGCGGCACGCGGCACGAACGCCGCCTCCAGGCCGCACGCCCGGAGCGCCTCGGCGGTCGCGGGGCCGACGGCTGCGAGACGCGGCAGGTTCCGTCCGCGACGGGCCAGCTCGGCCGCGCCGTTGGGACTGGTCACGATCACCCAGTCGTAGCCTGCGGCGTCGACGGGCTCGTCGGAGACGCGCTCGATCTCGATCAGCGGGCATTCGACGACATCGACCGCAAGCGAGCGGAGCCGCGCAACGAGCGCCTCGGCCTGCGCGCGCGGACGCGTGACGATCACCTTCATTGCGCGGCTGCAAACGCCTGGAGCGCGCGGGCAACGGCAACCGGGTCGTCGCCGGAGTGGCGGAACAACCACTCGCCGTCCTCTCCCGCCACGAGCGCGTGAAGCGTGTCCCCGTCGTGATGCGCCGCAACCGGCGCGAGGCAACCGGCGCCGATCTCGGCGACGCATGCGCGCTCCGCCTCGACTCGACGACGCGTCTCGGCGTGATCGACCACGGAGACGAGCTCGGCCTCACCCGCACGAACCTGCAACGCGAGAGCCCCTTGCCCCGCCTCGGGCAGCATCTGCGCAGGGTCGAGACGCGCGCCGATCTCGGCGGAGAGGCCGAGCCGGTCGAGACCGCAGGCGGCGAGCACGATCGCGTCGAGCCCACGCTCGCGCAGCTTGCGCAGCCGCGTGTCGACGTTTCCACGCAGCGGCTCGACCGAGAGGGTCCGATCGGCCGCGAGCAGCTGTGCCCGCCGCCGGGCCGACGCGGTGCCGATCCGCATGCCCGGCGAGACCGAAGCCGCGCCGACGAGCGCGTCGCGCGGGTCTTCGCGCTCCGGGTACGCGCCGACGACCAGGCCGTCGCGATCCTCCGCCGTCATGTCCTTCGCCGAGTGCACGGCGACATCGATGCGCCCGGCGAGCAGCGCCTCCTCGAGCTCCTTCACGAACACACCACGTGTGCCGATCTCTCCGAACGGCTTCGAGCGGTCGCGGTCGCCGGCCGTCGTGATCGGTACGAATGCGATCTCGACGCCCGGCCGGCGCAGCAGCCCCGCAGCCTGTTCGGCCTGCGTGAGCGCGAGCCTAGAGCCGCGAGACCCGACGCGGACGAGCACAGATCGACCTCGGGCTCCGGGTGCTGCGACCGCACGAGAGCGGTCCCCGTCGCACGCGCAGGAACGCCGACGGCGCAACGACGGGCAGCGGTCGCTCGATCCGCCGGGGCTCGTCGTCGGTCACCGCTCGGTGTCCTCCAATCCGAAGAGATGGCGAACCGCATCGGCGTAGGCCGCACCGTCGGCGCTCACCGCCGCTTCCTTCATCCGCACCGTCGGCAGATGAAGGAGCTTGTTCAGGATCTGCGACGTAACGGACTCGAGCGTCGCACGCTCGTCGTCGCTCACATTGCCGGCGAGCTTCGCCAGCTCGGCCGACCTGATCTCCTCGGCGCGGGCGCGCAACGACGCGATGGCGGGGACGACGTCGAGCGACGCGCGCCACGACCGGAACCGCTCGATCTCCTCGGCGGCGAGCGCCTCAGCGCGCTCCGCTTCGACCCGGCGACCGGCGAGCGTCTCCGCAACAACGGCCTCGAGGTCGTCGATGTCGTAGAGGAAGCAGCCGTCGAGCTTCGCGAGAGCCGGATCGAGATCGCGCGGCACGGCGATGTCGATGAAGAAGAGGGGGTGATGCCTGCGGGCCGGCACGTCCTGGGCGCGGAGGACGAATCCGGGAGCTCCGGTCGACGACACGACCACGTCGACATCCGCGAGTGCGGTCGAGAGAGCGTCGAACGCGACACCCTGCCCGCCGAACCGGTCGGCGAGCATGCGTGCCGCGTCGTGCGAGCGGTTCGCAACGTAGGCGATCGACGCTCCACGCGAGGCGAGGTTGGTGGCCGCCAGCTCGCCGATCCGGCCGGCTCCGATCAGCAGCACGCGCCGGCCGGCGAGGTCCCCGAAGACCTGAGCCGCGAGCGCCGCCGCGGCGGACGACACAGAGGCAGGGCTCTCACCGATCGCCGTCTCGCTGCGAACGCGCTTGCCGAGCGCAAGGGCCTGACGGAAGACGCGGTCGAGAAGACGGTTACGCTCGACCGCCTCGAACGCGCTGCGCACCTGCCCGAGAATCTCCCCCTCGCCCGGAACGAGCGAGTCGAGGCCGGCCGCGACGCGGAACAGGTGCAGCGCGGCATCGTCGTCGTGCAGGCGGTACAGGACGCCGTCGAGCGGCTCGCCGGCGAGGTCGGCGAGGGCCGCCACCGCCCGGTCCTCCTGGTCGCCGGCGAGGTAGAGCTCGGTGCGATTGCAGGTCGAGAGGCAGACGGCAGGCGCGAGCGAACGCGCGAAGGCTGCCGCCCCGGGAAGGTCGAGCGCGACGCGCTCGCGCAGCTCGACCGGCGCGACGTGATGCGAGAGCCCGACCAGGGTGAGGTCAGCAACGGTCATGCGAAGTGGCCTCCAGCGAGCGCGAGCCGCGAGACGACGACGAGCGCGAAGCCTCCGAGCGCCAGGTACGCGGCGCGGCGGCCCGCCGGCCGCGCGACACAGAAGCCGCCGTACAGAAGCCACGTCGCGATCGTCAGCCACTCGAGCGGATCCGTCGAACCGCCCTTCTCGCGCAGGCGCAGGATGCCGGCCGCCAGGCCGAAGGTCAGGAGGGGCAGCGACACCACGATCGCCCGCTGCGTGAGCCGCTCGAGTGCCTGCAGCGGCGGAAGGCGCAGGCGGAGGATGTCGGGCGCGCGGCGCTTGAGCCTGCGCTCCTCCCACAGGTAGAGGCCGGCCAGCGCTGCGGCGAGCGTGAACCCCGCGAATGCCGCGAGCACGAAGCCGACGTGAAGGACGAGGAAGAGATTCGGGTACTGCGAGCCTCCGTCGCTCGCCGTACCGCCGCCCAGCCTCGCGACGAGGAAGAGCAGGGCGACCGGCGGCATCACCGCCAGGCCGAGCAGCCGGAAGCGCGGGCGGCAGCCCCAGATCAGATACGTGCTCACGACGAGCCAGACGAAGAGGTTCAGCGACCCCGCGAACGTCGACCAGGGGAAGCCGGAGGAGCGTGCCGCCTGGATCACGAGCAGTGCCGTCTGCGCGAGCCAGCCCAGCCTCACCCCCCAAGTCGCGGACCGCGATGTCCGAACGGACGCGTAGGCGAAAGCCGCCTCCCCGTATCCGATCAGCGCCGGCCAGAAGAGGACTTCAGCCACCCTGCCTCTCCTTTGCGAGCTCGACGAGCCGCGACACCTCACGCTGCAGCCGTTGCAGCTTCGACCCGATGATCACCACGTACGCGAGCACCGCGACGAACACGACGAGATACGCGGCGGCGGTGTACTTCTCGGATGGCGTTGTCATGCAAGAAGCTCCCGCAGCTCGCGCAGCGATACGTCCAGGCGCTTGCCGGCGAGCTCGATCGAGTAGAGCGTGACGAAGAGGCTGAGCATCGCCGCGAGACAGGCGCAGAAGGTCAGGAATTGCGAGTTCGTCATCTGGTAGCCGTGCGACGTGAACACGACCGGATGGATGAAGCCCTTCGAAAGGCGGATGGCGAGGAACGAGACGGGAATCAGGACGACGCCGAACAGCGCGTACACGGCGCACATGTTCGCGCGCTGGAGGCTCGGTTCGACGGAGTAGCGAAGCATGAAGTACGCGCAGTAGAAGAGGAAGAGCACGAGGAAGAGGACGAGCTGGTCCTCGCCCCACGACCACCACACGCCCCACGAGATCTTCGCCCAGATCGACCCCGTCGCGAGCGTCAGCGCGCCGAAGATCACACCCTGATGGATTGCGACGTAGCTCTCCAGGTCGGCCTCCGGATCCTGCTTCCAGAGATGACGGAGTGCCTTCCAGGCCCCCCACCCGAAGCACGCGTACGCGGTCAGGGCGAGCGGCACGTGGAAGTAGAAGATCCGTTGCGACAGCCCCTGGTTCGCGTCGGTCGGCGCGTAGAAGAAGACGAGCGCAAGCGCAGCGGTGAACAGGACCGCGCACGCGCCCGCCACGACCGGCAGACGTGAGGAGAGGGCTCTCACACGAGCAATCGTAGACCGGACCACGCGGCGGGCCGGAACCGTCAGACCTCGGCGACGACGTACTCGAACGTCGCCCAGGCGAGGACCGCGAAGAGCGCGTCGTACAGCGCCAGGAACCACAGGTACCCGCCGACGCCGCCGACCACGATCGGGACGGCCGCGGGCAGGAAGAGGAGCGGCAGCAGGAGCTCGCGGGCGCGCCCGGCGACTGCCATCGCGCCGAAGAGCGTGCCGACGGCACAGATGCCGATGTCGGCAAGCGCGATCGCCGCGATCGTCCGTCCGTCGACGCCCGAGAAGAATGCGGCGAATGCCGGCAGCGCGACGATCTCGGCGCACACGAGGAACGCGAGCACCGAGAGCGCCTTGGCCAGCCAGATCGCGCTGCGGTCGCACGGTGCGAGCACGAGCGCGTCGAACATCCCCTGTTCCCGCTCGGCGACGAAGGCACGCGTCAGGCCGAGAAGCGCCGTCAGCACGAGCGCCGACCACAGCAATCCGAGCGACGCGGCGTCGCTGCTGCCGTGCGGCAACGCGAAGTGGAAGATCGTCAGCATCGCGACGACGAACAGCAGCATCGCCGGCAGCGTCTCCTTCGCCCGCAGCTCGAGCAGCAGATCCTTGCGCGCGAGCGCACCGACATCACGCAGGTATGTCATGCGAACGCGAGTCGCGCAGTTGCAAGGTGGTCGACGCGCGCGGGGTCGTGCGTCGCGACGACACACGCACGGGTCCGGTCTCGGAGCAGAGCCTCGAGCAGAGCCGCCCCGTCGCCGTCGAGCGCGTTGAACGGCTCGTCGAGCAGGAGGAGCGACGGAGAGTGCAACTGGACGCGGCACAACCCGAGCCGCTGCTGCATGCCGCGCGAGAACGACGCAACACGTTCGTGGCGAACATCCCA
Source organism: uncultured Thermoleophilia bacterium (assembly GCA_963851065.1). Classification (GTDB taxonomy): domain Bacteria; phylum Actinomycetota; class Thermoleophilia; order Gaiellales; family Gaiellaceae; genus PALSA-600. Next base: position 302,346 of record CAWKNW010000011.1, read on the forward strand.
GAGGCCGAACCGCTCGAGCAACATCCCGACCCGCTCACCACGCTCCGAGATCCGGTACAGCCGCGCGAACAGGTTCAGATTCTCGAGCGGCGTGAGCTCCCGGTAGACGAGCGGCTCGTGCGCCAGGTAGCCGATCGACCGCCGTGCCGGAAGCTCGAGCTTCCCGGCGGTCGGCGCCGCGAGCCCTGCGAGCATCCGCAGCAGCGTCGTCTTTCCCGAGCCGTTCGGTCCCGTGACGAGCAGGAAGCCGTCGTCGGAGAGGTCGACGTCGATGCCCGCGAAGACCCGACGGTCGCCGAAGCGCTTGGCGAGGTCGCGGCCCCGAATCACGTCCGGTAGACCTCCGCCGCAGCGCGGTGGAACCCATCCGGCGCGCCGGCCGCGGCAAACGTGTCGGCGATCTCCTCCATCTCACCGCTCCAGCGCCAGCCCTTCGCGGCAGCCGACCGTTCCGCCTCCTGCAGCCGAACCGGCAGCTCCGGCGCGGACTCGCGCCACTCGGCCTGCAGATCGTCCCAGATGCCGTTCGCGCGCGCGACATCGCGGATCGCGAGCAGCAGTGCGGCGGTCCCCTTCGACCACGCCGCATACGTCATCTTGAGCGCCGACGCGTCGGCCACCACCCGCGCGCCGACGACGCTGCCGTCGAAGAGCGCAGCGACCGTCGGCGCCTCGTCCCCGGAGAGATAGAGCCTGGTGGTTCCGGGCTGACGCGGCGGAGACCCGACAATGCCGCCGTCGACGAATCGGGGATGCATCGCGGCGACAGCTCGCGCGGTCGCCGGAGAGACCGCGTTCGCGTCGACGTACAGACCGTCGAACGCTGCAGTGCCGGCTGCAACGTCGCGTGCGGCATGGGGCGGACAGACCGAGAGCAGAAGCTCGCTCCCCTCGACGAGCGCCTCGACCGTCCCGACGTCCCGGAAGCCGGCAGCGCGACCGTGTGTCGCGGCGCTCCGGCCGTCGGAGGCCCAGAGCACCTCGTGCCCGGCCGCCTGTAACGCGTCGCCGAGCGCCGCGCCCATCGCGCCCGGATGTAGCAGGCCGACGATCACAGGGCGTCGGCGAGCACGAAGACGAAGAAGGCGACGGAGATGACGCCGTTCATCGTGAAGAAGGCGGTGTCGAGCCGGCGAAGGTCGCCGGGCCGAACGAGCGAGTGCTCGTAGCCGAGCAGTGCGCCGACGAAGACGACGCCGATCCAGTACAGGACGCCGACATGCAAGCCCACACCGACGGCGACGAGCAGGACGACAGTGAGCAGATGCAGCGCACGGGCACCGAGGAACACTCCGGTCTCTCCGAACCGCGTCACCCACGAGTGGAGACCCTGCTCCTGGTCGACGTCGACGTCGAACAGCGCATAGAAGAGGTCGAATCCGGCCACCCAAGCAGCGACCGCGCCGCCGAGCGCCCACGCCTCCCACGCGAGATCGCCGCGCACCGCCGCCCACGCCCCGACCGGCGCCAGCCCGTCGACGGCACCCAACCAGAGGTGGCAGAGCCACGTGAAGCGCTTGAGGTACGGGTAGATGACGAACATCGCGACCGGAATCGGCGCGAGCGGCCACACGAACGGGTTCAGCTGCCAGACGGCGACGATGTAGACACCGAGCGCAGCTGCGCAAAACCCGAGCACGGCGGCAACGGAGAGGGCGCCGCTCGGCAGCTCCCGGCCGGCAGTGCGTGGATTCGCGGCATCGATGCGCGCGTCGATCAGCCGGTTGAGCGCCATCGCCAGCGAGCGTGCGCCGACCATCGCGAGCGTGATCCACAACAGATCGTGTCCCGAAGGGACGCCGCCGGCGGCGAGGAACGCTCCGACGTACGCGAACGGCAGCGCGAAGATCGTGTGCTCGAACTTGACGAGTCGGTAGTAGAGACGAGCGGCGCGCACGGGCACTACGTCTGCCGATGCTCGGTGTGCTCGCCGGCGACGAGCGCCAGGGCGTGCGGCAGCGCGGGACGCAGGAGTGCGTAGCCGTCCCGGCAGCCCCCCGGCGAGCCCGGAAGATTGACGATCAGCGTCTGCCCCACGAGACCCGCCGTCCCGCGCGAGAGCAGCCCGTGCGGCGTCTTCGCAATGGCGTCGGCGCGAAGAGCCTCGGGGATGCCCGGGACTTCCCGCTCGAGAACGGTTCGCGTCGCCTCCGGTGTCACGTCGCGCGGAGCCACACCCGTGCCGCCCGTTGTCAGCACGATGCTCGCCTTCTCCGCGAGCTCGGTGATCGCGGCGGCGATCTCTGCCGCCTCATCGGGCACGACACGACGATCGACGTCGTAGCCGTCGGCGCGCAGGCTGCGCTCGAGCTCGTCACCGCTCGTGTCCGCAGCATCACCGCGCGACACACGATCGGACACGGTGAGCACCGCCGCGTTCACCCTTTCACCTTCTCCACGAGCTCGACGGACAGCGACATCGTCTTGTCGACCGCCTTCGTCATGTCGTAGACCGTGAGCGCCGCGACCGCGGCTGCGGTCAGCGCCTCCATCTCGACGCCGGTCCGGGCCGTCGTAGCGACCTCGGCCCGGATTTCGACGCCGCCGTCCACGACCTGCACGGTGACGTCGACGTGCGAGAGCGGCAGCGGGTGGCACAACGGGATCAGCTCTGCCGTCCGCTTGGCGGCCATGATTCCTGCGAGCTGGGCGGTCACGAGCGCGTCGCCCTTCGGGAGAGTGCGCAGCTGCTGCGCCGCGGTCGTCGCGACGAACGCTCGCGCAACCGCACGCCGCTCGACCTCGGGCTTGCTGCCGACGTCGACCATGCGAACGGCGCCGGCGTCGTCGACGTGCGAGAGCTCGCTCACCGGTGACAGGTTACGCCGACACGCGCGCCAGGTCGCCGAGCAGCGCGTCGATCCAGTGCCCCACGTCGTTGGCGCGCACCTGAGCCGAGAGCGCGCGGGCACGTCGCACGCGCTCGGACCGGCCCATCGAGAGGGCCGCGTGGAGGGCCTCGGCCTGCCCCAGCACGTCGAACGGGTTCACTGTGAGCGCCCACTCGCCGAGCTCCTCGTGTGCGCCCACGTTCTCGGAGAGCACGAGCACCCCAGCCCGGTCGTTCACGAGTGGGCCCTCCTTGGCGACGAGATTGAGCCCGTCGAAGACCGCGTTCACGAGCAGCACGTCGTACTGCTTGTAGCCGGCGACCGTGAGCGGGAAGTCGTCGGCGATGTGGACATCGATCGGCTCGTAGCCGACGGACGAATGGCGCGCGTTCACCGCTGCTGCTTCGCGCTCGATCGCGAAGCGGTATGCCTCGTACTCGGGGACGTCCAGGCGCGACGGGTCGAGCAGCGCGAGCATCGACACCCTGCCGCGCCATTCCGGATGCCGGTCGAGCAGCAGCCCGAATGCGGTGAACCCTCGCACGATGTTCTTCGACGGATCGGTGCGATCGACGCGCAGCACGAGCCGCTCGGGGCGAGTCCGATCGATGTGCGCCTCTGCCTCGAGTACGGCCGGGCTCGCCGCAAGCGCGTCGAACTCGTCGCAGTCGACCGAAATCGGACGGCTCGTGACGCTGGTCGCGCGCCCGCGATGCAGCACACGGCCCTCCCGATCGGCTGCCGTGCCGAGCACGTCGGCGACGCTCGCGAGGAAGTTCCGCCGCCATCGGCGCGTATGGAAGCCGACGAGGTCGTTGGCAAGCAGGCCGTCGTGCACCGCCCGGCGCTCCGCGTCCGGAAGCACCGTCCACCCGTCGGACTGCGGCCAGGGGATGTGGACGAAGTGGGCCAGGAGTGCATCGGGTCTCGCCTCGCGAACGATGCGCGGCGCCAGGTACAGGTGGTAGTCGTGGAACAAGACCGCCGCGTGTGGTGTGTTGTCCAGTTCGGCAACGACCGCGGACGCGAAGGCGTTATTCACCTCAACATAACCGTCCCAGCCCTGCGCGAACCTCTCGTCGAGCACGGGCTGGTCGCCCAGGCCGTAGAGCGAGTGCTGCACGAACCAGAGCAGCGGATTGGCGACGACGTTGTAGTAGCCGTCGTAGCTGCCCGGGTCGAGGGAGAGCAGCCGTAAGCGGCACGGCGCACCCGCCCCCTCCGGAACGAGGCCACCCGTCTCCGCGGCGACCGCGCGATCCTCATCGGAGATCGCGCTCGCGATCCACGTCACCTCCTGCCGCACGAGCAGCCCGCGGAGCGCCGTCGCCAGCCCGCCCGCGCCGCGGCGTGCGACACGTGCGCCGTCCTGGTCGCGCCCGAACGCGACCGGGCCACGATTCGAGACGACGATCAGCGGCCGGCGCTTCACACGAGCGTGATCTCGCTACCGGCGGTGTCGTTGCCGGCGAGGATGTTGAAGAGCACGAGCCAGTCGCGCAGGAGGCGGGGCGTGAGGAAACGGCGGCGCACTCCCTCCTTGCCCCGAAGCGCGCGCGCCCGGCCGGTATCCGGGTCGGCGAGAATCGTCTTGCACGCATCGGCGCAGTCGTCGACCGAGTCGACGAGCCAGCCGGTGTCGCCGTCCGCGATCTGCGCCACGATCCCGCCGACGCGGCCCGCGACGGTCGGCCTGCCCTTCCAGAGCGCCTCGGTCACCGTCAGCCCGAAGCCCTCGCGCCTCGATTTCTGAACGACGACGTCGGAGTGCACCTGAAACGCGTTGATCTCGACCGCGCCGACGTTGTTCAGGTTGCTGAGGACATGGACATCCGAGTCGCCGTCCGCGTGCGCGACGGTGCGCTGGTAGTACTCCCACCCCTCCGGGTCGTCGTGCGCCATGGAGCCGACCAGCGCGAGCTGCACCTCCGGGTGCCGCTGCTTGACGAGGCGGTACGCGTCGATCACCCCGAGCGGATCCTTCCAGGGATCGAAGCGCGACACCTGTGTGAGCAGCGGGCGCTCGACGTCGACACCGAACTGGTCGACGATGTACGCCGCATCCTCGGCGGCCAGCGCCATGTTCTTCGGTTGCAGCGGATCGATCGCCGGGGGCCAGATCGCCACACGCTCGAAGCGGCCGTTGTTCGGCACGTACTCACGAAGGTGGAAGACGGAAGCGTCGTACCGCCGGATCGACGGAAGGAGCGCGTCGAACACGCTCGCGTTCGGTGTCGAGAAGTCGATGTGCCCACGCCAGATCCACTTGGCGCGTCGCTGCGGGTACGAGTCGATCGTCGCCGCCGGCTGCGGATCGTGGACGACCACGAAGTCGTAGTCGTCGGCGTCGAGCGCCGCGGCCGTCTCCTCGTTGTAGCGGGCGAAGATCGCGAGGTCTTCCGGCCCGAGCCCTTGCGGGTCGCCCTGCAGCGCGTTGTGAATCGTCTTCGTCACCCGGAAGAACTCGTCCTCGCCCCGCATCACCCGCCATTCGACCTCGAGCCCCGCATCTGCCATGAGCGGAACGAGCGTGTAGAGGATCTCGGCGACGCCTCCACCGAACGGCGTCGCCGACACGTGGACGACGCGCTTGCCCGCGAGCGGCTCGGCGAGCCGGCGGACCTCGTCCATCAACCCGCGCGATACCAGCGTGGCGTAGTCCGCGAGCGACTTGCGCCCCGCATTCACCAGCTGGAGCGTCACTACGGTCTTGCCGGCACCGGCAGGTGCTTGACGAAGCGCAGGGTCGAGCCTCCCTGCTCGCGCCCCGAGATCACGAGCTCGTCGGCAAGCGCGCGGATGATGGCGATCCCGAGGCCGCCCTCGACGAGCTCGTCGTCGCCCGCCGCCGCGGGCGCCGGATCCAGGTCGAACCCGTCCCCGTCGTCAGCGACCTCGACGACGAGCCGGTCCGGGTGCAGCTCGTAGGTGATCTCAACGGTGCCCTCACCACCGTCGTAGGCGTGCCTCACGGCGTTCGTGCACGCCTCGGTCAGGGCGAGCTTGAGGTCGGCGACAACCTCGTCGGAGAGCGGCTCCTCGTGGAGTCGCACGAGCCCGCTCAGGGCGAGCCGCCCGAGCCCGATGAACTCCGCCTTCGCGGGAATCCTCAGCCGAACCGTCCGGGCCCCATCGTCGTCGAACGCGCGCATACCTGCGGCACCTTTCCCTGTCGCACGGGGAGAGCAAACCTCGGGGATTCTGCCGGTTTCTCACGTCGTCGTTCGCCGCCGCCCGGACCAGTCCTCCTGGGTCCCTATCCCGTCGGCGTCGGACGGGCGCCCAGCTTGACGGGCACGGTCAGCAAACGGTGCCCGCGGGCGACCCTGAAGACCGCGGTCTCGCCGGGCTCGAGGCGGTCGGCGACGATGCGGACGACGTCCTCGGCGCTCCGCACGGGAATCCCGTCGATCGCGACGATCGCGTCACCGCCGACGCGCACCGTCTCGCCCTCGAACACCACGAACCGCGTCGCAGCCCTCAGGCCGGCGCGCTCACCGGCGGCGTTGCCGGACGCGAACGAGTCGATCAGGGCACCGTGCTTCACGGCATAACCGAACTTCTTCGCAATCGAAGGGGTGAGGTCCTCCGTGGTGATGCCGACGTAGGCGTAGCTGACCTTGCCGCCGCGAACGAGTTGTCGCAGCGACCGCCTCGCCGAATCGATCGGAACGGCGAACCCGACGCCCTCGAAACCCGAGCTGCCGCCCGTGGAGCGGATCTGCGCGTTGATCCCGATCACCCGCCCGCGGGCGTCGAAGAGCGGGCCGCCCGAATTGCCGTGGTTGATCGGCGCATCGGTCTGGATCGCGTCCACGAGGTGGTAGTTGGTGGTGATCGAGGGAATCGAGCGCTTGATCGCGGAGACCACACCGACGGAGAGCGAGTCCGCGTTCCCGAAAGGGCTGCCGATGGCGGCGACCGGCTCGCCGACGACCACACGACTCGAGTTGCCGAGCGGCACGGGGGAGACAGGGTGCGCCGCCGGGTCGACGCGCACGACGCCGACGTCGTCGAACAGGTCGTAACCGACGAGGGTTGCGGGGACGCGGTCGCCGTCGGAGAACGCGACGAAGATCGTGCGCGCGGGCGCGACCGCCCCCGCCTGACCGTGGCCGGCGGTGGTGATCACGTGCGCGCTCGTCAGAATCGTGCCGTCAGGCGCGACGATGAAGCCGGACCCGAGCCCGGCACTGGCATTCGCCGAGCCGGCCGCCCCGAACGTGCAGTAGATCGTCACGACCCCGGCCGACCGCGCGCGGTAGATCTGCGCGGGCGCAAACCCGTTGCCCAGGAGCGGCTTGGCGACGACCACCGGCGCGACGGACCCGGAGCCGGGCTGCACCTGGACGACGGTCGCCGTCGTCGAGCCCCGGTGCAGCCAGCCCGCGGCCTTGGCGACCACGAGCACGAGCGCGCCTCCGACGACCGCGGCAACGAGCGAAACGGCGGCGAGCAGGCCCGGGCGCACCTTCACCCACTGTACTCGCGAGCGGGCGTTTCCACGTCGAAACGGCCGACTTCAGGCTCGGACCGGCTCGCGGTCGCGGTCCTGGGCCTCGGCGGCCAGGACGAGCGTGAAGAACGTCCAGCCGTCCTGGACGTCGAGCTCGAGCCGGCCGCCCATCAGGTCGGCGAGCTCGCGCGCGATCGCCAGGCCGAGGCCGCTGCCGGAGGCCCGCGTGCCGTCGAGTCGGTAGAAGCGCTCGAAGACCTGCTGGCGCGCGTCGTGCGGGATCCCCGGCCCGTTGTCGGCGACCGTCAGCGTCGCGCGACCACCGTCGCGGGCGGTCGAGACCCGAACGGTGCTCCCGGCGGGGGCATGCAGCAACGCGTTCTCGACCAGGATTCGCCCGATCTGCACGATGCGCGCCGAGTCGCCCTGGGCGAGAACGGGCCCCCCGACCACCCGCTCGAGCGTTTGGCCGAGCGCAACGGCACGCGGTTCGAGCTCGCTTGCCACCTCGCTTGCGAGCTCGGAGAGGTCGACCTGGTCGCGGCCGACCGCGAGTCGGCCGGCATCGAGCCGCGAGAGGTCGAGCAGGTCGGTCGCGAGCCGCCCGAGCCGGTCGACCTGCTCGCGCATCTGGGCGAGGAAGTCCTCGCGCGTCGCCTCGTCGAGGGTGTCGTCGTCGAGCAGCTCGAGGAACGCCCCCAGCGAGAACAGGGGCGTGCGGAGCTCGTGCGACGCGTTGGCGATGAACTCGCCTCGGGCGCGGTCGAGCTGGGAGAGCCGAAGGCGCATGCGCTCGAAGGCGCGTGCCAGCTGCCCGAGCTCGTCGGTGCTCGCGTCCACGACCGGCTCGGCGAAGTTCCCGGCCGCGATCTGCTCCGCGGCCACCTCGAGCCGCCGAATGCGACGGGCCAGCCGCGCAGCCCCGGCGTAACCGAGGAGCAGCGCGAAGCCGAACGCCACGGCGCCCGCGATCAGAACACGCCGCCGGACGACCGCCACGGTCCGTAGCTGGTCGTGGAGCGGCGCCGAGAGGAGGACGACGGAGCCGTTGATCGGGTAGGCGACCTCGGCGTACCGCTGGCCGTCCCGATCGACCGTGCCGCGGGAGAGCGTCTTCCGGTCGATCGCCTCGATCGCGATCGGGTCGTTCTCGACGTCGCTCGAGTCGGACTCGTCGGCGGAATCCGCAACCGGCTGCAGGTTCAGCGGCACCTCGTTCTGGAGGTCGTAGACGACGATCCGTGCGTCGACCTCGGCCGCCCACTTGTCCGCGAACGCCTGTTTCCCGAACTGATTGGCGGGGTAGTTGGGGATCGCGATCGTCCGGATCGAGGTCTCGAGACTCCGGAGCTCGCTGTTCTGGAGCGATCGCTGGTACGAGGGGACGACGATCAGATAGACGATCCCGAGCACACCGGCGACGACGACCAGGAGTGCGAGGGCGAGCCTGCCGCCGACGCCGCGGAGCATGCTCATGCCCGCTCCGGCGCCGGCCGAGCCGGCGCCTGCGCTCTTGGATCGCCTCCGTCGAGCCTACGGCTCATGCCCGCTCCGGCGCCGGCCGAGCCGGCGCCTGCGCTCTTGGATCGCCTCCGTCGAGCACGGCTCATGGCTCATCGATCGCGGAAGCGGTAGCCGACGCCGCGGACGGTCAGGATGTACTCCGGCGTCCGCGGCTCCGCCTCCAGCTTCTCCCGCAGGTGCCGCACGTGGACGTCGATCGTGCGCGGGTCGCGGTAGTCGGCGCTCTTCCAGAGGGCCTCGAGCAGCATCCGGCGGCTGAAGACGCGCCCCGGCTGCGCCGCGAGCGCCCGCAGCAACTCGAACTCGACGTAGGTCAGCTGCACCGGTTCGCCACGCATCTCGACCGCCCGGCGGGGAACGTCGATCAGGAGGCCGTCGTGCTCGATCCGCTCCTCGCCGGCCTCGTCTGCCGCGTGGGGTGCCCTGGCTCGGCGCAGCAGGGCACGGACGCGGGAGCGGAACTCGCGGATCGAGAAGGGCTTCGTGATGTAGTCGTCGGCACCGAGCTCGAGCCCGATCACCTTGTCGAGCTCGTCGTCGCGTGCCGTGAGCATGATGATCGGCACCGTGCTCTTGGCGCGTAGGCGCTTGCAGACCTCGAGCCCGTCGAGGCGGGGCAGCATGATGTCGAGCACCACGAGGTCGACTGGCTGGGCGCCGAACTTCTCGAGCGCCTCCTCACCGTCCGCCGCCTGCACGACCTGGTAGCCGTCCCGCTCGAGCGGGAACGCGAGCACCTTGCGCACCGCATCCTCGTCGTCGACGAGCAGGATCGTGGGTGACGAGTCGGGCATCGGCTGCAGCGCCTGCCGGGCGCGCGAGCGAGACCGCTTCAAACGGTCGCCCTCCTACTATAGCCCTGCGTATGAGACCGACTCGAACTCCGGCGCCCCGCCGGCGGGCCCGCCGCGGGTCGGTCGAGCGGCCGGTCAACGGCCGCCTGTACCGCGCGTCGTTCCTCGTCGCCCTCCTCCCCTTGCTGCTGGTCGCGTTCGCGAGCTCGCGAACGGGCGTGCTGGCGGCGCCGGCTCTCCCACCGAACTTCGACGGGCCGGGTGCGAAGACGCTCGCGAGCGAGCTGTCGACGAGCTATCCGGACCGCTCGCCCGGCAGCGCCGGTGCGCTCGGGGCCGCCGGCTGGGTGCGCGACCAGTTCCGCGGCTTCGGGCTGCCCGTGTCGTCGGACACGTGGAACGAGCGGATCCCGGGCGGCGACGTGACGAGGCTCGAGAACGTCTGGGCGGTCGTGGCGGGGCAGTCGCGGGACGCGATCGTCGTCATGGCGCACCGCGACGACACCGGCGTCGGCCCGGGCGCGAACGACAATGCGAGCGGGACCGCCGCGCTCGTCGAGCTGGCGCGCGGCTACGCGTCGACCGGGGTTGCAGGCGGGCCCGCCGTCCGCCCCGTCCACACCCTCGTCTTCCTCTCGACCGACGGGGGCGCAACCGGTGGCCTCGGCGCGGCGCGCTTCGCCCGGCGCCTGGCGTTCCCGGTCGACGGCGTGATCAATCTGACCGCACTCGCCGGAGGCGGGGCACCGCGACTGCTCCTGTCCGGCGACGCGCCGCACTCCGCCGCCGCGCTGCTCGTCGCGACCGCCGCCGAGCGCATTGCCGAGCAGGGCGGGCAGGCGGCGCAGCGGCCGAGCGTGCTCGCGCAGCTGATCGACCTCGGCTTTCCATTCACCCTCGGCGAGCAGGGCCCGTTCGTGGCGCGCGGCGTTCCCGCCGTGACGGTGACAACCGGTGGCGTACGACCGCCCGAGGCGTTCACCGATCGCCCGGGAACCCTCGACCTCGCGCACCTCGCGGCACTCGGACGGGCCACGCAGGAGCTCGTCGGCTCGCTCGACCAGGGCCTCGAGCTCGGCCGCGGCACACCGGGCCTTCTCTGGGCCGGCGGACGAGCGGTACGTGGGTGGGCGATCGAGCTGCTCCTGATCTCGCTCCTCGTCCCCTTCCTGGTCGTGGTCGTCGACCTGTTCGCGCGCACCCGCCGGCGACGGATCCCGATCGGCCCTGCGTTTCGGGGTCTGGCGAGCAGGCTCGCGTTCTGGCTCTTCGCCGGGCTCGCCTTCGCCGCCTTCGGGCTCGCCGGCGCGTGGCCGCGCGGGCCGGCCCGGCCGCCGAACCCGTCGACGGCGGCGGCCGGCGACTGGGCGGTGCTGCCCCTGCTCCTGCTCGGTGGCGTGCTCACCCTCGGCTGGCTCGTCTCCCGTCAGCGCCTCGTGCCGCGCCGACCGGTCTCACTCGAAGACGAGCTCGCCGGAAGCGTCGCCGGGCTGCTCGGCTGCGCAGGCGTTGCGTTGCTCGTTCTGGCAACAAACCCGTACGCGCTCCTGTTCTGCCTCCCTGCCCTCCACGCCTGGCTCTGGCTGCCGCAGGTTCGCACACGGAGCCCGCTGCGTCGCGGCCTCGTCTTCGGGGTCGGCCTGATCGGGCCGTTGCTCCCGCTCCTCTCACTCGCACTCCGATTCGGCCTCGGTTTCGACGCCCCGTGGTACCTCCTCGAACTGGTCGCACTCCGCTACGTGAAGCCGATCGCATTCGCGATCGCGCTCGCCGGCGTGGCGTGCGCAGCGCAGCTCGCGGTCGTGGCCGCCGGCCGCTACGCGCCGTACCCGCGCAAAGGCGAGCGGCCCGTCCGCGGCCCGGTACGGAGCCTCGCGCATCGCCTCGCCCGTGCAAACTGGACGCGGCCTACCCCGCGAGGTAGCTGACCGCAGATCCGGCTGCGACCTCGCCTTCACCGCGCGTGACGAGCACGAGCGCGTCGGCGCGAGCAGCGCGCGCGATCATGTGCGACTCGTCGCCGTCCACCGGCTCGAGCACCACGACGTCGCCGGCCACGCGCTGCCGTGCCCGGATCAGCTGGTCGCGTTCCCGGTTGCGGTGAACGCTCGCGGCGAGTCGGCCGGGCTGCCAGCGTGGCCCGGGGTCGGCTGCGCCCTGCATCGCGAGGAGCGCCGGGCGCACGAAGAGCTCGAAGCCGACGAGTGACGACACCGGGTTACCCGGTAGGCCGAACACGAGCGTCGCGCCCCGCGTGCCGAACACCATCGGCTTGCCCGGCCGCACCGCCACGCCCCAGAAGACCTCCTCGACACCGAGCGCCGCCAGCGTGCCGCGCACGAGATCGTGCCGGCCGACCGAGACGCCGCCTGACGTCACGAGGGCGTCCCGGACGAGCCCCTGTTCGAGCGCCCGGCGCGTGGCCGGTTCGTCGTCTGCCACCGGATCGAGCTTCTCGACCTCGGCCCCCACCTCGGCGAGCTGTGCCCCGAGGAGCACGGAATTCGCCTCGTAGATCTCCCCGGGCCCGAGCCGCTCGCCGGGAGCCCGAAGCTCAGTGCCCGTCGCGAGCAGCGCCACCCGCGGCCGTCGCGCGCAGACGACGGCCCCGAGCCCAACGGCGGCCAATGCGCCGATCGTCCAGGGAGCGAGCCGTGTTCCCGCCGAGGCAACGACGTCGCCCGCCGCGATGTCACCGCCGCGCGGCCGCACGTTGTCTCCTACGGCAACACGGTCGACGCTCACCGCCGCACCGTCGGTCTGCGTTCTCTCGACGGGAACCACCGAGTCAGCGCCTTCGGGCAAGACCGCTCCCGTCGCGATCGGAGCCGCCTCGCCCGCATGGACCCCATCCGCCGATGGACGGCCGGCCGCGGAAGGCGCGACGACGGCCAGCCGTCCGGGTGTGTCGCCGGCACGCACGGCGAATCCGTCCATTGCCGAGCTGTCGAACGGCGGCAGATCGACCGGAGCCTGCACCGCCTCGGCGAGCACGCGGCCCGACGCGGCGGCGAGCGGAACGGTCTCGTGTTCGAGAATCCGCACGCGCCCGAGCACGAGCGCCCGCGCTTCACCGATACCGAGCAGCGTCTTCACCATCGACCACGATAATCCCGCGCACGTTGGCGGGACTGCTGTGAAGATCCTCTACTTCGGGACGTACGACCGCGAACATCCGCGCAACGTGAACGCGATCGCCGCGCTTCGGGACGCGGGTGTCGAAGTCGTCGAGCGCCAGACGCAACTCGGCCGCGGCGGATTGGGCGGGACGCTGGACGTGATCCTCGCCGAGCTGCGCCTGTCGACGCCCGGCCGCAAGCGCGCCGACGCTCTCGTCGTCGGGTATCCAGGCCACTTCGACGTGCCGCGGGCCCGGCGTCTCGCCGGCTCCCGGCCGGTCGTCTTCGACGCGGTGCTCTCGCTCGAGGACGAGCTGGTCTCGGTGAGGCGGCGCTTTCGGCCGCACTCGGCAGCGGCCAACGTGCTCCGCGTGGCGGACGCACGCGCGCTGCGGCTCCCCGACCTCGTTGTCTGCGGCACCGAGGCGGAGGCCGCCTACCTGCGCGCGCTCGGAGCCGAGCACACGGCGGTCGTGTTCCTCGGCGCCGATCAGGACGTCTTCGGCGAGGCGTGGACGCCGACGTACCCGTTCTCGGCGCTGCACGAGATCGACGCCTCGAGCGACATCGTCGCCGCGGCTGCCGAGCTGGTTCCCGACGTGCCCATCCGGAGCATCGGGAGGCGAGAGCTCGAGCCCGACGCGCACGGGCTCGCCTTCGGTCACGCCGGGATCGTGCTGGGCTCGTTTCGAGAGTCGCGCGCGATCGCGCCTGCCGTCTTCGGAGCACTCGCGACAGGAGCGCCGGTCATCACCGCGAACACCGCCGCCGCGCGCGAGCTCCTGTGCGACGGCGAGTCGGCGCTGCTCGTGCCCCCCGAGAGCCCGACCGAGCTCGCCGCCGCGATCACCCGGCTCGCAGTCGACGGCGAGCTCCGCGCGTCGATCGCCGCGGGCGGCCGCCGCGTCTTCGCAGAACGGGCCGCACGCGACGTCCGCGGGCGGCAGTGGCGCGGCCTGATCGAGGGCCTGCTCACGTGATCGTCTGCGGCAGCAGGTACGCGCAGAGCGCGAGCGTCAGCACCACCGCGCCGCGATCGTCGTCGTACGCCGTGGCGACGAGCGGCCACAGGACGTACCAGACGATCAGGTACGGAAGGCACAGCAGAAGCAACACCCACGCGAGCCCGAGACGCGCCCGGCCGCGCGCAGCCTGGACGAGCAGCCAGCAGTAGGCGATCGCGTATGCGCCCACGAACAGCCAGGTCGGCAGATGCAACCGCGACGGCAGCGCGTACGAAGTCCGCCGCTGCACGTCGTGCGCGAGTGGCGCAAACGCGTGCAGCCAGTGGAGCCGCCACAGGGCGGTTGCGACCCCGAGCGTCACGAATGCGGTGACGGCAAACGCAAGATGGTCGACGCGCCGGCCGGATGCGCGAGCCTCGAGCGCACGCAGCGGCAACAGGAGCAGCGGCACCCACTTCACGAGTACGGCGAGAGCCCAGGCGACGCCTGCACCTCGAGTCGAGCCGCGGTCGCCGAGCGCCAGTGCGACGGCCACGAGCGCGACCATGAGCGCATCGTTGTGACCACCGCCGGCGAAGTGAACGGCGACGATCGGGTTCCAGCCGACGAGGGCCGCCGCAGAAGCCCGCCGGCGGGATGCGAGGAACGTCGCGAGCAGAACGGCGAGCACGGCTGTGACACGGAACGTCCACCCGGCCACGGACGGCGAGCGCGTCAGGCCGACGGGCTTCGACAGCAGCGTGAATGCCGGGCCGTACGCCGACGTCGAGTGCAAGTAGGCGCGGCCCGCATGAGACGCCGACACGGGATCGTCGGCAGGCGTCTGGCGGTACGGGTCGTGCAGGCGCGCGTAGCTCCAGTAGGTCAGCGCGTCGGTCGAGAGCAGAAGCGGCGCAGCGAGCGGGGCGAGCTGGATCGCACACGCGACCGCGAACACGAGGCCGAAGCGCCCGCCACGCCGAAGCAGCCAGTAGCCGACCACGTACGACGCGAACGCCCCTGCAAGCAGGACGAGAAAGGCGGTGCCGACGTGCGAGAGCCGCGCGACGAACACGCAGGCGACGACGAGCGTCAGGGTGAGGCAGCCGGCGACGAGCGCGCTTCTAATGCGGGCTCGGCGCCGTGCTGGCAGGAGGCGGCGCCGGGTTGGTCGTGACGGGCGGCGCGGTCGTGGTCGCCGTCGTCGTCGTCGTCGCGGTCGTCGTCGACACCGGAGGGCTCACGTACTGCAGGTACCCGTAGTCGCCATGCCGGATCGGACGGAAGGTCGGATACACGTCGGGCACCAGGAAATCGAGTGCGGGGCGCTTCCAGAGGGCGGCCGCCATGTACTCGTGCCAGATCGGAACGGGGAAGGTCGCCCCGGCGACCTCCTCGCCGTGGACGTCCGTCATCGGGATCTCGCCCTGCTGGTAGCCCATCCAGACAACGGTGCTCAACTGGCGCGTGAAGCCGTCGAACCACGCGTCCGCGTGATTCTCCGTCGTTCCCGTCTTCCCGGCGTTGGGGTGGACGCCGTCGCCCGAGCCGGCTCCTGTCCCGTACTCGGCGTTCTGGCGGAGCACGTCGGTCACCTGCCAGGCGTCACCTTCGGAGAGCGCACGCTTCGTCCGGGGCCTGCCCCACCCGCTCGCCGTGTCGACCTTGCCGGTCGGGAGGACGACTTTCGTGATCGCCATCGGCTTCGCGTAGACGCCCATCGCGGGAAAGGTCGCGTAAGCGGCTGCCATGTCGAGAGGCGACACTGCAAGCGAGCCGAGCCCGATCGAGGCGACCGGCTTGTCCGGCGTCAGGTGAACGCCGAGCCGGTGCGCCATCTGCCAGACGTAGCGGGGCCCGACGTCGAGCGTCAGCTGCGCGTAGACCGTGTTGTCCGATTGCAGCGTCGCCCGGGTGATCGACTCGCTGCCGTTGTAGGTGTTGTCGTAGGTGTGCACCTCCCACGGCTTCGCCGGGTCGCACCACGGCGCGACGTTGCAGGTGAACGGCGCGGAGGTGTAGTAGGTCGAGTTCGGATCGACGCCCTGCTCGACCGCCGACGCGAGCACGAACGTCTTGAACGTCGAGCCGGCCTGCCGCGCCGACTGCGCGGCCAGGTTGAACTGATTGCCTGCGTTGCGGACGACGGCGGTCATCGCACGGATCGCGCCTGTTCCGGGCTCGACGGAGACGATCGCGGCCGCCGGGTCGGTCCGGTAGGGAAGGATGTCGCGGATCGCCTTGTTCGCGAGACGCTGCAGCCGCGGGTCGATCGTCGTGTAGACCTTCAGGCCGCCCTCACGAACCGTTCCGGCGCCGTATTCGTCGATCAGCTGGTCGGTGACGTACGAGAAGAAGTAGGGCTGCTTGATCTGGGTGTAGATGTTCCCCGGCTTCAAGCCGAGCGACTTCACGCGCACGGCGCTGCGGTACTGCGCAGCCGTGATCACCCGATTCGTGAACATCGCTTGCAAGACCTCCCGGCGTCGCACGAGTGCGGCCCTCGGATCGTGGAACGGGTCGTAGACCGACGGAGCCTGCGGGAGCCCGGCGAGCAACGCGGACTGCAGAAGCGTCAGCTGACTGGCGCGACGAGAGAAGTACGTCTGCGATGCGGCCTCGACTCCGTACGCGTGATTGCCGTAGTACGTGGTGTTGAGGTACTCGTCGAGAATCTTCGCCTTCGGCCACTTGCGTGCGAGCTTGATCGCCAGGCAGGCCTCTTTCAGCTTGCGACTGAACGTCTTCTCGCGGCCCGTGTACAGACCGCGGACGAGCTGCTGCGTGATCGTCGACCCGCCTTCGACGGCCTTGCCCGCGGTCACGTCGGTCCAGGCGGCACGCGCGATACCGACGTAGTCGACGCCGCCGTGCGACCAGAAGCGGCGATCCTCGATCGCAACCGTCGCACGGGGCAGCCAGACCGACATTCTCCCCAGCGCGACCGGCTCACGGTTGTGCTCGGCCGGGATCGAGCCGAGAACGGAGCCGTCGCTCGCGTAGACGAAGGAGTTCTGGCCGATGTCGACCGGCCGAAGAGCGCTCAGGTCGCAGCTCGCGGACAGAGCGACACCCGCCCCGACTCCGACCGTGACGGCGCCGATCGCAAAAGCAACGACGATCACCGCAAGGATGACGCCTGCGCGGCGGCGACGCCGGGTGCGCTCCGCGCGCTTCCGTTTCCGGCCCCGCTGAGCCAGGATGAAGTCGAGATCGTCGTGTTTACGGCTCATACCCGCTCCGGCACCGGCGGAGCCGGTACCTGCTCTTGGACCGCCTCCGTCAAGCCGGCGAGTCATGCCGCGAAGATCCCGGCCGTGTGCAGGCGCTCGGCGATCTCGACGCGCAGGTCGGAGGCGGCGTCGCCCAGCGGGTGCCCGGCAGGTGTGCGGCGGCGAACGGCGATCGTCACCTCGTCCGCCCCGAGCTCGGCCACCCGGGCGACGTCACCGTCCACCGACAGGCATTCCAACACGGCGCGCAGGTCGCTCTGGAGAGGCAGCTTGGCCGTGACCTCGACGTAGCCACCCGGAGTCCGGATCGTCGCATTGCGAATCGTCTGCGAGGCGAGCTTCTCGTTCGGAACGGCGATCTGGTTGTCGTCGGACGTGCGCAGCCAGGTGTAGTTGAGCCCGATCTCGTCGACCACCCCTCTCGCGCCGTCGACCTCGACCTCGTCGCCGAGTCGAAGCGGCTGCGTGAACGCGATCATGATCCCGGCGACCGCGTTCCCGATCACGCGCTGGCTCGCGAACCCGATCACGAGCGCGAGCACTGCCGACGAAGCGAGAATGGCGCCGGCGACCGCGCGAACCTGCGGGATCACGAGCAGCGCCGAGAAGACGCCGACGCAGACGATCGTCACGAACAGCGTGCGGCGGATCACGCGGTACCGGGTGATGACCTCCGGCGGCAGGTCGCGCCGGGAGATCCGCCGGTCGACGAGCTTCGCGATCAGCCAGGCCGCCACGACGACGGCCGCCGCGATCAGGGCGTGCTGCCAGAACTCCGACATCAGTGTTCTTCCTCTTCGCCCCAGTCGATCGGTTTCCGGCCTGCGAACCCCTCCTCGTAGGAGTGCCAGAAGGCGACGGCGTCCTCGCCGACGTGCCAGCAGAGGAGGACCGGGGCCCCGGACCGGACGGCCGGGAAGTCGAGCAGCCCGAGATCGGCGTCCTTGACGAGAACGCCGAGCGACTCGAGGTGGTCGATACACGCGGCCGCAGCGCCGGCCAGAGAGACGAGCTCCGACTGCGCGGCGCCGAGATCACCCGCAGCATGGCCGCCGCCGTTCCCGCCGATCGCGATCACGAGACGCCCCTGGGTCGATTCGAGCTCACGCAGCCGCTCGCGCAGACGAACGAGGCGCTCCGCTGCGGGGCGCACCTCGCCGAGGGCGCTGTTAGCCTCGGCCGGAGTGAACGTGCGGTCGAGCACGGCGCCGCCCTATGGTACGAGGGAGAAGCGTCGCCTCGCGCTCTGGTTCGCGCTCACCGGGGCGCTCGCCGTGATCGCGTACGCCGGACGGCTCGCCGCCGGCAAGCCAGATCCTCAAGTCCTCTACCAGTGGTCGACCGCGATCGGGGCCATCGTGCAAGACGGCATCGTCCTCGCCTTCGTCCTGCTGATCGCGCGGCCGCGTTTCGACCTCCTCGCACTCCGCCGGCCCAGATCGCCCTGGCGAACCCTTCAATACCTCGCGGTCGCGCTGCTCGCGATCTACCTCTTCGAAGAGCTGTACGCCGCTGCGACGCACCCCGGAAACGAGCAGGGCCTGACGCCCTCGCACTGGGAACCGACCCACGCCGCAGCGTACGTCGTCAACGCGGTCGTCATCTGCACCTTCATCCCGTTCGTCGAGGAGCTCACGTATCGCGGCCTGGGCTTCTCGCTGACGCGGCGCTTCGGCCGCTGGCAGGCGATCCTCACGGTCGGACTGCTGTTCGGGCTCGCACACGGCTTGTTCGTCTCGCTGCCGGTGATCGTCGCGTTCGGGTGCGCCCTCGCCTGGATCCGCGACCGCACGGACAGCGTCGTGCCGGGGATGTTCCTGCACGGGACGTTCAACCTGATCGCGCTCATCGTCGCCGTCACCCTCTAAGCTCGATCGCCGTGCGCCGCGTCGCCCTCGCCGCCTTCGTCGCTCTCGCACTACCGTCGGTCGCACACGCGGGCTGTGGAGTCTCGACCACCCGCGTCTCCGGCACCGCGCCGCTCACGGTCACCTTCACCGCATCGTGTGCGTCGAGCACGTATGCGTGGAGCTTCGGCGACGGGACGGCCGCCACCGGGCAGACGGTCGAGCACGTCTATCCGGCGGGCGTCTTCCGGCCGACGCTGACGAGCGACGCCGGGCCAGGAGCCGGCCGCGACGGTGCTCTCGATCGCGCTGAAGCTGAGCGGCCCGCCGAAAGCGCGATACGCGCAGTGGGTGACGCTCCACGCCGCCGTGACACCGCGCCTGCCGGTGACGTTGCGGGGGCGGCAGTTCGTCCACGGCAAGCTGCGTGTGCGCGTCCTCGGGACGGCGCCCTGGGTCGCGCAGGCCGACGGGGTCACGGCGGCCGTGCGCATCGTCGCAGTGCCGAAGCTCGTCGTCCGGCTGGTCGGTGCCCCGGTCGTCGGCTCCCACATGCGCGTGGAGGCCACGCTGCACCCGGCAAGCGCCGGAAGAGTCGTCGGCCCGGCGGTCGTGGACACCCGCACCCCGCACGTAGCCCGCGCGACCGTGACCACGCGCCCGGCCCGGGGCTGGGCGGCCGTTCGCACCACCGTGCAGGCGGAGATCGTCCTCCCGCGGCTGTCGTCAGGCTCACGCGGGCCGAGTGTCCTGCAACTCGAGGAGCGCCTACGAGACCTCCGCTACGCGGTCGAGGCCGACGGCGTGTACGGGGACGACGACGTCGAGGCGGTCTACGCGTTTCAGAAGGTCGAAGGGCTCCCGCGCACGGGCACGGTGACGGCCGGGCTCTGGGCACGCCTCCTCCATGCGACGGTGCCCCGCGCCCGCTATCCGGGAAACCACATCGAGGTCGACAAGGCGCGCCAGGTGCTGTTCGTCGTGCGGGACGGAAGGGTCGCGCTCGTCGTCGCCGTGTCGACCGGCGCGACCGGCAACACGCCGCTCGGCCTCTGGCACGTCTACCGCAAGGTCACCGGCTTCGATTGGGTCCTCTACTACCCGAACTACTTCCTCCGCGGGTTCGCGGTGCACGGCTATCCCGACGTGCCGCCGTATCCGGCATCCCACGGCTGCGTGCGGATCCCGATGTGGGTGGCGACGCGCGTCTACAGCGACATCGCTCTCGGCACGACGGTCTACGTGTACACGTAGAGACGTAGCCTCTAACTCTCGGTCTCGCTCTCGGTCTCGTCGTCGTCCTGCTCGTCCTCGAGCTCCGCGGCCTCGGCCTCGGCTTCGGCGCCGGCGAAGTCCTCGGCGGAGACGCGATCGAGAAACCGCTTGAACTCGTCGACGATCTCCTCTTCGTTCACCTCGTCCCCCTCCATCTCGATCGCGGACTCCTCGATCACCTCGTCGTCCGCGAAGATCGGTGCACCGGTCCGGACGGCGACGGCGATCGCATCGGAGGAGCGCGAGTCGATCTCGAGCTCGGTGCCGTTCTGGGCGACGGTGATCGACGCGTGGAAGGTGCTCTCGCGCAGCTCGGTGACCGTCACGCGGACCACCGACACGTCGAGCTCCGAGAGGATGTTCACGAGCAGGTCGTGCGTCAGCGGGCGAGGCGTGGTTGCGCCCTGCAGCTTCATCAGGATCGCGGCCGCTTCCTGCTGACCGATCCAGATCGGCAGATAGCGGTTCCCGTCCGCGGTCTTGAGCAGCACGATCGGCTGTTTGCCCACGATGTCGAACGAGACCCCGTAGATCGTCATCTCGATCATCCCTGGACGTAGGTTACCCCCGCCCCTGACGGCCAACGCAGCACGATGCGATGGCTAGACTTGGCGCCGCGCGGGCGATTAGCTCAGCTGGTTAGAGCGCCGCTCTGATAAGGCGGAGGTCCCTGGTTCGAATCCAGGATCGCCCATTCCTGGCCCGTATCCACGTCGTCAGCGCGATCATCGCCGCTTCACTTGTTGCGGCCGTCGCCGTCACGACCGAGGCGGGGGCGACACCGTTGCGAGAGCCCGGACGGCGTCATCGCCGTCGGAACCGGGTCGTATGTGTTCGTTGTCGGCGCCGACGGCGCCGGTGGCCACGCGCTCGGAACGGGCGACTACCCCGCGTACTCGCGCAACGGACAGCTCGCATTCACGTTGAACGGCGTCTGGGTCGCGAGCGGTGACGGGAGGCACCGCCGGCACATCGTTCCGCGGTTCGCGGACTACATCACCTACACCGACCCGACGTGGGCGCCGGACGGCGAGCACATCGCGTACATCCGCGTCGACAACGGGCACGAGACCTCGGAGCTCTGGATCGTTCGCGCGAACGGAGAGGGCCTGCACGGCCTTTCGATCGTCCACGTGGCGGACATGCCCACGTGGTCGCCGGATGGAAAGTGGATCGCATACGTCGGCGACGGCGGGCTGAGCGAGGTCCTGTCCGACGGTTCCGGAAAACGCGTTCTGCTCCGTCGCGACGTCGTCTCTCCGGCCTGGTCACCCGACGGCCGGCGCATCGCATTCGAAGAGCAGGTGGGCCAGACCGTCTCCGCGTGGACGCTCGACGTCGCCACCGGGAAGCTCGCTCGTGTCGAGCGTCACCGAGGCTCCGCCGGACCGCTCACGTGGTCGCCCGACGGCGCGCGGCTTGCCTTCACGGTGCGCCGGACGAACAGCGGCGGATCGTTCTTCGAGATCCGAACGGTGCAAGTTGCGACGGGTGTGGAGCACGTCGTCACCCGCCTGTTCGTCCAGCATGTCGACGGCCTTGCGTGGCGCGGGTAGCCGCGTCGTTACGCGCGCAGGTCGAGCCGTTCGAGTGCCTCGGCGAGCTCC
Source organism: uncultured Thermoleophilia bacterium (assembly GCA_963851065.1). Lineage (GTDB taxonomy): Bacteria > Actinomycetota > Thermoleophilia > Gaiellales > Gaiellaceae > PALSA-600. The sequence continues at coordinate 323,976 of CAWKNW010000011.1, forward strand.
GCCAGCTGGACCTCGCCGTCCAGCGGAACGCGAAGGCCGGATGCGCCGACCGTCGCCTCGAAGCCGGTCAGCTGCCGGAAGGCCACCTTCACACGCTCGGCGAGCACCGGATCCACCTTCGCCACCCGGCGCTCCTTGGTCCGCGCGCCGGCCCATCGGGCGGCTCGCTCGGCAGCACGCACGGACATCCCTTCGCGGACGATCGCCCGCGCGAGCTTGCGACGACCGTCCTGGTCGGGCACCGACAGCACCGCGCGCGCATGCCCCTCGGTCAGCTCCTGGCGGCTGACCATCGCGAGCACGTCGTCCGGCAGCTCGAGCAGCCGGATCCGGTTCGACACCGTCGGTTTCGCCTTCCCCACGCGCTCGGCGATCTCGCCCAACGAGAGCCCGAACTCGTCCATGAGCAGAGCGTAGGCACGAGCCTCCTCGACCGGTGACAGATCCTCGCGCGCGACGTTCTCGACCAACCCCAGGAGCAGCGTCTCTCGATCGTCGGCGTCGCGGATGATCGCCGGAACCGAGTCGATCCCCGCCTCGCGTGCGGCCCGCCAGCGGCGCTCGCCGGCGATCAGCTCGTATCCGCCCTCGAGGCGGGGCCGGACGACGACCGGCTGGATCAGGCCCTGAGCGCGAATCGACTCGGCGAGCCCGCCGACGCTCTCGCTCTCGAACCGCTTGCGCGGCTGCCGTCCATTCGGGTGGATCTGCTCGACCGGCACGTGCGCGAGCTCGGGCGCGCCGCCGATCAGGACCTCGAACCCGCGGCCGAGGCCGCGCCGGGCGGGCGAACCGCCGGGGCTAGCTCCGCTGGACAAGCTCCATCGCCACCTTCCAGTAGGCCTCGGCACCACGGGAGCGCCGGTCGTAGTGCGTCACCGGCAGCCCGTGGCTCGGGGCCTCGGCGACACGAATCGAACGCGGCACGACCGCGTCGAAGACCAGGTCGCCGAAGTGCCGCCGCACCTCCGCCTCAACCTCGGCCGAGAGCCGCGTCCGCGCGTCCGCCATGGTCAGGAGAACCCCTGCGATCGACAGCCCGGGGTTGAGTCGCCGCTTGACGAGCTCGATCGACTGGACGAGCTGCGCGAGCCCTTCGAGCGCGTAGTACTCGGTCTGGACAGGCACGACGACACGGTGTGCAGCTGCGAGCGCGTTGACCGTGAGCGGGCCGAGCGACGGAGGGCAGTCGAGCAGAACGAAGTCGAAGCCGTCCGCATGGCCGAGCGATTCGGCGAGAAACCGGTCGCCGTCGTCGCGCCGTGCGAGCTCGACCGCGGCGCCGGCGAGCTCTGGGCGAGACGGAACGAGAAACAGATTCTCGAACTGCGTCGGCTTCGCCAGATCCTGGAGCGCCGCGCCGTCGAGCAGGTCGTACGTCGACGTCCCGTTCGCACGCAGGCCGAGACCAGACGTCGCGTTCGCCTGAGGGTCGAGGTCGACGACCACTGCGCGCTCGCCGGCCTCGGCGAGGCAGGCGGCGAGATTCACGGCGCTCGTCGTCTTGCCGACGCCGCCCTTCTGATTCGCGAACGCGTAGACCTTGCCGCGCACAACGGCCAATCTAGCCACGAGCTCGGACGCGGACATCTAGGCGAGAGGCCGCTTGCGCGCAACGCCGACCCGGCGCGGAAAGCCGGCCGGTGTGGGCGCGAGCTTGTGCAGCACGAGCAGCCCGGGCGGGCCCACCGCGAGCTCGGCTGCAAGACGAGCCGCCACACGAGCGACATGACCCGGGTCGGCCGACGGGCCGACCCACAGAATCGCCGCGCCTCCCACGCGCACGAGCGGCAGGCACCACTCGGCCGCAGTCGGCGGGCGGGCGAGCGCCTTCGCGACGGCAACGCCCGCCCAGTCGGTCGCCTGCTCCTCGGCGCGACCCCACACCACGCGCGCATTCGGCGGCGCGAAGCGCTCGAGAAACTCGCACTTCCGGCGCTCGGCCTCGAGCAGCACCACTTCACGGTCGGGCAGTGCATGGGCCAGCGGAATCCCCGGTGCTCCGCCACCCGAGCCGACATCCACGATCGGCCCCTCGAACCGTCTCACGAGCTCGATCGCGGCCAGCGAATCGTCGATGAGCATCCTCCGCGCCGCGTGGGCGTCGCGCAGCGCGGTCAGCCCGGGCGTCTCGAGGACGCCCTGCAGCCAGGCGTCAAGCGTCGGGCTCGACGACGACGTAGCGATTCGGCTCCACTCCCTCGCTGACCGTGCGGATCCCGGGCTCGTCTGCGAGCCGCTCGTGCACGATCCGCCGCTCGACAGCCGACATCGGGTCGAGCAGCACGCGCTCACCCGCAGCGGCGCGCTCGCTGCTCCGTACCGCGAGCGCCTCCAGCGTCGCGCGGCGGCGCTCGCGATAGCCGGCAGCGTCGATTGTCACATGCTTGTCGGCGCCTGCTCGGTGGAGGATCACGTTGGCGAGGTACTGCAGCGAGTCGATGGTGTGCCCGTGCTTTCCGATCAGCAGGCCGAGATCGCCGCCGGTGCAGACGACTGCGATCTCGTCGTCCGACTCCTCGACGTCGACGCGCGCCACGACGCCGAGCGCCGCGATGACGCGCTCGGCGAGCCCGCGCGCCCTGGCGGCGTGGTCGGACTCGCCATCACGCACCTCGAACGGCTCGGGCGCGAGATCGCTGTCCGCCGATGCGATCACCAGAGCCGGCGTGTAGCCGACGCCGAGGAGGCCGCGCTCTCCCTCGGAGACGACCTGGAAGCGCACGCTCGCACGGTCGAGGCCCGGCGCAAGTCGCTCGAGGTCACGCAGCGCCTTCCACTTGGCTTCGCCGACGGTCTCACCCGTCGCCTCGACGGAGAGCTCGCCGGTCACCGGCGGGCGCCGCCCTTCTTCTTCCGCCGTACACGGCGGGGCGGAGCCGAGGCGGCCTGCGGGGCCGGCGCGGGCGCGGGCTCCGGGACAGGTGCAGGCTCGGTGCGGGCCGGGGTGCGCGAGCTTCGGCGCGACCCGGCCGCCGGTGCGCGGACAGCGGCAGCTGCAGGGGTCTTCGGCACGAGCCGCCGCGTGATCAATCCCTGGCCGACCGTCCAGAGGTTCGTCGTCATCCAGTAGATGATCAGCCCGGTCGGGAAGCGTGCGACGACCGTCAGGAACACGAGCGGGAGGACCATCATGATCCTCCGCTGCGTCTTGTCCATCGTCGCGCCCATGAAGTAGGTCGAAGCGACCTGCGAGCCCGCGTAGATGGCGAGCAGCAGATATCCCGACCAGTGGGCCGTCGCCTTCGCCGAGATGTTCGGAACGATGTGAAGCCACGATCCGGTGATGTGATGCGATTCGTGGCGCAGCGTGAAGTAGAGGGCGATGAAGATCGGGAACTGCAACACCAGCGGCAGGCACGAGGCAGCCGGGTTGATGTTGTTCTCCTTGTAGAACTTCATCAGCTCCTCGTTCAGCTTCTGCCGGTCGCCCTTGTACTTCTGCTGGATCGCCTTCATCTCGGGCGCATGCCGCTGCATCGACTGCATCGAGTGGATCTGCCGGACGGCCAGCGGTACGAGCGCGATCCGAACGAGCACGGTGAGCGCAACGATCGACCACGCCCATGGGAGACCGACCGACGAGTGGAAGAAGTCGAGAATCGACTTCATCACGTTCTCGAGCGGCGTGAGGATGCCGGCGACGATCACGAAGATCACGGGTAGTCGACCCCCCCGTGAGACCACGGGTTGCAGCGGAGCAGCCGCCACGCTGCGAGCGCGAAGCCCTTCAGAACACCGTGCTTGCGCACCGCGAGCACGGCGTACTCCGAGCAGCTCGGGTGGTACTTACACGTGTTCGCCGGGACGAGTGGAGAGACCAGGAGCTGGTACAGCCGGATCGGCAGGATCGCCACCTGCCTCATTGCCTACGCCTCATGCCGAAGCCTTCCCGAGGATCTCGTCGATCCGCGCCTCCAGCCACGTGTGGCCGTGTGTCTCGGCGGCCTCCGGCAGGCCGCGGCGCACGACGAGAACGTAGTCGTTGGACTGAGGAAGGCCTGCCAGGCGGTCGCGCACGATCTCGCGCAGCTGCCGCTTGATCCTGTTTCTGACGACGGCGTTCCCCACCGCTTTCGGCACGGCGAACCCGAGTCGAGGCTCGCCGAGGGACTCGTCTCGCTGAAACCAGTAGAGCGTCAGGAAGCGGGTGGACGCCGAGCGGCCCTGGCGATAGACCGCGTCGAAGTCGCGCGAGCGAGAGAGGCGGTTCCGCCGCTGCACGGAGCGCTCTACGCTGACAGGCGCGCGCGCCCTTTGGAGCGGCGGCGCTTCAGGATCTGACGGCCGGCGCGCGTGGACATTCGCGCACGGAAGCCGTGCTTCCGCTTCCGCCTGCGCACGTTCGGCTGATAGGTCCGTTTCAATTCGAAGCTCCGAGGAAGACAATCGGCCGCTTCGTCGAGGGGCGGCCGGACGAGCGGGCAGTCTACATGGACCGGCTGCGCGATCGGTTTTCCACACGCTGCAGGCGCGGGAAAAGCCGTGGAAAGTGCGGGACGTGAGTCGGTCCGGTGAACCGCTTTCCACACCTGTGGAGTGTCGTGTGGAGGTCACGAAAATCCCTGCAAAACGGCGTGATCGGCGGCGCGGACACGGCGAGAAATCCTCATTGAGAGGCTCGAGCGACGCTGCTATGCTCGCCACCCCCGAGCCTGAGCGAGAGGAGCCCCAGGGCAGGTGGAAGGTCAAATCGAGCTGACGGCGGAGAGCCTCTGGAGCGACGTCTCGGCTCGACTGCGTGAGGCACTCAACCAGACCACGTATCAGACGTGGTTCGGCGGCGTCGCCGACGTCGAGCTCGAAGCCGATGCGTTCGAGTTGGCCGTCCCGAACGAATTCGTTCGCGATTGGATCGAGGGCCACTTCCTCGACCTGATTCGAGCCGGCGTCCGGGATGTCGCCGGTGAGGGCATCCGTGTCTCGTTGCGCGTCGCGGAGGTGCCGCCGTCGCCGATCATCCAGGCCGTGCCGGCCGCGGTTCGGCCGCTGCCGGTGGAGCCCCTTCCGCGTTCCGAGACGCCGGGGATCAATCCGAAGTACACGTTCGACTCGTTCGTGATCGGCTCCTCGAACCGGTTTGCGCACGCTGCAGCGCTGGCGGTCGCCGAATCCCCGGCGAAGGCGTACAACCCGCTCTTCATCTACGGCCACACGGGGCTCGGCAAGACTCATCTCCTGCACGCGGTCTCGAACTTCGTCACGGAGCACGGCGGGGGCCTGACGTGCCGGTACGTGACCTCGGAGACGTTCATGAACGACTTCATCAACAGCCTCCGGGACAAGCGCATCGAGGGCTTCAAGCAGCGCTATCGGACCTACGACGTGCTGCTGATCGACGACGTGCAGTTCTTCGAGCACAAGGAGCGAATCCAGGAGGAGTTCTTCCACACCTTCAACTCGCTCTACGAGGCGGGCCGGCAGATCATCATGTCGAGCGACCGCCCGCCTCGCGACATCGCGACACTCGAGGAACGGCTGCGATCCCGGTTCGAGTGGGGTCTCATCACCGACATCCAGCCGCCCGACCTCGAAACGCGCATCGCCATCCTTCGCAAGAAGGTCAAGAGCGACCAGATCGAGATCGGCGACCCGGAGTTGTTGACGTTCATCGCGTCCCGCGTCTCGACGAACATCCGTGAGCTCGAGGGTGCACTCACGCGCGTCGTTGCGTTCTCATCGCTCACCGGCCGGCCGCTGTCCGTCGATCTCGCACAGGACGTGCTCAAGGACGTCTTCCCCCAGGGCGAGGCTGCGCAGATCTCGATCGGGCTGATCCAGGAGCTCGTCTGCGAGCGCTTCGGTGTCACCATGGCCGAGCTCACGGGTGATCGCCGGTCGCAGAACATCGTCTATCCGCGCCAGGTCGCGATGTACCTTTCTCGCGAGCTCACCGACTCCTCGCTCCCGAAGATCGGACGCGAGTTCGGTGGTCGCGACCACACGACCGTGATCCACGCCACCTCCAAGATCGCCCGTCTGATCCGTGAGGACAGAGGTGTGTACAACCTGATCCAGGAGCTCACAGCCCGTGTCCGCCAGGCACGCTGACGCGGAGCCCCTGTGGGTGAGCCCGACTTCTCCCCCGTCCGCTCCCACAGGGAGAATGGCGCTCTGGTGCCGCGCGCATACTCTTTCCCCGGTGCCCACAGGGCTTATGACTACAACGAGGTTCTTTCTAGATGATTGACTCAGAAACCGTAGTGGGCACAGGTCTGCAGATCACCGTCTCGCGAGACGAGCTCGCGTCGAAGCTCGCGATCGTCTCGCGTGCAGTCTCGACGCGGACGACGGTTCTCGTCCTCGGCGGGATTCAGCTCCAGGCCGCCGACGGGCACCTCCAGTTGTCCGCGACGGATATGGAGCTGTCGTTGCGCGCGACGCTCGACGCGCGGGTAGCGAACGAAGGAACCGCGGTCGTTCCGGGGCGTCTCGTCCTCGACATCGCCCGGTCCTTGCCGGAGGCAGACGTCGTGATCGAGCACCGGCCCGACGAAGCGGTCGTGGTCGTGACCTCGGGCTCGGCGACGTATCGACTCCACACGTACTCGCCGGAGGACTTTCCGCGCCTCCCCGACGTCGAGTCGCTGACACTTCATGCCGTGGACGGCGATGCGCTGGTCGAAACGGTTGCGAGGGTCGGTCGCAGCGCATCACGGGACGAAAGCCGCCCGGTGCTCACGGGCATCCTGGTGCGCTTCGAGCCCGGCAAGATCGTGATGGCGGCGACCGATTCGTACCGCCTCGCGGTGAAAGAGACGGTCGTGGCAGGGCCACTACCCGAGCTCGAGGCGATCATTCCGGCCCGCGCGCTCCAGGAGCTCTCGCGAATCGTCGCCGGCGCGGACGACGTCCAGCTCGGGCTTCACGAGAACCACGTCGTCTTCGGTGCGGACGGGGTCTGGCTCACGACACGGCGAATCGACGGCCAGTTCCCGAACTATCGCCAGCTGTTGCCCGAGCAGTTCGAACACGAGCTCGCGCTGCCGCGCGAGGAGTTGCTGGAGGTCGTCCGCCGCGTCTCTCTGATGGCGCAGCGAAACTCGCCGCTGCGCTTGCGGTTCGCGGACGGCGAGCTGACGGTCTCGGCCATCACGCAGGACGTCGGCGAGGCCCGGGAGTCGCTTCCTGCGCCGTACGCGGCCGACCCGCTGGAGATCGGCTTCAACGCCGAGTTCCTCCGCAGCGGTCTCGAGTCGATCGACTCGGAGTCGCTGCGGTTCAAGCTGATCAGCCCACTGCGGCCGGCGGTGCTCGAAGGCGAGGCCGACGACTACGTCTACCTGATCATGCCGATCCGCCTCGCCGGCTGAGCAGCGCCTGGTCGCCACGAAGGTCTCCCTCCGCCAGTACCGCTCGTACGCGTCGCTCGACCTCGAGCTCGCCTCCGGCGTCGTTCTCGTCACGGGGCCGAACGGAGTGGGCAAGACGAACCTGCTCGAGTCGCTGCACCTCGGAACACAGGGGTTCTCGCCGCGCAGCAGGACCGATGCCCAACTGATCCGCTTCGGCGAGCAGGCCGCGCGCGTGGGCGTTTCGGGCAGCGCTGCGTCGCGGCCGATCGACGTCGTTCTCACCATCCGCTCCGGGCACGCGAAGGAGGCGCGCTTGAATGGTGCCCGCCTGCCGTCTGCGGAGGCACTTCGACGCGAAGTCTCGACGCTCGTCTTCACCCCGGATCGCCTCGCCGTCGTGAAGGGTGGTCCCGGGATTCGCCGCGCGTACTTCGACCGCGTGCTCGCGCGGCTCCACCCGGCGCAGGCCGGTCTGCCCCAGGGGTATCTGGCAGCGCTCGCGCAGCGCAATGCTGCGCTGCGGCGTGTGCAACTCGGCCTCTCCGCACGGAACGCGCTCGACCCCTGGACGGAGCAGGTGGCCGCCCTGGGCACCGAGCTGGTCGCCCGGCGTCGGACGACGCTCGCCTCTCTGGCGGACGGATTCGGCGAGTACGCCGGAGAGCTGGGGCTTCCCGCGGCGACACTTCGGTACGAGGGCGAGCCGCCGACGCGCGAGCAGCTCGAGCAGCGACTCGGCCGCGACGTCGACCGCGGCGCGACGGGGCTCGGGCCCCATCTGCACGACGTCGTGGTCGCAAGCGGCACCCGCGACCTGCGGCAGTTCGGTTCGCAGGGCGAGCAGCGTCTCGCCGTGCTCGCCTTGCTGCTCGCCGAAGCGAGGTTGCTGTCGCCGCCGCCCCTTCTGTTGCTCGACGACGTGCTCTCGGAGCTCGACCCGGACCGGCGCCGGATCCTCGCCGGCCTGCTTGGCGACCGCGGCCAGACGGTGATCACTGCGACTCACGCGAGTGCGCTGCCGACGACGCCGGCGCAGGTCGTGGAGGTGGAGCCTGGAACGGCTTACTGACGAAGTGCGGTCGGAGCTCGGCCGCTTCGGCCCTCAGGCCGGGATGGCCGAGCTGGTCGAGCGGTGGCCTCGCGCCGTCGGTGCCGAGATCGCACGCTTCGCCTGGCCGGCGCGGATCGCCCGCGACGGCACGATCCACGTTTCGACCGCCGACTCGGTCTGGGCGTTCGAGCTCGGGCAGCGTGCGGCGGAGATCGGCGACCGGCTCGGCGGTTCGCGCCTGCGGTTCGCGCCGGGGCCGCTCCCGGAGCCGTCGGTCGAGCCGGTTTGCGATGCGGTCTCGCCGACCGAGGAGGAGGCCCGCGTCGCGGGTGAGCTGACCGCCGGGATGACCCACGAGAAGCTGCGCGAAACGGTGCAAAAAGCGGTCAGTTTTGCGCTCGCTCGAGGGCGTTCCGGCCACCCGTTCTGATACACTTACGGCATCCCGCAAAACGGATGTTTTGCAGGGATTTTCTTCTGTATGGCGAAGACGACCGCAACGGCCGACTACTCGGCCAAGGACATCACCGTGCTCGAGGGCCTCGAGCCCGTCCGGCTGCGGCCGGGGATGTACATCGGCTCGACCGGCTCGCGTGGCCTCCACCACCTCGTCGAAGAGGTCGTGTCCAACGCCGTCGACGAGGCGCTCGCCGGCTTCAACGACTCGATCGAAGTCACGATTCACCCCGACAACTCGGTCACCGTGCGCGATCGCGGCCGCGGCATTCCCGTCGATGTGATCCCGGAGCAGGGTCTGTCGGCCTTGACCGTCGTGCTCACGAAGCTGCACGCAGGCGGGAAGTTCGGCGGCGAGGGCTACAAGGTCTCGGGCGGCCTCCACGGCGTCGGCGTCTCCGTGGTCAACGCGCTCTCCGAATGGCTGATCGCCGAGGTTGCGCGTGACGGGAAGCTGTACCGACAGGAGTTCGCGCGTGGCGATGCGCAGGGCGAGATGCGCGAAGTCGGACCGTCGGACGAGACAGGGACCACGATCTCCTTCCTGCCCGACGCGGAGATCTTCGACGAGACGGTGTTCGACGCGACGACGCTCCTTTCGCGGTTCCGCGAAGTGGCGTTCCTGACGCGCGGCCTTCGCATCACCTTGATCGACGAGCGCGCCGGCGCCGGAGCGCCGGTCGAGTTCCACTACGAGGGCGGCATCAGGGACTTCGTCGGGTACGTCAACGAGTCGAAAGACGTCGTGCATCGACACGTCGTCTACTTCTCGACCGGCGGCGACGAGGGCGAGGTCGAGGTCGCGATGCAGTGGAACGCCTCGTACCAGGAGTCCGTGTTCTCGTTCGCCAACAACATCAATACGCACGAAGGCGGTTCGCACCTCTCGGGGTTCCGCTCGGCGCTCACCGCGACGATCAACAAGTACGCGCGCGACAAAGGGCTGCTGAAGGAGAAGGAGGACAATCTCGAGGGCGAGGACGTGCGCGAGGGTCTCGCAGCGGTCATCTCGGTGAAGCTCGCCGAGCCGCAGTTCGAGGGCCAGACGAAGACCAAGCTCGGCAACCCGTGGGTGAGCGGTCTCGTCTCACAGGCGGTGAACCAGAAGCTGTCCGAGTTCTTGGAGGAGAACCCGACCGATGCACGGCAGATCATCTCGAAGGCGATCGCCGCGTCGCGCGCGCGCCAGGCGGCCCGCAAGGCGCGTGAGCTGACGCGCCGCAAGTCTGCGCTCGAGAGCATGTCGCTGCCGGGCAAGCTGGCGGACTGCTCGATCAAGGATCCCGAGGCCGCCGAGCTCTTCATCGTCGAGGGCGACAGCGCCGGCGGCTCGGCGAAGATGGGCCGCGACCGCACCTATCAGGCGATCCTCCCGCTGCGCGGGAAGATCATCAACAGCGAGAAGAACCGCATCAACAAGGTCCTCTCGAACAACGAGATCCAGGCGATGATCACTGCGATCGGCACCGGGATCGGCGAGGAGTTCGAGCTCGACAAGCTTCGCTACCACCGCGTGATCGTGATGACGGACGCCGATGTCGACGGCTCGCACATCCGCACGCTCATCCTCACGTTCCTCTACCGGCAGATGCCGGAGCTGATCGACCAGGGTCACATCTACATCGCTGTCCCGCCGCTGTACCGGGTGAAGCTCGGGAGCCAGGAGTTCTATTTCGAGAAGGATTCCCAGCTCGAGGACCTCCTTGCGCGGGAGCGGATCCCGCAGGTGGAAGCGACCGCTCGTGCCGATGCGCCCGTGAAGCTCACCGAGGCCAAGTGGCACCGCTTCGCCAAGGATCTCGCGCAATACGAGGGCTACTACGCGCGCCTGCGGTCGGACTTCGGCGCGGCGCCGACGGAGCTGATGATCCAGCACCGGCTCGTCGAGCATTCGATCGAGGGCCCCGAGGACATTCCGTCTGCGCTCGATGCGATCGGCGAGAACGGCTACCAGCTGACGCTGCTCGAAGGCGGCGAGGACACGTTCCGCGTGCGAGTCGTCGAGACCGAGACGTCGGCGGCACGCAACATCACGGTGCCCGTCGAGCTGCTCGCGTCGCCGATCTACGCGCGCCTTCGCGACGCCTATGTGAAACTCGTCGACTCGATCGGCCTGCCGCCGTTCGTCGTGCAGGTCGGCAAGGAGATCGAGACGGCCGAGACCTTCGACCTGCTGCGGGCGCGGGTGCTCGACGCCGCGAAGCAGGGCATCCAGATCTCGCGTTTCAAGGGCCTCGGCGAGATGAACGCCGAGCAGCTGTGGGAGACGACGATGGACCCGTCGAAGCGGCTGCTGATCCGGGTCGAGGTGGAAGATGCCCCGGCCGCCGACACGCTCTTCGCGAAGCTGATGGGCGACGCCGTCGAGCCGCGGCGCGAGTTCATCGAGCAGAACGCGAAGGACGTCAAGTTCTTGGATGTCTAGGGTGCACTGTGTCTGAGCTCGAGACCGGAGCCCTGGGACCGGGTCGCATCGAGCAGCGCGAGCTCGAGCAGGAGATGCGCTCGAGCTTCCTCGACTATGCGATGAGCGTGATCGTCGCGCGCGCACTGCCGGACGTGCGCGACGGACTGAAGCCGGTGCACCGCCGCGTCCTCTACTCGATGTGGACGAACGGAAACCGCCCGGGCCGGCCGTACGTCAAGTCGGCGAACATCGTCGGCTATGTGATGGGCAACCATCACCCGCACGGCGACTCCGCGATCTACGACACGCTCGTTCGCCTGGCGCAGCCGTTCTCGCTGCGCTACCCGCTCGTCGACGGGCAGGGCAACTTCGGCTCGATCGACGACGATCCACCAGCGGCCATGAGGTATACCGAGGCGCGCCTCGCCCGGCTCGCCGAGGCGATGCTCGAGGAGCTCGGCAGCGACACCGTCGACTTCGGGCCGAACTACGACGAGTCCAAGCGCGAGCCGCTCGTCTTGCCGGCGCGCTTTCCGAACCTGCTCGTCAACGGCAGCTCGGGAATCGCGGTCGGGATGGCGACGAATATCCCGCCGCACAACCTCGCCGAGGTCAGCGCGGCGATCGAGACGCTGATCGACAAGCCGGAGGCGAGCGTCGAGGACCTGATGAAGCACGTGAAGGGCCCCGATTTCCCCACGGGCGCCATCGTCGTCGGCCGCTCCGGGATCCGCGATGCCTACCGGACGGGTCGCGGCAGGGTCGTGATGCGCGCACGCGCTCACATCGAGGAGCTGCGCGGCGGCAAGAGCGCGATCATCGTCACCGAGCTGCCGTTCGGGGTGAAGAAGGGCGGCGACACGGGTGTGATCGCGAAGATCGCGGATCTCGTCAACGACAAGGTGCTGACCGAGGTCTCCGATCTCGCCGATCACTCGGATCGCTCCGGGATGCGCATCCAGATCGAGCTCAAGCGTGACGCGGTCCCGCAGGTCGCGCTGAACAAGCTGTTCAAGCACACGCCGCTGCAGACGACGTTCGGCTACAACGCGGTCGCGCTGGTCAACGGCGTCCCGCGGACGCTGTCGTTGCTCGAACTGATCACGCACTATCTCGACTTCCAGCGTGAGATCGTCACGCGGCGGTCGAAGTACGAGCTGCGCCAGGCGGAGAAGCGCGCGCACATCCTGCAGGGCCTGCTGATCGCGCTCGACAATCTCGACGCCGTCATCCGGCTGATCCGCGCCGCAGCCGACACGGACGCCGCGCGCGCCGGCTTGATGGAGCGCTTCGAGCTCAGTGAGCGTCAGGCAGTCGCGATTCTCGAGCTTCGTCTGCGCGCGTTGACCGCGCTCGAGCGGAAGCACGTCGAAGAGGAGCACCGCGACCTGATGGAGCGCATCGGAGAGTTGCGCACGCTGCTCGGGGACGAGGCGAGGATCGACGCGCTGATCAAGGAGGAGCTGATCGAGCTGAAGACCGCCTACGGCCGAGGCGACGATCGCCGCACGGAGATCGTCGCCGCCGAGGAGGAGCTCGAGCTCGAGGATCTCATCGCAGAAGAGGACATGGTGATCGCCATCACCCGCTCCGGCTACATCAAGCGGCTACCGGTCACGGCCTATCGCGAACAGCGGCGTGGCGGGATCGGCGTGATGGGAATGGATCTGAAGGACGAGGACTACATCGAGCACCTCTTTGTCGCCTCGACGCACGACTACATCCTCTTCTTCACCAGCGTGGGAAAGGTCTACCGCCTCAAGGCGCACGAGCTGCCGCTCGGGTCGCGCCAGTCGAAAGGGCGCGCGATCGTCAATCTGCTGCCGTTCCGGCAGGGCGAGGCGGTGCGTGCTGTGATCCAGACTCGCGCCTTCGAGGAGGCGAAGTACCTGCTCTTCGCCACCAAGAACGGCGTCGTCAAGAAGACCGAGCTGTCCGTGTACAACACGCCGCTCCGAGCCGACGGGATCATCGCTATCAAGATGCGCGAGGGCGACGAGCTGATCGGCGTCCGCCACAGTTCAGGTGACGACGACGTGCTGATGGTCTCGCGCGGCGGCCAGGCCATTCGCTTCTCCGAACGGGACGTCCGTCCGATGGGTCGAGATGCGTCCGGCGTGCAGGGCATGCGGCTGCGTGCAGGCGACGAGGTGATCTCCGTCACGATCGCGGCTGACGATGCCGATCTGCTCGTGGTCACCGAGAACGGCTACGGAAAGCGCACGCGTGTGTCCGAATATCCGAAGAAGGGCCGTGGCGGCCTCGGTGTCAAGACGATTCAACTCACGGAGGCGCGCGGCCACCTTGCGGGCGCCCGCGTCGTCCGGCAGGGCTACCAGGTGATGCTGATCTCGACGGGCGGCACGGTGATCCGGATGCCGGTCGACGACATCCGCCAGATGGGCCGCTCGACGCAGGGCGTGATCGTGATGCGGCTTCGCGACGGGGAGTTGGTGTCGTCGCTGGCACCGGTGGTCGATTCCGGCGACGAGGCCGACGACACGCCAGAGCCCGACCCGGCTCCCGCGGCCGACTGACCGACCTGCAGCTGGCCGCTTCCGTTTTGCAAGCGGTCGCGGTATAAGGGACAAGCAGGGTCGGCGGTGACTGGGCGGAAAGGAAGCTCGCGCAATGGCGTACAGCAAGAACGTCGAGCTGCTCGAACCGGTTGACATGGCGGAGCACCTCGACAAGATCGAGCTCTATCTCGGCCAGGTCTGCGCGGTCGCGGGCATCTCGAAGATGCAACTCGACTACTGGACGAACAAGGCGCAGATCCCCACGAAGGGGAAGAAGCAGCGGATCTACGACATGCAGGCGGTCGAGACGGTGATGCTGATCAAACAGGCGAAGGACAAGGGGCTCAACCTCGGCGCGGCGATCGATGCGGCCCGCCGCTTCCGCGAACGGCCGCTCGTCGAGCACGGCTCCTGACGACTCAGGCTTCGGCGAGCTCGCGTGAGGCCCGTTCGGGCTCGACCGGATTGATGTAGACGCCGGCGCCGAGCTCGAGCCCGGCCAGCCTCGTGATGCGCGGAAGGACCTCGAGGTGCCAGCGCGGACGGTCGTGCAGCCACGCGTTGACCGGCACGAGCTCCTCGCCCCGCACGCGCTGGATTCTGCGGAGGAGCTCTGCGAGCAGGCGCAGAGCCGGCGCCAGGAGCTCCGACGCGCGCCAGTCGCCCTCTCCGTCCTCGGCCGGCGCGATCAGGAGCTCGTAGGGGACTCGGCTCGCGACCGGGCAGCCTGCGACCACACCGTCCAGCCGGATCACGTCCACGGTGTCCGGGACAGCTCGCTCCGCAACGGCCGCGGGCGGGGGTGCGGGGAGCCAGGCGAGCTGTGAGTGCGAGTGGGGCAGCGACGCTCCAGCCTCGCGTCCCTCGTTGAGCAGGGGAAAGCAGGTGCCGCCCGCGTCGACCGCACGGCGTTGCCAGGCCTCTGCGACGAGGTCGATCGTCGCGTCGCGAAGCTCTGCCACGGAGCGCACGTGCTCCGGCCCGTGGATCACGACCTCCTGGCGTTCGAGCGCCGGGTACAGGTTCGGGACGACACGCACGTCCCAGCCGGTCGGCCCGTCCCCGAGCCGGAGCGTCTCGGGAGGCGTCTGGTCCTCGTGGCCCGCACAGAACGGGCACGCGCCGGCCTCGTCGGCGGCGGGCGTCTCCGCCCCGCCGGGTCGCTTGACCCGCTCGGGCGCGATCGCGACCCAACGTCCCGTCGCGGGATCGTGGCGCAGGTCGGGCACGAGCCCTCCTACGTCTTGTCGCCCTGCCCGAGGAACGGCTTCAGCAGTTCGATCGGTGCGGGGAACACGATCGTCGTCGACGGCGACGAGCCGATTTCGATCAGCGTCTGCAGGTACCGGAGTTGCAGCGCGGTCGGATGCTCCTCGATCACGAGCGCCGCGTCCTTGAGGCGCTCGGACGCCTGGAACTCGCCCTCGGCTGCGATCACCTTCGCGCGCCGTTCGCGTTCGGCTTCAGCCTGGCGCGCCATCGCCCGTTGCATGCCTTGCGGGATCTCGACGTCCTTCACCTCGACGACCGAGACCTTGATGCCCCAGGGAGCCGTCTGTTCGTCGATGATCTCCTGCAGGATCGCATTGATCTTCTCACGCTCGGAGAGCAGCTCGTCGAGCTGGTGCTGGCCGAGGACGGAGCGGAGCGTCGTCTGCGCGATCTGCGACGTCGCGACCATGAAGTTCTCGATCTGAACGATCGCGTCCTTCGGCGCGACGATCCTGAAGTAGGCAACGGCATTCACCCGCACCGGAACGTTGTCCTTGGTGATGACCTCTTGCGGAGGGATGTTGAGAGTGATCGTCCGCAGATCGACGCGCACCATCCGGTCGACGATCGGGATCAGGAAGAAGAGCCCCGGGCCTCTCGGCTCCGTGACCAGCCGCCCGAGCCGGAAGACGATTCCCCGCTCGTACTCGCGGCACACCTTGATCGCGCTGATCGCGTACAGCACGGCGAAGAAGACGACGACGACGAAGACGACGAGCGCGACGGTCACGCGTCGATCCTATGCACGTCGAGCGTCAGCCCGTCGAGGCGGTCGACCCGGACTCGCTCCCCCGGGGCAAGCCTGTCCTCGGAATGAGCGCGCCAGAGCTCGCCCTGGACGAGGACGTAGCCGTCATCGCGCGCAACGCCCTCGAGGCCGACGATGTGCTCGGGGCCGACGGCCGCCGGCGCTCGCCGAATCGCGAGCGCCTTCGAGATGGCGAACACCCAGATCGTGCCGACGACCACCGTGACGGTGACGATCAGCGTCTCGGAGAGGTGGTACGGCGCCGGCGCCTTGTGGAAGAGAACGACGAACCCGAGCGCCATCGCGACGAGACCGGACAGCGTGAGCGCGCCGTGGCTCGCCACGTGCAGGTCGACGACGAGCAGGGCTGCCCCGAGGAGCACCAGGGCCAGTCCGCCCCACGTCACCGGGAGGATCGAGAGGCCGAACAGCGCGCAGACCATGCAGATCGCACCGAACGCGCCCGGGATCACCACGCCCGGGTGAAACAGCTCGAACCCCAGCCCGGCGAGGCCGGCGAGGAAGAGCAGCGACACGATGTTGGGGTCGATCAACGTCGACAGGAAACGGGTGAAGAAACCCGGATGCGCATCCACGATCGCCGCGTCCTTCGTGTGGAGGGTGAAGTGACGAGGAACCGTCACACGCCCGTTCACCTTGTTCAACAGGGCGGGCAGGGTTGGCGCCATCACGTCGATCACGTTCTTGGCCAGCGCCTCCTCCGCCGTCAGGTTCGACGCTTTCCGGACAGCTGCGTCGGCCCAGGCGACGTTGCGACCGTGTGACTTCGCGAGACCTCGCAGTGACGCCGCGGCGTCGTTGATCACCTTGCGGCGTAGGTCGCTGCCGATGTTCGTGCCGTTGCCCTGGATGGGTGTCGACGACCCGATATTGGTCTCCGGTGCCATCGCCAGCAGGTCGGCGGCCTGCGAGATCCAGACGCCGGCAGATGCGGCGCGTGCTCCTCTCGGAGAGACGTAGACGAGGACCGGGATCTTCAGCGAGAGCTCCTTCTGGACGATCTTGCGCATCGAGTCCTCGAGGCCCCCTGGAGTGTCGAGGACGATGACGACCGCGCTGTAGCCGTTCGACTGGGCGTGATCCAGTTGCGAGTTCACCCAGTCGGCGGTTACCGGGTTGACGTCGGAGGTGAAGTGAACGGCGAGGACCCGAGGCGCGGCCGCTGCGTGCCCTGGAAGCACGAGAGCGGCGGCAAATGCGAGCACGAGCAGGGGTTTCACGCGTGTAAGGATTGTATTCGCGTGACCACCCCCGGGGTTGAGTCCGGGCTTGCGGTCGTGCACGGTCTGGCGAAGTCCCTGTATGCGCCCGTTTCTCGCCGCCATAGCGCTCGCGCTGGTTGCTCCGGCTGCTGCCTCCGCCGGCCTCGTGACGATGCACGTGAGCGACGTCCCACTCGGTGCGAGCCGGGCCCTGCAGTCGGCATCGCATTCCCGCCCGTTCAACATGCTCGCGCTCCACTGGACCGGAAGCGGCTCGGTCGAGTACCGCACGCGAGCCTCTGCAGGCACCTGGAGGTCGTGGCGTGCGGCCGGCGCCGACGACCGCTCCGGCGTGTGGCACGACGGCGATCTCGACTGGACCGGCGCCTCCGCCGAGGCGGAGTTTCGGACACAGGGTGTCGTACGGCGGTTGCGCAGCTACGAGGTCGAGTCACGCGTTCTCGCCGGACCGGTGCGCACGACCGAGTCTGCAGGGTCGCCGGCGCTCGTGACGCGGAGTGCCTGGCACGCCGATGAGGAGATCGTCCGCGCCCGTCCGGTGATCGCATCGCACCTCCGGCTCGCGATCGTGCATCACACCGCCGGCTCCAACGATTACACCCGCGCACAGTCGGCGGCGATCGTTCGCGGCATCGAGCTCTACCACGTGCTCGGGAACGGCTGGAACGACATCGGCTACAACTTTCTCGTCGACCGGTTCGGCACCGTCTACGAAGGGCGCGGCGGGGGGATCGACCAGAACGTGGTGGGCGCGCACGCTCAGGGCTTCAACGTCGGCACCGTTGGCGTTGCGCTGATCGGGAACTTCCAATCGGCGGCTCCGACAACGGCGCAGAGCGACGCGCTCGTGCGTCTGCTCGCCTGGCGTCTCGACGTCGCACACGTCGATCCGGGGTCACGTGTGCTGTACACCTCCGGCGGCAACTTCAAGTTTCGTGCGGGCCGTCTCGTGACGCTTCGTGCGATCTCCGGCCACCGTGACACCGGCCCGACGGAGTGTCCAGGAGCGCGCGCGTACGCGCTGCTGCCCGAGCTGACGCGGCGCGTGGCGGCCACCGGCCTGCCGAAGCTCTACGGGCCCGAGGTGATCGGCGTGATCGGCGGCCCGGTTCGCTTCCGTGCGCAGCTGTCATCCGCGTTGCCGTGGACGGTCACCGTGACCGACCGGTCGGGCGCCACGGTCGCCTCCGGGGCGGGGAGATCCTCACTCGTCGACTGGGCCTGGAGCTCGGCCGGCGCCCGAGCCGGGCCCTTCACGTGGACGATTGCCGCTCCGGGTGCCCGTCCCGCCTCGGGAAGGCTCGGCGCGGCCGCCACGTTGCCGCCTCCGGCCCTCAGCCTCCGCGGGCTTGCGAGCCTGCCGGCCGTCCTTGCGCCTGCAGCCGACGGGTCCGGCGGAGTTGCGAACGTCACGTTCACGCTCGGCGCGCCGGCACGGGTGACCGCCCAGCTCCAGGATGCCGCCGGGTCGACGGTGGCGATCGTGCTCCAGTCCGAGCGACCCCAGGGGCTGAACGAGTTCTCCTGGTCGGCCGGGGCGCTGCCCGACGGCCGCTACCGGCTGGTCGTCACGGCGACCGCCGTCGGGCGGTCGGTGCGGAAGGCCGCGGACGTGGTCATCGACCGGACCCTGACCGGCTTGCTCGCCTCGACGCTCGCACTTTCGCCGAACGGCGACGGGGTCGACGACTCGACCTCGGTCACGTTCACGCTCGACCAGCCGGTCCCGGTGCGTGTCGACGTGCTGCAGGCGGGGACGCTGATCGCGACCATCTTCCAGGGCACGCTCGGTACCGGGCCGCAGACCGTGACGTGGAACGGCACCACGAACGGGGCTCCGCTCGCCGAAGGCGTGTACGAGCTGGCGTTCACGGTGACAGACGCACTCGGTGACGTCCGGCAAACCCTGCCCGTGACGATCGACGTCACGCCGCCCGTGCTGACCGTCGTGGATGCGAAGAGGCTGCTCTTCACACTCAGCGAGCCGGCAACGGTGACGCTGCTCGTCAACGGCCAGGCACGCGTCGTCGTCGGTGAGCCGGCCGGCACGTTCGGGGTCCCGTTCGCCGGTCAGGTGGCCGGCGTTGTCGCTCAGGCGCAGGACTTCGCAGGCAACGTGTCGCCGACGGTCAGCGGCTGAGACCAGCCCACTCGTCGTAGGCCCGCTCGAAGCGCTCGAGGACACCGACGAGCAATTGCAAGCGGTTGCTCTCGACGGAGCCCGCGCCGGGCCACGGTGCCGCGCCGACGTTGATGCCCACCCCGAGGATCACGCGCTCCCTGGCCTCCGCGAGCACACCCGCCACCTTGCGGCCGGCGACCAGCACGTCGTTCGGGTCCTTGACCGTTGCGTGCTCGCCGATCTCCTCGGCGACCGCGCGAGCGGCGAGCAGGGTCAACTCGGGCCAACGTGCCACGGGGGGTGGCGGAGAGAGAGCGACCGAGAACGTGAGCCCTTTGCCGGGCTCGTCGACCCACGAGCGCCCGCGGCGCCCGCGGCCCGCGGTCTGGTGCTCTGCGAGCGCCACGGCTCCGTGGGCGGCTCCCGGCGGCAGCATGCGCTGCGTCGTCGGTGCGACCTCCGCGTGGTGGTACTCGCGCCCGAACATGCCCCGGAGCGCCGGGAGCACCACGGCCGGGGTGAGGGCGCCGTTGTCCACGCCACTAGAGTAGGCGCGTGCAACCCGCGCGCCGCCGCGAGCGTCGAACCGTGCGCGACCTCAGGCCGTCCGGCCCGCTCGTCTACGACAGGTTGTCCGATCCGATTCTCGTGCGTCGTGCCAAGGATGGAGACACGCGGGCGCTCGAGGCGCTCTGCACCCGCTATGCCGGACGCGCCGAGCGGATCGCGCTTCACGTGCTCGGACGTCCCGAGGACGCGGCAGACGCCGCACAGGAGTCGCTCGTCAAGCTCGTGCGTCGGCTCCCCTCGTATCGGGGGCAGTCGCAGTTCTCGACCTGGTTCCACCGGCTCGTCGTGAACACGTGCAAGGACGTGGCGCAGGCCCGATGGCAGGCGGAGCGCCGGACGGAACAGCTCGTCGAGGACGAGCGCGAGGCTTCGGACGGGGACCCGGTGCAGGCCCTGGTGGCCGGCGAGACGCGCCGGGAGCTGGGCCGTTGCCTCGCCGAGTTGCCGCCTGCCCAGGCGACCGTGGTCGCGCTGAAAGATGCGCTCGACCTGGGCTTCGACGAGATCTCGTCGGTGACCGGGCTGCCGGTCGGGACCGCGAAGTGCTATGCCCACCGCGGCCGCAACGGGTTGCGGGAGCGCCTTGGCGGCGTAGGCTCGACGGAGCAGCCCAGGAGCGTAGGCGGCGGCTTGGCCGGCGCCGGAGCGGGTGCAGCATGAGCTACATGGACAAGACGGCGATCGAGGCGATCCTTCCGCATCGCGATCCGATGCTGCTCGTCGACGAGGTGCTCGAGCTCGTTCCCGGCGAGCGGGTCGTTGCGCGGAAGACGGTCACCGCCGACGACTGCGCCGGCCACTTTCCCGGTAATCCGATCATGCCTGGTGTGAAGATGGTCGAGGCCCTGGCGCAGTGCGGCGCCGTCGCCGTGCTGTCACAGCCCGAGAACCGGGGCAAGCTCGCGCTCTTCGCAGGAATCGACGACGTGCGGTTCAAGCGCGTCGTTCGACCCGGCGAAACGCTCACGCTCGAGTGCGAGATCGAGGCGGTTCGCGGGCCGGTGGGCCGTGGCCGGGCGAAAGCCACGGTCGACGGCCAGCTCGCGGTGCGGGGCACACTCACCTTTGCTGTGGGTGACCCCGAGTGATCGGTCGCGCGAACGGACGGCCGATCTCGATCACCGGGCTCGGGTGCAACGTTCCCGACCGCGTCGTCACGAACGACGATCTCTCGAAGCTCGTCGACACCTCGGACGAGTGGATCGTGAGCCGTACCGGCATTCGCGAGCGCCGGCTGGCCGACGGACCGCTCGCAATGTCCGATCTCGCCATTCCGGCTTGCAGACGAGCGCTCGAGATGGCGGACGCCGACCCGGCGTCGATCGACCTTCTGATCGTCGCGACCGTGACCCCCGACATGGCTTTTCCGTCGACGGCAGCACTGCTCGCCGATCGGCTCGGGATGCCGGATGCGGCCGCCTACGATCTCGCCGCCGGCTGCACCGGGTTCGTGTACGCGATCGCCCAGGCGCACGGGATGATTGCGGCAGGGCTTGCGCACCGCGCGCTGGTGGTCGGCGGAGACGTGCTGTCCTCGATCCTCGACTGGGAAGACCGCTCGACGCTCGTCCTGTTCGGCGACGGCGCCGGTGCAGTTGTCGTCGAGCCCGTCGATCACGGGGGCTTTCTCGGCTTCGAGCTCGGAGCCGACGGCGGCGGCGGCATGAACCTCTGGCTCCCGGGCAGCGGGACCCGCCACTTTGACGATCCGGAGCGCTACGTCAAGATGAACGGGCGCGAGGTGTTCAGGTTTGCAACCCGCGTCATGGTCTCGTCCGCAGAGGCAATCCTGCGCGAATGCGGAAAGACAGTGGAGGACATCGATGTGTACGTCCCGCACCAGGCGAACATCCGCATCATCGATCACGCTGCCAGGAAGCTCGAGATCCCCGAGGAGAAGATCGTCGTGAACGTCGAACGCTATGGAAACACCTCGTCGGGATCGATTCCGCTGGCGCTGGCCGATGCCGCCGACGACGGGAGGCTCGAACCGGGCAAACTGGTGCTCCTCACCGGCATGGGCGCCGGCCTCACCTGGGGATCCGCCCTGATCGACTGGACCCATTCGACCACTGGAGCGACCCCATGACGAAGATTGCATTCATGTTCCCAGGACAGGGTTCCTTCGAGGCCGGCATGGGGAAGGACGTTGCCGAGGCGATTCCCGAGGCGATGGCCGTGTACGACGAGGGCTCCGAGGCCTCGGGCCTCGATCTGAAGGCGTTGTGTTTCGACACGCCGGCCGAACGGCTCGTCGACACCGAGGTTCAGCAGCCCGCGCTCGTTGCGACGTCGCTCGCGCTGAATGCGGCATTGCGCGTGCGTGGAATCACCCCCGATTTCGTGGTCGGCCATTCGGTTGGCGAGTTCGCGGCCCTCGGCTCGGCCGATGCGCTGTCGACGCGAGAGGCGATCGCGCTCGTGTCCGAGCGGGGCCAGGCGATGGCCGATGCAGCGCGACAGCATCCGGGCTCGATGGCGGCGATCCTCGGTCTGGCCGACGAGGCGGTTGAGGCCCTCTGCAAGAAGATTGCCGGCGTGTGGCCCGCGAACTACAACTGCCCGGGGCAGCTCGTCATCTCGGGTGAGACGTCGTCGGTCGACGAGGCGTGTGTCGAGGCGGAGCGCGAGGGGGCACGCCGCGCCGTCAAGCTCCGCGTCTCGGGCGCCTTCCACTCCCCTCTCGTCGAGCGAGCAGCCGACCGGCTGCGCCCCGCGATCGAACGCGTGCACCTGCGCGAAGGCGGTGCCGTGTTCATGTCGACCGTCACCGCGAAGATCGAGGACGTGCAGCGCTACGGTGAGCTTCTCGTCGAACAACTCACGGCGCCTGTGCGGTTCACGCAGGCCGCTCGCGCGCTCGTCGAGCAGGGCGTGACGATCTTCGTCGAGGTTGGTCCGGGGAACGTCTTGTCCGGTTTACTGAAGAGGATCGACAGCTCGGCGCGCACGCTCTCGGTCAAGGATCTCGGATCGCTCGACCGCGTCGCGCAATCGCTTGGATAGCAGCCCGGAGTTCGCCTCCCTCACCGGCCGGCTCGCCCTCGTCACGGGCGCGTCGCGCGGTATCGGCCGCGCCGTCGCACGTGAGCTCGCACGCGCGGGCGCGTCGGTCGTCGTCGGCTACCGGTCCGGACAGGCCGAAGCCGAGGCGCTAGCCGAAGAGATCGGCGGGCGGGCCGTGCAGGCCGACGTCTCCTCCCCCGACGATGCCAGGCGCCTCGTGGACGAGGCAGGCGACGTCGACGTGCTCGTCAACAATGCGGGCCTCACCAGAGACGGGTTGCTGGCGCGGATGTCCGATGACGACTGGCGCACGGTGATCGAGACGAACCTCAGCTCCGTCTTCTACACCTGCCGTGCCGTGACCCGGCCGATGATGAAGAAGCGGAGCGGTGTGATCGTGAACATCAGCTCGATCGTGGGCGTGCACGGCAACTGGGGTCAGACGAACTACGCGGCTTCCAAGGCCGGCATCATCGGCTTCACGAAGTCGCTCGCCCGCGAGCTCGGGTCGCGCGGGATCAGGGCGAACGTCGTTGCGCCCGGCTACGTGAAGACCCAGCTCACCGACGTCCTCCCCGACGAGGCAACCGCTGCCATGGTCGGACAGACGCCGCTCGGCCGCGTCGCGGAGCCGGAGGAGATCGCCGGTGCGGTACGCTTCCTCGCCTCCGACGAGGCGTCGTTCATCACGGGCGACGTGCTGCTCGTCGACGGCGGGCTGGGCATGTGATGGAACAGACGAACGGCAACGGCCGGAGACGGGTGGTCATCACCGGGTTGGGCATGGTCAGCCCGCTCGGCAACGACGTGAGCTCCTCGTGGGCGGCTCTGGTTGCCGGTGCCTCCGGCGCGGCCGAGATCACGGCATTCGACCACACGAACTACAACGTCCACTTCGCGTGTGAGCTGAAGGAGTTCGATCCGACGAACTGGGTCGACCGGAAGGCGGCTCGACGCATGGACCGCTTCGCGCAGATGATTCTCGCGGCCGCGCGGCAGGCGGAATCGGAGTCGGGTGTCGACGTTGCGCGTGCGCCGGATCGTGTCGGGGCGTCGATCGCCACCGGCATCGGCGGCCTCCAGTCCTACCAGGAGTGCTACGACGTCCTGTTGCGGCGTGGGCCCGACCGGGTGAGCCCGTTCTCGATCCCGTCGATCATCCCGAACATGGGTGCCGGCTGGGTGTCGATCGAGCTCGGCACGAAGGGGCCGTTGATGAGCGAGTGCACCGCGTGCGCCGCGTCGAACATGGCCATCGGCGATGCGATGGACGAGATCCGCGTCGGCCGCGCCGACGTGATGTTCGCGGGTGGAACCGAGGCACCGATCACGGAAGTCGGCATCGCGGGCTTCGACGCGATGCGCGCGCTGTCACGCCGAAACGACGATCCGGCCCGGGCGTCCAGGCCGTTCGACAAGGAGCGAGACGGGCTTGTGATGGGCGAAGCTGCGGCGGTGCTGGTGCTCGAGGAGCTCGAGCATGCACGGGCTCGCGGGGCGACGATCAAGGCGGAGCTTCTTGGCTACGGCGTGTCGTCGGATGCGCTGCACATGACCGAGCCCGACCCGACGGGCGAGAGCCCTGCTCGCGCGATGACGATGGCCCTCGCGGATGCAGGCGTCGATCCGACGGAGGTCGGATACGTCAACGCCCACGCGACGTCGACGCCGCTCGGGGATTCGGCGGAGACGCGCGTGATCAAACTGGCGTTCGGCGACGCCCATGCAAGGCGGCTCGCGGTGTCCTCGACGAAGGGCGCGACCGGTCACTGCTTTGGCGCGGCAGGCGCCGTCGAAGGCGTCTTCACCGTGCTTGCGGTGACCGAGGGCATCGCGCCGCCGACGATCAACTACGACACTGCCGATCCCGAGTGCGACCTCGACTACGTTCCGAACAGCGCGCGCGAGTTGCCCGAGCTTCGCGTCGGCGTGTCGAATTCGTTCGGCTTCGGCGGGCACAACGCGTCGATCGTCATCCGCCGGTTCGAGGGCGAGTAGCGACAGAGCCTCTTCCCCGGACGCGTTGCCGTCCGGGGCGACACCTACCGTCCGTCGATGCGCGTCGTCGACGTGGGCGGCCTGATGGTCGAGGTGCACGTACGCCGCTCCAAGCGCGTACACGGCCATCGCATCGTCGTCCATCACGGCCTGCCGCCCGAGCTCGTCGTGCGCCCGCGCGCCACCGAGGCGGAGATCGACGAAGCGATCGCGGAGTACCTACCGTGGCTCGAACGCCAGCTCGCACGGGCTGCCAAGCCGGTGCTCGGCCTCGACCGTTTGACGCTGACCGAGGAGCAGGGGCGGCGGGAGGCACGCGCACGCGTGGAGTTGATCGCACAGTCCGAGGCCATCGCGCTCGAAACGGGCTACAGCCGCATCACGCTTCGCGATCAGCGCAGCCGATGGGGCTCCTGCTCGGCGAAGGGCGAGCTGAGCTTCAACTGGAGGCTCGTGCTCGCCCCACACGACGTGCTCGACTACGTGGTCGTCCACGAGGTGTGCCATCTCGTCGAGCATCACCACGGGTCGGCGTTCTGGAGGCTGGTCGCCCGGCGACGACGCGGCTATCTCGAGTCGAAGGACTGGCTCGATGCGCACGGGTGGGAGCTCCTCGCCTACCGGCCGCCGCTCGCCGCATAGGGAACTCTGTAGGAACTTCTAAGCTGCGGATCGTGGTTCGCTGGGCGACGTTCGACTGCTACGGCACGCTGATCGACTGGAACGGAGGGATTCGGGCCGAGCTGGCCCGTGTCTTCGGCGATGACCGCGCGGCCGAGCAGCTCGAGCGCTACCACCTGCTCGAGCCCGAGCTCGAGACCGACGGCGGCCGCAGCTATCGCGAGGTCATGACCGAGGCGATGCGCGCCCTCGGCGCCCCGCCCGGGGCCGAGCACGGGTTGGCCGAATCGCTTCCGTCGTGGCGCGCATTCTCGGAGGTTCGCGGGTCGCTGGAGGAACTGCGGAGCCGCGGGTGGCGGCTCGGCGTGCTTTCGAACACGGACGACGACTTCATCGCCGCCTCGCAGGTTCAGATCGGTGTCGCCTTCGACGAGGTCGTCGTGGCGCAGGAGCTCGGGTCGTACAAGCCCGCGCACCGTCACTGGGACGAGTTCTTCGCGCGCACCCGTGCGCCGCGCGAGGGACACGTGCACGTCGGGGCGTCGCTCTTCCACGACATCGCCCCTTGCAACGAGCTCGGTCTTCGAAGCGTCTGGGTCAATCGCGCGGGGGAGGTCGCGGACGGTGCCGTGCCGACGCGCGAGCTCGTCGACCTGTTCGCGCTTCCGGAGACGCTCGATGAGCTCGTCCCTGCTTAGAGCCCTCAGACCACTCCGCGAGGGCGACGCGGAGGCGGTGGCGACGTTGTTCCAGGCTGCGTTCGGCGATAGCAGGACCGTGGACGCGGAAGAGGTCCGATCCTGGTCGCGCAACGAGGAGATCAGGCCGGAGTGGCTTCGCGTGCTCGAGCGCGACGGTCGCGTCGTCGGCTACGGGGACATCTGGATCCAGGACGAGGAGCTCGCACTCGACGCGGCTGCGCCGGGCTGCTGGGACGTCTTCCTCGACTGGGCTGAGGAATGCGGTCGTACAGGCGCCACCCGGCAGGTTCGCGTGTTTCTGCCGACCGGCCACGAGCTCGAGCAGGTCGTGTCCGAACGCGGGTACCGGCCGGCACGCTCGTCGTTCACGATGGAGATCGACCTGGTCGCGCGACCCATCGCGCCTGCGCAAGTCGACGGGATCCAACTGCGCACGTTTCGTGCCGAGGACGCCGAGGACGTTCGGGTCGCGCTCAACGAGGCGTTCACCGACGATCCGGACCATCACCATGTGTCGCCCGCGAACTTCCGGGAGTTCTTCCTCAAAAGCCGGGGCGTCGATCTGGCGCTGTGGACGCTCGCATGGGCCGGGCCCGAGCTGGCGGGCTTCGTGCTGGCGTATCCGGAGCGCGGCGGCGACACGACGCTCGGCTGGGTCGGCACGCTCGGCGTGCGGTCGGCGTGGCGCCGCCGGGGCCTCGGGTCGGCGCTGCTCGCATCCGCCTTCCTGGCCCTGTACGAGCGCGGGCTCCGCCGTGTGGGGCTCGGCGTCGATGCCGAGAACGTGACCGGCGCACTCCGCCTGTACGAGCGTGCCGGTATGCGCGTCGTGCGACGCTTCGACAACTGGGTGCTTGCGTTGTGAGCGCGTTGCGCGCCCGGTGTCCCGATTGCCGGACACTCACAGCGGTCGCAGTCGGCCCCGACTATCAATGCCATGCGTGTGGTCGTGAGTTCGCGGCCGGGCTCGTTCGGATCCCGCGCGCGTGGGGTGACGGCGGCGACGTCATGAGGGAAGCTGCCGCGATGTCGCTGCCGTGGCCCGAGGCGGCGACGGTCGAGGAGGAGACGCTCGATCTGCAGATCGCCGCGATGGGCCGTGAGCTGCCCGAGCGTCCGCTCGTGCTCGGCGGGTGCTGCTGCTCCCACGTCGGCGCCGTACGCGAGCTCGTCCGCCGCCATGGCCGTGTCGGCGTCGTGTGGCTCGACGCCCACGGCGATCTGAACACCCCCGAGTCGTCGCCGTCGGGCAACGCCTGGGGAATGCCCCTGCGCATGCTGATCGACGGCGGCGACGTGCGGCCGGACGACGTGACGCTGATCGGTGCTCGCAACCTCGATCCACCGGAGGTGGAGTTCATCGCGGCGGCCGGTGTTCACCGGGAGCTCGGCGAGTTGCCGGAGCGCTTGTACGTCGCGGTCGACGGCGACGTCATCGATCCCCCGGATGCCGACGTCTTCATGCCGGAGCCGGACGGGATCCCCCTCGATCGCCTGGAGGTGCTCCTGGCAGGGCTGCCGGCGGTGATCGGCGCCGGACTGACCGGGTTCGCCCGGTCGGAGCGGAACGAGGCGATCCTGGCGCGGCTCGGCCACGCGCTCGGCCTGTAACCGGCATTGCGCCCGGTGCCGTCTAACATCTAGCGATGTCAGAGGCCAGGATCGACGTCCAGGTCGAGCACCGGAACGCGCCGACACCGGCCGGGGAACAGCACCCGAACACGTGCCCGAAGTGCGGGTCGCACTATCGCGACGACGAGCTCGACGCGGCGCTCTGGGTGTGCGCGCACTGCGGCCACCACTTTCCGATGGAGGCTCGCACCCGGATTGCCTGGTATGCCGACGCCGACTCGTTCGTCGAGGAGGCGGCGGATGTGCGCTCGGACGATCCGCTGACCTTCTACGACCTGCGCCCGTATGCGGAGCGTCTGGCGGAGGCCGAGCTCAACACGGGCCTTGGTGAGGCGATGGTGATCGGGCAGGCGACCATCGATCGTCACCCGGTCGAGCTCGCGGTGATGGACTTCGCGTTCATGGGTGGCTCGATGGGGAGCGCCGTCGGCGAGAAGTTCTCGCGCGCGTGCGACTCGGCGATCGAACGAGGCGTCCCGATGCTGACCGTGACCTCATCGGGGGGCGCGCGGATGCAGGAGGGGATCCTGTCGCTGATGCAGCTGCCGAAGACCGTGTGTGCGGTCGAGGATCTGCACGATGCGCGTTTGCCCCTGATCACGGTGATGGCGCACCCGACGACGGCCGGCGTACTCGCATCGTTCGCATCGCTCGGCGACGTGACGATCGCCGAGCCGGGCGCACTGATCGCGTTCACCGGCCCACGGGTCGTTCAGCAGACGACGAAGGAGAGGTTGCCCGACGACTTCGGGTTGGCGGAGCAGAACCTGCGCTTCGGCCATGTCGACGCGATCGTTCCCCGCAGCGAGCAGCGCCCGTACCTGACGCGTCTGCTCAGGCTCTTCGCGGCGGAGCGGGCATGAGTCGTAGGCTCGACGGAGGCTCACAAGGAGCGGAGGTGCCGGCTTTGCCGGCGCCGGAGCGGGCATGAGTCGTAGGCTCGACGGAGGCTCGGCTTTGCCGGCGCCGGAGCGGGAATGACGTCGTCGGAGGACCACGAGATCAACCTGCGGCAGCGGTTGTCGGGACTTTCCCGGCTTCCGCTGCTGCGCGGTGCCAGGGTGTCCGGCGAGGCGGACCGGCTTCGGCGCCAGCTCGACCGCTTGCAGACCGACACGAGTGACGAGGCGATCTGGCGCTCGGTCGAGCTGGCGCGGCACCAGGACCGGCCGTACACGCTCGACTACGTCTCGCGCATCCTCGAAGACTGGGTCGAGCTGCACGGCGATCGCGGTCGCGCAGACGACGGCGCTCTCGTCACCGGGCTCGGGAGGCTGGACGGCCGCACGATCGTGTTGATCGGGCATCAGAAGGGTCGCGACGTGAAGGAGCGAATCGACCGGCAATTCGGGATGGCGTACCCGGAGGGGTACGTGAAGGCGATGCGCGCGATGGAGATCGCCGAGCGGTTCGGCTTTCCGCTGATCTCCCTCGTCGACACCCCAGGCGCGTATCCGGGAGTCGCCGCGGAGCAGCACGGCCAGGGAGGTGCGATCGCGCGGTCACAGGCGGCGATGTCGCGTCTGACGGTGCCGACGGTCGCGTGCATCATCGGCGAGGGCGGATCGGGCGGAGCGGTGGCGATCGCCGTCTCGGATCGCGTGCTCATGCAGGAGAACGCGATCTACTCGGTGATCACGCCCGAGGGCTGCGCGGCGATCCTCTGGCGAGATGCCGGTGAGGCGAAGAAGGCCGCAGCGGCGTTCAAGCCCGACGCGCTGCATTGTCTCGACCTGGGCGTGATCGACATCGTCGTCCCGGAGCCCGACGGCGGGGCGCACCTCGACCATGACGCCGCCGCCCGCCTCCTCGAAACGGGCCTCGCAGACGCGCTGGCCGAGCTCGACGACGTCCCCGGCGATGAGCTGCGCCGCCGCCGGCGCGCCAAGTTTCGCGGCATGGGCGTCTTCGCGTAGTTTCCACACGATCCACAGGGTTTTCAACCGAGGAAACATGCGGTGGTGGGAGACTGCGACCGCAGGGCCCTGCGCCTGTGGAAAAGTCACGGGGTGAGTCTGGGCGAATACCGGCGCAAGCGGGATCCGGAGCGGACGCCGGAACCGTTCTCGAAGCCTGGCCGGAAGGACGGCCGACCGATCTTCGTCGTCCAGCGGCACGATGCCCGGCGCCTCCACTACGACTTTCGGCTCGAGCGGGCCGGCGTGCTCGCGTCGTGGGCGGTCCCGAAAGGGGTTCCGCTCGAGCCGGGCGGCCGGGCGCTCGCCGTCCACGTCGAGGATCACCCGCTCGAGTACGCGGGGTTCGCGGGCGAGATTCCCCAGGGTCAGTACGGCGCCGGCTCGGTCGAGATCTGGGACGACGGCACCTACGAGCTGCTCGAGGAGAAGCCGAACGGGCAGCTGACCGTTCGCCTCCACGGACGCCGTCTCGACGGCGACTGGACACTCGTGCCGGCTCGACTCGACGGCAAGGACGAGAACTGGCTCTTGATCCGCCGCACGGGCGAGGGGACCGACGGATCGCAGCACGGCGAGTACGCACCCATGCTGGCCACGCCCGTGGAGGACGTTCCGGTTGGCCCGGGGTGGCTCTTCGAGGTGAAGTTCGACGGGTATCGCGCCGTGGCGTATGTGACGGGCGGAGAGGCGCGCCTTCGGTCGCGAAACGGCAACGACCTGACCGAGCGGTTTGCAACGGTGGCGGCGCAGGTTGCGCGGGCCGTCAAGACACCGAGCGCGGTGCTCGACGGGGAGGTGTGCCGCCTTGATCCCACCGGACGCGCGAGCTTCTCGGAGCTTCAGCGTGGCACCGGTCCGCTCGTCTACTACGCCTTCGACCTGCTCGAGGCGGACGGCGTCACGCTCGTCGACCTTCCACTGATCGAACGGAGAGCGAGGCTGCGGGAGCTCCTCGACGGACGGAACCGAACCGTGCTCTGGTCGGAGGACTTCGCCGACGGTCGCGCTCTGCTGCTCGCCGCTGCCGAGCAGGGCCTCGAAGGCGTCATCGCCAAGCGCACCGCGTCGCGCTACCTCGCGGGGCGACGCACTCGCGAGTGGCTGAAGGTGAAGGTCCAGCACGAGCAGGAGTTCGTCATCGCCGGGTATACGCGTGGAGAAGGCCGTCGCGCACGCACCTTCGGATCGCTCGTGCTCGGCGTGTACGAGGGCGAAGAGCTTCGATACGTCGGCAACGTCGGCACCGGGTTCGGTGACACGGAGATCCGGACGCTGCTCGCGCTGCTCGAGCCGCTGCATCGCGACGACGCACCGTTCCGCGAGGTTCCGAAGCTTCCGCGTGTCCGACGGAGCGATGTGCAGTGGGTCGAGCCCGAGCTCGTCGCCGAGGTGCGGTTCGGCGAGTGGACCCACGACGGCCACCTGCGACATCCCGCCTACCTCGGCCTGCGCGACGACAAGGACGCGAGCGACGTCGTCGCCGAACAGCCTGCACGGAACGGTCCGTTGCAAGGTGAGGTGATCCGGCGTGGGCGGCGCGAGCTCCGGCTGTCGAATCTCGACAAGCCGTTCTGGCCGGACGAAGGGATCACCAAGGGTGATCTCCTCGGCTACTACCAGTCGGTTTCGTCCGTGCTGCTCCCGCATCTGCGCGGTCGTCCGTTCACGATGCGGCGCTATCCCGACGGTGCGTACGGCAAGGCGTTCTTCCAGAAGGACGCGCCGAAACACATGCCGGACTGGATCAAGACCTACGACGCGACCGTCTCTCCCGGGAAGGTGGTGCGCTTCCCCCTCGTCGACGACGAGCTGGCCCTGCTGTGGATGGTGAACATGGGCTGCATCGACATGAATGCCTGGTACTCGCGCGTCGACCGGCCCGACCGCCCGGACTTCGTGCTCTTCGATCTCGACCCCACACCCGAGGTGCCCTGGTCACAGACGATCGAGGTGGCGCTCGTTCTGCGCGAACTGCTCGACGCGCTCGGATTGCGCTCGTTCCCGAAGACGTCGGGTGGAAAGGGGCTCCACGTCCTGGTGCCGATCGAGCGCCGGTCGACGTATGCCGATACCCGGCGCTTCGCCGAGGTCGTCGCGGGCGCGATCGTGCGGGCTCACCCCGGGCTCGCCACGACCGAGTGGTCGAAGGCGCGCCGGCGCGGCGTGCTCGTCGACGCGAACCAGAACGGCGAGGGGAAGACGATCGCGTCCGTCTACTCGGTGCGACCACATCCCGGCGCGCCCGTCTCGACGCCGCTCCGCTGGGACGAGGTGAGCGAGACGCTCGATCCGGCGAGCTTCACGATGGACGCCGTGCTCGAGCGTGTGCGCCGGCACGGCGATCTGTACGAGGGCGTGCTCACGACGCGCCAGTCGCTCGCCAAGGCGCTCCGGCAGCTCTAGCTAGGGGCCTGTCCTAGGCCGGCTTCACCGGGTGTGTGCGGGCAGCCTGTTTCGCGACGGTCAGCTCCTTGCCGTCGATCGCCGCGTAGCGCAGCGCGATCGCGCTCAGCTCATCGGATGCCTCACGCGCGGCGTGACCGAGCTTCGCGTCGAGCGTCGCCGGGTCGTCGAGGTAGAGCATCCTGGTCCAGAACGTCGTCAGGACGATCGAGACCCAGGGCATGAAGATCGCGTTTCGCTCGAGTGCGGCCGACGGCCGTTGCACGAAGAATGCGATGAAGATGCCCACGGTCAGGCCTGCGAGCCCGACGGCGGCCGCCGCCTCGCCGGGGCTCGACGCCGCCATCCCCTTGACGAAGGCCGCCACGATCGCAGCGACGCCGAACACCATCATCGCCACGTAACCGACGAACACGACGCGGTACGACCGGCGCAGATATGCGGTCGTTCGCGCAAGCGTCTGCACGTCGTCCTGCAGGATCGCCGCAGCCAGCTCGCGCAGCTCCTGCGTGGTCTGCAGAGGATCCCCGTGCCGCGGGCGGGGCAGCCGCATCGTCATGGCGTGCCCTCCTTCCTCGACTACCGGGCGATCATACGGCTCAGCGTGCGCCGCTGCACTCTCGGATCCTCCGTTCGAGGAATCGACGCTCGGGCTCGGTCGTCGCCAGTTCGAGCGCACGCACGTACGCCGCACGTGCCTCGTCACGTCGCCCGAGGCGGCGGAGGAGGTCGGCGCGTGTCGAGTGCAGGTACTGGTAGGAGTCGAGGTCGAGGTCGTCGACGAGGCCGAGTGCCGCTTCCGGCCCGGCCACCTCGGCAACCGCGACGGCGCGGTTCAGCTCGACGACGGGCGAGCCGGTGCGCTTCGCCAGCTCGCGGTAGAGGGCTTCGATTGCCGGCCAGTTGCGCGGCTCGACCGTGTGGAGTGACGCGATGGTCGCCTGCAGGACGTAGACGCCGCTGCCGCCGAGCGACCGAGCCCGGGCCAAGGCTCCGATCCCCTCGGCGAGTTGCGCAGGATCCCAGAGCGAGCGGTCCTGGTCGCCCAGCAAGACGAGCTCACCGTCGCGGAACCGGGCGGCGCGACGGGCGTCGTGCAGCAGCATCAGCGCCAGCAGGCCGTGCACTTCCGGTTCGTCCGGCATCAGCTCCGTGAGCGCGCGTCCGAGGCGAATCGCCTCGGGTGCGAGCGTTCCGTCACTGCTGTAGCCCTCGTTGAAGATGAGATAGACGACCGCCAGCACGGCTGCGAGGCGATCCGGGAGCAGGTGCTCGGGTGGGACACGGAACGGAACGCCGGCCGTCCTGATCTTGCGCTTCGCACGAACGAGCCGTTGCGCCATCGTCGGCTCGGGGACGAGGAACGCGCGTGCGATCTGGTCGGTCGTCAGCCCGCCAAGTGTCCGCAGAGTCAGCGCGACCTGAGCGTCGAGTGCGAGCGCAGGGTGGCAGCACGTGAAGATCAGCTCGAGTCGCTCGTCGGGAATGGGCGTGTCGTCCATCGGTTCCTCCACGACCTCGGGGATGTCCAGCAGCTGCGTCTTCACCGCCAGGGTTCGATCGCGCCGGATCCGGTCGATCGCTCGATTCCGCGCCGTCGTGAGCAGCCAGGCACCGGGATTGGCGGGTGTCCCGGCGCGGGGCCAGCGCTCGGCGGCGATCGCAAACGCCTCCTGCGCGGCCTCCTCGGCGAGGTCGAAGTCGCCGAGGAAGCCGATCAGCGAGGCGACGACGCGGCCCCACTCGTCGCGGAAGACCTGCTCGAGGATCTCAGCGCTCCACGATCGGGCGCACCTCGACCGCGCCGCCGAACCGGGCGGCCGGGATGCGCGCGGCAAGCTCGATCGCGTCGTCCAGGTTGGCCGCATCGAAGAGGAAGAAGCCGCCGAGCGCCTCCTTCGTCTCCGCGAACGGGCCGTCGGTCGTCAGGGTCCGCCCGTCGGCGACGCGGACGGTCGTCGCGGCGCTCACGGGCTCGAGCTCGGCGCCGCCGAAGACGCCCGGCGTCTCCGAGATCGCGAAGTACTCGCCGTAGATCGCCTGCTGCTCTCCCGGCGAGCGCTCGTCCCACTGCTCGTCGTTCGAATGGATCAAGAGTGCGTACTTCATCGTCTGCCTCCTTCGGCGATGGTTT
Organism: uncultured Thermoleophilia bacterium; assembly: GCA_963851065.1. Lineage (GTDB taxonomy): Bacteria > Actinomycetota > Thermoleophilia > Gaiellales > Gaiellaceae > PALSA-600. Next base: position 358,074 of record CAWKNW010000011.1, read on the forward strand.
CGTCAGGACGACGAACGGAGGGATCGAGAATCGACACGCTCAGCGCGCCGCCCGTTCGAGCCGGTTCAGGAAGAGGGCCGCGCCGCCCTTGTCGAGCATGTCGTTGAGGTTCCCGCACTTCGGGCTCTGGACGCAGGAGGGGCAGCCGGCCGAGCACGGACAGGTGCGGACGAGCTCCGCCGTGTCCGCGACCCAGCCCTCGAACTCCTCGTAGCCGCGCTCCGTGATCCCGACGCCGCCCGGGTGCCCGTCGTAGACGAAGACGGTCGGCCGCAGGGTTTGCGGATGGATGTTCGTCGAGAGCCCGCCGATGTCCCAGCGGTCGCACATCGCCCAGAGCGGCAGCAGCGCGATCAGTGCGTGCTCTGCGGCGTGGAGCGTCCCGAGCAGTCGCGGCATCTCTTCGAGCCCGGCGAGGTGACCGGGCTCCGGGCAGAACCACACCGCTTCGGTCGCGAAGCTCGTCGACGGCAGGTCGAGTGGGACGAGCTCGATCCGTTCCTGGGAGGCAACGGTCCGTCGTTCGTATGCGACGACGTGCTCGGTGACCTCGAGCTCGCCGAACTGGAGCGTCAGACCGAGGCGCTCCTCGCTTCGGCGCGCACTCACGATCGCAGTTGTCGTCTCCTTCTTCGCCTGCGTGTACCAGTCGCCCGCAAAGGGCTCGACGACGGCGTGCAGCGCGGCCAGATCGAGCTCGCGGACCAGGTAGGACTCGCCGAGGTGGAGGTACACCGCTCCTGCGTGCACCGTTCCGTACGCGCGCGAGCGTTCGATCTGGCCGAGGATCGAGCCGGTCGAGGCGTCGACGATCGTGAAGACGTCTGCGTCGGCAGCGCGGAGGGGGACACGGGCCGCGGGATGGTCGCGGCCTCCCCAGACGATTCCTGCCGGGGTCGTTCGCAGCTCGGGGTCGACGGCTGCGAGCTCGAGCGCCTCGGGGCCGAGGATGTCGACGTCGTCGTCGGTGAGCGGCGCCTCGTACGCTGCTGCCCGCACGTGACCGCCGAGCACGCGCCTGTTCGCGTGGTCGAGAATCGCCGCCTCGACTCGCCGGCCGAGGAGCTTGTCCGGGTCGCGCATGAAGAACTGGTCGAGTGCGTCTTCCGAGGCGACCAGGACGGCGAGACCGTTCCCGCGTCTCCCGGCGCGACCCCACTGCTGACGCAGCGACGAGACGGTGCCGGGAAAGCCGACCGAGATGACGCAGTCGAGCAGGCCGATGTCGATGCCGAGCTCGAGTGCGTTCGTGGCGCTCACTCCGAGCAGGTCACCATCAGCGAGCCGTCGCTCGATCTCGCGTCTCTGCGCAGCCGTGTAGCCGGCGCGATAGGGGGAGAGCTGCGCGTCGTCGCCGACGCGCTCGGCGGTGAAGCGGTGGATCAGCTCGGCCGCCTTGCGGCTCTTCGCGAACGTAAGGGTGCGGAGGCCGTGCTCGACGAATGTCGCCTGCAGCTTGGCGGCCTCCGCCAGCGCCGACCCACGAAGCCCGAGCTCCGCGTCGATCAGAGGCGGGTTCCAGAGCACGACGGTGCGCTCGGGGCGCGGCGCGCCGTCGTCGCTCACCACCGTGAGACGGTCGCCGAGCAGCGCCGCACCGAGCTCACCGGGATTCGAGATCGTCGCCGAGGCGAAGAGCACCTGCGGGCTCGCTCCGTAGATGCGAGCGAGTCGCCGCAGCCGTCGAAGGACGTTCGCGACGTGTGATCCGAAGACGCCGCGGTAGACGTGGGCTTCGTCGACGACGACGGTGCCGAGGTTCGCGAGGAAGTCTCCCCAGCGATCGTGATTCGGCAGGAGGCCGACGTGCAGCATGTCCGGGTTGGTGAGGATCACATTGGCCGTGCGACGGATCTCGCGACGGTGCTCGAGCGGCGTGTCGCCGTCGTAGATCGCCGGGCGGAGCCCGGCAAGCCCCAGGGAGGTCAGCGCGCGGAACTGATCCTGGGCCAGCGCCTTCGTCGGATAGACGTAGAGCGCGCGGGACTTCGAATCTCGTGCGACGGCGTCGAGGACCGGCAGGTTGAACGCCAGGGTCTTGCCGGAGGCCGTGCCCGTAGCGATGCAGACGTGCTGGCCGCGTGCCACCGCGTCCCAGGTCGCGCGCTGGTGGGAGTACAGCCGCCCGACCCCGATTGCGGCGCGAACGGCCGGTGCGAGTGAGTCCGGTAGCTCGGCGTAGGTCGCATCGCGCTGCGCTTCCGACCCGAGATAGGCGAGCTCCTCACCCTGGAGGATCCCGTCGAATGCCGGTGAGGCGAGCACGCTGCCGATGCTAGCCTCGCTCTACCGGGGTGCCCTGCTGGGCTGAGAACACACCCGTCGAACCTGATCCGGGTCATACCGGCGAAGGGAGTGGAGGCAGCTTCCCATGATTCCGAGAGTGCTGACGATCGCAGGGTCGGACTCGGGCGGCGGCGCCGGGGTGCAGGCCGACCTGAAGGCGTTCGCCGCCGCGGGCGCTTTCGGCACCTGCGCGATCGTCGCGCTGACTGCCCAGAACACGGTCGGCGTGACGGCGGTTCATCCGGTGCCGCCGCCGTTCGTGGTCGCGCAGCTCGACGCCGTCTTCTCGGACATCGGGGTCGACGCGGCGAAGACCGGGATGCTCTTCTCACGGCCCGTGATCGAGGCGGTCGCGGACTATCTCGCCGGTCGCCGGGTCACGCTCGTTGTCGACCCGGTGATGGTCGCGGCCTCGGGCGCGAAACTGCTCGAGGACGACGCAGCGGGTGCACTCGTGTCTCGGCTCTTCCCCTTGGCGACCGTGGTCACGCCGAACCTGGCCGAGGCGCAGCAGCTGACGGGCAGGCCGACGCTCGTCGCCAAGGACGAGCTGGCCGAGCGCCTCGTTGCGCTCGGCGCGCCCGCAGCACTTGTCACGGGTGGGCACGGCGCTCCGGTCGATCATCTGTACGACGGGCGGGAGCACCTGGAGATCCCCGTCGAGCGGCTCGAGGTGGGTGCAACCCACGGCGCAGGCTGCACGCACTCCGCAACTCTCGCCGCGTTGCTCGCCCGCGGGCTGTCGCTCGCCGATGCTGCGCGCGGCGCCGCTTCTGCCGCGGCCGACGCCGTCCGGCACGGGCTCGCCGAGCTCGGCGCCGGCGACGGTCCTGTCGACGTCCTGTACCAGCTGAGAGGAGCACGATGAACCCTGGCGAGTCCCTGCGGCGGCTGCGTGAGACGCGGCCGCTCGTCCATCAGATCACGAACTACGTCGTCATGAACGAGACGGCGAACGCCACGCTCGCGATCGGAGCGCTTCCCGTGATGGCGCATGCGCCCGAGGAGGTCGAGGAGATGGTCGGCCTCGCCGGTGCGCTGGTCTTGAACATCGGCACCCTGTCGTCGTCGTGGGTCGACGCAATGTTGATCGCGGGGCGTGCCGCGAACGTCCGAGGCGTGCCGGTCGTCCTCGATCCCGTTGGTGTCGGTGCCACGCGATATCGCACCGACACTGCGAAGAGAATCCTGGGCGAAGTCGACGTCGCCGTCCTGCGCGGAAACGCGGGCGAGGTGGCAACGCTTGCCGGAGTCGACGCCGAGGTGCGCGGCGTGGAGTCGATCGGCGCCGCCGGTTCGGCGGCGGACGTGGCCCGGACGGCTGCTGCCGCCCTCGGGGTCGTCGCCTCGGTCACCGGCAGCGTCGACCACGTGTCCGACGGCGACCGTGTGATCGCGGTCGAGAACGGCCATCCGCTGCTCGGGTCGATCACCGGCACCGGCTGTATGTCGAGCGCGATCACCGGCGCGTTTCTCGCCGTTCGCGCCGACGCCCCGCTCGAAGCGGCGGCCGAGGCGCTGGCGGCGTTCGGTGTCGCCGGTGAGAACGCTGCACCGGGGGCCAAGGGCCCGGGATCGTTCCATGTCAACCTCTACGACGCCCTCGCGGCGCTCGATGCGGACGTTCTCGACGAGCGGGCGCGGTTCGCTTGAGAGTGCACGCTCTCGTCGAGGATCTCCACGCTGCGGAACGTGCGGTCCTGGCCGGTGCGACCGTCGTGCAGCTGCGAGTGAAGGGCGCATCGACCGCAGAGCTGGTCGACCGCGGTCGGCGCATGTCGACGCTTGGGGTCACGTTCGTCGTCAACGACGACGTCAGCGCGGCCCTTGCACTAGCCGCCGACGGCGTGCACCTCGGTCAGAGCGATGCCGGAGCGGAGGAGGCACGGTCGGCGGCGCTGCTCCTCGGGCTGTCGGTCTCCACGATCGAGGAAGCGCTTGCGGCCGACGCCGACTACCTCGGTGCGGGTCCTGTGTGGGCCACGCCCTCCAAGCTCGACGCCGAGTCGCCGATCGGCCTCGAAGGGCTGCGCTCGATTTGCAGCGCCGTCTCGGTGCCGGTCGTGGCGATCGGTGGGATCGATGCGACCAATGCGGGCGAGTGCATCGCAGCCGGCGCCGCCGGCGTGGCGACGATCCGCGCTGCCGCGGACCCGCTGCTCAGGAAGGCCGTTGACGAGGCTCTCGCAGCTCGGTGAGCTCGGCCTGCTCGACGAGCTCGAGCGCCGCTCGCTGATCGTCGGCGTCGAGGACGATGCCGCGCAGCTCGGCGGTCTCGTCCTCACGCAGGACGCGCTGGTCGAAGGGGTCCACTTCCGGCTCGACCGGCTCTCGTGGCTCGACCTCGGCTGGCGGGCCGCCGCGGTCAACCTCAGCGACCTCGCGGCTTCGGGCGCAGTCCCGCTCGGCCTGCTCGTCACGCTCGCGCTTCCGCCGGACACGCTCCTTGCGGACGTCCTCTCCCTGTACGAGGGCATCGCCGAGACCGGGGTTCCCGTCGTCGGCGGCGACACCACGGCGGCGGACGCGGTTGTCATCACGGTCACCGCTGCCGGGCGGAGCGAGCGTGTTCCCGGACGTGCCGGAGCGCTGCCGGGCGACACGCTCGTCGTCACTGGCCCCCTCGGCGCGGCAGGCGCCGCGTTTCGCGCAGACGGTTACGTTCGTCCGCCGCTCCGCCTCGAGGAAGGCCGCAGGCTCGCCGCGTCGGCGCATGCGTTGATCGACGTGTCCGACGGGCTGGCCGTCGATGCGGGCCACATCTCGCGTCGCTCGGGTGCGCGACTCGTCGTCGAGCTCGACCGGGTGCCGCTCGCACCGGGGGCGACCGTCGCCGACCTCGGTTTCGGCGAGGATTTCGAGCTGCTCGCCGCCGTTCCCGACGAACAGGGTTTTGCAGCGATCGGCCGCGTCGAGGCGGGCGACGGAGTCGTGTTCCTCCATCACGGCGCCCCGTTCGACCTCCGCGGCTGGGAGCATTTTCGCTCGTGAGTCTCAGAGGTACTCGGCGAATGCCTTCACGAAGTGCTTCTTCGGCCGTGCTCCGTACACGGTCTCACGCGGCTCGCCGCCGGTGAACAGAATCACGGTCGGCAGCGACAGGACGGAGAAGCGCGCCGCCGTTTCCGGGTTCTCGTCGACGTCGATCGAGACCAGGTCGATCTCCGACTCGCGCGCGAGCTCCTCGAGAGCCGGGGCGATCGCGCGGCACGGCCCGCACCAGGGTGCCGTGAAGTCGACGATCACGGGCCGCTCGGAGCGGAGAACCTCCTGGTCGAAGGTCGCGTCGTCGACGGAGCGCACTGCGCCTACCGTAGCCGCAACCTGAGCAGCGGCACCCGCCAGATCGCCTCGATGACGATCGCCCGGCTCATCTTCGAGCTCCCGCGCTCACGATCGGCGAACCTGATCGGCAGCTCGACGACACTGAAGCCGGCACGCTTCGCACGGTACGTGGTTTCGATCTGGAAGGCGTACCCGTGCGAGCCGATCGCCTCGAGGTCGATGGTCTCGAGCACGCGCCGTCGGTAGCACTTGAAGCCGCCGGTCGGATCGCGGACGCCCATGTGCAGGAAGAGCGCCGTGTACAACGCGGCGCCTCGTGAGATCGCGCGGCGGACGATTCCCCAGTTCGCGACGGAGCCCCCGGGCACGTAGCGCGAGCCGAGGACGACGTCGGCGCCCGATTCGGCCTTCGCGATCAGCCTCGGTACGTCGGCAGGGTCGTGCGAGAAGTCGCAGTCGAGCTCGAGCACCAGCTCCGCCCCGTCGTCGAGCGCCCGGCGAAACCCGGCGACGTAGGCCGGCCCCAGGCCCTCCCGCCGCTCTCGGTGCAGGACGTCGACGAAGTCGAGCTCGGCGGCCAGGCGATCGGCGGCTTCGCCGGTCCCGTCCGGCGAGTTGTCGTCGATCACGAGCACGCGGTCGCCTGCGCGGAGAACGCGCGCGAGAGCTCGCAACATCGGCTCGAGGTTCGGGAGCTCGTTGAACGTCGGGAGGCAGACGGTGGCCCGTATCGCTCCGCCTATGATCGCGGAAGTGGCGCAACTTCCGCGGAACGACGAGCTCGCGGAGCAGTTCGAGCTGCTCGCGGACCTGATGGAGCTCGCGAACGCCGACTCGTTTCGGGTCGGCGCCTACCGGAAGGCCGCCGCGCGGATCCGCGAGACCTCGACGTCGGTGGCACAGCTGGCGCTCGAAGGCAAGGCGACGAAGCTCCAGGGGATCGGCAAGACGATCGAGGGGAAGATCGTCGAGGCGGTCAACGACGGTGAGGTCCATGCGCTGACGAAGAAGAAGGCCGAGGTTCCCGCCGAGGTGGCGGTGTTCATGCGGCTTCCGGGGCTGGGCCCGAAGACCGCCCGGCGGATCTGGCAGGAGCTCGGGATCACGACGGTCGACGCGCTCAGGTCCGCGGTCGAGTCGGGTCAGCTGCGCGGCCATGCCGGGATCGGCCCGGGGACCGAGACGAAGATCGCGGCCGCCCTCGCTCAGGGGCCGGCGAAGACGCCGGAGCGGGGTCGGGGCCTGCTCGGCACGGCGCTCCCACGGCTGACGGCTGCGGTCGGGGAGCTTCGAGCGCATCCGGCGTCGGTCGAGGTGAGTCTCGCCGGGTCGGCGCGGCGGATGCGCGAGACCGTGCGCGACCTGGACATCATCGCGACGGCGACCGACGCGGCTGCGCTCGTCGAGCACTTCTGCACGCTTCCGTGGGTCGTCGAGGTGGCAGCGAAGGGGACGACGAAGGCGACCGTGGTGTCGCACGACGGGTTGCGGTTCGATCTCCGGGTCGTTCCGCCGGAGAGCTACGGCAACCTCCTTCAGCACTTCACGGGCTCGAAGAACCACAACGTGGCCCTGCGCGAGGATGCGGTTCGGCGAGGGCTCTCCGTGTCCGAGTACGCGGTGACCGAGGTCGAGACCGGTGAGGAGCATCGCTTTGCCACCGAGGTCGAGGTCTACCGCTTCCTCGGGTACGACTGGATCCCGCCCGAGCTCCGGGAGGACGGCGGCGAGCTGAAGGCGGCGCGCACCGGCGCGCTACCGGAGCTCGTCGACCTTCAGGACCTGCGCGGCGACCTGCACACGCACACCACGTGGTCCGACGGCAAGGACACGCTCGAGACGATGGTCGCCGCGGCACGCGCGCGCGGCTATGCGTACTACGCGATCTGCGACCACTCGCAGCGCCTTCGCGGCGACCTTCTCCACCTGCAGGCGGTGCAGATCGACGCGCTGAACGCGCAACTAGCCCCGTTCAGGATCCTCAAGGGAATCGAGGTGAACATCCGCCCCGACGGATCCCTCGACGTCTCGGATGACGAGCTCGCGACGCGCGACTGGGTCGTGGCTTCGGTGCACTCCCGTTTCGACCACGACCCGACCGGGCGCGTGCTCGCAGCGATGGACCATCCGTACGTCGACTGCATCGGACACCCGACGAACCGCAAGATCGGCAAGCGCGCACCGGCGCCCGTGGACGTCGAGCGGATCATCGAGAAGGCACTCGAGACCGGAACGTTTCTCGAGCTCAACTCGCAGCCCGACCGGCTCGACCTCACCGATGTTCACGCACGTGCCGCACGAGAGGCGGGACTGAAGCTCGTGATCGACTCGGACGGTCACCAGGTCGCGGCTCTCGACTATGTGGCGCTCGGTGTCGGCCAGGCGAGGCGCGCCTGGTTGCGCAAGGAGGACGTCCTGAACACGCGCACCTGGAAGCAGGTCGAGAAGCTGCGCAAGAGACGGGCTCATGAGCGCATTTCGTAAGGACCTGGACCGTGCTGCCGACTGGGTCGAGGCCTACCTCGACGGCATCGGCGATCGCCCGGTGGCGGCGTCCGCCGAGCCGGGCAGCGTTCGCGCGCGGTTGCCGGTTTCACCACCCGAGAACGGCGAGTCGTTCGAGGCGATCCTGCACGACCTCGACGAGCTGATCGTGCCCGGCCTCTCGCACTGGAACCACCCGAGGTTCTTCGCCTGGTTCGCGAATACCGGCTCGGAGCCGGGGATCCTCGCCGAGCTGCTGATCGCCGCGTTGAACGTCAACGCGATGACCTGGGCGTCGTCGCCGGCCGCGACCGAGCTCGAGGAGGTGACGCTCTCCTGGTTCGCGCAGCTGCTCGGCCTTCCCGCAGGCTGGCACGGCCACATCGAGGACACTGCGTCGACGGCGACGGTGGCCGCCCTCGCGGCAGCACGCACGCTCCGTCCCGGAGGGATCGTCTACGCCTCGCAGCAGGCCAACTTCAGCGTCGAGAAGGCGGCTCGCCTCGTGGGCCTCGAGTTCCGCGCCGTCGACGTCGACGACGCGTTCCGCATGCGCACCGACTTCGAGCTCGACGGCGCGACGGCAGTCGTCGCGACCGTCGGCACCACCGGGACGACCTCGGTCGACCCGGTCCCCGAGCTGCAGCGGCGCTGCGAGGAGGCGGGCGTCTGGCTGCATGTCGATGCGGCGTACGCCGGCTCGGCGGCCGTGTGCCCCGAGCTGCGTTGGTGCCTCGACGGCTGCGATCGAGCCGACTCGATCGTCGTCAATCCGCACAAGTGGCTGTTCACGCCCATGGACTGTTCCACCGTGTGGACGCGGCGGCCCGACGTCTTTCGCGCGACGTTCGGCATCGTTCGCGACTACCTCGCGGACACCGAGGAAGCGGTCGACCTCAAGGACTTCGGGCCGGCTCTCGGGCGGCGCTTCCGCGCGCTCAAGCTGTGGTTCGTGCTCCGCTGGTACGGAGCCGAGGGCCTCCGTGCGCTGATCCGGGAGCACGTGCGGCTCGCACAGCTCTTCGCGTCGTGGGTGGAGGCGGATCCCGAGTGGGAGGTCTGCGCCCCGCACGCGTTTTCGGCCGTCTGCTTCCGCCATCGCACGGCGGACAACGATGCGATCGCCCGCGATGCGACGGCGACCGGAAAGCTGTTCGTCGCGCCCGCCCGGCTTCGCGGGGCGTCGATCATCCGGCTCGCGATCGGCAATGCCCGGACGACGGAGGCGGATGTCGAGCTGGCCTGGGAGGTGCTGCGCGAGTGCGCCCGCGCGCAGTGATCTTCGACCTCTGGGAGACGCTGATCGACTGGGACCGCGAGGCTGCCGCGGAGATGGTCGCGGCGGTCTCCGCGCACGCGCCGGACTTCGTCGAGCTCTGGCCACGCTCGCAGAACCGGTACACAGGCCCGATTCGGGTTGCGTTGACCGACGCCGGCGTGCCGGTCTCGGCGCTCGAAGAGGTCTGCGAGCTTCGCCTCGACTACGTGCGCGGTGCGCTCGTGCCTCGACCCGGCGCGCTCGAGACGCTCCGTCGTCTGCGTGAGCTCGACGTTCTCGTGGGGCTGATCACCGTGTGCAGCGAGGACGTCGAGGTCCTCTGGCCGGCCTCGGCGTTCGCCGGGCTCTTCGACGCCGAGGTGTTCTCCTCGTCGTTCGGGCTGTCCAAGCCCGATCCGAGGATCTATCTGTACTGCTGCGAGCTGCTCGGAGTCGAGCCGTCCGAGGCGACGTTCGTCGGTGACGGCGCAAACGACGAGCTGGGCGGTGCGGAGCGGGTCGGAATGCGGGCGATCCTCATCCACCGGCCGGGTGAGGAGCCCTACTGGGAGAATCTCGCCGACTTCGACGGGCCGCGTGTCACGTCGATCCCCGACGTGCTGGAGGTGTTGGAGCTGTGCTGATCACGACGACGAACGACGTGCCGGGCTACACGATCTCGGAGGTCTACGGCGAGGTCTTCGGCTTGACGGTGCGGTCACGGAACATCGGCTCGCAGTTCGGTGCGGGTCTGAAGTCGATGCTCGGCGGGGAGCTCAAAGGGATGACGAAGGCACTCGCCGACAGTCGGTCCGAGGTGATCCAGCGGATGGTCGACGAGGCCGAGGCGAAGGGTGCCAACGCGATTCTCGGGATGCGGTTCGACACCTCGGAGATGGGCGGGACCTGGACCGAGATCTGCGCCTACGGGACGGCCGTCCGGATCCAGAAGGCATGAGGCGCGGTGCCTGGCACCAAGGTGCCAGGCACCTGGTTCTCGCTAGCCGGGCTCGAGCGCTTCGAGTGCCGCGTCGTGCAGCGCGACGCGGTAGCGCCACAGGGCACGGCCTGTCGCGAGCAGCCGTTCCCGGATCGGGCCGTTCAGCTCGTCGAGGGTGCCCCACCGCGCATCGGCGATCTCCGCCGCGTCACGCGGGGTGAGCGCCTCGTCGGCCGTTCGCGCGAAGAAGACGTGCGTGCGCCAGTCGATTTCGTCGGCGCCGTGCCGGAAGCGGGCGCTCGCGTCGACGAGATAGCGCTCGAGCGTCACCGAGAGACCCGTCTCCTCGAAGGCCTCGCGTGTCGCGCCCTCCACGAAGTCCTCGCCGGGCTTGATCCCTCCGCCCGGCGGACGCCAGATGCCCGCTGCGAAATGGGGCTTCCGGATCAGCGCGATCTGCCCACCTGCTTCGAGGATGAAGAGCGTCACGTCATGGCGTCGTTTCGGGTTGTAGGTCGCCAGCGCGTGCTCCTCGCTGGTGACGTCGCTGCCCCATGCAAGGAGCACAGGCGCTCCGTATCGCTCGCGCAGCGGGGCGAGGACCGCATCCGTGACGTGCACAATCCCGATCATGCCGCGGGTCCGCAGGCCGAGGCGCCGGGCACCGGTGCTCGAGCTCCTCGCCGCCACGCTGCCGGAGTTGCGGCGCGGCCTGACCGAGTCGGCCGCACGGACCGTCGCCTACGAGCTGTTCGAGAAGCTCGGCTACGGCGCGGTCGCGGTCACCGACACCCAGCGCGTGCTCGCGTTCGTCGGCGCGGGCGCCGACCACCATCGAGCCGGAGACCGTCCGATCCGGCCCGTGTTCGAGGCGCTGGCGCAGGCGCGGCCGCTGCTGGCACCGCTCGGTCTCCGAACCGAGTGTGGCCACGCCGCATGCCCACTCGGCGCCGCGGCTGTCGTGCCCCTCTTCCTCGCCGACGGTCCCGCCGGGGCGATCGTCGCGTATGCAACCGACGGGTCGCCGCTCGACCAGAACGCGGTACAGACGCTCGACGCACTGGGCGACCAGCTGTCCGCCCAGCTCCAGCTCTCCGAGCTTCGCACCGCCACCGCGACAGCGTTGCAGGCGCAGATCGAGCCGCACTTCGTCTTCAACGCCCTGAACACGATCGCGTCCTTCATTCGAACCGACCCGGAGCGCGCGCGGCGTCTCGTGCTCGCGTTCGCCGACGCGCTTCGCGCCCGGTTCGCACGGCCCGGTGAGTTCGTCACGCTCGACGAGGAGCTCGGCCATGTCCGGAGCTACCTCGAGCTGGAGCAGGCGCGCTTCGGCAACGAGCTCGACGTCACCGTCGAGGCCGATTCCGACGCGCTGCAGGTCCGCCTGCCGCCGCTGCTCGTCCAGCCGCTCGTCGAGAATGCCGTCAAGCACGGCAAGACGGATCGGCCGCTGCACCTGCTCGTTCGCGCGCGCGTCCGTCGCGGCCGCCTGCGCGTGACCGTTCGCGACGACGGGAGGGGAATCGCTCGCGACGCGATCGACCGCGTGCTCGAGCCCGGCTTCGGCGAGGGCACCGGCGTCGGGCTTGCCAACGTCCAGCTCCGCCTCGAGGCGCATTACGGATACGGCGTCCGGCTTCGCTCGTCTCCGTTCGGCACGGTGGTCTCGCTCGAGGTTCCGGCGGCGTGATCGCGGCGGCGATCGTCGACGACGAGGCACCGGCGCGCTCCGAGCTCCGCTACCTGCTCGCCGCGCACGACGACATCCGCGTGGTCGCGGAGGCGGGAACGTCGGCCGAGGCCGACGAGCTGGTGCGCGCCGGCGGCTACGACGTCGTCTTCCTCGATGTCGAGCTGCCGGGCCTGACAGGGCTCGAGCTGGCACCGCTCGCCCGTGCGGCCGTCGTGTTCGTGACCGCTCACGAGCGCTACGCGGTCGAGGCTTTTGCCGTCGAGGCGTTCGACTACCTGTTGAAGCCGGTCGATCCCGAGCGATTGGCCCGCGTCCTCGATCGGCTACGTCAGGCGGCCCCGCGGGAGCCTGGCCCAGTGGCCAAGATCGCGGTCGTCGCGCCGGGTGGTGCCGAGCTGCTCGACTTCGATCACGTGTACTACGTCCAGGCGGAAGGCGACTACAGCCGCGTGCATGCCTACGACCGGTCGTATCTGTCGACCGCGTCGCTCGGCGAGCTCGCCACGAAGCTCGGAGCCGGTTTCGCACGGATTCACCGGTCCTACCTCGTGAACCTGTCGAAGGTCTCTGCCGTTCGGCGGAGCGCCCCGGACCGGATCCGACTGCAGCTCGACGATGCGACTCGGACCGAGCTCGACGTTGCCAGGCGTCAGGGCCGCGAGCTTCGCGGCAGGCTCGGGTTGTGAGAGCTTCGCGCAGACGGCGAATTGCGAGAGGATGGCCACGTGGGGCTCGGCGCAGGCGCTTGGTTCGACGATGAGAGCAGGTTGACGCGGGAAGAGCTCGTGCGGCGCTCTGCGCTGCTCGGCGCCGGGCTGCTCGTGTCAGGTGGGTTGTGGCGCGTGCTCTCCGGTGACGCCGCGCTTGCCGCGCCTCCCTCGGCGCCGAAGGGAGCGGTGCATCACTTCTTCTCTCGACCCGATCTGCGGCCGCCCGTCCTGAGCGTGTTGCGTGCCGATCGCGTCTCGGACGGCTACCTGTTCCTGGCCCCGTTGGCCGGGCCGGGGCAGCGTGGGGTCCTGATCCTCGACGACCGCGGCCAGGTCGTCTTCTTCCACCCCACGACGCCGAACACGGCGATGAATTTCCGCGTCGCGCGTTACCACGGCAAGCCCGTGCTCACCTGGTGGGAGGGCAAGGCCGAGAGCGGGCTCGGCCGGGGCACGCACGTGATCCTGGACCAGTCGTATCGCGAGCTCGCACGTGTGCCGGCCGGGGACGGTCGTCAATCCGACCTGCACGAGTTCGCGATCACGCCGCACAACACGGCACTGGTCACGAGCTACGAGATCCGTCCCGCGGATCTCTCGTCGGTGGGCGGGCCTGTCTCCGGGAAGGTGATCGGCGGTGTCGTGCAGGAGCTTGCGCTGCCGAGCGGGCGCGTGCTCTTCGAGTGGCGCAGCCTCGACCACGTTCCGATCGAGGAGACACATGCCGCGTTCCAGGGGCATCCACTCGACTACTTCCACGTCAATTCGATCGACCTCCTGGCCGACGGCAATCTGCTCGTGTCGGCACGGAACACGTGGGCGGTCTACAAGGTGAGCAGGGCGAGCGGCAGGGTGATCTGGCGGCTCGGGGGCAAGCGCAGCGACTTCGCCATGGGCAGGGGCACCGTCTTCGCATGGCAGCACGACGCGCGGCATCACGGGAGCGGCCTCGTGACCATCTTCGACGACGGTGCGGCGCCGCAGGTGCAGCCGCAGTCACGCGTGCTCGTGATCAGGCTGGACGCCGAGAACAAACGGGCCACTCTGGTTCGATCGTACGAGCACCATCCGAACCGGCTCGTGGCGCAGTTCATGGGCAACGCGCAGCTGCTCCCGAACGGGAACGTCGTGGTCGGATGGGGCAACGAGCCGTATGTGACCGAGTTCGCGTCGAACGGCGAGATCCTGTTCGACGCGAGGCTGCCTCGCGGCGGCATGAGCTACCGCGCGTTCCGGTTCGGCTGGTCCGGGCATCCGAGCATCGGACCGGCGCTCGTCGCGCCCGGCGGGCGTCACAGGAGAACGGCGTACGCGAGCTGGAACGGCGCGACGGAGGTCGTCGCCTGGCGCCTTCGCGCCGGAACCGCGGCGGGTGCTCTCGAAACGGTCGGAACGACGCCGAAACGCAGCTTCGAGACCGGGCTCGACGTGCCCGACGGGCTCCGATTCGCCGAGGCGATCGCGCTCGACCGACCACGGGCACGAGCTCGGACGCTCACGCACGATTCGCCTCTAGAGCGAACGCAGCAGCTCGGCAAACGCAGCGGGCGAGTCGACGACGATGTCCGCACGGTCCCGAAGCTCCGACGGCCCGTCGGGCGACGCGACGGCCACGCGGACCCGGAGCTCGAGGCCGTCGAGCGCGGCGAACCCGTCGAGGTCGGTCGTGTCGTCACCGGCATACAACGCGCGGCCGAGACCAGCCTCGTCGAGCAGGCGCACCACGGCAGTGCCCTTCGTCGCGTCCACGGGAGGCAGGATGTCGAGGACCATTCGTCCGAAGTTGGCCCGCAGGCCCTGGTCCGCCGCTCGCATCGCGACGGCCTCGAGTGATCGCCGTGCTGCTTCCGGATCGTCGGCGCGACGGAAGTGAAGCGCGGCGGAGAACGGCTTCACCTCGATCTCGGGCCAACCCGTGGCGTGTGCGAAGCGGTGCACCTCTCCCGCGAACGACGCGGCGGCGGGCTCGAGCTCGAGGCCGTGCTCGCCGACGTAGCGGAGCTCGGGCACGCCGACGATCCGTCGTGCGGCGTCGCTCGCCCTCCCCGTCACACAGGCGACCAGACCGAAGCGACGCGCGAGCCGGCGAAGCTCCCGGCGCGTCACCTCGGGGACGACGGCGTCCTCGGGCCGCTCGACGATGGGTGCCAGCACCCCGTCGACGTCGAGGAACAGCGCCGCCCGCTCGGGCTCGGCCGCGAGAAGGGAGAGCGCATCCACCTGCGTAGAGTAGGAGCGGTGGCCGGCACCATGAAGCTCGTCGGCATCGGAGTGGCTGCGGGATTCCTCGGCGCGTTGTTCGGCGTCGGCGGCGGGATCGTGATCGTGCCCCTGCTGATGACCTTCGTCGCGTTCGACCAGCGTCGCGCCGGGGCGACGTCGCTGGCGGCGATCCTGCTCTCGTCGGCGGCCGGCGCCATCACCTATGCCGCTCACGGCGACGTCGAGGTCGGCCCGGCCATGCTGGTCGGCGTGCCGGCGGTGGTCGGGGTCATCGCGGGGGTCGACCTGCAACAGCGACTCGCGCAGCGCACAC
This sequence comes from uncultured Thermoleophilia bacterium, assembly GCA_963851065.1. Taxonomy (GTDB): domain Bacteria; phylum Actinomycetota; class Thermoleophilia; order Gaiellales; family Gaiellaceae; genus PALSA-600. The sequence continues at coordinate 373,269 of CAWKNW010000011.1, forward strand.
TCGGGTACGCCTTCGCGGTCCTCGTCGCGGCGGTCGGGGTCAAGCTGATCCTGTGACCGAGCTGATCGTGATCCTCGTCGGTCTCGCCGGAGGCGTCCTGGCCGGGACGTTCGGCGTCGGTGGCGGGATCATCTTCGTCCCGACCCTTGCGCTCGGCCTCGGCCTGACCCAGCTGCATGCGCAGGCGAGCTCCTTGCTTGCGATCCTCCCGACGGCGGCCGTCGGAACGTGGCGGCAGCTTCGGCTCGGCAATGTCGACGTCCGCGCCGGGGTCGTCGTCGGCCTCGCGTCGATCCTCGGGGTCCAGGGCGGTGTGCTCGTCGCGGAGTCGTTGCCGGAGCACGCCCTGCGGCGGCTCTTCGGAGTGTTCCTGGTCCTGACCGCGGCACAGATCGGCTGGCGGGTCCGTCACTCCTGAGCGGCCCCGTCTCTCTCAGCGCGAGGCAGCCCATGCGATCCCGGCCGTCACCGTGAAGCCGAGCACCGTCAAGGCGACGCGGCGGCCCGATGCGTGCTGGTGCGCCTCCGGCAGCAGGTCGGTGGCGCCCATGAAGAGGAAGAATCCGGCGTACACGGCGAGCAGGTAGCCGAGGCCCTGTTCGCTGATCGCGATCGTGGTCCCGACGATCGCTCCCAGCAGCGGCGCGACGGCGTCCAGGGCGAGCCACCGAACGGCCGCGCCCCGCTCGCCGCTCTGGCGCAGGATGAAGGAGACCGTGTTCATCCCGTCGGCGAAGTCGTGCGACACGACCGCGATGAACACGAGGAAGCCCGTCGAGGTCGAGAGGTGGAAGGCGAGCCCGATGCCGAGGCCGTCGATGAAGCTGTGGATCGAGAGCCCTGCCGCGCCGAGTGCCCCGACGTGATGATGAGCGCGGGCGTGTTCCTCGTCGTCACGGTGATGGAGCACGAGGCCACGCTCGGCGAGGAAGAACGCCAGGAATCCGGCGCCCACGAGCCACGTCACGTGCCGTGCGTTGCCGACGGCGTCGATGGCCTCCGGCAGCACGTCGAAGAGCGCGACAGCGACGACGATTCCCCCGGTGAGCGCGATCAGCGTCTGCAACTCACCGCGGATCCGGAGTGCGACGTACCCGCCCGCGAGCGTCGAACAGGTCGTCAGCGCAGCAAGCGGAATCGCCCACCAGGTGGCCATGCCGTGAACCTACCGTGGCCCTCGAACGTCGTTCCCAGGGGAGGACGGAGCGGCGGCGTGGCAAACTCCCCCACAGTGCGCCTTCGCCTCGCCCTGGTGAGCCCGCTGGTCGGACTGGTTGCGCTCGGCTCCGCCGGTGCCCAGGGGCCGACGACACAACCGATCGCCTCCGCGTCCGCTTGGGGCGTCCAGATCGCGCTTCCGAATGCCGCCCCGGTGACGACAACGGCCGTCTCGGCGCCTCCGAACAGTGCGCCCGTCGCGGGGGCTTTGTACTCCTATCCCGCCGATGGATCCGTCGTCACGGTGCAATCGACGACCGCGAGCGCGACCACCACCGTTGCAAAGAACGCAGGCGCGCGGGCGCAGAGCGTCGTGACGGGCGTCTCGCTCTTCGGCGGGACGATCACGGCGGACGCCGTCACGGCCGATGCCTCGGCCGGCACCGGCCCGTCCGGAGCCGGTGGCAATGCGAACGGCAGCGGTGTCACCAACCTGCTCATCGACGGTCAGCCTGCGCCGGTCGGGAACAAGCTCACCATCGCCGACTGGGGCGTCCTCACACTAGGGACCGACACGGTCGACCGGACCGCGGGCGACGGGGTACGGGGCTACCGCGGTGTCGTCTACGAGCTCGTGCTGCGACTGACGCAGGACCACGGCGGGCTGCCGGTCGGCAGCCTGATCCGAATCGGCTACGCGGCGGCCTCGGCGCAGACCGCGCCGCCGGCTCCGCCCGCCACGACGATCCCGACGTCGACGGCGCCGGCTGCGCCCGCCGCGGGGCAGGTCGCGGTCGGCCCCGAGGTCGCTCCGGTGGGAGACCTGCCGAGCGAGCGGCCGAAGCAGCAGAAGGGTGGTGCCGGCGCGATCGGGCCGGGCGGCCCGCTCTACGGCATCCGCCCGAAGCTGACCGCCGGGCATTACGTCTTCCCCGTCTACGGCCCGAGCTCGTACATCGACACCTTCGGAGCAGCGCGCAGCGACGTCACCTACCACCACGGCGACGATATCTTCGGCCAGCTCGGCCAGCCGCTCGTCGCCTGCGCCGACGGGACGATCTTCTCCGTCGGCTGGAACAAGATCGGCGGCAACCGTCTCTGGATCGTCGATGCCGAGGGCAACCAGTTCTACTACGCACACCTCTCCGCGTTTGCGACGACGGCCGTGAACGGGGCGCATGTGAAGGCCGGCCAGGTCGTCGGTTTCATGGGGCACACGGGAGACGCCGAAGGCACCCCGGTGCACCTGCACTTCGAGGTCCACCCCGTCTCGCTTCTGTACCTCGGCTACGACGGCGCCGTCGACCCGACGCCGTACCTCGACGCGTGGCGCCACCAGCAGGATCTGCCGTTCCCGATCGCGGGCGGCTGGACGCCGCCAGTGCCCGGCGGGACGGCGCCCGAGCCCGGGGCCATCCTGCTGCACATGTCCGACATCTCGACCGCGAACGGGCTCGACCCGTCGTCCCTACGACGCGCCCTGACCGCGCCGAACGCATCGGCGCTCCTGCGTACGCTGCCGACCGTGGTCGCGCCGACGCACGACCTCGGCCGCGGCTAGCGCTTGGTTCTTAGACGCCGCCGTTCGTGCTGGGCGGGAAGTCCTCGCCGAAGTCGTCGCTGCCCCCGCCGATCGTGTCCTTGATCCACTTTCGGGTGTCGGGGCCGGTGATCGGGTTGAAGAGGATCCCGATCAGGATGCCGAGCAGCAGCAGCGTCCGGCCGCGCTTGTGGTCCTCCTTCTGCTTGCCCTGCAACCTGTCGGCTGCGCTGCGGAGGTCCTCGATCGCCGCCTTCAGCTTGGCGCGGACCTCCTCGTCCGTCGCGACGCGTGTCGCGACCGTCGCGGCCGTCCGGCTGCCGACCAGTTCGTTGTACAGGTCTCGTGCGGTTGCGAACGCGCTGAGCACCTCGGCACGCAGCTTCTCGTCCGACAGCGCGCGGTCGACGTAGGGTTTGACGTTGCCGGCCGCGTCGTAGACCTTTTCCTTTGTCTTATTTGCCATCCTCGTCCGTTCCTTTCGCCTCGTGACTGCGCGCCTGGCGCGAGCATGCTGCCCGCCGGCGCTTCTGCTGGCGGTCACCATCCTTGCAGGCTGTGGGGGGTCGGGAGGGGGGAAACCGACACAACAGGTGATCGGGCGAGGCTTCAGCTTCGACGCTCCAGGCGGCTGGCGGGTCGTTCGGAGCGGCGAACGGGTCTCGGCAGGGTCCGGCTCGGACCTTGTCCAGGTGGCGACGTTTCGGCTGCTGAAGCCGTACTCCGACTCGCTGTTCCGAAAGGTCGCGAAGGAGCTCGACGTGCGGATGGCGGCGGTTGCGGCGCAGACGTCGGGTCGATTGGCCGGTTCGAGCGTCGTCACGGCCGGCGGTGTTCGCTCGCACAGCTACAGCGTCAAGGCCGGCGGCCGTATCGACGAGTACACGTTCGTCCTGCGCGGCATGCGCGAGTACCAGCTGCTCTGCCGGCGGTCGGCCTCCCACGACGACGGGAACTGCCGGCTCCTGGTTCGGACCTTCAGGATCGGCTAACGCCCTAGCGCGACTTCGCGGCCTGGCGCTCGAGTGGCGTCACGTTGCGGGCGCGCGTACGCCCGTTGTTCGAGAACGCTGCCTCGAACACCTGCTCGATCGTGTCGACCGGGATGAACGTGAGCTCCTTTCGCGTCTCCTCCGGGAGATCGGCGAGATCGGGCTCGTTCTCCCGCGGGATGATCACCCGTTTCAGGCCGGCGCGCGCCGCGGCGAGTGACTTCTCGCGCAGCCCGCCGATCGGGAGCACGCCGCCCGTGAGCGTGATCTCACCGGTCATGCCGACGTCGGCCGCCACGGCCTCGTTGCGCAAGAGCGACGCGATCGCCGTCGCCATCGTGACGCCCGCCGATGGCCCGTCCTTGGGCACGGCGCCCGCGGGAACGTGCACGTGGACGTCATGGTCTGCGAACCAGGTGTCAGGCACCCCGATCGACGCTGCGTTCGACCGCACCCACGACAGGGCGGCCTGGGCGGACTCCTGCATCACGTCACCGAGCTGGCCGGTGATCGTGAGGCGCCCGCGCCCGGGGTAGGCGGTCGCTTCGACGAACAGCACGTCGCCCCCGACTGTCGTGTACGCGAGGCCCGTCGCGACACCTGGATGCGAGACGCGCTTGCGGACCTCGCCCGAGAAGCGTCGCGGTCCCAGCCATTCGCGCAGGCGCGCATCGTCGACCTTGATGATCGTCTCGCGGTTCCGCGCAACCTCGGACGCCGCCTTGCGGCAGACGTCTGCGATGCGGCGTTCGAGGTTCCGTACACCTGCCTCGCGCGTGTACTCGCGGATGATCGTTCGCAGGATGCGGTCGGAGAGCCGAAGCTGTGCGCGCTTCAACCCGTGCCCGGCAATCTGCTTGGGCACGAGGTAGCGCTTGGCGATCCCGAGCTTCTCTTCCTCGGTGTAGCCCGCGAGCTCGATCACGTCCATCCGGTCGAGGAGGGGGCCCGGGATCGTGTCGAGCGCGTTGGCGGTGCAGATGAACAGCACCTTCGACAGGTCGAAGGCCAGGTCGAGGTAGTGGTCGCGGAAGGCGTTGTTCTGCTCGGGGTCGAGCACTTCGAGCATCGCGCTCGCCGGATCGCCGCGCCAGTCCGCGCCCATCTTGTCGATCTCGTCGATCAGCACCAGCGGATTGCGAGACTCTGCGTCGCGCAGCGAGCGGATGATCGAGCCCGGCATTGCCCCGATGTAGGTCCGCCGATGCCCGCGGATCTCCGACTCGTCGCGGACACCGCCGACCGACAGGCGGACGAAGCGCCGGCCGAGGGCGCGGGCGATCGAGTGCCCGAGCGACGTCTTGCCGACGCCGGGCGGACCGACGAAGCAGAGGATCTGCCCCGAGATCTCGTTGCGCAGCTTCGCGACGGCGAGGTACTCGAGGATCCGGTCCTTGACCTTCTCGAGGTCGAAGTGGTCGGCGTCCAGGACCTCGCGCGCATGATCGAGATCGAGGTTGTCTTCGGTGAACGTGCCCCAGGGGAGGGTCAGGATCCACTCGAGGTACGTTCGGATCACGCCGTATTCCGCAGCGGCCTGGGGCAGGCGCTCGAGCCGCTGCAACTCGCGGTCGGCCGCCTTGCGCACCTCCTCCGGCAGCTCGCCGAGCGCTTCGAGCCGCTCCTTCAGCTCCGCGAGCTCCGCCTGCTCCGGGTCGGCTTCGCCGAGCTCGGCCTGGATCGCCTTGAGCTGCTGGCGGAGGAAGTACTCGCGCTGGCCTTTCTCCATCTCGGACTGGACCTGCGACTGGATCCGCGACCCGAGCTCGAACACCTCGAGCTCCCGGCTCAGGATCGCCGACACCATACGCAGCCGCGCCTCGACGTCGACCTCCTCGAGGATCTGCTGCCGCTCTTCGACGGGGATCGTTCGCAAGGTCGAGGCGACGAGATGGCAGAGCGCGCTCGGGTCGTCGACGTTGGCCGCCGCCAGCTGCAGCTCCTCCGGCAGGTAGGGAGCGAGCCCGATGATGCGCGCGAACAGCCCCTGCACGTTCCGTGTCAGCGCCTCGACCTCCGGGGAGTCGACGAGCACGTCGGGGAGGGCCGAGAATTCGCCGAGCAGATACGGGTCGACGTCCACCTCGTGATCGAGATGCACGCGTTCCAGACCCTGGACGAGGATACGGAGCGTGCCGTCGGGCACCTTGATCAGCTTGTGGACGACGGCGACCGTGCCGACCCGGTAGACGTCGTCGAAGCCGGGCGCCTCGACGGAGCTGTCTCGTGATGCGATCAGCGCGACCCGACGATCACCGGCCACGACGTCGTCGATCGCCCGGATCGAACGCTCCTGACCGATTGCGAGTGGTGACATCGCCTGCGGGAAGACGACCGTGTCCTTGAGCGGCAGGATCGGCAGGACCGCCGGCAACTCGATCTGCTCGCCGTTCGCCTCGGGTACGTCGAACAGCTCGCTCATGCTCCAACAACCTCGATCGTGACGTGGCCGAGTGGCGCCCGGTCGGCGACCGGTAGCTGGACGGTCAGGATGCCGTGCTCGAAACGAGCGGTCGCACCTTTCGGCTCGACGTCCTCGGCGAGCTGCACCTGCCGCTGGAACGAGCCGTACTCGATCTCCATCTGCTGGTAGACGCGTCCCGGAGCCTGCGGCCGCGGCCGCTCACCTGCGACGACGAGCAGCCGCTCGCCCGCGACGACGCGCACGCTCTCCGGGTCGACGCCGGGCAGTTCGACGACCACGGTCAGAGCGTGCGGATCGTCGGTGTGAAAGCAGTCGACGTTCGGTCTGAAGCCGAAGCCGTGACGCGGTCCCGAGAAACGCGGGACGTGCCACAGGTCGGCGAACAGTTGCTCGATCTCCGCTTGCAGCTTGTCGACGTCCCGTCTACTCACCCCGAAAACGTACCGCCAGGCGCCGTCCGGCGGGCGCTGGAAGATCGAGCGATGTCTGTGATCGAGCCACGCTTCGCCGCGTGGTCATATCTGCTCTACACGGGCGCCTTCGTGCTCCTCGGCGCGGCCGCGGTGTTGCTCGCCTATCTCTCGGGACGCCACGCCGCCGGCGCCTACGCACTGTTCTCGTTCCTCGTTCTCCTCGGGTTCGCCGCATCCGCTCTCGCCCTCCAGCGCAGGGGTTCGCATCCCGTCACCGCCGGCCTGCTTGCGTACGCCGGCGTGACGCTCTTCGGCGCGTTCGTACTGGCGCTCTGGTCGTGGTTCGGCTGGCTCTCCACGAGCTCGCTGAGCTTCGGCGGTTTCCACGTCGCGCGGCTGGCGTTCTTCGCACTGACCCTCTTGGCCGCCCTGGCGGCGCTTCGGCGCTTCCGCTTCCCGTTGTTGATGTTGACCGTCGTGCTGCTCGTCTGGCTCTTCGTCGTCGATCTGGTCTCGGGTGGCGGCGACTGGTCGGCCGTCGTGACGTTTGCGCTCGGCCTCTGCTTTCTCGCCGCCGCAGTAGCGGTCGACGGCGGCCCGAACCGGCCCTACGGATTCTGGCTCCACGTCGGCTCCGGCCTGACGATCGGCGGCAGCCTCCTGTGGTTCCTCCACCACGGGCACTTCCAGTGGGTGCTGATCGCGGTGGCCGGGCTGATCTACGTGAAGCTCGCCGATCTGCTCGAGCGCTCGAGCTGGGCGGTGTTCGGCTCGCTCGGCATCCTCGCCGCGGCGACACACTTCGCGAGCTCGTTCTCGCACACCCAGATCTCGCCGGCGATCGCCTCGGAGAGGGGTTCCGGGTCTCGCGGTTGGGTGCCCGCGGTCGTCTTCGGGCTCGCCGGCACGCTGTTGCTCGTGCTCGGTGGCCTGCTCGCGCGGCGCGCCGACTCTGCGCGGCGTCGGCTGTAGCATCGCCCGCGTGAAGGGGCTGATCTGTGCGGGCGGGTCCGCCACCAGGCTCGAAGAGCTGACGCGGGTCGCGAACAAGCACCTGCTCCCGGTGGGCCGCTGGCCGATGGTCTACTACCCGTTGCAGCTCTTGCAGCGGGTCGGCGTCCGGGATGTCCTGCTCGTCACCGGACAGCAGCATGCGGGGCAGTTCATCGACCTGCTCGGCGACGGCAGGGTGCGGGCACGGGGCGGCGGCGACGTGCTCTTCGACCTCGACCTCACGTACAAGGTGCAGGTCGAGCCCGGAGGGATCGCCCAGGTCGTCGGGATGGCGCGTGCGTTCGCAGCGGGTGAGCGGCTCGTCGTGTGTCTCGGCGACAACATCTTCGAGCAGTCGCAACTCGAGGCGATCTCGGGCTGGGGAGACGGCGCCCTCGTGTTCGTCAAGGAAGTGCCCGATCCGGAGAACTTCGGCGTCGTCGCCTACCGCGACGACGGCAGCGTCTCGGACATCGTGGAGAAGGCCGGGCGGGTGGACACCCGCTATGCGTCGCCGCCGTCGAACGACGCCGTGGTCGGCCTGTACTGCTATCCACCGGACGTGTTCGACGTGATCGAGGGTCTCGAGCCCTCGAGTCGCGGCGAGCTCGAGATCACCGACGTCAACCGCGTGTACGCGGAGCAGGGCCGGCTCGAGGTTCGCCGGGTCGAAGGGTGGTGGCACGACGGCGGCAAGCACTGGGCCGACCTCGCCGACGTGGGCCGGCTGATCGAGGAGACCGGAGCCAACAAGTGATCGAAGGGCTTCGGCGTGTCGAGCTGCAACGGTTCGACGACGAGCGCGGCTGGTTCGTCGAGCTGATGCGGCAGAGCACGCTCCCGAAGCCGATTCGGCAGGCCAACCTCGCACGTTCCCGCCGCGGTGTCATTCGCGCCCTCCACTACCACGAACGCGGCCAGGACGATCTCTTTCTCTGCCTGCAGGGGATGGTGCGTGTCGTCGTCCTCGATCGCGAGTCGGGCGAGACCTTCACCGAGGACATCGGCGACGACAATCCGGTCGCGATCTATGTGCCGGGAAGGAATGCGCACGGCTACGAAGCGCTCACCGACTGTCTGTTCTGTTACTTCGTCACCGAGGAGTACGACGCGGCCGATCCCGACGAGCACGGTGTCGCGTGGAACGATCCCCGCGTCGTCCACCTGTGGAGCACACGATCCCCGATCCTTTCGCCACGGGACAGCGTCGCCGCGTCGTGATCACCGGCGCAGGCGGGCAGCTCGGCTGCGCGCTCGCGGAGGAGTTCCCGGAGGCACGCACCTTCACCCGGGCCGACTGGGACGTCGACTACCCGCCGCCCCCCGACCTCGTGGGCACCGATCTCGTGCTGCACGCGGCCGCCTGGACGGACGTGGACGGTGCAGAGGACGATCCGCAGGGCGCCGCCGCGGTCAACGTGGGCGGCGTTCGGAACGCCGCCTCCCTCGGTGCGCCGCTCGTCGTGTGGTCGACCGACTACGTCTTCGACGGCACCAAATCGTCCCCGTACGTCGAGTCCGACGCGCCGTCTCCGGCGAACGCTTACGGCCGCACCAAGCTCCTCGGTGAGGCCGCCGCGGGACCTGAAGCGTGGGTGATCCGCACGTCGTGGTTGTTCGGCTGGACGTCGCACAACTTCGTCCGCACGATTCTGCGCCTGGCAGCCGAGCAGAGGGAGCTTGCAGTCATCGGCGACCAGATCGGCTGTCCGACGTACACCGGGCACCTGGCGAAGGCGACGCGAGACGTCCTCGAGCTCCCGTACGGGACGTACCACGTCGCGGCGGCCGGGGAGTGCAGCTGGGCGGAGCTCGCGGAGGCGATCGTCGAGGAGGCTGGGCTCGACGCCACGGTCCGGAGGATCTCGAGCGCCGAGTACGGCGCCCGCGCTTCGCGCCCCGCGTACTCGGTCCTGCGCAGCGAGCGCGGTGCCCCCGTGCTGCCGCACTGGCGAGTCGGGCTGCGCGAATGCCTCGACCGCCTCGGCGGCGGTTAGGTCGTGATCCAGGCGAGGAGGGGGATCTCCATCTCCTGAGGACTGAGCCCTCCATGCTGGCCGTGGAAATCCTGGACGAAGTGGCCCGGCTCGTGCCAGAAGACCGCTTCGCCGTAGCGTGGAAGGACGACGACGTCGCCGAGCCGGGCCCGGAGGTGCGCCGACGGTGTGTCGAAGGCGCCGGCGGCGACGAGCGCGTCGACCTCCATCACGTCAGCGATCCCGTCGAGTCGTTCGGCGAGCTGGTCGCAAACCTCGCGCTTCTGCCCGTCGCGGACATGCAGGAAGAGATCGCGGCACGAGCCGGCAGGTGCGAGCGGCTTTCCGTCCGCGCCGGTCTCGAGGTGGGCGGCGAGCTCTGGCCACAGCTCGTTGACGTACACGGTGCGTGCCGGGTCGACCGGAGACATCCCGTGATCGGCGGTCAGCAGGATCAGCGTTCCGGAGGTGAACGGTGCATGGTCGACGAGGGTCAGCGCCGTCGCGAATGCTTCGTCCGCAGCCGGGTCGTCCGGGCCGCTGTGGTGCATCAGACTGTCGACTTCGTTCAGATAGACGACTGCGTAACCGACGTCGGCCGCCGCGAGCGCGTCCGCAGCGGCGGCGAGGCCCTGCCTGGCCTTCGAGAACGGGAGCACGTCCGCTCCGCGCAGGAGGACGCTGTTCGGAGAGCCGAAGGAGAACGCAGCCGGCTGGGCCACGCTGCTCCGAACGCCTTGCTCGGCAAGCCGAGCGTAGAGCGACTCATGCGGGTAGACGTCCTCCGGATCGAGCACTCCTGCGAGCGACTCGCGTCGACCGTCTCCCGAGAAGGAGAACAGCAGCGGTGTGATCAGGCGGTTCAGGCTCGGTTCGAGCAGGTGCCATTCGTAGAGGCCGTGCTCGGCGACCGGTAGCCCGCTGTGGATGGTCGTCACGTGAGCGGTCGTGGTGGACGGAAACTGGCAGGTCAATTGCGCGACGACCCCATCGGAGGCGACCCGATCGAGCAACGGGTGGCCGCGGTCGCGCTGCCGCTCGAGAAACGACCAGCCGAATGCATCGAGGTAGATGAGCACGACGTCGTGCGTAGCGCTCGGAGAGCAGCGACTGCGTCGAGCGCTGAGCCGGACGTCGTCCCGGTCAAGAGCCGCTCGATCGTCGCAGGCAACTGATCGAAGCACCGGCGGCCGCGTTCGGGCAGACGGATCGCGGACATGACGCGAAGCTACTAGAGACTCCGTCGCTAACCTTCGCGCGATGCGGATCCTGGTTGCAGGCGGCGCCGGCTTCATCGGCTCGCACTTCGCACGGCGCGTGGCTGCGGGTGGCGACGCCGTCGTCGTGCTCGACAAGCTGACGTACGCGGGCAACCGGGCGAATCTCGACGGCGTCGACCACGAGTTCCACGAGGGGGACATCGCCGACCCCGAGGCCGTCACGCGCGCGGCCGCCGGCTGCGAGGCAATCGTGAACTTCGCCGCGGAGACGCACGTCGACCGGTCGATCCTCGGGCCTGCCGAATTCATCCTCACGGACGTCCTCGGCACGCAGGTCCTGCTCGATCACGCCCGGCACCACGGGCTTCGTCTGTTGCACGTCTCGACCGACGAGGTGTACGGCGACATCGCGCTCGACGCACCCGCGTGCACGGAGGATGCCCCGGTCCGGCCTTCGAGCCCGTACAGCGCGTCCAAGGCAGGTGGAGATCTTCAGGTGCTCGCATACGTGCGGACGTACAAGGTCGACGCCCTCATCACACGCGGCGCGAACACGTACGGGCCGCGGCAGTATCCGGAGAAGTTCCTGCCGCTCTTCATCACGAATGCCTTCGAAGGGGAGCCGCTGCCCGTGTACGGGGACGGACGGCAGCGGCGAGAGTGGCTGCACGTGGACGACCACTGTGCGGGGATCGACGCCGTGCTGCGGGGCGGCGCGGCCGGCGAGATCTACAACATCGGCGGCCAGGAGCGCGAGAACCTCGACGTCGTTCGCCGGATTCTCGACCTGACCGGCGCCTCGCCGGATCTGGTCAGGCATGTCGAGGATCGCCCAGGGCACGACCGTCGCTATTCGGTCGACTCGTCGAAGCTCCGCGCGCTCGGCTGGTCGCCGCGGCACTCGTTCGATGCCGGTGGCCTCGAGGAGACCGTCGGCTGGTATCGCGACAACCGGGAGTGGTGGGAGCCGATCAAGTCCGGCGAGTACCGGGCGTACTACGCCGAGCAGTACGCCGCGCGCCTTCGCTCCTGAGCGCTGGCGGCGACCCGTCGGCGACCTCGGCTACGGTGCGCCACGATGAGTCGTCACGCGGCGCGGCTCGCATGTGCTCTGGTGCTCGCCTCCGGCGGCTTGGCGTCGGCGCTCGCCGTCTCTCTGCGCGCGCAAGATGCGCTCGCCGGGGCCACGACGACGGCTGCGACGACCGCGGCCCCGACCGTCACGAACGAGGCGGCCGAGGTGCTCGCCGTCTCCGGCCACGGCTGGGGCCACGGGCTGGGGCTCAGCCAGTGGGGCGCCTACGGCTATGCCCTGCACGGCTTCAGCTTCACGCGGATCCTCGCCCACTACTACCCCGGGACGACGCTCGGCCCGGCGCCGGCACACGCCGTGCGGGTCCTGCTCGCCCGTTCGAAACGGGTGTCGCTCGGCTCGCCCGCTGCCTGGCGCGCCGTCGATGCGACCGGCGCCGTGGTTCAACTCGCTCCGGAGTCGCTCAGGCTGACGCCGTCGTCGAAGCTGCAGGGGCAGGCGGTCACGCTGCCCGTGACGTTCATCTCGGCTGCGCCGATCGCGGTCCGCGGCAAGCCGTACCGCGGCCGCATCGTCGTCTCGCTCGTCGGCAAGACTCTCGAGACGACCGACGTCGTCGGGCTCGAGAACTACCTCAAGGGCGTCGTGCCGTCGGAGATGCCGTTCGAGTGGCCGTCCGCGGCGCTCGAGGCCCAGGCGGTTGCGGCTCGTTCCTACGCACTCGCGAACCTGGTCCAGGGAGGCACGTTCGACCTCTACGCCGACTCGCGCAGCCAGGTCTACGGCGGGATCGATGCGGAGACGCCCGCGACCAGCGCGGCCGTCGACGCGACCAAGGGCCAGGTCCTGCTCTTCCGGGGGGCAGTCGCGGACACGCTCTTCTTCTCGACGTCGGGCGGCCGCACCGCGTCGGCTGCCGAGATGCTCGGGACGCCGGTGCCGTACCTCGTGTCGGTGCCGGATCCGTACGACACCACGTCCCCCGTTCACGACTGGGGGCCCGTTCTCTTCGACATGGCGACCGTGGCGAAGAAGTTGAAGGTGACACCTGCGGTCACCGACATGGAGGTCGCGGCCGGGCCCTCGGGGCGCGTGCAGACGGTCACCGTCGTCGGTGCGGACGAGTCGCGGGCGAGCTTCTCGGGCTCGCAGGTGCGGACGGCACTGGGTCTTCGCTCGACGTGGTTCGCGCCGACCCTGCTCTCGCTCACGCCGCCCCGGGCCGCGATCACCTACGGCGGCGCTGTCTCGCTCACCGGCTTCGTGCGCGGCACCGCCGACGCGTCGCTCGAGGCGAAGCCGTACGGCGGTGACTGGACCGCGGCCGGCCCGCTCCACCTCGCTGCCGACGGCGCCTTTCAGGCCCTTGTCTCGCCGAAGGCGCGGACCTCCTACCGGCTCGCCGTGGGCCCCGTTCGCGCCGGCCAGACCGCCGTGAGCGTCGTCGACTCGGGTCGCGGCGACGATTGCTTCTGCGGGCGTTCAGGGCTCGGCGAAGCCGACCACCGCGTCGGCGGCTGTCCAGCTTCAGCGGTCGGACGGGACCGGGTGGACGACGGTGTCGTCGACGGTCACCGACGCTGTTGGCGCCTTCTCGTTCGGCGGCCCGCTCGCCCCTGGCGACTACCGGGTCCGGTGCGCGCCCGGCGGCGGGTTGCAGCCCGGCCTCTCGACCGTGGTCACGGTGCCGTGAGGCGGCTGCTCGCAGGGCTCGTCCTCGCGCTGGCGCTCGTCGGGGCGTCGGCTGCGGCCGCGTTCGACAATACGGAGCCGCTCGCCGCGCAGCAGTGGTACCTGACCAAGGACCAGGCGTGGGACTTCTGGACGACGCTGCCGACACTGGCTCCCGTCAAGGTCGCCGTGATCGACTCGGGCGTCGACGGCGGCCACCCCGACCTCGAAGGGCGCGTGGTCGCGGCCCGCTCCTTCGTCGGCGGATCACCGTTTCACGACGACGACGGGCACGGGACGTTCGTCGCCGGCGAGATCGCGGCGAACCCGTCGAACGGCGTCGGGATCGCGGGCCTGGCGTTCAACGCGCGTCTGATCGTGGGCAAGGTCGTCGAGCCGGACGGGACCGTCTCGCTTCCAGCCGAGGTTGCAGCGATCCGGTGGGCCGTGCACGAGGGAGCACGCGTGATCAACCTGAGCCTGGGTGGGGTCCGTGACCCGCTCGACCCGCAGCTCGACACGTATTCGGCGCTCGAGCAGGCGGCGGTCGAGTACGCGTACTCGAAGGGCGTGGTCGTCGTCGCCGCCGTCGGCAACGGGCCGCAGTCGCCCGCGACGCCGTGGAACTTCGCGCACTACCCCGCTGCGCTGCCGCACGTGATCGGCGTCAGCGCCCTGGGCGAGGACGGGTCGATCCCGGCCTTCTCGAATCGCGACGCCGTGTTCAACGACATCGCTGCTCCGGGCGAGAACATCCTCTCCACGATTCCGCGACAGCTCGCAGAGGCGACGTCGCAATGCCCGGACGGGCCGTACTCCGACTGCGGGCCGCTCGAGTTTCGTGACGCGATCGGGACCTCGTTCGCCGCGCCGCAGGTCACGGCGGCGGCAGCGCTGCTGCTCGGAGTGAATCCGAAGCTCACCCCCGACCAGATTTCGTGGCTGCTCGAGCGGAGCGCCGACGACGCCTCGGGCGCAACTGGTTGCGCGCAGTGCCCGGTTGGGCGCGACATGTACTCGGGCTGGGGCAGCCTGAACGTTCTCTCGGCCCTTACGATGCTCACCGACGGCACGAAGCTTCCGCCGCCGGATCACTACGAGCCGAACGACGACGCGGGACCGTGGTCGCACGCGCTGCCCCCGCTGCCCCACACGATCTCGGCATCGCTCGACTACTGGGACGACAACGTCGACGTCTACCACCTCTACCTGCAGCGCGGCCAGACGATCTACGCCCGCCTGACCCCCGAGACGACGGCCGGGATCCGGCTGGCCGTCTGGAGCCCCGGCACGACGCGGGTCGAAGGGCTGCGTGCCGACTTTCGCCGCCGCGTCGCAGAGTCCCGGTCCGTCGGAGCGCAGGTGCGGGTCGCCTATCGGGCGCCGGCGACGGGCATCTACTACCTGCAGGCGAAGCTCGTCACGCAGTCGTACTTTCCGGTGCAGTACCGGTTGTCGCTCGTCCGGGCCTGACCGCCCGTCAGCCGCCGTTCGATCGGAGCTCGTCCGCGCTCACGTCGCGCAGAACGCGCGCCGGCGAGCCGACCACGACCGTCCCCGGCGGTACGTCCCTGGTCACGACGGCCCCCGCGCCGACGAACGCCTCCTCGCCGACCTCGACACCGGGACAGATCACCGCACCGCCGCCGACGCGGGCACTGCGCCGGATCGTCGGGCCCCGCATCTCCGCCCTCCGGCGCTCGGTTCGCCCCATGTAGTTGTCGTTCGTCGTGACGACGCACGGTGCGATGAACACGTCCTCCTCGAGCGTCGAATAGGCGGTGATGTAGGCCCCGGCCTGAATGCGTGTGCCACTGCCGACCGTCGTGTCGTTCTCGATCAGTGAGCCCCGCCCGAGGACGCAGTTGTCGCCGAGCGAGACACGCTCGCGAATGCACGACTGGTCACCGACGATCGAATCGGCACCGACAGATGAGCCGGCGAACACGATCGCGCCCGTCGAGACGACGACGCGCGCTCCGATCTCTGCGGGTGGAAGTGGTTCACGGCTGGCGGTCGACGACGGCGCGAGCGAGGGTTGCTTGCCGATCACCGCGTACTCGAGGACACGCACATCGTCCCCGAGCACCGTGCCCGGATACACGGTCGCGGTGGGGTGGATCTCAGCCGGCAAGAGACGTCGTCAGCATCTCGAGCGTGCGCACGACACGCGCGCCGTCGTGCGCGACCCTCTCGCGGTCGCCGCGTCCTTCGATGAGGTCCAGGAAGTGACTGCACTCGAGGCGCAAGGGCTCGTCGGTCGAGATCTTCGGGATGAAGATGTCTCCTGAGCGCGTCTGCCATTCACCGTAGGTCTCCGCACGCTTCCAGGGCGACTTCTCGTACACCGTCACCTTGCGCTCGAGCTCCATGTCGTCGAACACGACCATCTTCTCGCGGCCGACGACGGTCATCTTCCGCATCTTGTGCGGATCGAGCCACGACAGGTGCATGTGGGCGATCTTTCCGCTCGGAAAACGAAGGAAGCAGAAGACGACGTCCTCGACACCCGGAGTCAGGAAGTCCCGTCCCTGCGCTGTCGCGACGACGGGGTCCTCGTCGAGCAGGTAGAGGATCACCGACAGGTCGTGTACGCCGAGCGACCAGAGGGCGTTCTCGTCCATCCGGACGATCCCGAGGTTCTGCCGGTTCCCGTAGACGCACAGGACATCACCGAGCTCCCCGCTCGAGATCAGTTCCTTCAACTTGACGACGCCGGGGTGGTAGAGCAGGAGATGCCCCGGCATCAGAACCCGGCCGGAACTGGATGCGATCGCGACGAGCTCGTCGATCTCGGTGGTTCGCATCGCCGGCGGCTTTTCGACGAGGACGTGCTTTCCGGCCTCGAGCGCCTGCTTCGCCAGCGCGTAGTGCGTCGGCACCGGCGTCGCGACCACGACGGCATCCAGTGTGTCGTCGGCCAGCATCTCGTCGAAGCTCGCGGTGATCCGCGCTCCGGGATAGCGCGCCGCGAACCGGTCTCGGTGCCCGGCGTCGAGGTCGCACAGCCAGGCCAGCTCAGCCAGGTCGTCGAAATTCCGCGCGAGGTTCGGCCCCCAGTAGCCGAGCCCGGCGACACCGACCCGGGTCACAGCTTCCAGACCTTGCCGTCGACCTCGAGGCCCTTCGTCGCGTTGCGGAAGTCGACGACGACGTTGCTGCGCCGGACGAGCTCGGCGTAGTCGATCCCCGAGTGGTTGGTCACGATCGCGACGCAGTCGTACTGCTCGGGCTCGAGGTCGGCCGATCGCATCCCGTCGAACTCGGGCACGAACGGATCGTGGTAGAAGACGTCGGCGCCGGCGGTCTTGAGCAGGTCGATCACCTTCTCGGCGGGCGACTCGCGCATGTCGTCGATGTCGGGCTTGTAGGCGACGCCGACGATCAGGATCCTGGAGCCCTTCAGCGACTTCTGCGCGCCGTGGTTCAGCGCTTGCGAGATGACCGAGCGGCAGAAGTAGGGCATGTTGTTGTTGATCTCGCCTGCGAGCTCGACGAAACGCGTGTTGAAGTCGAACTCGCGCGCCTTCCAGGCGAGGTAGTAGGGGTCGAGTGGGATGCAGTGGCCGCCGAGACCGGGGCCTGGCGTGAACGACATGAACCCGAACGGCTTCGTCGCGGCCGCGTCGACGACTTCCCACACGTCGATGTTCATCCGATCGCACAACTGAGCGAGCTCGTTGACGAGCGCGATGTTCACCGATCGGAAGATGTTCTCGAGCAGCTTGGTCAGCTCGGCAGCCTCGGTGCTCGACACCTCGTGTACGTCGTCGACGACCGAGCGGTAGAGGTCGGCAGCCGCCTTCATCGACGCGGGATTGATGCCGCCGACGACCTTGGGCGTCGTCTTCGTCGTCCAGTCGGTGCGACCGGGGTCGACGCGCTCGGGTGCGTAGCCGAGGTGGAAGTCCTCCCCGGCTTTGAGCCCGCTGCCCCGTTCGAGGATCGGCAGCAGGATCTCGCGTGTGGTGCCGGGGTAGGTCGTCGACTCGAGCACGACGACATGGCCCTTGCGCAGGTGCGGCGCGAGGGAAGCGGCGGCGCTGTGGATCTGGGTGAGATCGGGCTCGCGCTGACGCGTCAGCGGCGTCCCCACGGCGATCACGATCGCCTTGCTGTTCGCCGCGGCTGCGAAATCGCTGGTCGCGCTGATGCGGCCGGCGTCGACGAGTGGCTTGAGCGCTTCGGGCGGGACGTCCTGGATATGGCTCTCGCCGCGATTGATCAGGTCGACGACGTGCTGCTGCACGTCGATCAACACGACCCTCTTGCCGCCATCGGCGAAGGTCTGGGCGTGCGGCATGCCCACGTAGCCGGCGCCGATCACGGCGACGTCGTAGGACGGGCTGCGCTCGGGCTCGGGCACGGCGGTCAAGCGTACAGGGCTGCCGCGACGCGTTCGGCGGCGTGGCCGTCGCCGTAGAGCGGCGGCGCCGACGTCGGAAACGTGGCGTTCGCGACGGCGTGCGCGATCGCGTCCGGGTCGTCGTCGACGAGCACGTTTGCGCCCACCTCCACGGTGTCGATCCACTCGGTGCTCGGCCGCAGAGTGACGCAGGGAACCCTGTGCCAGTAGGCCTCCTTCTGCAAGCCGCCCGAGTCGGTGACGACGACACGGGCCTGCGACACGAGCGCGGCCAGATCGAGGTACCCGAGCGGTGGCGCGAGCTCCAGCTCCGGCGCGACGGCGTCGAGCGCGGCACGCGTGCGCGGGTGCGCGGGGAACACGAGCGGCCCGTCGATCCGGCGAAGGCCTTCCGCGATGCGGTTCAGCCGTTCCGGCCGGGTCACGTTCGCCTCGCGGTGCACGGTCGCGACGACGTACCCGTGCGGCTCGACTCCGAAGCGCTCGAGTGCCGAGGAGCGCTCGCGAGCGACGGGCGCGAACAGGCGGGTGGCATCGGCCATCACGTCTCCGACCACGACCCGGCGGCCGGTCACGCCCTCGGCTGTGAGTTGTGCCGCCGAGCGCTCGTCCGGGCAGAAGAGCAGCGCGGCGATGTGGTCGACTTCGATGCGGTTTCGTTCCTCGGGCATCTCGAGGTCGAAGCTGCGGAGGCCGGCTTCGACGTGGGCCACCGCCACCTCGCCCGCGGCGCGGGCGCCGGCAGCCGTCGAGTTCGTGTCGCCGAAGACGAGCACCCAGTCCGGCTGCTCGGCCTCGACCACCGCGCGAACGGGGCCCTCCATCGCCGCGGCGTCGGCCGTCCGCAGGTCGAGCCGGTGGCGCGGGGGTGCGATGCCGAGCTCGTCGAAGAACACCTGCGAGAGCTCCGAATCCCAGTGCTGGCCGGTGTGCAGGACGATCTCCTCGATTCCGGCAGCACGGAGAGCCAGCGACAGCGGCGCCGACTTGATGAACTGCGGGCGGTTCCCGACCACGGAGAGGACGCGCATCTCGCGGGCGCTACGATACGCGCGCCTTCGGGGTGGAAAGCCCAGGGCCGTTAGCTCAGTTGGTAGAGCAGGGGACTCTTAATCCCAAGGTCGAAGGTTCGAATCCTTCACGGCCCATTTACCGGCCTGCGGACGAGCCGAGTTGGCTTGGCTACGCGGGTCGGCCAAGCCAGAGCCGCCGGAGCGTCAGCCGCTACGGAAGCTCGACGCTGCGCAACACGCGCAGCCAGTTCTGGCGCAGGACCTTCGCGATGTCGGCATCGTCGAGCCCGCGCTCGACCAGCAGTCGTGTGACGGTTGGAGCGTCCCCGTGATGGAGCAGGTCGGGGGGAAGATGGACGGTCGCGAGGTCCTGCTCGAACGCCGCCTTCTGCTCCGGCGGCATCGCGCGATAGATGAAGTCGAAGAAGTCGAATCCGAGCCCGACGTGGTCGATGCCGATCAGCTCGGCGACGTAGGCGACCTGATCCGCAAATGCCGCTGCGGTCGCGCCGTCCTTGGACGGACTGAGCAGGACCGAGCTTATGCCGACGACGCCACCCCGCTCGGCCACAGCTTGCATCTGACCATCGCTGCTGTTCCGCTCGGCGTCGTAGAAGCGGCGCGGGTTCGTGTGGCTGATCACGAGCGGCCCATGCGTGCGGTCGAGCACGTCTTCGACGCCCGCGGGATTCAGGTGCGCGAGGTCGATCAAGATCCCCAGCTCCTCGCAGGCATCGACGACAGCGCGCCCGAATGGAGAGAGTCCCTGCGGCGACGACCCGGTTGGGGCGATCAGCCCGCCGTCGCCGGCCAGGTTGCGGCGGACGTGGGTAAGGCCGATGCAGCGCACGCCCAGCTCGTGGAAGGCACGGAGCAGGTGGATGTCAGAGCCGAGCGGCTCGACGCCCTCCATCGCGAGGAGGAAGCCGATGCGTCCGTCGGCTCGGGCCGCCTCGATCTCAGCGCTGTTGCGGCAGACGGCGAAGCGGGGATCGTGCGCCACCTCCTCGTGGAGGAGCGCGAGCTGGTCAATCGCGACGCGTAGCGCGAGCTCCGGCAGGTAGCGGTCGTCGAGGAAGATTGCCGCGCCAACGACCCCGATTCCGCCGTCGTGTAATCCCTGCCAGAAGTCGCGCCCGAGGACGCCGACCGGCTCGCGTTTGTTGGCGCGCTTCTCATAGAGGTCGAGCAGCAGATCGAAATGGAGATCGACGACGCCGCCGTGGACGTGGCGCACGTGTGCACCGAGCTCCACGGACGATGTCGACCCCACGGCGTCATCATGGCGATTCGCGAGGAGCGCCGAGCTCGTGCCGCTCTGGTCCGTGCCCCGGTTCGTACCCCCGGCGACACGAGTCCCGAACTTCCAAGTGGCGTTCCGAAGTCTTTACGGTCCGCGAACCGCCGGCGCGAAGTCGCCTCTGGTCATTTGGCGCTGCGCGTCAGAAGGTCGAGTCGCGCTGCTTCGACGCTGTTCCCTTTCGCGTCCGCAACGGCCCGGGCGTCTTCCAGCAGGCGCAGTCGGGACGCCTGATCGCCGGTCTCGCCGTCTACCTCCGCGGCGACCGCGAGCGCCGCCACCTGCAGGAATGGGAACTCGATCCCGTCGCAGAGCGCCAACGCTTCGTCCACCAGTACGCGCGCCTCACCGGCGGCTCCACGATGCGCGAGCGTGCGTGCAAGCGTTGTGCGCCACAGCACCTGTGCAAGGAGGTCGTCCGCCGCGGCGTCGGCGGCGACCCGGCGCGCCTCCTTCTCGGCCTGGTCGAAGCTTCCCCGCCTGCAGAGGACCTCAGCCAGCAGTGCCACGTGTGTCGTTGCCGATGTCACCGCGCCGTACTCGGCAAGCGCATTCGATGAGGCGCGGAGCACCTGCTCGGCGGCCACAAGGTCTCCGGCAGCGAGCTCGATCTGCGCTGCGATGAAGCCCTGCGCCGCCCGCCTGAAGCGGAGCCCGAACTCCTCGTTCAGGGCCGCAGCCCGTCCAAGCTCGGTACGAGCATCGTCGATCCTTCCCCTCATCGCGAGCAGCCCGGCGCGGCTCGCCAGGACGGGACCCGTGTGAGCCGGGTCGAGTCCGAGCTCGTTCGCCAGCTGCCCGACGCGCTCGAGTGCTTGCGGCGCAGGCATCGGCCCGTGCAGGAGCGCCTGGGCGAGAAGGCCGGCGAGCGTCCCGACTATCCCGACCCCCGCATCCGCGCGTCGTGCGTGCTCGAGCGCCTGCTCGATTGCCTGTGCGCGTGCCTGCCAGCGGCAGGCGGCAAGGTCGCCGCTGCTCTTCAGCCACCATGCGCGTGCGAGGGCGAGGTCGTCACCGAAGGCCTCCAGCTCCGGGATCGCGGCGGCTGCGAGAGCGGTGCTCTCTTCGACCGGAGTGGCCTCGGCGAACATCCGAGCGAACTGGCGCTCGATTCGGGCATGCAGCTCGGCGGCGCGGTCGCCGAGCGCGACCGCCGCAGCAACGGCCGCGTCGAGCGTTGAGGCCGCTGCTGCTGTGTCGCCAGCGTTGATCCTCGCCGCGCCGAGCGACGTGAGCAGCAGCGGGAGGCTGGGATCCGTCGAGGGAAGCACAGCCCGCGCTCGTTCAAAGAGCGCGATCGCCCCTGGGACGTCCCCGTGGCCAAGGGCGTCCTCCGCTGCTTGACCGAGTAGGAGCCCTGCGCGCGTGCCGAGGTTGGCGTCGCGCGTTCCGAGATCGCCACGGAGCCGGAAGGCGCGCTCGAGATGGAAGCCGGCGACCGCTTCGGAGCGACCGGCGCGTGTCACCTGCTCAGCGACCGCCTCGTGCAAATCAGCCCGCAGTGCCTTCGGCATCGTCTCGTAGACCGCGTCGCGGATCAGCGCGTGCGAGAATCGGAAGCCCTCTTCGCCTGCGCTGTCGGGCAGGAGGAGGCCGCGCCGCACCAGGTCGAACAGCCGTCCCTGCGCTCGGTCGCGCTCTCCGGGCCGGATGAGGCCGAGTACGTCCTCGAACGAGAAGCTGCGTCCGACCACTGCAGCACGCTGAAGCACCTCCCGCTCCTCGGCGTCGAGGCGGTCGAGCCGCGCGTGCAGGACGGCGCGGATCGAGGCGGTCAGCGTCGCGCGGCCTCCGGCCTCGAGCGCGAACGCCGTGACTTGTTCGATGAACAGCGGGTTGCCCTCCGCGAGCTGCCCAATCGTGTCCCGCAGCTCCGCGGGAGCGCCGAGCGAGTCGATGAGCCCCCGCGAGTCGGAAAGGGAGAGAGGCTCGAGCACCGCCGGTCTCCAGGGCGTCCTCAGCCATTGCGGGCGCCGCTCCGCCAGCTCTGGTCGCCCGATGCACACGACAAGCACTCTGGCAGCGTCCAGCCGCGCCGCGAGGTGCTCGATCAGGTCGAGCATCGTCTCCTCGGCCCAGTGCACGTCGTCGAACGCGACGACGACCGGCTGCTCGGCGGCGATCTCCACGAGCAGTCGGCGTGCCGCCGCGAAGACCTCGTAGCTGGAGACTTCGAGCGCGTGCTCGTCGCCACCGGCCGCGCGGAAGATCTCCCGCACGGGCGAGAACGTGACGCCCTCGCCGTACGGCGGGCAGCGTCCGACCAGGACGACCGCCTCCGTTGCCACGTCCCCGAGGAATTCCTTCACAAGCCTCGACTTGCCGATGCCCGCCTCGCCGAGCACGGTCAGTAGGCGCACGCTGCGACTCGCGACGGCATCCGAGTACGCGGCCCGGAGGTACTCGACCTCCTGCGTCCGGCCGGCGAACGGCGTGTCCGCACGGCGCGGGATCGCGGTTGCATCTGCGCGCACCGAGACGAGTCGGAACGCCCGCATCGTGCCCGACTTTCCACGCAACTGAAGCGGCTCGAGTTCCGACGCGTCCACCGCGTGAGCGACGAGTGCGTACGTCGCGTCGCCGAGCAAGATCTGCTCCGGCTCGGCACTTTGCTGGAGACGCGCGGCGACGTTCACCGCGTCACCCGTCGCGAGACGCTCGGCGGTCCCGGTCACGACCACGCCCGTACTGACACCGATACGGGCCTGGATACCGAGCGCAGGCAACGCGTCGCGCATCTCGACCGCGGCGCGGCAGGCGCGAAGTGCGTCGTCCTCGTGCGCAGCCGGAATGCCGAACACGGCCATCACTGCGTCCCCGATGAACTTCTCCACCGTTCCGCCGTGCGACTCCACGATCTGTTTCATCCGCTCGAAGTAGCGCGCCAGCAGCGCCCGAAGCGCCTCCGGGTCGGTCGACTCACCGAGCGCAGTCGAGCCGGTCACATCGCAGAAGAGCACCGTGACCGTCTTCCGCATCTCACGTTCCGGCGCCTGGAGCGCCATCGGAGCGGTGCAGAAGCCGCAGAACTGGAAGCCCTCCGGGTTCTCCTTCCCGCAGGCAGAACAGACCGCCACGGCGCAAGTCTGATTGGACACGGCTCGGCGGGCAACACGGGGGGCAACCAGAGCCTCCGAGATCAACCGAGACACGTACGTCGAGAACTCGATGAATCGCTCGTCTTCGCGCGCGAGACGCGGTTCAGCGCCGGCGTCTGCGGGCGAGGAACCCGGTGAGCAGCACTGCGGTGACGGTCAGCACGAGTGAGATCGCCTTGCCGCCGCGAAGCTTCGAGACGCCGCCGGCGCGCTCGGCCATGTCGACCGGCACCTCCTTCAGCCGCAGTCCGGCGTTGCTGATGCGAATCAGGGCCTCGACCTCGGGCGCGCCCGTCGTGAACTCCTCCGCGAGCAGCGGCATTGCCTTCGCATTCACGGCGTAGAGCCCGCTCGTGGCGTCGCCGAACGGCTCGCCGAGCACGAGCGCGAGGGCGCGGCGGAGGACGGCCGTGCCGAAGCGCCGGGCCGGGCTCGGCAGGTACCGGTACGGCGCGTACCCGTCGCCCGAGACGAAGCGCGACCCGACGGCGACGTCGCAGGCGTCGCCGCGGACGAGCTCCAGCAAGCGCGCGAGCTCGTGGCCGGGATGCTGGCCGTCCGCGTCGACGCGACCGCAGAACGCGTAGTCGTGCTCGTGCGCCCAGCGGTACCCCGCGGCCACGCCCACCCGTAGTCCCCGGTTCTCGCCGAGCGACAGCACTTCGGCGCCGCCCGCGCGTGCGGTTGCGACCGTGCCGTCGGTCGAGCCGTCGTCGACGACGAGCACGTCGGCATCGGGCACCTCGCGATGCAGGTCGTCGAGCACGGCTGGGAGGTTCCCTTCCTCGTTCCAGGCTGGGATGAAGACGAGCGTGTCGCTCAACGTGGGCTCCGCTCGAGCTCGTCGAGCGCTCGCCGCAACTGACCGCGCGCCAACGGCAGCGCGGCGAGCTCCCACGCCAGCGCGCGAGAAGACGGAAGCTCCGGCACGACGCGAACGCGGGCTTCGATGCCACCGGCTGCATAGAGCGAGCGGAAGAAGTAGCGCGTTCGCAAGTAGTGGAAGGGCGCGCAGACCACAATCGCGAGCTCGACCCCCCGCTCGAGCAACAGGGGAGCGGTGCGCGCGGCGTTCTCGGCGGTCACCGTCGCCGTCGGCTCGACGATCAGCTCGACGTCGGGGCCGCGCCACAGGTTGCGCATCTGCTCGCCTTCCGACGGGCCCCCGTCGGGCGACCAGCCCGTGAACACGACTGCGGACGGCCTCAGCCGCTCGCTCAGCGCCTCGGCCGCGACCACGAGTCGCCGGCAGCGTGCACTGATGCGATAGCCGGCGGCCTCGAAGGCACCATGGCCGGGCACGACGATCGCTGTACGGGGCATTCCGCCAAGGTAGACGCTCGGAGCTCGTTTTTGCGGTTTGAGAAGGAGTCCCGGCGGAGACTGCGAAGGCGGCCTTTCACGGCCTTTACAACTGCTGCCGATGGTTCTCCCATCGCGCCCCCGTCGATGAGAATCGCTCGCCTGCTCACACCGCTCGTTGCTGCTGCGCTCGTTGCGGCGCTCGGAGCCGCCCCGCTCGCGGCGTCGCCCTCCGGGAAGATCAAGGTCAAGCAGCGCGAGGCACAGGTCGTGCTCGCACAGGTGAACGCGCTCGACGACCAGCTCGGCAAGACGGTCGAAGCCTGGGACGGCGCCCGCTACGACCTCGGCCGGGTCAAGAAGCAGCTGGCTTCGAACCAGGCCTCGCTCACGATCGCCGAGCGTGCGCAACGGCACGCCGAACAGCTCGTGCAGTCACGGCTCGTGACGATCTACGAGAGCAACCAGCCGACCACGATCGACGTCGTCCTCGGCAGCGCGAGCCTGGGCGACTTGATCGACCGGCTGCAGGCGGCACGGTCGGTTGCGACGTCGGATCGACAGCTCGCGCAGCAAGCGACGCAGGTGCGCAACCAACTTACCGCGGCGCGACACGCGCTCCAGAAGAGCGAACACCGCCGCGCGACGTCCGTGCTGCAGCTCGCGAACCAGAAGGTGCAGATCGGGGCGATGCTCGCTCAGCGCCGCCGCCTCCTCTCGTCGGTGCAGACGGAGCTTGCGACGATGCGCGCCCAGGAAGCACGTCGCCAGGCGGAGCTCGCTGCCGAGGCGCGTCGGCGTCTCGCAGCAGAACAGGCCGCGCTTCGCCGTCAAGCGGCCGAACGCGAGAAGGCCGCCGAAGTAGCCGCGGCAGCGCCGAAGGTCGCTCCGCCGGCTACGACCACCACGGCCGTCACGACGACGGTCGCCACGACGACTTCGCCCGTGACCACGACGGGGACGCTGCCGGTGGTGACCGACCCGACGACGACCGGGCCGGACGGAGTCACCGACCCGACGACCACGACGGCAGCTGCGCCGCCCGTCGTGCTACCGGCCGGACATCCGGACGCCGCGACGATCGCCCTCCACTACCTCGGCGTGCCGTACCTCTGGGGCGGCGAGAGCCCGAAGGGGTTCGATTGCTCCGGGCTCGTCGCCTACGTCTACGCGCAGCTCGGGATCACGCTCCCGCACTACGCCGCTGCGCAATACCAGCTCGGAGTCGGCGTGCCTCGCGATCAGCTCCAGCCGGGAGACCTGGTCTTCTTCGACGCACTCGACCACGTCGGGATCTACATCGGCGGCGGCCAGTTCGTGCACGCGCCGCATACGGGAGACGTGGTGAAGATCACGACTCTCGCCGCCTACGGCGGCAGCTACGTCGGCGCGCGCCGGATCTAAGCCGTCGAGCTACTGCGGCCGGGGGCCGCGGCGCAGCTCGTCCCAGGTGGCCCGCTGGAGCTCGGCTTCCTCCATCACCGCATCCTCGGGACGGGGCTGGGGTGCCCGACGCCCGACCGTCAGCCGGCGCGGTGCGGTGGTGTCGAAGGCCAGACGTTTCATGCGTGCACCTCCATCGTCTCGGCGCCTGCGGGCGCCCGCGTGATCCTGATGTCTCCACTCACCGTCTTCGCGCGAATCTCGACGAGTGGGCCGTCTCCGGCCGGGATTTCCGGCGTGACGTCGAGCTCCGAGCTCGTGTCGCCGCTCACGGTGTTGCAGTCGAGCCACGCTCGCGATCCCTGGCGAACGCCGATCTCGATGTCCCCCGACACGGAGTGCGCGCCGACGCTGCCTTGCACGACGGAGCGATGGTGCTGGTCCCCGCTCACCGAGTTCACGCTCACGTTGTCGTACGCCTCGCCGATCGCGACGTCGCCGGATGCCGTGGCGACGCTGACCGGTCCCCGGGCGATCTCGATCGAGACGTCGCCCGAAGCGGTCTGGGCGTTTGCCCCACCGGTGATCTCGCGCGCGCTCACGTCGCCGCTTGCGCTCTTCATGTTCGCCCCACCGTCGACGCGTTCGAGCTCGATCTCACCGGAGGCTGTGGCGACGTTGACGGCTCCGAGCGTGCCACGGGCGGTGACGCCGGCGGACTTCGTGCGGGCGGTGAGCGTGGAGCGCTCGGGGCATCGCACGCGGCAGCTGATGCCCTGCCGTCCGAAGATGAGGCCGAAGCCGAACCCGGAGCGGCGCTGCGGCACGTCGATGACGACCTTCGGCGTCCCGTGCTCCCGAAGGTCGATCCGCGCGTCTTCGACCAGCGCACGTGACTCGTCGTCGTCGCCGATCAGCTCGACCTCGACGCGACCGTCGAGTGTCGTGTCGACCTCGACCTCTCCCGACGCCAGGCGCACGTCGATCTCGACAGGTCCACTCACTTCGAATTGCTTGTGCATCGCTCGCCTCCCTCGGTGCTCAACTTTGTGCGTATCCGGACAGTCGCTTGCCACTCGACGAGGCAGGGCGCGACTCGGCCGCGCGCGCAATCGCACGCACGATCCACGTGTTGGTCGAGACGCCCTCCCGATCGGCGGCCTTCTCGACCGTCAGCTTGAGGTTGTCCGACAGGCGCAGGGTGATCCGCGCCGAGAGCTCCTCGCCGACGGCCCCCGCGCCTTCGCCCGCCGTGTCGACGTACACGAACTCGGGCTCCTGGCCCGCGAGCCGAACCTCGACGTGGCCGGACGGCAGCTTCGACGACAGCTCGAGCGCCGCCTGGGAGAGCAGATCGAGCAGCTTGAGCCGGAGGCTCGACCCGATCGACTCGGCGAGCCGGCGCGCGATCTGTTCGACACGCTCGTCGCCCAGCTCGGCCGCTCCTTCGAGGTCCTCCTGGACCCCGTTCAGCAGGATGGTCAGATTCATCGTGACATCACTATGACATCACTAGTGACACCTGTCAACTGTCAGAACGGCCCGGGATGCCCGAGACCCGTGCAGTCAAGCCTTTGCGCTGTCGCCCACGGTGCTCCGGCTCGTTGATTAGGCTAGCCCTCCGGGTGCGCAAGGGGTCCATCATCCAGCTGGTCGCGATCGGGCTCGTCGCCGGCGCCATCTGCTCCGCGGTCGCGTTGGCGATCCCGTGGCTTCCGGTCGCCGCGGGCCGCGAGGCGAGCCGGATCGACTTCGTCTACTGGTTCGCCACCGTGATCGCGATCGTCGTCTTCTCGGTCGTCGCGTCCGTGCTCGTCTTCGAGGTCTGGAAGTTTCGCGTCCGGTCGGACGACTGGTCCGACGGCCCGCCGACCCACGGCCACACGACGCTCGAGATCGTCTGGACGGCGATTCCGGCACTGCTCGTGACCGCCATCTCGATCGTCAGCGCGATCGTGCTCGCGAAGGACGGACAGGCGGGCGCGAACCCGGTGAAGATCAACGTGGTCGCGCAGCAGTTCGCCTGGGAGTTCACGTACTCCAACGGCAAGACGTACGGCTACCTCACGCTTCCCGAGGGCCTTCACACCAAGCTCGACATCACGTCGAAGGACGTCATCCATTCGTTCTGGGTGCCGCAGCTCTCGCAGAAGCAGGACGCGGTGCCGGGCCAGCACAACAGCATCGTCATCACACCCACGCGCACGGGGACGTTCCCCGTCATCTGCACCGAGCTGTGCGGTCTCGGACACTCGCTCATGCGTAGCCACGTGACGATCGTCAGCCAGGAGGCGTTCGCGACATTCCTGAAGGGCGGCGGGACGACCACCGGGCCGCCCGGGCTGGCGGTCTTCCAGAAGAACGGCTGCGGCAGCTGTCACACGCTGAAGGCAGCGGGCGCGACCGGAACGATCGGGCCGGATCTCGACAAGCTCGCCGACGAGGCGAAGCAGGCGAATCGCGGCTCGCTCGAGGCGTTCATCCGCGAGTCGATCGTGTCACCGGGCGCGTACATTCAGCCTGGCTACAACGATCTGATGCCTCACACCTTCCAGTCGCAGATCTCGCCGGCCGAGCTCGACCAACTCGTGCAGTATCTGGTGGCGAACGCGCAGAAATGACGACCGCGGCACACCACTCCCCCGAGGTCCACGTTCCTCCTTCGCCCGGGACGGGCATCCATCGGTTCCTACGCGCCGGGTGGTTGCGCGTGCTCTGGACGACGCCGCTGTTCTTCGGCATCGGCCTCGTCATCGTGTGCGGGATCAGATGGCTCGCCGGGTGGGACCCGATCTGGGACGGCGTTCCGATTCTCACGGTCGAGCTCGTGACCACGCCGCTCGGCTTCCTCGTCGGTCTCGGCGGCTTCGACTACTGGGCCTACTACGCGTCCGGGCGGCCGACGCTTGCCGAGGATCACTCCGGCCACGGTGCCAAGAGCTGGCGCGACTACTTCCGGATCAACACCGATCACAAGGTGATCGGGATCCAGTACGTCGTGACGACCATCTTCTTCTTCTGCGTCGGTGGCCTGCTCGCGATGCTCTTCAGGGCCGAGTTGGCGCGGCCGGGCGACCAGTACTTCAACCCGCAGACCTTCAACGTGCTGATCTCCGACCACGCGGCGCTGATGATCTTCCTCTTCGTCATTCCCGCGTTCGCCGGTCTCGGGAACTACGTCATCCCGTTGATGCTCGGAGCAGCGGACATGGCGTTCCCGCGGTTGAACGCGCTCTCGTTCTGGCTGCTGCCGATCGCAGGAATCATGCTGATCGTGGGCATGGCGGCTCCCGGAGGAGGGCCGTCGGCGGGATGGACGTGCTACGCGCCGCTCTGCTCGCATCAGCCCCCGGGGCAGGTGTTCTTCAACTTGGCCGTGCAGTGGGCAGGCGCGAGCTCGATCATGACCGCGCTCAACTTCCTGGTCACGATCATCACCATGCGCGCGCCCGGCATGACGTTCTGGCGCATGCCGCTGCTCGTCTGGGCGAACTTCACGACGAGCCTGCTCGTGGTCCTTGCGACCCCGTTCATCGCCGGCTCGCAGTTCTTCGTGCTGTTCGACCGAGTCATGCACACGAACTTCTTCGAGTACCAGCAGGGCGGCTACGTGCTCGGCTACCAGCACATCTTCTGGTTCTACTCGCACCCCGCGGTGTACATCATGATGCTGCCCGGCTTCGGGATCATCAGCGAGGTGATCTCCGTGATGAGCAGGAAGCCGATCTTCGGCTACCGGCTGATGGCGCTCTCGCTGATGGCGATCCTCGTCCTCGGCTTCTCGGTCTGGGCCCACCACATGTTCGTCGCCGGGATGGCGAGCTGGCTGCGTGTGCCGATGATGGTGACGTCGATGGTGATCGCGGTGCCCACCGGGATCAAGATCTTCTCGTGGCTCGCGACGATGTGGGAAGGGCGACTCCACTTCACGACGCCGATGCTGTTCGCGCTCGGCTTCCTGAGCATGTTCGTGATCGGCGGGCTCTCGGGCATCTACCTCGCGTCGGTGCCGATCGACATCCATGCGAGCGACACCTACTTCATCGTCGCGCACATCCACTACGTGCTCTTCGGCGGCTCGGTCTTCACCATCTTCGCCGGCATCTACTACTGGTTCCCGAAGATGACCGGGCGCATGTACAGCGAACGGCTCGGGAAGCTGCACTTCTGGCTGACGTTCGTCGGCTTCAATCTGACCTTCTTCCCGATGCACTACATCGGGCTGCAAGGGATGCCCCGCCGCGTCGCCGACTATGCGAGCCGGTTCGCCGACATCAACCTCTTCATCTCGATCGCGTCGTTCGGCCTCGGCGCGTCGACGCTCGTCTTCCTCTACAACATGGCGCGCTCGTGGGCGCACGGCCCGGTCGCCGAGGCGAATCCGTGGCACGCCTTGACGCTCGAGTGGCAGGTCTCCTCGCCGCCGCCGGTGTTCAACTTCGACGAGATTCCGCAGGTCGTCGGCAATCCGTACGAGTACGGCGTTCCTGGTGCGCGCCACGCGATCCTCGGTGCCCCCACTCCCGCCCCCGAGCCGGTCGGCGCGGATTAGCGAGCTCGTGGCCGACCACATTCTCGTGATCGCGAACGAGACGGCTGCGTCGCAGACGCTCCTCGACGCCGTGCGCGGTGAGGCGGGGACGTCGGCGCGGATCACCGTGGTCGCGCCGGTCAACGAACCGAACCAGGGCTATGTCGTCTACGACGACACGCGTAGAGCGTCGGCAGGCAGGCGGCTCGACAAGACACTCCGGGCGCTGCGAGAGGCCGGGCTCTCTGCGCAGGGCTTCGTCGTCGAGACCGGCCCCGTGCAGGCAGCGGTCGACGCACTGGCGCAGCTCGAGCCCAGGATCGACGAGATCGTCGTCTCCACGCACGAGCCCGAGCGGTCGGGCTGGTTGCGCCGTGACGTCTTGGGTGACATCGAGCGGCGCGCAAAGGGGATTCCGGTGAAGCACGTCGTGGTCGACAAGGCCGGCGGCGAAGACGTCAACGTGCTCGTGATCGCCAACCAGACGATGGTCTCTACCGAGTTGCTCGACAGCATCCGGCGCCGCGCAGAGCAGGGTGCGGCGAGCTTCCTGCTCGTCTCGCCGCAGGGCGACGACGAGGAGCACGCGGATGCCGAGCGACGTCTGCGGCTCGCGCTGGGCGAGTTGCGCGGTGCCGGCATCGACGCCCACGGACAAGTCGTGCACCCCGATCCGTACACGGCGGCGATGCATGTCGTCCACGACGAGCGTGTGGACGAGATCATCGTCTCCACCTTTCCGGGCGCGAAGAGCGGCTGGCTCCGGCGCGATCTCGTGCAGCGGCTGCGCAAGGACACCGGGGTGCCCGTCGAGCACGTGGTCGCAACCGGGGTGACAGCATGACCGCTGCGGCCGAAGCCCACGCGCACGGTGGGCATCACGGTCCCCCTGCGCCGCACTACAGCTCTCGCGTCTCTCCGGCGACGCTCGGGATCCTCCTGTTCATCGGGTCGGAGATCATGCTCTTCGGCTCGTTCTTCACCGCCTACTTCTTCATCCGGGTCGTCAACAACGCGTTCTGGGGCGGGCACTGGCCCCCGGCGCCGTACCAGCTGCCGGCGTTCGTCGCCGGGGTCAACACGCTGCTCCTGGTGACGTCCAGCTTCTCGATGCACTGGGCGGACAGCTCGATCAAGAAAGGCAACCGCGCAGGGCTCCAGGCCGGGCTCGTCCTCACGTTCGCGCTCGGTTTGAGCTTCCTGGTGATCCAGCTGATCGAGTACAGCCGGATCGGCTTCAACACCAGCGACACGGCGTTCGCGGCGACGTTCTACGGCTTGACGGGCCTGCACGGCGCGCACGTGTTCATCGGGTTGACGATCCTGATGGTGATGATCGTGCGAGCCTTCCGTGGCCAATTCTCGGAGGAGCACCATCACGGCGTCGAGCTCGGCGGGATCTACTGGCATTTCGTCGACGTGATGTGGATCGTGGTCTACTTCACGGTCTACATCATCTGAGACGAGATCTAGATGAACAACCCGCTCCGGAGCGAGCGTGACGCGTTCCGGATGGTGCTGGCCACGATCGTCTACTTCGGGCTGATCGGCATCGGCTGGAAGATCGAGAGGTGGCTCGGTGGCGCTGTGTTCGTCGTCCTCACGGCCGGGGGCATCGTCTGGCTCGTGCGCGGCGGCCGGCGGGAGACACCGCCCGGTGACTCCTCCGCCGGGAGCTCTCGTGGCGATCGTCGGATTCTCGTCGTCGCGGACGAGAGCGTCGGCAGCTCTGCGCTGCGCGACGAGCTGCGGCGGCGCACGGGCAGTGGTCGGGCCGTCGTGCTGGTGGTCTGCCCTGCCACCGATCCCCCGCGCGACGACCGGCTTCCCGCGAGCCTCGTCGCGATGCGGGCGGTCGGGGTCGACGCAACCGGCGAGATCGGAGATGCAGACCCGATGCAGGCGATCGAAGACGCCCTTGGCACGTTCCGGCCCGACGAGCTCGTCGTCTCGACGCTTCCGCGAGGTCGCTCGCGTTGGCTGGAGCAAGGTGTCGTCGAACGGGCACGCGAGCGGTTCGACCTCCCGTTGACGCACGTGGTCGTCGAGCCGAACGGGTCTTCCGCGTGACGGCGACCGCGCTCCCTGTCGAGCTGGTCGATCCCCTGCCGCTGCGCGATCAGCTGCGCGATGTCCATCGGGCCGCGCTCGGTGCGGGTGCGCTGTCGGACGAATGGGCCGACGAGCGGCTCCCGCGCCACGTCACGCGCCCCGATTTCGTCTTCCTCGTGGCGCGCGACCGCGACGCGATCGCCGGTTTTGGCTACGGCTACACGGGCGCCTACGGCCAGTGGTGGACCGATCGCGTCGCGCTCGCTCTCACGCCCGCCCAGCGGGCCGACTGGCTCGATCGCCCGCACTTCGAGGTCGTCGAGCTGCACGTGCGCCCAAGCGCCCAGCGGCGAGGCGTCGGCAGTGCTCTGCTCGCGCAGCTGCTCTCGCGGCAGCCGCACCGGCGCGCGGTGCTGACGACCCGGTCGGCCTCGACGTCGGCGCGGAGGTTCTACGCGAAGAACGGCTGGGAGGAGCTGGCAGAGGTCGACTTCGGCCGGGGCTACCCGCCCTACATCGCCCTCGGGAAGCGGGTCCGCTACTTCCCCGCGACCGAGGCGACGTAGCCGGCGACCGCCTGGATCTGCGTCTCGCTCAGACGGCCTTTGAACGACGGCATGATGGCTCCGCCGGACTCGACCTGGCGCGCCACCCTTGCCTTCGACGGCTTCAACGCGTCCAGGTTGGGACCGACGGTGCCGGTGGCTCCGGCGTCCTTGAGCGTGTGACAGCCGCCGCAGCCCGCCGTCGCGAACACCTGCTTGCCGTTGACCGCCGGTCCGCCGGTGGCTACGGGTGGCGAGGAGGAGCCGGGCTTCCGGCCGGCCGCGGTGACGCCGCAGGTCGGGTTCCCCGAGCACTGGGCCACATAGATCGCGACGTCGGCCGCGTCCTGCCCTTCGTACAGGTCCGCGGGCATAGGTGGCTCGGGGTAGGCGATCTGCCCGCGGACGACATCCTTGATCGTCGATTGCGAGAAGCCTTGCTCCTTGTCGCTGGCGAAGGCATCGTCGAGATTCGGTCCAACCGTGCCGGTCGTCTTTGCGTCCGCGAGCGTGTGACATGAGCCGCACGAGGGGTCGCCCGGCTTCGCCGGTGTCACGAACAGCAGCTTGCCGTGGCCGGGATCGCCGGTGGTGACACGGCCGACCGCGCCGCATCCGGCGGAGAGCACCGCGGCCGCGGTCACGAAAGCGGTGAGAAGAGCTCGGCGCAGGGTCAAGACGCGACGGTCAGGACGAGTGTCGGGTGGTGTCGGGCAGTCTCGAGAGCGCCTCGTCGCGCGTGCCGGTGAGGTCGAACACGCGATCGAGCCCGGTGATCTCGAAGATCTTGGTGATGTTCGGGTCACTGCACACGATCGTCAACTGACCGTCGGTGGCCCGCAACCGCCTGAGGCCGCCGACGAGCACGCCGAGGGTGGTCGAGTCGATGAACGTCGTGGACGTCAGATCGACGATCACATGCGTTGCGCCCTCGCCGATCACCTCTAGCAGTTGCTGCTTGAACTCGGGCGCCGTGTAGAGATCGATCTCGCCCGCGAGCGAGATCGCGTACGTGTCGTTCGCCAGCTGTTCGGTCTTGATGTCGAAGTTCAAGTGCCAACCCCCGATCGTCGGGAGCCCGTCCCCGGGCCCGCGCCGCCGAGAGTCTAACCTGAGCCTTGCGTGCTGGCCTGTGAAGCTGCAGCTGCCTTCAACGACGTGATCACGCGCTTCACCTGGGGTGCGAGGGGGTCGTTCGGCGCGAGCTTCAGGAACCTGCGATACGCGACCAGCGCCGTCGCCGAATCGCCTGCGTTCTGTGCGGCCTGGCCGAGCTGGATCTGGAGCGTCGCGTCCTCGGGAGACAGGGCCGCGAGCTTCTGGTAGGCGGTCTCGGCCTTGGCCGCGGTCGTCTGCAGCTTGTTGTACGCCGCCGAGACGCGCGCCTGTGCGCCCGCCGTCACCGCGGCCGCGAGCGGATCTCCGAGTGCAGTGGGATCCTGGAACGCCCGACCGAGCGGCGTCGTCGCCGGCGGCAGGAACGCGGCTCCCGGGACCGCTGCCTGCGCCGCTGTCTG
The DNA here is from genome assembly GCA_963851065.1 of uncultured Thermoleophilia bacterium. Lineage (GTDB taxonomy): Bacteria > Actinomycetota > Thermoleophilia > Gaiellales > Gaiellaceae > PALSA-600. The sequence continues at coordinate 407,797 of CAWKNW010000011.1, forward strand.
GGCGGCCGTGTAGTCGCTGCTGTAGGTCGTCGCGAGGGCCGAGTACTGCGAGGCGAGCTCGCCAAGCGTGTTCGTGTCCTTCGGATGGAGAGCGGTGAGGTGCTCGAGAGCCGTCACGGCGTCGGACGTGCGCTGCTTCTGTTCGTACGCCGTCGCCAGCGCACGCCAGTCGGCCGCGCTGTTCGGGTTCTTGGCCACCTTGTTCTGGAGGCTCGAGATCGACGTTCCGCCGCTCCCGCCGAAGTTGAAGGCGTTCTGGAGCGCGTCGCCGATCCCGGTCGAGCCGGAACCGACGCCGAGGAGGACGAAGCCCAGCACGAACGTGACCGCGAGACCGACGTAGATCCACTTGGCGTGGTTCCGGAGCCGCTGGAAGAAGAGCTCTTCCTGCCACTGCGGCGGCTTCGACTTGTGCGGGCGTGCTACCGCGGTCGCTGCGTGAGCATCCGTTCTCGGGCGGCGCTTGCGGTGTTGCGTACCTCTTGCCACGTGTCCTCGTCCTCGTTCGTGTATCGGGTTTCGCCGTCGACCACTGTCGCCAGCACGCGTTCCGGCGAGCCGCCGAACACGACCGCCGCTACCGGGTCCTCCACCGGATGGTAGGGGCTCCCGGCCAGCGACACCACCGTCAGGTCGGCGCGCTTTCCGGCCGCCAGGGTACCGACCTGGTCGTCGAGTCGGAGGGTGCGTGCCGCGCCGAGGGTCGCGAGGCGCAGTGCGGTCTCGGCGTCGAGCGCTCCCGGGTCCTTCGCCTCCGCCCGAGCGAGGTAGATCGCAGCGCGCATCTCCTCGAAGATGTCGAACGAGGGTGCCGATGCAGGCGAGTCGGTGCCGAGGCCCACCCGCAGGCCGGCGCTCCTGAGGCGCGCGAGCGGAGCCACCCCGCAGCCGAGCAGCGCGTTCGATCGAGGACAGTGCGCGATCGGGACGTCGTGGTCGGCGAGCAGCTCGATCTCCGACGGTTCGACGTCGACACAATGGGCACACAGCAGCTCGGGCCCGAGAACGGGTTCCAGCGTGGCGACGCTCCGCTTCCCGGTCGGCGGCACGAGCACCGGGCCGATCTGCTTCAGAGGCCCCGCGCCATGTTCGAGCCACTCGTGCTCGTTGGCGCTCTCGGCGAGATGCGTGCCGACGGGTATCCCGAGCGACAGGCACCAACGGTAGACGTCGACGGAGCACGTGTACGGCGCGTGCGGCGAGATGCCGATACGGACGAGCGGCGTCTCCTCGACCTGGGCACGGGTCCTCGCGAACTGGTGCTCGGCGTCCGCCGGGTCGACGGCGAAGACCTCGAGGTACACGATGGCCCTCAGGCCGATCGTGGCGGCCGCGTCCGCCGCTGCTCCCGAGAAGCTGTAGTCGGCCGTGGTCGTGATCCCGGCAGCCAGGGAGTCTGCCGCTCCGCGGAGCGCAATCGCGCGCATGTGCTCGCGCTCGAGGAGCCGCTTGCGCTCCATGTGCGTGGCGAGCCAGGTTGCGAACGGTGCCCCGTCGCCGAAGCCCGCGTACACCGCGTACTCGAGATGGGAGTGCGCGTTCACGAACCCGGGCAAGATCACGGCGTCTGCGAAGTGGCGTTCGGCGCGTCCGACCCCGACGTCGACGATCCGGCCGTTCTCGTACCGCACCCGGCCACCGGCGATCGGCGGCCCGTCGACGGGCACGACCCAGTCGGCCGAGAGCTCGCCAGAGCCGGCGCTCAAGTGCCGGCGGTCGCGGCGGCCCGGGCGCGCGCCGAGCGTCGGTCGAGCAGCAAGGAGAGCCAGATCGAGGCCTCGTAGAGGATCACGAGCGGGATGCCCTCCATGATCGTCGTCACGGGGTCGACGCCCGGCAGTGCGACGGCCACGCAGGCAACGACGAAGTAGCCGATCCGGCGGTTCTTGCGCAGCTTCTGTGTCGTCAGGACCCCGGTGCGCGTCAGGCCGACCACGAAGATCGGCAGCTCGAACACGATCGCCATCGCGAGCAGCACCTTCGCGGCGAACGAGACGTAGTCACGCGCTCGGATGAATTGCCTGTAGCTCGAGCTGTCGTAGTGCGCGAGGAAGTGTGCCGCCGCGGGCAGGGCGAGGAAGTACCCGAACAGGACGCCTGCGACGAGCAGGACGGTCGCGAGGAGCGTGAACAGGCGCACCATCCGGGCGTGCGCCGGATCGATCGCAGGGCTGAAGAAGAGCCAGCCTTGCCAGAGGACCACCGGGATCGCGACCAGGAAGCCCGCGTACAGGCTGATCCACATCGATGTCATGAACGGCTCGCCGAGCGTGAACGTCGAGAGCCGACGATCCCCGGGCGGCAGAGCCCGCGTGAGCAGATGGATCAGATGGGTGTGGAAGACGTACGCAACGACGAAACCGGCGAGCAGTGCGCCCAGGCAGACGAAGATACGCTGGCGCAGCTCCTCGAGGTGCTCGACGAGCGTCGCCTCCTCGCCGTGCTCCAGGCGACGCGGCAGCCCGGCCACGACGTTCTAGCGGACGGTTTCGTTCTCGCGGGTAGTGGAGACGGCAGGATCCGGCGGCGCAGGCGGCAACTCCGATGCCTGCGTCGCCTCGGGCTTGCTCGCGCCCGTCACCGAATCCTTGAACTCCCGCATTCCGCTACCAAGCGAGCGACCGATCTCCGGCAGGCGCTTCGCACCGAACAGCAACAGTGCGACGAGCAGCAGGAGGACGATCTCTCCAGTACCGATGTTCGGCATGGAACCAGCCTACCACCCCCATGCGGCTACGATGATTCGCGAGATCCGATGGCCAAGCTTGAGCTGAAAGACCTGCATGTCGCCCTCGAGGACGGCACCGAGATCGTCAAAGGCGTCGATCTGACCGTCTCGTCGGGTGAGGTGCACGCGGTGATGGGCCCGAACGGGTCGGGGAAGTCGACCCTCGCGTACGCGATCGCCGGCCACCCGGCCTACGAGATCACGTCCGGGCAGATCCTGCTCGACGGGGCCGATATCACCGAAGCCGCCGCCGACGAGCGCGCTCAGGCGGGGCTCTTCTTGGCCTTCCAGTACCCCCAGGCGATTCCCGGTGTGACGGTGACGAACTTCCTCCGCCAGGCGCTGAATGCGACGCGCAAGGCACGCGCGGGCGGCGTCGACGATCCGATTCCCGTGCCGGAGTTCCGCAAGGAGCTGCTCGGCCAGATGGACCGCCTGAAGGTGAGCCGCGAGCTCGCGTCGCGGTACCTGAACGACGGCTTCTCGGGCGGCGAGAAGAAGCGTGTCGAGATCCTGCAGATGGCGATGCTGAAGCCACGTATCGCCGTCCTCGACGAGACCGACTCGGGTCTCGACATCGACGCGCTCAAGATCGTCGCGAGCGGGGTTTCCGATCTCGTCGGTCCCGATATGGGCGCCCTCGTGATCACGCACTACCAGCGCATCCTCAACTACATTGAGCCTGACTTCGTTCACGTCTTCGTCGACGGCACGATCGTCGAGGAAGGTGGCAAGGAGTTGGCCGTGAGGCTCGAAGCGTCCGGTTACGAAGAGTGGGAACAACCGAAGGCGGCTGTATGAGTCGTAGGCTTGACGGAGACTCATCGATAGCGGAGGTGCCGGCTTGGCCGGCGCCGGAGCGGGGGCAAAGTTGACTCAGACCGAGAGCGAGATCGTCCAGGGGATCGGCTCCGACTACGAGGTGAAGTACGGCTTCAGCGTCCCGGAGGACTACTTCTTCAAGTCCGGGCGCGGCCTTTCGCACGAGCTCGTCGACGCGATCTCCTCGCACAAGGACGAGCCGGACTGGATGCGGAAGTTCCGCCACAAGTCGCTCGACTACTTCCTCGCGCGGCCGATGCCGACGTGGGGCGGCGGCCAGACGCTGCAGGAGATCGACTTCGACAACATCTACTACTACATCAAGCCCACCGAGAACCAGGCGGAGTCGTGGGAGGACCTTCCCGCCGACATCAAGGACACCTGGGACAAGCTCGGGATCCCGGAGGCGGAGAAGAAGTACCTCGCCGGGGTCGGTGCGCAGTACGAGAGCGAGGTCGTCTACCACAAGCTCCAGGAGACGCTCACCGCCCAGGGCGTCATCTTCCTCGACACCGACACGGCGCTCCGCGAGCACGAGGACGTCTTCAAGCAGTACTTCGGGACGATCATCCCGCAGAACGACAACAAGTTCGCGGCGCTGAACAGCGCTGTGTGGTCGGGAGGGTCGTTCATCTACGTCCCGCCCGGAGTGAGGATCGAGCTGCCGCTCCAGGCCTACTTCCGCATCAACGCGGAGAACATGGGTCAGTTCGAGCGCACGCTGATCATCGTCGACGAGGACGCCTACGTGCACTACGTCGAGGGCTGCACGGCGCCGATCTACTCCACCGACTCGCTGCACAGCGCGGTCGTCGAGATCGTCGTCAAGCCCAGAGGTCGTTGCCGTTACACCACGATCCAGAACTGGTCGACCAACGTCTACAACCTGGTCACGAAGCGCGCGGTCGCCTACGAGGACGCGACGATGGAATGGGTCGACGGCAACCTCGGCTCGAAGCTGACGATGAAGTACCCCGCGATCTGGCTCCTCGGTGAGCGCGCACACGGCGAGGTGCTCTCGATCGCGTTTGCCGGCAAGAACCAGCACCAGGACGCCGGCGGCAAGTGCGTGCACGTCGCGCCTCGCACGACGAGCGTGATCACCTCGAAGTCGATCTCGAAGAACGGCGGACGTGCGGGCTACCGCGGTCTGCTCGAGGTCGCGAAGGGCGCGCGCGGCGCGAAGTCGAAGGTCGTCTGCGACGCGCTGATCCTCGACGAGGAGTCGCGCTCCGACACCTATCCGTACATCCGCATCGACGAGAACGAGGTCGACATCGGCCACGAGGCGACGGTCTCGAAGATCGGCGAGGAGCAGCTCTTCTACCTGATGTCGCGCGGGCTCAACGAGGCCGAGGCCTCGGCGATGGTCGTCTCGGGGTTCGTCGAGCCGATCACCAAGGAGCTCCCGCTCGAGTACGCCGTCGAGATGAACCGGCTCATCCAGCTGCAGATGGAGGGGTCCGTCGGTTGATCGTCGAGCGGACGGACTTCGTGTCCGTGCCCGTGACGGATATGGAGCGCTCGATCCGGTTCTACCGGGAGACCCTCGGCCTCGAGCAGATCGGTCGAGGGCGGCTATCCGGAGTTCCAGCTCGGCGAGAACGTGAGTCTCTACCTGATCGACCTGACGAGTGTCGGCAGAGAGTTCACGGGGCCGCACTCCGCGTACATCGCGCTGCGCGTCCCCGATGTCGCGGCGACGCGCGCCGAGCTCGAGGGCAAGGGAATCAGCTTCGCCGGCGACACGTACGACTCGGGTGTCTGCCACATGGCGTTCTTCCACGATCCGGACGGCAACTCGCTGATGCTGCATCGCCGGTACGCCCCGAAGTCATGACGACCGTGACCCGCGACACCGCCGCGAAGCTCCATGCGGAGCTGCCGCTGCCGTCGACCGCCGACGAGCATTGGCGGTTCACCGACCTGCGAGGCTTCGACCCTGACCCGGTGCCAGGCACCGTGGTGCCAGGCACCTCGGGTCGACCGATGCTCGACCTCGACGTCGCCGGCCGCGCGGCCGTGAACGAGAGCGGGATCGAGATCCTCTCGGCGCCTGCGGGCGTCACCTTCGAGCCCCTGCCGCTCGACTACGAGGCCAGGCTGATCCCCGAGGACGACCGCTTCGCGCTCGAGAACCTCGCGCAGTGGCGTCACGGCCTGCTCGTCCGCGTCCCGAAGGGCATCGAGCTCGACAAGCCGCTCTACGTCACGGTCACTTCGAACGGCGGCTCGCTCTACTGGCGCATGGTCGTGGAGGCGGAGGAAGGCGCGCGGTTCACGCTGATCGAGGATCTCTCGTCATCGGCTCCGGACACGGTTGCGTACACGAACGCCGTGGTCGAGCTGTTCGTGCACGACCGGGCGAAGGTCGAGTACGTGTCGCTGCAGAACCTCTCACAGGAGACCTGGCACTTCGGCCGTCATCGTGCGGTGCTCGAACGGGATGCCGAGCTCGACTGGGTGATCGGTGGCTTCGGCTCGAAGCGCGGCAAGGTCTGGGTCGAGAACGATCTCGCAGGCCCGGGCGCGACGTCACGCGTCACAGGTGCGTATTTCGCCGACGGCGATCAGCATCTCGACTACGACACCTTTCAGGAGCACATCGCGCCGAACACGGAGAGCGACTTCGCATTCAAGGGTGCGCTCCGGGAGCGGGCAAGCGCGGTCTGGCGCGGGATGATCCGCGTCGAGGAGGGTGCGCAGAAGACGAACGCCTACCAGGAGAACAGGAACCTCCTCCTCTCCGACACCGCTCACGCCGACTCGATTCCCGGTCTCGAGATCATGGCGAACGACGTTCGCTGCACGCATGGCGCGACCCTGGGCCGCGTCGATCGCGAACAGCTCTTCTACCTGATGACGCGCGGGCTCTCCCGCGCCGAGGCAGAGCGCCTGATCGTGCGCGGCTTCTTCCAGGACGTGCTCGACCGGATCGAGCTCGAGCCGGTGCGTGAGGCGCTCGGCGCCGCTCTCGAGGCCCGCATCCCCCACGCGTAGAGAAATCTTAGGTTCGGGTGCGAGGATCGCTGCGATCCGAGCGAAAGGAGACCTGATGCTCGGTCGGAGAGTCGCCGTCGTGGTGGGAACCGCCGTCGTCGCCGTCACCGGTGGCGGCGTCGCGCTCGCTGCGAACCACGGTGGCTCACACAGCTCGAAGCCGGCGACGCACGCGACGTCGAAGCAGTACTCGGCGGGGAGCATGCAGAGCCATCAGGGGAAGGGGAACTGCCCGAACATGGGTGGGTCGTCTTCGCCGAACGCCTCTGCCCAGCTCTAGGCCGGCGGCAGTCACGGGCGCCCGGCGCGTGCCGGGCGCCCGTCTCCCTGGTCAGACCTCGTGGTTCGAGCGGATCAGGTTCTCCGGGTCGACCGCAGCCTTGATGCGGCGGAGCCGGTGGTAGCCGGTCTCGCTCCACAGCGTCTTCGCCTCGCGCTTGCTCTCGGCGAAGTTGAGGTTCGTGTGCGGCGCCTCCAGGTGGGCGAGCGCCGCGCGCAGGCTGTCGACGGTGCTCTCGACTGCGCGACCCGCATCCGGCGTCGGCGTGATCCCGACCGCGTAGAGCAGGAACGGCGCTTCGAGGGCCGCGAGCGCTCCGTGTTCCGCCCGGCTCCGACCGATCGCTCCGCCGAGCTGGCGGATCTCCACCGAAAGCAAGGGGGAGCCCACCGTCGTCGCCACGATCGAGTCGATCGCCTCCGAGTCGAGATCCTCGAGCGCCATCCCGTCACCGCTTCCGGGTACCGGGTGGTCCGGGTCCATGTGCAGCTGCGAGAGCGCCTGTACCGGGATCAGCTCGATCGTGTCCATGAGCGGTGCGAGGCCGCGGAGCGGCGCGACGATCTCCCGCCCCTCGCGTTCGCTGCCGCAGTGGATGACCTCGATCACGGCGAATGACTTTCCGCGCACGGACTCGGGGATCTCGTCGAGCGGCGGGAGCTGCAGGATGCGACCGACAGACGTCGTTTCGTCGGGCAACCCGTCCGTCCAGGCCCGCCATTCCGCGAGCACCTCGGCCGCCCGGTCGATCGGGAACCAGAGGATGCCGGCATACACCTCCCGGATGGGGAACAGCTTGAACTCGATCGCGGTGACGACGCCGAAGTTCCCGCCGCCGCCGCGCAACGCCCAGAACAGGTCGGGATCGTTCTCCCGGTCGACTCGGCGGAGGCGCCCGTCGGCCGTCACGAGCTCGATGGCGGTCACCTGATTCGCCCCGATGCCGTGCTTGCGGCCGAGCCAGGAGAGGCCGCCGCCCAGTGTGTAGCCGACCACCCCGACGTCCGGCGAGGAACCGGCGAGCGCTGCGAGGCCGTGGCGCGCCGCCTCCTCGACGACCTCGATCCAGATCGTCCCTGCTGCGGCGCGGGCGACCATCGACTCCGGGTCGACGCCGACGCCGCGAAGGCGATGGAGCTTGACGAGGATCGTGTCGTCGAGCGGCCCGAGTGCGGCCCCGCCGTGCCCGGTCCCCTGGGGCGCGACCCGCAGGCCGGCCTCCCGCGCGAAGCCGACGATCTCCAGGACGTCACCGACGCTCTCCGGGATCACGACCGCCGCCGGCCGCTGGTCGACCGCGAGGTTCCAGGCCTGGCGTGCTTCGTCCCACGTCTCGTCGCCCGGGACGACGACCGCTCCGTCGATTCGTTCGGCGAGCTCGCGTGCGTCGATCGCGCTGAACTGCTCCCTGCTCCGAACTTGCGTCATCTCGATCCAGCCTCCTGCGAGTGGTGTCGCCTGCGATCGTTGTCGAATCGACACCGCCACGCGTCGGCCGCCGAGGCGATCTTGCGGTCGGCCGCACGGAGGATCGTCTGGCGCCCGCGCGTCGTCCGTGCGGACGAGCCCCGAGGCCGCGGTTGCCTCAGCCCAGGGGGTTGCGTGCCGCGAGCAGGCGCTCGAGCTCGGCGACGCGGTCCTCGAGCTGCGCGAGCCGTCGCTCGAGCGGGACGGGTGCCTCGGCCGGCGCGTCGGGCGGGTGGTCTCCGGGCAGTTCACCGAGCAGGTGAGCCCACCGTTCCTCGCGCCTGCCGGGCTGGCGCGGCAAGCGTTGCACGAGTTCCTTCTCGTCGAGCGAGGCGAGCACGGGCGCGACGTCGTCGATCTCGTGCAGTCTCGCCGTGCGCGTCTTCAGCTCGGCGGCGGTCTGGGGGCCGCGGAGCATCAGCACTGCGAGGATCGAGACCTCGGCGGGCAGCAGGTCGAGAGTCTCCTGGAACAGCTGCCGGTACTTCGGCGTCCGGGAGCCGGGGCCAGTCGCGAGCCGCGCGTAGCCACGTGTGCCAAGGCTCTGCGCCGCCGTGCGCACCGTCTCCTCGTCGTAGGTCGTGACCGGGTCGCGATTGGTCGACTGGTTGCAGGCGAGGCGAAGCGCGTTCAGGGTGAGCGGGTACTGCTCCGGCGTCGTGCGCTGCTTTTCGATCAGGCAGCCGAGCACACGCAGCTCGGCGGCGCCGAGAAACTGAACGTGCATCACGCGGGCAAAGTCACGCGCGCACCAGCGGCTTGTACTTGATGCGATGTGGCTCGAGCGCCTCGGGGCCTCGCGTCTCGCGCACCCAGTCGGCGTACTCCGCCCAGTCCCCCTCGAACCAGGTCACCTGTGAGTCGCCTTCGAAGGCCAGGATGTGCGTCGCGACGCGGTCGAGGAACCAGCGGTCGTGGGTGATCACCACCGCGCACCCTGCGAAGTCGAGCAACGCCTCTTCGAGTGCGCGCAGGGTGTCGACGTCCAGGTCGTTGGTCGGTTCGTCGAGCAGCAGGACGTTCCCGCCGCTGCGCAGCAGTTTCGCGAGATGAACGCGGTTGCGCTCTCCTCCGGAGAGCATGCCGACCGGTTTCTGCTGGTCGCCGCCCCTGAAGTTGAACCACGAGGTGTACTGGCGCGAGTTGATCTCGCGCTTGCCGAGCAGGACGACATCCTGTCCGCCGGAGATCTCCTTCCAGACGGTGTTCTTCGGATCGAGGTCGGCGCGCGACTGGTCGACGTAGGCAAGTTGCACGGTGTCGCCGATCCGAAGCGCTCCTGCGTCCGGCGTCTCCTCGCCGGCGATCATGCGGAAGAGCGTCGTCTTGCCCGCGCCGTTCGGGCCGATCACGCCGACGATGCCGGCCGGCGGCAGCGAGAACGTCAGGTTCTCGACGAGCAGGCGGTCGCCGAAGCCCTTCGCGACGCCGTCGGCTTCGATCACGAGGTCGCCGAGTCTCGGGCCCGGCGGGATGTGGATCTCGACCCGGTCGAGCTTCACGCTCTGCTCCTCGGCGAGCAGCTTCTCGTAAGCGCCGAGGCGGGCCTTGGACTTCGCGTGCCGCGCGCGTGGCGCAAGGCGAACCCACTCGAGCTCGCGCTGCAGGGTGCGGCGGCGGGCCGACTCCGTCTTCTCCTCGTGCGCGAGCCGCTCCTGCTTCTGCTCCAGCCACCCTGAGTAGTTGCCCTGGTACGGGATGCCGCGCCCGCGATCGAGCTCGAGGATCCACCCCGCGACGTTGTCCAGGAAGTAGCGGTCGTGGGTGACCGCGACGACGGTGCCCTTGTAGTCGGCGAGGAAGCGCTCGAGCCACAGCACTGACTCGGCGTCGAGGTGGTTCGTCGGCTCGTCGAGCAGGAGCAGGTCGGGCGCCTGGAGGAGCAGGCGGCAGAGCGCTACGCGGCGTCGCTCGCCGCCCGACAGGGTCGAGACGTCCCGGTCGCCGTCGGGCAGCCGCAGCGCGTCCATCGCGTGGTCGAGTTGTGCCTCGAGTTGCCAGGCGTCGCGCCGGTCGATCTGATCCTGGACCGTCGCCTGCTCCGCGAGCAGTGCGTCGAAATCGGCGTCGGGCTCGGCGAAGCTCGCGGAGATGGCGTTGAACCGGTCGAGCAGGTCCCGTACCTCGCGGACGCCGTCCTCGACGTTCTCGCGCACGGTCTTGAGGGGATCGAGCTCGGGCTCCTGCTCCAGCAGGCCGACGGTCGCGTTCGGTGCAAGCTCGGCGATGCCCGACGACGTCTCCTCGCGACCGGCCATGATCCGGAGCAGCGTCGACTTGCCGGCCCCGTTCGGTCCGAGCACCCCGATCTTCGCCCCCGGCAGGAACGACAGCGAGATGTTCTGGAGCACCTGGCGGTCGGAGCCGTAGAACTTGTCGGCCCGGTACATCGTGAAGATGTAGTCGCTGCTCACAGGTGGGCCACGATACCTTCACGCCCGTGCGAAGACGGTGCCAGGCACCGCGGTGCCTGGCACCTGTTCGGGGGGTGACGACGGCCGGCCGCTGTTGCATCGTGCGACGTGCCGCATGCGCTTCGTGGTCGCCCTCCTGCTCGGTTTGGTCGCCGTCCCTTCGGCCTCCGCCGCCTGGACGACAATCTCGACCGTCACCGTCCAGAACACGATGCAGCCCGGCGTGCTGCGTGCCGCGTCCGGCGCCGAGCTCGCCGCCTACAGTGACGGTCGCGGGACGCTCAAGGTCTGGTCGAGCACGACCGGCGACCGCACCGTCGCCTCCGGGCTGCTGTCCGTCGGGAAGCCTGCGCTCGTGCAGCTGCCCTCCGGCGCCGTCGAGCTCTATGCGCCGGCGACCACGCCCGGCTTCGCAGAGCAGGGTGTGCTGCGCTGGGAGTCGACCTCGGGCGGCGCCTCCTGGTCGGGGCCCGTCGCGACGCACTCGACCAGCCTCGCCGACGTGCAGGCCGCCGCGGTGCGACCCGACGGCACGCCGATGTTCACGCAGGACGGAACGTTCGGCGTCGTCGTCTACCAGGGGTTGAACGGCGAGGTGTCGCACACCGTGTTCGGCGCGTGCTGCGGTTACGCGGAGTCGCTCGCAGTCGACACCTCGAACTACGCGCAGATCGCGTTCTGGTCGAACGCCAACGCGTTCCCGAGCCAGTTCGTCTACGAGGGCCTCGACGCGACAGGCGCCCAGGCCGGCCCCGGCCGTGCCTTCGGCCAGCCGCAGACCACACCGCGGGACGACGACGTTCCCCTCGTTGCCGACGGCCTCGGCAACACGTTCATGGGCTGGTCGGGCGGATACCCGTCCGCGACGAGCTTCGCCGTGAACGCGTTCCACGGCGGCAACCTCGTCTACTCGACGGTCGTCGCAGGAGGCTCGTTCCCGGGCGGCGATCCCCACATGGCGCTCGGAGTCGACCCGGCGAACCGCGTCTGGGCGGTCTGGACGCAGGGCGGAACGGTCCACGCGAGACGGTCGCGCAGCGCGGCGCACCACTTCGGCACGGCCTCCACCGCCTCGCTCGCCAATGCCACGGCGTACCAGCTCGCGGCGCTCGCCTTGCCGAACGGCAGCGTCGCCGTGTACGTCGACACCGGCAGCACGATCGAGCGGACGGTTCTCCTGCCCAGCCTGACGGTTCAGGCCTCGGCTACGTCCGTCACCGTCGGCGACGACGGCTTCGGCGTGAAGGCGACACTCACGGGCGGCGGCCACACGGTGAAGACGGGCGCCACCGGCAAGGCGAGCCTCGCCTCCTTCCCTCACGGCACTCGGGTCATCGTGACCGCCGCCGGCTACGCGGCCGCGTCGTTCCGGAAGCGCTGATTCGCCGGCCGAGCGCGGGTGGCGGCGGCGAGCAGCCGGATGCGCCTGGGTACAGTAGATCCATGGCCGTGAAGACGACCTCTGCGCTCGACGTGCACAAGCTGCGCGCCGATTTCGCGGTATTCGACGAGCTCGTGAACGGGCGTCCGTTCGCCTACCTCGATTCGGCTTCTTCGACGCAGAAGCCGCGTCAGGTCCTCGATGCGATGCGCGAGTTCTACGAGCACTCGTACGCGAACGTCCATCGCGGCGTCTACACGCTCGCGGAGCGCGCGACTGCCGGGTACGAGAGCGCACGCGAGAAGGTGCGCGCGTTCGTCAACGCGCCTTCGAATCGCGAGGTGATCTTCACGCGCAGCGCAACCGAGGCGCTGAATCTCGTGGCGTACGCGTGGGGTCACGACAATCTCGGCCCCGGCGACGTCGTCGTCGTCACCGAGCTCGAGCACCACGCCAACTTCGTGCCGTGGCAGTTCATCGCCAAGCGAACCGGTGCCAAGTTCGCGCACATCCCGATCGACGATCTCGGGGAGCTCCAGCTGGATGCGCTCGACGAGCTCGCTTCGCGCGGCAACATCAAGGTCGTTGCGAACAATCTCGTCTCGAACACGCTCGGCACGATCAATCCGGTCGAGAAGCTCGCCGAGTGGGCACACGCCCAGGGCGCCATCATGGTCGTCGATGCTGCACAGGCTGCGCCGCATCGTCCGATCGACGTGCAGGCGCTCGGTTGTGACTTCCTCGCCATCTCTTCGCACAAGCTCTGCGGCCCGAGCGGCGTCGGCGCGCTCTGGGGCCGGCGCGAGCTGCTGGAGGCGATGCAGCCGTTCAACCTCGGTGGGGAGATGATCCGGTCGGTTGCGCTCGACAAGACGAGCTGGAACGAGCTGCCCTACAAGTTCGAGGCGGGGACACCCGCGATTGCCGAGGCGTACGGCTTCGGGATCGCGATCGACTACGTGTCCGCGGTCGGGCTCGAGGCGATCGAGCATCACGAGCACGAGCTGCTGGTCCAGGCGATGGATCTCTTGGCGGAGATTCCAGGCGTGCACGTGTTCGGACCGCCTGTAGACCGTCGCACCGGGATCGTCAGCTTCGAGCTGGACGGCGTGCATCCGCACGACGTGGCGCAGATCCTCGACTGGGAGGGCGTCGCGGTTCGCGCCGGGCATCACTGCACACAGCCGTTGATGACGCGGCTCGGTGTTGCCGCCACTTCGCGCGCGAGCTTCTACCTCTACACGCTGCCCGACGACGTCGACCGCCTCGCGACCGGACTGCTCAAGGTCAAGGAGACGTTCGGTGCGTAGGCTCGACGGAGCACCGGAAAGAGCGGAGGTGCCGGCTTGGCCGGCGCCGGAGCGCACATGAGCGAGTTCGACCAGCTCTATCGCGAGGTGATCCTCGACCACTACAAGAATCCGCGCGGGCACGGGGTCCTGGAGGGTGCCGACGCGCAGGCGGAGGGCGAGAACCCGCTCTGCGGCGACGAGGTGACGATCTCGGTGCGTTTCGCCGCCGACGGCGAGACGATCGACGAGATCGGGTTCGAGGGTCGCGGGTGCGCGATCTCGCAGGCGGCGACGTCGATGCTCACGGAGATGGTCAAGGGGCGGAAGGCGAGTGAGGTCGCCGAGCTGCCGAAGGAGGCGCTGCTCGACGAGATCGGGATTCCGCTGACGCCGATCCGGCTGAAGTGCGCGATCCTCGGTCTCGGCGTGCTCAAGGTGGCCCTGCACCGGGCGAAGGGGACGCCCCTCCCCGAGGAGTGGCGCGGGCTCTCCGACGGCCTGCAGTTCGATTAGTGCCCGAGATTCACGTCGCGCCGCTGGCCGACTTCGGCCCCGGGTCGGTGAAGATCGTCACCGTCGGCTGGACCTCGATCGGCGTGTACAACTGCGGCGGCGAGCTCTTCGCCCTCGAGGATCGGTGCTCGCACGACGACGGCCCGCTCTGCGAGGGCGAATGGGAGGAGGGCTCCTGCCGCGTGATCTGCCCCCGGCACGGGTCGGCGTTCGACCTGCGCACGGGACGCCCGCTCTCGCTGCCGGCGTTCGAGCCCGTCGACACCTACGAGGTCGTCGTCCGGGACGGAGTGGTGATGGTCGTCGTCGCGGACGTGCACCCCTGATTCGCTGCTGGGAGTCCGCCGACCCGCTCTACGTCGCCTACCACGACGAGGAGTGGGGGCGGCCGGTGCGCGACGAACGAGGTCTCTACGAACGGCTGACGCTCGAGGGCTTCCAGTCGGGGCTCTCGTGGCTGACGATCCTGCGCAAGCGGGCTGCGTTCCGTGAGGCGTTCCGCGGGTTCGACCCCGAAGAGGTCGCCCGGTTCGGCCGGCGGGACGTCGCGCGGCTGCTGGCGGACGCCTCGATCGTGCGACACCGGGGGAAGATCGAGGCGGCGATCGCAAACGCGCGTGCAACGCTGGCGTTGCGTGAGGCGGGAACGCCGCTGCACGAGCTCGTCTGGGAGGGCGCTCGCCGCCGCGAGAAGGCGCCGCGGTCGCACGCCGACTGGCTCGCTTCGTCGCCCGCGTCGACCGCGCTCGCAAAGCGCCTGCGCGCCGCGGGGTTCCGCTTCGTCGGCCCGACGACCGTGCACGCGGCGTTGCAGGCGTGCGGCGTGGTCAACGACCATCTCGCGTCGTGCTGGGTGCGCAGGGCGGTGGAAAAGGAGCGGGCATCCGTCCTGGCCGATCCGCTAAGGTGAGCGATAACCGCGGAAAGGAGGTGGTCCGGCGTTGGAGACTTCGAGTACGGGCAGTGGAGGTACCGGCTCGTAGAGGCGTGTCCCCGGGACCTGACGGGGAATCGCTTAGCCAGCGTGGGGGACTCGCGTTACGCGCGCCGCCGATTCATCGGCCGGAAGCGCCTCTACGAATACCAGCTGGTAACCGGACCGAGGGCCGCCGCGAGGCGGCCCTCGTCTTTTCTGGTGGGAAGAGAACCTACGGTTCCCTTCCCAAGGCCCGTCCCTCCCTCTGGTGAGGTGTCGCAGGCCCGCACTTCGCCTCCCGGCCGGCCGAGCCGGCCTTCGGCGGCAACCGGCGAGCGCTCTGAGAACGGTTGTAAGCGTCAGGTGAGCTGCTCGACCTCGTGCGCCAGCTCCCGCAGGCGCTGCAAGCGCGGCGACTTGAAGGTGTGATTCGTCAGCAGCGTCGCCAGCGCGCAGGCCAGGAAACACGCCGCCCCGAGCGCCGTGTTCCAGTTCGCAGCTGCGAGGTCGATCATCGAGCCGGTCGAGGGAACGACGTAGCCGGCGACGGCCGAGATTCCGAAGAAGATGCAGCCGAGCAGATTGATAGCCGGCTCCCACCACCCGGCATGGTCACGCGCGGGGCGCCAGCCGCGGCGAGGCGAGGCGCGATACGCGATCGCTCCAGACACCAGGAAGCAGATGGAGCCGAACGCGTCGGGCCGCCACACCAGTCGGTCGTAGTTCGGGTCGGACAGGCTCGTGTGCAGTGCCTGATAGGTGGTTGCGTTGAAGAAGAGGGTGCCGGCCGACTGGACGGTGGCGGCCCACCAGGCCGACTGTCCCCCGTCGCGCGAACGGCGCTCGGGGAACGCGATCCGCGTCTGCAACGCTCCACCGGTCGTAAACAGGATCGAGCCGATGAAGAAGGTGATCGCGTCGGCGGTAGCCCCAACGAGCTGCGCGTACCCCGGAAACGGACCGATCAAGAAGCACGTCGAGCCGACCGCGAAGAAGAGGGCCATCCAACGCTGGCGGCTCACGAGCGCAGAGACGGTCCAGAAGGCTGAACGGCGGAGCTACGACGTCGCGCGCCGCAGCTGATCCTCGAGCGAGACGAGGCGAAGTCCGAACGTGTCGACGGCGTCGGTGTTCGAGCACACGTTGTCGCCCGCCTCGATCATCGTCACCTGGTCGGCGGTCAACGGTGCGCCCGGCAGTCGCTGGGTCAGCCTGGCGCCGGTGCGTGCGACCGAGAACGGAACGTGGAGGAGCCGCCGTCGCTTGCCGAGCACGCCGGCGATCTTCAGGTAGAGCTCGTCCCAGGTCACGATGTCGGGGCCACCGAGCTCCCACGTGCGGCCCGGCGCGCGCGCGTCGTCGATGATCGTCGCAAAGAACTGCGCGACGTCCTCCAGCCAGACCGGCTGGATGCGCTGCGTTCCGGAGCCGATCACGACGACGACCGGCGAGAATCTCACCTGCCGGATGAACGTCGGCAGCGCGCCGCCTCGCCCGAAGACGAAGCTCGGCCGGACGAGCACGTACTCGAGCCCCGACGCCTGCACCTCGCGCTCCATCGCCCACTTGGCTGCGTAGTACGGAACCATGGTGCTCGTCTGCTCGTTCGTCCCGAGCGCGCTCATCTGGACGAACCGTTCGACGCCGCCTTCGCGTGCGGCTGCGATCAGCGCGGCCGTTCCCCGCGTCATCACGCGCTCGAAGTCGTCGGGCGCGCCCTTGATGATTGCGACGAGATTGACGACGTGGCTGCATCCCTCGACGGCCGGCGTGAGGCTGCCGGCGTCGGTCAGGTCGCCGCGTACGACCTCGACGCCGAGTGACTCGAGCGATGCGACGCGTTCGGGGTGCCGCGCGAGCACGCGGACCTCGAGCTCGCGGGCGCGCAGTGCGTGGACGATCGCCGTCCCGACGAAGCCCGTTCCACCGGCGACGAGGATCTTCATGACTCGAAGTTCTGCCAGTAGCGGCTGGGCGTCGGCCCTCGCTGGCCCTGGTACTTCGACCCGAGCGTCCCGCTGCCGTAGGGCGTCGACGCCGGTTCGGAGAGCTGCATGAAGGACACCTGGCCGATCTTCATGCGGTAGTAGATCGTGATCGGAAGGTTGGCGACGTTCGACAGCTCGAGCGTCACGTGACCGTCCCAGCCGGGGTCGATGAACCCGGCGGTCGAGTGGATGAGGAGCCCCAGACGGCCGAGCGAGCTCTTGCCCTCGAGGCGGGCGACGAGGTCGTCCGGCAGCGTGACGCGCTCGAGCGTCGAGCCCAGCACGAACTCGCCGGGGTGGAGGATGAAGGGCTGGTCGCCGGCGATCTCGACCTCCTCGGTCAGCTCCTCTTGCGGCTGCTTGACGTCGATGAACGGGTAGCGCGCGTTGTGGAAGACGCGGAAGTAGCGGTCGACACGCACGTCGAGGCTCGACGGTTGCAGCAGCGAGGCGTCATACGGGTCGATCGCGATGCGACCTTCGCCGATGAGGCGCTCGATGGTGCGGTCGGAAAGGACCATGGGCTGATTCTTCCATCAGCGCCTCCGCCAGCGTGCGGAGGCCCTTGAGGAAGGCCTCGCGCTCGTCGGCCGTCAGCGCGGCCAACGTTCGGACGAACGGCCGATCGCGCTGCTCGAGCCACGCCCGCACGCGGTCCGAGGTGAGTGCGTTCAGGTCGACGACGGTGCGGCGCCGATCGTCGACGTGCTCACGGCGGTGGACCAGGCTGAGATCCTCGAGCTCCCGGGTCAGCTTGCTGGCGGCGGGCAGCGACAGCTCGAGCTCCCGCGCGAGCTCTCCGACGGTCCGCTCGCCCTCGGTCCCGACGTGGGCGAGAACGGCGATGTGGCGGCGTGAGAGGCGAGGCTCGCGGGGGACGAAAGCCAGGAGGTCGTCGCTCGGACGGCGCCGCCGCCAGAGCCCTCGCATCACCCGGCGCAGGTCACGGCGGAGCTCGTCCAGCTGGGCGCGGTTTGTTACCATCCAACATCAGTTATCATCAGATAACTATTATCGAGAGACACGAAAGGAGGTGAGCGTATCCATGTGTGAAGGACATCACCACCATCGTCGCTTCGGTCGCGGCCGGCGCGGGTTCCCGAATCGCGAGCAGCTGGTCGAGCGGTTGACCGGCTACCGGCAGCATCTCGAGAGCGAGCTCGCGAACGTCCAGGAGCTGCTCGAGCGGCTCGGCGACGCGGCGGGCTCGACGCCCGTCGACCCGCAGCCCGAGATCTAGCATGTGCCCGCGGCAGCGGCCGGCACGTAGTACCGGTCCGTGTACTCGATCACCGCTCGCAGCATCGAGAACCGGGGCGCGAGCTCGGCGATCGACGCCCGCATCATCGAGGCCCAGTCGTCCCGCGCAGCGAAGCGCGGGACGACCTGTCCGGCGAGCAGGTCGTAGAGCTCGGCCGCGTCCTCCTCGTCCGAGATCCCCTGGATCGCCCAGCCGTAGGCGGGGTCGTACGCCTCTGCCCACCATCCGTCGAGCACCGAGAGGTTGAGGACGCCGTTGACGGCGGCCTTCATGCCGCTCGTCCCCGATGCCTCGTAGGGCCGCTGCGGGGTGTTCAGCCAGACGTCACAGCCCGGGATGAGCGTGCGCGCGAGGTCGATGTCGTAGCCCTCGAGGAACACGACCTTCCCCGCGGCCGGGCCGCGCGACAGCTCGACGACCTCCTGCAGGAGGTCCTTGCCGGCCGCATCCTGCGGGTGCGCCTTCCCGGCGACGACGATTTGCACGGGCAGGGCGAGCAGTCGCTCGACGTCGCTGAACACCAGCGCCGCTCGCTTGTAGGTCGCGAAGCGCCGGGCGAAGCCGATCGTCAACAGCGACGGGTCGAGCCCGGTCAGGCCGGTGAGACGCTCCCGGAGGGTTGCGCGAACGGCACGGAGCACCTCGAGGTCGAGGGTGCGCGCCGCCTCCCAGCGGCCGACGGCCGGCGGCGCCTCGGGACGCACTCCGGCGCCGCGAAGCGCTTCGGCGAGCTCGGGAGCGATCCACGTTCCGAGGTGAACGCCGTTCGTGATGTGACCGATCGGTGCGCGCTCATCCGGCGAGAGCTCCGCCCACATCGACCGAGCGACCTCGCCGTGGAGCTTCGAGACCGCATTCGCGTGCGCGGAGAGCCGGAGTGCGAGCGGGGTCAGGCCGAAATCCGCGGCACCATCGGAGCGGCCGAGGCCGAGCAGCTCGTCGGCCGAGAGCCCGGCCTGTTCGGCGGGCGCGCCGACGTAGCGCAGGACGAGCTCGTCGGCGAAGACCTCGTTGCCCGCCGGCACCGGCGTGTGCGTCGTGAACACCGTGGTCGCTGCCACCTGCGCGAGCGCCGCTCGGGACGAGAGGCCGCTCTCGACGAGCGTCCGCGCGCGTTCGATCGCGAGGAATGCCGCATGGCCCTCGTTCACGTGGTACACGCGTGGTTCGAGGCCGAGCTCGTGGAGCGCGCGGACGCCGCCGATGCCGAGCACCAGCTCCTGCCGGATCCGATGCTCGCGATCGCCGCTGTACAGGCCGTCCGTCACGCCCTCGGCGTCCAGCAGGTACAGGGGAACCGAGCCGACGTCGTAGCGCCAGATCGCAACCTCGACGACTTCGTCCGCGAGACCGACGTGAATCGAGACCTGCTCTCTGGTCAGGCCGAAGGCCACGGGATCGAAGGCCTCGGACGCCTCGACCTGCCGGCCCGTCTCGTCGATGGACTGGCGGAAGTAGCCGCTCCGGTAGAGGAGGCCGACGCCGACGAGGGGCAGGCCGAGCTCGGAGGCGGCCTTCAGGTAGTCGCCCGCCAGCACGCCCAGACCACCCGAATAGATCGGCAGGCTCGCGTCGACCCCGAACTCCATGCTGAAGTAGGCGACGAGGGTGTCGGGGTCGGCGCCGTCTTGCTCCGACCACCAGGTCGTGGCGTGGGTTCCGGTCTCAGAGGTCGGCATGGTCTGCCCGTTGGACGGGCCGGAGGCTAGCGAAGGGAGACGCCCCGTTGCATCGCCAACCGCGGCCGTCTTCCTGGCGACTCGCTACCCTCGGAAGCAGATGGCAACGACTCGCGCCGACCCAGATCGTCACCGAGATTCCAGGCCCGCGCTCGCGGGAGGTGCTCGAACGGCTTCGCGCCAGCGTGGCGTCGCCGCTCGATCTCACGTTCCCGGTCGTCGCCGCCGAGGCGCGCGGCGCGACGATCACCGACGTCGACGGGAACGTCTTCATCGACTTCACCGGCGGCGTCGGCTGCCTCAACGTCGGCCACTCCCATCCACGGGTCGTTGCGGCCGCGCAGGAGCAGCTCGAGCGCTTTGCGCACACCGATTACACCGTCGTCCCGTACGAGGTCTACGCCGAGCTGTCCGAGCGGCTGCTCGCGGTCGCCCCGTTCACCGTTCCGGCGAAGGCCGCGTTCTTCAACGCCGGCACCGAGGCCGTCGAGAACGCGGTCAAGTTCGCACGGGCGTACACGGGTCGTCCGGCGGTGATCGGCTTCGAGGGCGGCTTCCACGGGCGGACGCTCCTGTCGCTCTCGCTCACCTCGAAGACCCATCCTTACAAGGCGGGCCTGGGGCCGTTCGCGCCCGAGGTGTATCGCGTGCCCTTCCCGAACGCCTATCGAGGGCCTTCGTCGGCCGAGGCGCTGGCGGCGCTCGAGCGCGCGTTCTCGACGCTGGTCGCAGCCGAGACCGTGGCAGCGATCGTCGTCGAGCCGGTCCAGGGCGAGGCCGGCTTCATCCCTGCCGATGTCGAGTTCCTCTCCGGGCTGCGCTCGATCTGCGACGAGCACGGCATCGTCTTCGTGTGCGACGAGGTGCAGACCGGGTTCGCACGGACGGGACGTTTCTTCGCAATCGAGCACTTCGGGATCGAGCCCGACCTGATCACGGTCGCCAAGTCGATCGCGGGGGGGCTGCCGCTCTCCGGTGTCCTCGGCAAGGCGGAGATCATGGACGCACCTGTCGTCGGGGGCGTGGGTGGTACCTACGTCGGCAACCCGGTGGCGCAGGCTGCGGCGCTGGCGGTGCTCGACGTGATCGAGGACGAAGGGCTCGTCGACCGTGCCGCCGCGATCGGCGAGACCATGCGCGCGCGCATGGAGTCGTGGCAACGCCGCTTTCCGAGCGTCGGGGACGTGCGTGGCCTCGGGGCGATGCTGGCCATCGAGCTCGTCGAGGATCCGCAGACGAAGCTGCCGGCGACGGCGCTTGCCAGCCGCGTCCAGGAGGCGGCGCTCGAGCGCGGGTTGCTGCTCCTCCGCGCCGGCGTGCACTCGAACTGCGTACGGGTGCTCGTGCCGCTCGTGATCACGGATGCCGAGCTCGCCGAGGCCCTCGACATCTGGGAAGACGCGCTCGACGCCGCCTGACCTGGCGAGGGCTACCCTCACCGGGGAGATGGTCGGGGAGGTTCTCCTAGACCGCTACGAGCTCGAGGAGCTCGTCGGCTCCGGCGGCATGTCGAGCGTCTACCGGGCGCACGATCGTCTCCTCGACCGCACGGTGGCGCTCAAGGTGCTCCACGAGCACCATCTGCAGGATCCCGAGCACGTCGAGCGGTTCCGGCGGGAGGCGCGGTCGGCGGCCGTGCTGTCACACCCGAACATCGTGACGGTGATCGACCGCGGGGAGCAGGACGGGCGGCAGTTCATCGTCTTCGAGTTCGTCGGCGGGGAGAATCTCAAGCGGCTGATCGAGCAGAACAAGCCGCTGCCGGTCGCGACTGCGCTCGAGCTGGCGACTCAGATCGCGCGCGGGCTCTCCTTCGCGCATCGCAGCGGCCTCGTCCACCGCGACGTCAAGCCCCAAAACGTCCTCCTGAACGGCGACGGCCAGGCGAAGGTGACCGACTTCGGCATCGCGCGCTCGCTCGACGTGCAGCGCGGGATGACCCAGACCGGGACGGTTCTAGGAACCTCCGACTACATCGCTCCCGAGCAGGCACAGGGCCTGCACGTGGACGAGCAGACGGACGTCTACTCGCTCGGTGTCGTGCTCTACGAGCTGCTCACCGGCGAGGTTCCGTTCCCGGGCGAGAACTTCGTCGCCGTTGCGATGCAGCACATCAACGAGCCGCCACCTTCGGTGCGTGCCAAACGTTCCGACGTGCCCGCGCGGGTCGACGCGGCCGTGCAACGCGCAATGGCGAAGGATCCTCGAGACCGCTTTCCGACGATGGCGGACTTCGGTCGCGAGCTCGAGGCCTGCGCCGGTGACACCGAGGAGGGGACGCAGATCATCGCCCCGCCGAAGCCGGTCGGTCGCCGGCGCCGCTCATCGGCGTGGCCGCTCGTGTTCTTCCTGCTCGGCCTGATCGCGATCGGCGCCGCCGTCGCCTACCTGCTCTTCGGCGGGTCCGTGGGTCGTCGACGGCGGGAAGCGGGGGCGCGCCGACACGTGCGGTGCGACGACGGCGTACGACCCGTTCGGCACCGGCGTCTCCGGGCGAGAACAATGCCCAGGCGCCACTGGCGACCGACGGGAAGAGGCGACGTTCTGGTCGACGGAGGGTACTATCGGCGAGCTTCGCCAGCTCGGGAAGCCCGGCGTCGGGCTCGTGCTCCACGCTCAGGGCTCCGGAAAGCTGACGAGCCTCGTGGTCACGACCGACACGCCCGGGTTCACGGCCGAGATCAAGGCCGGCGACGCGCAAGACTCGTTCCCGGACGTCGTCGCGGGCTCGAGCGTCGTCACGGCGACGACCACGTTCACGCTCGGTGGCAGCGCGCATCCGTACTACCTGCTCTGGATCACCGGTCTCGGTGCGCACCAGGTGGTGCACGTGAACGAGATCCGCGCCGGCTAGAACCGCAGCTGTGCGCGCCGGTCGAACCGCTCGACGGCGAGATCCGCGAGTCGCTGGAGCAGCTCGCCGTACGGAATGCCCGAGGCTGCGAACAGCTGTGCGTAGACGCTGGTCGGCGTGAAGCCGGGGATCGTGTTCAGCTCGTTGACCAGGACTTCGCCGTCGTCGCGGACGAAACAGTCGGCTCGCGCCATCCCCTCGCAGTCGGTCGCGACGAACGCCCGCACCGCCAGCTCCTGCACGCGCTCGCTCTGCTGGTCGGTGATCCCGGCCGGAACGCGAAGGTCCATCTCGCCCTCGTCGTACTTCGCCTCGAAGTCGTACCACTCGTTGTGCGTGACGACGATCTCGCCGGGAAGCGATGCGATCGGCATGAGGTTGCCGAGCACTCCCACCTCGACCTCGATGCCGTGGACGAGCTCCTCGACGAGCACCTTCTCGTCATGCTCGAATGCAAGCTCGACGCCGCGCCGGAGCTCGCCGTCGTCGTGCGCCTTCGTGATCCCGATCGACGAGCCGAGCCGCGCCGGCTTGACGAAACAGGGATAGCCGAACGGGTTGCGCGGCTCGTCGCCGAGGCGAAGCGTGATGTTGCGCGTGACCGGAATGTCGTGGTCGCGCATCACCGACTTGAACACGTCCTTGTCCATGCAGAGGGCCGATGCGAGCACTCCGGCGCCGACGTACGGCACGCCGGCGAGCTCGAGAAGCCCCTGGACCGTGCCGTCCTCTCCGAACGGTCCGTGCAGGACGGGGAAGACGACGTCGACCTGCGCCAGCGTCGAGACCACGTCGCCCGGCGGGAGGCGCTCGAGGCTCGTCGAGGTCGCCTCGGTCTCCGAGCCGGGTTGAAGTGCGGCGCGTCCGCGTTGGAGCTGCCAGCGCCCGCTGCGGTCGATCTCGACCGCGACGACCTCGGCTCCTCCTTGCTCGAGCGCCGCCGCGACGCTGTTCGCCGAGGCGATCGAGATCGCGTTCTCGCTCGAGCGGCCGCCGAGGATGACGGCGATGCGCCGCCTCACGGGGTCGGTGTCGGCGTCTGCCCGGTGGCGCCGGTCGGGCCGGTCGGGCCCGTCACGCCCGCGCCGGGCTGCAGCTGGCCGATCGTGATCGTGACCACCTCGCCCTGCTGGCCGGTCGAGTTGCCCCTCGGGTTCTGGCTGATCACGACACCGTCCTGGCTCGGATCGGTCACGGGCTGGGTGATCGTGGCGACCGTGAACCCGGCTCCCTGCAGGATGCTGCTCGCGTCCGCTGCGGTCAGGTTCGTCACGTCGGGCACCTGGGAGGTCGCCGGGCCCTTCGAGACCGTGAGGACGATTCGCGTGCCCTTCGGCGCAGCCGTCCCTTGCGGCGGGTCCATCGAGATCACGACGCCCTGCGGCTGCTGGTCGGAGGCCGCATCGATGCGTCCGACCGTGAACCCCAGCCCGATCAGGGCCGACTGGGCGTTCGCGTACGGCTCGCCGGTGACGTCGGGAATCACGATCGGCTTGGCGCCGCGGGAGACGTTGATCGTCACGGTCGAGCCCTTGTCGACCCTGTCGCCGGCGGCCGGCAGCTGCCCCGTGACCGTGTCCTGCTGCTCACTGGAGTAGATCCGCCGGATCTTCGAGTTGAAGCCCTTCTGGGCGAGCGCCTGCACCGCGCTCGTCAGGTCGAGCCCCACCACCCCAGGAACGGCCACCTGCGCGATACCGGTCGAGACGATGAGCGTCACCGTCGACGTCTTGTTGATCTTGGCGCCGCCCGCAGGGTTCTGTGCCGACACCTGGCCCGCAGGCACCGTGTCGCTCGGAAGCCTCTGGACCTGCGGCGTGAGGCCGGCCTCCTCGATCTTCGTCTTGGCCAGGTTGACCTCGAGGCGCGTCACGTCCGGTACAGCCACGGGCTTCGAGTCGTTCAGCTGGTCCTGGATCTTCGTGTACAGGAACCAGCCACCCGCGGCGGCGGCGATGATCAGGAGCAGTGCGAGGAGCCACGGCAGGAGCGACCGGCGCGCGGGTGGCTCCTCGTAGTCGTAGTACGGCGTCGGCGGCCGGTAGGCCGGGGGAATCGGCGGCGTCGCGACCGGCCGGGGCTTCGTCACCATCGTCTGCGATGCAGCCACGCCCGCGCCTGCGAGCACCTGCGTCATCGCGTCCTCGGTCTCGCGCGACACGGCGACGCCGCGGGCGACCCGCGCCAGGTCGGCGTCCATCTCCTCGGCCGAGCCGTAACGCTGGTCGGGATCCTTGGCGAGCGCGCGCATGACGACGGCGTCGAGGTCGTGCGGGACCTCCGGCCGCAGCGTCGACGGCGGCTCGGGGACCTGCGAGAGGTGCTTCATCGCGATCTCGACCGGCGTGTCGCCGGTGAACGGTACCTTGCCCGTCAGCATCTCGTAGAGGACGATTCCGAGTGAATAGAGATCCGAGCGTGGGTCGACGGGTGCCCCGCGCGCCTGCTCGGGCGACAGGTACTGCGCGGTGCCGACGATCGAGCCGGCTTCGGTCATCTGCGACGCGCCCGAGCGGGCGATCCCGAAGTCGGTGACCTTCAGTCTTCCGTCCGGGCGCACGATGATGTTGTGCGGCTTGATGTCGCGGTGCACGATGCCGCCTCGGTGCGCGAAGGCGAGTGCGCCCAGAATCTGCCGGGCGTAGTCGATTGCGAT
Organism: uncultured Thermoleophilia bacterium; assembly: GCA_963851065.1. Classification (GTDB taxonomy): domain Bacteria; phylum Actinomycetota; class Thermoleophilia; order Gaiellales; family Gaiellaceae; genus PALSA-600. Next base: position 433,048 of record CAWKNW010000011.1, read on the forward strand.
CGCGGGCGGCGTCGGGCCGTTCCGGATCAGCAGCTCCTTGAGCGTGCGGCCGTCCAGGAACTCCATCGCGATGTAGTAGGTGCCCTCGGCCTGGCCGCGGTCGAAGATCGAGACGATGCTCGGATGGTTGAGCCCGGCGGCGCTCTGGGCCTCGCGTCGGAAGCGTTCGACGAACTGCTCGTCCGAGGCATGCCGGTCGTCGAGCAGCTTGAGTGCGACCCGCCGGCCGAGCTCCTGGTCCTCGGCGAGGTACACGTCGGCCATCCCGCCCGACCCGAGCTTGCGCTTGATCACGTAGCGCGTGTCGAAGATCCGGTTGATGCGCGTGTCGGTCGAGGCCATGGTCCGGGGGCTACTGCTTCGACGCCTGCGGGAGGATCGCCTGCATCAGCTCGCGAGCGATCGGCGCTGCGACCGAGCCGCCGAATCCGTTGAGCTGGTGCTCGAGCACGACCGCGCCGGCGACCTGCGGATTGTCCGCCGGCGCGAAGAAGATGAACCACGCCGTGTAGACGTGCGCGAGGCCGGTCTCGGCGGTCCCGGTCTTGCCGGCGACCTTGATCCCGGGGATCTGCGCCGCCGTTCCCGTGCCGCCCGTCACGACCGCCTGCATCATCTGGTTCAGCTCGGCCGCCGTGGTCGGCTTCATTGCGCGCCGCCACAGCGTCGGGTGGGTTCTCGTGACCACGCTTCCACCCGGGCTGCGAACGACCTTCAGCAGGTACGGCGTCATCACCTTGCCGCCGTTCGCGACACCCGCCGCGACCAGGGCCATCTGCAGCGGTGTGACCAGCATCCGCTCCTGGCCGAAGGCGAGGCGCCCCGGGTCGACCTGGGAGGCGTTGTCGATCAGCCGGTGCTTCTTGAAGTCGTACAGGCCGCTCGGCGCACGCTCGTTCGCGGGCAGCTCGAGCGGCGGCGTCGAGTAGAAGCCGAAGTCCTTCGCCTTGTCGAGGATGCGGCGCGCCCCGATCTTCTGGCCGATGTTGCAGAAGACGGCGTTGATCGAGTGCTGGTAGGCCTCGATCAGATTGACGTTGCCGTACATCTCGGGGCCGTTCTGGTCGGGGTTGCCGGAGTTGTAGACGCGTTGTCCGTACGCGGTGCAGTAGCCGGGATCGAAGAACTTGGAATCGGGCGTGTAGATCCCGGCGTCGAGGGCGGCTGCGGCGGTGACCGTCTTGAACGTCGAGCCCGGTGCGTACAGGCCCTGGGTGGCCCGGTTCAGGAGCGCCGAGGACGAGCCGGGGCACGCGCTCGGCGAGTGGAGGATCGACGCGTAACCGGCCGCCGATTCGATCCTGTTCGGGTTGAAGCCGGGCGAGGACGCCATGACGTAGACGGCGCCGGTCTTCGGGTTCAGGACGACGGCGGCGCCACACGAGCCTGCGAGTGCGGACTCGGCGAGCTTCTGCGCGTTCGGGCGAATGGTCAGCGTCAGGTTGTTGCCGGTGACGGTCGTCCCGCGCAGCTTGTCGGTGATCTTGTCGATGATCGTGCCGAGGTTCGCGTTCGACGCTGTCAGGTAGCCGTTCAGCTGACGCTCGACGCCGGAGCGCGATCTCCCCTGTGTCGAGTAGCCGACCACCTGAGACGCCAGCCCGTTGGTGGGGTAGCGGCGGAAGTAGAACGTCTGGCCGCCCCGCTTCACCTTCCGATTCGTCGCCAGCACGGTGTGACCGTCGGACGCGAAGATCAGGCCGCGCTTGATCTTGAACTCGGCAACGCGCTGGATCGCGTTGTCCTGGCGTGCGGCGAGGCCGGCTGAAGCCCACGACTGCCAGTACGTCGTGGCGGCGATCAACGCGGCCAGCAGCAGCAGCGCGACGACCGAGAGGCGTGAGATCTGCTTGTTCATTCCGGTGCGTTCGCCCGGTTGGAGACGAGGAGCAGGCCCGCGAGGACGAGGAAGTTCGCCACCACCGACGACCCGCCGTACGAGATGAACGGCAACGTGATCCCGGTGAGCGGGATGATCCGGAGGACGCCGCCGACGATGATGAACGTCTGCAGCGCGAACCCGAACGTCAGGCCCGCCGCGAGTAGCTTCGAAAAGCCGTCCTCGGCCTGGAGCGCGACCCGCATTCCTCGGGCGACGAACAGCATGAAGACGAGCAAGAGGGCTGCGGCGCCGATGAGGCCGAGCTCCTGGGCGAGCGCCGAGTAGATGAAGTCGGTGTTCACGAAGGGGATCAGCGCGTGCCCGTCGGCCGACGTGAAGACGCCCTTTCCGAGCCCGGCGCCGCCGAAGCCGCCGTTGCCGATCGAATAGAGCGACTTGACGAGCTGGTAGCTCTCGCAGTCCTGCCGCAGCGCAAGGCCACCGGTCTGCGGGCAGTAGACCCCGTGTGTCGTCCACGGCTGCAGCCAGATCGTGACCCGCTCGTGGACGTGCGGGATCTTCTCGTAGGCGACGAAGCCGCCGGCCGCGAACAGGCCGATGCCGGCGAGCACGAAGGAGAGCCGATTCGTGGCGACGTAGAGCATCGCGAGGAAGATCCCGAAGTACAGGAGCCCGGAGCCGAGGTCGTTCGTCGCGACCAGCACCAGCATGCAGCCGCCCCAGATCACGAGGAGCGGGCCGAGGTCCTTCAGTCGCGCTTGCGCCAGCACCTCGCGCTTCTCGCGCAGGTAGCTCGCGAGGAAGACGATCAAGAAGATCTTCGCGAGCTCACCCGGCTGAAATCGGAACGGCCCCGCCTCGACCCACAGCCGGGCGCCGTTGACGGTCGTGCCGATCCCGGGCAGGCGAGGCAGATACAGCAGCACGATCGCGCCGATGCCGAAGAGGTACTTGTACTGCTCGAGCACGCGGTAGTCACGCCTCAGCCGGAGGAGTGCGAGTGCGAACAGGGCGACGCCGATCACGATCCAGAGCCCTTGCTTGAATGCGTCGCTCGGGCCGAGACGGTAGATCTCGGTCAGCCCGACGGCGGTCAGAAGCGCGGCCATCGGCAGGAGGTACGGGTCGGCGTTCGGGGTCGCGAACCGGGTGACGACGTGCGCCACCAGGTAGAGGCCGAAGAAGAAGAGCGCGTAGGCGAGCGAGCCCCAGTTGACCTCCGCCTGACGGGCGATGTAGACCGATGCGAACCCGAGCGCGGTCAGCACCCCGACGACGGAGAGGTAGAAGAGCTCGCGGTTCCGGTAGCTCAGCGTGCCAGCCCCCACCAGGCGAGCAGCAGGATCAGGGCGACGAGCGCGGCGATCACCAGTGAGGCGAGCAGTCGCCGTCCGAGGCCTGCCTCCGGCTCGACGGGCGCCGCGGCCGCTGCAGCGGCGCTCTCCCGGGCCTCGGCCAGCGCGGCGGCCGAGACGACCATCGTGTCGTCGACCGGGGCGTGGCCGTCGAGCGCCTCCGGCGGCAGCGCCAGGTTGTCCTCCGGGTGCAGCGTGTCCTCGTCATCCGGCTGAGGCACGTCGGGCACGGTCGCGTACTCGCGCGTTCGCTCGTCCGGCTCTCCGTCTGCGCCGACGGCGAAGAGGACCGCCGTGATGTTGTCCTCGCCGCCCCCGCGATTCGCCGCCTCGATCAGCGCGCGTGCGCCTGCCTCGAGGTCGACGCGGTGGTGGGACATGATCTGCTCGATCTCGCCCCCGTCGACGTAGGACGAGAGGCCGTCGCTGCAGATGAGGAAGACGTCTCCGGCGCGCGCCTCGACCGAGAACGTGTCGACATCGACGTCGGGGTCGGTCCCGAGCGCGCGCGTGATCACGGAGCGCTGAGGGTGGACCTCCGCCTCGGCCGGCGAAAGCTCACCGCGTCGCACGAGCTCGGCGACGAGAGAGTGATCGTCGGTCAGCTGATCGAGGCGCCCGTCCCGCAGCAGGTAAGCGCGCGAGTCGCCGACGTGCCCGAATGCCACCTGCCCGCCGGGCTCGACGAGGGCGGCGGTGATCGTCGTCCCCATCCCGGATGCGGCCGCGTCGGTGGTGGCGCGGTCGTGCACGCGTCGGTTCGCCTCCTGGATCAGGTCTGTGACGCGCCGCTCGCCCCCGCCGTCTCCGCTGCCTTCCCGCAGCGCGGCCGCGGCGAGGCCCGACGCAACCTCGCCGGCCTGTGCACCGCCCATGCCGTCTGCGACGGCGAACAGCGGTGGCTCGCAGACGAAGGCGTCCTCGTTGCGCCGGCGCTTCCGGCCGGTGTCGGTGCTGCCGAAGGACTGGACGACTCCGATCACGACTCGAACCTCAGATCGGTCTCCCCGATTCGGACGACGTCGCCGGGAGCGAGGCGGCGCTCACGGGTGAGCCTGATCCCGTTGACGAAGGTCCCGTTCGTCGAACCGATGTCCTCGAGCCAGACGCCGTCACGCCGGCGTTCGAAGCGGGCGTGACGGCCGGAAGCGTACTCGTCGCCGGCGAGCGCGACGTCGTTGTTCGTGCCGCGGCCGACGGTGAGCGGCCGCGTGTCGACGGGGTAGACGTCGCCTCCGTCGAGCGCGGGGCTCTCGAGCACGACGAGCCGGCCGGACGCGCGCTCCGCCGGTTGCGCGGTGAGGCTCGCGGCGTCGAGCGGAGACAGGATCATCGACTCCTGCGGCGGCCGCAGGTCACGGGTCGCCGAGCGGACGATGCGCCAGATGAAGAGATAGAGGAGGACGAGGAACGCGATCTTCAGGGCGAGCAGCGTGGTCTCGACCTGCGCCGATCCGAGCACCGCTCCGGCTGCGGTCACCGCGTCTCCCGCGAGAAGGTGACCTCCGTCGAGCCGATCGTGAAGCGAGTCCCGTCCTCGAGCTTCAAGCGCTTCACGCGCTTGCCTCTGACCTCGATCCCGTTCGTCGAGTCGAGGTCGACCAGCCAGTAGGCCGAGCCCTCGCGGCGGAGCTCCGCGTGCCGACGCGAGACGTTCGGATCGGCAACCTGGATGTCCGCGTCTTTCGAGCGGCCGACCACGGCACGCGGTCGCGTCGCCTCGTGTCGGCCGCCGTCCCAGGTCAGCACGCCGACCTCGGATTCGATCCCGAGCGAAACCGGCGAGGCGGCCTCGGTTGCCTGGGCGACGGGTGGCATGGGGGCGTACACCATGGTTGCACCCCGCGCGGCCGCTTCGGGCGCATCGGACAGGCCGGCCTCGACCTGCGCCAGCCGTGTCGCGATCCCGAACATGCCGACGTCCAGATCGTCGTCGGTCTCGAGCAGCACCCGCGGCGGTGTCAGGAGCGCGTAGTTCTCGCGTCGCGCGTGCTCCGCCAGGTACTCCGCCAGCTCGTCGGTGAGCTGCGTCTCGTAGCTTGCGAACTGCGCGCGGTCGGCGGGTGCGAGATACACCGTGTACTCGTTCGGGACGTAGATGCGCGACACCGACACGTTGCGGTGGTCGTCCATCTCCTTGACGAGCTTTCGCGCGAGCTCGACCGGTTGGACGTTCGTGCGGAACGCGCGGCCGAACACGCCCTCGAAGAGCGATTCGAGCTTCGATTCGATGCTGCGGAGCACGGGCATGGGCGGGCAGGGGCGCTTCCCCGGCGATCCAGTTTACGGCCTCGAATCGAGAGTCAGAGCGGCCGCCGAAACCCACGCCGCTGCAATCAGCGGGAGGATCGCGATCGCGGGCGCGGCGAGCGCGGTGGCGGCGAGCAGCGCCGCTCCGTAGCCCGCGGCCACCCACGGCCCACGGCCGCGGAGGAGCGGGAGCACGGCTGCCGCGGCCGCCAGGATCAGCGCTTCGGCGAGCAGGGTGGGATGGGCGCCGAGTTGGCCGATCAGGGCGTGTGCGACGGCGGTCGGGCGGCGGGAGCCGTCGATGCCGAGGCCGAGCGGCGGCTGTGACAGCTCGAACGGGAGGCGAGCGTGACGCAGGCCCGCCACGAGGCCGGCGAGCAGGACCGCGCCGGCCGCCTGGGCGGCCCGGCGCGCGGTGCCCCGGGCGCACTGGGCAGCGAGCGGGATCAGCCCGAGTGCGGCGATCGGTGCCAGCAGTGGCCCGACGACCAGGAGCAGGCCGGCGCGAGCGTCACGCCAGGTGAGAGCGACCCACGCCGTCGCAGCGATCGCGTAGAGCATCGCGAGACCGGTCGAGATGTTCGCGAGCGGGAAGAACAGGGCGGCGAGCGCCGTGACGAGCCCGAGCCGGGGGCCGACGAGCGTCGCCGCAGCGGCGAGCGCCCCGAGGCCGAGCGGCCATCCGGGTGGGTAGAACGGCAGCGCGGCGGTGGCCCAGCCGGTCGCGACTCCGGCGGCCGTCGCCGGGAGCACGCGTTCGAGGAGGACCGCCCTGCGGTCGATCGGGGGTGCTGCGGGCCGCGCGCCCTTCGGCCCTCGCCGCCGGCCCGGCAGCGAGCGCAGATCGGAGGCCAGCCGGCCGGCCGAGGGGCGGCGCTCGGGGTTGAGGACGAGCGCCCCGGCGACGGTCTCGACGATGCCGCGCGGAAGGTCTGGCCGTCGCGACTCGAGCGGCGCGGCACCCTGCTCGATCCGTCGGGTCGTCTCGTTCAGGTCTCCGTGCCAGAACGGATGCTCGCCTGCCAGCGCCTCCCAGAGCAGGACGCCGACGGCCCAGACGTCGGCCGCCGCGGTCGCGACGGCGCCTCGCAGCCGTTCCGGGGAGATGTAGGCGAGAGTGCCGGGGACGTCGCCGAGTGCGGTCAGCGTGTCGAACTCCGCCATCTGGGCGAGCCCGAAGTCGAGCAGCCGGATGTCGACCGAGTCCGTTTCGGCGAGCAGCACGTTGGACGGTTTCACGTCGCGGTGGACGATTCCGCGGCCGTGGGCGTGGGCGAGCGCGTCGCAGATCTGCGCCGCTACCTCGATCGTCGCGCGGTCGTCGAGCTCCCCGGATCGCATCGCCTCACGCAGCGTTCGCCCCGGCACGTACTCGTAGGTGATGTAGACGTGCGACGCGTCGTGGGCGAGAGAGCGAATCCGCTGGCAGCGCGGATGGCGAAGCGCGGCGGCCGCTCTGGCCTCGCGCTCGGCGCGATGTCCGGCCTTGCCTTCGCGGGCGACGATCTTCAGAGCGACGTCGAGCCCTGACCGCTCGTCTCGAGCCAGCCACACGTGACCCATCCCGCCCGAGCCGAGCGGGCGGATCGGCCGGTAGCGGCCGAGGAAGAGGTCGTGCTGGACCGCGGCTTGAGACACGTACAGGGGCTTACACCGCCGGCCGGGCGACTCCTCCACCAGGTCGTTTCCGACCGCGAAGCACTGTACCCTCGGGGGGTCGATGGCCCCCACCGACGACGACATCCACTTCGATTTCTTCGAGGACGAGCCGGCCACCACCGAGGTGCAGCAACCGACGCGGAGCCGGCTCCCCCGGCGGGGTGGGAGCGGGCCGCGCCCTCCGGCCGGGCCGCGCCGGAACCTGACGCCGCTCCTCCGCCTCGGAGCGCTCGTGGTCGGGCTGATCGTGCTGCTCGTCGTCTTCGGGCTCCTGCTCCAGTCGTGTACCTCGACGTCCAAGCACAACACCTACGCCCACTACATGGACAAGGTCTCCGTGATCGCGAAGAGCTCGGCCGACAACGGTGCGGCAGTTGCGAATGCGCTCGTCACGCCCGGGATCAAGGCGGCGGAGCTGAATCAGAAGTTGCTCGGCATCGCTGCGCAGGAGCAGCAGAACGTGGCGGCTGCCTCGAAGCTCCACCCGCCGGGCTCGCTGCGCGACGAGAACGGCCACATGATCGAGTCGCTCCAGCTTCGCGTCAGCGGCACGCAAGGCCTGGCGAACGCCTTCAAGCGGACGGCGGGCTCCACGAAGTCGAGTGACGCGGAGATCCTCGCGGAGCAGGCAGACCGGCTCGCCGCCAGCGACGTCGTCTGGGAGGATCTGTTCAGGGCACCTTCGCAGGCCGAGCTGAAGCGGCAGGGCGTCGTCGGCGTCGCGGTTCCGGAGTCCCAGTACGTCGCGAACCGCGACCTCCTCGGGGAGCAGTCGATGGCAGCTCTCCTGAACCGCATCAACTCTTCGGGGTCGGGGACGACGCCGAGCGGGCTCCATGGCACGAACATCGTCCAGACCAAGGCGCTGCCGTCGGGGATGGTGCTCTCGGAGACGCAGCAGAACACGGTCAACGGCGTCAGCACCAACCTCGCGTTTGCCGTCACGATCCAGAACTCGGGCAATTTCCAGGAGGCGGGGATCAAGGTCACGCTGACGATTCAGCAGAAGAATCCGATCGTGAGGACGCAGACGATCGCCCTGATCAATCCGAGTCAGCAGAAGACGTTGACGTTCTCGAACCTCGGCGAGGTCACGTTCGCGATTCCCGCGCACGTGAACGTCGACGTGAAGCCCGTCCCCGGCGAGGTGAGGGTCGACAACAACAGGGCCAGCTATCCGGTCCTCTTCTCGCTCGGGTAGATCGTGCACGTCTCCGCCTCAACAGCGCTCGTCGTTGCGCTCGCCGGGCTGGCGGTCGGTGCGATCTCGCTCGGGCTCGCATGGTGGGGCATGGTCAAGGTGCGCCGTGTGCGTGACGCGCAGCGGGTGATGCTGGGGGGTGGACGGCGTGACCTCGTCGAGTTCGCCGTCACCCTGCAGGGCCGGGTCGACGATCTGCACCGGGCTGTCGACGAGGTCGCCGCCGGGTTGCAGCGGGTCGACCGGCGCGTCGACGGGGTCGTCGCGAACAGCTCGATCGTTCGCTATGACGCCTACGAGAACACCGGTGGCCACCAGTCCGCGTCGCTCGCGCTGCTCGACTCCGCCCGGACTGGCGTCGTCGTCACTGCGATCCAGGGCCGCGACTATGCGCGGATCTACATGAAGGAGCTCGACCGCGGCCGCGCCTCCGTCGACCTCTCGCCGGAGGAGGCCGAGGCAGTCGAACGTGCGATGAGTCGCTGAAGGCGCTCTCATTTGCGAATGGTGTTTGCGGCCGCTCCGTCCGGTACATTGCGCCGAGGGTGCAGCAGGTTCTTGTTCTGAACGCGAGCTACGAGCCCCTGAACGTGTGCTCGCTTCGTCGCGCCCATGTGCTCGTCTTCAAGGGGAAGGCGGAGGTCATCGAGCAGCTCGACCGACCACTCCGCTCGGCCAGCGACACGTTTCGCTGGCCGCACGTCATCCGGCTCGTGCACTACGTCCGCGTTCCGCGCCTCGTGCAGCGGAAGATCTCGCGCCGGGCGCTCTTCGCCCGTGACGGCTGGCGCTGCGTCTACTGCGGCTCGACCGGCGGGCGGCTGACGCTCGACCACGTGATCCCGCGCTCGCGGGGTGGCGGCTCGACCTGGGAGAACGTCGTCACCTCGTGCTCGCCCTGCAACCTGCGAAAGGGAAACCGTCTGCCCGACGAGGTGCAGATGGTGCTCTCGCGGCATCCGCGCCAGCCGGCGCCGGTGCTCTTCATCCGGCTGGCGACGCCGAAGATCCCGGATCGCTGGGAGCGCTACCTCGCTCCGTATGCGACCTCGACGATCGGCGCGGCCGCCTAACCGGTTTCGCCGGAGGCGCGCGGCAGGTCGGGCCGCTGCTCCCACTCCGACCACGACCCCGGGTACAAGCGGCCGTCGCGTCCGGCGAGGTGCAGCCGGTGCAACGGCACGCACGCGGTCACGCCGGAGCCGCAGTAGGCGACGAGGTCGCCCGCCGGCAGCGCGGGCAGAGGCTCGTTCCACGGCGTGTTCAGCGCGCCGGGGATCCGGCCGGGGACACGGTCGGTGGGATTCGGCTCGCCGCGCCACCGGGCCGGGACGCGCGCGTCGACGACGACCAGCTCTGCGGCCCCGGCCGCGAGCTCGTCGGCGCCGATCGTGTCGTCGCGCCGCTCCCGGGGCGTGAACGTCGCCGGCGCGATCTGCTCCTCGCCGCCCCAGAGCGGGCCTTGCCAGGCGTCGAGTGAGAGCACCGCGCACGCGTCGTGGCCGAAATGCCGCAAGAGCCACCAGAGCCGCTCGGCGCCGCCGAGGGAGCCGTAGGCGACGACGAAGGTCGACGGCCCGATGCCGGCGGCGCCTGCGGACTGTGCGAACCGCGCCGGCGAAGGCAGCGGATGGCGGCCGCCGGGCCCGGGCGGGGACGACAGGTCGCGCTCGACGTCGAGGAACGCCGCCCCCGGGATGTGCCCCTCGAGATACGCGCGCCGTCCGTGCTCGGGGTCGTCCAGGGCCCAGCGGCAGTCGACGAATTGGTAATTCACTGTGACATCTGAGCATGCGGCGGCGTATGATATGAGACAGTGGGGGATGAGACGCATCCTTCTCCTCTCCGTATCGGCCGCGGTCGTGCTGTTCGCCGTCGCCGCGGTCGCGGGTGTCGGCCGCCCGGCACCGGCCAGCGGCGCCGGCCCGACCTCGGCTCCAGCCCAGCCTGGTGACGACGGCCGGCCACGGCGACGTCACGGCGGTGCCCGACGAGGCCGTGGTCTCGGCCGGGGTCAACACGCACGCGGCGACCGCGGCCGCGGCGCTGTCCCAGAACGCGCAGCTGATGCAGCAGGTGATCGCGGCGCTGAAGAACGCCGGCGGATCGGATCTGCAGACGCAGGAGGTCTCGCTCAACCCGCAGACCGACGCCCAGGGCAGCGTCACCGGCTACGTCGCCCAGGACACCGTCAGCGCCAAGGCCAAGATCGCCGCTGCGGGCGCGCTGATCGACGCGGCCGTCGGAGCCGGGGCGAACACGGTCGACGGGCCCAGCCTCGACGTGTCCGACAGCGGCGCGCTCTACCGCGATGCGCTCAAGCAGGCGGTCGCGGACGCCCGCGCGAAGGCACAGGCGCTCGCCCAGGCGGGCGGGTTCACGGTCGGGCCCGTCTTCTCGGTGAGCGAGGGCGGCGAGGCACCTCAGCCCCTCTACCGGGCGGCGACCGCGCCCGGCGTGGCCGCGCCGACGCCGGTCGAGCCGGGAACGCAGGACGTGACCGCCGACGTCACCGTCTCGTTCCTGATCCGGTGAGGAGGCATCGGCCCTAGACTCGATCCGTGACCGACGTCGTCTTCGTCGAGATCCCCTCCGGCTCGCGCAACAAGTACGAGTGGGACGAGGAGCTCGGCGGGATCGCGCTCGACCGGCGCCTGTTCACGTCGATGACCTACCCGGCCGACTACGGCTACCTCGAGGGCACGCTCGCGTCGGACGGCGATCCGCTCGACGCGATCGTGCTGGTCGGGGAGCCGACGTTTCCGGGCTGCCGGATCCGCGTCCGGGTCGTCGGCGTGTTCCACATGGCCGACGAGAAGGGCGAAGACGAGAAGCTGATCTGCGTGCCGCTCAACGACCCGCAGTGGAGCGTCATCTCCGACATTCACGATGTCCCGACCCAGCTTCGGAACGAGATCGAGCACTTCTTCCAGGTCTACAAGGACCTCGAGGACAAGAAGCACACCGAGACGCGGGGTTTCGGCAACCGCGCCGAGGCCGAGGCCGTGATCGAAGCGGCACGTCGCCGCGCTCGTTAGAGCGCCGAAAACTTCTCTTGCGCATCACAGGGGTGTCGCCTATCGTGGACGGCGACATGTTCGGGATCGCCAACGCAGACGTGACACCTCGCCGCTGACAGCGGTCGAGGTACGTCTTCGTTCGGTTCTTCTTCAACGCGATCCAAGGAGCATGAGTGCAGCACCAGGCAGTCGTCGTCACGGACCTTCGGAAGGTCTTCACCCGTAGGAAGGGGCTCTTCGGCCGGCGTCACCGGCGCGCCGCGCTGAACGGCGTCACGTTCTCGATGGAGCGCGGCGAGTGCGTCGCGATCCTCGGGCAGAACGGGTCGGGGAAGTCGACGCTCGTCCGCCTGCTCTCGACGCTGCTCCTGCCCGACGGCGGCGAGGCGCGGATCTTCGACCACGACGTCTTCGCGGACGAGCGTGCCGTGCGCCGGCTCGTCAACCGCGTCTCGGTCGAGGCGAGCTTCTTCAAGAAGATGAGCGCGGCGGAGAACCTCGCGTACGCAGCGCGGTTCTACGGCATGACGCCGAGGCAGACACACGTGCGGATCCCGGAGATCCTCGAGCGGGTGGGGTTCCCGCCCGACCGCCGCGGCGAGGCGATGGAGAACCTGTCGCGCGGAATGCAGCAGAAGGTCGCGCTGGCGCGCGCGCTGCTCACGTCGCCGGTCCTGCTGCTGCTGGACGAGCCGACGACCGGGCTCGACCCCCGCTCACGGGCGGAGGTGCAGGCGTTCATCCGCGAGATCCGGCAGCGGCACGACTCGACGATCCTGCTCTGCACGCACGACATGAAAGAGGCCGAGGACCTCGCCGACCGGATCGGGTTGCTCGACCGCGGCGAGCTGCTCTTCCTCGAGCCGGCCGAGGACGTGAAGGCGCGCTTCGGCGTCGAGACGATCGAGGAGGCCTTCTTCGCCGCCACCGGCCGCGAGTTCGAGGACGAGAAGACCGAGGAGGACGAGGAGAGGGAGGTATTCGCATAATGGCCTCCGCCGAGATGACCTTCAGCCGCAGGCGCGTGCTCCGCGACGAGCTGGTCGGGCTCTACGGCGTCGTCGAGCGCAACCTGTACCTGACCAAGCGCTACCTGCTGTGGGACCTCGCGTTCCTGGTCTGGACGATCGCCAACACGCTCACGATCGTCTTCATCGCGCGTGGGGTCGGCGTCCCGCCGGCCGAGCAGAACCTGCTCGCGACGCAGCTGCTCGTCGGCGGGGTCATCTGGGCGTACCTCGGGATCATCTTCGAGATCGTCACCGAGACCGTCGCCTGGGAGCGCTGGGAGGGGACGATCGAGTACACGTTCATGGCGCCCCTCTCGCGCCCGGTCCACCTGATCGGCATGGGCCTCTATGCGGTGATGTACGGGTTCGTGCGCGCCGCCGCGGTGTTCGTCGCCGTCGTGGCGTTCATCGGCATTCACGTGCCGAACGCCAACTATGCGGCCTCGATTGCCCTGCTGGCCATCGCCTCGGTCTCCTTCATCGGGGTCGGGATGATGACCGCCGTCCTGCCGCTGATCTCGCCCGAGAAGGGGACGCAGCTCGGGTTCGTCGCGCAGGGCCTGATGCTCGTCGTCTCGGGCGTCTACTACCCGGTCAGCGTCCTGCCGGAGTGGATGCAGTGGATCTCGAAGATCTCGCCGGCGACGTACGCACTGAGAGGCGTCCGGGCGTCGATCATCGACGGCGCCGGGCTCGCCTGGGACGACGTCTGGCCGCTGCTGCTGATCGGTGTCGTGTCCATCCCGCTCGGGCTCGTCGTCTTCCGGTCCGGTGAGCGGTACGCGAAGCGGAACGGCAAGCTGAAGCGGTCGGGATGATCGAACTGCGCCTCGTCGAGTCGCGGGCCGACCTGGAGCTGTGGGCTCGGATCAAGAGCACCGTCGTGCCGAACGAGCCGGCCACGGCCGACCAGCTCCGGCAGACGGCCGAGCCGGACCGGTTGCTGCTGCTCGCGTCGCTCGACGGGGTCGACGCCGGGTGCGGCATCGCCGGGCTCTCCAGCTTCGGCGGTCGCGCGTTCTGCGCCGCCCGCGTGCTGGAGCCGTACCGGCGGCGGGGTGTCGGGACGGCGCTCGTCCGTGCGCTCGCCGATCACGGGCACGCGCTCGGACGCGAGGGGGTGAACGCGTTCGTCGACGCCTCGGACGAGGGGGCGATCGCGTTCGCGCACGCCTTCGGGCTCGAGGAGACCGACTACCAGCTCGAACAGCTTCGCCGGGTGTCACCGCAGGAGCAGGCACCGGCTCCACCCGTGGGCGTCGAGCTCGTGTCGCTCGCCGGCCGTCGCGAGGAGCTGCTGCAGGCGGCCTGGGACGCGGTCGCGCTCGAAGGCTACGAGGACATGCCGCTCCCGGGGCCGGTCACGTATCGCCTCGACACGTGGCTGCGGGAGGAGGCGACGCGCCCCGACGGGTCGTTCGTCGCCGTCGAGGACGGGGAGATCGTCGGCTATGCGGGGCTGATCGAGCACGCGAACGGCCCGGCCACCGCGGAGCACGGCCTCACCGCCGTACGGCGCGACCGGCGGGGCCGTGGGATCGCGCGTGCGCTCAAGCAGGCCCAGCTCCACTGGGCCTCGCTCGCGGGAGTGCTCGAGCTCGTCACCTGGACGCAGAACGGGAACGAGGGCATGCAGGCGCTCAACCGCAGCCTGGGGTACCGGAACATGTCGAAGGTGCTGACGATGCAGGGCCCGCTGCCCTGATCCTCTTGACGGCCGGCCGCCGTCCCCGCTACGTTGAAGAGGTGCCGCCCCGATGGGCGGCGCTGGGCGATGAGGCCTGAGGACTCTGGAGAGTCCTTGGGCCTTTTGTCGTTCTGGAGCGAAAACGATCACGACACGGGAGACTCAGGTGACCAAGTACAAGCTGGAGTACATCTGGCTCGACGGTTACGAGCCCACGCCGAACCTGCGCAGCAAGACGAAGGTGAAGGCGTTCGACGCGTTCCCGAGCCTCGAGGAGCTCCCCGTCTGGGGCTTCGACGGCAGCTCGACCCGCCAGGCGGAGGGAAGCGACTCCGACTGCCTGTTGCAGCCCGTCGCCATCTTCCCCGACCCGGCTCGCCGGGACGGCGCCCTCGTCATGTGCGAGGTCCTGCTTCCCGACGGGAGCCCGCACCCGAGCAACAGCCGCGCGACCATCCCGGACGACCCCGACACCTGGTTCGGCTTCGAGCAGGAGTACTTCCTCTATCGCGACGGCCGGCCGCTCGGGTTCCCGGACGAGGGGTTCCCGCTGCCGCAGGGCGAGTACTACACCGGCGTCGGGTTCAAGAACGTCGGCCAGGTCGCGCGCGAGATCGTGGACGCGCATATCGACCTCTGCATCGACGCGGGCCTGAGCCACGAAGGCGTCAACGCCGAGGTCGCGAAGGGGCAGTGGGAGTTCCAGGTCTTCGGCAAGGGCTCGAAGCGGGCGGCGGACGAGCTGTGGATCGCGCGCTACCTCCTGCTGCGCCTCTGCGAGCGGTACGGGGTGGATGTCAACTTCCATCCGAAGCCGCTCGGGGTCGAGCTCGACTGGAATGGATCGGGGCTGCACACGAACTTCTCGTCGAAGCACCTCCGCGAGGTCGGCGGGGAGGAGCACTTCCTGGCGCTCATGGCTGCGTTCGACGAGCACAAGGAAGCCCACATCGCCGTGTACGGGCCCGACAACCACATGCGCCTCACCGGTCTTCACGAGACGCAGGCGATCGACAAGTTCAATCACGGCGTCGCCGACCGCGGAGCGTCGATTCGCGTGCCGCACAGCTTCGTCGCGAACGGCTATCGCGGATACCTCGAGGACCGGCGCCCGAACTCGCTCGCGGATCCCTACCGGATCACAGGGCGTATCGTGCAGACGATCCGGAAGGTGCCGACCGGCGGCGTCGAGGTCTCCGTGCCCCTGGCGGCGGCAGCGGCGTAGCGGCCTCCATTCGAGGAGAGGAGCAAGTGCAGATGGCGATGATTGAGAGCAAGTTCCGGGCGACGTCCGACCCGGCGGCCCGGAAGTCGGTGCTCGACGACGTCTCGAAGCAGGGCGTCGAGAACGTCCTCTTCTGGTTCTCCGACATCGAGGGGCACCTGAAGAGCTTCGCGATCACCCCCTCCGAGATGGAAGACGCGCTCAACGACGGGATGGGCTTCGACGGCTCGTCGATCACGGGTTTCAACGCGATCGAGGAGTCGGACATGGTCGCGATCCCCGATCCGGCCACCTACCGGCTCTTGCCGGCGCGACCGGGCGAGGCCCGGGTCGCCCGGATGATCTGCGACGTCGTCAAGCCGGACGGAGAGCCGTACGAAGGCGATCCTCGGCACGTGCTCCGGCGGGCGGTCGAGCGCATGCAGTCGATGGGGTTCGACACGTTCAACGTCGGTCCCGAGCTCGAGTACTTCCTCTTCCGTGACAACCACAGCACCGAGACCCTGGACGAGGGCGGCTACTTCGCGATGACGGCGCTCGACGCCGCCACCGAATTGCGGAACGAGACGATCCGTGCGCTCGAGGAGATGGGCATCGGGATCGAGTACCACCACCACGAAGTGGCACCGTCGCAGCACGAGATCGACATGCGGTACGCCTCGGCGCTCGACATGGCCGACCAGACGCTGACGTACCGCCTGATCGTCAAGGAGGTCGCGGCCAAGAACGGGGTCTACGCCACCTTCATGCCGAAGCCACTGTTCGGCGAGAACGGCTCGGGAATGCACACGCACATGTCGCTCTTCACGGACGGGCGCAACCAGTTCTTCGCCGGGGACGACGCCTACCACCTCTCCGCGACCGGCAAGCAGTTCATTGCGGGCCTGCTGCGCCACGCGCGCGAGATCTCCGCCGTGTTCGCCCAGTGGGTCAACTCGTACAAGCGCCTGGTGCCGGGGTACGAAGCCCCGGTCTACGTGGCGTGGTCGCAGCGCAACCGCTCGGCGCTGATCCGGATCCCCTTGTACAAACCGGGCTCCGAGCAGGCGACCCGCGCGGAGATCCGCTGCCCCGACCCCGCTTGCAACCCGTACCTGACGTTCGCGGCGCTGCTGCACGCCGGGCTCGAGGGGATCGAGAAGGGCTACGAGCTCGAGGACCCGATGGAGACGAACCTCTACCACCTGACCGCCGAGCAGCGGCGCGAGCGCGGGATCGTGTCACTGCCGGAGACGCTGGGCGAGGCGATCGACGAGTTCGCCGCCTCCGATCTGATGCGCCGAGCGTTCGGCGCGCACATCTTCGACAACTACGTGACGTTGAAGCGCAAGGAGTGGGACGAGTACCGCGTCCAGCTCACCCAGTGGGAGCTCGACCGCTACCTGGGGGTGCTCTAGGGAGAGATCGGTAAAACCCTAGCCCCGGTCATGGCTTGGCGGAGCCGGGGCCAGGCGCTACGCTCGAAAGACCCAGCGCGGTTTGACCCGCCGCGCTGCTGGCGGCAGATCGCGGGGCGTCGTTCTTCGGCGCCCTGTGGTCTTTAAAGGAACGTGCGGATCGACTCGCGCTCGACCCGGAGGCCGATCACCCGGGAGCTGTCGTCGATCTGCTCGATCGACTCGGCCGGAACGAGCCGGCGCCGGCGGGCGAGCCAGCCGGAGCGGACGGAGAGCGCGTCGGGCTCTTCGGGCGAGGTCCCGTACATCGGGCACTCGACCCGGCCGACGATCCGGCCCCGGGCATCGGCGACGAGGAATCCTGCGGTGCGGCGGAGATCGACGGCGAGCGCACTCACGATGGTGACGCTATTCCCCGTTTACGAGGAAACTCCCTCCCCGGCCGTAAAGGTTCTGTAAGCGGTTCAGGACCACTTGCCGGACATTGCGAGCCAGGCCACGGCGAGGAGGACCAAATAGAGACCAGCGAGGCCCCCGACGAGCCGGCCGGCGAGCTGCGTACCGGCTCGGTTCCACCAGAACGCGACTCCGGACGTGACCAGCAGGACGAGCAGGCCGGCGTCGGCGACGGCGAAGCCGATGCCGACCCAGGTCGGGTCGTTTGCGTTCGACGAGCCGAACTCCTTCGAGTAGATCCACTCGGCCCCGACCCGCATCACGATCCAGGCCGGGATCGCGACGATCAGGAGCGTCCGGAACGCCGCCCGCCGGAGTGCCGCCACTTCGGGGCGGCGCCAGGCGGCGGCGGTCAGGACGAGCACGGCCAGGATCGCGCCGACGAGGGTCATGGCCCCGAGGACGTGCAGGAAGAGCGGCAGGAACGGGCGGCTGTAGGCGATCACAGGCCCGGCTTCCAGATCATGTCGACGAGCAGCAGCAGCGTCGCGAGCCCTGCGAGCCACGACATCGCGTTGCCGCGGGGGTCGCGGAGGATCGCGCGCAGTTCGTCGTCCGGGGTGTCGTTCTGCGCCGAGAGACGTTCCGCGAGCCTGCGCGCGCGCTCCTGGTGCTTGCCTCCGGCGCCGCCGAGTGCACCCGAGAGCAGCCACAGGACGATCGCCGCGACGATCCAGAAGCTCCAGAAGCTGAACTGCAACTCGTGCACCAGCCAGAGCCCGAAGATGAGCGTCGCGAACGACCCGATCGCGATCACCGGCAGGACGGTGCGGATCAGGCGCAGGAACAGCGCAGTCTCGCTCGGCCGCTCGGCGCGTTGCGAGAGGACACTCAGCACGCCCGCGGCGACCGATCCGCCGACGAGGAAGAACGCCCCTGTGATGTGGAACATCAGGAGCCACTGGGCCGTGGTCACGGGCGAGAGCCTAGTCTGAGCTCGTGGAGACACGCGACCGGCACCTGAAGCTCCTGACCGGAACGATCGAGGCCGTCAACTCGACGCTCGACCTTCAGGAGGTCCTGGCGCAGGTGGCGACGAACGTCGCCGCCGCGCTCGAAGCCGACGCCTGCTTCGTCTACCTCTACGACGAGCACGCCGACGAGCTCGTGCTACGGGCCACGCACGGCTCACCGATCGACGAGCTGACGCGTCGTCCGCGCATGCGGCCCGGCGAGGGCATCACCGGATCTGCCGCCGCCGCTCGCGCCCCGGTGATGGTCGAGCTGCAGGCGCACCTCGACCCGCGGTTCAAGCACTTTCCGAACCTTCCCGAGGACGAGTACGAGTCGATCCTCGCCGTCCCGATCCTGACGCGTGACGGCACGCTCGAGGGCGCGCTCAACGTGCGCACACGGGAGCCTCGAGCATTCGTCGACGACGAGGTGGAACTGCTGCTGGCGATCGCGGCCCAGGTCGCGCAGTCGATCGAGCACGCAAAGCTCTACGCCGAAGCCCAGCGGCGCGTCCATGAGCTCGAGGCGCTTGCGCGCATCTCGGAAGCCGTCTCCAATTCGCTGTATCTCGAAGAGTCGCTCGAAGCGATCGTCAAGACGACGATGGACGCACTCCAGGCAACGGGCGCCGCGCTCGTGCTCGACGACGGCCGGATCGCATGGCCGGAGGGCGTCGCGAGCACCCACGCGATCCGCCAGCCGTTGCGCTGGCGCGGCCGTCAGATCGGCGAGCTCGTCGCCGACCGCGAAACCCCCTTCTCTGCAGCCGACCGTGAGCTCCTCGCGTCGATCGCGACGCATGCCGCGGTTGCGCTCGAGCACGGGCGCGCGGTCTTGCGTGGCGTGCTCGCCCAGGAGATCCACCATCGCGTGAAGAACAACCTGCAGACGGTGGCGTCGTTGCTGCGGCTCCAGGCCCGCGCTGCCGAGGCCGCGGATCCTCGCGAGGCGCTCGAGCACTCGGTCAACAGGATCCTCGCGATCGCCGCGGTCCACGAGCTGCTCACCGAGCGGCGCGACGAAGAGGTCGATCTCGCCGACCTCATCGACCGCCTCCGCGCGATGCTCGTCCAGGGGGTCGGCGGCGGCAAGGACGTGACGGCCGAGCTCGAGCCGGTCGAGCTGCCCGGAGCCCGCGCCACCGCGCTCGCGCTGGTGTTCGCCGAGCTCTTGCAGAACGCCCTCGAGCACGGCGGCAACCGTGTGCGTGTCGAGCTGCACCGGCGCGGCGCCGACGTCGAGCTCGCGATCGCCGACGACGGCGCCGACGGAGTCGAGCATGGGCCTGCCGGCACAGGGCTCTCGATCGTCAGCGCGCTCGTGCGGGACGAGCTTCGCGGCACGCTCGACCTTCGCTCGGACGCCGCCGGCACGCTGGCCTCGGTCGTCTTCCCGGCCTAGGCGTCTCAGTCGAGCGCGCGCTGGACGCGCCGTCCTGCAGCCGTCGGCCGGTACGCGGTCGAGGGCGGCCGCGTCGCGCGAATCTCGCGCCGGAGGAGACCCGCAGACTCGAGCTCCTGCAGCGCCAGTGCGAGCGCGCGCGGCGTCACGCCGGAAGCGCCGCTCGAAGCTCGGAGAATCGGCGCTCGTCGGCGAGTTCGGCCAGCACGGGCACCGACCACTTGTGCAGGAGCGTCTCGGGGTCGCCGGCGTGGAGGACGCGGAGGGCGAGCTCTGCGGCGCGTCTCCCGCGTCCACCGAGGACGTACTCCGGCCGCAGCGGATGTCCGTACCCGGGGTTGCGGGTGACGTACCCGAGCTCGACCAGCCGGTCGAGTGCGCGGCGAAGCGACTCCCGGCCGACGCCCAGGCGTCGTTGCAGTTCGACGAACCGCGCACCGCCGCGGTCTCCGAGTAGCGCGAGAGCGGGTGGCGCCCACCGGTGGTGGAAGAGGTCGATCAGATCCTCCGTTGACATGGAAGTCTAGGAGTCGCTGATGGCGATCGACTACAACCCCTCGAACTGCGTCATCTCGGTCGGCGTGAGCGACTACGACCGGTCGCTCGCCTGGTACCGGGATGTCCTCGGCTTCGAGATCGAGTACGAGCTCGCCGAGTACGGCTGGTGCGAGCTCCGGACGCCTTTCTCGTTCAACATCGGGCTCGGGAACCGAGATGGTCGAGAAGGGAATGGTTCGAGCGTTCACGACATCGACCCGCCGCTCTCGACTTCTACGATCCCGACGGCACACCGTGGATGCTCGCGCAGACGCTCGACGTCAAGGCGGCGCGTGGTTGAGTGAGCTCGAGTCGTACGTGTTCGTGCTGCTGCGGCGTCCGGTGGACGCGCCTGCGTTGACGGAGCCTGAGCTGGATGCGCTCCAGGAGCGGCACCTCGCCTACCTCGACCGTCTGGCCGAGAGCGGGAAGCTCGTCGGTGCGGGCCCGCTGTCGGACCAGCCGGACGAGTCCCTGCGCGGGCTGTGTTTCTTCGCGACCACCGTCGAGGAGGCGCGTGCGCTCGCAGCCCGCGATCCCTCGGTCCAGGCGGGACGCCTCGAGGCCGAGGTGATGACCTGGTCGACGCCGAAGGGCTCGGTGAGCTTCCGTCGCCCCACGGTCGGGTGATCGCCCGCGTTCGCGCGGGGTAGCGGGCGCGAGCGATCGAATCGCCCCGCCCCGGTCGCGACCACGAGCCGCCGCCGGGCTCCCGTGGCGAGCGTGCGGCGACCCGTGCCGAGCGTACGTCCCTCGAGCCCCGTGTGCACCGAACGTCTCACTCTCGGCTTCCTTTCGCGACGCTC
Organism: uncultured Thermoleophilia bacterium; assembly: GCA_963851065.1. Taxonomy (GTDB): domain Bacteria; phylum Actinomycetota; class Thermoleophilia; order Gaiellales; family Gaiellaceae; genus PALSA-600. The sequence continues at coordinate 453,849 of CAWKNW010000011.1, forward strand.
TCGTAAGGGCGGCTGCCGCCGGACCTGTCCCGCCCGGCCGAGGCTGCGCGGGACGCGGGGTGTGACGTCATCGTCACGCGCCCGCCGACCGTCGCCCGAGGGGCGAACACCTGCGAACCTAGGGTCGTGCGGATCCTGATCGCGGAGGACGAGACGATCATCCGGCTCGACCTGCGTGACCTGCTCGAGCGGGCGGGTCACGAGGTCGTCGCCGAGGCCCGCGACGGCGAGGAGGCGGTCACCCTCGCCCGGGAGCATTCGCCCGAGCTGGCCGTGCTCGACGTCAAGATGCCCCGCCTGGACGGGATCGAGGCCGCGCGACGCATCCTGGCCGACCAGGCGATCCCGATCGTGATGCTCACCGCGTACGGACAGGACGAGCTGGTCGGCCGTGCGGTCGAGGCGGGTGTCTTCGGCTACCTCGTCAAGCCGTTCCGGGAGCAGGACCTCGTGCCGGCGATCGCCGCCGCCCAGGCACGGCACGCCGAGCTGGAGGAGGTTCGGCGCCAGGCCGAGTCGCTGGCGGACGCGCTCGCCGCGCGGAAGGTGATCGAGCGCGCCAAGGGCCTCCTGATGGAGAAAGAAGGGCTCACCGAGGACGTTGCGTTCGGCCGCTTGCGCAGCGCGAGCCAGGCGACCGGCCGGCCGCTGCGCGTGATCGCGGAGGCCGTGATCGCTACATTCGAGTCTCGTTGACCCAGACGATCACCCCACCTCGCGAGCGCACGCGCCGGTCGAACGGGCCGGGGCTGGGGGGTGCGTGGCGCGTGATCGTGTTGAACGACAATCACAACACGTTCGAAGGCGTCGCCTTCGCGCTCGCACAGGTCGTCCCGGGAGTCGACTACGACCGCGGGATGGCGCTCGCGAATCGCATCCACTCGACGGGGCAGGCGATCGTCTGGTCGGGGCACCGCGAGCTCGCCGAGCTGTACCACACGCAACTCGAGGGATACGGGCTGACGATGGCCCCGCTCGAGCGATAGACGCGCTCGACGGCATCCACCGTGTGTTCGCGGCGTTCGTCGGCGGCGATCCGCGTGCGCTGTTCGAGGTGATCGATCCGGACGCCGTCTGGCGCGTCCCCGGGTCGGTGTCCGTCGCGCAGGAGTACCGCGGGCGCGAGCGCATCTTCGAGCTCTTTCGCGAGACGCGTCGGTTGACGGACGGCACCTACCTGAGCGAGCTCCGCTGGGCCGTCGCGGACGTCGAGCACGCGGTCGCCGTCTATCGAGCGCGCGGCACACGATTGGGGCGGAGCCTCGACATCGACCAGGTGCTGCTGATCTCGCATTCGCACGGCATCTGGACCGACGTGACCGCGCTGCCGACCGACCCCGACGCATTCGCCGAGTTCTGGGCGTGAAGGTCGGCGTCCAGCTACCCGAGGTGGAGCGTGACGTGCGCTGGCCCGAGTACGCGCAGCTCGCCCGGGCGGCGGAGGAGACCGGCTTCGACTCGATCTGGGTCGGTGACCACCTGCTCTACCGCGGTGACGGTCTCCCGGAGCGCTCGCCGTGGGACTGCTGGACGGTGCTCGCCGGGCTGGCGGCGGTCACCGCGCGTGTCGAGCTCGGGCCCCTGGTCGCCTGCACCGCTTTTCGCGAGCCGGGCCTGCTCGCCCGGGCGGCGGCCGCGGTCGACGAGGTGAGCGCCGGAAGGCTCCGGCTAGCCGTCGGTGCCGGCTGGAACGAGGACGAGTTCCGTGCGTTCGGCCTCCCGTTCGACCATCGGGTTTCGCGTTTCGAAGAGGCCTTCGAGATCGTGCGCCGCCTGCTCGCGGGCGAGCGGGTCACGGTGAAGGGCCGGTACCACGAGGTCGACGACGCGGTGCTCCTCCCATCGCCCGCGCGGCGTCCGCCGCTGATGGTCGGCGGCGACGGGGCGCGGCTGCTCGCGGCGACCCTGCCGCACGTCGAGGCCTGGAACACCTGGTTCAACCGCTTCGGCAATCGGCCCGAGGGCTTTCTCGCTCTCAACGAGCGCATCGACGAGGCGTGCGAACGGGCCGGCCGCGATCCCCGCACGCTGGTGCGTAGCGCGTGCCTGCTCGTCGAGGTCGAGGGCGGCCGGGGCGAGCGCGGCACCGACCCGGCGTCACCGCCGATACCCGGCGATCGGCTCGCGCCGTTCTTCGGCGAGTTCGCCGAAGCGGGGGTCGACGAGGCGATCCTCGTGCTCGATCCGATCAACGAGCACTCGATCCGCTCTCTTCGAACAGCGCTTCCCAGCGTCTGAGCAGCGCCTCGAGGTCGGCGCGCGCGTCGCGGTGGGCTGCGAGGAGGTCGACGTCGCTCCAGTCGACGGCGAGCTTCCCCTCCAGCTCGGCGATCCGCCGCTCGGCACGCGCGACCTCGGCCTCGACGAGCTCGAGCGGGGTGGGCTGCGGCCTGGACGGGCGTGCGGGCCGCTCGCGTCGAGGCTTCGGTGCGGGGGCCGGCGCCGGGGGTGTCTCGACCGCCTGCGCCCGCGCGTAGTCGGCGAAACCGCCCGTGTACGAGACGATCCGGCGCTCCTCCACCGAGAGCAGCCGCTCCGCGACGGCGTCGAGCAGCGCCCGGTCGTGCGATACCAGCAGCACCGTCCCCGGGAACGCCTCGAGCGCTGCTTCGAGCGACTCGCGTGACTCGAGATCGAGGTGGTTCGTCGGCTCGTCGAGGACGAGGAAGTTCGCGCCGGAAGCCACGACGATCGCGAGTGCGAGCCGCCGCCGCTCGCCGCCCGACAGCGCGACGACCGGCTTCTCGTGCTCGTCCCAGCCCGAGAACAGGAAACGGCCGAGCAGCGTCTGAGCCTCGGGCCGGCGGAGGCCGGTGCCGGCGATCGCCGCCTCGAGCACCGATCCGCGCTCGTCGAGCTCGACTTCGTGCTGCGAGAAGTACGCCGGAACGACGCCGTGGCCGAGTCGCACGCGCCCCGCCGACGGCTCCCGCCGGCCGAGGATCGTTTCGAGCAAGGTGGTCTTCCCCGAGCCGTTCGGGCCGACCAGCGCGATGTGCTCACCGCGTTCGATCGCGAAGGTCGCATCGTCGAGCAGCGGCTTGTCGCCGGCGACGACGACAAGGCCCTCTGCGACGACGACGTCGCGGCCGGACCGAGGCGGCTTCAGAAACTCGAATCCGAGCGTGCGCCGGCGCGGGTCGGGTGCTTCGACGCGAGCCGCCTTGATGCGATCGATCTGCTTGAGCTTCGACTGCGCCTGGCGCGCCTTCGAAGCCTTGTAGCGGAACCGCTCCACGAATCGCTCGAGGCGCGCGATCTGCTCCGCCTGGCGTTCGGCCTGCTTCTGCAGGTGGATCGCACGGGCCGCCTGTTCGAGCCGCCAGACGTGCCAGGCGCCGGGGAAGAAGGTCGAGCGGCCGCGGTCGAGCTCCAGTACCGCGGTCGTCACTGCTTCGAGGAACCACCGGTCGTGTGCCACCAGGATGACCGCCGCATCGATCGTCCGCAGCATCTGCTCGAGCCACTCGAGCGATTCGATGTCGAGGTGGTTCGTCGGCTCGTCGAGCAGCAGCAGGTCGGGTTGCGCGGCGAGCGAGCGCGCGAGCGAAGCGCGCGTCAACTCGCCGCCCGAGAAGCTGTGCAGCGGCCGGTCGAGATCGGCGTCGGCAAACCCGAGACCCCGCACGACCGCCGCCGCGCGGTCGCGCCAGTCGTAGCCGCCGGCATGCTCGAGACGCGCCTGAGCCTCCGAGTACCGGCGCAGGGTCGAGGCATCGTGCGCACCGTCGGTCATCGCGCGCTCGAGCGCCCGCAGCTCGTCCTCCACTGCGGCCAGGTCGGCGGTGCCTGCGAGGACGTAGTCGCGCAGCGGCACACGGCTGAGTGCGGGCGGGCGCTGGTCGTGCAGCGCGATCCGCGTGCCCTTTTCGAAGGCGAGCTCGCCTCCCTGCAGCGACGTTTCGCCGGCGATCGCGCGGAGGAGCGTCGTCTTCCCGGCCCCGTTCGGGCCTGCCAGCGCCAGGCGGTCGCGTCGCTCGAGCTTGAACGAGACGCCGTCGAAGAGCGGCTCACCGGAGAGCTCCTTCCGCAACGCAGATGCGATCAGGACGGCCACGTTGATGAAAGTATCCGGACGTGCGCCCGATGACCGAGGCCGATGTCCTACTGGCACTGCTCGACGAGACCCCCGACGGCATCCTGTTCGTGGACGGCGGCGGGCAGATCCTGTTCGCAAACCGGCCGTTCCGCCGCTTCGCAGATGTGCTGGGACTCGGCCTCGAGGACGTGTTCGCGGATCGCCTGCTCGAGCTGACCGACCGGACGAGCCAGCCGTACGCGTTCGCAGCGGCCGTCGAGCGACTTCGAGCCGACGCCGGGTGCGTCGAGTTCGAGGACGCGGCCGCCGGCCGTGCCTACCGGCTTCGTGTCTCGCCGGCCGGCGCCGCGGGGCGCGTCTGGACGCTCCGTGACGTGACCGAGCAACGTGGGGAAGATCGCGCACGAGACGACCGCGTCGCCGCGCTGGGCCATGAGCTGCGAACGCCGTTGACCTCGATGGCAGGCTTCATCGAGTTGCTCGAGGACGGCGGTGCCGGGCCGCTGACGCCGGAGCAGGCACGCTACCTGGAGATCGTCGGGAGGGCCGCCGAGCGCCTGCAGGGTCTCGTCGGCGAGCTGCTCGACAACGTGAAGGAGGCTCGATGATCGCGATCGTCGGCGGCGGCCTTGCGGCCGCGAAATGCGTCGAGAGCTACCGCGAACAGGGCGGCGAGGACGAGATCGTCGTCTGGTCGCAGGACCCGCACGGGCCGTACAACCGCCCGCCGCTCTCGAAGCGGCTCCTGCGCGGTGAGTCGGAGCCGGCCGACGCGCTCGTGCATCCGCGAGAGTGGTACGCGGAGCACGGCGTCGACCTGCGCCTGGGCGAGAGCGTGTCGTCGCTCGACGACGTGCGGGCCGACACGCTCGTGATCGCGACCGGCGCGCGGCCACGTGCGCTCGGCGACGCGCTCGCCCTTCGGACACTCGACGACTCACTGGAGCTGCGTCGGCGTGCGGAGACGGCGCGGACGGCCGTCGTCGTCGGCGGCGGCTTCATCGGCTGCGAGGTGACCGCTTCGCTGACCCTCCTCGGCGTCCACGTGACGCAGGTCGTTCGCGAATCGATGGTGTTCGCCACGCTGCAGGCGCCGCCGCTCTCGGCGGCACTCCACGAGACGTACCGCGCGCACGGCGTCGACCTCAGGCTCGAAGCGACGGAGATCCCGGAGGCGGAGCTCTTCGTCGCGGGCATCGGCGTCGAGCCGAATGTCGAGCTCGCCCGCGCCGCCGGCCTCGAGGTGCGGAGCGGCATCGTCGTCGACGAACGCTTCTCGACCGGTCGCTCCGGCGTCTATGCGATCGGCGACGTCGCGGAGTTCTTCGATCCCGTCTTCCGGCGCCACCGCCGCATCGAGCACTGGTCGAACGCCGCCTACCACGGCACCACGCTCGGCCGCATCCTCGCCGGCGACGCGGACGCACGCTACGACATCGTGTCGGCGTTCTTCTCCGAGGAGTTCGGCCGCTCGTTCCGGCTGTTCGGCGACCCGTCGGGTCATGACGACACACGCCTCGACGGCGACTTCGGCGAGGGCGACGCAGTGCTTCGCTTCCTCAAGCAGGGCGGGACCGTCGGGGCGGTCGTCGCCGGCCAGGACGAGGACACCGAGAGCGCGCTCAAGGACGAGATTCGAGTCGGCGCGGCGGCCGCTGCCTAGACGCTAAGGTCGCGGGGACGACGACGCGAGGAGGGGCCGGTGGCCCAGTCGGACATCGAACAGCTTTCGATCGACACGATCCGCACGCTCTCGATGGATGCCGTGCAGCAGGCCAATGCCGGCCATCCCGGGACCGCGATGGCGCTCGCCCCGCTGGCCTACCTCCTCTACCACGAGGTGATGCGCCACAGCCCTGCGAGCCCCGCATGGCCGAACCGCGACCGGTTCGTTCTCAGCGCCGGCCACGCCTGCGTGCTCCAGTACTCGGCGCTCCACCTCTCGGGCTACGACCTGCCGATGGAGCAGCTGAAACGGTTTCGGCAATGGGGATCCGCGACCCCGGGGCATCCCGAGCTCGGGCACACGCCGGGCGTCGAGACGACGACCGGCCCGCTCGGGCAGGGGTTCGGGAACGGCGTCGGGCTCGGCTTCGCGGAGCGGTTCCTGGCACAGACGTTCAACCGCCCACACCAGGAGCCGGTCGATCACCGCGTCTACGTGATCTGCTCGGACGGCGACCTGATGGAGGGCGTCTCGTACGAGACCGCGTCGCTTGCGGGCACGAATGCGCTCGGCAAGCTCGTCTACTTCTACGACGACAACCACATCACCATCGACGGGACGACCTCGATCTCGTTCACGGAAGACAGGGCGAAGCGGTTCGAGGCGCTCGGCTGGCACGTGCAGACCGTGCCGGACGTGAACGACCTCGACGCGTTGCGCGCCGCGATCGCAGCCGCGGAGGGTGAGACCACCAGGCCGTCGATGATCATCGTCCGGAGCCACATCGCGTACGGCGCGCCGCATGCGGTCGACACTGCGAAGGCCCACGGCTCTCCGCTCGGCCCCGACGAGGTCGCCGCGACGAAGAGGGCGTTGGGGTGGGACCCGGACAAGTCGTTCTTCGTCCCCGACGAGGTGTACGCGCACATGAACGGGGTCGAGCGCGGCAGGAAGCTCGAGGCGGAGTGGGACGCCGCCTTCGCGTCCTGGTCGCAGGCGTTTCCGCGGGAGCGCGAACAGTGGGACGCCGCGTGGGCCGGCCGCATCGGCGACTGGACCCTGCCGACCTTCGCCGCGGGTGAGGAGCTCGCCACGCGCGCAGCCGGCCGCCGGGTGATGCAGGCGTTTGCCGACGCCGTCCCGACGATGATCGGCGGCGCCGGTGACCTCGTCGAGTCGACGTACACGGACTTCGAAGGTGGCGGTCTCTTCTCGGCGCGCTGGGCCGGCCGCAACATCGCGTTCGGCATCCGCGAGCATGCGATGGGCGCGATCGTCAACGGGATCGCCGTCCACGGTGGCTGCGTCTCGCCGTACGGGTCGACGTTCCTGATGTTCAGCGACTACATGCGTCCGTCGGTGCGGCTCTCGGCCTTGATGGGGCTGCCGGTGGTCTGGGCCTGGACGCACGACTCGGTCGGTCTCGGCGAGGACGGACCGACGCACCAACCGGTGGAGAGCTACGCGGCGCTGCGCGCGATCCCGAACCTCTGGTTCATCCGCCCCGGCGACGCCAACGAGACCGCGCATGCGTGGAAGGTTGCGTTGGAGCGAGCCGACGGCCCGGTCGGACTGTCGCTCTCTCGGCAGAAGGTCCCGACACTCGACCGCGCCGGCCTTGCGCCCGCTTCCGGGCTGCAGCGCGGTGGGTACACGCTGTGGGAGTCGACCGAGTCGCCGGAGCTGATCCTGATCGCGACCGGCAGCGAGCTCTCGCTGGCGCTCGACGCCGGCCGGCAGCTCGCCGAGGACGGGACCGCCGTGCGCGTCGTCTCGATGCCGTGCTGGGAGCTGTTCGCCGAGCAGTCCGCCGAGTATCGCGACGAGGTGCTACCCCCTGACGTCACCGCTCGGCTCTCGATCGAGGCCGGAGTTGCGCTCGGCTGGCGCGAGTGGGTCGGCGACCGCGGCGACTCGATCTCGATCGAGCACTTCGGCGCGTCGGCGCCTGGGCCGACGGTCCTCTCCGAGTTCGGCTTCAACGTCGAGAACGTCGTTGCCCGCGCCTCGGCGCTTCTTCAGCGGGTCGCGTAGTGCGGGTCGCCGTCGCGTTCGATCACCGTGGTGTGCACCTCCGCGAGGCCGTTCTCGGCGCGCTCGAAGGACACGACGTCGTCGACCTCGGGACCGACACGGACGCAGTTCGGATCGACTATCCCGACAAGGCGCGTGAGGTCGGCGAGGCGATCCAGCGCGGCGACGCCGAGCGTGCGGTGCTGGTCTGCGGCTCGGGCGTCGGTGCGGCCGTCGCGGCCTGCAAGCTCACCGGCATTCGCGCGGCGATCTGCCACGACGGCTACAGCGCGCATCAGGGTGTCGAGCACGACGACATGAACGTTCTCTGTCTCGGCTCCGAGGTGGTGGGGCCGTCGCTCGCTTCCGAGCTGGTGACGCTCTTCCTCGGTGCAAGGTTCAACGGCGGCGATCGCTACGTCTTGCGGCTCGAAAAGGTCGCCGCGATGGAAAAGGAGATGAAAGGTGGCCAAGTCACATCTGCATGAGCTGACCGAGCGTGGCCAATCGGTGTGGTTCGACACGCTCTCGCGCGATCTCGTCCAGTCCGGGGGCCTGAAGCGGATGATGGACGAGGACGCGGTCACGGGTGTCACGTCGAACCCGACGATCTTCCAGAAGGCGCTGGCGGAGGGCAATGCCTACGACGAGCAGCTCAAGGGGCTGATCGAATCGGGCGACGACCCCACGCAGACCTTCTTCGCGCTGGCGCTCGACGACATTCGCGATGCCTGCGACGTGCTCCGCCCCGCGTACGACTCGAGCGGCGGCGTCGACGGGTTCGTCTCGATGGAGGTCGAGCCCGGCATCGCGTACGACACGCGGAAGTCGTTCGAGCAGGCACGGTGGATCGCCTCCGAAGTTGCTCGCCCGAACCTCTACGTCAAGATCCCGGCGACCGAGGCCGGGCTGCCGGCGATCGAGGACTGCATCGCGCACGGCACGCCGATCAACATCACGCTGATCTTCTCGCTCCGGCGCTACGAGGCTGTAGTGGAGGCCTACCTGCGCGGGCTCGAGCGGCTCGTCGCCGGAGGAGGGGATCCCTCGTCCGTCGTGTCGGTGGCGTCGTTCTTCGTCTCGCGTGTCGACACGGAGGCCGACAAGCGGCTGGAGGCGCTGGGTCGGCAGGACCTCGAAGGCAAGCTCGCCGTCGCGAACGCCAAGCTCGCCTATCAGCACTACCTGCAGGCCTTCTCGGGGCCGAGGTGGGAGTTCCTCACCGGCAAGGGCGCCCACCCGCAGCGCTGCCTTTGGGCGTCGACCTCCACCAAGAATCCCGCCTACAACGACGTCATGTACGTCGAGGATCTGATCGGGCCCGACACGGTGAACACGATGCCGCTCGAGACGATCGAGGCGTTCCAGGATCATGGCCGGGTCGCCCGCGACACCGTCCTCGAGGGCGTCGACGAGGCGCGGCAGCTGTTCGACGACCTTGCAGCCGCCGGCGTCGACTACGACGACGTGACGGCGACGCTCGAGGCCGAAGGCGTGCAGAAGTTCAGCGACTCGCTCGACCAGATCCTGGACAGCATCCGCGCAAAGCGCGGTGCGCTCCAGGCGGCATGAGCCTCGTCCAGCGGATCTGGGAGCACGACGCGTCGCTGTGGACCGGGACCGACGAGGCCGAGTGGCTCGGCTGGCTCGACGAGCCTGCCCGGATGACGGAGGACGTCGAACTGCTCGAGCAGTTCGTCGACAGTCTCGCGGGCAGGATCGACACCGTCGTGCTGCTCGGCATGGGCGGATCGTCCCTTGCCCCGGAGGTATTGCGCCGTACGTTCGACGTCGACACCTTTCACGTGCTCGACACAACCCATCCGCAGGCGATCCGCGACCTCGAGGCGAAGATCGACGTCAGCCGCACGCTCTTCCTCAGCTCTTCGAAGTCCGGCTCGACGCTCGAGACGCGCTCGCACACCGACCACTTCTGGTCGCTGAACCCCGACGGCGCGACGTTCGCCGCCGTCACCGACCCGGGCTCGGAGCTCGATCGACTCGCGGCGGAGCGCGGCTTCGCGGCGACGTTCGCCGGCGTTCCGTCGATCGGCGGCCGGTACTCCGCGCTGTCGCCGTTCGGAATGGTCCCGGCCGCGCTGATGGGCATCGATGTGGGGAGGTTCTTGCTCCGCACGCGCGAGATGGTGGAAGCGTGCACGTTCGCCGACGGCAATCCGGGCCTGGAGCTCGGCGTCTCGCTCGGCGAGAGCTGGCGTGAGGGTCGCGACAAGGTGCTGATCAACCCGACCCCCGGCGGCTTCGGCCTCTGGGTCGAGCAGCTGATCGCCGAGTCGACCGGGAAGCAGGGCAAGGGCCTGATTCCGTGCCCCGGCGAGACCGCGCCGGGACCCGACCGCCAGGCGCAGGAGGTGCGGGCCGCCGATCCGTACGAGCTCGGCCAGGAGTTCTTCCGGTGGGAGTTCGCGACCGCTGTTGCCGGGTCGATCCTCGGGATCGATGCGTTCGACCAACCCGACGTGCAGGCGGCCAAGGACAAGACGAAGGAGATTCTCGCCTCGGGTGCCGACCCGTCGGTCGATCCCGTCGGGTCCGCGGAGGAGCTGTTCGCCGGCACGAAGCCCGGCGACTACGTCGCGATCCTCGGCTTCGTGAATCCGACCGAGGGGAACGAGCGCAGGTTGGTCGAGCTCGCCGACCGAGCTCGCGAAGCGACGGGCTGCGTCGTCACGCACGGCTTCGGGCCGCGGTATCTCCATTCGACGGGGCAGCTCCACAAGGGCGGCCCGAACACCGGCAACTTCCTGCAGGTCGTCGATTCGACGGGCGACGAGATCCCGATCCCGGACCAGCCGTTCGGCTTCGGGAAGCTGATCCGCGCCCAGGCGATGGGGGACTTCGAATCGCTGTCCGAGCGTGGCCGCCGCGTCGCGCGGATCAGATTGGAGGACATCTAGATGCAACTTGGCATGGTCGGGCTCGGCCGGATGGGGAACGGCATGACGAAGCGGCTCGAGAAGAACGGTCACGAGGTGAAGACCTACGACCCGAAGGTCCAGTCGACCGCGAAGACGCTCGGTGCGCTCTGCAAGCAACTCGCGGCGCCGCGTCACGTCTGGCTGATGATTCCTGCCGGCGATATCACCGAGAAGGCTTTCCAGCAACTGCTTCGCCTGCTCGAGCCCGGCGACACGATCGTCGACGGCGGCAACTCGAACTTCCGCGATTCCCAGCGGCGGTACAAGGAGGCGCGGAAGCAGAAGATCTCGTTCGTCGACGTCGGCGTCTCCGGCGGGATCTGGGGGTTGCAGGTCGGTTTCTGCCTGATGGCCGGAGGCGATAAGTCGGCTGTCAGGTCGCTCGAGCCGATTCTCACCTCGCTCGCGCCGACAGACGGCTACGCCCACGTCGGGCCGTCGGGCGCCGGGCACTTCGTGAAGATGGTGCACAACGGCATCGAGTACGGGCTGATGCAGGCGTATGCCGAGGGGTTCGAGGTGATGAAGGGCTCGGAGTTCGACCTCGACCTGCACGAGATCGCGGGCATCTGGCGCTACGGCTCGGTCGTCCGCTCCTGGCTGCTTGAGCTGCTCTACGACGCGTTCGAGCAGGAAGGCAGCGAGCTTGCGGCGATCCGCGGCTACGTCGAGGACTCGGGCGAGGGGCGCTGGACGATCCACGAGGCCATCGCCGAGAACGTGCCCGTTCCGGTGATCAGCGCCGCGCTGTACGCGCGGTTCTCGTCGCGGCAAGACGAGTCGTTCGCGGCGAAGGTCGACGCCGCGTTGCGCAACCAGTTCGGCGGTCACGCGGTGTTGCCGGAGCGATCCGCACCGAAGCGGAAGCGCGCGTGATCGAGCTGCTGGAGGAGGCGGGCCACAACCCGCTGCTCGACGGGCTGCGGGTGCGGCGCCGCCCCGATCCGTGCCTGCTCGTCATCTTCGGCGCATCGGGCGACCTCACGTCGAAGAAGCTGATGCCGGCGCTCTACTCGCTGGCGTTCCGCGGGCTGTTGCCGGAGAAGTTCGGGATCGTCGGGGCTGCGCGATCCGAGGAGACCGACGACGCGTTCCGGGAGCGAATGAGACAGGCCGTCTCCGAGTATGCGCGCGATCCGTTCAAGGCGGAGGTGTGGGACGAGCTGGCGAAGGGAATTCGCTACGTCACGCTCGACTTTGCGGACGAGCGGGGTGAAGACGCGCTTCGCGACACGCTCAACGAGCTCGACGCGCAGCTCGGGACGCTGGGGAACCGCGTCTACTACTTCGCGGTGCCGCCGAGCGCGATCGGGACACTGGTCGAGGAGATCGCGAAGCGACGGGCGGCTCAGGGCTGGCTGCGCCTGATCATCGAGAAGCCGTTCGGTCACGATCTCGCGTCCGCGAAGACTCTGACCGCAGAGATCCAGGAGCACTTCACCGAGGGCGAGGTGTTTCGCATCGACCACTACCTCGGCAAGGAGACGGTGCAGAACATGCTGGCGTTGCGCTTCTCGAACGGCATCTTCGAGCCGATCTGGAATCGCCAGTTCATCGACCACGTGCAGATCACCGTCGCCGAGTCGATCGGCATCGAAGGTCGCGCCGGCTACTACGAGCAGGCGGGAGCGATCCGCGACATCTTCCAGAACCACCTTCTGCAGCTGGTCGCGATCACGGCGATGGAGCCGCCGATCGACTTCACTGCCGATTCGGTTCGCAACGAGAAGGTGAAGGTGCTCAAGGCGATTCACACGCCCGGGCCGAAGCATGTGGTGCGCGGGCAATACGGTCGCGGATTCGTCGAGGGAACGGAGGTCGTCGCCTACCGCGAGGAGGACGGGGTCGCTCCGAACACGATGACGGAGACCTTCATCGCGGCCAAGCTGTTCGTCGACAACTGGCGTTGGGCGGACACGCCCTTCTACGTGCGGATGGGAAAGCGACTTGCGCGTCGAGAGACCACGATCGCCATCCAGTTCAAGCGCGCCCCACATCCGCCGTTCGAGGACGGCTCGTCGGAGGCGCTGCGGCCGAACGTCTTGCTGATCCACGTGCAGCCGAACGAAGGAGTGTCGCTTGCGATCGGTGCGAAGGTGCCCGGCCAGGGGATGGCGATTCGCACCGTGCACATGGACTTTCTCTACGGCGGGGCATTTCGTGAGGGATTGCCGGATGCGTACGAGCGCCTGATCCTCGATGCGATGCTCGGCGATGCGACGCTGTTCACGCGGTCGGACGAGATCGAGGAGCAGTGGGCGCTCGTGGACGCGATCGTCGCGTTCTGGCAGCGCGACCGCCCGTCGTTCCCGAACTACGCAGCGGGTACGTGGGGTCCGGCTGCGTCCGACGAGCTGCTGCATCGCGACTCCCGCTCGTGGCGGCGGCACTAGCGATGACGGTGTCGACCCCTCTGATCGAAGTCGACTGGTCGGGCGACGACACCACGGTTGCGGAGATCGAGCAGCAGCTGGCGATGTTGCGCGATGCGTCGTCGGCGGACTCGGCGCAACCGAACCTCAGGACGTCGGTGATGACGCACATCGCGTGGGTGCCGCCGGCCTGGAAGGATCAGGCCGAGGAGACGCTTGCCGGCATGGCGGAACGCCACCCGTCGCGGACGCTGCTCCTTGTTCCGGCTCCGGAGGCGGAGGACGGGCTCGACGCGAGGTTGGCGATCCGCTGCTTCCCGGTTGTCGATCGCGCGATCTGTGGCGAGGTGATCGAGCTGACGCTGCGCGGCGACCGGGCCGAGGCGCCGGCATCGATCGTGCTGCCGCTGCTCGTGTCGGATCTGCCGGTGTTCTGCCGCTGGCGTGGGGAGCCGCCGTTCGGCGCCGGCCCGTTCGAGCAACTCGTCGATATCGTCGATCGTCTGATCGTCGACTCGAGCGAGTGGGAGGAGCTGCAGTACGCGGAGGTCGCAGCGCTGTTCGGGCGGGTCGCCGTGTCCGACATCGCCTGGGCGCGGACGGATGACTGGAGACGTGAGCTTGCAGGCTACTGGCCGGGAATCCGGGAGCAGGAGATTCGCATTCGAGGCCCGCAGGCGGAGGCGACGCTGCTGCGCGGGTGGCTGAACGCACGGCTCGACCGCGCCGTGCGGGCAGTCGAGCCGGCCGCGGTGCTCGGAGTGCGCCTGGGCGGGGAGGAGCTGCCGCCCCCGAAAGCGGATGTGACGACCCCGAGCGACCTGCTGAGCGAGCAGCTCGACCACTTCGCCCGCGACCCGATCTACGAAGCGGCGGTACTGGCGGCGGCTGAGGGATAACCCCCGGGGTCAGACCCGGGTCAGACCCGGGTCTGACCCCGAAATCGTGACAAGTGTGAGAATTCGTGGCTGACGCGTTGCGTCGGTGCGGCCGGCTCGGGCACGCTGGCCGGGTGCCGAGACATCCGCGCATCGAGCTCGAAGGAGCCACCTATCACGTGACACAGCACGGGGTCGACGATCGGAAGATCTTCCGCGACGACGCCGACCGGGAGAAGTTCCTCAGGCTCTTCGAGGACGAGGTCCGCCGAAGTCGATGGACGTGTCTTGCGTACTCGCTGATGTCGACTCACTACCACGTCCTCATTCGGTTGGAAAAACCGATGCTGAGCAGCGGATTCCAACGCCTCAACGGACGCTACGCCCAAGCGTTCAACCATCGGTATGCGAGGCGTGGACACCTGTTCGAGCGGCGGTTTCGTGACGTCATCGTCGAGAGCGACGCGCATCGGTACGAAGCCACGAGGTACATCCATCTGAACGCCATCCGGGCCAACATGTGTGAATCCCCCGAGGCGCACGTCTGGTCCGACTACGGGAGCACGATCGGTCTCGTGCCGCAAGACCCCATCGTCGACCCGCGGGTTGCTCTCGAGCTCTTCGGTGATCGCCTGGACATGGCGCGGAAGTCGTACATGGCGTTCGTCGCCGAAGCAGATCCGCGAGTCCGCCGGGGTCAGACCCGGGTCTGACCCTGGAACGGCTAAGCGGCCGCGTCGAGCAGCGCCACGACCTCGTCGTGCAAGGCGCCGTTCGTTGCGACGATGGTCCCGCCGTCCTCCAGCGGCCCGCCGCCGAACGTGGTGCACCGACCGCCTGCCTCCTCGACGAGCAGCTGGGCACCCGCCCAGTCCCACACTCGCGCCTCTCGATCGCTCGCGACGTCGATGACACCCTCGGCGACGAGGCAGTACTGCCAGAAGTCACCGTACCCGCGGTTCGACCACGAGCGCTCGACGATCGTGCGCCAGCCGGCCGGCATGCCTCGTTGGGAGGTCGTCGACACGACCGCGTCCTCGAGGCGCGCGATCCTCGACACGTGACAGGGCTCGCCGTTGGCGAACGCTCCCTCGCCGCGCATCGCCCACCAACGCCGCGACCAGACCGGCGCCGAGATGAGCTCGACGACGACGACACCGTCGCGCTCCAGGGCGAGCAACGTCGCCCAGACCGGGATGCCACGCACATACGACTTCGTCCCGTCGATCGGGTCGACGATCCACTTCGCGTCCCCGCCGTCGTCGCCGAACTCCTCCCCGTAGACGGTTTCACCCCGTCCCGACGCCGCAACCAGTTCTCGGATCGCCTCCTCGGCGGCGCGATCGGCGTCCGACACGGGCGTCAGGTCGGGCTTCGTGTCGACGTGCAGGTCGAGGGCGCGGAACCGCCGAAGCGTGACCTCGTCCGCCGCGTCTGCAAGCGCATGCGCGAAGCGAAGATCAGCGTGCAAGTGCCGCCTCCAGAGCGAGCCCTGCGCCGAGGACGTACTCGTCGTCGCCCGGCCTGCCGACCAGCTGGACCGACGCGGGCAGCCCATCCTCGGCAGGCCCCGCCGGCAGGGCGAGCGCGGGCCAGCCGAGTGCGTTGAACACATACGTGAACTTCACGAACGACGCGCGTGCGGCGACCTCGTCGACGTCCGCGGACGGCGCGACGAACGCCAGCGTCGGCGTGAGTAGCAGCCGACGACTCCCGAGCGCGCGCTCCGCTTCCGCACGTAGCGCGTCGCGGGCATGTATCGCCTCCGCGACCTCCGGGTCGCCGATCGCCAGACAGCGCTCGATCTTCGGCCGGATGTTCTCGCCGTAGAGCTCGTCGGCCTCCGCATACAGCTCGCGATGGACGTCCGCGATCTCGCGCATGAACATCGCCACCGTCCCGTCTGCGTCGGGAAACGCGATCGACTCCGCCCGACCGAACAGAGCAGCAGCCTCGAGGACGCGCGCCCGCACGAGGGGCGCACACGCGTCCGCCCAGAGGACGCCGACGGAAACGTCCTCCAGCGACTCGAGTCTCGTGACCGCCAGGTCGGGAGCCAGAGCGCCCATCAGCTCGATGCACCCTGCGACGTCACGCGCCATCGGCCCGACGTGGTCGAAGCTCGGTGCCAGCGGAAACACGCCGCCCGCCGGCACGAGCCCGTAGGTCGGCTTGAAGCCGGTGACGCCGCAGCACGCCGCCGGGATCCGGATCGACCCTCCCGTGTCCGAGCCGAGCGCCCCGTCGGCGAGCCCGGCGGCGAGCGCAGCGGCCGAGCCGCCGCTCGACCCGCCCGCCGTTCGTCCAGGCGCCACCGGATTCGGCACCACGCCGTAGTGCCGGTTCTGCGACGTGACGCCGTACGCGAACTCGTGCAGGTTCGCCTTCCCGACATCGATCCATCCGGCTGCCTCGAGCCGGAGGACCGCCTCGGCGCTCGCGGCCGGGACGTGGTCGGAGAACACGGCGGATCCGTACGTCGTCCGCACGCCCGCCGTGTCGAAGAGATCTTTCACGGCGAGTCGCCGCCCTGCCGGGGCGTCGACGTCGAGCTCGGTGATCCAGATTCCGGCTAGCTGAGCCAGAGGTACGCGAACGCGATTCCCACCGTGCCGGCGAACAGGAGGACGAACAGACCGACCAGCGCCCACCCGAACTGCAGGTTCCGGCGGGCGAGCTCGGCGTCCGGATCGGCGAGCGGATGCGTCGCCTCGGTGTCGAGCTCGGCCGTCTCGGCGAGAGGTTCGGTCATCTAGACCACCGTGTCCAGCGCCATTGCGATGAAGAGCAGCGCGAGGTAGAGGAGCGAGAAGTGGAAGAGCTTCGCCGCCGAGCGCCGTTCGAGCGTGCGCCGTAGCTCGAGCGCATACCAGGCGAACACCGCGCCGAGCACCGCGGCCGCGACCGCGTAGGCGACGCCGAAGATGCCGAGTGCGGCCGGCACGAGCGTCACGATCACCAGCACCAGCGTGTACCAGACGATCTGCTTCGCCGTCTCCCGCTCGCCGCGCTCGACGGGAAGCATCGGGATTCCGGCCCGTGCGTAGTGCTCCTTGATCATCAGCGCGAGTGCCCAGAAGTGGGGCGGCGTCCACATGAAGACGATTGCGAACATCGCCGCCGCCGCCCAGCCGAGGTGACCGGTCGCGCCTGCGTATCCGACGAGTGGGGGCACGGCGCCTGCGGCGCCGCCGATCACGATGTTCTGCGACGTCGAGCGCTTCAACCAGCGCGTGTAGACCAGAACGTAGAAGAGGTTTCCTGCGAGTGCGAGCAACGCGGTCGGAAGATTCACGAGCGAGTCGAGCAGCACGAACGAGAAGGCGCTCAACGCGAGCCCGAACTCGAGCGCCCGTTCCGGCGGCACGCGGCCCGAGGCAACCGGTCGCTGCTCGGTCCGGGACCCCATCAACCGGTCGATGTCGCGGTCGAGATAGTGATTGAGTGCCGAGGCGCCGCCGCAGGCCAGCGCGAGACCGATCATCGTGAAGGCGAACGTCGACGCAACCGGCACGCCGCCCGCTCCGACGAACACGCCCGCGGCACCCGTCAGCAGGAGGAGCGACATGATCCGCGGCTTCGTCAGCGAGACGTAGTCCTGCACCGGGCCGTGTTCGACTTCGCCACGCCAGACCAGTGCCGCAAGCAGGACGGTCGCCCCGAAAGCGATCGCCGCGAGAGAGAGGTGCACGGCGCGGCCCGTCAGCAACGCGGCCAGTCCGAAGAACACCAGGGCGGCCAGCGCCGCCGGCAGCAAGCGGCGAGCCGAGACCCACGCGATCGCGGCCAGGGCGGCCAGGGGCGGCACGGCGAGCGCCGCGAGCAGGCGGTGCGCCGTTCCCCAGCCCGCTGCTCCGGAGACGACCGCGAGCCCGGTTCCCGCGACCGCGGCGACGGCGACGAGGCGCGCCCAGAAGCCCATCAGAACCCGCGGGTCTCCGCGAGGCGCCGCCGAAGGTCACGGAGCGGTCTGGCGCTCGTCACGTACGGCAGTTTGTCGAAGTTCCACGGCGGCGGCGGCGAGGTGGTGTACCACTCGAGCGTGTTGGCGACCCAGGGGTCGTTTCCCGCGCGCTTCCCGTGCCGCACGGTCCTGAAGACGTTCCACACGAAGACCAGCATTCCGATCGCCATCAGGTACGACCCGATCGACGAGGTCATGTTGTACGCCTCCCACAACCCGTGGTCGTGGTACGTGTAGACGCGCCTCGGCATGCCCAGCAGCCCGAGCATGTGCTGCGGGAAGAACGTGACGTTGAACCCGACGAACACGAGCCAGAAGTGCCAGCGGCCGAGCCGCTCGTCCAGGCGCTTGCCGAACATCTTCGGCCACCAGTAGTAGAGCCCGCCGAACATGCCGAAGACGGAGCCTCCGAACAGCACGTAGTGCATGTGGGCGACGACGAAGTACGAATCGGTGACGGCCTGGTCGATCGGGAACGACGCGAGGAAGATCCCAGAGAGCCCGCCGATCGTGAAGATGCTGATGAACCCGATCGCCCAGAGCATCGGTGTGTCGAACGAGATGTTGCCGCGCCACATCGTCGCGAGCCAGTTGATGATCTTCACGCCCGTCGGGATCGCGATCACCATCGAGCTGAGCATGAAGAAGATGTTGAGGCCGACCGGCAGGCCGACCGCGAACATGTGATGCGCCCAGACGAGCAGCGAGAAGAACGCGATCCCCAGCGTCGAGAACGCGACGGCTTTGTAACCGAAGATCGGCTTGCGGGCGAAGACCGGGATGATCTCCGAGATGATCCCCATCGTCGGCAGAACGATGATGTAGACCTCCGGGTGCCCGAAGAACCAGAAGACGTGCTGGTAGAGGAGCGGGCTGCCGCCCTTCGCCGGATTGAAGAAGTTCGTGCCCGCCTGCCGATCGAGGAGCATCATCGTCAGCCCGGCCGAGATCGTCGGGAGCACGATGATCAGCATCCACGCATAGGTGAGGATGCTCCAGCAGAAGAGCGGGATGCGCGTCCAGCTCATGCCGGGCGCGCGCATGTTGTGGATCGTCACGATGAAGTTGATCGCGCCGGCTGCCGACGAGAGCGACAGGATGTGGAGGCTCAGGATCCAGATGTCCTGTCCGTGACCGGGTGAGTGCAGCGTCGACAGCGGCACGTATGCGGTCCAGCCCGTGTCCGCCGCACCGCCCCTGGCGAAGAAGCTCAGAAGCAAGACGATGCCGCCGAGCACGAACAGCCAGTACGAGAGCGCGTTCAGCCGCGGGAACGCCATGTCGCGCGCGCCGATCATCAGCGGCACCAGGTAGTTCCCGAACGCTGCAGCAACCGGGACGAGGACGAGGAAGATCATCGTCGTCCCGTGGATCGTGACCGCCTCGTTGTACGAGTTCTTCGTCATGAAGCCCTCGTTCGGCGCCAGCAGCTGGGTGCGGATCAGCAGCGCGAGAAGCCCGCCGACGGCGAAGAAGACGAGTGTCGTCCAGAGGTAGAGGATGCCGATCCGCTTGTGGTCGACGGTCGTCACCCACGACGCGACCCGCCCACGCCGCCAGTCTGCGCGGTACGGCTGGACCTCCTCGACGTTCACCGCCACGCGATCATCCTCCCGTCTTCGCGAACCGCTTGGTGTACGAGGTCAGAGCGTCGATCTGGGCTCTCGTCCAGTTGTGGCCGACGGCCGGCATGTCGATCCCCCCGCGCCGCAGCAACGTCGTGATTCGCAGCGGTTCTGCGAGCAGCGGGTTGCCGCCGAGGGGCGGGCCGATGTAGGTGTGGTCGAGGCGATGGCACTTCTCGCACACGCCTCGCCACTCTTCCTTCCCGAGCTGGACGCCGCTCCTGTTCGCAAGACGGTTCGAGACGAACTCGTCGTACACCGCTCGCGGGACGACGACGACGTGGGCGTCCATAAGGGCATGCTGGATGCCGCACAGCTCGGCGCACCGTGCGACATAGGTGCCCTGAGGCGCCTTGAACCACGTCTTGTTCACCTTGCCGGGGATCGCGTCGTACTTCGGTCCGAAATCGGGGACCCACCACGAATGGTTGACGTCGTAGTCGAGGCCGACGACGCGTTCGTGCACGACCTCGTTCGCCGGCGCGACCATCGTGTCGATCGAGACCGCACCGTTCGGGTAGCGGAAGAGCCAATAGAACTGGTGACCTTCGACCGTGATCGTCGTCGAGTTCGCCGCCGACGCGGCCGGCGCGTCGATGATCCCCGGTAGCTCGTAGAAGATGAACGACGCGATCGCGGCGAGGATCACGACCGGAACGACGGTCCAGATCACCTCGAGTCGCGTCGAGCCGTGAATCTGCGGTCCTTCGGCGGTACGTGGGCGCCCGCGCCGTCGGTACTTGATCACGAAGACGATCAGCGTCCCCTCGACGGCGACCAGAATGAGCCCGGTCAGGATCGCGACGAAGATGAAGGCCGACTGGACGCGTTCCGCGTTCGGCGAGGCTGCCTGTCCCGGAAGGAAACCCGCGTTGCCTGCAAAGGCGACGGCGCTGAAGATCAGCGCCACCGCGCTCGTTGCGAGTGTGGCAAGGGCGATCCGGCGCACGCCGAGTGGCATCGTATAGAGGTGGAACCGAGGAGTCAGGTCGAGCTGCCGGACGACGTCGGGAGCACGTTCGACGTCTTCGTGAACGGCGTCCCGAAGCACCGCGGCGTCGACTTCGACGTGGTCGGGCGTGTGCTCGTCTTCAGGGAGCAGCTCGTCCAGGAGGGTCGCCTCGGATTCTGGCGCTGGCTCTCGATGTTCCTCGGTGTCGCCGGGACCTACCGCAGGCACGACACGGTCGACGTGGTGTACGACCGAGACGGCAGACGGACGGTGGCGAGCTTGCAGCCGACGATTCGGTAGGTTCGCCTGGTGGCGAGCGTCGACGTAGGTCGGAGGCCGAGGGTCGGCCTCCTGCAGGGCGCCGTCTCGCTGGCCGCGCTGGCAGGGATCGCCTGGTGGGGCTCCCGGCAGCACGCGCCCAGGATTCCGCTGGACGTCCAGGCGGTCGCCTTGCTGATCGTCGCGCTCACCTTGTACGCAGGCGCGACGCTCCTGCGCGGCGAGCGCTGGCACCGGCTGCTTTCGGGCTCGGAAGTCGACCGAGGGCGCGGCGAGAGCTATCGCCTGACCACGATCGGCTACATGGGCAACAACACGCTCCCTGCGCGTGCAGGCGACGTGATGCGCGTGATGATGCTGGGCTCGCCGAGGCGGATCGTCCTCGGGACCGTCGTCGCGGAGCGCGTGCTCGACGCGCTCGCGCTCGCATCGATCTTCGTCTTCGTCGTCGCGGCGCGCGGTCTTTCGTTCGGGCCCTTGCCGTACATCGTCGCCGCAGGCGTGGTCGGGGCGGCGACCCTCGCCGTCGCATGGCGCGTCGCGCCGCACAACCGGCGACTGCTCGCCGCGCGGGAGTGGCTTCGCCCGGCGATCTGGTCGACGCGCGATCTCATCGGCGGCCGCGGGCTCGCGCTCCTCGTCGTCTCGCTGATGGTGTGGCTCGTCGAGGCCTCCGTGTACCTGACGGTGGGGTCGGCGACCGGGGTGTCGTTGGGTCTCGTCGGGGCGCTCTACGTCGTCGCGCTGACGAACCTCTCGGCGCTCGTCCCCGCCGCACCCGGCTATGTCGGGACGTTCGATGCGGCGGTTCTGCTCGCGCTCGGTTCGCTGCATCTCCCCGCCCTCGGCTACCTCCTGGTGCTTCGCTTCGTGCTGTTCGTTCCGATCACGGTCGCCGGTCTCGCTCTGCTGCTCGCCCGGACTTCCCGGCGGCGTCGATGACCGCGGTCGCGGAGCGCGTCCGCTCGACCCGGGCCGAAGACGTCTTCGCGGCGCCCTGGGCGGTTCCCGTGGCGCTCACCGCACTCTCCGCCCTCACGCTCTACCTGCGCTCGAGGCAGCTCCACGCCGGTTTCTGGATCGACGAAGGCCTGTCCGTCGGCATCGCGCACCATCCGTGGTCATCGCTGCTGCACGCCCTCCGTCACGACGGCTCACCTCCTGCGTACTACCTCCTGCTGCGTGTCTGGATGGCGTGGTTCGGCGACAGCGAGCGCGCGACACATTCCCTGTCGCTGGTGTTCGGGGTCGCGTGTGTTCCGCTTGCGTATGCGTTCGGGCGCGTTGCGTTCGATCGCATGACCGGGCTCTGCTGCGCGCTGCTCGCGGCGTTGAACCCCTACCTGACCTACTACGCGCAGGAGACGCGCATGTACGAGCTCGAGGCGTTCCTCTCGCTCGTCGTCGGCCTCGCCTACCTCCAGGCGATCGTGCGGGGCCGTCGCGCGTTCGCCCCCCTCCTGGTGGCCGGTCTCGCCCTGATGGTCTACACGCACAACTGGGCGCTCTTCCTGTGCGTGGGGCTCGCGGTCGCGACGGCGGTCGTCGTTCGCGAACGCCTCGGTCTGTTCGCGGTCGTGGCCGGGGCCGTGGCCGTCCTGTACCTGCCGTGGCTCCCCTCGCTGCTCTTCCAGATCAGGCACACCGGGGCGCCGTGGGCGTCGGTTCCGTCGTGGCGCGACCTGGTCGAGGCGCCGAGCGCCGTGCTCACGGGAGACGGAGCGTACGTCGCCTGCGCGCTCGCAGCCGGCGTGGGCATCGGCGCGCTTGTCCGCGGCCGGCCGAGCGCCGAGCGCACGGCGATCCTCGCGCTCTCCGTCGCGACGGGAGTGGCGATCCTGTCGGCGTGGCTCGTCTCGCAGGTGTCGCCGTCCTGGACGACGCGCTACTTCGCGATCGTCGTCGGGCCGTTGCTGGTCCTCGCCGCCCGCGGCATCGTGCGGGCCGGCCGTTTCGGGCTCGCCGCTCTGGTCATCGTCGTCTTCTACTGGGCCGGCTACGCCTTGCACGACAACAAGGAGAACGCCCGCGCGATCGCCGCCGGGCTCGGCACGCTGCACCCCGGCGAGCTCGTCATCTCGACGCATCCCGAGCAGGTTCCCGTGCTTCGCTATTACCTCGGCCCGGGGCTGCGCTTCGCGACCACGCTCGGCCCGGTGGCCGACCAGCGGGCGTTCGACTGGGTCGATGCCGTTTCCCGCCTCCGTCGCACCCCGCCGCGGCCCACGCTCGACCGGCTGCTCGCCTCGGTGCCGAAGGGGCAGGAGTTCATCGTCGTCACGCCGGTGTTCCGCGACTACCGTGCCTGGCGCGCGAAGTGGACGAAGCTCGTCTGGCAGAAGTCGCAAGCCTGGACGTCCCTCCTGCAGGCCGATCCGAGCCTGAGGCTCGTGCGCCACGTTGCGAGCAACGAGATCGCGCTCAAGGTCAACTACTTCAAGCCGTTGCAGGCGTACGTGTACAGGCGCGTCGGATAACGTCCCTCGGGCGGTCCGACTCACGATGACGAACGAGAACTCGCAGACGACGCTCGTCCTGGGCGGCGGGCCGGCCGGGCTGACCGCGGCCTACCTGCTCGGGCGGGCTGGTGCCGACGCGATCGTGCTCGAGGCCGAGGACCAGGTCGGCGGTCTCGCCAAGACCGTCGAGGTCGACGGCTATCGCTTCGATCTCGGCGGCCATCGCTTCTTCACCAAGTCCGTCGAGGTCGACACGCTCTGGCACCAGGTGCTGGGCGACGAGTTCCTCCTCCGCCCGCGCATGTCGCGCATCTACTGGAACAAGCGCTACCTCGACTACCCGTTGCGGGGGCCCGACGTGATCAGGAAGCTCGGCCCTGTCGAGCTCACGCGGTGCATGGCCTCGTACCTGTGGGCTGCGTCCCGCCGGAACAAGATCGACGACTCGTTCGAGGACTGGGTCTCGAACCGCTTCGGCCGGCGTCTGTTCGAGCTCTTCTTCAAGTCGTACACCGAGAAGCTCTGGGGCGTGCCGACGACGGAGATCCGCGCCGAGTGGGCTGCACAGCGCATCAGGGGCCTCTCGTTCTTCTCCGCGGCGAAGGCGGCGTTCTTCGGCAACAAGGGAAACAAGGTCAAGAGCCTGATCTCCGAGTTCCACTACCCGCGCTTCGGGCCGGGCCAGATGTGGGAGGCGATGAGCGATGCGATCGAAGACGACGGCGGCGAGGTTCGGACCGATGCGCCCGTCGACCGCCTCGAGCTCGCGGGGGACCGCATCGTCGAGATCGAGGCCGGTGGCATCTCCTACACGCTTCCCGACGCGGTCATCTCCTCGCTACCGCTCCGCACCGTCGTCGAGCTGACGAGCCCGCCGCCGCCGGACGAGGTTCGTGAAGCGGCGCGCGGTCTTCGCTACCGCGATTTCCTCACGGTGGCGCTCGTCGTCGACGGCGAAGATCTCTTCCCCGACAACTGGATCTACATCCACGAGCCGGGCGTCCGTGTCGGACGGATCCAGAACTACCGCTCGTGGTCGCCGTGGATGGTCCCGGATCCCGACAAGGCGTGCGTCGGCCTCGAGTACTTCTGCTTCGCCGGCGACGACCTCTGGACGATGGACGACGACGGGCTCGTCGAGCTCGCCGCCCGGGAGCTCGAGCAGCTGGGGCTCGCAACGCGCTCGAAGGTCGAGCGCGGCTTCGTCACGCGCGTGCCGAAGGCCTACCCGATCTACGACACCGACTATGCGGCCCGCGTCGCGACGATCCGCCGGTGGCTCGACGAGATCGACAATCTTCAGCAGGTCGGGCGCAACGGCCTGCATCGCTACAACAACTCGGACCACTCGATGCTCACCGCGATGCGCGCCGTCGACAACCTGCTCGCGGGCGCTCACCACGACATCTGGGAAGTGAACGCGGAGAGCGTGTACCACGAGACCGACGTGGCCGACGAGCATCCGTACCGTGCCGCTCCCGAGACGCCCGAGATGCAGGCGTTCGCGGAGAGCGGCCGGGCCGCACCCTGACGAGCGCCTTGCGGAGGCTGCTGCTGCCGGCGTCCGTCGCCGCCGGTGCCGCCCTGCTCGTCTGGCTGACCCTGCCGACCGTCTGGTGGGGGCCGCTCAACGTCGACGAGGAGCTGACGCTGCGGATGGCGCAGTTCTCGTTCGGGCACATCTTCCACATCGTCTCGACCCAGCGCGGCGGCGGCCCGTTGCACTTCTGGCTGGAGCACTTCCTGCTCCGGTGGTGGCCCGGGCTTCCGGCGCTGCGCGTTCCGTCGCTGGTCTTCGCGTGCCTGGCGCTGCCCGGAGCGGCGCTCGTCGTCCGGCGTCTCGCGGGCGCCGAGGCGGCGGCAGGCGCTGTCCTCCTGACGGCAGCGGCGCCGATTCCCGTCCTCTACGCGACCTTCGGACGGCCCCACACGCTGTTGTTCGCCTGGTTGATGTGGAGCACGGTCGTGGTGCTCCGTGCGGCGGACGGGGGTGGGACGCGCTGGTGGGTCGCAGGAGGTTTCCTCCTCGGCCTCTCGGTCTTCGTCCACCCGACGGCTCCGCTCTACGCGTTGACGGCGTTCGCCGCTGCGCTCGTCTACTGCCCCAGGCCGCCGCGCGCTGTCGTGCGCGAGGCGTGGCCGGGTGCGGTGGCGTTGTTCGTCGCGTTCGCGCCCTACTACGTCAAGACGTTGCACGTCCTGAGCGACCGCTACGGCGTGGGCGGCGGGGCGGGCGGGCGCACGTTCAGCGGTCGCCCCGTCTGGGAGGACGCGCTCCACTTCGTCGCGCCGGGTCGTCACGACGTCAACTACTTCACGGCTCTCGCCGCGGTGGGGGTCGTGGTGCTGGCTGTCGCGCGCCGGCGACGCGTGCTCGCGTTCTGCGCGATCACGGTCTCCGCGCCTGTGATCTTCTTCTCGGTTGTTCCGGCGAGCGGCGACTCGGCGGTCTTCTTCGACCGCTACATGATCCCCGTGGCGCCGGCCTTCTTCACCGTCGTGATGAGCGGCTGCCTCGCGCTGGCCGCACGCGCGGGCAGGCTGAGGGCTCCCGTTCTCGTGCTGCTCGTCGGCGGGTTGCTCGCGATCGAGCTCCGCTACGACGCTCATCATCGCGACGTCGTGCGAAGGATCCACGTCGACCAGGTCGTCCAGGCGGTGGAGAACGCGCCGTCCGGCACGGTGCTGTTCGGCTCGACGGGGACGAGCGGCCAGCTGTTCTCGTCGTTCGACTACGGCCACCCGGCGAACATCCTCGATCACCTCGTCGCTCTTCGAGTGCGCAAGCTGGATCTCGTCGACGACGACTCGTGCGAACGAGCGCTCTCGTTCGTGCGGGGCGCCGAGCCGCGCCGCGGGATCTGGCTGTTCTACGCTGCGGGTGGGCCCGAGGTGGCGGCCGGCGAGCACGCCTTCGACGGAGAGTCGGACGTGACCGTGCAACAGGTGCAACGGCACTACTTCGTCGTCCGTTCGCGCTCGGCGCTTCCGCCTCGCGCCTTGATCGTGCTCGGGCGCTCGCTTCGGGAGCGCTGGAAGCACGCGGTGCCGGCGAATCTCCGTGTCGACGAGCTGCTGATCGCCGACCGGCAGCTGCTGCAGCAGCCTCCGCACTGTGTGCCCTACGGCGAGCTCGGCGATCCCGACATCTCCCCGCACTGGCCGCCCGTGAAGACGTCGCACCAGTAGCCACCCTGCCTTGTAGAGTCGGCCGATGACGCGTGTGCTCATCCTCACCGCGAGCGTCGGGGAGGGCCACGACCTCCCGGCCCGCACGCTCGCCGACCAGCTGCGCTCCGAGGATGCGAGCGTGGACGTGGTCGTCGAGGACGGCCTGCGCGCCATGGGCCGCGGCTTCGTGCTCGTCAACGAACGAGCACCGGGTGTCGTGTTCTTCCGCTTTCGCTGGCTCTGGGACGCCGCGTTCTGGTTGTTCGTGGGGCTTGCCCCGACGCGGAGAGCGACGCAGGCGTTGGTTCGGAAGCTCGGGTCTCGCGGGGTGCTCCGGCTCGTGCGCGAGGTTTCCCCCGACATCGTCGTCTCCGTCTATCCGATGACGACCGAGGTGCTCGGCGGCCTTCGTCGCAGCGGACGGCTCGACGTACCGGTGGTCGCCGCGATCACCGACCTCGCGATGATGCACTACTGGGCCGCGCCGGGAATCGACCTGCACCTGATCACCCATCCCGAGTCGGCCGCGGAGGTGCAGCAGGTCGCAGGGCACGACACGGTCGTGCGCGCTGTACACGGCTTGACGCGCCCCGAGTTCGGCGAGCCTCGCGATCCATCGGAGGCGCGACGTGCGCTCCGGCTTCCCCAGCGCGGCAAGATCGTCCTCGTCTCGGGCGGAGGCTGGGGTGTCGGCGATCTCGGCAAGGCGGTCGACGAGGCCCTTGCCGTCGAGGAGGTCGCGATCGTCGCCGTGCTCGCCGGTCGCAACGACGAGCTTCGTGAGCGGCTGCTGCGGCGCTATGGGGACGAGCCGCGCTGCCGCGTCGTCGGCTTCACCGAGCAGATGAGCGACTGGCTCGCGGCAGGCGACGCGCTCGTCCACTCGACGGGCGGGCTCACCGTGCTCGAGGCATACGTCCGGGGCTGTCCGACGATCTCGTACGGCTGGGGCCGCGGCCACATCCGTGCCAACAACGAGGCCTTCGTCCGCTTCGGCATCGCCGACGTTGCGAAGTCGGATCACGAGCTCCGCGTGGCGCTGCGACGTGCGCTCGCGGGCCGGCCTGCGCCGGTTTCGACCCTTGCGGCTCTGCCGTCTGCGGCGTCGACGGTGCTGGCCCTGCTCGCGTGATCGGCGCGGGCTGGTTCGCACCCCCGCTCGCGGCTCATTCCGACCGGCTGGCCGCCGAGATCGGCGTCGCGTGCCGGTCAGGGCGACAGGATGCGGTCGTGCTCACCTTCGACGACGGGCCGCACGTGGAAGGCACCCCGGCAGTCCTGGCTGCGCTCGAACGGCGAGGAGCCCGCGCGACGTTCTTCCTCGTCGGCGAGCAAGTACGAAGAGCGCCGGGCGTGGCGCGTGCGATCGTCGACGCCGGCCACGAGATCGCTCTCCACGGTGACCGCCACGTGCTCCTTCTGCGGCGGCGAGTCGCCTCGTTCGCCGCCGATCTCGACCGCGCGTCCGCGTCGATCGCCGAGGCAACCGGCGTCGTGCCCATGCTCTACCGGCCGCCGTACGGCGTGTTCAGCCGAGGGACGCTCGCCCACGTCCGCGGGCGCGGCCTCGAGCCACTGCTCTGGTCGGCGTGGGGCCGCGACTGGCAGCGCCGCGCGAGCCCTGCGTCGATCTCACGCCGGGTCACGCGGCGGCTCGCCCCGGGAGACGTCGTGCTCCTGCACGACTCCGATGCCTACAGCTCGCCGGGCTCGTGGCGCCGAACGGTCGCTGCGCTGCCGTCGATCCTCGACGCCGTTGCCGCACTCGACGTGTCCGTCGACTCCGTCACCCAGTCGACGTAACGCCGAACGCCTTCGCTGAACGTCGTCGCTGCCTCCCAGCCGAGCTCGCGGTGCGCTCGCTCCCCCGAGACCTTGGCTGCGCGCAGGTCGCCCGCCCGTCCTTCGACGTGGACGATCGGGACCTCGCCGACGATGTCCCGCACCGTCCTGGCGATCGAGCGCACGCTGACGTCCTCGTCGCGCACGAGGTTGAAGACGCGGTTCCGTCCGGCGGGGGCGAGCGACGCGACGACTCCGTCTGCAAGGTCCTCCACATAGACGAAGCGGCGCGACTGGGTCCCGTCGCCGGCGATCGTGAGCGGTTGCCCGCGCAGCGCCTTGTCGGTGAACGCGGCGACGACGGCGGTCGGGCGCGAACGCGGCCCGTAGGGGATCCCGAAGCGGAGAATCGTGTGCTCGAGGTCGTACAGCTCCCCGTAGCTCGCCGTGTACATCTCACCCGCGATCTTCGTGGCCGTGTAGAAGTGCTTCGGCAGACCGAGCGGCGTGTCCTCGTCGACGAGCGCCGGGCTCGACGCATCGCCGTAGACCCATACGGTGCTCGCGAAGACGAAGCGGGCGATGCCGTGCTCCCGCACTGCGTCGAGGAGCAACTGCGTGCCGCGGACGTTGACGAGGTCTGTGAGCGCGGGATCGCGCGCCACGAGGTCGACGTCGGCGACGGCGGCCAGGTGGAGCACTGCGTCGCAGCCGGCGACCGCGCGACGCACATCGTCGGGCCTGCAGAGGTCGCCGATCACGGTGTCGACCGTTCCGGGAGCGCGGTGAGCGGAAGGGACGAGGTCGAAGATCCGAGGCTCGTGCCCGTGCGCTTCGAGGCGGTCGACGACGTGCGAGCCGATGAAGCCCGAGCCGCCCGTGACGAGGACTTTCACGCCGGCTCGCTGCCCGGTCGGTAGTACAGAGGCACGCACCAGTGATTGTCGGCGACCCAGTCGCTCACGGGCAAGTGATCGCTGCGACCGAGAAGCCGGTGGCACGGCTCGTCGTACACCTTGCCCGTCGAACGTTCGATCGGCTCGAACACGACGTACTTGTAGAGCCCGGATGTCATGCCGTCCGGCAGCTGCAGCCGCGACGCGTACAGGGGATCGAGGTGCGTCCGCGCCGCTTCGTTCTTCCAGCGGACGATCTCGTCGAGGCGCCCGGTCTGGACGATCCCCAGTGCGGCGGTGAATTCGTTCAACCGGAAGTTGAGGCCGTGCAGCGCATAGTCCGGTTTCCCGTAGTTGCGGAACGCGCGCGCGAGCTCGATCGCCTCGGGATGGCGCGAGACGAGCATGCCGCCCTCGCCCGTCGAGATCGTCTTGGTGGCGGCGAACGACCAGATGCCGACGTCTCCCCACGTCCCGGCGCGTCGTCCGTTCCACTCGGCGCCGTGCGCATGGGCGCAGTCCTCGATCAGGAGGACGCCTTCGCTGCGGCAGAGCTCGGCGATGAGGTCGACGTCGAAGGCGAGGTGGCCGCCGATGTGAACCAGGAAGACGGCCCTCGGCCGGTGCTGCTGCACCTTGCGCTCGAGATCCTCGAACGACATGCAGAGGTCCTCGCGGTTGCAGTCGACGAACTCCACGTGCGCCCCTGCGTGGATGGCTGCCAGCGGTGTCGCCATGAACGTGTTCGAGGGGCAGAGCACGGTCTCCCCGGCTACCCGCGCCCAGGTCAGCGCGGCGAGGGCAGCACCTGTCCAACCGTTGAACGCAACCCCTTCGAGGCCGTTCCAGCGGGCCCAGGCTTCCTCGAACTCGACCGTCAACGTCCCCTCGCTCCAGCGGTCGGCGTCGAGGATCCGGTCCCACAGCTCGTGGAGCCGCGTGCGGTCGCGATGGTCGAAGCCGATCGCGAAGCGCGCGAGATCCGTCGAGATGTCGGAGCCGAGCATCGCGCGGAAGCCTATAGCTGCGGTAGGAGGGGCATGCCGAACCAGGCTTTCTAGACTGCTGCCGTGAGGGCGTCGTGAACGTGCAGGCGCTGGCCGCACTCGAGCTGCCGGCGGTCGTCGAACGCCTGGCGGCGGCTGCCGAGACCGAGCACGGAGCGGCGTCCGCCCGCGCTCTCGAGCCGTCGGCCGATCCCGTCGAGGTGGCGCGGCGCCAGGCGCTGACAGCCGAGGCGGTTGCGCTGCTGCAGGCCGCTGCGGAGCCTTCGCTGGCCGGCATCGCGGACGTCCGTGACGTCGTCGAGCGCGCGGAGCGCGGAGGCGCTCTTCCCCCCGGCGAGCTTCGGACCTGCGCGCGAGCGATCAGCGTCGCACTCGAGGCCCGTCGCGCTCTCGGTGAGGCTGCTGCGCTGGCGCCGCTCTTGAATGCCGTGCTCGATCCGCTGCCGGCGTCGCTCGATTCGGTTGCGAGTGCCGTCGACCGTGCCGTCGAGGAGGACGGCTCCGATCTTCGCGATTCGGCATCGCCGCTCCTTCGCCGACTGCGCGGCGAGCTCCGCAACGTCGCCGCGCGTGTCCGCGAGGAGCTCGCGCGGGTCGCACGGTCGGACGCCGTCGCCGGCGCGCTCCAGGAGTCGTTCCTCTCCGAGCGGGGCGGCCGCCCGGTCCTGGCCGTGCGCGTGTCCGAGCGGGCGAAGGTGCCGGGCATCGTCCATGACGCCTCCAGCTCCGGACAGACCCTGTTCGTCGAGCCGTACGCCGTCGTCGAGCTCTCCAACCGCCTGTCGGAAGCCGCGGCGGCTGCGCGGGACGAGGCCGAGCGCATCCTTGCCGAGCTCTCGGCCCGCATTGCCGAACGCGGCGATGACCTGCGGCTGCTGGTCGAGTCCACGGGTGCCGTCGATCTCGCGCTCTCCGTCGGCACGCTGTCGCATCGCTGGCACGGCGTCCCGGTCATCGCCTCCGACGAGATTCGGCTGCTCGCGGCGAGACATCCGCTCCTCGACCCCGCGAGTGCCGTGCCGATCGACCTCGACCTCGGCGAACTGCGGACGCTCGTCATCAGCGGGCCCAACACCGGCGGCAAGACGGTCGCTCTGAAGACGCTCGGCCTCGCCGCGATCCTCCACCAGTGCGGCTTGTGGCCTCCGGCCGAGCGCGCAGCGCTGCCCGTCTTCGACGACGTGCTCGCCGACATCGGGGATCGCCAGTCGATCGAGATGAATCTCTCGACCTTCTCGGGCCACGTTCGCAGCATCGTCGAGATCCTCGACGCCGCCGGGCCTCGCTCCCTCGTGCTGCTCGACGAGCTGGCGGGTGGGACCGATCCGGACGAGGGCGCGGCGCTCGCACAGGCGCTCGTCGCCCGGTTCGCCGGACAGGCGCGGCTCACCGTCGTCACGACGCACTATGCGGCGCTCAAGGAGTGGGCGAGCAGCGCCCCGGGTGCTGCGAATGCCGCGACCGGCCTCGACCTCGAGACGGACGAGCCGCTCTACTCGCTGGTGCTCGGCCGCGCCGGCATCTCGCACGCGCTGCGAACCGCCGAGCGACTCGGCCTGGATGCTCGCATCGTCGCCGACGCCCGGGATCGGATCGATCCGGGGCGACGGCGCACGGCGGAGCTGCTGGCCGAGGCGGAGGCAGCCGAACGCCGCGTCGCGGAGCGGCAAATCGAGCTCGATCGCTCCCTCCGGGCGGCGACGGACCGCGAAGCCGAGCTCGAGCGCGAGCTCGAGTCGCTGCGGGCCTCGCGGGAGCGGGCACGCGCCGAAGCGAAGGCTGAGGCGGAACAGGAGCTCGGGGAGGCCCGAGCCGAGCTCGACCGGCTCCGCGAGGACGTCCGTGCGGCGCGCCGTCACGAGGGCGAGCGCCGGCAGTTGATCTCGGAGGCGGAGCGCGATCGCGACCGCGCCCTCGGTCGCGCGGCCGAGCGCGCCGGGCGTGCCCGGCAGGCCGTGGACCGGGTCTCGGAGCCGATCACCCAGCTCGCGCCGCTCGCGGTCGGGGATCCCGTCGAGGCGCCGGGGGTCGGAGTCCGTGGGACGATCGTCGCGATTCGCGGCGACGAGGCGGAAGTCGCCGGCGTCGGCGGACAGCGGGTGCGCATCCCGCTGGAGCGTCTTCGCCCGTCGGCCGAGCCCGAGGCTCGATCCGAGCCGCCGGTGCGCGTCAACGCGGCGGCGATCGGGCGCGATGCCCCCGACGAGCTGGATGTGCGCGGCCTCGGGGCCGAGGAGGCGCGCCAGCGCGTGCGCGCGTTCGTCGACGACGCCGCGCTCGCCGGCCTACGGTCGGTCAGGGTCGTCCACGGACGAGGGACCGGCGCGCTGCGCTCGGTCGTGCGCGTCGAGCTCGTCGGGCACCCGCTCGTCGCCGGCAGCGAACCGGACTCGAACGACGGCGCCACGATCGCGAACTTGTCCTGACGGGACGGGGTGGTGCAACGCATCCGTGCCGGATGCGTGCCGATTCGCCGCGGGACACTGTCGGGCCGGAGTGAGCGCCGGTACCAGTGGACGACCAACGTTCCCGTCAGATCGGAGTCGCCCATGCACCGAGTTCGTCTGCTCGCCTCTGTCCTCGCCTTCTCGGCGTCGATGCTCGTCCCGCTCGCCCACGCCGCCTCGCCTGACGCGGTGATCAGCCAGGTCTACGCCGGTGGAGGGAATGCCGGCGCTTCGTATGCGAACGACTTCGTCGAGCTCTTCAACCGCGGCGGGACGTCCGTCGACCTCACGGGCTGGACGATCCAGTACGCGTCCGCGGCGAGTGCCTCGTGGCAGGCGACCGCCCTCGCCGGCTCGCTCGCGCCCGGGCGGCACTATCTCGTCCAGCTCGCTTCGACGGCGGCGGTCGGGGCCGCCCTGCCGACGCCGGATGCAACCGGAACGACGAACCTCGCCGCGTCGGGCGGCAAGGTGGCGCTCGTCCGGAGCGCCACTGCGCTCACGTGTGGCGGATCGGCGGGCAGTTGCGCGTCTGCCGCAGTCGCCGACCTCGTCGGCTACGGATCGGCTGCTGATTACGAAGGCACGGGTGCGGCCCCGGCGCTGGACTCGACGACGGCCGACGTGCGTGCGAACGGCGGCTGTACCGACACCGACGTCAACTCGGCCGACTTCGCGGCGCTGGCGCCGGCGCCGAGGAGCTCTGCGGTCGCGGCGAGTGCGTGCTCCGGTGGGCCGGTTCAGGGCGGCGGCGCCGGCCAGACGGCCGCGGTCGACCTCGACGTCCAGCCGGTGCTCTCGCTGGCGCTCGAGCGAACCAGCATCGCCTTCGGCCAGGCACTCACCGGCGTCACGCCGAGCCCCGTCTCGGAACGCGTCACGGTCACCAGCAACGACGGCGCCGGGTATGCGCTCACCGTCCATCGCACGGCCTTCACGCCGGGTGACCTCCCGCTGGGCCTCGGGGCGACCGCCCCGTCCGGCGCCCAACTCGGCGCAGGGCTCGGCTCCGGCCTCGTGCCGATCCCCGTCGCACCGGCCGCCGACCTCGTCATCGGCACCGCACAGGCCGCGACCGGCGCAAGCGGTGACGTCTGGCCGGCCACGGTCGGCTTCGCGTCGCCTCTGCCTGCGGTCGCGTCGGGTCGATACGCGGCGACGGTCACGTTCACGGCGATTCCCCGGTGATCGCTTCCGTCGCGCTCGCCACGGTGTCGGCCCTCGCGTCCGTGCTTGCGGGCGCGGGGGCCGATCGGCCGCCGCTCGCGCTCTCTGCGTCACCCACCCGCATCGTGGTCGAGGCCGGATCGTGGTCGGCCGTTCGTGTCACGAATCCAGGCCGGACGAGCGTCGTCGTCGACGTGGCGTCCGCCGGGTTCGCGCTCGACCCACGTGGACGACCCCGGATCGCGACCGCCGGCGGGGTCGGGCGGTGGCTCGTGCTCGCGCCGCGGCGGCTCGCTCTCGGCGCGGGCCGGTCGGCGAACGTGACCGTTTCGGCCGTCGTTCCCCGGCGCGCCGGCCCAGGCGAGCACGACGCGCTCGTCCTGCTGCGCACGCGCCCACGTGCAGGCGCGCCGGTCCCCATCGTGATGCAGGTCGGCGTGGTGGTGGAGGTGCGCGTTCGCGGGCACGTCGTGCGGCGGCTCGACATCCGCGGGCTGCGGCTGGTGCGGCACGGGCGACGGCGGACCATCCTCCTCACGCTCTGGAATCGCGGCAACGTCTCGGAGGTGGTGCCGTTGCGTCGGGTGCGAATCGTCCTCCGTCGCGGTCGCCGGGTGGTCGCAACGCTGCTCCCGCCCCGTCGCCGGATTCTGCCCCACAGCATCGCGGTCCTGGCACTGCGGTACGGCGGCGGTGCTCACGGCTGGGCCCAGGCGGTCGTGGCGCTGCGGCGTCCGCGGCCGGGTACCGCGATCCTCCGGCGGACGTACCGGATCCGGCTCTAGAAGCTCTCACTTCTCACTTTAGACCTGGCCGATCCGGAGTACGCTTGCTGCATCGCGGCTGCACCGGTTCTCACCAAGCCTCGCCTGCGCGGCGTCTTTCACGAATTCGGCTTCTACGCCGCGCTCGGGCTCGGGGTGCCGCTCGCCCTGACGGCCGAGCCCGGCCGCGCACGCCTCGCGGCGATCGTCTTTGCATCGTGTGTCGCCGTCTGTTTCGGCGTGAGCGCCCTCTACCATCGCCCGACCTGGTCGCCGCGCGTGCGCTCGCGACTTGCGCGGCTCGATCACGCGGGCGTGTACTTGCTGATCGCCGGGAGCTACACGCCGTTCGGGCTCCTCGTGCTTTCCGTCGGCTGGGCCGTGCCGGTGCTGACGATCGTCTGGGTCGGCGTGCTCACGGCGATCCTGCTCAAGGTCTTCTGGTCGACGCAGCCCAAGAAGGTGTCGGCGGCGATCGGCCTCACCCTCGGCTGGATCGGAGTCATCGCCTTCTCGCAGCTCCTGAAGCTGCCGGTCGCGGGCTGGCTCCTCGTCGTCGTCGGAGGCGTGGCGTATTCGCTCGGCGCCGTGACGTACGCCATCCGGCGCCCGAACCCCTTCCCGCGAGTGCTCGGCTACCACGAGATCTTTCACGTGCTCACTCTCGTTGCGGCGGGCTGCATGTACGCAGCGGTGGCGTTCTACGTGCTTCCGCGCGGCTAGCGGGACTTCAGATCATCTACACTTGCGGGCGAATTGAGCGAGTCTGGATGGTGCCGGTTTGCGCCTTCTTGCCGTTCATGAGTTTGGCGAGGAGGTGGAAAGAGACATGGCAACCGGAACCGTGAAATGGTTCAACGCGGATAAGGGGTACGGGTTCATCACGCCTGACGAGGGCGGAAAGGACCTGTTCGTGCACTTCAGCGCGATCCAGGGGAGCGGCTACAGGTCGCTCGCCGAGGGCGCGAAGGTCGAGTACGAGGCCCAGCAGGGTGAGAAAGGCCCTCAGGCCGCGAACGTCAGCATCGTCGCGTAGCGGCGAGGAGCGAGTGCGGCGGGCCTCGGCCCGCCGCATCGGCACGGCGACACAGACGAGAGAGCGAGAGGAGGTCACCATCCCGCAGAAGGAAGAGAAGGTCGAGATGACCGGGGAGATCGTGGAAGCTCTTCGGAACGGCATGTTCCGGATCGCGCTCGACAACGGGCACGAAACCCTCGGCTACACGGCCGGCAAGATGCGCCGCTTCAGGATCCGGATGAATCCGGGCGACCGTGTGCGGATCGAGTTGTCGGCCTACGACCTCGACCGCGGCCGGATCGTCTACCGGCTCCGGCCGGGCGACGAGCGCGAGTAGCCCGCCGCCCGAGCCGTCGGCGAGCAGCTAGCTCCCGGTCACCTTGACGGCGCCGCGAATCTCGCCGCCCTGGTTCTTGGCCGTGTGCACGTTGACGTAGGCGTTGTGTCCCTCGAGCGCTGCGATCACCGCTTTGCTGATCTTCGCGGTGCCGGTCTCGCCGCTGTGACACGGGCCGCAGAGCGGCACGACCACGGGGCCCGCGACTCCGGGCTTGCCCTTGTGGATATGGGCTGCCGTGGCTGCGCCGGTGAGCCCTGAGAACGTCAGCTTCCACTTCAGGACGCCCCCGGCCTTGTTCTCCGTGTAGGAGCCGCTGAAGGCACCCGTCTCGGAAGCCGTGACTCCCGTCGGCTTGGGCGTCTCGTTGCCCGTCTTGAGCGTCGCACTCACCTTGTAGTTGCTGAGTGCGCCCGCGACGGCGAGCGCGGCCGCCACGAGGAGCACACCGGCTCCGGCGAACGAGAGCAGAACGAGTTTCTTCACTTCCCATCCTCCTTCCGACCTGAGTTGTCGCGAGGTTCTTCGTCGCGATACGCCGGTCGGTTTGATCTGCGCCCGCTACCGTCACGGCGGTGGGTCGGGTCGCCGTGTTGATCGCTTCGTTTGCGCTTCTGGCCGCCGGAGCCGCGCCCGCAGCACCGCGAAGCGGCTCCGTCTCGTGGCGAACGCTCGGCGCGGCTCCAGCAGCAGCGCTGCCCACCAACCGCCTGCTGCCGTCGAGCACGTTCGCCGGCGCCGGCTGGCAGGTTGTCGTCTTCTCGTCGGCGAGCGACGTCGCGCATGCTCTGCCTGCATTCGCGCCTCCGGTCAGAGCTGGGCTCTCACGGGCGCGTACGGCGACGAACTTCGGGTACCGCCGCCTGTTGCTGATCGCGGTTGCGACGCGGGCGGGCTGCTGTCCGGTGGAAGTTGCGGAGCTGTCGAGTGCCGGCAAGACCGTCGCCCTCACCGTCCGCCAGATCGCCTGTCCCGCCTGCAACGGAAGCGCCGCCGGCTTCCAGGTCCTCCTCGTGTCGGTGCCCCGCGTCGCGTTCCCGGTGCCGAAGCGCCTCGGTGTCACCGTGCAGGTTCCGCCGGTCTGTCCCGCCGGGTACAGCTATGCGGGCTTCGTCAGCGCGCCGGTGGCCGACCTGACGGCGACGCTGACCATGGGTCGACTCCCTACGCTCGTCACGCCCAGGGACCATGCCCTTGCGTATGCGTCGATCGTCGCGCGCGACGCGCAGCAAGTTCCACGGGAGTGGCTCCAGGCGGGCATCGGCCGCGGAGCGATCGGCACATATGCGGACGATGGTCGTGCCTGGGTCTACGTCGAAGCCCAGACCACGACCGGCTACCAGCTGACCGAGATCGCACCCGCAGCCGCCGGCGTCCCGGTCCAGCTCGCGTTCACCGGCAGCGGTTCCACGTGGACGGTCTCGATCGACGGGAAGCAGGCCTTCGCAGCCGACCTGGGGACGCCGGCCACCGGCACGTCGACCGCAGTCGAGGTCTATCGGGCAAGCGGAGGAGGCGCGTGTCCGGCGCTCGACTTCGCACTGGCCGGCGTCGCCCCCAGGGGTGACCGCCGTGGCCTCCTGCCGCTGCTCGACCAGACGACCGACGGGTGGACCGTGCGTTTGGGGTAGCGTCCGCCAATCGGAGGAGCGCGGCGAGCACAAGGAGGCTTCGAGATGTCGGATCTGACCACGCAGCTGGATGAGGCCCGCCGGCGGTGGGACACCCTGCGTCACCCCTTCTACCAGCGTTGGGAGCGCGGGGAGCTGCGGAGCGAGGACCTCGCCCTGTACTCGGGCCAGTACCGTCACGCGGTCGTGGCGCTCGCAGACCTCGCCGCACGGGGCGGCGACAGCGAGCATGCCCGCGAGGAGCGCGCGCACGTCGCCCTCTGGGACGACTTCGTCGCAGCGTGCGGCGGCGAGCCGGCCGAGCCGCTCCCGGAGACGCGGGAGCTGGTCGCCACGTTCGCAGCGGTCGCCCCCGGGGCCGAAGCCGACGCTGTCCTCTACGCGATCGAGGCGTCGCAGCCGCCCGTCTCGCAGACGAAGCTCGACGGGCTGGTAGGGCATTACGGGTTCGCGCCCGAGGGGGCCGGAACCGGCTACTTCCGGATCCATGCCGAGCTCGACAAGCAGCACGCTGCCGAGGCGGCCGATCGGCTGGCGACGGCGAACGGAAGCTCGGAGGCGGCGCTGGCGCGCGCGGAATCGGCGCTGGCTGCCAACTGGGGCTTGCTCGACGGCGTCGAACGAGCTCTGCGCCAGTAACGCTCAGCGGGCGCCGAATTCGCGCTCCGAGCAGGCGCGGCAATAGAACGCGAGCGCCGGTGGCTCGCACGTCTCCGGATCGTCGGTCCGGTAGGCGCGCCAGCCGCGCCAGTCGTGGCCGCTCGAGCGACCGCACTCGCGGCACGCGACGACGTTCACCGGCCTTTCGTCCCGGCTGTCCGTGCTCCTCGGCCTCTCCCCGGCTCCCACCTGTTGAGAATTGCACGAGGACTGCGGTCCAGCCACTGGCTCTTTCGGCGGCCCTGCACGGACCACCGGCTAGGTGCGGGATCGGCGGTGACGCTCGAACGAGGGACGGCGTCGTGCGATGATGGGCCGGTCGGCACCGGAAGAAGGAGCGTTCGTCGTGAAGAGCGCGGACAAACCCAAGAAACTCCAGAAGAAGGCTGCGCAGAAGACGTTGAAGGAGAAGCGCAGCGAGAAGCGGGCCAAAGAGGCTCAGAGGCAGTAGCGGCCGCGCGCCCTGAGTGGCGTGCGGCCGCAACCTTTCGCGCCTCGGTCTACCCGGCGCGCAGCGCCGCGAGTAGCTCCTGGTGCCGCCGCTAACTCGTCGCTGACGACCTCTTCTTCGGTCGTCGCTCGCCGAGCCGCGATCGCCTGGACCGGCTTGACGATGAAGAAGAGACACCTGCCGCAAATCGAACGAACACGCCGATCTGCCGTCAGCTGACGGTGAAGTGGCCGAACATCTCCCCTTCGTGCGGCGGGCAGTAGTACTTGTACTTGCCGGCCTTGAAGGCGACCGTGAGGGTCTTGGTTCCGACGAACGGCACGGTCGTGAAGTCCTTCGCGTATCCGTGTGGCCCGTCGAGCGAGAACGCGTGGATGCTCGCCTTGTCGTGGATGACGAGGGTGTACGTGCCGGCTTTCAGTGTCTTTACGACCTTGCCGCTCTGCGTGAGCGTGATCGCGAAGCCGGGACCGACCGTGCCGACGAGCGTCGTACCTGCCGTCGGCCGTCCGAATGCGGAAGAGGCGGCGACGGCCGCAACGGCGGCCGTGAGCGCGAGCGTGAGAGCAATTGTGCGGCGCATAGAGACGAACTCCTTTTCTGTCGATGCTCCGCTCTACGCGGTCCGACCGGTTGCCGGATTCCGCACGACTGGACGTTGTAGGGTCCCGTTGCGGCGTCACCGTCTCGAACAAGGGGGTAGGCATGAGTGTTCTCAGGGCCCTGCGGCGCAGGCCGCGGCTTGCAATCGCGACGTTCTTCGTGGTCGTCGTCTCGATCTCCACAGCGGTCGCGCTGGCGGCCGGGCCGGCGATCCAGACGATCACTCCGAACTCGGCCAACGACATCACGAACCTCGACGTCTTGCGCCAGCAGATCAGGAACTACTACGGCGACCCGCTGGGCACCGGAGTGTTCTCGTCCGACAGCAACTACGCCAAGGAGGCCCAGAGCGTCGCCTCTTCGGCCGGCCCGACGCTCTTCGGCCGCGGGATTCCGCACGTCTCGTCGACCAAGGCGATCGTCTTCGACGTGGACGACACGACGCTCGCGACCTGGAACTACGAGGTGTTCAGCAACTGGGCGTACAACCCGACCACGAACGCGCAGTTCGTGACCGACCAGAGGTTCCCCGCGGTGCCGGGGATGGTCGAACTGGCATCGGCGGCTGCCCGCGCCGGGTACTCGATCATCTGGATCACCGGGCGGCCCGCGACACAGGAAGCGGCCACGCTCGGGAACCTCACGCACGACGGCATCGGGGTCGACGCGGGCTACCCGCGGCCGGCGACGCTCAACGACGGCGAGGACGGGTTGTTCACCAAGCCGGCCGTGGCCGACTACCCGGACTACCTGAAGGCGGCATGTGCCGGCGACCCCGGTGGCTCATGCACGACCTCCCACTACAAGACCGCGACGCGGGCGCACATCGAGTCGCTCGGCTACGACATCGTGGGGAACTTCGGCGACCAGTTCAGCGACCTGGTCGGCGGGTACGCAGACCACACGTACAAGATGCCGAATCCGAACTACTTCTTGCCCTAGAGGCTTCTAGGCGATCGAGCGACCGGCGGGCTGCGCGACGCAGCCCGCCGGACGCCTGTCAGGTGATCTCGGCGTCTTCGAGGCCCGGATCGGGCTGCGGCAGCCTGGGGTCGAGGCGTTCGAGGGCGTCGACCAGGATCTCGGCGACGGCGAGGTTTCGCGACCAGTTGTGGTTGGCGGGAACGACGTACCACGGAGCGCATTCGGTCGACGTCTCGCGCAGCGCATCCTCGTAGGCGGCGGTGAAGTCGTCCCAGTGCCGCCGGTCGTCGAGGTCGCCGACCCGGAACTTCCACCGCTTCTCCGGGTCGTCGAGTCGCTCCTGCAGCCGGATGCGCTGCTCTTCGCGAGAGACGTGCAGGAACACCTTGACGACCGCCGTTCCCTCGTCGGTGAGGAGTCGCTCGAAGTCGCGGATGTGCTCGTAGCGGCGATGCCAGACGTCCCGCTTCACGAGCTTGCGCACGCGGACCGCGACGACGTCCTCGTAGTGTGACCGGTTGAAGATCACGAGCTCCCCGCGTGCCGGACAGGCCAGGTGGACGCGCCAGAGATAGTCGTGGGCGAGCTCCGTCGTCGTCGGCTCGCGGAACGAGACGATTCGGCACCCCTGTGGGTTGACCCCGGTCAGCACACTGCGGATCGTTCCGTCCTTGCCGGCGGTGTCCATTCCCTGGAGGACGAGAAGCACCGACTGCGTGGCTTCCGCGAACAGGCGGTTGTGGAGCAACCCGAGGCGCGCGACGAGCGTCGTCAGATGCGCGAGCCCCTCTTCCTTGTCCCGCGCCCCGATCCGGGCGTCGGGATCGCGCCGGGCAAGGGCGGGAGACGACCCGGGCTCGACGCGCAGATCGTCGATCAGGCGCTTCGAGGTCGACACGAAGTCATTCTAGGAAGGCCGGCCCAACGTCACGCTGACTCGAGCTGCGGCGGTACGAGCCCTGTTTCGAAGGCGACGATCACTGCCTGCACGCGGTCGCGGACGCCGAGCTTGCGCAGGATGCTCGACACATGCGTCTTCACGGTGGACTCACCGAGGTACAGCCGTGCAGCGATCTCGGCGTTCGAGAGCCCGGCCGCGAGGAGCTTCAGAATCTCGAGCTCACGCGCCGTCATCGTCCCGAACGTGTCCGGGCCGATCTCGTTGCGCGCTCCTGCGCCGGCGAACCGGTCGAGCAAGCGGCGCGTCACGGTCGGGCCGAGCAGCGCGTTTCCGTCCGCGATCAGCCTGATCGCATCGATCAGATCGCGCGGCCGGACGTCCTTGAGCAAGAAACCGCTCGCTCCGGCTCGAATCGCCGCGTAGACGTATTCGTCGAGGTCGAAGGTGGTGAGGACGAGGACGCGGGCCGCGCTTCCGGCAGCGACGATCCGCCGCGTGGCCTCGATACCGTCGACGACCGGCATGCGTACGTCCATGAGGATCACGTCGGGCGCGCACTCGACTGCGAGCTCGACGGCTTGGCGGCCGTCTTCCGCCTCGCCGACGACGTCGATGTCGGAGCGTGTCTCGAGGACCAGCCGGAACCCGTCTCGCACGAGTGCCTGATCGTCGGCGATCAGGACGCGAATGCTCACCGATCGCTGCCGAGCGGGATCTCGGCGGTCACGACGTAGCCGCCCGCAGTGAGCGAGCTCGCCTCGACCCGGCCACCGAGCATCGCAACGCGCTCTTGCATTCCCGTCAGTCCGTTGCCGGGATGGCTGCCCGGCTCTTCGCCTCGACCGTCGTCGCGGATCTGGAGTCGCAGGTCGTCGCCGTACCGGACGCTGACCCGCGCGTGCCGGGCATCCGCGTGCTTGAGCGTGTTCGTGAGCGCCTCCTGGATGATGCGGAACGCGGAGAGGTCGACGGTCGCGGGCAGGGGTTGCAGGGCACCCTCGATCTCGAGGGCGACGTCGAGACCGGTCGCGCGGACCTGGTCGATCAGGCCGTCGAGGCGTGCGAGCCCCGGCTGCGGCTCGTAGCTCGGCATCCGCATTCACGACACCGAGTACGCGGCGAAGGTCGGCGAGCGCCGCGCGTGCTGCTTTGTCGATCGCCCGGATCGGTGCGCGGGCGAGTGCAGGATCGAGCTCGAAGACCTCCTCTGCGGCTCCGGCCTGGACGACGATGACGCTGAGCGCGTGCGCGACGACGTCGTGCAACTCTCGGCCGATACGAGCCTGCTCCTCTGCGACCGCCCGGCGCGACTCGGTCAGCCGCTCGCGCTCGAGCCGTTCCGCTTTCTGCTCGATCTCCTGCACGTACGCCCTCCGTGAGCCGATGGCGTCCCCGAGGAGCCACGATGCGACCAGGAACACGACGTGGAAGGCGGTGCTGCCGAACTCGTCGTCGCCGCTCGCGATCGTGAGAGCGGTTGCGACGACGGCGACCGCAGCGAGCCCGAGGCCGCGCCTCGCCCGCGACTCGCCGGAGGCTGCAAGCGTGTACAGCGCGACGCCGAGTTGGAGCGGCACGAGCGGCGAGCCGAGCGCGATGATCGCAACCGTGACCGCGGTCGTGGCCCCGACCGCAGCGAGCGGCGCCTGGCGGCGGCGGAGGAGCGGCAGCGTTCCCAGCGTGACGAGGAGCGCGGTCGCGACGGGATGTGGGCGGCGGGTCGCGACTGCGACGGTCGGCAGCCAGACGGCAACGGCGATGGCGAGATCGACGAGCTGCGGTCGCCGGTGCAGCCAGCTCCAGATCATCGCCTCACCGTAGCCGTGCCGAGCGTCGTGTCAGGCGTCGCGTCGAAGCAGCACGACGGCAGCGATCACCAGCGCGAGCGCGCAATAGCCGACGAAGAGCGCCAGCCCGGGGCCGGCGGCGAGGCTGTGCGCGTCGTGCGTGAGCGAGAAGATCGAGCGACCGGCGGCATCGGGCAGGTACGGCGAGATCGCGTTGTTCCAGCTCGTCGGCAGGATGTTCAGGAGCGGCGGGATGACGAAGAAGATCGCGGCGAACGCGGCGATTGCGCCGGCGGTGTTGCGCACGATGGTGCCCAGGGCGAGCGTGAAGATGCCGAGCAGCATCAGGTAGACGGCGCCGCCGACGATCGCCCGCGTGACGCCGGGGTGCGAGACGGAGATCTGGAGGATGTCGTGGCGCGAGAGGATTGCCTGGGTGCCGAAGAACGCGATGAACACCGACGGCAGCATCAGGACGAAGGTCACGACTGCGAAGACGATCCCCTTTGCCCAGAGCACCGGCAGGCGCTTCGGCACGGCGGTGAGGCTGGCGCGGATCATCCCGGTCGAGTACTCGCCGGTGATCACCAGCACCCCGAGCACGCCGATCGCGAGCTGAGAGAGGTTCACGCCGGCGAGGGCGATGTCGAGTGGGTGCCGGTTCGTGCGCTCGTTCGGGCTCATGCTGCCCCAGTGCGACGAGGTGACCGCTGCGAACAACAGCGGCAGGCCGATCGTCAGCAGCACTGCGACGAACAGCGACCAGCGTGTCGAGCGCAGCGAGAACAGCTTCGTCCACTCGGAGCGAATGACGCGGGCCTGCGTCACACGCCCGTGTGCCGTGAGCGGCGGAAGCGTGATCGCGTTGGCGGCGCCGGTCACGCTGCGTCCGCCGTCGTGAGCTCGCCGGTCCGGAACTCGAGCTGGTCCCGCGTCATGTCCATGAACGCCTGTTCGAGCGACACCTGCTGCGGCGTCAACTCGTGCAGGACGACGCCGTTCGCGGCTGCGATCTCTCCGATCCGGGCCGCGGTCAGCCCGTGCACCTCGAGCAGTCCGGGGGCGTTGGAGACAACCGTGACGCCGTCGTCGACCACGTGGCTCCGCAGCTCCTCGGCCTGGGGAGAGCGGACGAGGACGACGTCTCCCGAGGCCTTGCGAACGAGCTCGTCGACGCTCGCGTCCGCGATCAGCTTCCCCCGTCCGATCACGATCAGGTGGTCGGCCGTCAACGCCATCTCGCTCATCAGGTGCGACGAGACGAAGACCGCACGGCCCTGTGCCGCAAGCTCCTTCAGGAGATGCCTGATCCACTGGATCCCCTCCGGGTCGAGCCCGTTGACGGGCTCGTCGAGCATCACGGTGTGCGGATCGCCGAGCAGCGCCGAGGCGATGCCGAGCCGCTGTCCCATCCCGAGCGAGAACTGGCCGGCGCGCTTCCGCGCGACTTCGTGCAGGCCCACGAGGTCGATCATCTCGTCGACGCGCCGCCGCGGCAGCCCGTGTGTCTGGGCGAGCGCGAGCAGGTGGTTGTACGCCGAGCGCCCGGTGTGCACCGATCGCGCCTCGAGGAGGGCGCCGACCTCGTGCAGCGGGGCGGCGTGGTCGCGATAGTGCTTGCCGTTCACGCGGACGTCGCCGGCGGTCGGCGCGTCGAGACCGAGGATCAGCCGCATCGTCGTGGACTTGCCGGAGCCGTTCGGCCCGAGGAAGCCGGTCACCACGCCGGGCTTCACCGTGAACGACAGCCCGTCGACGGCGCGCTTTTCTCCGTAGTCCTTGGTGAGCCCGTTCGCCTCGATCATCGAGCCCACGGTATAGGCGTCCGGCTCCGTCGTTCGACCGAACGCCCTCCTCCGAAAGGAGGAGCGGGCAGGGCGAGACCGGTTCGGTAGGTTCCGATGGTGAGCAACGCGGCGTCCGGTCGTCTCCACCCGAGGGCCACGCTGGCGATCCTCGCGATCAGCGGCCTCGCCTATGCGGTGCTGAGCTCCGCCGTCGTCCCCGCGCTGCCGACGATCCAGCGCGACCTCGGCGCGAGCGAGACCGGGATCACGTGGGTCCTGACCGGCTACCTGCTCTCGGCCTCGGTCGGGACGGCGATTCTCGGCAGGCTCGGCGACGCGTACGGCAAGGAACGCGTGCTCGTCTGGACGCTCCTCATTCTCGGCGCGGGCACGCTGCTCGCCGCCGTCTCGCACACACTCGCCCTGCTGAT
Source organism: uncultured Thermoleophilia bacterium (assembly GCA_963851065.1). Lineage (GTDB taxonomy): Bacteria > Actinomycetota > Thermoleophilia > Gaiellales > Gaiellaceae > PALSA-600. The sequence goes on from CAWKNW010000011.1 coordinate 498,799, forward strand.
CGTGGCGCGCGTGATCCAGGGTGTCGGGGGCGGGATCTTTCCGCTGTCGTTCGGCATCGTGCGGGACGAGTTTCCGGCCGGGCAGGTCGCCGGGAGCATCGGCCTCCTGTCTGCGATCCTCGGGATCGGTGCGGGTGTCGGGATCGTTGCCGGTGGCGTGATCGTGGAGCATCTCGGATGGCAGTGGCTCTTCTGGCTGCCGCTGGTCGTGATCGCCGTCGCGGCGTTCTGCACCTGGCGCTTCGTGCCGGAGTCGCCGGTGCGGATCCCGGGTCGTCCGAGCTGGCTCGCGGCGATCCTGATGAGCGTCGGGATCTCGACCGTGTTGATCGCGGTCAGCCAGACGACCGCCTGGGGCTGGACCTCGTCACGGCCGCTCGCGTTGTTCGCCGCCGGAGTTCTTGTCTGCTGTGCGTGGGTTGCGGTCGAGGTGCGAAGCGCGTCGCCCCTGATCGACATGACGATGATGCGGATTCGGGGCGTCTGGACGACGAACCTGACCGCGTTCCTGCTCGGGGCGGGCATGTACTCGTCCTTCATCATCTTCCCGCAGTTCGCGCAGCTTCCGACGAGCACCGGCTTCGGTTTCGGCGCATCGGTCGTCGTCTCGGGGCTGTATCTCCTTCCGTCGACGCTCGGGATGGTGGTCGTCGGCTTCTCCGCCGGGCGGATCGCCGCTCGCTTCGGCTCGAAATCGGCGGTCGTTGCGGGGTCAGCGATCACGGCCTCCGCGTTCACGCTGATCGCCGTGGCTCACGAGCATCCGTACGACATGCTCGCGAGCGCGGCGCTGCTGGGTATCGGCGTCGGCCTCGCGTTCGCGGCCCTGGGCAACCTGATCGTGCAGGCCGTTCCGCCCGAGCAGACGGGCGTGGCGGGCGGGATGAACACCGTGATGCGAACGATCGGCGGAGCGATCGGCGGTCAGCTCGCCGCGACGTTCATCGCCGGGCACACGGCCGCCGGCGTTCCCACGGTCACCGGCTTCGAGCAGACGTTCGTGATGGCGGCGTCGTTCCTCGTCCTGTGCACGTTGGCCGGGCTGCTCATCCCCGACCGGGCGCAGATGCGCGCCGGCTGGGAAGCGCAGGCAGTGCTGGCCGAGTCGCCGTCGTAGGTCTGTTCCGCTACGCCCCTTCGGTCGCGGGCTCAGGCGACGGCTCGGGCTCGCGGATGAAGAGCGCCGAGCGCGTCCAGCTCGGCATCCACCAGTTTGCGCGCCCGAGCAATGCCATCAGCGACGGCACCAGCAGGGCTCGAATCACGGTCGCGTCGAAGATGATCCCGGCCGCGAGGCCGATCGCGAACACCTTGACCTCGTAGCCGGGGCTCGAGGAGAGCACGAGGAACGCGAACATCAGGATCAGCGCGGCACTCGTGACCAGCTTGCCGGTCCGCGCCAGGCCGAGCTCGATCGATCGCGGCGTCGACCCGGTCTCGTCGTAGGCCTCGCGCATCCGCGTGAGCATGAACACCTCGTAGTCCATCGACAGCCCGAAGAGGAAGGCGAAGATCATCAACGGGATCCACGCCGTGATCGCTCCGGTCGCCGGGATGTTCCACAGCGACGAGCCGTGCCCCTCCTGGAAGATGATGACGATGATCCCGTAGGCCGCTGCGAGCGAGAGGAGGTTCAGGATCACCGCCTTGATCGGCAGCACGATCGACCTGAACGCTCGTGCCAGCAGGATCAGCGTCAGGATCATCACGAAGGCCAGCACGTAGGGGAAGTTGCCGTAGATGGCGTGGATGAAGTCGCGGTCGACCGCGGTGACGCCGCCGAGCGTGCCGTTCGTCCCGTCGAGCGAGCCGTTGACGGCGTTGACGATGGTCTGGATCCCGGGAGCAGAGCCGTCGATCGCCGGGAAGGCCTCGACGAGCGAATCAGATCCTCGCCGCCACGTGGCCGGAGCTTCGGCCCCCACGACGCCCTTGACCGAGCTCACCTTCACGGCGATCGCCTGCGGGTTGCCGCCGTCCTCGACGAGGATGTTGAAGGGCTTCATCACGCCGGGGCTGATGCCGGCCGCGAGCAGCGCGTCGCGGCCCTGGGTCGCGTCGCCGGTACCCGGAAAGTGTGCGAGCTGCGCCTCGTTCGCGTTCAGCCGCAGGCCATAGCTCACGAGCACGCCCACGATCACCAGTCCGACGATCGCGACGGGGAGCGGCCGGCGGAGCACGAACCGCGCCCAGCGTCCCCAGCCCCCGTCCTCGGGGTGATCGGGGCTGACCAGACGCTTCGGCATCACGCGCACGCTGTTGATGCGTGCGCCGAGTACCGAGAGCATCGCCGGTAGGAGTGTGATTGCCGCGGTCACGGAGACGATCGGAATCAGCATCCCGCCGATGCCCATCGAGCGGATGAACGGCAGTGGGAGGACGATCAGCGAGAGCAGGCCGACCGCCACGGTCGTACCGGACACGATCACCGACCGCCCGGCGTGCGTCATCGTCTCGACGATCGCCGACTCGACGTCAGATCCTTCACGCAGCTCGTCCCGGAAGCGGAAGATCATCAGCAGCGCGTAGTCGATCGCGACTCCGAGCCCGACCAGCGCGATCAGGAACTGGACGATGATCGAGACGTTCGTGATGTAGGTCAGCGCCCAGACGAGCGTGAACGTGTTCAGGATCGAGGCCACCGCGACGACGATCGGCATCAGCACCGCCGGGAGCGTGCCGAACACGAAGAGCAGGATCACGAGCGCTCCCAGGCCGCCGACGACCGCCTCGACGAGAACGCTCGGGCCGCCCGTCTGCCCGTTCGAGCTCGCCTCCTCGAGAGGGTCGTGGCCCGTGACGTGCACGCTGATGCCTGGTGGCAGCCCGGCCGCGGCCGCCTTTCGCTCGGCCGCGGCGCCGCTCGTCGTCGAGAACTTCGCCAGTCCCGGCGGATAGATCATCAGGAACGTCGTGTGCCGGTCCTTCGACGCGTACATCGAGTTGCCGGTCGAGAAGTAGGAGCTGGTCAGCGCGCCCGGCGTTGCGGCGGCGGCGCGTGTCATGGCCGCCCGGATCGCCTCACTCTTCGTCGCGTCGCCGCCCGAGTGGAAGACGACGACGTTCGGCGGCCGCACTCCGACACCGAACGTCTCGAGCGTGCGCTGGCCTGCCTCGTACGCGGACTTGCCGGGAATCGAGAAGCTCTGGTACCAGCGCTTCGACACCTGGCCGGCGGCGTAGGCGCCGAACAGCGTCAGCGCTGCCCAGAACGCGATGAGGTACCAGCGACGACGGGTGGTGAAGTGTGCGAGACGAGCGAGCAAGCGGACTCCTTCCGGCGACGACGTTCGACCCAAACGTACACACGCTGAAATCTTTCAGCAACAGTAACAAAGGACGTTACACTGCGTCAGTGGGCCTGCGGGAGACCAAGAAGCTGCGCAGGCGCACCGAGATCGCCGACCAGGCGATGCGGCTGTTCGTCGAGCGCGGCTTCGATCGGGTGACGGTCGCCGAGGTCGCTGCGGCAGCGGGTGTCTCGCAGAAGACCGTCTTCAACTACTTCCCGACCAAGGAAGACCTGTTCTTCGACGAGGTGCCCGAGCGCGAAGCCGCGATCGTCGATGCCCTGCGCAGCCGCGCCCCGGGCGAGTCGATTCTCACTGCGCTCCGCCGGGTCCAGGTGGGCGAGTGCAACCGCTTGAGCAGCCCAGCGTTCGCGACCTTTGCGCGGATCATCGAGGATTCGCCGGCACTCCAGGCGAAGGAGCTCGAGGTGATGGCCCACTTCGCACAGGTGCTTGCCTCCGCGATCGAGAGCGAGCTCGGCGTCGACGAGCGCGATGCGAGGATCGCTGCAGGGTTGCTCGTCAGCGTGCACCGGCAGCTCTTCCGCGCCGCCCGGAAGCAGGCGCTCGCCGGGAGGCACGGCGCCGCAGCCGCGCGGCGCCTTCGCGAGGACCTCGAGCGCGCGTACGGCATGCTCGAGCACGGGCTCGGCGACCTCGGCCGGGCCGAGGGCGCCGCAGCACACGGTTGAACGAATCGCATAAGTTCGGCCGGTGCGTGATCGGGCGAGAGTTGTCGTCATCGGTGGCGGCGTCGGCGGCTGCGCGATCCTCTACTGGCTCACCAAGCTCGGTGTGCAGGACGCGGTGCTGGTCGAACGCGATGAGCTGACGAGCGGCTCGACCTTCCATTCGGCCGGATTGGTGGGGCAGCTGCGGGGATCGTTGCCGCTGACGCGAATGATGATGTGGTCGGTCGAGCTGTACCGGACGCTCGGCGCGGAGGTCGGTCTCGAGACGGGGTGGCACGAGGTCGGTTCGCTGCGGCTCGCCTCGTCGCAGGAGCGTCTCGAGGAGCTGACGCGCCAGGCCGGCTGGGCGAAGACGTTCGGGCTGCCGCTCGAGCTGATCTCGGCGGACGAGGCCGCCGGGCTGTTCCCGCCGATGGCCGTCGACGGCGTCCTCGGAGCCGCGTATCTGCCGACCGACGGCTACGTCGACCCGTCCCAGCTCACGTTCGCGCTCGCCGAAGGTGCCCGCCGCGGCGGTGCGGAGATCGCACGCCACACGCGCGTGACCGCGATCGAGGTCGAGCGTGGCCGCGTGCGCGGTGTCGTCACCGACAAGGGGCGCATCGAGGCGGAGGTGGTGGTCAATGCCGGTGGCATGTTCGCGAAGGAGATCGCGGCGCTCGCCGGGGTCAACGTCCCGCTTGTGCCCATGGCGCACGAGTATCTCGTCACCAAGCCCTCCGGGCTCCCGCTCGACATGCCGACGATGCGCGACCCGTCGCTGCTCGTCTACTTCCGCCCGGAGTCCGGCGGGCTGGTCATGGGCGGGTACGAGCGCAATCCGGCACCCTGGGCGCTCGACGGCATCCCGTCCGACTTCAACGGGAAGCTTCTGCCCGAGGACTGGCCGCGATTCGAGGAGCTGATGGAGAACGCGCTCCGCCGCGTTCCCTCGCTCGAGGAGATGGAGGTCGTGCGGCTGATCAACGGGCCCGAGGCGTTCACGCCGGACGGTGAGTTCATCCTCGGCCCGACCGAAGTGCGCGGCCTCTGGACCGCGGCCGGCTTCTGCGCCCACGGGTTGGCCGGGGCGGGTGGGATGGGTCGTCTCGTCGCCGAGTGGATAGTCGACGGCACCCCCTCGCTCGACACGTGGGAGATGGACTCGCGGCGCTTCGGCCGTCAGTACCGCTCTCTCGACTACACGCTGGCGCGGACACGCGAGATCTACGAGACCTACTACGACGTCAAATACCCCGGTCACGAGCGGAGCGCCGGACGGCCGTTGCGGCTCTCGCCCGCCTACGCGAGGCTGGAGGCGCTCGGTGCGGCCTTCGGCGAGAAGTCCGGGTGGGAGCGCGCCAACTGGTTCGAGCCGAACGCCGCCCGCGGTGACGAGGCGCTGCGGCCGCGCGGATGGGCCGGCCGGCTGTGGTCGCCGGCGATCGGCGTCGAGCACCGCGCGTGCCGGGAGGCCGCCGCGCTGTTCGACGAGACGTCGTTCGCGAAGATCGAGGTCAGTGGTGACGGGGCTGCCGACTTCCTCGAACGCATGTGCGCGAATCGTGTCGCTCGAGACGTCGGTGCGATCACGTATACGCAGATGCTCAACGAGCGGGGAGGCATCGAGTGCGACTTCACGGTCTCGCGACTGGCGCAGGACCGCTTCCGGATCGTCACCGGAACCGCGTTCGGGCAACACGATCTGGCGTGGATCCGCCAGCATGCGCCTGACGGTGTCGCCGTCGACGACGTGACGTCCAACTACGCCTGCTTCGGGCTCTGGGGCCCGCGGGCCCGCGAGATTCTCCAGCCCCTCACGAAGACGGTTCTCGACTTCGGCTACATGCGCGCCCGTGAGCTCGCCGTTGGGCCCGTGCCGTGTCTCGCGCTTCGCGTCACGTACGTCGGCGAGCTCGGGTGGGAGCTGTATTGCCCGATGGAGTACGGCCGGCGACTCTGGGACGTGCTGTGGGAGGCGGGACGCGGGCGAGGGCTCGTCGCCGGCGGTTACAAGGCGATCGATTCCCTGCGGCTCGAGAAGGGCTATCGCGTCTGGGGCGCGGACATCACGCCGGAGGATTCGCCCTTCGAAGCCGGGCTCGGCTTCGCCGTCAGACTGGACAAGGATTTCGTCGGCCGAGAGGCGCTGGTCGCAGAGCCCTCGCGGCGGCTCTGCTGTCTCGTCCTCGCGGACCCGCGTTCGATCGCACTCGGCTCCGAGCCGGTGCGTGTCGACGGACGGCTCGTCGGCCGCGTCACGAGCGGAGGCTACGGCTATACCGTCGAGCGCTCGATCGCGTATGCATACCTGCCGACCGACTGCGCGTCGGTCGGACAGGGCGTGGAGGTGGAGATCTTCGGCGAGTGGATCGGAGGTGAGGTCGCCGTGGAGCCGTTGTGGGACCTGAACGGCGACCGGATCCGGGCGTGACCGATGCTGCCGAGCTTGCAGCGGTCATTGCCCGTGTGTGGCCGGATGGTGTGGAGGCGGTCGAGCCGCTCGGCGGCGGGATCACGAATCACAACTACAAGGTCGACGCCGGCGGCGAGTCGTTCGTGCTTCGCATCGGCGGTGCCGAGACCGAACTGCTCGGCATCGACAGAGCGAACGAGCGCGATGCATCCCTCGTCGCCGCCGCCCTCGGGATCGCTCCCGACGTCGTCTCGTTCGTCGAGCCCGAGGGCCACCTCGTCACGCGCTTCGTCGCGGGCAAGACCGGGGAGGTCTCGGTCGTGGACGCGGCGGCGCTGCTGCGGCGACTGCACGCAGGCCCGCAGATCCCGGGTCGCTTCGACGTGCTCGCGGTTGTGGACGAGTACGCGACCCGTGCCCGCGTGCGCGGCGTGTCGCCGCCCGAGGCGTTCGCGGAGGCGCGGAGAGTCGGCGAAGCCGTCGCCGCCCGGCTCGGTGGGCGTCCGGAAGCTCCGTGCCACAACGATCTGCTGTCCGCGAACTTCATCTCCGGCGGTGGCCGGACCTGGATCGTGGACTGGGAGTACGCCGCCATGGGTGATCCGGCATTCGACCTGGCGAACTTCGCCGTCTCGAACGGCCTCGACCAGGAGGGCGATGCCGAGCTGCTCCGCGCCTACGGCTCGGACGAGGCGGACGTTCACGTCCTGATGCGCTACCTCTCCGACTTTCGCGAGGCGATGTGGGGCGTGCTCCAGCAGGCGATCTCCACCCTCGACTTCGACTTCGCCGCCTACGCCGGCGAGCATTTCGAGCGGCTGGCCCGGACGGAGTCGGAGGCGCGTTTTCGCGCCGCGCTGCGTCCGCGCTGACCCGGGTCAGCCGCTGATCCAGGCGTGCGGAGTGGCTTCGCTGCCGAGGATCCGGTGGGCCGGGCCGCCGGTAGCGTTGATCACGTACAGGTGAGGGTCGACGTTCGTTCCCCGGTAGCGGTAGAAGGCGATCTGCTTCCCGTCCGGGGAGATCACCGGGTTGCCGTCCCAGAAGCCGGTGGTCAAGCGACGCGATCCCGTGCCGTTCGCCTTCATCCGGTAGATGCTCGAGACGTGCGTCGTCTCCCAGTTGGGTGCGAGCTTGGTGTACGCGATCCAGGTGCCGTCGGGAGACCAGGTGGCGGTCTGGTCGAGGCTCGTGGTCACCGGAGTAAGGCGGTGCCAGCCCGTTCCGTCCGGGTGGACGAGGTAGATGCCCGAGGGGTTCGTCGAGCTGGCCTTCTGCATCGAGTCGGGAACCGAGTCGAAGGCGATCCAGGCGCCGTTGGGTGACCAGGCAGGCTCCGAGGCGAACGGCACGTCGGTCGGGTCGCCGAGGATCCTGAGGCCGGTCCCGTCCGCGTGCACGACGCAGAGCACGATGTTGCCGCCGCTCGACTGCTCACCGGCGAACGCGATGCTCTTGCCGTCCGGCGACCACGTCGGACGGTCGATCTCGGCCCACTGATCGACGATGGCGTGCGCGTGGCTTCCGTCAGCGTTCATCACCATGAGCTCCGCGGTGCCGCTCCCGACGACCGTGAACGCAATCAGCTTTCTGTTCCTGCTGAACGACGGGTCCTGCGCGCCCGCCGGCGCCGCGATCGCGGCGAGGCCGTGGCCGTGCACATCCACGGTGCAGATCTGTCCGCCTTTGCCGTCACACGAAGCACCGAAGCCGGACGTGAAGACGATCCGCCCCGATGGCGGTGCCGTCGCCGAGTCGGCCGTCATCGGTGTCGCGAGGACGAGTGCCGCGACGGCCACGATCCCCAGGCGCAGTCCGCGCCGACCCGCGGCTGTCCACGATCCATGCGTCATCGCCGACTGAGTCTGAGTCCGCCTCCCTTGGCCTCGTCAGACTTCCGGCCAGACCAGCCCACCCGAACGGCTACGGCTCAGTGGCTCGTGGCGAGCCGTCCGAGTGTCCTCACCCGGCCGGCACCGTCGAGAACGACGCCGAGCAGTGCCAGCACGAGAGCGGCGACGACCAGTGCGGTGAGGAGGAGGCGGTGGCGGCGCATCTCGGCTACGCCGTCACGGGCGCGGCGTGGTCGTTGATCCGGGTCGGGGTCAGGCCGAGCGCGCGACCGAGCGGCGCGGCGAGCACGAGGCCGATGCGCTGGACGAACGCGGGCGGGAACGGCAGCCGAACGGTGTCGAAGTGCGCGTCGGCGATCACCGCGAGGTGGAGCAGCCCCGGCATTCCCTTGCGGTTCGTCTTGCCCGCCTCGGCCAGAGCGAACATGGTTTCGAGCAGCGACTCGAACTGCAGGGCCGGGCGAATGTCGCAGACGAACCGCGCGACGTCCTCGCCGGCGTTCCAGAACTTGTGCGGCGTGCCGGCCGGCACGATCAGCGTGTCACCGGGGGCGGTGAGGATCGTCTCGCGGCCGATCTTGAACCCCACGCTCCCGTCGAGGACGGTGAACCGCTCCTCCTGGCTCGGATGAACGTGCGCGGCAGCCACGAAGCCGCCCGGCTGAACGTGCGTCTCGATGACCACGGCTTCACCGCGGGTCTGCTGGGAGGTCGCGAGGAAGACGATTCGCTCGCCGGTCACGGGATTCTGGATTGTGTCGCCGGGTTGAACCACGCTGTGACTCCTTCCGAGAGGGCTTTCCCTCTCAGAGCCATGACCGGCGTTGGAGATACCTCTACTTCACCTCGTCCAGCCGACCGGTCTTCACGTCGTAGACGAAGCCCCGCACGCTGTCCTTGCGAGGGATGAACGGACTGCTCTTGATCCGTGCGATCGACTGACGGACGTCCTCCTCGAGGTCGTCGAACGCCTCGGCCGCCCACTCCGGCTTGATGCCGGTGTCGGTCTGGACCTGGCGCCGGAACTCGTCGTCGCTGAACGTCAACATCCCGCAGTCGGTGTGGTGGATGAGGATGATCTCCTCCGTCCCGAGCAAGCGCTGCGAGATCGCGAGCGAGCGGATCTCGTCGTCGGTGACAACACCACCCGCGTTCCTGATCACGTGGGCGTCACCCTCGCTCAGGCCGAGCAGTCCGTACGGGTTGAGGCGGGCATCCATGCAGGCGAGGACTGCAATCCGCTTCGCCGGAGGCAAGGGCAGCTCCCCCTGGTCGAACCGTTCTGCGTACACCTCGGCGTTCTGCAGCAGCTCGTTCGTGACGCTCACCGATCGCTCCTTTCGTCCTCTCGCCGGCCCGGATGGGGTGGAGCCGCGCTATAGAAAATGAAGTAATACCTGATCGAGCCGTTTCGGCGCCCTGAAGCGGGTCTCGAGACTGCCCAAGACGTGCCTTTCGGCCCATAAAGTTTTCCCGGCACCGAGCCGATATTCGGGCGATGGCTGCGGTGAGCTCTCGGCGGAAGGATCGTCGTAGGGCGAGTGACGACTGGGTCGCTCGCTGGCTTGCGGCATGCTCGGATCTGGCCGACCTCGAGCGCTCGAACCCGATGACCGACGCCGTGATCGACGAGATCGACGGGCGCATGATCCGCATCGGCGACCACTGGCTTGCCGATTTCGCCTCGTGCAACTACCTCGGGTTCGACCTCGACCAGGAGATCATGGACGCGATCCCGGAGTACGTCGGGAAGTGGGGCACACATCCCAGCTGGTCGCGACTGCTCGGGAGCCCTGTGCTCTACGAGCAGATCGAGCAGCGCCTCACCGAGCTGCTCGGGGCTCCCGACGCGCTGGTGTTCCCGACCATCACTCTGATCCATCTCGCGGTGATCCCACTGCTCGCAGCCAGCGGAAGCGTGTTCGTCGACCGTCGCGCGCACAAGACCATCTACGAAGGAGCGGAGCTCGCCACGCTCAGAGGCGCCACGCTGAAGCGCTTCGGGCACAACGATCTCAACGAGCTCGAGTCACTCCTGCGCAGCGATTCGTCGTCGGCACGGCTGATCTGCATCGACGGGGTCAACAGCATGACCGGCAACGTCGCCGACATCGCCTCCTACGCGGCTCTCGCCCGCGAGCACGGCGCGATCCTGTACGTCGACGACGCCCACGGCTTCGGCGTGATCGGGGAGCGAAGCGACGACGAGACGTCCCCGTACGGCTGCCGCGGGAACAGCATCGTGCGCCACTTCGGCGAGAGCTACGAGAACGTCGTGCTCGTCGCCGGGCTGTCGAAGGCCTACTCATCGCTCGCCGCGTTCATCGCCTGCCCGCCCGAGATGAAGCGACTGCTCAAGACGGCTGCGCCGCCGTACCTGTACTCGGGCCCGTCGCCGGTCGCCTCGCTGGCGACGACCATCCGCGGCCTCGAGGTCAACGACCGGCGCGGAGACGTGTTGCGCGCGGAGCTGTGGGCGAAGACGCAGCGTGTCCTCGAGTGCCTCGACCGGCTCGGAGTGCGGACGCCCAACCGGGACGGTCTGCCGATCGTCGAGGTGCCGCTCGGACACGCCGAACAGATCGGAGACGTCGGGAAGTTCCTGTTCGAGAACGGCATCTACGTGACGCTTGCGGCCTACCCGCTGGTGCCGCGGAGCGAGGTCGGCTTCCGGATTCAGCTGACCGCAGCCAACTCCGACGCCGAGGTCGACCGGCTGATCGACGTGCTCGGCAAGGTTGCAAACGCGTTCGACCTGCAGTCCGTCACGGAGCAGGCCGCATGACGCTCGCGCGCCGGCTCGCGCCCGGGCGCCAGACGCTCTGGGCCTGGTACATCGTCGTGCTGACCGTTCTCACGGCGGCGTATCTCTTCGTGCCGCCGCTCCAGGGCTACGCGGTCGTCGTCAACGTGATCGGGGTCTCGTCGCTCGTCGCGATCGCCGCGGGCATCCGGCTGCACCGCCCGAAGGCAGTGCTCGCCTGGCTGTCTGATCCTGCTCGGCCAGGCGTTGTACGTCGCCGGCGACTTCTACACCTACACCTATCCGGATCTCCTCGGCGGGACGGTCGGGTTCCCCTCCCCGGGCGACGCCATCTACCTCTCCGTGTATCCGGCGCTGTTCATCGGCCTGATGCTGCTCGTCCGCCGCCGTGATCCCCACGGTCGCGACCGCTCGGCCGTCGTCGACTCGCTGATCCTCACCGTCGGCTTCGCGCTGCTGTCGTGGGTGTTCCTCGTCGCGCCGAACCTCCACCTGTCCGGGTTGACGATCCTCGCCAAGCTCGTCTCGGTCGCGTATCCCCTCGGCGACGTGCTGTTGCTCGGTGCGCTGATTCGCTTTGCGGTGCAGGCGGGTGCGAAAGGCCCGGCGTTCTACCTGCTCGTGGCCGGCACCGTCGGCCTCCTCGCCACGGACTGCGCGTACAACTATGCCCTCCTCGCGGGCACGTACAACCACCAGCTCGTCTACGACGCGGGCTGGCTCGCCTACCTCGTGCTCTGGGGCGCGGCAGCGCTCCATCCGTCGATGCGAGGCCTCGAGGAGCCGGCCGCCGACACCCGCGTACGTCTCACGCCGACCCGGCTCGCGCTGCTGGCCTTCGCCTGTCTGGTCGCACCTGGCATTCACTTCGTGGAAGAGCTCGGGAACACCGATCTCCTCGTCGTGATCGGCGCCTCGGCCATCCTGTTCCTGCTCGTCGTCCTGCGCATGGCCGGCCTGGTCCGGCAGGAGGAGCGGGCAACGGCGCGCGAGCTCGCACTGCGCGCACGCAGGCCTGGCGCTCGTCGAAGCCGTCGGGCGTGCGAGCGTGAACGACGAGGTCGCCGCCTCGGCCGCCCAGATCGTCGGGCCGTCGGCGAAGGTGAGGCTCGTCCTCTGGACGCCGGAGGGCGCGCAGGTCGCCGCGTCGAACGGCGCCGGTTCCTGGGACATCTCACCCGAGGCGGCGGACTGGCTGCGGGCGCAGATGGGGATGCGCGAGCATGTCGCCGTCGTCGCACCGACCGAGCAGGTCCTCGTCGCGCTCGGCCTCGGAGAGGCCCGGACCACACTCGTCGTTCGCCTGTCGGTGCGTGACGAGGACCAGGGCGCGATCGTCGTGCAGTCGCCGACCCACGTCCCGGGCGACATCTTCGACTCCCTCGAGGCATTCGCCTCGCAGGTCTCGCTGGCGGTCGAGGCCGCGTCGCTCGCCGAGAACCTCCATCGCACGAAGAGCGAGGCGCGCTTCCGCTCGCTCGTCGCGCACTCGAGCGACCTGATCACCGTGCTCGACCAGGACGGCGTCGTCACCTACCAGAGCCCGTCGATCGAGCGTGTGCTCGGCTACTCGGTCGAGGAGATCGAGAACCAGCGCTTCGACAGGCTGCTCGCCGAGGCCGACCGATCCCGGCTGGAGCCGATGATCACCGCTGGCAGCGGTGCGGGGACGGAGTCCCACACGTTCGACTGCTCGCTGCGCCATCGCGACGGCCGCTGGCTCCAGTTCGAGGTGCAGCACACCCAGCTGCTCGAGGACGAGCACATCCAGGGGATCGTGCTCAACAGCCGCGACGTCAGCGAGCGCAAGGCGTTCGAGGAGCAGCTGGCCCATCAGGCGTTCCACGACCCGGTCACCGACCTCGCCAACCGCGCGCTGTTCGCCGACCGTGTCGGGCACGCGCTTCGTTCGACCGTCCGCAAGGGCTCGCTGATCGCGGTCATGTTCATCGATCTCGACGACTTCAAGACCGTCAACGACAGCCTCGGGCATCAGGCCGGCGACGCCGTCCTGCTCGAGGTCGCGCGCCGGCTCGAGCGGGCGATCCGCCCTGCCGACACGGTCGCGCGCTTCGGCGGCGACGAGTTCGCGATCCTGCTCGACGGCGTGAGCGGCTCCGACGAGGCCGCGCTGATCGCCGAGCGTCTGCTGCGGCGAGCTCGAGGTGGCGGCGGAGATCGACGGCAAGCAGGTCTACCCGCGCGCCAGCATCGGCATCTGCATCAGCGACGAGGATCTCCTCTCCCAGGACGCCGAGGAGCTGCTCCGGAACGCGGACGTCGCCATGTACATGGCCAAGCGCGACAGCAAGGGGCGCTATCGGATGTTCGAGCCCGCAATGCACGAGCGCGTCGTCGAGCGGCTCGAGCTGCGCGCCGAGTTGCAGCAGGCGCTCGAGCTGGACCAGCTCGAGGTCTACTACCAGCCGGTCGTCCACCTGAGCTCCGGGAGCGACTACGGCGTCGAGGCGCTCCTGCGCTGGCACCACCCGGTTCGGGGGCTGATCCAGCCGGCTCACTTCATCCCGCTCGCCGAGGAGACCGGGCTGATCATCCCGATCGGAAAATGGGTGATCGAGCAGGCCTCCCGGAAGGCGGTCGAGCTCCAGAAGCGCTTCCCGCTGCCCGAGCCGCTCCGGATGAGCGTGAACCTCTCCGTCAAGCAGTTGCAGGCCGACGCGATCGTCGACGACATCCAGGAGATCCTCGAGACCACCGGCCTGTCGCCGTCGTGCCTCGTCCTCGAGGTGACGGAGACGGTGATGCTCGCGGATGCCGACGTCGCCGCCGAGCGGCTGCACCGGTTGAAGGCGCTCGGCGTGCGCATCGCGATGGACGACTTCGGTACCGGGTACTCGTCGCTCAGCTACCTGAGCAGGCTTCCGGTCGACATCATCAAGATGGACCGCTCGTTCCTCGGCGGAGGCATCGACGACAACGGCCTCGCCGCGGCGATCATGGCGATCGGCGAGCGTCTCGGGCTCGAGGTCGTCGCCGAAGGAATCGAACGTCGCGATCAGATCGACTCACTGCAGAGCCTCGGCTTCGGTCTCGGCCAGGGCTTCCTGTTCGGGCGCCCGATGCCGCAGGGCCCGCTCAACGATTACCTGAGCCACGGCGAGTCGATCTCCGCGCAGTTCGACTCCGATGCAGCATAACTTCGAGGGTCTCGACCGCCCAGGCGGCACCACCCGCATCGGACTGCTTCGACCGCTCCGATCGCGCGACTTTCGACTCCTCTGGACGGGGATGACCGCATCGCTGATCGGCGACGGCATCTTCCTCGTTGCGATCGCGTGGACGGCGTACTCGCTCTGGAACACGCCGGTTGCGCTCTCGATCGTCGGCATCGCGATGACCGTGCCGACGATCGCGTGCCTCCTCCTCGGCGGCGTGATCAGCGATCGCTTCGACCGGCGGCTGGTCCTGCTCTGCTCCGACCTGGGCCGTGGCCTGGTCGTCGGGCTGCTCGCCCTGCTCGCGACGACTCACACGCTCGACTTCGCCATGCTCACGGTGATCGTTGCGGCCTACGGTGTCGGCGCCGCCTTCTTCACGCCTGCCTTCGAGTCGATCGTGCCCACGATCGTCGATCCGGGCGAGCTCGCTCAGGCGAACGCGCTCGACCAGTTCGTCCGGCCGATCGCGCTGCGCCTGATCGGCCCGGCGCTCGGAGGCTGGCTGATCGGGTCGTCGGCGTCGGTCCTGCGTTTGCGATCGACGCTGCGTCGTTCGTCGTCTCCGCGTTCACGGTCCTGGGGCTGCGCCGCGTCGCAGCCGCCGCGCCGGCGCCTGCGTCGACGGTTGCTGCGCTCAGCGACGGGTGGCGGTTCGTCCGAGGCAACGTCTGGCTCTGGGGGACGTTGCTGTCGGCAGCTGTTGCGTATCTCGCCTTCCTCGGACCGACCGAGACGCTCGTGCCGTACATGGTCAAGAACATCCTGCACGGGTCTCCGAGCGATCTCGGACTGGTGTTCGCCGCCGGGGGAATCGGAGCGGTCGCCGCCGCCTTCGTGGTCGGGCAGCGCGGACAGCCGCGACGCGACATCACGTGGATGTACCTGTGCTGGACAATCGCGACGCTGGCGGTCGTGGGCTACGGGCTCGCATCGACGATTCCGCAGCTGATGCTCGCCTGTCTGCTCTTCAACGCGCTCGAGGCTGCGGGGACGATCATGTGGTCGACGATCAAGCAGCGTCACACGCCGTCGAGCCTGCTCGGTCGCATCTCGAGCCTGGACTGGCTGATCTCGATCAGCCTTCTGCCGCTGTCGTTTGCGATCACCGGTCCCGTCGCCGGATGTCATCGGCGTGCGGGCGACGCTCGTCGGCGCGGGGTTGATCGGAGCGGCAGCCACGTTCGGCGCGTTGTTCATCCCGGGAATGCGCGACGTCGAAGGGGTGTACGCACGACTTCCGGCTGCGCCCGCCTCCACCTGAGCTGTCCCGTCGAGGATCGGCGCCTCTAGGATCGGCCGGGTGAAGATCAAGGCAGCCGTGCTCGAGCGGTTCGGGGCCCCGCTCGAGATCCAGGAGCTCGACCTCGAGGACCCCCACGACGGCGAGGTGCTCGTACGACTCGCCGCGTGCGGCGTGTGCCACACGGATCTCTACACCGCCTCGGGTGCCGATCCGTCCGGTTATGCCCCGACCGTGCTCGGTCACGAGGGAGCCGGGATCGTCGAGCGTGTCGGAGCCGGCGTCACGTCGCTTCGGCCGGGCGATCACGTCGTCACGCTGTTCTCTCCGCAGTGTCGCGAGTGCATCCACTGCCTGAGCGAGCGCACGAATCTCTGCCTGGCGATCCGCGAGCAGCAGAACCAGGGCTACCTGCCCGACGGCACGAGCCGGTTGTCCCGGGACGGCGAGCCGATCCGGCACTTCATGGGCACCTCGACCTTCGCCGAGTACACCGTGATGCCGGAGATCGCGCTCGCGAAGATCTCGCCCGAGGCGCCGTTCGAGGGAGCGTGCCTCTTTGCGTGTGGGCTCTCGACCGGAATCGGCGCCGCGATCAACACCGCACGGGTCGAAGCCGGGTCGACCTGTGTCGTCTTCGGCGCCGGCATGGTCGGCCTCGGCGCGGTGATCGGCTGCCGACTGCAGCGTGCGGCACGAATCGTGTGTGTCGACCTCTCGCCCGAGCGACTGACGCTCGCCGTGAAGCACGGCGCGACCGAGACGCTCGTGGGCGGGCCCGACGCGGTCGAGCGAATCGTCGAGCTGACCGACGGCTTCGGTGCCGACTACACGTTCGAGGCGACCGGCAACGTCGCCGTGATGCGACAGGCGGTCGAGGCGGCGCGAATGGGCTGGGGCCTCTGCACGGTTGCCGGCGTGGCCGGCAAAGGGGAGACGCTCGACATCGTTCCCCGGTTCCTCATCACCGGTCGCCGTGTGGCCGGCTCGTCGTTCGGGGGCGTCAAGGGGCGTGACGGTGTGCCACTGCTCGTCGAGCGCTGGCTGGCCGGCGACATCGACGTCGAGTCGTTCGTCTCCCACCGCCTCACGCTCGAGGATGTGAACCGCGGGTTCGAACTGATGGAGCGTCAGGACGGCATCCGCAGCGTGATCGGCTTCGCGTGACCGGTCATGTGTGACTTCCACGACCACGAGGCGGGTGGCCTCGAGCCGCTCGAGCACGACGAGTACGTCCTCGACACCCCTGACATCCGCGCCTTCATCGATGCGGTTCGAACCGCCGTCGGCGCGGCGCAGACACCGGATCAGGCGATCGCAGCCGTCGAGCCGTCCTTCACGGAGCTCCTCTCCCGGCCCGATTGGCTCCCGCAGCGCTACCAGGAGGATGCGCCTGTGAGCGGGATGGGCGGCGGGATCGGCCAGTGGCTGCTCTACCGGTCCGCCGATCGACGCTTGAGCCTCTTCACTCTCGTGGTGCCGCCCGGATCGCGAACGCCGATCCACGATCATGGTGCGTGGGGCCTCGTCGGCGTCTACCGCGGGAACCAGGACGAAGAGCTCTACCGCCCGGTCGACGGTCGCCTCGAGCTCGGGACGAGGCGTCAGCTCGAGCCCGGTGACTGGTACCCGCTCGTTCCCCCGCTGAACGACGTCCATCGTGTGAGCACGACCTCGCCGCAGACGTCGGTTTCGATCCACCTGCTCGCGAACGACACCGGCTGCGTGCTGCGGCACGTGTACGACGAACGGACCGGTCGCACGCGCGCGTTCCGGTCGGGTTACGTCAACGCGGCTTGTCCGGAAGGAGAGCCCGCCGGCATGATCGACGCGCGATGAGTACGTGGCCGCCGACGACGAACGCCGGTCCGTTCACGCCGATTGCCGACTACGGGTTCCTCTCGGACTGCGAGACCTGCGCGCTCGTGGCGCCGAACGGGGCGATCGAATGGCTCTGCCTGCCGCGCTTCGACTCGCCGAGCGTCTTCGGTGCGATCCTCGACCGGGACGCGGGCATGTTCCGGCTCGGCCCGGACGGCGTGAACGTTCCGGCGGCCCGGCGGTACCTGCCCGGGACGATGGTGCTCGAGACGAGCTGGGGGACGCGCGGAGGCTGGATCATCGTCCGCGACGTGCTTCTGATCGGGCCGTGGCACCACGAGGACGAGCGCTCGCACTCGCACCGTCGCTCCCCGACCGACTACGACGCCGACCACGTCCTGCTCCGGATGATCCGGTGCGTGAACGGCGAGGTGCAGATCAACCTCGACTGCGAGCCGAAGTTCGACTACGGCCTCCGCCCGGCCCGGTGGAACTACGACGGGCCGGGCTACCACTCTGCGGTCGCGTCGGCCGAGGGCAGCGCCGTCTCACTCAGCCTGACGACCGACATGCGCCTCGGCTTCGAAGGGCCGAGAGCGACTGCGCGTACCCTGATGAAGGAAGGCGACGTGCTGTTCGCCGCTCTGTCTTGGTCGGATCACCCAGCGCCGACCGACCGGGACGACGCCTACCGGCGTCTCGTCGGGACGGCACATCACTGGCAGCACTGGCTCGACCATGCCGAGTTCCCGGACCACCCGTGGCGCACCTACCTGCAGCGAAGCGCGCTCACGCTGAAGGGGCTGTCGTACGCGCCGACCGGGGCGCTCGTCGCGGCGGCGACCACCTCCTTGCCGGAGTCGCTTGGCGGGGAACGCAACTGGGACTACCGCTACAGCTGGATTCGCGACTCGACGTTCATGCTCTGGGGCCTGTACAGCCTGGGCTTCGACTGGGAGGCGAACGACTACTTCTACTTCCTCGCCGAGGTCGCCGAAGCCGAGGAGGGGCAGCTCCAGGTCATGTACGGGATCGGCGGCGAGGCGGAGCTCCCGGAGCACACGCTCGACCACCTGAGCGGCTACGAGGGCGCGCGACCGGTGCGGATCGGCAACGACGCGTTTCGGCAGGACCAGCACGACGTCTGGGGCGCGATCCTGGACTCGTTCTACCTGCACACGAAGTCTCGCGACCAGCTGCCGGAGCGGATCTGGCCGATCCTCGTCAAGCAGGTGGAGGCGGCACTCGAGCGGTGGCGCGACCCCGACTACGGCATCTGGGAGGTCCGCGGCCAGGCGCGCCACTTCACGTCGTCGAAGGTGATGTGCTGGGTCGCGGCCGACCGCGGTGCACGGCTCGCGGAGATTCGGGGCGACATGGACCGAGCAGCACGCTGGCAGTCGAGCGCCGACGAGATCAAGGCCGACATCTGCGCGAATGCGGTCGACGCACGAGGGGTCTTCTGCCAGCACTACGACACGACGGCCCTCGACGCGTCGGTGCTCCTGATGCCGCTCGTCCGGTTCCTGCCGTCCGACGACCCGCGCATTCGCAGAACGGTCCACGCCGTCGCCGACGAGCTCACGGTGGACGGCTTCGTGCTCCGCTACCGCACGGGCGAGACGGACGACGGCCTCGGGAGCGAGGAAGGGTCGTTCACGATCTGCTCGTTCTGGCTCGTCTCCGCTCTCGTCGAGATCGGTGAGCTCGACCGCGCGCGGGACCTGTGCGAGAAGTTGCTGTCGCATTCGAGCCCGCTCGATCTCTATGCCGAGGAGATCGATCCGAAGAGCGGGCGGCATCTCGGGAACTTCCCGCAGGCCTTCACGCATCTCGCGCTGATCAACGCCGTCATGCACGTGATCCACGCCGAGCAGGGGGAGCGGATCGGCGAGCTGCCGCTCGGGCATGGAAGGGACGGCGTGCTGTCCGCTACCAGCACGCGTGAACCGAGATGAGGGGGATGCAGACATGAGCGTGGAACGCGAACGAGTCGAGAGCTTCGGTCGGCTCGAGTACGGGTTGCGACAGGCCGGCGACTGGTACCACTGGGGCCCGTACCTCTCGGAACGCCAGTGGGGGACGGTGCGCGAGGACTACAGCCCCGGAGGCACCGCGTGGGAGTACCTGCCGCACGATCATGCCCGCTCGCGCGCATATCGGTGGGGGGAGGACGGCCTGGCCGGCTTCTCCGACATCGAGCAAAGGCTCTGCCTCGCGCTCGCGCTGTGGAACGGACGCGACCCGATCCTCAAGGAGCGGATCTTCGGGCTCACGGGCAATCAGGGCAATCACGGTGAGGACGCGAAGGAGTACTGGTGGTACCTCGATGCGCTCCCGAGCCACGCGTGGAACCGGTGGCGCTACCACTACCCGCAGCGGACGTTCCCGTACGACGATCTCCTGGCGGAGAACGCCCGCCGCGGGAAGCTCGATCCCGAGTACGAGCTGCTCGACACGGGCGTGTTCGACGAGGACCGCTACTGGATCGTCGAGGTCGACTACGCGAAGGGCGACCCGCACGACCTGCTGATGACCGTCCGCGTCACGAACGCGGGGCCGGACACCGAGACGATCCACGTCCTTCCGACGGCGTGGTATCGGAACACGTGGGCCTGGGACGTCGACGCCGACAAGCCGCAACTGCGCGCGGGTGGCTCGGCGCGACTCGTCACCGAGCACCCGTTCCTCGGCTCGCTCGAGCTCTGCGCGCAGGACACGCCGGCCGTCCTCTTCTGCGACAACGAGACGAACGACGAGCGCCTGTTCGGCTCGTCGTCGGCGAGCCCGACGCCCAAGGATGGCATCAACGATCACGTCGTCGCAGGCGCAGACTCGGTCGCGTCCGGAGCCGGCACCAAGGCTGCCTTCTGGTACCGGTTCGACGTCGCGCCGGGGCAGACCGCGACCGTTCGCGTCCGCCTGCGCCCCGCCGATCGCGGCGGTGACCCGTGGTCGGACTTCGACGCGATCGTCAGGGCGAGGCTGGAGGAGGCCGACGAGTTCTACGACGAGCTGACGCCGCCGTCGGCGACGATGGACGAAGCGCTCGTGCTTCGCCAGTCCCTCGCCGGGATGCTCTGGAGCAAGCAGCTGTACTACTACGACGTCGCGCGCTGGCTCGACGGCGACCCGACCCAGCCCGCCCCGCCGGCGTCACGGCTCGGCGGCCGCAATGCGAGGTGGAGGACCTTCGACGCCTTCGACATCATGTCGATGCCGGACAAGTGGGAGTACCCGTGGTTCGCCGCGTGGGACCTCGCGTTCCACTGCATCGCGCTTGCGCGCGTCGATCCCGCATTCGCCAAGTACCAGCTGACGCTGCTCTGCCGTGAGTGGTTCCAGCACCCGAACGGCGCGCTCGCCGCGTACGAGTGGTCGTTCGACGACGTCAACCCGCCCGTTCAGGCGTGGGCCGCGATCGAGGTCTTCGCGATCGACGGCGGAACGGACGTCGCGTTCCTGAGCCGCATCTTCGACAAGCTGCTCGTCAACTTCACGTGGTGGGTGAACCGCGAGGATCGTGACGGCTCGAACATCTTCGAGGGCGGGTTCCTCGGCCTCGACAACATCGGGCCGATCGATCGCTCCCACCTGCCCGCCGGCCAGCTGCTCGAGCAGTCGGACGGCACCGGCTGGATGGGGTTCTACGCGCTCACGATGGCGGCGATCGCGTCGATCCTCAACCGCAGGGGCAGGCCGACCACCGATCTCGTCCTGAAGTTCGTCGAGCACTTCGCGCTGATCAAGGAGGCGCTCGACTCGCAGGGCCTCTGGGACGAGACCGACGGGTTCTTCTACGACCAGCTCCGGCTCGCCGACGGACGGTCGTTCCCCGTCAAGGTGCGGTCGATCGTCGGCGTTCTCCCGTTGCTCGGAGTGGCGGCGATCGACGAAGAGGTCGTCGACCGGGCGGAGACGATGAACAAGCGGGCCGCGGCGCTGCTCGTCGGCGCGCACCCGATCCGCGGCACACCTGGGCGAGCGTCGGATGCTGCTCGGCGTGGTCTCCGTCAATCGCGTCCTGCGGCTGCTCGAGCACCTCTTCGACGAGTCGGAGTTCCTCTCGCCGTACGGATTGCGGGCGATCTCGCGCTGGCACGGCGAGCACCCGTTCGAGCTCGACGTGGACGGGACCTCGGCGCGCGTCGACTACGAGCCGGCCGAGTCGACGACCGGCATGTTCGGCGGCAACTCGAACTGGCGCGGGCCGGTGTGGATGCCCGTCAACTTCCTGCTCGTCGAAGCGCTCGGCCGCTATGCCCACTTCTTCGAGGACGAGCTGAAGGTCGAGTATCCGACGGGATCGGGGACGGAGGCGAGCCTCGACGAGGTCGCGGCCGATCTGCGCGAGCGGCTGATCGCGCTCTTCCTCGTGGGAGCGGACGGCCGCCGACCCTGCTTCGGCTGGGTCGATCGTCTTCAGCACGATCCGGCGTGGAAGGACAACCTGCTCTTCAACGAGTACTTCCACGGCGACAACGGCGCCGGGCTCGGCGCGAGCCACCAGACGGGTTGGACCGGTCTCGTCGCCGAGCTGATCCTGCGGGCGCGCGGTGGGCCGGTGCCGACGCTCGGGGAGCTGATGTCCGGCGACGCTGTCGCGCATCGGTGACGACTCGCCTCGGCCCGCAAGCGTGCGGAACCCTCGGCGAGGCGGCGACGCGCGAGTGGCTCGTCGCCGACGGGGTCGGCGGCTACGCGATGGGAACCGTTGCGGGCCTGCGCACGCGCCGCTACCACGGACTGCTCGTGGTGGCAGTCGACGGGCCCGCCAACCGCATGCTCGGCCTCGCCGCGCTCGATCCGGTGCTCGTCTCGGGCGACGCCCGCTTCCGCCTCGCGACCGACGAGTGGGGCGGCGGCACGGTCGATCCACGCGGCCACGAGCTGCTTGCCTCCTTCGAGCTCGAGGACGGCATCCCGCGCTGGCGGTGGCAAATCGGCGGCATCATCTTCGAACGGGAGATCGCGATGGCGCACGGGTCCCCCGTCGTGGCGGTCGTGCACCGGCTCGTCGCCGCCGACCGGCCGGTGCGGCTCGAGCTGACGCCGCTCTGCACCTGGCGGAACGTGCACGGCGAGCGTCACGCGAACGGACCTCCCGCGGTCGAGGAGACGTCGGGCGGATTCGTCTTCGAAGGCGCCTATCGCGTCGGCGGCGCCGGGTGGAGCGGAGGAGGCAGCTGGTACCGCGACGTCAGGGCGCGCGAGGAGGCGGCCCGCGGTCTCGCCGACCGCGAGGACCTCTGGGCCGCGGGCACGTTCGCGGCGGAGCTCGAGCCCGGAGCGTCGCACGAGGTCACGGCCGCGGCGACCTCCTTCCAGGGCCTGCCGCGGGCGGCCTCGGCGATCGTCGACGCAGCGCGAGGCCGCGCCCGCGAGCTCGCGCGGCAGGCGGGCGCGATCGACGAGGCGTCGAAGCAGCTCGTCCTCGCCGCGGATCAGTTCGCGATCACGACCGGGGGGCGGCCGACGGCGGTCGCCGGGTACCCCTGGTTCGGGGAATGGTCGCGCGACCTGATGACCTCGTACGAGGGGCTCTACCTCTCGACCGGGCGGCACGACGAGGGCCGTGAGGTGCTGCGCACGTCGGCCGCGACCGTCTCGGAGGGCATGCTCGCGAACACGGCCGACACGGGGTCGCTCGAGTACAACACGGTCGACGGGACGCTCTGGTTCGTGCATGCCGTCGGCCGCCACGTCTCGGTCACCGGCGACGACGATCTGCGTGCCGAGCTGGCCCCGACGCTCGAACAGGTCGTTCGTCATCACCTCGACGGGACGCGCTACGGCATCCACGTCGACCCGGCGGACGGCCTGCTCGCCCAGGGGGCCGACGGCGTGGCGCTGACGTGGATGGACGCGCGCATCGACGGCGTGCCGGTCACGCCCCGCCGTGGCAAGCCGGTCGAGGTGAACGCCCTCTGGCTCCGCGTCCTCGACGTCGTGCCCGGCTTGGAAGGCCTGCGCGACACCGCGGCGTCGTCGTTCGTCAGGCGGTTCGTGCGACCGGACGGCCTCGGGCTCTTCGACGTCGTCGACGGTCCTGCAGGCGACGACGCGTCGATTCGCCCGAATCAGCTGCTCGCCGTGTCGCTGCCGAACGGCCCGCTCGGCGCCGACGCTGCCCGGGCTGCCGTCGAGGCCTGCCGTCGCTCGCTCTTGACGCCGCTCGGCCTGCGCTCACTTTCTCCCGACGACGGACGCTACCGGCCGTATCACCGCGGCGGGCCGGCGGAGCGCGACGCGGCATACCACCAGGGCACCGTGTGGCCGTGGCTGATCGGCCCGTACGTCGATGGGGCGCGCGTCGCGGGCGTCTCGGTCGACCGGATGCTCGACGGCCTGGTCTCGCACCTCTCGGACTGGGGCCTCGGCTCGGTCTCCGAGACGGCCGACGGCGCCGAGCCGCACCTCGCGACCGGATGCCCGTTCCAGGCGTGGTCGGTCGCGGAGCTCCTTCGCGTGCTCGCATAACAGGCCTTGCTCGACGAGTAGCCGCCGTTTGAGCGAGCACCGCCCGTCTGTGAGGATGGGTCGGTGTCGGAGGCAGCCGGTTCCCAGGCGCCGCGGGTCGTTCTCGCCGACGACTCCCTGCTTCTGCGCGAAGGCACCGCGCGCCTGCTCGAGGAGGCCGGCCTGCAGGTCGTCGGCCAGGCCGGCGATGCCGACGACCTCTTGCTCAAGGTGCGGAGCTACTCCCCCGACGTGGCGATCGTCGACATCCGGATGCCGCCGACGCATACCGACGAGGGGCTTCGTGCCGCCAAGGAGATCCGCGAGCATTACCCCGAGGTCGGCGTGCTCGTGCTCTCGCAGTACGTCGAGACCGAGTACGCGATGGAGTTGATCGCCGACAACGCCGAGGGCGTCGGCTACCTGCTCAAGGATCGCGTCGCGAACGTCGGCGAGTTCACCGAGGCGGTTCGGCGCGTCGCGGACGGAGGATCGGCGCTCGACCCCGCGATCGTCTCACGGCTGGTCGGGCGCAGCCGGCGCGAGAACCCGATCGACACGCTCACCGCCCGCGAGCGGGAGGTACTGGGACTGATGGCCGAGGGCCTCTCGAACGGCGCGATCGCAGCTCGCCTGGTCGTGACGGAGCGTGCCGTCGAGAAGCATGTCACGAGCATCTTCGCGAAGCTTCGCCTGCCCGCGGACGCCGACGCACACCGGCGCGTGCTCGCGGTGCTCGCGTTCCTCCGGGGCTAGAGGGCGGGCGAGCCGGCCCGGGATCCGGGCCCCGCCGGCGCCCGGGCTCGTCGCCTCGAACGTGTGGCCAGCCGTACCTCCGGATGCCTGCTGCCTCCCTGTGAGGGAGCGGCGCGAGGGGCGAGTCTCCACGTAACACGTCTAGGAGGAGTCGAAGTGACCGAACTGGCCCACCGCAACAACGACGGCGTCGACGTCTCGCTGTACTGGGAGCGCGGTGCCGATGACCTTCTCGTCTTCGTCGAGGACCAGCGCACCGGCGATCGCTTCTCGCTGCCCGCCTCGCGCGAGCGCGCTCTCGACGTCTTCTACCACCCGTACGCCTACGCGCAGCTCGTGGCTCGGTGACCCGTCCACGCGGATTCCCGCTCGTCCTGGCAGCCGCCGCGCCGCTCGTCGTCGCGCTCGAGACGATGCCCCGCCGCTACGAGCGACGCGTCGTGGGTCTCTTCGACCGCGCGCTCCTGCGCGGCCGGGCGGCGGCCTACGCCGCGTGTTCGAGCGCGGCGTCGTCCTCACGGGCATCGTCGAGAATCTTCTCGATCTCGGCCTCCGAGCGGCCGGCCCGCTGAGCGGACTCCACCATCAACAACAGGTGCTGGGTCTCTGCTTCGTGCTCATGCACAAACATGGGCATTCCTCCTCGTTGCGATCGCTCCCCACGCTACGGCCTCAACCCGGTGCAGTGCAGTAAGGGTTCTGTGAATGCTTGGTGAGCGATCTGCTGCAAGGACGCCGGCCAGAGAAGAGATCGCCCGGGCAGGAAGACGCCGCTCGACGGCGGAATCGTCCTGGTGAGCGATCGCGGGGCTCCCCCACCGGACGAGGACGCGATTCGCCTTCGCGCATTCGAGCTCTCGCAAGCCGGCGACGCGGGAACGGCCGTCGAGAATTGGCTGCGCGCCGAGACGGAGCTCGGTGTGGCACATGACTACGACACGATCGATCGCGATCTCGAGCACCTCGGAATGACGATCTCGCGGCTCCCACTCGAAGCGGGAGTCGTCTGGCGCCTTCGCCTCCCGCGGGGCGAAGTGGTGGAGGAGTGGGAGCCCGGCAACGCCGGCTTGAACCTCCCCGCGAAGATCGCGCAGCTGGTCGACGGCGTCGTCGCGGGCAGGCCGCTCGTACCGGGCCCCCCGCTCAGCCGCGAGCCTGGTGCGCTGCGGTTGCGCGAGATGATGGAGGCGCAACGGCGGGCGCTCGTGGGGCATGACCCGGGCGTGCGACTTGGCGGGGATCCCGAGAACCTGCATCAGCACCGCGTGGCGAGCAGGCGCGCACGCGCGTTCCTGCATGCGACGAGAGCATTCGTCGATCCGGGCTGGCGCCGCTCGCTGACCGTTGCGCTCCGCGAGCTCGGAGACGTCACCGGCCCGGTTCGCGACCTCGACGTCTTGATCGACCATGTTCGCGACGAGGTGGGTGGATTGCCGGAGGTCGACCAGCCGGGTGCCCAGTCACTCGTCGCGAGGCTCGAGCATGAACGCGGCCTGACACGACAGGAACTGCTTGCGGTCCTGGACGGCGATCGCTACCGGCTGCTCCTGGCGCGGCTTCGGCTGCCACCGAGGCTCGCGCCCAGAGTCGAGCGCGTTCGTCTCGAGCGCTTGGCGCGGAAGGAGTTCCGACGTCTAGCGAAGAACGTCGCGCGGCTCGGCAAGTACCCCGGGGACGCGGCGATGCACCGGCTTCGGATTCAGCTCAAGCGAGCGCGGTATGCCGCCGAGCTCGCATCGCCCGGACGTGCTGCAGACCAGCGCTTCGTGGACGACGCCAAGACGGTGCAGGATCTGCTGGGCGAGTACCAGGACTCTCTCGTCGCAGAGGAGCAGCTCCGCCTGGCAACCGTTGTCGACGACCGGACCGCGACGGCATTCGTCGCCGGACGCATTGCGGAGCGGCAGCTTGCTCGCCGACTGGTCGTGCGGCAGCGACTCCCGCACGCCTGGAAGCGGTTGCGCCGGAGCGGTGCCCGGCTCGACTGAGTCAATGGAGATTCGGCGCCGGCGCGCCGCTTGAATCGAGAGACCGCGCGAGCCTAGCCGTGAAGACGGCTCGCCCGGCGTTCGCTGCCGCTACGCCGACGAGCCACGCTCCGACTCGCGGCGTGCGTTGGGGCCGCGGGTCGGAGCGCAACACCATCGGCGCATCTTCGTAATCGTGCGCCCAGATCTCGGATCAAGCCTTGACGCCTTCCAGAGCAGAGACCCCGAGCGTCGTGCTGAACAGGACCTCGCCGACGCTGGAGCGCTCGAGCTCCATGTCGTCGCTCATGTTCTCGGCCACCCAGTCGGCAGCCATCGAGTTCGCGGCCTCCGCGCTTGCCGCCGAGTCCCAGGCGCTGAACGAGATGATCATCCCGTCGCTTTCGAGGACGGAGTACGCCTTGAAGCCGGGTTGCGCCTTGAAGATGGGCAGCAGGCCGCTCTCCGCGCGCCGAGCGAGCTCATGAGCATCGCCGCTGAACCGGTAGATCGCCACGCGACCGTGCATCGCCAGCCTCCCTTCGGCCGCCGATCAGGCCCGAGGTGGACCCGCGGGCCCGCAGCGGCCAGGAGCCACACCCTCTCAGATCCGAGCGCGCGAGGCACCGGGTGTCGCCCGGCGGCCGGCGTATCGTCGGCGTGGGTGTCGGAAAGGTGAAGCTCTACCCGGACGTTCCGCTGAAACGTCGGCGGACGATGGTGCGCGATCTCGTGATGGTCGCGCTGGTTGCGTTGTTCGCCTGGGGCGGCTACAGGGTGTACCGCTCGGTCGAGGGGCTGGCTGTGCTCGGGACCGGCGTGAAGAACGCAGGCGTCTCGGTCGAGAGCGGATTCGGGTCGGCCGCCGGGGCCGTCAGGGGGATTCCGCTCGTCGGTGGGAGTCTCGCCGGTGCGCTCGAGAGCGCGGGTCAAGGAAGCGGTGGCAATGTGGCCGCGCTCGGGCAGCAGGGGGAGGACAAGGTCCACCGTCTGGCTCTCTTGCTCGGTGCGCTCGTCTTCGCGCTCCCCACGCTGCTCGTGCTCCTGGTGCTCGTCCCACCCCGGCTCCGCCAGATCCGCCAGTTGGGTGCGGCGAGCGCGGCCCTCGTCGACACGAGCGACCCGGAGCGGCGCCGGCTGCTCGCGATGCGCGCGGCGTTCGGGCTTCCGTACGGGACGCTCGTCGGCTACACCCGCGACCCGCTCGGCGACCTCGCGGACGGGCGTTACGACCTGCTGGTCGCAGCTGCTCTCGAGGACGCCGGGATCCGGCAGCCGCGGCGCGAGCCGGGACCGCAGTAGCTGCCCGGCTCAGGCGGCCGTAGTGGCGCCGCGGGTGGAGCGGAAGAAGATCGCGTCCACGACGATGTTGAGCGCCCAGATGATGATCGTCGCCCAGACGTAGTTCCAGAATCCGTTGATGTCGAACTTGGAGACGAGCAGCACCGTCAGCCACAGCGTGAACATCGACACGAAGAACCACACGAGGCCGAGCGTGATGATTGCGAACGGCAGGGTGATGAGCTTGAGGATCGGCTTCAAGATGGTATTCAGCACGCCGAAGACGGCGGCCGCGATGATCAGCGCCCAGGCGGAGCCGTGGAACGTGACTCCGCTCAGAATCCAACCGGTCAGTGCCAGCACGACGGCGTTCGCGGCCCACGACACGAGTAGCCAACGGAACATGGCGCCGAACGCTACACCGTCGTCCGGTGGGAGTCACCGACGAGCGGCACCTCTCTAGTCGAACAGGGCGGCTGCTTCGTCCACTGCCTTTCGCTGTGCGAGCGCGCGATTCACCGCGTTGACGACGGCACGAAGCGACGCCGTGACGATGCTCGGATGAAGGCCGACGCCCCAGATCGGGTCGTCGTCCACGTCGGCCTCGATGTAGGCCGCCGCGGTCGCGTCGGCGGCCGCCGCCATCGCGTGCTCGTGGTAGTCGCGGATGCGGATCGCGATCCCGAAGCTCTTGTCGAACGCATCGACGAGAGCTGCGATCGGACCGTTGCCCACGCCCTGGATCTCCTGTGACTCGCCGTCGACGCTCACCTGCGCGACGATCCGGTCCTCGTCGGCGCTCGAGTGCGTGTACGACTCGATCGCGTAGGGCCGAGTGTGTGCGAGGTAGTGCTCGTGGAAGGCTGCAAGCAGCTCGTCTGCGCTCAGCTCGTCCCCTCGCAGGTCCGTGATCGACTGCACCTTCTGCGCAAAGTCGATCTGTAGCCCGCGGGGAAGCTCGAGACTGTGCTCGGTCTCCATCAGGTAGGCGACGCCGCCCTTTCCGGACTGCGAGTTGACCCGGATGATCGCTTCGTAGTCACGTCCGAGATCAGCCGGGTCGATGGGGAGGTAGGGGACGTCCCAGAGATCCGAGTCGCCGCGTTGCTGCGCGTACATTCCCTTCTTGATCGCGTCTTGATGAGAGCCGGAGAACGCGGTGTAGACGAGTTCTCCGACCCACGGATGGCGCGGATGGACAGGTAGCTCGTTGCACTCTTCGACGATCTGCTTCGCTTCGTCGATCCGCGACAGATCGAGCTGCGGGTCGACACCCTGCGTGAGCAGGTTCAGCGCGATCGTCACCAGGTCGACGTTGCCGGTCCGCTCGCCGTTGCCGAAGAGCGTTCCCTCGACGCGGTCTGCCCCTGCCAACAGGCCCAGCTCCGCAGTTGCGACCGCCGTGCCTCGATCGTTGTGCGGGTGCACGCTCAGGACGATCTTGTCGCGCGCCGACACGTGTCGCTGGAACCACTCGATCCGGTCTGCGTACACATTCGGCGGGAAGACCTCGACGGTCGTCGGAAGGTTGACGATCATCGGCGCCTCGCTCGTCGGCTGCCAGGCCGCCGTCACCGCTTCGCAGATCTCGAGCGCGAACTCGAGCTCGGTGCCGTGGAAGCTCTCCGGCGAGTATTCGAACACCACCTCGGTCCGAGACCGGAGTGCGAGCTCCTTGCACAGCTCCGCCGCCCGGACCGCGAGATCGACGATCCCGGCTTCGTCCATCCTGAACACGACGCGCCGTTGCGTCGTCGAGGTCGAGTTGTAGAGGTGGACGATCGCGCGCCGGGCGCCGTCGATCGCTTCGTAGGTCTGCTCGATCAGCTCTGGCCGCGCCTGTGTCAGAACGGCGATCGTCGTGTCCGTGGGGATGCGGCCCTCTTCGATGAGCTGCCGAACGAAATCGAAATCGGTTCTCGACGCCGACGGAAAGCCGACCTCGATCTCCTTGATGCCGAGGTGCACGAGCAGGTCGAACATCCGC
This sequence comes from uncultured Thermoleophilia bacterium, assembly GCA_963851065.1. Classification (GTDB taxonomy): domain Bacteria; phylum Actinomycetota; class Thermoleophilia; order Gaiellales; family Gaiellaceae; genus PALSA-600. Next base: position 528,483 of record CAWKNW010000011.1, read on the forward strand.
TGCTTCCGTCGCGCGTCCATCGGCTTGACGAGTGCCTGGTTGCCGTCCCGGAGGTCGGTCGAGCACCAGATCGGTGCGCGTTCGACCACGCGGTTCGGCCACGTGCGGTCGGGCAGATCGACCGTCGGGTATGAGCGGTATTTCCAGTAGGGCATGGGCATGTGGTGACTCCTCCGGTTGGGCGGACGACTCCCTTGGTGCGGGAGCGCGAGACGGTTATGTCGTTCGAACGCCTCCCCTAGCGGGGAAGGAGGAGGGCAAGGGACCCCGGGCCGAAGCGGGAGACGGGCGGATCGAGGCGCGCTTCGGTCATCGCTTCGAAAAGGATAGTCATGACGGGCCGGGGAGGCAACGTCGTGATCGCGTCTCTGCGCCGGAGGGCGGCACTCGGAGATCGTAATTCGCCCCACAAAGTTGTCGTCACGGCGACCAGCTGCGATACTCGACCGAGGTTGCCTTGAGATGCGGCGCTCGGGCACTGGTGTGGTCTGCCAGTCGAGGGGGGTCCGAGTGCATCACGAGTCGAGGAGCCAGGGGGAGCGGGGCGATGAGTGCGTCGTCGCGCTCTGGCGCGGGTACGTGACGGCGCAGTTCGTCGCATTTCGCGACGGCAGCACCGAGCCGTTCCTCTCGTCGCAGCCGTTCCGAACCTGGAGGCCACCGTGGCAGCCCAAGGTCGTGCTCGAGGAGTTGCCGGATGCGGTGGCTGCGTTCCAGGCGCTCGCCGTCGAGCTCTTCGCCCACGGCTACCGCTCGGCCGAAGGATCGGACGCGTTCGAAGGCTGCCGCTTCGTCCGCAGTGAGCCCGACACCGTCTCGCTGCGAGGCGTGCGCCCGGACAGCATCGCCGAACCCTTCCTGCTACGGGCGCTCGACGAGGTGGCCGGTGAGAGCGGCGCAACCGCCGCGGAGGTCGGCCGTGCGCTCTACGGCGACGACGCGCTCTCGGTCCGCCAGCTGCCGCAGCGCATCGGAGCCAGGCTGCGGCGGCTCCAGCTCCAGGGGAAGGTGGAGCGTCGCGAGACGGACGGCGTCAACCGCTGGCTCCCGACCGCGCAGCACAGGAAGAACAGGGCTACGGCGCACTAGAGTTCGTCGGCGGGATGGTGAGACCGGCAGACGAGTCCGAGGCTGTGGCCACGGTCCGCGCCGCTCTGGATTCCGGCGTCACCCTCGTCGACACGGGCGACTCTCTGGTCGGTGCACGAACGCCCCAACGGCTGACCGAATCGCTGGCCGCGCTCGAGCTCGCCCTGGCCGACGCGGACCTCGTCGCGATCGAGCAGGCGATCCGGCCCGGCGAGGTCCACGGCTCTCGCTATGCCGAGGCGCAGATGGCTCACCTCGACAGCGAGGCTTGAGCTGGATCTGGTCGCCGTCGGGGAGGTGCTCCTCGACGTCACGGCGCCGGAGCTCTCCTCGGGCGCCGTCGTGCACGGGCCCGTTCGCGTTCGTGCAGGCGGCGTCCCTGTGCACGCCGCCGTGGCGGCGGCCCGAGCCGGCGCGCGTGCCGCTGTCGTCGGTCGGGTCGGGTCGGACCCGGCGGCGGCCGCGATCAGGGACGCGCTGGCTCGCGCCGGCGTCGAGGCGCAGCTGGTGGAGGACCGCGAGCGTCCGTCGGGGACGTACGTCGAGGCCCGGGATGCAATCGCGGCGGATCGCGGCGCGAGCGCCGCCCTCGCCCCGGGCGATATCCCGTCGCCGCTCGTCGCCGGGGCGGTGCTCGTCTCCGGGCACGCACTGCTTCACGACGACACGGTGACGGCGGCGCGCCTCGCCCTCACGTCCGCGCGCGCACGCCACGTTGCCGTCGTCGCAGCCTCTGCACGCCTGATCGACGCGCTCGGCGCGGCGGCGTTTCACGAGCGTGCTGCGGGCGCGACGACGGTGGTCGCCAACGCCGAGGAGGCGCGGGCGCTGACGAACCTCGGTCCGGCCGCGGCTGTCGTCGAGCTTGCTCGGCTCTACCGGTTTGCGTGTGTGACCGCGGGCGATGCCGGAGCGTTCGCGGCGACGGGCTCGGAGGTCGTCCACGTCGGCGTCGACCCGGTTGCGGGCCACATCACCGGAGCCGGCGATGCGCTTGCCGGTGTCCTGCTCGTTTCGCTGGCCCGTGGCATCGAGCTACACCAGGCACTAGCGGCCGGGTGTGAGGCTGCGTCCGGCGGCTGACAGGATCTGCCGGATCTGTGGGGTGCCGAGCAGGTGGCTCGAGCGCTCGGGTGCGAGCGTTGCGGCGAAGTCCTCGATCAGTCGCGCAGCCTCTTCGAACGAGGCGGCGGCCAGATCGTCGTCTCCAAGTGAGTGTGCCGCGCCGCCGAGTGCCGCGCGGGCCCGCCAGCGTGCCGGCGGGCCGATGAGGGCATCCGTGATCGGGACGGCCGCGCGCAGCGCCGCGAGCGCCTCTTCTCGTCGTCGCAGGCGTGCGAGCGCCTGGCCGAGCAGCTCCAGCGATCGCGCCTCGTACTTCCGGCGCCGGGTCCGGCGCGCGATCTCCAGCGAGCGACCGGCCCATTCGACTGCGGAATCCGGTGACTCTGCGTGCAGCGCGATCTCCGCCCGCGCCACGGCGAGCCTGCCGCGGATGAGCCACGTCGTCCAGGCCGTCGCCTGGTCGGCACCGTTCCAACGCTCCGGCCAAGCTGCCTGCGCGCCTCCGACGTCTCCGGCGAGGAGTTGAGTGAACAGGAGGTCGGAGCCGGCGAACTGCCTCGGCATTCCGAATGCGACCGCACCGGCAAGCTCGAGCGCCTCCTCGCTCCGCCTGTGCGCCTCGTCGAGGTCGTACAGCTCGCGGTACGCGAGCGTGGAGTAGTTGAGCAGGACCTGGCGCGGGTGACCCAGATCGTCCGCCACGGCGAAGAGCTCGTCCCAGATCGCGATCGCCTCTTCGTGGCGCCCGAGCCCGGCAAGGTTCAACGCCTCCCAGCCGCCTCCCCGCACCATCGATTCGACGACGTGGACGTCTGCGGCCACCTGGCGCGATTGTCGTGCGAGCTCGACCGAGCGCTCGTAGTCGCCGGCCCAGTAGGTCGTGTCCGCATGCAGAGTCAGGTGGTGGCTGAGATCGAGCCTTCGCGTGCCCGGAGCCCAGAGAGCGAGGGCGCGCTCACCGAGCTCGTGAGCGCGGGCGAGGTCGCCGGCGGCACCCCGCATGGCGAGCCCCTGGCTCTCCATCGCCAGGACGGCAGCTTTGGCCGATTCGTCGTCGACCTCGTCGACCAGTGCGGCCGCTGCCTCGGCGGTGGCGAGCGCTTCCGCGTCTTGCTCGGTCCACACGTACGCGTGCCCGAGCGCGATCAGCCCGTCGAGACGCTCCTGCCCCGTCAGGTCGGGAACGAGCCCCGAGAGCTCTTCTGCAGCGCGCTCCATGTCCCAGAGCTCGACCAGTGCGATCCCGCGGTCGAGTTGGAGGCGGCGCCGCAGCCTCGAATCGTCCGTCAGCTCGATCGCGAGCGAGTACAGCTCGATCACCGAGTCGCGGGCCCAGCTACGGCGCGCTGCCTCGGCGGCCGCGACGAGGTAGGGGACGGCGCGTGCCGGTTCCCCGGCCTCGCGCCAGTGGTGAGCCAGGATCGTCGACAGCGTCTCGGTGGCGCCTGCGAGCCGATCTTCGACGTGCCTCGCCACCGCCGCATGCCGGTCGCGCCGAGCGGCTCTTGGAACCGTCGAGTACGCGACATCCCGGATGAGCATGTGCTTGAAGGTGAACTGCGCGTCCCCGGCGAGTCGGCTCGAAGGGTCACGCCGGACGAGGTCGCGAGCCTCGAGGACACCGAGAGCCTCGTCGACGTCGTCGGTCTCGCCGATCGCTTCGACCACGCTCCGCCAGAACGTCCGTCCGACGACTGCCGCGGACAGGAGCGTGGACCGCGCATCGGCAGGCAAGGCGTCGACTCTCGCCGCGATCGCCTCGCGGACCGTGACGGGTAGCTGGTCCCCCGCTTGTGCCTCGGCGAGCGCAGCGGCGAGCTCCTCGAGGAAGAGCGGGTTCCCGCCCGCGGTCTCGATCACGCTCGCGAGATCGAACGCCTGGTCGCTCGCCGTACGCACGAGGTGGCCCGCCAGGATCTCGGCCTCGTCGGGGCGCAGCGGGTCCAGGAGAATCGTCGTCTGCGCCGTCAGGCCGGATCCCCAGGTCGGCTGGTGGTCCAACAGCTCGGGTCGCGCTGCGGCGACCAGCATCACAGGCGCGTCGCGCAGGTGCTGGCCGAGGTACTGGAGCAACTCGAGCTCGCTCGGCTGAGCCCAGTGGATGTCCTCGAAGACGACGACGGTCGGCTGTTCCATGCCGAGGCACTCGAGGAAGCGTCGCGCGTAGAAGAACAGCACCTTCGGCCGCGGCGCCTCCGCCGCCGAGGTGAGCCCGAGGAGAAGCGCGACGTGGCTCGCCGTTTCGGCCGCCTCTTCGGACGGCATGACGCCCGCCACGGTGAGCTCGAGCTTCTCGAGCCTGACCTGGGGCGAATCCGACTCGAGCACTCCGCTCGCTGCCTGGACGACGCCGGAGAACGCCTGGTACCCGAGGCGCTCTTCATAGGGGAGACAGCGGCCGCGGATGAACCGGCCGCCGTCGGCGTCGACCGACGCCGAGAACTCGCGGCAGAGACGGGACTTCCCGATCCCGGGTGGGCCGAGCACGGTGACGAGATGCGGCCTCAGTTCGGCGAGGCAGTTGCTCCAGACCGAACGCATCAACTCGACTTCACGCCTGCGGCCGACGAGTGGCGCGCGAACCACCCGTCTCTCCCCGGGCTCGGTGCGCGGTGCCACGGCGAGCCAGGCCGCGAGCGGTTCCGGCTTTCCCTTGGCCGCGACCGCCGGGAGCGGCTCGTACACCACGCTGTCTCGGGTCGCCCTGTAGGTCTCTTCACCGACGAGAACACGTCCGACCGGTGCTGCGCTCTGGAGCCGGGCTGCGGTGTTCACGACGTCGCCGGTTGCGAGCGGGTCCCCGTGGCGGGAGTGGAGCGAGACCACGGCCTCGCCGGTGTTGACGGCAGCACGAGCGGCCAGGCCGAGACCGTGGTCTTGGTTCAGGTCTTCGATGCCGCGCAGCACGCCCAGGCCGGCGCGAACCGCGCGTTCGGCGTCGTCTCCGTGCGCTGTGGGTGCACCGAACACCGCCATCACGGCGTCGCCGATGAACTTCTCCAGCACTCCGCCGTACTGCTGGATCCGGCGCTTCGCCTCGGAGTGGTAGAGCTGAAGCAGCTCGCGAACGTCCTCCGGGTCGGCCTTGTCCGAACGCGCCGTGAAGTCGACGAGGTCGACGAACAGGACCGAGACGAGCTTCCGCTCTTCCCGGGGATCGTGCGGCTCTTCCAGCGCCACGCCGCAATTCGGGCAGAACCGGGCGACTGCGTGGAGCGCTGCGCCGCAATGAGGGCAGCTGAGTCCCTCCGCCGGGTAGCCCGCCCGACTCATCCCAGAGAGTGTTGCGCCTCTCGGCGGCCGACTCAAGGACTCGGCTGAGCGAACGTCACTCCTCCCGGTTGCCGTTGCCGGCGAGCGGGATCTCGACCAGGAACGTCGCGCCGCCACCCGGCCTCGGCAGCGCCGTTGCGTCGCCGCCGTGGGCCTCGGCGACGGCGGCGACGATCGAGAGCCCCAGGCCCACGCCCCCACTGGCCCGCGTGCGCGAGCGGTCGACGCGGTAGAAGCGCTCGAACACCTGAGCGGCCTCCTCCTCCGTCAGGCCGGGGCCGGAATCGCTGACGCTGAGCGCCGCCTTGCCGTCCATTCGATGCAGGCTGACGGTGACCGGCGTCCCGGGCGGCGTGTGCGCGCGGACGTTGGCGAACAGGTTGTCGATCAGTTGCCGAAGCCGGTCACGATCTCCGATCACCGTCGCGGGCTCGACGTCGAGGTCGACGATCCGATCCACGTCGACGACGCGCGCTGCGTCGACCGCCTCGCCGACGACCTCTGCGAGCTCGACGGGCTTCTGCTCGAGCGGGCGACCTTCGTCCAGGCGTGCCAGCAGGAGCAGGTCGTCGACCAGCAGGCTCATCCGCTCGGCCTCGCGGGTGATGCCCGACATCGACCGGGCGAGGTCAGCCGGCCGGCTGGCTGCGCCCCGGCTGAACAGCTCGGCGTAGGCGCGGACGGCGGCGAGCGGCGTGCGCAGCTCGTGCGACGCGTCGGCGACGAACCGGCGGAGCTTCTGGTCCGATCGGCGCAGCTTGTCCTCCGATGCCTGGCGCGCCTTGAACGCGGATTCGATCTGAGCCAGCATCGCGTTCAGCGACAACCCGAGCCTTCCGACCTCGGTCTTCGGCTCGGCGCGCTCGACACGCCGGGACAAATCGCCGGCCGCGATCGCCGACGCCGTGCTCTCGATCTCGCGCAGGGGACGAAGGCCGAGGCGGACGACCCAGAGCCCGAGACCCGCGATCGCCGCCAACACGCCGATCGTCACGACGAGCTCGATCAAGAGCAGCCGGTGCAACGTGCCGAACACGTCGCGGAGCGAGGTGGCGATGACGAAGATGCGATTCGGCTCTTGCGGCTCGATCGACGCGCGGACGCGATAGTTCGTCGAGCCGTTTTTGGACGAGACCGTGAAGTAGGTCGCCCGCTCCGCGTCCGGCCCGTGGCCGGCTGCCGGCAGCCGGATCGCGGCGGGCAGCTTCGGCGCCGAGCCTCCACCGGAGATGAAGCCGCTCTTGACGACTCCCCCGGTGAGCGTGCGCACCTGATACCAGTTGATTCCCTCCGGCGGCGGGCCGCCGCCGTCACCCGGCGGCTGGCCCCTGGGGCCACGGCCCGATGCTTGACCTTGTCCCTGCGCTTGCTGCGGGAAGGCGATGTGCTCGACCTGCGCATGGCCTGTCTCGAGCGCCTTGTCGACGCGGTCGAGCAGGAACGAGCGCAGCGATGCATAGGTCGCCGCATCGGCGGCGAGCAGGCCGATTGCCGCGAGGACGAAGACGCCGAGCAGCAGACGGGCGCGCAGCGACAGACGGTCGAACAACGACCGCCTCTAGTCCGGGTCCGCCTCGAGCATGTACCCCGCCTGCCTGACCGTGCGGATCAGCGGAGGGCCGAGCGCATCGAGCTTCTTGCGGAGATAGCTGACATAGGTCTCGACGACGTTCGAGTTGCCGCCGAAGTCGTAGCGCCAGACGTTCTGGAGGATCTGGCCCTTGGACAGAACGCGTCTCGGGTTCAAGAGGAAGAACCGCAGCAGAGAGAACTCGGTCGCCGTCAGGTCGATGCGCGTGTCGCCGCGGAAGACCTCGTGGCGGTTCTCGTCGAGACTCAGATCGGCGAAGCGCAAGACGTCGCCGGGAAGCTCTCCACCCGTGCGTCGCAGCACGGCCTGGACCCGGGCGACCACCTCGGCGAGGCTGAACGGCTTCGTCACGTAGTCGTCGCCGCCTGCGCGGAGCGCGTCGACCTTGTTCTCGACCGCGTCCTTCGCGGTCAGGAACAGGATCGCCGTCTTGAACCCGCGCTCGCGCAGCCGCCGGCCGACTTCGATCCCCTCGATGTCCGGAAGCATCCAATCGAGCACGATCAGGTCCGGCTCGAACTCGACGACGGCCGCCATCGCCGCACGGCCCGACGCCTCTTCGCGCACGTCGAACCCTTCATAGCGGAGGGCGGTCGCGACGGCGTCGACGATCGACGGCTCGTCGTCGACGACGAGCACCTTCGCCGATCCGTTCGTCTGCTGCACACCGTTGTTCATGAGCTCAACCTGCCACTGGTTGCTGGGAATGGGCTGAGAATCCGGATCCGAAAGCTGTGAATCTCCTGAGAGTGTCGTTGCTTCTACCGTGGCTGCCGCTCGAGGCGCAAGGCCAGCCGCGGACAGGCGGCGACGGCTCTTCGCGCGTTGCGGCGCAAGTCGTGTGAGACCCGCCGCTACACGGCCGCAGTCTCGCCGTCCTCGGGCCATCCGCACACGTATGTGACGGCTCCGTCGTGGCGAACGAGGCGAGCGGGTCGGCCACGCTGTTCGAGCCACGTCGGGGCCGCACCGCCGAGGATGATCGCGGCCGTGGCGGCGGCGTTCGCGTCGACGCACGTCGTCGCAACGACGCTTGCCGTACGCCAGTACTCGGGCGCAGCTGCCCCTGTGCGCGGATCGACGATGTGATGCAGCTCGACGCCGCCGGCGCGCCAGCGCCGCACGGTCGTGCTCGAGGTTGCCAACCCGCCGCCTCGGAGTGCGATCGTCTGCCCGCCGGTCACGTCGCGATGACTGTCGCTGACCCGGACGGGCCAGCCTTCGGCGGGCGCACCGGAGACGGCGATGTCGCCGCCCAGACTGACCAGGACCGAAGCTCCTGTCGTCTCGCGGATCGCGCGGCAGATGCGGTCGGCGGCGAAAGCCTTCGCGGTCGCGCCCAGATCGAGCTCGGTCCCGGATCGCATGCTGACGGTGCCGGCTGCCTGGTCGAGCCTGACCGAGCGCCAGCCCGTCGCGGGCACGAGGGCGAACGAGGGCAGCGGGCCGAGCGCGACGACGACGTCGTAGTCGCGGTCGTAGCCGAGCCCGCGCATTGCCGCTCCGATCGTCGGGTCGACCAGGCCGCCTGTGGCCGACGCGACATCGAGAGCTACCTGGATAGCGTCGTAGAGAAGTGGAGAGACGCGGACACTCCCAGCGCCGGCGCGAGCATTCACGACGGCGAGCTCGGAATCGTCCCGGAACCGGCTGCACGCCTCGTCGAGCGCCGCGACCTCGCGCCGCGCGATCTCCGCGGCGGTCTCGCACGCCTCGGGATCGCTGACGATCACCTCGTTTCTGACGCCGATCGCCTCGAACGACGCGCAGTGGAAGGTCATGCCTCAGAAGCTTTCACACAACTGCTCATTCTGTGAGCGCTTCTTGATCGAACCGGCGGTTCATGAGAGTCGGCTGGGAGTGCGCTGCGGAACGCAGCGACGTCGTTCAGGCGGTCGCCCCGGAAGGGCCTGCGAGACCCGCGTGCGGGCTCGGCGCGAATCTCGTCTCCTCCTCGGCGATGCGGCGAGCTCGGTCGGCGTCGATTCGAACCTCGTCGACGTCTACGTCGGCACGCGCCTCGTCCGTGAACCGCTTGCGGAGGACCGCAGTCTGCTCCCGAAGGCTGTGCGCCGCGAGCCGATCGCGTTCCCGGAGCGCAGCGGCCACGTCTTCGTAGACGGCGCCGCCGACGAGCAGGTGGGACAGCTTCATCACGAGTGCGATGAGGTCGAGACACACGAAGAGGCCGAGCACGAAGATGACGTACCTCGAGACCTCCGGGTGTTGTCTCTCGATTGCCGACAGGGCCTCCGCTCGTGCGAGCAGATCCTGGTCGCCGGCGATCGCGCTGACGCGTGTCGTCGCCTCGGTCGCCTCGCGACTCTGCCAGTCGTGGATGTTCGCCTTCAGCGCGGCGATCTTCTCCCGGTCGGTGGGCCGGGCCTGGTCGAGGTTCGCCCGCGCGATGCTCGCCTGCTGCGCGTAGTAGTGGCACCAGTGACCGCATCCTGTCCTGTGCGTGTGCGAGCAGGAAGATTCGTTGCGTTCACACCCGGAGAGCCGCGTGAACTTGGCAATCCGGTTCTCGAGCGCGGTCTCGCGGCTCTGGATCGTGGCGATCTGAGCGGTCGCCTGCCGGATCTTCGGCTCGTAGAAGGCGATTGCCGACTTCTGCGCGTCCTTCTGTTCCACGGCGCTCGTCTGCGTCAGCTGATTCGAGATCGACGGCTTGAAGATGAACTGCACCATCGGCAGTCCGAGGACGAGCGCGAGCATCAAGGACAGCAAGGCGCGTGGGATTGCGAGCATGAGATTCGTCCGGCGACTCGTCCCGAAGCTCTTGTAGATCAATCGGTCGACGATGCAGATGACGGCAGCCCACACGACGCCGAGCCACAGGATGTGCGTGATCGGGACGTTCCACCAGCCGCTGCCCGCGACCGCGACGGCGAAGCCGGTGACACAGGCCATGGCGAGGATCACGAGGCCCTGCGCCTCGAGGAAGCTCTGCTCGCTCGGAACGAGCGCCAGGACCCGGCTGTCCGCGCCTGCGAACCAGGATGCCCAACCGAGCCTGCGCCGGTTCTTGCCTTCCGAGGAGGGGCCCCCTCGTTGCGTCGTGATGTTCGTGCAGGTCATCTCGCTCCTGTGCCGCGCGTTGCCGGCGTACAAGCCGCCGGTCGGCACGGAAATGCCGACCCATCTGTTCTAACCGAGCGCCCGTGTTCGCGGGCTGACGCAGATGCGTCAAATCGCGTTTCGTACGCGCTAAGGTGGCACCCGATCGACCGGCGAGAAAGGAGCGAGCGAATGGCGACCAAGGCCGACTTCACGGAGCCCGAGTGGGAGGCGATGCAGAAGGGGATCTCCGGTGCGGGAGTGCTAATTGCGATCTCCGACCGGGGGTTCTTCGACACCTTCAAGGAGGCGAGCGCGCTCGCGAAGCACCTGGCTGCTGCACATGCGCAGAGCGACAGCGAGCTCGTGCGCGAGCTGGCGACCGTGCACGGCAACCCGTTCGGGATGACGGCCTCGCCTCAGGAGGTCGAGCAGGGCACCGTCGACTCCTTGCACGCGGCGGTGGCAGCGCTCGAGGCCAAGTCGCCCGACGACCTTCCGGCGTATCGGAAGCTCGTCCTCGATGTCGCCCAGTCGGTCGCCGAGGCGGCGAAGGGCGTCGCACCGTCCGAGACGGGCGCGCTCGAGACGGTGAAGGCCGCCGTCGGCGGTTAGCCGCCGCGCGCGCTGGCGGTTCCCCGGGTGCGATCGAGCGCATCCAGTCGTCGCATGTCGTCGTCGCTCAGCTCGAAGTCGAACAGTTGCGCGTTCGAGCGGATGCGCTCCTGACGGCTCGACTTGGGAATGACGACGGCCTGATGCTGGATCGCCCAGCGCAGCATGATCTGCGCCGGTGTGCGGTCGAGGCGCCGGGCGAGGTCCGTGATCTCCGGATCCTGTAGCCCCTTCCCACGCTCGAGTGGGCTGTAGGCCTCGAACACGATTCCCTGCTCGAGGCAGTAGTCGAGGAGCCGGCGGCGGAAGCGGAACGGACTGAACTGCACCTGGTTCACGGCCGGCGTCTTCGAGGCGTCTCTGCTCAGCGTCGTCAACTGGTCTCGGCTGTAGTTGCTGACGCCGATCTCTCGGGCCAGGCCCTGCTCCTGGAGTGACTCGAGCTGACGCCAGTAGCGCCCGCGAACGATCGGGGTCGGCCAATGGATCAGGTAGAGGTCCACGTAGTCCAGGCTCAACCGCTTCAAGCTCTTCACGAGCTCGCGCGTGGCACTCGCGTGCGCGGGCATCAGCTTGGTGGTGATGAAGACCTCGTCCCGCGGCAGGCCACTGTTTCTGAACGCAGCGCCCACACTCGCTTCGTTGCGGTAGAGCGAAGCCGTGTCGACGTGCCGGTACCCCGCGTCCAGCGCCCACTCCACCGCCTGCTCGGTCTCGCGCCCGGCCGCCATCTGCCAGACGCCCAGGCCGAGCACCGGCATCTCCGTTCCGCCGGGAAGCGTGCGTGTCGGCTGCCCGCCGAGCGAGTTAGAGCCCTTCCTCCACGGTGATCCGGCCCTCGTCGGCGGCCTGACGGAGCGCCGCGTGATCCTTCTCGTTCTGGTCGGCGTAGGCCACCGCGAACTCGGACAGAGCCTGGTCGAAGACCGCGCCCTTGCCCAGGTACTCGGCGATCGCGACACGGTCGCCGGAGCGCGCGTGCGCACGGGCGAGCGTCCACCCGCACACCTCGGCATAGGCCTCGAGACCCTTCGGCAGGATCGTGTCCAGGTCGACCGAGGTCTTCCAGTCCCAGAGTTGGCGGAAGTAGAAGTCGCGAGGATTGCCGTCGAGCGTCTGGTCGGCGTGCAGCCAGCCGAGGAAGATGTCGCTCACCGCTTGCATCAGTCGCTGTCCCTCGACGACCCGTTGGCCGTGGTTCGAGAACTCGGTCTTGCCGAGAATGGGCTCGAGCACCGACTCCTGCGCCTCCTTGATCTGGAGGAACAGCGGGTCGCCGTTGTCGAGCCCGAGCAGCAGCAGGATGAAGCAGCGCGTCCCGACACTGCCGACGCCGACGACCTTGCGCGCCAGGTCGACCATCTGGAACTGCTCGAGCAGGTGGCGGCGATCGCGCTGCAGCGACCGCCGATAGTTCCGGTAGAGGGTGTGGAGCTCCTGCTCGAACGCCTCGAGAGTGAACCCGGTCCCTGCGGCGAGCTCTGCAATGGGGACGATGAGCGGCGGATCCGAGACGATCCGCGCTTGGCCGTCGACTGCCTGCGTGAGCTTCGAGAACGCCTTCATGCTGTCCTTCGTCCGCGCCTTCGCCTCGGTCTGCGCGATCCTCTGCGCCTGCTTCGTCGCCTGGCGGCGGCGTAGCTCCTCCTCCAACCCGGCTGCGTCGAGTCGCGAGTACCAGAGCTCGAGGTTGTTCATCGTCGCGAACCGCCGCATCGACTCGCGGTAGGCGCGGACGACGCCGACGACGGCAGTCCTGCGCTGGAGATCGGTGAAGTCGCGGTCGCGCGCGGCGATCTCGAAGCTGGCCGCGAGTCGCTTCACGTCCCACTCGAACGGGCCGGGGAGCGTCTCGTCGAAGTCGTTGAGGTCGAAGACAAGCGTCCGCTCCGGCGACGCGTAGCCGCCGAAGTTCGCGAGATGTGCATCGCCGCAGAGCTGCGCCTGCAACCCCGCACGCGGCGTGTTCGACAGGTCATGCGCCATCACGGCCGCCGCGCCGCGATAGAAGGTGAAGGGCGAGACGAGCATGCGACCGTAGCGGATGGGCACGAGCTCGGGCACGCGTGAGGGCGCCTGCGCCGCGAGGATCGCGACGGGGTCACGGTCGGGAAGAAGGTCGAGCGCCGCGTGGCTCGCCCGCGGGCACTCGGTGCGGGCGGCACGGCCCCTCGCGGCCCGCTCCGCCACGGTGAAGTGCGGTATCACCGGTGGGAGTGACGGCCCCGCTCTCGCCGTGTCCTTCTCCGCCACGTCCGTCATCACGCCTCCGTTCTTGTCCGTCCGATCAGGGTCTGAATCATGCCTTGATTCGTCACCCGTCAGAACAGAGCGACGAGGCTACGTCGCGAGACGAGATCGTCCACCTGGTCGTCCGGCGGGCGTTCCTCGAAGCGGCTCGCCGCGTCGAGCACCTTCGGGAGGATCGTCAGGTCGCCGACGGTGTTCAGGAAGACTCCCGGCCGGCCAAGCACCCAGTGGACGGCGATGTCGATGTCGGCCTGCTCGCGAAGCGGCTCGTACCAGGTCGATGCCGTCGGCGCGCGACCGTTCCAGGGCGCGAGGCTGATCGCCTTGATCGTCTGCATGGCGACGCCCCGTTCCTCGCAGACGCTTGCGAGCTCTTCGAAATCCGCGGCATAGGCCCGGTCGCGCATCTGGATCGCGCTGTACGGAAGAAGGACCGAGTCGAACGGGAATCGCTCGAGGCTCCGCCGGTGCATCCTGGCCGCGCTGAGACCGTGTCCCGTGACGCCGATGAAGCGGACGAGCCCCTCCTCCCGTGCTTCGATCGCCGCCTCGAGAGCCCCACCCTCGCCCAGGGCGGTCTCCCACTCGATCACGTCGACGAGGTTGTGCAGCTGGAGCAGGTCCACCGAGTCGACGCCCAGTCTGTCGAGCGACCGTCGGATCTCGTCGTGTGCCCCTGATCGGCCGCGTTCGCCCGTCTTGGTCGCCAGGAAGAGCTGCTCGCGAGCGCGGGCCAGCCCGGGGGCGAGGCGAAGCTCGGAGTCCCCGTACGAAGCAGCGGTGTCGATGTGATTGACGCCGTAGTCGAGGAGGGTCGCGATCGCGCGGTCGGCGTCGGCTTGCGAGACCGAGCTGAGCGCCGCCGCCCCGAAGATCGAGCGTGTGCTCTCGTGTCCTGTCGAGCCGAACGCAGCCCTGGCGATCATCACGCGACCCTAGACGATAAGCATCGTTCTGCAGGACGGCGTCAGGTTCGTTCGTGCGGACGAGGGTCCTTCGGTCGTGCGGCCGACGCGGCACGAGGCTCGCGCGCGGCACACTTGTCTGATGGCGATGCTCACCTCCCGGGCGAACAACACACTGCTCGCCGTGCCAGGGGTCGCCGGAGTCCTCGGGGCGCCGTTCGCTCTTGTCGCGGCCGGGCTCGGAGCAGTCGCCGCCTGGTCGGCGCTCTCCGGCGACCGCCTCTTCGGAGTTGCCGCCTTCTCCCTCTTGCTCTTCGGTCTCTTTCAACTCGTGCGGGGCCTCGGCGTCCTCTACCGCCGGCGCCGCCGCGCCGACGATTGGCTGCGGACTGCCACCGGTGCCGTCGTCCCGGAGGCGTACGTGTGGCGGGCTGCACAGCTCACCTCGTCGCGCGAGCGTCGCATGCTGGCGAGGACGCTCCGGCTGGTCGTGCGGCGGGCAGGTGAGCGATCGGTGGGCCGGTATCGTCCACGCCTGACCGCGGCCCGCGAGCGGCGAGTCGCCCTCGAGGCCCTCGCCAAGAGGTTGGAACGGGAGGCCGAGCCGGTCACGCCCGCGGGGGTCCTGCGCGTCGTCGATCTCATCACCGCAGGAGCAGGTCCGCTCTGGGGGACGAACGACGAGGCGCTGGGCGAGGCGATCGAGGCGACGCTCGCGGTGCTGGCTCCCCGTCCAGGCTCCCGGGGCCCCTGTACGGCCTGAGCACTAGATGCTCGGCAGATTCAGCAGAAAGTCGGTCAGACCGGAGAAGTAGACCTCTTGGTCGTCGTACATGGCGAGGTGGCTTCCGTCGGGGCAGTAGAGGTACCTCCCCTGCGGCAGGCGGCCGGCCATCATCTCCATGTGGGCCGGGTCCATCGTGTCGTGGCGGGCGCCGATGACGAGCGTCGGCACCTCGATCTCGCTTAGGTCTGCAACTCGGTCCCAGCCGGCCAGTTTCGCCTCGGCGCTCATCCCGAGCTCGCTCGGCCCCTGCATCGGCACGTAGATCTCCGGGTTGATATGAGCAAAGGCCCTTTGCACCGGATCGGGCCACTGCTCTGCCGGCATGCGCAGTGTGTGGTGCTCGTAGTAGTGCGGGACCAAGAGCTCCATGTAGCGCGGGTTCTCGGTGTCTCCGGCGGCCTCGAGCGCCTGTATCTCGGCGAGCACTCCTTGATCCATTGCCGGCATGAGAACCTGCTGCGCATAGGTGGTGTACGCCGGAGCGCTCGCCATCATGTTCGAGATCACCAGTCCCCGTAGGTGCTCCTGGTGGGCCAGGGCGTACTCGATGGCGAGTAGCCCGCCCCATGACTGGCCGTAGAGGACGAAGTTCTCGCGGTCGAGCTCGAGCGCTCGGCGGACCTGTTCGACCTCGTCGACGAAACGACCCAGCTCCCACAACGATGAATCGCTGGGCCGGTCGCTGAAACCAGCGCCGAGCTGGTCGTAGTAGTAGTACTCGATCCCCGCCCGGGGGAGATAGCTGTCGCATGCCTCCAGGTACTCGTGGGTGGCTCCAGGCCCACCGTGGAGCAGGAGCATCTTCAGCTCGGGGTTGTTACCGATCCGCTTCGTCCACACCGCGAACCGCCCAGCCGGAGTCTCGATCGTTATCCGGCGCGCCCCGCCACTGAGACGATCCTCACGACCCGTGTAGTCCAGATAGCCGTCGCTCGTTTCCATCGTCCGCTCCTGCGGCGATCGTACGGCCGGCTACTCCTTCGCACAAGGATCCGCCAGGCAGGTGTCGGTCAGTGCTTGCGTGTGCGCACGGCGAAGGCGACCCGCGCGGAGGGCCTGATGGTGAACCTGACGGTGACTGCCGCCGTCGATACCGTCGGCGTCCGTCACCTCGAGCGGCACGACGTATGCGCCGGGATGCGTCGGCCTCCCGGTCAGCACGCCGCCGGCGAGGAGATGAAGCCCTGCCCTGCGCAGCAACGCATTTCTCGCCGTCCAGCGCAGGGGCGCGGTGCCGCCGCCGGCGCGGAGACGGCGATCGAAGCGAACGCCGACGCGGGCGACGATGTTCTGCGCGGGAACGACCAGCGCCGGCTCAGGCGGAGGAGGTGGGGGCGAGAGGGCGGCGATGATCGCCTGGTGGATCCAGGTCGCGATCGCAACCCCGCCGGCCGGGACCAGGTGGATGAAGTCGGTTTGGTACCACTCCGGGTGTCCCGCGGAGTAGCTGTTCCAGTCGAGGACGCTCAACTCCGGGTGGTGCCGCGCCGCTGCCTGGAGGACGGCGTTCTTCGCGACGTACTCGGGCCGCACCTCGTGCAGGTTCACCCAGAGGACGTGCTGAACTCCGAGATTGCGGAGGGTGTCGAGGGTGAGCTCGACGTCGCCGGCGAAATGGTCCGGTAGGTCGTTGTATCCGTCGACGATGACGACGACCGAGCCGAGCTGGTAGGCCCAGCCGTTGATGACGGCAAGGGTCGTCGGTACCTCCGACCCGTTGAACTCGCAGCTCTCGCCGTTCAGCCGTCGGCAGACACCGGCGTCGATCTCCATGTCGAGCCCATCCGACAGCGCAGCCATCGCCGGCGAGTTGCTCCAGGTGACTGCGGTCAAGACCGAGTCCGAGATCACCGTCACGCGTGGCTCCGGCGGCGTCGCACCGGGGCTGGCCGGGAACAGACCTGGAAGAGCCAGGGCGGCCGTCAGGGCCGCCGCGGCTGCAGAGAAGCGGCGTGAGGGGGAAGTTGGCGACATCGGGCGGCGGGCGATGTTCGCAGAGCTTCGTCATGACGAGGCCGAGCCTCAATGGTCAGATCGAGCTATTAGGAATCGCTTGCCGGGCACGAGGTTGGGGTTTACGGTTGCGCGATGTCCGCGCGCTGATTTGACGCGACGTGGTGTCATCGACTGCCGGGAGGTTGAGCGAAGCGTGATAGCAGATGAGGCGATAGAGCACACGACCGTTCTCGCCGTCGAGGAGAAGGCGAAGCTGATCAAGTCGCTCCGCCGTTTCGACATGGTCTTCTTCACGATCTGCGCGTTCGTGGGGCTGGACACTCTCGGACAGGTTGCGCACAACGGCCCGGAGGGTTTCTTCTGGCTTGTCGTCCTCGCAATCGTCTTCGTCGCTCCGTACATGCTGCTCATGTCCGAGGTCGGGTCGGCGTTCACGCAGGAAGGTGGGCCCTACGAGTGGACGAAGATGGCCTTCGGGCGGTTGCACGCGGGCATCGCCGCGATCCTCTACTGGGTCACGAACCCTCTCTGGGTCGGTGGGTCGCTTGCATTCATCGCGACCGACGCGTGGCGAGCGAACGTCTCCAGCATCGGCACGGCGACTCGCCGGCGACTACCTCTTCAAGCTCGTGTTCATCTGGATCTCGATCGGCGTGGCGATCGCCTCGCTCCGCTACGGCAAGTGGATCCCGAACTTCGGTGCGATTCTCCGTGTGGTCGTGCTCGGCTTCTTCTCGCTGACCGTGATCATCTACGGGATCAAGCACGGCGTCGCCGGCTTCTCGGTCTCCAGCCTGAGCCCCACGCGCGCGGTCTTCTTCGGCCTCGTGCCGATCCTGCTCTTCAACTACGTCGGCTTCGAGCTCCAGAACGGCGCGGCCGAGGAGATGGAGAACCCCCAGAAGGATGTCCCGCTCTCGGTCCTGCGGAGCGGCATCACGGGCGTGATCATGTACGTGGTCCCGGTCTTCTGCATCCTCGTCGTCCTGCCTGCGGGCAAGGTGACCGGCATCGGCGGGTTCATCGATGCCGTGACGCTGACGTTCCACGGGGTCTACGGCGGTGCAGCTCATGCGCTGCTCGTCTTCATGACCCTCTGCTTCATCGGGGCGCTGATCACGTCGGGATCGGTGTGGATGATCGGTTCGGACCGGATCCAGGCCGTGGCCGCTTACGACGGCGCGTTCTTCCCGTACTTCGGCGTCTTCAACCGGAGGCTCGGCACGCCCGTGCGTGTCAACGTGCTCTCGGGGATCACTGCTTCGGTCTTCTCCATCGTCGCGATCTACCTGCTCAAGAACGCGAGCACCGCAGCGGCGTTCACAGTCGTTCTCGACATTGCGATCTCGACCACGCTGATCTCGTACCTGTGGATCTTCCCGGCCTCGCTGCGCCTTCGCTACACACACCCACACGTCCATCGGCCGTACCGGCATCCGTTCGGGATGGCCGGCATCTGGGCGTCGACCATCGTCGTCACGTTCTGGATCGCGCTCGGCTCATGGGTGGCCGTGTTCCCGGACACGCTCGACCGGATCTTCGGCGTCGGCTACACGTTCAAGCCGGAGTGGGGCGTGACCGAAGGCGTGTTCGAGGCGTTGACGCTCGGAACGCTTGCGGTGATCGTCGTCATCGGGTTCATCGGCTACGCGTTCGCGGGCGATGTGCGCGCGCAGCAAGCCGACGTTCCGCTCGAGGTCGACCTGCCCGCGGCAGCACCCGCCTGACGAGTCGCGGCGGCCGGCCCGTTCGCGGGCCGGCCGCCGCGCGTCAATCCGGGAGATGCCTCATCCGCCAAAAGCGGTTCACGCCCAGGTATGCGAGCGTTGCGGCGGTGAGGCCGAGGAGGACGTCGACGACGTAGTGGTCGCCGGTGTACACGACCGCAGTCGACTGTAAGAGCGCGTAGAGGAACGCGGCGCCGACGATCGGTCGCCGCCACCGGGTTCGGCCGGCAAGTGCCGCGGCGAAGAGGAAGACAACCCAGGCATAGCCTGCGTGGAGCGACGGAATCGCAGCGTATGGGTTCTTCGGGATCAGGCGCGTCACCGTCGCGTCGGCGAGACCGCTGGTGCCCGCAGAGACGGTTGCACTCGGGCGGGTGACGTGGACGAGCGGGGGTGTCAGATGCCGTTGTGCCGCAGCCCACGGCGGAGCCGCAGGAAAGACGAGGAAGACCAGGCACGCCGCGAACGAGAGCACGATCATGGTCGCCGCGAACCGGTAGAACAACGCACGTCGCTTGATCCACAGGGCAAAGCCGAGCAGCGGCGGCATGATGAAGTGGAGACGCGTCATGATCACCGCGCTTCGAGCAGGCAGCGAATCCCGGGCTGTGCCGAGTGCGTGTTGAAGCTCGACAGTCGGGAGGTGGCCGGCGAAGAGGAACCGTTCGACCGACAGCTGGGGCCTGGCAAAGGGTAGAGGATGGATGACGTGTGCAAACCCGCGGCAGGTGGAGTACAAGATCAGCAGCAGCGCGAACGGGACGAAATCGACGAGATACTTCTTCGGTTGCCGCAGCACGACAGCAGGTACCAGCAGCACGAGCAGGAAACGGTCCGCCGTCAGGCCGAGACTGAACTGCGACACCGCCAGCCCGAGCGCGAGGAAGAGCGAGACGACGGCGACGATGGCTCTCGGTCGCGTCAGCTCTGGACACGGTGGGCCCCAGCGGCGCTCGGTTTCGCGCTGCTGGGAATCGGCCTGCGTGTGCCGTTCCTCGACGCGCCGCTCACGGCCGACGAGGGGGGCTACGCCGAGATCGCTCGCCTGTGGGCCCGTGGCCACGGCCTCTACGGCGCGAACTGGGTTGATCGGCCTCAAGGGTTGCTCTTCATCCTCCGGTTGCTGTTGTCCGCCGGCATCACGACCACCGTTGGACTTCGTCTCGTTGCCGCGGGCTTCGCCGCGATACTCGTCCTGCTCGCCTTCGCGCTCGGCGCGGCGGCCGGCGGGAGACTATCGGCCTTCGTAGCCGCCGCGCTCACCGCCACCGTGGGCGCCTCGCCGTTCATCGAGGGGTTCACGCTCTCGGGCGAGTTGGTCGCCAGCGTGTTTGCGGCCGTCGCGGTGCTTGCGTTCGTCCGGCACGAGCTGTCACGCCGGCCCGGCTGGCTTCTGGTCGCCGGCGTCGCCGCAGGTGCAGCATGGATGGTCAAGCAGTCCTTCTTCGATGCCGCTCTCGCAATTGCGTTGTGCCTCTGGGGCGCCTGGCGTCGTGCCTCGATCTTCGCACTGGCCTGTCTTGTTCCGGTGCTCCTCGGTGTTGTCGCGTCGCATGATCCTGCGGCCTGGTATCGCAGCGTGATCGGCTATGGCCTCCATGCGTCGGGGGGTGAATCGCTCCTTCAACGGCTGCAGCACCTCGGCAGCTCGTCGATACCCGCCGCCAAGGCGCTGCTCCTGGTCGCAATCCTTGCAGCTCTCGGTTGGCGGCGCGCGCCGAAGCTCTTTCGTCTCTGGCTCGGCCTCGCCGTAGTCGGTGTTCTCGTCGGCGGCAACTCCCGTCCGCACTACTACCTCCAGCTCGTCGTGCCGCTCGCGCTCGTCGCCGCCTTCGTGAGTCTGAAGGCTCGAGCCCTTGTCGCGACGGCCGCGGTGGCGGCAGTGGCAACTGTCGCCGTAGCGGTGCCGCTGTGGGGTGACACCGACGCGGCACAGGCGCGGGCGATCTGGCCGTTCGATCCGCACCTGCTCTCCGACGCTGCAGTCGCTCGCTATGTCTCGCATCATTCGCGACCGACTCAACGCATCTATGTGCTTTGGGCGGCCGCTGACCTCTACTACCTCGCCGATCGGAGGCCGATGTCCCCGTACCTCTGGTTGCGCAACGTCCAGACGGTCCGAGGTGCAGTCGCCGGGATCCGGCGCGAGCTCGCCGCAGGTCGTGCCGAGATCGTCGTCGCAGAGCAGCCGGCTGCCTTCGCCGATCCATCCGGACGGACCCGGGCCGTGCTCCGACAGAGGTACCGGCTCGTGACGAACATCGAGAATGTCGCGATCTACCGGCTGCGAGGCTCTCCCCGATGACAGCAGCGCGTCCGACGCTCGTCTTTGCGATCGTGCTCGCAGCGGCGGCCGTCGCCTTCGCCTCGCCGTTTCGGCAGCCGAACTGCAACACGAGCTCTCACTACGCGCTCGTTCAAGAGCTGGCGGCCGGCCGTCCGACGATCGACCGGATCCACGGTGAGTCCTGTGACGTCTCCTGGTCGCAGGGGCACTACTTCGCGAACAAGGCGCCCGGCCTCGCGCTCGTCACCGTCCCCTGGTACGAGCTCGTCCGTGCACTCGGCCTGATTCATGCCGATCAGGCAGCCCGCGCTCCGTTCCCAGTTGCGATGCGGGCCATCCCACGGCGCGACCTCTGGTTGATGGCGCTCTGGGGCGCGGTGCTTCCCGCACTCGGGCTGCTCGTCCTGGTTTGGCGCACTGCCGAGAGGATCGAGCCTGGGTCGGGGACCGCTGTCGCAGCGACACTCGGTTTCGCCTCGATCCTCCTGCCGTTCGGGAGCCTGTTCTTCTCTCACGCGCTCGCTGCATTCGTCGCCTTCGCCGCGTTCGTGCTCGTCATGGAGGGGTCGGGCCGTGCCTCTTGGCGGGTGTTCGCTGCCGGCATGCTCGCCGGCTTCGGCATCGTCGTCGAGTACCCGCTCGCTCTCTTCGCGCTCGCGCTGGGGGTCTACGCGGCGTCGCGGCGACCGCACGCCAGGAATGCCCTCACGTTCCTGGCCGGGGTTGTGATCGGGGTCAGTCCGCTCCTGCTCTTCGACTACTGGGCGTTCGGCTCGCCGTTCCACCTCTCCTACACCGGGGCCGTGCTGGTTCCCGGGGTGAGCGGCCATGACCTTCTCGGCGCGAACTCATCGGGGTTCTACGGGGTCACGTGGCCGAGGCTGGGCGGCGCGGTGCAGATCATGGTCGGCGTGCGCGGTCTGCTCTCTCTCGGTCCGGTACTGACCCTTGCTCCGCTCGGCGTCGTACTGCTCTGGGTGCGCGGGCGCCGGCGGGAGGCGGC
This sequence comes from uncultured Thermoleophilia bacterium, assembly GCA_963851065.1. Taxonomy (GTDB): domain Bacteria; phylum Actinomycetota; class Thermoleophilia; order Gaiellales; family Gaiellaceae; genus PALSA-600. Next base: position 550,091 of record CAWKNW010000011.1, read on the forward strand.
CTTCATCACCGTCGTCTGTCTCCTGTATCTCCTCTACAACTCCGGCTACTACAGCCCGCTCGGCGGCGCGACTCCCGGCCCGAGGTTCCTGGTCTGCGTTCTCGGCTTCGCCGCTCTTGCGCTGGCGCCGTTGGTGCGCCGCATCCCGTTGTCGTTCCTCGCGCTGTACACGGCGTCGGCGGTCGTCCTGCTCAGCGCACATCTGACGCAACCCCTCATCTCTTCGCCCTACAACACCGGCGACTGGTGGCAGTGGATCAAGGGAGAGGGTTACTCGTCGATGATCTTTGCGCCCACGTCACATGACTGGCCCGCCGCGTTGCCGCTGACCGTGGCCGCACTCGTCGCACTCGGGGCGGTTGCGGCGTCGTTGCTGCCGGGCTCGCGGATCGACGTCTTGCCGGCGGTTGTCGCGCTCGTCGCCTGGTGCATCGGACTCGTGTTCCTTCCGCAGCCCGAGCGTTTCCGTTCGGGTGGCCTTGCAGCCGCCGCTGCCATGTTGGGACTCGCGGTCTGGTTCCTGCAGCGACAGCGTCGGACACTCACCGCGCCGAACAGCCGGTCCTGAGGAGGAATGCGGTCGCTGCTCGGCATCTCGCTCACGGTCTTCGCCTGCGCGCAACTCGTGGAGGCGAGGGCTACTTCAGGATGTTCACGGCACGTGCCACGACCATGACCGCGAGGCTGAGGCTCATCGCCGACTGAGCGAGCATCAGCATCTTCGCCCACCGGCTGAGCGGCATGGTGTCGGTTGGGCTGAACGCCGCTGCGTTCGTGAACGAGACATACAGGTAGTCGAGAAAGAGAGGTCGCCATGCGCGCTGCAACAGCGTCGGTTCAGTCTGTTGCGGGAAGAGGAAGTCCCACTCTCCAGGCTCGCACGTCGGCCGGGCTACCGGACCGCCCCCGTCGAGTTGCCAGTACCACAGGGCGAAGAGGAGCACGTTGACGACCCACATGTGAACTGCTGCGCGCAAGAGGGTCGGCGCGTTCGCGTGCGCGCCGTTGACGAGAAGATGAACGAGCAAGAGGATCGACGCGGCGTTGGCCGCACTGACCAGTGCGATCAGTGCGATCGAGAGCCAGCGGCGTGTCAGATGGACGCGGTGACCATGCCATCCGAGCGCGCTCATGAGCCGCGCGCCGGGAAGCGTTGCGAGCAGGGCGAGGAGCATCAGCACCGTCAGCCCCGGCACGAGCCACCGCACGACCGTGAACGCGCCGGCAGACGACCCGGCGATGAATCGCCCGGGCAGGTCGGCGTACAGGACGGCTGAGGTCACGATCGCGGCAGACGGCCAGAACGGCGACTCGCCCAGCGAGTCGGCGTCCGCCGCGATCAGCCGCCGCGCACCCACCTCGCTCGAGGGTAGCTGGCGCGCAGGCTGATCCTGGCACGACGGCGTGGGGCGTGGCAATGTTGGGGTCGTGAGTGCCGCTGCGATCCGCCCGGGAGCCGACCGGACGCTCGAGTTGCTCGATCGGCAGGTCGGCCGTCCGCTCGGCGAGGTCGAGACTCCGGTCGCCGTGATCGATCTCGATCGCCTCGAAGCCAACCTCAACGATTTGCAGTCGTACGTCGACGCGCACGGGATCGAGCTCTGGCCGCACACGAAGACCCACAAGTCGCCCGAGATCGGACGGCGTCAGCTCGAGCTCGGTGCGGCCGGCCTGACCGTCGCGAAGACCGGCGAAGCCGAGGTGTTCCAGGAGGCGGGAGCGCCGGCGATCCTCGTTCACTACCCGCCGTTCGGAAGCGACAAGTGGGAGCGTCTCGCCGACGTCGTCGCCTCGGGCGTCGACCTGACCGTCGCGGTCGACAGCATCGCACCCGCCGAGGGCCTCGCGGACGTTCTCGCACGCCGCGGGCTCCGAGCGACGCTGCTCGTCGAGCTCGACGTCGGCCTGCACCGGACGGGCCAGCCGACGGCCGCAGGGGCACTTGAGGTCGCCCAGGCACTCTCGCGACTCCCTGCGGTCGAAGTGGCGGGAATCAGCTGTTATCCGGGCCACTGTCGCCCGGAGGATCCGGCCCTGCGTTCGCGCCTCATGGCCGTCGACGAGCTCATGCAGGAGACCCGTGACCTCTTCTCGTCCGCGGGTCTCCGCTGCGATCGCATCTCCGGCGGCTCGACGCCGACCCGCTACCTCACCCACGAGACCTGTGTCAACGAGCTCCGCTCCGGGACGTACGCGCTCCTCGATCGCAACGACGGCGAGGTCGGCGAGTGCGCACTCTGGGTCGAGGTGACCGTGATCTCGGATGCGGTCGCAAATCAGGTCGTCGTCGACGCCGGGTCAAAGACGTTCACCTCCGACGATCACCCTGACGGCGGCCACGGCACCGTCATCGGGTGGCCCGGCGCAGATTTCGCGCACATCAATGAGGAGCACGGCTACATCGACGTCTCGGCTCTCGGCGATCGCCCCGCCGTCGGCGAGCATCTGCAGATCATCCCGAATCACGCCTGCGGCTGCATGAACCTGCACGACGGCGTGCTCGCCGTGCGCGACGGAGTGGTCGACCACGTGATCCGCGTCGCCGCGCGGGGCCTCGTTCGCTAGTGCCCCTTCCAGGGATGCCGGGCATGTGTTCCTGGAAGGGGCACTACACGCGAAGGTAGGGCGCGAGGACGTCGCGCGGCGTGACGCAGTACGACGTGTAGTCGGTGTTGCTGATCTGCGCAATCCGTGCATGCGCGACCATCGCGAGCAGCAGCGCGGCCTTCGCCCGCGGCAAGTCGAAGTCCTCGGTCACCCAGTTCAGGAGCTCGCGGAACGCCTGCCGTGCGCTCCACTCGAGCGGCTGGCCGGACACGAGCGCCATGAGCTCGTCTGCCGTCTCGATCCGGGGCCACTCCATCGAAGCAGGTCGCGTGATCGGCACCGCACTCGCCGTCACGACGGCACCGACCTCGGGCGGGCCGACGATCTCACTGTCGCCCATGAGCGCCTTGCAGTCACCGAAGTAGAGCCCGGCGCCTTCGTGTGCGACGGGCAAGATGATGGTCGCGCCGGCGCGCAACTCGCGGCAGTCGAGATTCCCTCCGTAGCGGCCCTGGAGCTTCGCGTGCAGGCCGCCCTCGGCCGGCATCACCGCAAGACATCCGATCAGCGGTCTCGTCGGCAGGCTCGTGTGCTCGTCGAAGCGCACGTAACCGTCCTCCACCGGAAAGACGTCGGCTGCCGTCTCGTCGTCCCACCAGGCGAGCGGGTCGACGTCCGGGCTGTAGGCGCCGTACGTCACCACACCGGGTGTCACCACTTCGACGTCGTGGATCGTCACCGCCACGGCACCGCCCGCGCGCGCGCCTGCGACGGTGATCGGACCTGTCACGGCCCACTTGTGCGCTTCCGCCTGGGTGTACGACTCGGGGGTGAAGTCGGACGGCGAACGGAAGTAGCCGGAGTAGCCCTCGACCGATTCGACCTCGAAGATCTCGCCGGGCTCGACCATTCCGATCGACGCGTGCTCCGGGCTGTAGGCGTACTTCGCGTCGCTCTCGGGAAAGCGCTGCATGTGCAGGGCGCGAGTATATTCGGCGCCCAGTGAGGAACCACTAGGTGCAGACTCTCGCCGATCAGGTCGCGGTGGTGACAGGCGCCGCGCGCGGGATCGGGCGCGGGATCGCGTCGGTTCTCGCTGCAGAAGGAGCGCACGTCGTCGTCGCCGACGTCGATGCCGACCTCGGCGAAGCGGTCGCGGCCGAGCTCCGGGCACGTGGGGATGCGGCGCTCGCGGTCTCCGCCGACGTCACCGATCGGGCGTCGGTCGACGCGATGGTCACCGACGTCACGACGAAGCTGGGCCGCATCGACATCGTCGCTGCGAACGCGGGCATCTATCCCTTCGCCGAGCTCACGGCCCTGGACGAGCAGATGTGGAACCGTGTCATGGACCTCAACGTCGGCGGAGCCGTCCGCACCATCCAGGCCTGCCTGCCGCCGATGGTCGCCCGGGGTTACGGGCGGGTCGTTCTCACCTCGTCGATCACCGGGCCGGTGACGGGTCAGCCCGGCTTCGCGCACTACGGCGCGTCGAAGGCGGCGATGCTCGGCTTCATGCGCTCCGCTGCAGTCGAGCTGGCGCGGTCCGGCGTCACCGTCAACGCCGTCATGCCCGGCAACGTCAGCACGCCCGGCTTCGCCGACACGACCGACGACCACCAGCGGCGCATGCTCTGCCTCGATCCCGATGGGGCGCTACGCCGAGCCGGAGGAGGTCGGCTGGGCCGTCCGGTTCCTCGCCTCGCCCGAGGCGGGCTACATCACCGGCCAGACGCTGATCGTCGACGGCGGTCAAGTGTTGCCCGAAGCGCCGCTCGGTTGACACTCGGTCCGGGAGTGGGCAAGCTCGACTGTCCCCCCGGGTCACTGAGCGAAGAGCGGAGGCAACATGGCGCGGAAGCACGTAGTGGCGGTTCTGGGCGTGGCACTGGTCCTCGGCGGCGCGGTGTTCGCGGCCGGTGCGGCGTCGAAGACGACCAGATCCGCCGGTGACGACCCGAACAACGCGAATCTGACGTACTGGTACTGGGCGGAGAGCGACGCGCCCGGCGCGAACAACTGGCTGAAGAAGCAAGTTGCGCTGTACGAGAAGGCTCATCCGAAGGTCAAGGTCAACGTCGTCCTCCAGTCGACCGACACCCTGACGTCCGCGTTCACCACGGCTGCGCAGACGAAGAGCGGCCCCGACATCGCCACGCAGTGGGCGACGCTGCCGACGCTCACGCCGGCGTGGAGCGGTGCGACGGTCCCGATCTCCGACTACGTGCCGAAGAGCGAGTGGCAGAACTGGATCAGCACGTCGGAGAACATGTGGCAGGGCAAGCTCTGGGCGATGCCGCAGTACCTGATCGGTATCCCGTTCGTCTGGAACAAGCAGCTCTTCAAGAAGGCCGGCCTCAACCCCAACGTCGGGCCGAAGACCTGGAACCAGTTCCTCGCCGACTGCAAAAAGCTCAAGGCGGCCGGCATCACGCCGTTCGGGATGGGCAACAAGGACGGTTACGGTGGCGCGTGGTTCTTCTCGCTGATCGGCAAGCAGAACCTGAACTCGATCAACGAGCTGAAGGACGCGATGATCGGCAAGCAGGACTTCGCCGACCCGAAGTTCTCCGGCTTCTACCAGCTGCTCGCCGACCTGAAGAAGAACGGCTACCTGAACTCGGACGTCGCCTCGATCTCGTTCCAGCAGGGCTTCACGCTGTTTGGCCAGAAGAAGGTCGCGATGTCATGGGGCACGGACGGCAACGTCGCCCAATGGGAGGGGCAGGTCGGCGCGAAGAACATGGGCGTCGAGCCAATCCCGAAGTGGGGGAACGGCAAGCTCGCCACCAGCTACGACGTGACGCAGTCGTCCGACGCCTTCATCACCAAGTGGTCGAAGCACCCGATGGCGGCGGCGCAGTTCCTGACGTTCCTGCACTCGCCGCAGGCGCTGAAGGCCTGGTACAGGGCGACGGGTGTCTTCCCCGCCGACAAGCGGTTCCCGGCGTCGCTGGTGACCGACCCGATCGCGAAGACGTTGCTGAAGCAGGACCAGTCACCCGTCTCGGTCTGGCCTGAGAACTTCGTCCCGCCGCAGGTCGACCAGAACGCCGACCTCGCGGGCGGCGAGATGATCACGGCGGGCTCCGGAACTCCCGCGGACGTCGTCAAGCTCTGGAAGAGCCAGCTGTCGCAGTGGAAGAGCCAGCATCCGGACGAGTACAACTCGTACAAGAAGTGGGCCACCGGCAGCTGAGCGTCGCCGTCCCGCAAGCAACGTCGAGCACACGCCGGCGGCGACACCGCCGCCGGCGCGTGCTCTGGCCCTATCTCTACGCGCTCCCGGCCGTCGGCGCGATGGCGTTCGCGTTTGGGTTCCCGCTCGTGCAGGTCGTGCGCGACAGCTTCTATGCCGGGAATTTCGCCTCGCCGATCTATGTCGGGCTCGACAACTACAAGGGCGTCCTCTCCGATCCGGCGTTCCGCCAGTCGATCCTCGACAACGCGAAGCTGCTGCTGACGGTGCCGATCATGCTCGGGCTCGGCCTCGCGATTGCGCTGGTGCTCAACGACCGCATCCGCGGCGGGCGCCACTACCAGTCGATCGTCTTCCTGCCGTACGTGCTTCCGGCGACGGCGATCGGGATCGCGTTCTCGTTCTTGCTCCAGGAGAACGGCGTGCTCAACACGTCTCTGCGCAAGGCTCACCTCGGCGGGCTCGCGCAGGACTGGCTCGGCAACTCGCATCTCGCGATCGTCTCGGTCGGCGGGCTCGTGATCTGGCAGCAGCTCGGCTTCGCTGTCGTCGTCTTCACCGCGGCGCTGCTCGCCCTGCCGCCGGAGACCGCGGAGGCGGCGCGCATCGACGGAGCCGGCTGGTGGCAGCTGCAGCTGCGCGTGCTCGTCCCTCAGATCCGGCCGATCATCGAGTTGCTGACGGTGATCCAGGTGATCACCGTCATTTCCTGGGTCTTCAACTACGTCTACGTGCTCACGTCGGGCGGTCCCGGCTACTCGTCGAGCGTGATGGAGCTCTACATCTGGCGAAGCTTCTCGAACGGATCGGACGGGACGGCAGCGAGCGTCGCGGTGATGCTGCTCGGGATGGCGAGCGTCCTGATCGGGCTGTCGCTCTGGGTGCGCAAGCAGGCGATCGCGCAATGAGGACCACCGCCCGCCACGGCATCGTCCGCGTGCTCTCCCAGCACGCGTTCCTGATCATCGTCTGCCTCGCAGCGCTCTATCCACTGTGGTTTATCGTCTCGACCGCCCTCCGGTCGGGCGCCGCCTACCAGCTCGACCCGACCGGTTTCCCGTCGCACCCGACACTCGGCTCGCTGCGCAACATGCTCTTCCACCAGCCGCTGCCGCGCTGGATGTGGAACAGCTTCCTGGTCACCGTCTCGTGTGTTGCGACTTCGACTTTCTTCGCGCTGCTCGCGGCCTACGCCGCTGTCTTCGGCCGCTTCCGCGGGCATTCGATCTTCGTCTCCACGAGCGTCGCGCTGATGGTCGTGCCGCCGGTGACCCTGCTCGTGCCGATGTTCGTCTTCATGGTCGACACCGGCATGGTCAACCACCTGCAGTCGGTGATCATCTTCTACACCGGGCTGTTGGTGCCGTTCGCGATCTTCTTCATGGCGGGCTTCTTCCGGACGATCCCGCCGGAGCTGATCGAGGCGGCCGCGTCCGAGGGCGCCGGCCCGTTCACCGTCTTCCGCCGCATCGTCCTGCCGCTCTCCGGGGCGGCGAGCTTCACGCTGATCGTGGTGCAGGCGATCTGGGTCTGGAACGAGCTGTTGATCGCACTCGTCTTCCTGCAGAACGAGAGCTCGCGCACGCTGATGGCCGGCCTGACACAGTTCCAGGGCCGGTTCGTCACCGACGAGCCGCTCGTCCTCGCGGGCGCGCTCCTCTCGATCCTGCCCGTGGTCGTGCTCTATCTAGCCGGGCAGCGCTTCTTCGTGCGCGGCCTGACGGCCGGCATCGGCAAGTGATCCGGCCGGCGCGAGGAGGCTCACGCCGCTCCGAGCGTCGAAGAAGTGGAATCCGGAAGGATCGACGACGAGCTCCAGCGAGCCTCCGACGTTGCCCTTCGTCGCCGGGTTGACGCGCGCCGTGAAGCGTGAGTCGCTTTCCGCCAGGATGGTCTCGTCGTCCGACGAGTTGCGCGACTCGATCGTCACGCGCGGGGCGGCCACGCGGAAGAAGACGTGCGAGTCGGAGCCGAGCTCCTCGAGAACGTCGATCGTCACGTCGATCCGGGGCAGATGATTCGACGCGAAGGTCGCGTCGTCGAACGCCTCGGGGCGAATGCCGAGCACGACATCTCGGACCCCGGCCGGGGGCCGGCGTTCGGCGGCGAGCGGGACCCGGAACTGACCGAAGGCGATCGAGTCGCCGTCGATGGTCGCCTCCACGAGGTTCATCGACGGGGAGCCGATGAACGCGGCGACGAAGAGGTCGTTCGGTGAGTGGTAGAGGCGCTGCGGCACGTCGACCTGCACGATCCTTCCGTCGCGCATCACGGCGACGCGGTGGCCAAGCGTCATCGCCTCCGTCTGGTCGTGCGTGACGTAGACGCTCGTGACCGAGAGCCGTGCGTGCAGCTCGGCGAGCGACGCGCGCATCCCGACACGGAGCTTCGCGTCGAGGTTCGAGAGCGGCTCGTCCATCAGGAACGCCTTCGGCTCGCGGATGATCGCGCGGCCCATCGCGACACGTTGGCGCTGCCCGCCCGACAACTGCGCGGGCTTGCGGTCGAGCAGCTCGTCGAGGCCGAGCAGTGTCGCGACGTCGCTCACGCGCTGCTTGATCTCCGACTTGGGCGTATGACGGACGCTGAGCCCGAACCCGAGGTTCTCGCGCACGCTCATATGCGGGTACAGGGCGTAGTTCTGGAACACCATCGCGATGTCGCGGTCGGGGGGCGGCAACTCGGTGATCTCGCGACCGCCGATCGAGATCGTGCCGTCCGTGATCTCCTCGAGGCCGGCGATCATGCGAAGCAGCGTCGACTTCCCGCAGCCGGACGGGCCGACGAGCACCATGAACTCGCCGTCCTCGATCGTGAGGTTGACGTCGTCGACGGCGAGGACGCCACCGGCGAACGCCTTCGTGACGTGCTCGAGTGAGATCCCGGCCATCGTCCAGAGCTTAGTGCTCCCTCAGTAGCCGGCCTGCATCGTTCCCATCACGTCGACCTGCGCCTTGAACGCCATGTAGCCGGCGTCGATCGGGAAGACGGTGCCGGTGACGGCCGTCGACTCGTCGCTCGCGAGGTAGACCACGAACGGAGCGATCTGCTCGGGGGTGGGCACGGGGAGGATGTGGAGACTCTGGATGGTCGCGCGTGCCTGCTCGTCGTCGAGCCAGACTCGTTGCGACTCGCTCGAAACGAAGCTCGGTGCGATCGCGTTCACCCGAACGCCGTCGCGGCCGACACCGGCTGCGAACGATCGGACGAGCGAAGTCACGCCGCCCTTCGCCGCCGTGTACGAGTCGAGACCGGCGCAACCCACGAGAGCGTCCACGGTGCTCGAGACGATGATCGAGCCGGAGCGCTGGGCGAGCATCTGCCGGCCGGCGTGCTTCAGGACGTGGAACGTCCCGGTCAGGTGGATGGCGATCACCCGATTCCAGATCTCGTCCTCGAGCTCCGTCAGGCGCCTGTCCTGGGTGTTGACCAGCTGCACGTCGGCTGCGCAGTGGTAGAGGGCGTCGAGGCGACCGAACAGCTCGACGGTCTCCACGACCAGGCGCTGCACCAGCTCCGAGGACGTGACGTCGACGTGCTTCGCCGCCGCTTCGCCGCCGCTGTCGACGATCGATCTGCTCACCGCCTCTGCGCGTTCGAGCGAGATGTCCGAGACTACGACCTTCGCCCCCTCGGCGGCCATCGCGGCCGCGCCGGCCCGCCCCATGCCAGAGCCGCCGCCGACGACGAGTGCAACCTTGCCTTCCAGCCGCCTTGCCGTCACCGTTCCTCCTTCGCGAGCTGATCGTGTTGCCAGGGACGGTACTGCCCGTCGGCTCGGTACCGGGCTGCCGCCTCTGCGACGGCGTCCTCGTCGACGTCCACGCCGAGCCCGGGCCCGTCGAGCGTGCCCCAACGCGGGCCGTTCGCGATCGGGATCGGTTGCGTGAGAACGTCGTGCTGCATCAGATGCGCGGTCTGCTGATGGCCTTCGACGCCGTTCGGCAGCGTCAGCAAGACCTGGTGCGCCGCTGCTGCCGCCAGGCCGAGCTCGCCGTGCGTGTGCTTGCAGACTTGCAGCCCCTCGTACTCGGCGACCCAGGCGAGCCGGTGAAAGCTCCCGATCGAACCGACCCAGTACTGGGAGAAGCAGTAGATCTCGGCTTGCCGTGCACGGATGCGCGCATACGCGTCGGCCTCCGACCAGAGACCTTCGTTCGCACAGAGCGTCGTGGTCGTGCGCGCGCGCAACGCGGCGAGCTGGCCGATCGGATGATCCCGCACGGGCTGCTCGACGAAGTCGATGTCGTGCTCCTCGAACGCCTGAAGGTTGCGAACCGCCTGCGGCAGCGACCAGCTCCCGTTCGCGTCGAGGCGGAGCCGCGGGCCTGCACCGAGAGCCTCGCGGGTCGCTGCGACCATCGCGAGGTCCTCCGCGTCGTCGAGCCCGACCTTGAGGTAGAAGACCTCGAACCCCGCCGCCCGGCCTTCGGCGACCTGGGCTGCGAGGCTCTCCCGTGGCCCGCGCGCGAGGTAGTAGAAGTACGTCGCCTCCCGTTGCTGGACGCCGCCGAGGAGCCGCCAGAGAGGCTGACCGCAGGTGCGCCCGCAGATGTCCCAGAGCGCCATGTCGATGCCCGCCCAGGCGAAGTTCCCCGTCCCCGCGCGGAACTGCCAAAGGCCGTGTGTGAACGCATCGCGCCGCATCGCGTCGCGGTTCCACGGATCGCGGCCGAGGACGAGGGGCGCCATGGCGTGCAATGCGGCGTCGATGGATGCCGTGTCGGCGCCGCAGCAGGCTTCACCCCAACCCACGAGGCCGTCGTCGGTCGTGAGCTTCACGAGCACGTCGCTGACGCCGTCGCGCGCGACCTGGGCGCTGAGCTCGCGGTGCCGATACGGCACGCTGACCGGGATCGTCTCGACTCGCGCGATCTTCACGGCTGCCTCAAAGGGTGTGTTCGAACCGGGTCAGGATCTCGTTCCCGTCGGCGCCGACGACGAAGACGTGTTCGAGCCGGATTCCGCCCCACCCCGGCAGGTAGATCGCCGGCTCGAGTGCCAGCACCATTCCCTCTTCGAGTCGTTCCTCGCAGTACGGGGTGATGCGCGGCTCCTCCGACCATGCTGCGCCGATCCGATGCCCCGTGTGGTGACCGTAGGTCGGGCCGTGCTCGGCAAGCATCTCCCGGACCTGACGGTCGACCTCTCTCGCAACGACGCCCGGGCGGCAGAGTGCGATCCCCTCGTGCAGGGCACGACGGACCGCGTCGAAGCGATCGCGGGTAAGGCGATCGGGCTTGCCGACGAAGACCGCGTTCGCGGTGTCCGACCAGCCGCCGTCGATCCAGGGCGACGTGTCGGTGAGCACGAGGTCGCCGGACTGGACGATGCGGCCCGTTGCGACACCGCCGCCGGTCGCGGTTGCCTCTGCGCCGGTCGTCACGGTGAGGATGCCCGGCACCCGCCTGCCTGCCTCTCGAAACATCGCGGCGGCAGCCAGTCCGGCGAGCTCCGCCTCGCTGATCCCGGGCTCGGCTCGATCCTTGACCGCCTGCTGCACGACATCTGCAAGGCGGCTGGCCCGTTTGATCGCCTCCAGATCCGGTGAGACAGCCGGGGCGGCGTCGCAGTCGACCGGGGTGTATCCGGCCTGATCGAGCCAGCCGGCAACCGCATGCGGAAGGTGGCCGGCTTCGACGCCCGTCACTCCCCGGGCGAAGCCGGCATCGTCCAGCGCCCGCACGAGCGCGGTGCGCAGCTCGCCGGCAGGGTCTGGCTTCCGTTTGAAGTCGTACGACCTGTACGTCACCAGCCGGGCAGCGGACGGACGAACGTCGGGTGTGTGGAAGTCGGCCACCACGAGCACGGCGTCGTCGGGGCCGATGCACAGGAGAGCGGGCACCATCACGAACGGGTTCGAGACCGGCCAGTCCTCGTCCGGCGTCTCGAAGCACCCGACGGAGGCGAGCGTCTCGGGATGCGAGAGCACCGCCTGCTGGTGTCCGGCCGCGCCGAGAGCTGCGCGGAGGTGTTCGAGGCTCACCCGGCGAGTCTGGCAGAGTCGAGGTTCAAACCGAACGAGGGGGCGACATGAGGCGCGAAGCGATCGTTGGGACGGAGGTGGGCGGCCCTTACTCGCCGGCCGTGGTCGGTGAGGGAAGGTTCGTCTTCGTCGCCGGGCAGGGCCCGCTGAAGGACGGAGAGTATGTCCCGGGCGGAATCGAAGAGGAGACGCGGCTGACACTCGAGAACGTCGGGGCTGTGCTCGCGATGGCCGGGAGCGGGTTCGAGCACGCCGTTCGCTGCGGCGTGTGGATCGTCAGTCTGGACGACCTCGCCGGAATGAACAGCGTCTACCAGGAGTTCTTCCCGGAACCGCGACCGGCGCGGGCGACGGTCCGTGCGGACTTGATCGTCGGCAAGGTCGAGATCGACTGCATCGCGCTCGTGCCCGACTGATCCGCCCGGCGCATCGAGGCGCGATACCGTCTCGACGCATGCTGGTCCTGAACGAGTCCGAGATTCGCGGCCTGGTCGATGCCGGGATGGCCCGCGAGGCGGTCTCGGCTGCCTTTCGCGCGCTTCATCGTGGTGAAGCGACGCTTGCAAGCGTCATCTCCGTTCCTTTCAAACGGCCGGACGGTGTCGCGCACATCAAGGCCGGTCACCTTCACGATGACGCGGTGTGGACGGTCAAGGTGTCCGGGGATTTCGAACCTGGCGACGGCGGCCCCGTGCTCCACAGCGGGCTGATGCTCGTGCTCAGCGCGGTCGACGGGACCCTGGTGGGCGTGCTCGGTGACAACGGCTATCTGACCGAGCTTCGGACGGGTGCCGCGGGAGCGATCGCGGCCGACCTGCTGTCACGTCCCGATGCCGCCACGGCGGCGATCGTCGGGGCCGGCAGCCAGGCCCGGTTCCAGCTCGAAGCGTTGCGGGAGGTTCGATCGATCGAGAGCGTGCGTGTCGCGTCGCGCTCGCGAGCACGCGCGCAGGCCTTCGTCGATGAAGTTGCCGGCCTGGGGCTGTCCGTGCGGCTCTGCGATTCCGTCGAGGAGGCGGTGCGCGGCGCCGACATTGTCATCACGGCGACGCAGTCGACCGTTCCACTGGTCGAAGCGGACTGGCTCGACGCCGGCACACATGTCACCGCCGTCGGCTCGGACGAGCCCAGCAAGCAGGAGCTTGCGCCCGCTGTCCTCGCTCGCGCCGGCGTGGTCGCGGTCGACGACCGGCGGCAGGCTGCCAGCTTCGGAGAGTTGCACCACGCCAAGGAACAAGGCTTGCGGACGGAGGACGACGTCGTCACGCTCGGCGAGCTCCTCGAAGGAGTTGCGCGAGGTCGCACGCGGGCCGAGGAGATCACGGTCGCGGACTTGACGGGTGTGGGCGTCCAGGACGCCGCGATCGCCGCCCTCGTGGTGCGGGAGGCGATCCGCGCACAGGTTGCGCACCTCGATCCGCGCGGCTTGTCGTCGGCAAACGTGGAGTGAGGAGCGCGCGCGTGCGCTACCGGCGAACAGCGATCGAAATCGAGTCTCCGGAGCAGCTCGGCTACTCGACGATCGAGAACAATCTGGCGGAGAGCTCGTTCTCCGACATGTGTCTCGCCGACTACGGCGTGGAGGCGGACCTCGGGCGCGTTCTACTCCCGTACGGTGACCACCTGGGTGCAGCGCGCCTGCGAGCGCTGATCGCGGAAGACGGAGCCCTCTCGCCCGACCATGTTCTGGTCACCGCAGGCGCGGCATCTGCGCTGTTCATCGTGGCGACGGCGCTGCTCGAGCCGAACGCACATGCACTCGTCTGCGCGCCGAACTACGCAACGAATCTGGAGACTCCCCGTGCCATCGGCGCGAATGTCGAGACCGTCGAGCTCCGCTTCGAGGATGACTGGCATCTCGATCTCGAACGACTCGCGTCACGGCTCCGGCCGGACACGCGCCTCGTCAGCATCACGTACCCGCACAACCCGACCGGCAGCATGATCACGCGAGACGAGCTCGACGCCCTCGTTGCCCTCGTCGAGAGCCATCCGACGGCGCACCTTCTGGTCGACGAGACCTACCGGGAGCTGGCCTACGCCGACCCCCTGCCGATGGCGACCACGCTTTCGCCCCGCGTGCTCGCCGTCTCGTCGATGTCGAAGACCTACGGTCTTCCCGGGCTCCGCGTCGGGTGGCTGACCTGCAGCGACGATCGACTGATGGAGACATTCCTCGCCGCGAAGGAGCAGATCTTCATCTGCGGCGCCGTGTTGGAGGAAGAGCTCTCCGCGCGGGTGCTCGAGCGGCGCTCTGCTGTGCTGTCGCTCGTCCACGCCAAGACGCGGAAGCATCTGGCCGTCGTTCGCGACTGGATCGACGGGCACGAACTGTTCGAATGGGTCGAGCCGGAGGCAGGGGTCGTCTGTTTCCCCCGCATCCGCCCCGAGATCGACGTCGACATCGACGACTTCTACCGAGCCCTCCTCGAGGAGCACGGAACCTACGTCGGGCCCGGCCACTGGTTCGATCAGGACCGGCGCTTCTTTCGCCTCGGGTTCGCCTGGCCGGGCGAAGAGGAGCTCGAACGCGGCCTCGAGGGTCTCGATCTTGCGGGGGCATCCGGGCGCCGCCGAGCGAAACCGGAACGTGGTTCCGGCCGTAGCTAGAGGCACCTTCTCCGACTCACGAAAGGACGCTCATGATGCTGCGCATCTCGCTCTGGCTCGCGGTGATCGCAGGCGCCGTAGCCGTTGCCGGCGCCGGCAGTGCTGCGACGCCGAAGCTCTCCGGCGTGGCCGGTCCCGGGTTCACGATCACGCTCAAGAGTGGCGGGAAGCCCGTGAAGACGCTGAAGGCAGGCACATACACGGTGGTCGTCTCCGACAAGAGCTCTGCTCACAACTTCCATCTGTTCGGTCCCGGCGTGAACAAGACGACGTCCGTTCCGTTCACGGGCACGCAGACCTGGACCGTGAAGCTCAAGGCCGGCAAGTACACCTACCAGTGCGACGTCCACGCCTCCGTCGGGATGAAAGGATCCTTCAGGTCACGAGCTAGCTACTCACGGGTTCGACGTGAGGCGGGCAAGGCCGCTTTGCCTCCCTGCGGCGATGAGTCGAGCGAGCGGGGCTCCTCGAAGGTAGTGGTCGAGGAAGGCGGTGGTGGTGCGCTCGACGATGGCAGCCCACCTGTCGTCCGTCGTGTACGGGGGCAGGTGGGTCGCGCCGAGCAGCCAGAGCAGGAACTTCGGTTTGCGCATCAGCCGGTAGTAGCCGGTCGTGTCGCTCGGCGGGTTGAACGGGTCGTTCGTGCCCTGGACGGCCAGCAACGGCGGCGATCCGGGGGGAGGCCGCCTGAAGCCGTGGAGCGCGGCTCCCGAGAGGATCACGGCCGCGTCGATTCGTCGGTCGAGGAAGCGGCGGTCGTATGCGGCCGACAGCGCGGTCTCGGCGCCGTCCGACTGCCCCGCGAACGCGATCCTCCTCGGGTCGATCAGACCGTGCAACGGGCTTGCCGGGCCGGTCAGGCGCGAGACGACGAAGCTCATGTCGCCGGGTTGGTTCGGCAAGTCGCTCTCGTCGGGGCCTCCCGGCGCGTCGGCGTTCTCCACGGGGAACACGGGAGCCGCGACGACGTAGCCGGCCAGCGTCCATGCGTCGAGCAGGCGCGAGTAGATCTCCGGCGTCACCGCGAACCCGTGGCCGAAGACGATCAGCGGGAAAGGCGCCTCGCCGCGCGTCGGGTAGCGGACAGAGGTGACCAGCACGCGAGGCCCCGATGTGCCGTTGCGGAAATGTGCGCGGCGTGACGTGTCGACGAGTCTGAGGACACGAAGCCGTACCGTCGGCTGCTCCTTCGCGGCGACGTCTGCAGCGACGCAGCCGGTCGTCGTCGCGAGGACGACGAGCAGGAGGGCGCTGCGACGCATTGTCATTCACCCGGCGAGGGTGCGGACTCGACCTGCCGGGTTCCCCTCATTTGAACGGCACGGTGACGGGACCGGGCAGGCGCCGGTAGATCGCAAAGAAGTCTCGGTCGTCGGGTACGAGGTATCGCGTTGCCGGCTGCTGGTAGTTCGGCACTACCTTGGTCGGAGTCAGAACGCCGGGGTGGGTGTACGTGATCAACGTCGGCCATTCGGGGTTGATGTCGAGTTGCATCGCACGCACGGCGCCGGCTCGCTGCAGGATCTTCGCGAGCGTGACGACGGTCTGGTAGTCCGCGGCGGCATAGATGAGGTTGCCGTGGCGGTCGATCCCCGCTCCCGTTCGCCAGACCCGGACCGCGTTGCCGAGCGTGAAGCCCCACTGTGTGCTGTCGTTCAGGGCCGGGTTGAGGCGCCCGTTGTCGACGATCAGCGGCAGGCTCTGCCGGGCGAACGCGATCTGCGGCCCTGCGACCGGGCCGCCGCGCCAGGTCCGGACGTCGACGCGACCGTCGCGGTAGGCGATCAGGGTTGCGAGGCCGTCTTTCAACGGCTCGTACTGCATCCCGTTGATCGACGATCCGTTGTCGCCGTCGCGGTAGATGAAGCCGCCGTTGAAGGTCGCGAGCAGCCGCCAGCGTTGGTCGTGAGGGACCTGCATCGGGCCGCGGACCGGCGCGCTCGGCGGCTCGTAACGGCCGGGGTAGAAGGCGGCCGAGGTTCGCGAGTGGTCGAACCACGCGACGTACGCGACGATTCGCGGATAGTCGACCTCCGTCCGGAACGTCGTGACGAGGACCGGCGGGCGTCCGCGCACGAGCGGGCCCGTGCCTTTCCAGGCCCCCTCGCCGGGAAGCAGGTGCGCAAAGACCGGCTCGACGCGTCGCGGCCAGACCGTGGGCAGGTGCCGGTCCGCCGCCTTCGTCCTCGGCGCAGCGGCGACGCCGACGGCCGGCAGCGTCTCTAGCTGAGGACCGCCCTTCTTCGGTGCCTTCCAGGTGTAGTAGTAGTGCTCGACCTCGTCGACCAGCCAGTTGCCGTGGTGCGCCCGCAGCCACTCGACGCTGCGCGGCCAGAGAGGCAGGCTCGACGGCTGCAGCATCGTCGTCGTGTAGGAGTAGATCGCCGGTACGAGTAGCGCGAGGATCGCGAGCGCGACGATCCGGCGAACGTGCCGTCGCCGCTTCAGCCTGCGGCGGCGAGCGAGACGGGCCGTTTGTTCAATGGAACCGGTCGATTCCAGGACCGGGACGCTAGGGCACCTCTCGTGATAGGGACATGAACGACGTCAGTCGTGCAAGACGCTGACCGGCGGCGTGGTGCCGATCTCGGCGCCGGCCCGAGAGGCGCGCGCCGCCGCGAAGCCGACGAGCTTCCCTTGCCGCTCGTCCCACAGCTTCAGGCGCGTCGCCCGAAGGCCTTCGCGGAGGGAGATCGTCGGGACGGTGTGGAGGGCGGCGTTCTCATCGTGGGCCGCCTGCAAGTTGTAGTTCGGAATCCGTGCGCTCAGGTGGTGAACATGATGCAGGCCGATGTTGCCGGTCAGGAACCGCAGGATCCTCGGCAGCTTCAGGTAGGAGCTGCCTTTCAGCGCCGCGTCGTCGTAGCTCCACGAGTCGCTCGACTGCCAGTACGTGTCCTCGAACTGGTGCTGGACGTAGAAGAGCCAGATGCCGACGCTGCCCGTCACCAGGAGGGCGGGCAGCTGCACGATCAGGAATCCCGTCCAGCCGAGCAGCAAGCAGAGCGCGGCGATGAGGACTGCCAGGGCGAGATCGGTGCCGAGCGTGCTCCGCCGAAGCCGTCGCGGCGCCGACCAGGAGACGATTCGTGGCTCGAGCAGGACGACCCACAGCGGGCCGAGGCCGAACATCACGAGCGGGTTCCGGAACAGCCGGTAGCCGAGCCGGCCCCACCACGGCCGTGCCCGGTATTCGTCGATCGTCAGCGTCTGGACGTCCCCGACGCCCCGGCGATCGAGGTCGCCGGCGGTCGCGTGGTGAACGGCGTGCTCGCGCCGCCATACCGCAAACGGGGTGTAGACGAGCACGCCCAGCGTCGCCCCCAATAGGGCGTTCGTGCGCTTCGACGGCAGGAACGAACCGTGCGCGCAGTCGTGGAAGACGATGAAGGTGCGAATGAGGAAGCCGGCCGCCAGCAGCGAGAGCGCGACCGCGAGTGCGTCGGAGATCCTGAGCGCGAAGCATGCTGCCGCCATGAGCCCGAGGTACGGGACGATCGAGGTGAGTGCGTTCGCGATTGCGCTGCTGAGCCGCGGCACCGCGTAGGGCGCGAGCGCCTCACGCAGAGATCTCTCGTTGGCCGGCGCGGGAGCCGTGGTCATCTGATCAGCAAGTGGTGAGTCGTGAGGCGCCAGAGAGATCTTGTCCGAGCGTAGCCGGTGGCGGTTGGGGGTGGAGACACTTGGCGTCTTCGCAGATCTTGTGAGCCGATCAGTGGTCGGCCGGCGCGGCGAGTACAGCTTCGAGGAGGTCGTCGAGCCGCGCCGTGGCGAGGCAGATCGTGCTGTCGGCGCCGCCGTAGTAGAGCCGCACCTCCCCGCTCGTGTCGTCGTGGACCACCCCGCAGGGAAACACCGTGTTCGGGACGTCACCGGACCGTTCATACGCTGCGCGGGGCGTGAGAACCCAATCTGGAAGCCGGCGCAGGACGCGAGTCGGCTCTTCGAGGTCGAGCAGCGCAAGCCCGACGCGGTAGAGCGCGCCGGCGACCGTCTCCTTGACGCCGTGGTAGATGAGCAACCAGCCGTGCTCGGTCGGCAGGGGCGGCGGGCCGATCCCGATTCGCAGTGAGTCCCACCAGGCGCCTTCGCGGGGTTGGAGCACCTGCTCGGGCGCGGTCCAGCTGACGAGATCGGGCGAGCGGGAGAGGACGATCTCCCCTCGGGCGCCGCCGTACTCGGTCTTCGGTCGGTGGAGCAGAATCCAACGCCCGTCGATCCGATGGGGCAGAAGTGCCGCGTTCTTGTCCTCCGGATGCTGGATGATCCCGTAGCGCTCGACCGTGTTGAAGTCCTCGGTCGTCGCGAGATACACCGCAGGTCCCGCGGGGCCGTACGCGGTGCAGGTGATGACCCAACGGTCGAGCTCTGCAGCCCAGACGACGCGGGCGTCCTCGAAGCCCCACTGCTCGGTCGCGACATCGGGTGTCGGCGCGAGAAGTGGCTCGGTGTCCACCGACCAACCGTCGATGCCGTTTGCGGAGCGGGCAGCCGTGAGGTGCGAGATGCCCCGCAAGTCCTCGACGCGCGCGAGCAGGATCGTCGTTCCATCGATCGCAGCTGCCGCGGGGTTGAAGACGGCGTTGGCCGGATACGGCCAATCGTCCGCCGTCAGGATCGGATTGGCGGGATGACGATCGAAGAGCTCGCGGTCGCTCATGCGGCCGCCGGCTGCTGTGCGGGCGTCACAGCCCCGGCGCGGACGCCGGCTGCGTCCAGGATCACGGCCGCGCTGTGGAACGCGAGCGTCGACTCGGCGCCCTCGTTCAGGTTCAGGTCATCGGTGCCGAGCCCGTCGCTGCAGCCGCCCGTCGCGAAGTCGTACATCGGCCGGTGCAGTCGATTGCGGCCGAGGAACCACTCGAACGAACGTCGCGCCCGAACGCCGTGCTCGGCGCGGGCTGTCACGGCGAACGCAGTCAGCTCTGCTTCCACCAACGCGGCCGCCTCGAGGGGTTGCTCGTCTCCAAACCCAGGAGCTGCTTCGCCGCGGCCGCGCCCGTGATGTCCCGGCAGCCGGAGCAGACCGTGTTGCAGACCGCACTCGTCACCGAACCAGCGCAGGGACTCGAGGCCGATCTGCGTCAGGTCGTCGCGGCCGAGCGCGCCGCCGCACCTGAGGAGCGCCTGTGGAAGCCGTGCGTTGTCGTAGGTGAGCTTCTCTTCGAACCAGCGCCAGTCGTCGGAAGCGTTGCGCTGGTAGGCCTCGGCGAGCTGGTCTGCGAAGCGCTCGAGCAGGCGGCGGGCGTGGAGATCGAGTCGGTCGGGATCGAGGCGCGCGAGTCCGAGCACCGAATACGCAGCCGTTCGGAGCGCCACCTCGCCTTTCAGCGAGGACACGATCCGTTCGAGCAGGCGGGCGGAGGGCTCGACGACCGCCGGAATCCAGGCGGTGGCGAGGATCTCGCCGAGCGCCCAGACAGCGCGGCCGACATGGTCGCCGAGGTGCGGTTCGTCGAGCCAGCGGCGGTCGTAGCCCATGAAGTTGCGCATCCCGCCCCGGCCCTCTGCTGCGTGCAAGAAGGCGAGTGCGCGGTAGAGAATCGCCGTCCACGTGTGCTCGTCCTCGCGTCCCGCCAGTGCAAGCGAGACGACCGCGAGCCGTGCGACATCGTCGACGCAGTACCCGGTCTTGCGGTCGGGGATGATCCCGTCCGCGTGCTGCACGATCCCCACGTCGTCGACGAGCGTGAGCAGGTGATCGGTGCGGAGGCTCGTCAAGCGAAGGTCGGTGACGCCCAGCGGCCTCCGCCGTGGCGCGAGCGCGTTCGCCTCTCGCAGCACCGTGGCCGTCGCCCGGGCGACCGACGGCCACGCGAGCGAGGACGCCATGCGCGCTGCCTCCGCCCGCGCCGCGACAAGCGTTTCCGGCTCGTCGGCATAGCCGCAGACGGCGTCGGCAAGGCTCGTCGGGTCGTCGAACGGCACGAGGCGGCCGGCGCCCGAAGCGAGCATGTCCTCGGCGTACCAGTAGGGCGTCGAGACGATTCCGCAGCCGGCCGCGATTGCGAATGTCAGCGCGCCGGACGCGATCTGCTCCTCGCTGCGATACGGCGTGACGAAGACGTCGGTTGCCGCGAGCAGGTCGGACAGCTCGTCGATCGAGAGGAACCGGTCGTCGAACTCGACGTGCTCGGAGAGATCGAGCTCGAGCACACGCCGCTCGAGCATCAAGCGGTAGGCCTCGCCCTCGCGCCGCTCGACGTCCGGGTGTGTTCGGCCCGCAATCACGTAGACGATCTCGGGGTGACGCTCGATCATCGAGGGCAGCGCCTCGATCACCGTCTCCAGTCCCTTGCCGGGCGAGATCAGGCCGAAGGTCGAGAGCAGGAAGCGGTCGTCGGAGCGAGCGTACGGGCCCGACGCGGGCGAAGCGCTGCGCAGGCCGGCGCGCTCGGTCAGGCGGGACGGCGCGCCGTGTGGCACCACCCGGATCTTGTCCTCGGCGCAGGCGCCGCACTCGACGAGCAACCGCTGCGCGGTATCCGTCATCACGATCACCAGCTCCGCCTCGGCGCACAGGTCGGTGAGCACCTGCAGCTGATGCGGCGTCGGCCTCGAGAGCACCGTATGCAGCGTGACGACGAGCGGCTCCGCAAGGTCCTCGGCGAAGGACAGCACGTACTCGCCGTCGCGTCCTCCGAAGATCCCATACTCGTGCTGCAGCAGCACCGCGTCGACGTTGAGACGTCCGAGCGTCCGCGCAGCGCGCACGTAGTCGCCGCGTACTGCCTGACCGATCATCGAGATCGGTCCGGCTCCCTGAGGACGTGACGGCTCGTTGACGATCGGCACGACCGCGACGTCGTCGACGCTCGCGACGTCGAGCAGCGTCTCTCGCAGGTCGGCCGCGAAGGTCCCGATGCCGCAAACGCGCGGCGGATAGGTGGAAACGATCGCGGTGCGCACGCGTCAGCCGCGCGACTGCATGCGCTGGGGGTCCTGCACCCCTACGCGCGCGGCCGTCGGCTTGCGGAAGGCTCCGTTCAGCGCAGCGCGCAGCTGTTCGAGAACTCGCCTCAAGCTCTTCATCATGATGTCGCTCCCTCTCGTTAACTCCCCGAAGCGCGAAGCGGCGGGCTCGTGCGGGAGTTGAACACGGGGACGCTGAAAGCCATTCTAGCGGAAGCAATTGCCATCGAGCTGACGCGCGCGGGCGTACAATGAGCGGTCCGTTGACGCCGGCGGCGAACTTGCAAGGCGAGCCTCAGCACCTGCGTGTCTTGATCGCGAGTGAGAAGCGCGACCGGTTGGAGTTGCTCGCCCAGGTCGTGATCGGGCTCGGACACGACGTGATCGCACGCGAGATCTACGTCAAGGAAGTAGGCGCCGTCACCGCCAGGGAAGATCCCGACGTGGCTCTCGTTGGGCTGGGCTCGAGCTCTGCGCACGCGCTCGAGCTGATTTCCGAAATCGTTCGCGAGGCTTCCTGCCCGGTCATCGCGATCCTCCACGTCGACGATCCCGCCTACGTTCGCGAAGCTGCCAAACGCGGTGTCTTCGCCTACATCATCGATGGAACCCCTGATGAGCTGCAAAGTGCGATCGATATCACGCTTCAGCGGTTCGCCGAGTACCAGAGCCTGCAGGGAGCGTTCGGGCGCCGCGCGCTGATCGAACAGGCGAAGGGAATCCTGATGGAGCGCCACTCGATCAGCGCGAATGCGGCCTTCGAGCGACTTCGCGATCACTCGCAACACAACGGCCGAAAGCTGAGCGACGTCGCCGCCGCCGTGGTCGAGAGCCATCTCCTTCTCCTCCCGCCGACGCCACCGTCACATCGGCCGGATGAACCCTCGCCGCCGTAGCGATCTCTCGAGGTCGCTCCCCGTCGCGATCTCGATACTCATACGTCGGCCCGCCTTCTCCGATGGATGTGCACTACCCGGCGATAGAGGGCGAGGTAGTCGTCCACCATCCGGTCGGAATCGAAGCGGTGCTCGACCGACGCACGCACCGAGCCACTGTCCAGAGCGTCCGAGGCGCCAACGGCAGCGACCGCTTCGTCGAGGGAGCCTACGAGAAAGCCGTTCTCGCCTTCGCGGATGATCTCGGGCATCGACCCGCGTGAGCTTGCGATCACCGGCGTTCCGCAGGCCATCGCCTCGACGACGCTGAAGCCGAACGGTTCATCGAAGTTGACCAGATGCAAGAGCGCCCGTGCTCGGCCGAGCAGGTCGCCGCGGAGATCGGCAGCAACCGGGCCGATGTATCGCACACGCGTTCCGTCGACGTGGGGCTCGACGAACTGCGCGAAGTACTCGTGATCCTGGATGATTCCGGCGATCATCAGCGGCAGACCGGTTCGTCTGGACACCTCGATCGCCTCGGCGGTCCCCTTCTCCGGGTGGATCCTTCCGAAGAAGAGCAGATAGTCACGCGGCCCAGCAGCCACCTCGAACGCTTGCATGTCGATGCCGTGGTGAACAGTCGCCACGTAGTCGAGGTTCTGATGCCGGTCGGCGTCACTGATCGCCACGTAGTAGCCGACGCCGTTGTACTTCTCGAAGACGGGGACGATCCGCTCCGAGGAGAAGCCGTGAATCGTCGTGACCACCGGCGTGTCGACGAGACGGCTGTACGTGAGCGGCAAGAAGTCGAAGCTGTTGTGGATGACGTCGAACTCGTCGGCCCGCTCGAACACCGTCGAGATGTGAAGGCCCTCCCAGACCTTCGCATCCAGTTCCGGATCCTCCGAGTATCCCGTCGGGGCACTCCCCACCAGGTGCGCGCGCGTGATCGAGTCCGCCGTTGCAAACAGCGTGACGTCGACTCCTCGTGCGACCAGCCCCTCCGTCAGGAGCGACACGAACTGCTCCCACGGTCCGTAGTGGCGCGGCGGCACGCGCCAAGAGATCGGGGCGAGCATCCCGACGCGAAGCTGGTCGGGGCTCTTCACGGTCGATGCGTCAGAGCGAGTGATCCGTCAGCGTTCGCTCAGGTCGACCGCTCATCGGATGCCTCTTCCGGCCCTTGTTCGATCCGCTGGTCATCGTGGAGGGTCTCTTGTCGCAACGCTTCGGCTTCGTTTGCTTCGTCGGTGGTCAGCGGGCCGGTCGGTGGACGGTGTCCACTCGGCAGGCGATCGAAGAAGGCACGCAACCTCTTCATGTCGAGAGCGTAACTGTGGGGTGAACGGCTTCGGCTGCGACGAGGGATCGAACGAAGAATCCGCTGAGCCGCGCGAGCCCGTCGAGGCTGTCCAGGTCGAGCCGCGGCCTCGCGTGCGCGAGTGCCGGGGTGATGGTGACGTGCGCGTCTTGTGCGCTCGCGAGCGCAAGTGACTCGGCGACCGGGAAGTACGTGTCACGCGGCGCCGTCGCGATCTCGATCGGCGCGCGTATGCGTGTCGCAACGCAGACGGGAGAAAGCGCCTCGATCGTGGTGCGAATCTCGTCGGGCAGTGCGTTGTGCAGGTCATCGAATCGGATCGGATCCTGATTCGCGAGCAGCTCGCGCACCGAGTTCGTTGCGTGGTCGAGCGGATCGGAAGGACCTGTGCGCAGCGGCGACAGCGGGTCGTCAGAGGCCGTATCGAGCGTGCGCAACATGCTGGCGAATCCCGAGGCTGCAGCGGTCGCCGGCAGCATCGCCGCGAGCGATCTTCCGAGTCCGACGGCGAGCGAGGGTGGTGTCGGATAAGCGCTCAGAACGCCTGCGTCGTCTCGGTACATGCCGGTCGTCGCGAGCATCATCACCTTGAGAAGGTCGGTGAACGGAGCGACGCACGCGACGAGCGAGATCCGTGCAGCGAGCCGTTCGTCGGCCGCTGCAAGCAGCGCGAGCGTTCCGCCGACGGAGACACCGACCAGACCGACGCGACGGTACAGCGTCTCGCGCGCGTCGGCGACCTTCTGTGTGCACTCGACGGCTGCTGCAAGCGTCGCGGGTGTCAGCTCGCCAAGAGAGATGCCGGGAAGGTCGGGTATGTACGTCGCGTAGCCGGAACGTGCAAGGGCGAGAGCGAGTCGCCGGACGACCGGGTGCGCTCGCCCGTCCGGCGTTGCGCCATTCGCGAACAGGAGGGCAGGCCAAGGCGGCGGCCCGCCGGGGCGGACGATCGTCGCGGGGACGCCTGCGAGCCGTTCGTCGACGATCCGGGGCGCGATGCCGGTGCGGTTGAAGACGTCGGCGCCTGGAATCCTGAGCGTCGCGGCAAGGACGTGTGCAGCCTGCCGCTGCGCGCGAGCGAGGCGACGGAGCTCAGGCCACCGGGACATCTTCGTGCCTCCGCAGCAGCGTGAGGAAGAGCGAGCCGGCGATACCGATGAACGCGGCGATGAGTGCACTGCTCGTGAGCAGGAGACCGGCGGCGAGCGAGAAGTTGACGGCGTGCGCGCTCGACACGCCGAGACCGATGAGCACGGCCGAGGTTGCGCCGATGCTGACGAGTGCGCCGCCGGCGGTGATCGGCAGGATCGACGCCGCGGCGGCCATGCATAGCACGACGAGTGCGAGTGTCGGTGAGAAGCCGACCCCGAACGCGATGAGCAGCAGGGTGTTGCCCGTTCCGCGCATCAGCCAGCAGCCGAGCAGGAACCCGCCTGCGCTGAAGGTCGAGCGCCACGCGGTGCGCTCCCCGACCTGCCTGCAAATCGACTCCAGCCGCTTGGATCGCGAGATCAGCGGTACGCGGACCAGTTGCCGTCCGGCAACGAGCACGCCGACGCATCCGACGCAAAACAGGAGGACGACGATCAGCGGTGCACGGAAGACGGCCCCGGACGTGACGAGCGCTGCTGTTGCCAGCGGCAACATCGCGACCGCGTCGACCAGGCCGAGCGCGACGATCGAGAGCCCAATCGCCTCGAGGCCGACGCGAACGCCGCCCAGGCGTCGTAGCGTCGAGACTTTGACGACGTAGTCGAGCCTGAAGGGGAGAATGACGCCGCTCGCGGCCGCGGCACCGCAGGCGGCCAGGCACCGACTTCGGTCGGGCCGCTCGGCGACCGGGAACAGGCGCTGCCATCCGAGCGCCCGCAGCACGAAGCTCGCGAGGTACGCGCCCGCGGCGGCGAGGACGACCTGCGGGCGAGCCCCGTCGAGCGGCCAGCTCGTCGTCGACAGTCGCCGCGCGACCAGCACACATGCCACCAGTGCGAGTGCGCTGAAACAAGCTCCGCCGACGCGAACCAGTCGACGACTTGTCAGCTGAATGTCCACTGCTGCGTTCATGCGCGCGGTAGGACGAAGAACGCCACCGCTGCGTACTGGCAGGCGACGGCGACAACGACGAGCGCGTGAAAGACCTCGTGGTAGCCGAACGTTCGCGGGAACGGGTCAGGGCGCTTCAGCGCATAGACGACGGCTCCGACGCTGTAGGCAACACCACCGAGGGCGAGCAGTGAGGTGCCGCCAAGGCCGATGTGGGCTGCGATCTGGGGAAATACCAGCAACGCGATCCAGCCGAGCCCGAGGCACGTCGCTGCCGCGACCCACGTCGGCGGGTTGCGCCAGACCACCTTCGTCGCAGTCGCAGCGAGGCAGCTTGCACCGACGACCGCCAGCACCGGGATTCCCCACCCGGCGCGGAGGACGAGCAACGCGAACGGCGTGTACGTCCCGGCGATCAGCCCGTAGATCATCGCGTGGTCGACCACGGCCATTCGCCCCTTCGCGACGGGACCCCACGAAATGCAGTGGAACAGGCTGCTCGTGCCGAACATCGCCACGACGCTGAGCGCGAACAAGAGGGAGGCCACGCGTGCGATCGGGGTCGAAGCCTCCAGTGCGAGCATGAAGCCGAGCGGAATCGCCGCGTAGAACGCCAGCTTGTGCGACAGGCCACGCAAACGCGGAGGGTCGTTTGCCACGGCCGCGCCGCCGGAGTAGTCGACGGTCGCGACGGCGCGCAACTCTTCCATGTCCGGGCCGCCTCCTTCGGTCAAAGCTCTCGTCGCCGACCGAGGTGTTGCGGCCGGACAAGCCAAATGCTCCGACCCGCTTTGCTGAGGGCGGATGTCTTGCGAGGCGCGCTCGTTGTGCCTCGCGTGGAAAGGTGCAGCGCCGGTTGTTGAGACGCTCCGATCGAACGGTAGCAGCGAGTCGGCCGTTGAGACGCTCCGATCGCAGGTCAGCAGCGAGCCGACCGCGTTGAGCGGGATTCGGACGGTGCCGCACGGTTACGTGTAGAGTGAAGTCAGCGCGTTGGCTCTAGCTGTTGAAGCCGCCGAGGCTCAAGCACTTTCCTCTCCGACTGTGACCCCTGGCCTGACCGCCGCAGTGCGCCCATTCGAGCGCTCTGCCCTGTAGGAGAACAGAAGGAGCATCACATGTATGCCACCATTCGCCGGTACGAAGGCGTCGACATGGCCCGTACGAACGAGGTCGCCGGCAAGGTCGAGGAGTCGCTCGTCCCGCAGCTGCGCAAGCTGCCCGGTTTCGGCGGCTACTTCCTGATCGAGGGCAGCAACGGCGTCCTTAGCTCGCTCGGTCTTTTCGAGACCTCCGAGCAGGCTGACGCGTCGACCAAGCTCGTCTCGAAGTGGATCAACGACGAGCACCTCGACAAGGCGATCCCCAACGCTCCGAAGATCACGAGCGGCAAGGTCGTTGCCCACAGCGACCGCACGGTCGCCGTCGTCTAGCTCCAGCGTAATTCAGCGTCACTGGAGAGGGCCCGGGGCCCGGCCGGGTCCTCTCGTTTGGCGGCTGTGGACGCTGTGTGGAGAGGAGCTGGCGCACGTGGAACGGCAACTGGACGCAGAATCCGTTCGATCTCTTCCTGGCTCGGGTCGGCGAGGTGGCGCTGTTGACCGCACCCGAGGAGATCAGACTGGCGAAGCGGATCGAACATGGCGACGACCGTGCGAAGCAGGAGCTGGTGCTGGCAAACCTGCGGCTGGTCATCTCGATTGCAAAGCGCTACCGACATCACGGTGTCCCGTTTGTCGATCTGATCCAGGAGGGGACGATCGGGCTGGCCCGGGCCGCCGAAAAGTTCGACTGGCGCAAGGGTTACAAGTTCTCGACCTACGCAACGTGGTGGATCCGCCAGTCGGTTTCCCGTGCGATTGCCAACACCTCGCGGACGATTCGCCTTCCCGTCGACGTCGATGCGAAGCTCCGCGCGGTTCGGCAAGCCGAGTTCGGCATTCGGGATCAGGGGCGGCAGCCTACGAATCCGGACATCGCAGCGGTCGTCGGGTGCACGCTCGACGAGGTCGAATTGCTTCGATGCTTGCCACCGGAGCCGATCTCACTCGCGACACCCGTAGGCGACGACGGCACGACGGAGTTCGGTGACCTGCTCCAGGACCGCACCTCGGTCCCACCCGAGGAATCAGTCGATGCCGAGTTTCAGAGCGCGCTCCTGTCGAGGTGCCTTGCGACGCTCCCCGACCGCAACCGCCGTGTGCTCGAGATGCGATTCGGACTGAACGGCAATCAGGCCCGCAGCCTGAAGCAGGTCGGCCTCGTTCTCGGCCTGACAGCCGAGGGCACCCGCCAGGTCGAGGCCGCGGGGCTGCGGGCACTCCGTGCTCTCGCCGAGAGCCGGCATCTCCGCGATGTGGTCCACGACCCGTCGCCTGAAGACTAGATGGTCGCCTGACACGCGCTGATACTGTTTGGTAAGGCGCTTTGCTGAGTGAACGGCGTTCTCGCAAGCATGACCGGGACGTGAGTTTCGTCCCCTTCTCGTTTACGACACGGATCCACTCGCCGGTGAAGGCCGACACAAAAGGGAGGCCATCATGGCCGCACCGAATCTCTTGAGCTCCAACGGCGTCGAGCACGCTGCGGACCTGCCACTGTCCGTCGATCAGCGCAAGCGACTATTGGCCGCGACCCTGCAGAAGAAGGTCGAGCAGGGATACCGGATCGAGTCCCAAACCGATACGGCGGCGACCGTGGTCACGGAGGGCCACCGCCGCTGGTTCGGGATGATCGCCGGCGGTGCCGACACGCGCCAGACTCTTTCGATCGACGACCAGGGTCGCATCACGACGCGGTCTGCCTAGTAGGTCCAGGTACGTGACTCGCCGGCGTGGGCCGGCGGGCCGCGGGTTCGCTAGTCGCGGGATGGGGATGGACCGCTGGGTGCGTGGATGACGATCACGGGAATGTCGGAGTGGTGGAGGACGTATTGGCTGACGCTGCCGATGAGTGCCCCGACGCGGCCGACACCACGGGCGC
The DNA here is from genome assembly GCA_963851065.1 of uncultured Thermoleophilia bacterium. GTDB lineage: Bacteria > Actinomycetota > Thermoleophilia > Gaiellales > Gaiellaceae > PALSA-600. Next base: position 578,569 of record CAWKNW010000011.1, read on the forward strand.
CGAGCAGGATGGCGTCGTAGTTGCCGCTACCTGCTTCTGCGACGATCTCCGGCCCGGGTCTGCCTTGCCGGAAGATCGTCGTAGCGGGAACGTCGTCGGGGAGGCGGCGGACGGCTTCGCGGAGCACCTGTTCGGCTTCGGCGTCAGCTTCGCGCTGGAGCTGTTCCGGGCTGATGATCGTGCTCCCGAAAGAGGCGGTTCGCATCACCTTCGGCGCGACGCTGATCAACGTCAGACGACCGTTGTCGCGGCGGCTCGCGGTCATCGCCGCTGCGAGCGCCAGTCCCGCGTTGTCGGAGCCGTCGATCGCAACGAGCAGGCGGTAGAAGTGCAGCTCCGCGAGGTCTGCCCGAGCTGAGGACGTGTCGCCGGCCATCTGTCCGGCCCTTCTATCTGGTCCAGAGGCGGGTCTGGCCCTGGATCCCCGGCGATCCCCGCCGTCCACCCCGGTGCGACCGCGCCCTGACAGGAGATCGGTGACTTCCCCGATGCTTCTGGTCGAGGCACATGCGAGGGTCACGAGGGAAGGGAGGCGAGGAAGATGGCTGTCACACAACGTATTGGGCTGAACGCCGGGGACATCGTCGAGGTGAGTGCCCGCCGAGTCGGCGAGCATGGCCGCAACGGCGAGATCGTCGAGGTCCTGGGAGCCGAAGCCCAGCCTCACTACCTCGTGCGCTGGGAGGACGGGCACACGTCGATCTTCTATCCCGGCGAGGGAACGACGTTTCGGAGGCTTTCACCTCCCCCTCGTTCACGGGTGCAGAAGTCACGTAAGGAGACGACCGATGCGCTCGTCGGCACCCTGCGCGACCATGGTGTCGAGGTCGAGGTGCTGCCGCACCGGCCGACGACGAGCGCGGTCGGTGAGGCGAGGGCGCTCGGCGTGCTCGCCCAGACGGTGGCAAAGACCTTGGTTGCGCCGTGACGAGCACGATCAGCGTGTCCGCGCCGTCGTACCTGCGTCGAGCCGGCTTGATCTCAGACGGCTGGCCGACGTGGTCGGGTCGGGTGTCCGGCTGCTGAGCGAGAGTGAGCTCGCTCACGCCTATCCGGAATTCGAGCTGGGCGCGGTCCCGCCGTTTGGAGGGCCGGAAGGCGACCGCGTCGTGGTCGACCGTAGCCTCGGCGAGACGGACCACGTCGTCGTGGAGGCGGGGGTGCACAACACGTCGTTGCGCCTGCTGACGGAAGACCTGCTCGCCGTGGCCCACGCCGAGATCGCGGCGATCGCAGCCGACTGACGTTCCGAAACACCAGCCGTGGGAGGGCCGCTCGATGCGGTCCTTCCTCGGCTGGTCGTAGAGCTCATCGCTGGTGACGGGCGATGAGTCGGCCGATGTCGCTGATCGAGAGCAGTCCGACGACCTGCTCCCCGTCGAGGACGAGTGCTCGATCGAGCCGGCCTTGCTGGATGTCGCCGAGCGCGTCGAGGAGCGATTCGTCCTCGCGCACCGCGGTCAGTTCGTCGATCGGAACCATGCACTGATCGACGCGAGTCGCCTCCCATTCACGTCGCGGCACGCGGGCGACGGACGCGAACGGAAGCAGCCCGACAACGTGGTCGTGGGCGACGACGGGATAGGTGGTGAAGTGGTGGACGTGTGCAACACCGTCCATGAACTCGGCGAGCGACCAGTCGGCTGCGACCGATTCCGGCTGCCTGATCATCAGGTCGCCGACGCGCAGATCGCCGAGTGCGTCGCGTAGCAGCGCGTAGCGTCCTTCGGCGGCGGCTGCGTTGAGCAGGAACCAACCGAGGAAGGCGAGCCAGGCGCCGCTCCAGGCGCCCAGGGTGATGAGCAGCAGCAGTCCGGCGCCGATCAGCAGATAGCCGAAGCCGCGGCCGACATCGGCGGCGATCCGGGTAGCTCGCGTGAAGTCGCCGGTGCGCAGCCAGAGCAGCGACCGGAACACCCGACCGCCGTCGAGCGGCAGCGCCGGCAGGAGATTGAAGACGAGCAGGAGCAAGTTGATGTAGCCGAGCCATGCTGCGACACCGTCGACTGCGCTACCAAGCCCGTCGGCGACGGCGATCGCCACGAACAGTCCGCCCAGCACCAGCGAGACGAGTGGCCCGGCAACCGCGATCCGAAGCTCTGCCCCGGCCGAGGGGAACATGCCCTTGAAGCGGGCGACGCCGCCGAACAGCCAGAGCGTGATGCCCTCGATCTCAACACCGTCACGCCTCGCCTGCAGTGCGTGCCCGAGCTCGTGCAGCAGCAGCGAAACGAAGAACAAGAGAGCCGCAGCGACCGCCATCCCTACGTACGCGGAGGTCGCAAGGCCGGGGTTCGACGCGGGGAAGACCGTGCTTTCGAGTGTCCACACGATCAACGCGAAGACGATCAGCCAGCTCCAGTTGACGCCGATCCGAATGCCTGCGATCCGTGCAATCGTGAAACTCGGGTTCATCGACGTCCATGGTGCCCTTCGCAGCGGGGCACCTGCCGGAATGCGCGGTCGCGGCGTCACGAATACGATTCGCCGGCCGAGCCGATGCCGCACGACGATGCAACCAGGGTGCCGCGCAAGCTCTACGAGCAGGAGCTGGTGCGCCTGCAGGCGGAGTTGGTGAAGCTGAAGGAATGGGTGCGGACGACGGGTGTCCGGCTTGTCGTTCTCTTCGAGGGTCGCGACGCTGCCGGTAAGGGCGGTGCGATCAAGCGGGTGACGGAGTACCTGAACCCGCGTGTCGCACGGATCGTCGCGCTGCCCGCACCGACCGAGCGTGAGCAGGGTCAGTGGTACTTCCAGCGGTACATCGCCCATCTGCCGACCGCGGGCGAGATCGTCATCTTCGACCGGAGCTGGTACAACCGTGCCGGCGTCGAGCACGTGATGGGCTTCTGCACGCCTGCCGAGTATCGCCGCTTTCTCCAGCAGTGCCCGATCTTCGAGCGTCTGATCGTCGAGGACGGCATCCGCCTGATCAAGTACTGGTTCTCGGTCAGCGACGACGAGCAGGAACGCCGGTTCCGCTCGCGGTTCGAGGATCCGCTCCGGCGCTGGAAGCTGTCACCGTTGGATCTCGAGTCACGCGCCCGGTGGGTCGATTACTCGCGCGCGAAGGACGAGATGTTCGTCCACACAGACACCTCGGAGGCGCCCTGGTACGTCGTCGAGGGCGACGACAAGCGCCGCGCCCGGCTCAACTGCATCGCGCACCTGCTCTCCGTCGTGCCGTACACGGACGTGTTGGAGACGCCGTTCGAGCTGCCGCCCCGGCCTGCCGAGACCGACTATGAGCGGCCGCCGCGCGACCTCTTCCACTACGTCCCCGACTACACGGCGACACTGCTCGACTGAACGGGAGCCTGTCACCGAGGCGGCAGTATCAACCGTCTAGCGGCGATGGAGCACGACGGGATCGGGCCCGACGGAGATCGGGTCCGCCACGAGCACGTATTGCACGTCGGGAAGGGTGATTCCGGTCCCGCTCGCTGCGTAGAGATACGTCTTACGAGCTCTCGGCAAGACGATCTTCGAAACGGACAGCTCGTTCCAGAGATCGATCGCGCAGCGGTCGTAGAGCTCGCCTCCGAGCCGGTGGGCTTTGTCGCCCCAACGGTCGGCGGTGATCTTCGAGTCGAGCCCGACGAAGTCGAGCGTCCGGCCGCTGCTCAGGCCGACGGCGATCACGTCGGGAAGGTCGAACCTTGCGCCTCCGGCCCGGTTGTCTGCGACGGCCCGGATCAGCACGAGGGGGTCGTGCAGCTCGTTCGCGCACGCCCTCGCCTGCGGGACGCGGCCGGCCGGCGCTGGGAGTGTCAACGTCAGCGTGGCCTTGCCCTGGCGGTACACGTACGTGTAGTGGCCCGTCGCCGGTGCAGCAGGGTCGGCGACGGCCGCCCATGTGATCGCAGCGAGGATCCCGAACAGGAGCGCCGTACGCCAGCGCATCGCTGGATTGTGCTTCGCGCGCGGTGAGGGCGCAAGGGGGTGCTGCCCGCGCAAGGCGGTCAGGAAGCAGGGTAGTTCTGGCGCCAGTACCCTTCGGCCCAGTCGAGGACCTGGGCCAGGTGTTTCCCTTTGGCTCCTCGTTTGGTGTCGATCGTGAAGCCTTGACGGGCCATGTGGGTCGGGGAGGTCGGGCTGAAGTTCACCTCGAAGGAGCCGGGAGAGGTCTCCCGGACGCGGATCGTCACGTCCACGAGCTCGCGAGTCTCTTCGGGAACCTCCACGGTGCAGTGCTATCCGTTCACCCCGCGCTGGTCAAGCTCGGATGAGAGTGGTCGGATCAGGGCGGCTCGAATCAGACCGGCTGGGCGTGCCTCGCTCCAAGAGTGTGGCTACCCGTACCGTCGTCGCCGCCCGTCTCTGCGACGATGCGCCCATGAGCAAGACCGTCCTCATCGTCGACGACCATCCGAGCTTCCGCGGCATGGCGCGCGCGATCCTCGAGAGCGAGGGCTTCACCGTCGTCGGTGAGGCCGAGGACGGTGCCGGTGCGGTCGCGCAGGCTCGTGCGCTTCGGCCCGACATCGTCCTCCTCGACGTCCAGCTGCCGGACACCGACGGCTTCGCCGTCGCCGCCGCGCTGACGTCGAACGGCAGCAGCCCGGACATCGTGCTCACGTCCAGCCGCGACGCACGCGACTTCGGCGCGCTCGTCGACGAGTGCGGCGCGCGCGGCTTCGTCCCCAAGGCCGAGATCTCGGCGGAGGCGATCGCAGCACTGCTCCGATGAGGAGCGCGGCCAGGCTCTGGGTCATCGTCGTGCCAGTGGGCCTGGCCGTCGGCGCCGGGGCGCTCGCGCTCGCGCTCACGACCGACCACAGCAACACGTCCAGCCCGAACCTGGTGCTGGCGCTGCTCGTCGGGTACGCGTTCATCCTCGCGGGGCTCGTCGCCCGCACGCGGAGGCCGGAGAACCGGACGGGGCTCCTCCTCATCGGCGTCGGGTTCGCCTGGTTCTTCAACGGCCTGTCCTTCGCCAACAACGGCTACGTCTGGACCGTCGGGTTCTCCCTCGGCGCCCTCTGGGCCGCCGTCTTCGTGCACGCGTTGCTCGCCTATCCGAGCGGGCGGCTCGGAGCACCCTGGCAGCGGGCTGTCGTCGCCGGCGGCTACGCGCTCGCCGGCCTCGCGAACGTCGCCACTTCGCTCTTCGAACCGGATCCGGCCCGGTGCAGCGACTGCCCCGCGAATCGGCTGCTCGTCAGCGACAACCACACAGCGGCGATTGCGATCCTGACGCTCGTCCAGGTGCTCGCTGCCGCCTACCTGATCTCGGTGGCGGTCGCGCTGTACCTACGCTGGCGCGGCTCGACCGCGGTCGCCCGGCGGCTGCTCGGCCCGGTGCTGCTCGCCGGCGGCGTCAGCCTTGCGTTCTTCGGGATCTCGCTCGCGCTCGATCAGGTCTCGAGGCTGGCGTCCGACGTGACGAGCGGCCTGGCGGCGCTCGGGTTCCTCACGGTGCCGTTCCTCTTCCTGTCCGGGCTCATGCGCACGCGGCTGGCCCGGGCCGACGTCGGGAAGTTGCTCGTCGAGACGTCGGGCGACGCCTCGCGGGCGGAGGCGCAGGAGAGCCTGCGGCGCAGGCTCCGCGATCCGACGCTCGAGCTGGTGTTCTGGCTCGCCGAGCGCGGTGGCTACGTCGACGTCGACGGCCAACCGTACGACCTGCCGCACGACGATCCGGCCCGGGCCGTGACGCCGATCGACTACGGCGACCGCCCGGTCGGCGCGCTCGTGCACGACCCGACCCTGCTCGAAGAGCCGGAGCTCATCGAGTCGTTCGTCGCCGCCGCGCGCCTGGCGATCGAGCGCGATCGCCTCCAGGCCGAGTTGCTCGCGCGTCTCGACGAGCTTCAGCGCGAGCGCGACTTCGTCCGTGACGTCGTCAACGCGGCGCCGAGCTACTTCGTCGTCGCCGACGAGGAAGGACGGATCGTCCGCTTCAACGACACCCTTCTCGCCGCCACCGGAATCGTCGACGACGCGGCCGCCCGCGGCCGCTTCTGGTGGGAGCTCTTCGCGCTCCCCGCGGAGGCGGACGGCGTGCGCCGGTGGTTCCTCTCCTCGCGGAGCCAGACCGGTCTGCCGTCGATCGAGGCTCGCATGGTCGGCGCCGCCGGTGAGCTCGTCACCGGATGGTCGATTGCGCCGGTCACCGACGAGAGCAACCAGCAGCGCTACCTGGTCACGGGTCTGGATCTCACCGTGCGCGTCCACCAGGAAGACGCGCTGCGGGCGAGCGAGGAACGCAGCCGAGCATTGCTCGAGGGGATCCCGGACAACATCTTCAGGGTCGCGCGGGAGGATCATCGCTTCGTCGACATTCGCTGGGCCGATCCGAGCCGGGTCACGCCGGCGGAGCGGGAGCGACTGATCGGCTCGACCGTGTACGAGCTCGGCCTGCCTCCCGCGCTCGAGCAGAGATTCGTCACGGCGGCGGAGCGGGCCTTCGAGACCCGCGAGGTGCAGGAGCTGGAGTACGAGCTGGAGGAGGGCGGCGAGCTGCTGCACCTCGAAGCACGGGTCGTCTCGAGCGGCGAGGCCGACTACTACGTGGTCGTTCGCGACGTCAGCGACCGAAAACGGGCTGAGCTGGCGCTGAAGACCCAGCGGGATTTCCTCAGTGCGATGGGCGATGCGACACCCAGCCTGCTCGCCATCGTCGGGCACGACGGCGTCATGAGCCTCGATCCGCTCAACCACACGCTCCGGGAGCTGACCGGCCTGTTGGGCGGCGACGCCGCGAATCGGGTCTTCTGGGAGCTCATCTCCGCGCCGGAGGACGCCGCCGAGGCGGAGCGGGTCATCCGGGCGGTGACGGAGACGGGCAAAGCCGTCTCGACGGAGACGCGCTGGCTCGCCCGCGGCGGCGAGCGGCGGCTGGTCGCCTGGACGTGTACGCCGGTCCCGGAGATCGAACCGGGCCGCCCGTTCCATCTCGTCACCGGCGTCGACGTCACCGAGCGCGTTGCGTACGAGAACGAGCTGCGCCGGTCGCGCGCGCGCATCGTCGAGGCGGGCGACGCGGAGCGGCGGCGGCTCGAGCGCAACCTGCACGACGGCGCCCAGCAACGGCTCGTCTCGCTCTCGCTGTCGCTTCGGCTCGCCCAGGCGAGGCTGCAGAGCGACCCGGCCGCTGCGGGCGAGCTGCTCACTGCGGCCGGCGCCGAGCTCGCGCAGGCCCTCGAGGAGCTCCGCGAGCTGGCGCGCGGAATCCACCCTGCCGTGCTGACCGACCGAGGGCTTGGCCCGGCACTCGAGTCGCTCGCCGATCGAGCGCCGCTCCCGGTCGAGCTCGATCACGTGCCCGGCGAGCGCCTCCCGGCTCCCGTCGAAGCGGCGGCGTTCTACGTCGTCGCCGAGGCACTGACGAACGTCGCCAAGTACGCCGATGCCACGAGTGTCCGCGTCTCCGTTGCGCGGTTCAACGGGCGCGCCGTCGTGGAGGTCGCCGACGACGGCCGCGGCGGCGCCGACCCGGCGCAGGGCACGGGGTTGCGTGGGCTCGTCGACCGGGTGGAGGCGCTGAACGGCCACCTCGACGTCGAGAGCCCTGTGGGGCGCGGCACGCGCGTCCGCGCCGAGATCCCGTGTTAGCCGGGGCCTGCGCGCGGCTCCGGGTCGTGCTCGCCGAGGACTCCGTGCTGCTGCGCGAGGGAATTGCGCGTCTTCTCACGGATGCAGGCTTCGAGGTCGTCGGGCAGACAGCGACGGCCGACGACCTTCTGCTGAAAGTGCGCAGCTACGCGCCCGACATCGTGATCACGGACATCCGGATGCCGCCGACGCAGACGGACGAAGGTCTGCGGGCGGCCCAGGAGATCCGCGCCGACCATCCGGATGTAGGCGTGCTCGTGCTCTCGCAGTACGTCGAGCCCTCGTACGCGATGGAGTTGCTGGCCGAGAGCGCCGAGGGTGTCGGCTACTTGCTGAAGGACCGCGTGGCGGACGTCGACGAGTTCGTCGCCGCGGTGCGCCGCGTGGCCGAAGGCGGCTCAGCGCTGGATCCGGCGCTCGTGACGCAGCTCGTGGGGAGGCGCCGGCGCCAGGATCCGCTCGACGAGCTGACGCCGCGCGAGCGAGAGGTGCTCGGACTGATGGCGGAGGGCCGCTCGAACCAGGGCATTGCGCAGCGCCTGGTCGTCACCGAGCGCGCGGTCGAGAAGCACGTGACGAGCATCTTCAACAAGCTGCGGCTTCCGCCGGCTTCCGACGACCACCGCCGCGTCCTGGCAGTCCTGGCGTTTCTGCGCGGCTAGCGCTCCCCTCTCCGCTCCATCAGCGCCCGCTCGAAGGCCGTCGGCGACGGTGCGGCTAGCCGCACCGGCAGACGCATGGTGGCCGCATTCCGCTTGAAGACGGCCGGTGCGAGCCTTGCTCCACAAGCAAGAACCACGGACAAAGGAGATTCCAGTGTCACCTCTCAAGCGTTCGAACCACACAGCGGCACGCATCGGCCGCTGGAGTGCGAATCATTGGAAGACCGCGATCGCCGGCTGGCTCGTGTTTGTCATCGCTTCGGTGGCGGTCGGAAAATTCGTCGGTACGCAGTACCTGAAGACGAACGACACCAACGTCGGCGAAGCCCGCAAGGCGGACAAGATCATCTCCGCGGGCTTCAAGGCGAAGCAGGACGAGCAGGGCGAGATCGTCCTGATCCAGTCCAAGACGTCGACGCCGGCGAATCCCGCCTTCCGGGCGGCGATCCACGACGTGACGACGACGCTCGCTCGGTTCCCGAGCGTGACGAAGCTCAGGTCGCCACTCGTCTCGAGCCACCGCGACCAGATCTCCGACAGCGGCCACGCCGTCATGGTCACGTTCAGCCCGAAGGGCGACTATCTGCACGCGGCCACGTACATCACGACCATCGAGGCGGCCGTCGCGAAGGCGCAGGCCCGGCATCCCGGTTTCACGATCGAGGAGCTCGGGAGCGTCAGCACCGAGAAGAAGCTCGACGCCAAGTTCAACAGCATGCTCGCCCAGGTAGGCCTGCTTGCGCTGCCGGCGGCGCTGATCATCCTCCTGCTCGTCTTCGGCTCCGCGGTCGCGGCGATCGCACCGCTGCTGCTCGCACTGACGGCCGTCATTGCGACCACGGGGCTCGTGTCGCTCCCCAGCCAGCTGATCCCGGTGGATCAGCAGATCTCGGAAGTGATCCTGCTCATCGGCCTCGCGGTCGGGATCGACTACTCGCTGTTCTACCTCCGGCGTGAGCGCGAGGAGCGGGCCGCCGGTCGCAGCGAGGGTGCCGCACTCGAAGCTGCCGCCGCGACGTCGGGCCGGGCAGTGCTCATCTCGGGCATCACCGTGATGATCGCGATGGCCGGCATGTTCCTCTCCCAGGACAAGACGTTCATGTCCTTCTCCGTCGGCACGATGATGGTCGTCGCCGTTGCGATGATCGGCTCCCTGACCGTTCTGCCCGCGTTGCTCTCGAAGCTGGGCGACAGGGTCGAGAAGGGCCGCATCCCCTTCGTGCACCGGCTCCGCAGCAAGAGTGGCGAGAGCCGCGTCTGGGGTGCGATCCTCGACCGCGTCCTGCGCCGCCCGGTCGTCTCGGCGGTCACCGCCGGTGCGATCCTTGTCGCGCTCGCCGCCCCGGCATTCATGCTCAACACGGCGACCACGACCCCGTCGCAGGTCAACATTCCCGAGGTCGCTCCGATCCAGCACCTCGAGAAGGCGTTCGGCAGCAGCAACGACCCGGCCCGGGTCGCTATCAAGGCCGCCGACGTCACCGCACCGCCCGTCCGGGCAGCGATCGCCGAGCTCAAGCGGCGCGCTCTCGCGAGCGGACAGATGAGCGCTCCGATCACGGTCGACTCGAACGCCGCCCACACTGTCGCCACGGTCGACATCCCGCTCGACGGCAACGGCGCCGACAGCGCCTCGACCGGGGCGTTGAAGACCCTCCGGCACGACCTGCTGCCGGCCACACTCGGCCGGGTCGACGGCGTCGACTACGCCGTCACCGGATCGACGGCGGCGCAGCAGGACTGGAGCGCAAGCATGAAGAGGACGGCGCCGCTCGTGTTCGGCTTCGTCCTGATCTTCGCCTTCCTGATCCTGACCGCGGCGTTCCGCTCGATCGTCGTGGCCACGAAGGCGGTCATCCTGAACCTGCTCTCGGTCGCAGCTGCGTACGGCATCCTCGTGATGCTGTTCCAGTGGGGCTGGGGCGAGAGCGTCTTCAACTTCCACTCGAACGGCGGCATCACGCCCTGGCTGCCCATGTTCCTGTTCGTCATCCTGTTCGGGCTCTCGATGGACTACCACGTGTTCATCCTCAGCCGGGTGCGCGAGGCCTACGGCCGGGGGCTCTCGAACGAGCAGGCCGTCGCACACGGGATCAAGCAGACGGCCGGTGTCGTCACCAGCGCCGCGGTCGTCATGGTCGTCACCTTCGCGGTCTTCGCGACGATGCCGATCATCGACTTCAAGGAGATGGGCGTCGGCCTCGCAGCCGCCATCCTCATCGACGCGACGCTCATCCGCGCGGTGCTCCTGCCGGCGACGATGAAGCTGCTCGGCGACCGCAACTGGTACCTGCCGCGCTGGCTGAACTGGCTGCCGCAGCTGGAGCACGGCGAGACGCCGCAGGCTCCCGCGCCCACGGCCATTCCGGTCGCGGCTGTCTAGCTCCCGCATCATCCACCGCTCGCTAGGCCCGTCTCCTCTCGGAGGCGGGCCTAGCCGTGTCTACGGAGGGCGACGGCGACGGCGTCGGTGAGCGCGCGGACGGGATCCGGTTGGCTCCCGGCGGTCCTCCAGGCGACGAATCCGTCGGGCCTGACGAGTGCGGCTCCGTCGCTCCCGGTTCCATACAGCGTGCCGACTTTCCCGCTCGGGTCGATGACGTCGTCGACGACGTGCGTCAGGACCTGGACGCCGAGTGCTGAGCCGGCCGCCTCGCCGGCGAGACGCCAGCTGTGTCCGTCGCGACCTGCGAGCGCGACGAACTCGCGACCGAACAGATCCAGCGTCGAGCATTCGCGGCCGTCCAGCCTGATCGGAAGATGTGGCGCCCGAAAGCCGGGCCGGCCGGTCGGTTCACGCGGGTCTTCCCACATTGCACCGTCGTCCTCGACCGCGCTCGAAATGGCTTCCGACCGGTAGCGGTATCCGAGCTCGACGGTCGCCTCCGCGACGATCGGCACCAGGTTCTCCTTCCCGAGAGCCGGGTCGAGACGCAGCACGTAGCGCGTATACGCCTGTTCCGTCGTGAACGCGGCCACTGGTTGCCGCTCGTCGTCGTACGTCTGCAGCAGCTCGTCGCCCGCGCGACCGTCGAGCACGTAGGCGAGCTTCCAGGCAAGGTCGTAGCCGTCCTGGACGCCGGTGTTGCCGCCGAAGCCTCCGGTCGGAGGCATCACGTGCACCGCATCACCGGCGAGCAGCACACGACCGACGCGGAGTTGCTCGGCGTATTCGGCAGAAGCCGACCAGCGCTGCACGTTCTCGATCTCGACTGTGATGTCGGGATCACCGAGAGCCTCACGCACATAGCGGATGCACGTCGAAGTCGTCATGTCTTCGCCGATTCGAACCGATCGAGCCCCGGCGTCGTCGACCGTCGAGTTGACGACCAGAAAACCCGCCTGGAGATCGATCGAGAAGCGGAAGAATCCCTGGAGTCGCGGGCCGAAGACGTAGATCACGCTCAGGTTCCGCTCACCCATCAGCTTGCGCACGTCGGCCCTGAAGTAGATCGTGATGCTGTCCGAGAAACTCCCGTGACCGAGCTTGCGGATCCCGAGCTGTTCTCTGATCGGGCTGTGAGCGCCGTCCGCAGCGACGAGATAGCGGGCGCGCACAGTGCGGTCAGCGCCTCCGTCGCGCGCCCGCACGGTCGCGGTCACGCCGTCCCCGTCCTGCTCCACCGTCACCGCCTCCGACGCATATTCGACACGCGCTCCGAAACGCTGCGCGGCCCGGAGGAGAACAGGCTCGAGGCCGATCTGCGTGACGAAGAGCCGCGGCGACGGGCTGAGCGCCTCGACTCCTTCGTTGATGAAGCGGAAGTACCAGTCCAGTTCTTTCCCGGCGAGGCTCTCCGCCGACATGATCGCGCCGTTCTGGGCGAACTCCTTGGCGGCGGCCTCCTCGACCTCTGCCTGAAGGCCAACTGCACGGTAGGTCTCGATCGTGCGCTGGCTCACGAGCGCCGCCCGCGGATGGATCGCCGTGCCGCGGTGACGTTCGAGCACCAGCGACGGGACGCCGTGATGCCCGAGGAACACCGCCGTCGAGAGGCCGACGAGGCTGCCACCGACGATCAGGACCGGAACGTTTTCATCGACCACGCAGCACCTCTCTGACCTGGTGGATCGACGCTACACGACTGTCCGGCCCCTCAACGTGCGAGCGGCGGGCGGCCTTGCGGCCGCCCGCCTGATCCCAGGTTGCGCTGGAGCTTTGGCGACGGTTACTGGACGAGGATGTTCCTGCCCGTCCCGCCGTCGAGGCTGTCCTGCCCGGGGCCGCCAACGAGGAGATCGTTGCCCGCGGAGCCGGCGAGCACGTCATCGCCGGCGCCCCCGAACAGCACGTCGTTGCCGTTCCCGCCGTCGATCGTCAGCTTGCCGGCACTCGCGGCAAGGCCGGACGCGTTGACGCGGTCGTTGCCGTCGAGTGCGTCGATCGTGAGCGTGTCGCTCGCGGCCTCGGCACCCGTGATCGTCACCGTCGCGGCCAGCCCGCTCACGCGCGCTGCGCCGTTGCGGCCGACGGCTGTGATCTGGTCGTTGCCGGCTGTGCCCTCGACGATCACCTGGTCGGGCTGGCCGTCGCCGGTGCCGCTGCCGGCCGGGTTGCTTTCGTCGACGTTGACGTGTTTGACGTCGGTGCCGGTCAGGTCGTGGACGGTGACGACGTCTGCGCCGCCGAGGGCGTTGAAGTCGACCTGTTCGACGCCTGCGGTGTCCATGGTGATGTTGCCGGCGTCGCGGAAGAAGCGGAGCCGGTTGCCGTTGGCCGACAGGTCGACGTGCTCGGCGGCGGCTGCTCCGTTGAAGAGCATCGTGTCGTTGCCGTCCTGCCCTTCGACGGTGTCGCTGCCGTCGCCGGGATCCCAGACGAAGGTGTCGTCGCCGGCGCCCATGACCGCCCGGTCGTTGCCCTTGTTGCCGTCGATCCGGTCGTCACCACTGCCCCCGACGAGCGTCTCTGCTCCGGAGCCTCCGGCCAGATTGTCGTCTCCCGGGCCGCCATCGAGGGTTGCCGGGATCTTGTCCGTGAAGACCCCGTTGGTCTCGTCGATGCGAGCGAGGTCGTCCCCGAGACCGGCCTCGACTGCGATCGCCGCGACGTCTGCACGCGCGAACTCGAAGTCAGCGGAGCCGTCGTCGCCGAAATCGACCTGGAGCCTGTTCGGGTCACCGGCCTTCAGGCGAAGCGCGATCTTGTCGTTCGCCCTCGTGCCTTCGACCGACAACAGACCGTGCTTGAGGCTCGCTTGCGCGGACCTCGGGTCGTCGACCTTGTGCATGCCGTTGTATGTGTGGCGGTGCGGCGAGGCGTGCCCTTGCGCCGCCACGGCGCCGGCCGCTCCGGTGATTGCGGTGGCGGCGATCGCCGAGGCCGCGAGACGCATTGGCCAGACCGCACGGGGCGATACGAGCCGCTTGTGATTTCTCATTGCCATCCTTTCGGGTTTGTGGATCGTTCGCCGGCTATAGACACCGGCGCGCCGGGGTCTATTCCGTGGCCGGCGCCTACGCCGCGCGCGGAAGCGAATCGGCGGCGCGAGTTGGAAGCGCGAAGCGGTCGCGAGTGCGTGATACGAGCCGATCGAGCCCGTTCGAACGCGTCGGGCGGCCCGCGATCACGATCTCGTCGGCGGAAACGTGGGCAGTGCGTCCGCGATCGCCAACAGTGGATCGGCGTCGCCGGCACGGCCCTCGGCGTGCACTCCGCCCCGCTTCAGCAGTTGGACCAGAGCTTCAGCGAGCGTTGCCGCTCTGCGCCGGGCGTCATCTTCGTCCGACAGCCAGTGGCGCAGCTTGGAATTCAGTGCAGGCGCGACGACGAGGACTTCGGCCTCCGATACCTCCGGGGGGACAACCGCGTCGAGCGCGACGATCAGGACGTTCATCTCTGTTCCTTTCCGAGTGAGTTGACCTCTCGTGCGCTGAAGACACCGACCATCCCGCGCCTATTCCGGCGGCGGCGAGCGCGTTCCCGCGGATGAACGGGAATAGCCTTGGTCGAAGGGGTGTCCTTGAAGGCGTGGAGGTCTTGTCCCTTCGTCACGCGCGGCGTCGCACGGCCCGCGCCCGTCCCGAGTTACGCTTCGGCTCGCCGTGTCGATGAGACGCCGTCGAGAAGAGAAGGACGGCGATCAGGGAGATCGCCGAGTTGGCGGCGCTCGCGGATGGATCGCTGGCGCCTCATCGCCGCGCGCCGGTCGAGGCAGAGGTGGCCGGATCGACGGAGCTCGCCGACCGTCTCGCGGAGCAACAGCGCGCGGTCGCGTTCGCGCGGAGCGCCG
>CAWKNW010000012.1:0-214421 GCA_963851065.1 uncultured Thermoleophilia bacterium
CCGGGCTCGCGCTCGGCGCACTGATCCCCTCGTTGAATGACGGGCTCGACAAGCTACGCGTGGGCACGGTCTCCCTGCCGATCGCGCTCGGTCTGCTGCTGATGATGTATCCGGTACTCGCAAAGGTGCGCTACGAGGACCTCGGGAGGATGAAGCACGACGGCGTCTCCGACCGCGCCTTCTTCGGCGTCTCGCTCTTTCTCTCCTGGGTCGTCGGACCGCTCTTCATGTTCACGCTCGCCTGGCTGCTGCTCGCCGACCAGCCCGCCTATCGCACCGGCGTGATCATCGTCGGGCTCGCCCGCTGCATCGCGATGGTGCTGATCTGGAACGACCTCGCAAGAGGCGACCGCGACCGCGCCGCACTGCTCGTCGTCTTCAACGCCATCTTCCAGGTCGCCGCCTTCTCGTTTCTCGGCTACTTCTACTTGACCGTCCTGCCGGGCTGGCTCGGCCTCGACACCCAGGGCTTCCAGGTCGGCATCTGGGAAGTCGCACGCACCGTCCTGATCTTCCTCGGTATTCCGCTGACCGCAGGCTTCCTGACCCGCCGCGTCGGCCTCAAGCGCAAAGGCCGCGCCTGGTACGAGCAAAAGTTCGTCCCGCGGATCAGCCCGATCACGCTCTACGGGCTGCTCTTCACGATCGTCCTGCTGTTCGCGATCCAGGGCGACACGATCACCTCACAGCCACTCGACGTCGCCCGCATCGCCCTGCCGCTGCTCGCCTACTTCGCCGTCATGTGGATCGCCGGATTCGTGATCGGCAAGCTGATCGGCCTTCCCTATGCACAGACCGCCAGCATGGGCTTCACGGTCGCCTCAAACGACTTCGAACTCGCGATCGCCGTCTCGGTCGGAGTCTTCGGCGCCACCTCCGGCGAGGCCCTCGCCGGCGTCGTGGGACCACTGATCGAAGTGCCCGTGCTCGTCTCGCTCGTCTACGTCGCCCTCTGGGCCCGCCGGTTCTGGAGAAGCAGCGATCTGCGGCTCGGACCGGTCACGAGCGCGTCGGCGTGACGCGCCTCCCCGAACGACCACCTCCGCTCGCCTCGAGTTGTGATCGAGGAAACCATCCTACGGTCGGTCTCCTCGGAGCGACTCCGAGCGCTGGCACAGGCGAGCGGCTTCAGAGCGACAGCCCGCGCAACTCTTCGGTCGTAAGAGGGGAAAGATGGGCGGTCGTAACGGCTCAATCAGGCGTCGCTGTGCTGCGCAGTTCGAGCAGCTTGGGGCCTGCGTTCGCGAGCTCGGACAGATCATCAGGTATCGACGGTGTGGCTTCCGGGCATAGACTCGGGCAGAGTCTGATGCGTCAATCCGACACGGGGTTTGAGGGAGATGCTCTGCAGCCTTCCAGGATCGAGGTCGCCCCGCGCGTGGATGCTGATCTGCCGGTGCTGTTCGGGCTCGCGATGGCCACGTTTGGCGGTCTGCCCGGCTGGAGCGACGAGCGGGTTCTCGAGGTGTTGAACAGCGATGTGATCTTCGTCGCGCGCGAGGACGATCAGCCTGCCGGCTACGTCGCCTTGCACTCCGACGAAGCAGGGCTGATGGTCGTCGAGCAACTCTTTGTCGTGCCCGGCCACGAGCGGCGTGGCATCGGGCGCCGGCTGCTCGCCTACGCAGAGGGGTATGCGATCGCGGAGCGCGCGCAGTCGCTTCACGTTGTCGTGGAGGAGAGCAACCAGCCGGCTCGCAGCTTCTACAAGCGTTCGGGATTCGTGCCGGTGGAGCCAGAGCTGTTCGAACTCGTTCTCCCACGCGACTGAGCACGAGCTCCGGCGCTCGGGTTCGCGCTACCGCGAACGCTCAAGTGAGACAGGAGTCCGTGTGTCCGGTTGGGCATCCGGATGATCAAGTCCGCTGAGTCGAAGACCTTGAGATTGGCAACGCGCTTCCGGATGCTCTTTGGGAGCCCTTCGAACGCATCCGCCGCCCGGGCGTACGAGGGGTTCGTCTGCCACCGCCGCGAAGACGACTCGACTGCCCTGGCCAGGTCGGCGAAGGTACAAGCGGACAAGACGGCCTTTAGCTCTTCGGAGAAACTCTTCTCGCTCATCGCTGAGTCCTTTCTGTCTGCAGCCCGCTCGTCGGATTACTGGTCAGGGCTGCGACGGACGAGTTCCGGCCGATCCGGGACCCCCGCCACGGACCGAGATGATCCCATCAGCGCGTCACCCAACAGCGCTGGCCGCGCAGCGATGTTACTCCTCGTCGAGCCCAAGCTTCGCTGAACCGGCCATGGCTCGAAGGTCGAGAGCGCCTGCACCCCAGTGCGACGATCAGGTGCAGCTTGTGGGTGGCGGTTGCCGGCGAAGCGGTCGTTGATCCATTGGAGGACGGCTGGAGCACGGTGTCGTCTCGGACTTCCAGCGGTGGGCTACCAGATCACCGTGAGCCGGCGAAACAGTCCGCGGCGGCGGACGATTCTCGTCCGGAGGTGTCGTGCGACCGACCAGGGGGTATATGCGTCGTCGACCCGTTCGGGCCGCGTCGAGGGCGTGGTCTGGAGGGGACGACGGACTCACGAGAGGAGCCGGGATGGTTCGCTACAGGAGGGCGCTGCTCGTCTCGCTCGCAGCCTTTGCCACCATGGGCATTGCTGTCGCCAGCGCAGACGCACCGACGATCACTGGGTTCCCCAACCAGATCAACAAGGTCGACTTGAACGGGTACGTGCTGCAGACGAGCTACCCGCTGGGGGCCAACACGGGATTCACGTTCCAGCAGACGTACGGGTCGACGACAGTGTCGGCGCACGCAGTGCCCGATGACGGCCAGCGCTTCGTCTCCAATTACGTCGCGATGCCGGTCGGGAACAAGATGCTGATGGTCACCTGGTACCTCGCCGACGGAACGATCACAGACGTATTCGTCATGAACCTTCAGACCGGCATCGTTTCCGATGTCGCCCCGCACCCGAACCCGCCGAACGGGCCTAGCCCACCCAGCCTGGGCACCGTGAAGATCCTCACGCAGGGCGCGAGCCGGATTCCTCCTCCGTAAGTCAGCGAGTCCCGCTTGCCGTCCCGCGCCGTGAGCGGGGCGGTAGCAGCGGAAGATTGCCGCGGACGATGAGCTCATGTTGACGCTCGGCGGACAACGGGATCGCGAACCCCTTCCCTGGGCTCGACGAATCACCAGGCCGCATCCGGTCAACCCGCACGCTGTACAGCTGAGACCTTGACAGCTGAGAACTCGGCCGCTCATCGGGCACGATCGCTAATTTCCGCATCGGTCCTCTATGGGGGAGGAGTGGTGGTTCGGCCCGACGAGCAAGTAGCTGGCGGTGGTGGCGATGATCTGTTCGTCGCCGTCGGCGTGCCCGGGCGCGATCAACGCAACGCGGTAGGCGTCGGCGATCTTCTGGAAGTAGCTCTCGATCATCCAGACCGTCTCGCAGCAGCTGACGCTTCGGCACTCGCAGCTGAACTCGAGCCGTTCGTACGAGCGCGCGGTCTGGCTTCGTGAATGATGGGTGCGCTCCAGAAGCGCTTCGTTCCCGCGTCTCTTACCGATCCTCGCTGCCTCGCCCACATCGGTGGCGGTCACGCGAATACCTCGGTTCCGAACTAGGGAACAACGACGCTACAGGCGGAGGTGGTGAACGCGTATTAAGCCGCAACTGCGGCCTGAAAGCGCGCGCCGGGGACGAGGCGCGAAGCCGTAGCTACTACGGACGTGCGCCGACGCTTCTCGGGTGAGTATGACCTTGGGCCGGACGAGAAGGCCTCTTTGTCGGAGGGCGTTCCTTCTTCCCCCCGTCGATCCGACACCCTCGCCCGGCCCGCTCTCGTCACGGCGCATTGCTCTCGAAGTGTATTCACGGAGGGTCGGCGATTCCGCTCCGGGTGCTTGTGCGCACCGCACGCGATCCTCGCCAGTCGAGCTCGAAGAGGTAGCGCGAGTTGGCGAGCGCCGGCACGTACGCGATCACCTCGCCGGTTCTCGTCGCGATCACGTCGCCGTCGTCTGCGACCCAGAGGTAGCGACCGTCGAGGCTGTGCTGCAGCCAACCTGCGCGCCCACAGTCACCGCCACACGGATGCTCGGCGCCTTTCATCGAGTGAGCCAACCCGATGTTCGCCACGAGGCGCGGCCTCTGTTCGGGGACGCGCGAGACGTCGAAGACGTGGACGTAGCTGTTCGGGACGTCGATGACGGCGAGGCGGCGCCCGCTTGGTGACAACGAGATCCCGTGGCTCGGCGTCCCCAGCGAATGCCGCCACGGGAGGCGGATCGGGACGGTGTACAGCAGCCTGCCGCTTCGCAAGCTGGAGACCTGGAAGCCGAGGAAGCCGGTCGCGGTCGTGTACGCGACACCGCGACGCTGATCGACGGTAAACGGCCGGACGCCCGCCTTCAGAGGACCGACCCTCAGCACGACTCGGTCGGTGAGAACCGAGGCGACGACGAGGTAGCGCGAGTTCCGCGGCCCGAGGTAGACGAACTTCCCATCGGGCGAGACGATCGTGTTGTGCGGTCCCGGCGCCGCGTGGATCTCTCGTGTCACCTCGCCCGTCGCCGCAGCGACCACGTACCAGACATTCCCACTGCTCCGTTCCCCTTCGGGGACGAAGAGGGTGCGTCCGTCGTGTGAGACCGCGAGGCTGTCGGTGCCGGTCGGAAATGCGCGCTGCCACAGGACGCGGTTACGGCGCAGATCGTAGGCGAGCAGGCCGCCGTGACCCGACGAGCCGCCATTGCCGCCGATGCTCGCATAGAGTGTCGCGCTCGCCGGGCTCACCGCGACGCCTCGCAGCGAATGAAGTTGCGGCACGTGCACCCGTTCGACCAGCGTGAACGGGGGCGCCGCCTCGAAGACGTCGATCTCCCGGTCCGGAAAGACGTACTCGAAACGATGGAGGCCGGAGCTTCCCGGCGCTTCGCTGCGACGAACGAGCACCCGGGCCGGCTGATCGACATGGACTCCCTCCGGAAGAAACGGTGCGCGCGGCACCCCTTCGGTCGTCCCGCAGCCCGTGAGCACCGCGGCGAGGATGACGGTCGTCACGCGCACCCTCATCCGGACAGGATGCCGTCCCGAAACGAGTCCCGCCGACTCGGCGGACGGCCCGAAGGCGGGGTCACTTCGTCGCTAGTCGTCTCTTTCCCAGACAGACACGTGCTTCCGGCTGTTGCTCGTGAACGGCGAGCGGTCCCAGTCCGCCCAGCGTTCGCGTAGCCGCATGCCGGCGAGCCGGGCCATCAGGTCGAGCTCCGCCGGCCAGACGTAGCGGAACGGGATCGAAGACCTCCGCCATGCTCCGTCCTCTGGCCAGAAGTGGTGCGAGACGAGGCCCTGGTTGGCGATGTCGTACTCATCGAAGCCGAGGTGGTCGTCGCTCACGTCGAATGGGCGGACCGTCTCCCCGGATGGGAGGCGCTGCAGCTGGGGAACGCCGACCTCGACCACAAAGCAGCCGCCCGCACCGAGGTGGCTCGCCGCGTTCTCGAAACAGGCGACCTGGCCGTCCTGCGTCGTCAGGTTGCCGATCGTGTTGAAGACGAGGTAGACGAGGGAGAACATCCCGTCCACGCGTGTCGTCGCGAAGTCGCCGATCGTTGCGCCTATCTCATCCGCGCCGGCCTTCTCGCGCAGCTTCGCAACCATCGCCTCCGAGAGGTCGATACCGGAAACGCTCACTCCTCGTTGCGCGAGCGGGAGCGCCACGCGGCCCGTGCCGATGCCGAACTCGAGGGCCGCGCCATCGCCCGCGAGCGCCGCGAGGAAGTCGACCGTCGGGACGAGGACCTCGGCGCTGAACATTGGGCCGCCGTCGTCATAGCGTGCCGCGACTTCTTCGCCGAAGTAGTCCTTCCTCACGAGCCGGGAGCCTACGACACGTCGTTGCCGCCGCGATCCGCCGATCGGCTACGCCGACAAGTCTCAAGGCCCGGCGGAGGCCCCAGGGCCGCCCGACGGGGGACTGGGCAGCGTCAGAACGGCGTCGGGATGCGGCGCACAGGTAGGTCGGGTTGGCGGTAGCCGCCGGCTGCTTGCCGCTTCGGCAGCTTGACGTCCGGCAACGTGAGCGGCTTGTAGGGGACCTGGCTGAGCAGATGCGTGATGATGTTGAGCCGGCCTCGCTTCTTGTCGTTGGTCTCTGCGACGTACCACGGAGCCCAGGCGGTGTCGCTGGCGAGGAACATGGCGTCGCGGGCGCGCGAGTAGTCGTACCAACGGCTGTACGACTTGAGATCCATGTCGGACAGCTTCCAGACCTTGCGCGGGTCGTCGATGCGGCTCTCGAGGCGTCTTGTCTGCTCCTCGGGGCTGACCTCCAGCCAGTACTTGAGCAGGATGATGCCCGAGTCGACCATCGCACGCTCGACCTCAGGCACCTGCGCCAGGAACCTCGCTGTCTGTTCGGCGGTGCAGAAGCCCATGACGGGCTCCACGCCCGCGCGGTTGTACCAGCTGCGATCGAAGATCACGACCTCGCCGGCGGCAGGGAGGTGCTGGACGTAGCGCTGGATGTACATCTGCGATTTCTCGCGTTCGCTGGGCGCGGGAAGGGCGACGACCTTGAACACGCGCGGGCTCACGCGCTCGGTGATCCGCTTGATCGTTCCGCCCTTGCCCGCCGTGTCGCGCCCCTCGAAGACGATGCAGATCTTCGCGCCCGACGCCTTGACCCACTCCTGCAGGGCCACGAGCTCGCCGTGCAGCCGGCGCATCTCCCGCTCGTACTCCTTGCGGCCCATCTTCGCGGCTGAAGGGTCTACCGCTTCCTGCTCGTGCTTCCCTGCTCCTTTCTTGCTCATGACGCGCCCTCAGCGACGGCTCGCGTGGGTGCGAGGGCGCGTTGCGCGTCGACCGTGGCCGGTTCCGGAGCACGGCGTCGGCGGAGCCACTTGCCCGTCTCGACCACGAGGGGCAGAAGCGCGGCGAGGCCGAAGCAGGCCAGCCACTCCTTGCCGGTCAGCGAGGTGGTGAGGAGGCCTCGCTGGAGGCCGGGCAGCTCCGTCGCGAGGACGGTCATCGCCAGCGGGAACAGCGAGATGCCGAGCGCCTTCAGGAGCGGGGAGGAGAGCCCGCTCGCGGGGTCGCGCCGGTTGGTGAGCGCGTTGAAGACGGTGCCGAGGGCCATGACGACGAACGTCATCGTCAGCGACGCTGTCGGCACGTCGGTCTTCGGGTCGTCGGGCCCCGCGAGGAGCGGGAACAGGGCAGCGAGGAAGAGCGTCAGTGCGTAGACGACCCAGAGCGTGACGGCCGCGCGGTTGGTGATCGGCACCTTCGGGTCGCGCGGTGGTCGGTGCATGACGTCGGGTGCTCCGGGGTCGACCGCGATCACGACCACGCCGGATGCGGTCATGAACACCAGCAGGTACAGCACCATCAGCGGCGTCAGCGCGACGCCCTTGTTGATGTCGAACGCGCTGGCCGCGAGGAACAGGAACACGAGCGCCAGCAGCTGAGTCATCTGGTAGCGGACGTAGGAGACGACTTTCTCGTAGACGCGGCGGCCGATCTCGACGGCGTTGACGAGTGTGCCGAAGTTGTCGTCGGTGAGGATCAACCGGCCTGCCTGCTTCGTCACCTCGCTGCCGCTGCCCATCGCGACGCCGATGTCGGCCTGCTTGAGGGCCGCGGCGTCGTTGACGGCGTCGCCGGTCATCGCAACGATCAGTCCCTGCTCCTGCATCAGCCGGGCGAGGCGGAGCTTGTCCTGCGGCGTGACCCGGCCGAAGACGTGCAGCTCGGGGAGCCGGCGGGCGACTTCCTCGTCCGTCATCGCCTGGAGCTCGCTGCCGCTGATCGCACCCGGCCCGAGCTCGAGCATCTCGCCGATCGCCTGTGCGGTGACCGCGTGGTCGCCGGTGATCATGCGCACGTCGATGCCGGCCCCGAGTGCAGTGTGCACGGCGGCCTTCGACGACGGCCGCAGCGGGTCGATGATCCCGACCATGCCGACGAATGCGAGGTCCTTGGTGAGCGACATCGGGTCGGCGCTCATCGCCTCGTGCTCGCTCTCCTCGACGAAACGTGCGGCGAACGCGAGGACCCGGAGACCCTTCTCGCCCATGCGCTCGTTGGCGGCGTCGATGCCCCGACGCGCGTCCTCGATCGGCACCTGCGAGCCGCTCATCGGCCCTCCCGATTGTGTACAGCGTGCGAGCACGACGTCGGGGCCGCCTTTGACCAGCTGGATCACCCGCTCCGTTCCGTCCACCGAATAGCGGTGGAAGGTGGACATGAACTTGTAGTCGGAGTCGAACGGCACCTCGGCGATGCGCGGATAGGCCCGCCGGGTCTCCTCGGCGTCGACGCCGAGCTTGGCCGCGAGGACGACCAGCGCCGCTTCTGTCGGGTCGCCGACCACGCTCCCGTCGTCGCCGACGGTCGCGTCGCTGTCGAGGACGAGGCCGAGGGCCAGCCGGGTGAAGTCCGGCACCGGGGCACCGGCGACCGAGGTGAGCGCTCCGGTCTTGCGGTAGCCCTCTCCCTCGACCGTGAACCAGGCGTCGCCCGTGTACAGGGTCGAGACCATCATCTGGTTCAGCGTCAGCGTGCCGGTCTTGTCGGTGTTGATCGCGCTCGTCGCACCCAGCGTCTCGACGTCGGTGAGGTTCTTGACGACCGCCTTCGCGTCGGCGAGCTGTTTCGCACCCATCGACAGGAGGCCCGACACGAACGCCGGCATGCCCGTGGGGATGGCCGAGATCGCCATCGCGGTGCCCAGCAGGAGGACGTCGCTGAACTTCTCGCCGCGGGCGACGCCGACGATCACGATGAACGCGACCGCGCCCCACGCGATGATCCCGAGCACGTAGGTCAGCTTGGCGAGCTCCTTCTGGAGTGGCGACCGTGTGCGGGTGACCGCGGTCAGCATCGTCGCGATCTTCCCCATCTCCGTCTCCATGCCGGTCGCGGTCACGACGATCGCGGCCGTGCCCCTCGTCACCGCCGTGTTCTGGAACAGCATGTTCGAGCGGTCGCCGAGCCCGACATCGGTTCCCGCGAGCGCGCCCGCGTCCTTCGGGATCGGAGCGCTCTCGCCGGTCAGGGCCGCCTCCTGCGTCTCCAGCGTCGCCGAGCGCACGATGCGGCCGTCGGCGGGGACGAGATCGCCCGCCTCGACCTCGACGATGTCACCGGGAACGATGTCGACCGCCGGCACGAGCGCGAGCGTTCCGTCGCGCACGACCTTCGCCTGCGGCACCTGCAGGTTCGCGAGCGCGTCGATGCTCGCCCGCGCCTTCAGCTCCTGGCGTGTGCCGAGGACGACGTTGAGGAGGATGAGCAGTCCGACGATCACGCCGGTCGAGACCTCGCCGATCACGAAGCTCACCGCCACGACTGCGATCAGCATGATGTTCATCGGGTCGCGGAGCTGCTGTGCCGCCACCGCCCACAGCGAGGGCGGCTTCTCCTTGCGGATCTCGTTCGGCCCGACGCGCTCGAGCCGCGCGGCGGCGTCGGCGCCGGTCAGACCGGTCTCCGTGTTCGACTGCAACGCTGTCACGACGTCAGCGGCCTCGCGACCGTACGCCGGGATCGCGTCCAGGTCGGTGCCGCCGACAGCCGGGTCTTGTTCGGTCATCACGATCTCACCTCCCGAACCGCTCCTCGAGCAGTCCATGTCGTAGGCCGCGGTCGCTGACGGTGAGGCGCTCCCTGGCGAGCTTCTCCATGACGGTGCTGACGATGCAGGCGCCGGCGAGGATCACCTCGGCGCGTTTGGGCTGGAGGCCGACGATCAGGCGCCGCTCCTCGACGTTGCGCGAGCGATAGAGCTCGATCTGCCGGTCGATCTCGTCGCGGTCGAGGACCGTGCCCTGAACGCGGTCTGGGTCGTAGGTCGCGAGCCCGTGCTTGACCGCGGTCAGGTTGGTGACGGCGCCGCCTATGCCGACGAGTGTGTCGGGGGTCGGCCGGCCGTCGAGCCGAGTGAGGTCGGCGGCCATCTCTTCGAGCGCGCGGCCGAGCTGTTGCTGGGAGACGACGCCGTCGAGGTGGTGAGCTGCCGTGTAGCGCACTGCGCCGACGTCGACGCTGAACCTTTCGTCGACCTGCTCGCCGTGGCCGAAGGTGAACTGGGAGCTACCGCCGCCCGTGTCGAAGACCACCAGCGAGCCCGGCGTGAGATCGAGCCCGGCCCGCGCCGCCAGATAGGCGAGCCGAGCCTCTTGCTCGGCAGGAATGACCTCGACGGCGACGCCGCAACGGGCCTTGACGGCCTCGACGAACGCAGCGCTGTTGCGCGCGATCCGCAGGCCCGCCGTGCCGACCGCGGCGACCGCGGTGGCACCGTTCCGCTCTGCCTCCTCGGCCATGCCGTCGATCGCGGCCGCCGTTCGTTCCATGGGCTCCGCGCTCAGCTCGCCGGTCTCTTGGAGGTCTTCGCCCAGGCGCGTGACCTCGGCACGGTCGACGACCGTACGCCAGCCGCCGTCGGGCCTGGGCTCGCCGATGTGGAACTTGACCGAGTTCGTGCCGACGTCGATCACCGCGCACCGCTGCGCCTCGAACCCGACGAGTGCCTTGAGCCCGCGCGGATAGCAGACGTTGGGCAGCGAAGCCAACCCGAAGTCGCGCACGGCCGCGATCACGCGCTCGGGGTCTTCGGCTTCGATCGCGATCGTCCGTGTCTCCCGGCCGTCAGCGCGAACCTCGCTCACCTCGGCCATGCAACCATCGACCGTGTAGCGGGTGCGCCGCTTGTGCACGTCCACCGCTCGCAGCGAGCGGTTCGTGTGCACGAGCTCGTCGACGAGCTGGTCGAGCGTGTACTCGGCGCGCGCGAGCGAGCGAATCGGAACCGCGAGCGTCGTGAGTACCTGGTCGACGTCCGCCGCCGGCAGTGGGAACGCCGCCTTCATCACCGGCGCCCACTGCTCGAGCCCATCGCCGTTGACGCGCTGGCGTCGCTTGATGTCCATCAGGTCGGCCCGGATCTTGACGGTCGCATCCGTGACCGGTGAGAGCAGGTAGAGCTCGTCGCTCTCCTGGACGCGCTCCGGCGAGAGCTCGGCGAAGCGACCGTCGGTGGCGCCGAAGTGCTCGCCGAACGCACGCCACTCCCAACGGCCGACGATCGGCGCTGTCACCGAACCTACTCGCCCGTGGCCTGCAGCTGCTTGGAGAAGAATTCCAGCGCCTTCTTCGTCTTCGTCTCCTGCTCACCCGAGAGATCGATCCCGCGCTCGGCCAGGAACGCCCTCGTCTCGGCGGCAACCTGGAACGCCTCGGCGGGCGCGCACTTGGTCGACAGTTCGAGGAGCATCGAGTTGTCCGGATAGAGCCACAGCTCGGCGACGAGCTTGCGGCCATAGCCCTTCGGCTGCGAACTTCAGCTTGAGCACGAGCACCGGACCGAGGATCGAGAGGTCGTCCAGCGCGAGCCCTCGGGCGCATGCGCCGCATACAACGCGCGCTGCTCCTTCGAGAACAACTTGCTGAGCGGCAGCCCTCCCGCCACCGCCTCCCTGACCTCGGTCGTCCCCATCGCGTGCTTCATCGAGCCCGAGCAGACATACCCGCCCGGCATCGCGTCGACCTCGACGCCGAAGTTCGCCGAGTCGCGAAGATCCGCCGGCAGGCTGTCCGGAACCACCGGCCGCAGCTTCACGACCGAGTCGTTTCCGCGCCCCTGCACGCGACGTGCCCGAACCACGAGCCCGCTCCGGTTCAGCGCCAGGTCGGGTGTGTCGAAGAAGTACACCTGCCGGATCTGGCCGTCGATCGGGTCGACCCCGAGCGCCTCCCAGCCTTACTGCGGTTGGACAGCGGCACACTCACCTTCAGCTCGACGCTGTCGGCGCCCTTGATCAGCGCCAGCAGCTCGGACAGCTCCTGATCCGTACGCCCGGAAACCGCCATGCCGGAAGCCATGTCCTCCTCCTCCCTGAGCCTGTTCGTTTGAACGGTGGTGCCCAACTCTATGCGGGCGCGCTCGTTGCCGTCTCGGACGTGGCATTGCTAGCCATGTCCGTCTAAGGTCAGACGGTTGTTGAGGGCGACTGCGGCAGTGCTACTCGCGGCGGGCCTAGTGCTGCTCGCGCTCGTCGGCGCACGGGTCGCGACGCCGTCCTCGAGCACGATCCTCCGGATCGACCACGTCGCAGACGGTGACACCGTCGACCTCACGGGCGGTGCGAAGATCAGGCTCGTCCAGATCGACACACCGGAGGTCTACTTCTCTCCGGAGTGCTACGGAAAGCAGGCTTCGGCGATCACCAAGCGCCTGCTGCCGGTCGGCACACGGGTGCGGCTCACGGTCGAGCCGGCCACGGACCGTGTCGACGAGTACGGCCGCCTGCTTCGATACGTGATTCGCGCCCGCGACGGGCTGAACGTCAACGTCTACCTCGTGCGCGTCGGCGCTGCGGCACCGTACTTCTACGACGGCCGGCGTGGCCGTTACGCGGCGCTGCTCGACCGCCTCGCGCGCCGGGCACGTGCCAGGCACCTCGGCCTGTGGGGTGCGTGTCCGCGTACGCCGTACGATCCTGTCCGCGGCGTGGCGACCGGACCGGTTCGCTAGGCTCGCCGGATGCGCCCGGCTCGAGCACTCCTGAGCTTCAAGCTCGGCGCCTGGGTGGGGATGGCCGCTGCGGCCGCCTTCGTCAAACGGGCCGTGCCCTCGCGCGGAGACGAGAACAGTGAGGAGCTTTCGCTGGTCGCCGTCTTCGACGGCATCGACCTCAGGAGTCGAGCCAAGACCTTCAAGGGAGGCTCGATGCTGGCGTGGTTCGGCGGGATCGCGGTCGACCTCCGCGACACCGAGCTCGCCCCGGGCGCACGGCTGTCTGTCAACACGCTCTTCGGTGGGATCGCGCTCAAGACGCCGCCGACCTGGCGAATCGAGTCGACCGCGAAGGCTCTCGGCGGAGGCGTCGACGTGCGGACGCCTGCGCAGGACGATCCGGACGCACCCGTGTTGACCCTCGAGGGCATGTCCGTCTTCGGCGGCATCGCCGTTGTCGCCAAGGCGGAAGACCCACCCGCCTCGACCGAATCGACCTGAGCACCTCCAGCAGCAGAACGGACGACCAGCCGTTACGGTCTGGTGACGAATCCGCCGTGAGCGGGCAAATTGGCAGACCCGAGGAGCAGGGAGGGCGACCTGATGAGCTCGACCAAGACCGGTACCGAGAGCAAGGCTCAGCCTCAAGCGGCTGCAAGCAAGCCGCCCGAGCCGGTTCAGCACTTCTCCGTCCCGGAGCGGGTCGCCCGGGGCAAGGCCGCGCGTGCCGATGTCCCGCGGAGCGCTCACGCTGCGTGGGAGCCGCCCGCCGACCGGCCCGACCCGGTTGCGCTGCTCGAAGAGCAGGCCGAAGCCCGCGTGCCCGAGCTCGTCCCGATCCGGTACGGCCGGATGCTCGTGTCACCGTTCACGTTCTACCGCGGGGCGGCGTACATCATGGCGTCCGACCTCTCGAGGGTTCCGCGGACGAGCCTGAACGCCCAGCTGTGCGGCGACGCTCACCTCTCCAACTTCGGCGGTTATGCCGCTCCCGACCGGCGTCTTGTCTTCGACATGAACGATTTCGACGAGACGCTTCCGGGTCCATTCGAATGGGATCTGAAGCGTCTCGCCGCCAGCTTCGCCGTCGCCGGCCGGAGCCGCGGCTTCGGACGCTCGGAGCGCGACGTGATCAACCGCGCTGTCGTCCGAGCGTATCGCGAGTCGATCACATCGTTCGCTGCGATGCGCACGTTCGACGTCTGGTACTCGCGCGTCGACGTCGAGGACATCAGGCGACTGGGCGCAGAGCTGAGCCCGGCCGTGGTCAAGCGCTTCGACAAGAACATCGCCAAGGCTCGCGCCAAGGACAGCCTCTCGGCGTTCAGCAAGTTGACGCAGATCGTCGACGGCGAGCCGCGCTTCGTCAGCGACCCGCCACTGATCGTTCCCGTTCACGAGTTGTTCGCAGCCAGTGCAGAGCAGGTTGTCGAGAACGTGAGGGGTGTGATCCGGTCGTACCGGCGCACGCTGCAGGGCGATCGACGGCACCTGCTCGAGCGGTTCCGCTTCGTCGATCTGGCTCGGAAGGTGGTGGGTGTCGGCAGCGTCGGAACGCGGGCGTGGATCGGACTGTTCGTCGGCCGCGACAACGAGGATCCGCTGATCCTCCAGATCAAGGAAGCGCAGGCGTCGGTGCTCGAGCCGTTCGTCGGCGCGAGCAAGTTCGCCAATCACGGCCAGCGCGTCGTCGAGGGCCAGCGACTCATGCAGTCAGCGAGCGACACGATGCTCGGCTGGATCCGGACGGAGGGGTACGACGGGATCAAGCGCGACTTCTACGTCCGGCAACTGTGGGACGCGAAGGGATCGGCTCTGGTCGACGTGATGGAGGCGCCCACGATGGCCTTCTACGCGAAGCTCTGCGGCGAGACGCTCGCGCGCGCCCATGCGCGGTCGGGCGACGCTGTTGCGATCTCCAGCTACCTCGGCTCGAGCAACACTTTCGACCGGGCGATCGCCGCCTTCGCCGAGGCCTACGCCGACCAGAACGACAAGGACTACGAGGCGCTGCAAGCCGCGGCAGACGCCGGACGGATCACGGTTCAGTCCGACGTATGAGAGACGTTGCGCCTCCGGGCGCCCAAGCGCAAAGGAGTTGAGCTGTGGACGAGTCGTTGAAGCGTGCCGAGACGGGTGTGCTGGGCTGGATCGACCGGGACATCACGGAGCCGATGGCGAATTTCCAGGATCCGAGCCAGGAGTGGCGGCGGCTCTTCTCGGAGCTCTACGGCACGTTCCTGCTCGTGATCGTCGCCGCGGGCGGCGGGATGATGGGCGAGGCGTTCCCGAACACGATCACCCGCAGCGCGGCGGTGGTGGCGCCGGGGTTGATGGTGATGGCGATCATCATGTTCATGGGCAAGGTGTCGGGCGCGCACCTGAACCCGGCGGTCAGTCGTTGCCTTCTCGCTGCGTGGTGACTTTCCGTGGCGGCGGGTGCCCGGCTACATCGTGGTGCAGCTGGTCGGCGCGTCGCTGGCGGCGCTGTTTCTGCACGAGGTGATCAAGGTGTCGGCCAAGTTCGGCTCGAACTATCCGGCGAGCGGGTACTCGGGCTGGCAGGCGTATCTGATGGAGGCGCTGCTGACGACGGTTCTCGTGAGCGTGATTCTCGGCACGGCGTCGGGGGCGCAGAACATCGGGATCTTCGGCGCGATCGGTGTCGGCGCGTACATCGCGCTGGCCGGTTTGTGGGGGAGCCCGATCTCCGGTGCGTCGATGAACCCGGCCCGCACGTTCGGCCCGGATCTGGTCGGGCGCGACTTCGGGAGCTACTGGGTGTATGTGGCTGGTCCGCTCACGGGCGCGGTGATCGCCGTCGGGTTCGCCTACGTGCTTCGCGGCGCGGGCGGCGGCAAGGCGGGCTCGGGTGCGGCGCAGGGCGACCTCTACACGGAGGTGCAGAAACCGACGCAGGCCTGACCGGGGCGGCCCCGGCTACCCTCCCGGGCCGTGCCGCGCGCAACCGACACCGCCAGCCGCGACGATCTGCGGAACGTCGCGATCGTCGCGCACGTCGACCACGGCAAGACGACGCTCGTCGACGCAATGCTCTGGCAGTCGGGCTCCTTCCGCGAGAACCAGGACGTCGGGGAGCGTGTCCTCGATTCGACCGACCTGGAGCGCGAGAAGGGGATCACGATCCTCGCCAAGAACACGGCGGTGCGGCTCGGCGACACGAAGATCAACATCGTCGACACGCCCGGCCACGCCGACTTCGGCGGCGAGGTGGAGCGCGGGCTGACGATGGTCGACGGCGTGCTGCTTCTCGTCGACGCGTCTGAGGGCCCGCTGCCGCAGACCCGATTCGTGCTTCGCAAGGCGCTCGAGGCCAGGCTGCCGGTCGTGCTCGTCGTCAACAAGGTCGACCGGCCGGATGCCCGGCCCGAAGCGGTCGTCGACGAGGTGTACGAGCTCTTTCTCGACCTGGGCGCCGATGAGTCGCAGATCGAGTTCCCGATCGTCTATGCGAATGCGCGCGCCGGACAGGCGGGCACGACCGTCGAGGGTCTTGCACCGGATCTCGGGCCCCTCTTCGGGACGCTGCTCGAGACGATCCCTCCGCCGTCGTACGACCCCGAGCATCCGCTCCAGGCGCTCGTCACGAATCTCGATGCCAGTCCGTACGTCGGACGGCTCGCGCTGCTGCGCGTGCACCACGGAACGCTCCGAAAGGGCGCCACGATCGCGTGGTGCAGGGCCGACGGCACGATCGAGAATGCGCGCGTGACGGAGCTCTACACGACGGAGGCACTCGATCGCGTGCCTGCGCTCGAGGCCGGGCCGGGCGAGATCGTCGCTCTCGCCGGACTTCCCGAGGTGACGATCGGCGAGACGATCGCCGACCCCGACGACCCGCGGCCGCTGCCGGTGACGACCGTCGACGAGCCGAGCCTGTCGGTGACGATCGGCATCAACACGAGCGTGCTTGCCGGAACCGAGGGTGACCGGCTGACGGCAAGCCAGATCAAGAACCGGCTGGATCAGGAGCTCGTCGGCAACGTGTCGCTGCGGGTGCTTCCGACGTCTCGGCCGGATGCGTGGGAGGTGCAGGGCCGCGGCGAGCTGCAGCTCGCGGTGCTGGTCGAGCTGATGCGGCGCGAGGGATTCGAACTGACCGTCGGCAAGCCCGAGGTCTTGACGAAGACGATCGACGGCGTCCGCGTCGAGCCGGTCGAGCGCGTGGCGATCGACGTTCCCGAGGAGTACATCGGTGTCGTGACCCAGCTGCTTGCGTTGCGCAAGGGCCGTCTGCAGCAGATGGTCAACCACGGCACCGGCTGGGCTCGTACGGAATACGTCGTCCCGGCCCGTGGACTGATCGGCTTTCGCACCGAGTTCCTGACCGAGACGCGCGGGACGGGAATCCTCCATCACGTGTTCGAGGGCTGGGAGCCGTGGCACGGCGAGCTCCGCACACGGCCGACAGGCAGCCTCGTCGCGGACCGGCGCGGGCAGGCCACGGACTACGCGATCCAGGCGCTTCAGGAGCGCGGGTCACTCTTCGTCGAGCCTGGTGACGAGCTCTACGAGGGGATGATCGTCGGTGAGAACTCGCGTTCCGAGGATCTCGATGTCAACGCCTCGAAGCCCAAGAAGCTCACGAATGTCCGTGCGGCGTCCGCCGAGATCTACGTCCGTCTGATCCCGGCGCGCGTCCTGTCGCTCGAGCAGGCGCTCGAGTTCATTCGTGACGACGAGGCCGTCGAGGTGACGCCGCGCTCGATCCGGCTGCGCAAGGTCGAGCTGTCGGCATCGAAGCGGCAGACCCTGGCGGCACGTCGCAAGCGGGAGCGGCTCGTCACGGCGGAGTGATCGGCCTGGCCCGGTTGAATGACCCGTACGCGTCGTGCATGAAGTGCGCGGTCGCCATCATCTGAACGTTCAGGGTGCGCAGAGTGCTCTTCTGGATCGCCACCTCGAACCAGGCAGGGATGCTCCGGTCGAAGAACGAGGCGATCTGGACGGGCCGGCCGCGGACGGTGCCGCTGCCGAGGACGTGGGCGTTCGCAACGGACGTCCACGAGGGAACGGGTTGTGTCAGCGGCGCGGACTGCACAGATTCGACCCAGCGCCCGCCCGGCGCCTTGTCCCATCTGCGATCCCCGATCACGATCCCGGCATAGCCGCCGAGCACCTGGTAGGCGACGCGATCGGGCGTGCCGATCCGCCACAGGCTCGTGACCGCATGCCGCGGATCGGACGCGAGGTGCTCGACGTACGCGAGCGACTGCAGGGAACGCCACACGCGTCCTGCACGCGCGACGAGCGCGCTTGCGTCGGGTGCCGGCCACGCCGCGGGCAGCCGCTGGTGCCACACCGTGTCGAGACCGCCGCCGCGGACGGTCACGCCGACCGTCCTCGGATGCGCCGGTGCCGGGACCGACGCCCGATAGCAGCCGGCGCCGCACGCGACTGCGCCCGCGTTTCGTCCCCCGACCGTGAACGAGACGCGAAGTCCGCTCGTCCCGCGGCCCGTTGGCCCGACTGCAGACGCCTGGAGCCCCAGGCCGACGGCCTCGGGCGTCACGGCGAGCGCGAGCACGGTGCCGCCGTCCTGGTGCGTGAAGACGACGGCCGAGGGGGGCGGTGCCGGGAAGCCGTTCCGGACGTTCGACGACGGTGACGGCTGCCCCGGCGCTGACGCGACGCCGGTCGCCGTCGCCGACACGGGCCCGGGCGTGCGATGCAGCAGGACTGCGACGATCACGACCCCGGCGACGCCGACGGAGAGGGCGGCGATGCTCGCGAGCAACCGGACGACCACGGTCGACGCAGGGTAGCCACCCCCGGCCGGGGGATTGCCGCGGCGCGCGCGGCCGACGACGCTGCGACTACCCGGGCGCCGAGGCGAGGCGGGGCAGTTCTGCGGCAATGTTGAAAGGCGAAAAAACCATGCGTCTCGTGCGGGCGTTCATCATCGTCGGCGTTCTGGCCGGTGTCTTGGTCGCAGCCGCCGGCGCCGTCGGCGCGGTGTCCGCCTGGCGGCGCGACGTCGACCGGACTGCGCTCGAGCGACAGATCGCGGACGCGC
Source organism: uncultured Thermoleophilia bacterium (assembly GCA_963851065.1). Taxonomy (GTDB): domain Bacteria; phylum Actinomycetota; class Thermoleophilia; order Gaiellales; family Gaiellaceae; genus PALSA-600. The sequence goes on from CAWKNW010000012.1 coordinate 18,516, forward strand.
GTACCGCGACGAGACGCGAGCGTGCGGCGATCACGAACACGGGTGACCTCCGCGTCGCGGCGACGCGTCACAAGGTTGCAGCGGCATTCGGGCCCGTCGCGTTCCGGCAGTCCCGGCTCCTCGGCCGCTTGGTCGAGCTCAGCCCGAGCGAACGTGGTGGGGATCTGGCCGTGGCGGACTCTCTCCATGATCAGGCCGTCGCTCTCGTGTCGCGCGGCCTTGCGCCGAACGCCGTGCCGGGTACTCGGCCGCAACAGCTTGCCCAGGCTCAAGGGGTCCTGCGCGCAATCGATGCCCGGTTGCGAGCGGCGAGTGTCGCCGTGTCGGTCGAGCCGTGGCCGTCCGGCCCGTTCGAGAGGCTCGAGGCATTCGCACTCGCGATCGTCGCCGCGATGGGCGTCTGGCGGTTCGTGCAGATCGCGCGCCGCCTCGCCGGGTTGCGACATGCGATCGAGAACCCTCGCGAGATCGAGCGGCTTCACGATGCCGCGCACACGGACAGCCTCACCGGCCTTGGAAACCACCGAACCTTCTACAGCCATCTCGCGCGCGAGATCAAGCAGCGCGCCAAGGTCGGCTCGACGTTCAGCCTGCTGGCGATCGATCTCGACGGGCTCAAGCGCGTCAACGACGAGCAGGGCCACCTCGCAGGCGACGAGTACATCAAGACGGTGGCACATGCGATCCGCATGGAGGTCGACCGCATCGGCTCGATCTATCGGACGGGTGGTGACGAGTTCATGGCTCTGCTGCCGAACCGTCGTGCCTGGAGCGCCCTTGCGATCGCCCACAACATCCAGCGCGCTGCGACGGAAGCGACCGGTCAGCGCGCGCTCAGTGTGGGCGTGACCGAGTCCGCGAACACGGAGAGCGCACGTGCACTCATCAACCAGGCGGACATCGCGCTGTACGAAGCGAAGCGCAACAAGCTCCTGGCCGTGATCTACCGTCCCGCGCTCGAGGCGTCGAGCACGGCGGGCGGCGACGCTTCCCTGCCGACGCCGAACCAGAGGACCCTCGCCGCCGCGCTCGCCCACGCGATCGACGCGAAGGACAGCGGCGAACGGAACCACTGCGAGACGGTCGCCGAGCTCTCCGTCGGCATCGGCCAACGCGTCGGCATTCCCGCGGGGCAGCTCGAGCGGCTCCGGCTCGCCGGCCTCGTCCACGACGTCGGCAAGATCGGCCTCCCCGACGTGATCCTGCAGAAGCCGGGAGCGCTCGAGTCGGGGGAGCGGATCGAGCTCGAGCAGCACGTGACGATCGGCCACGCGATCCTGCTCGCGGCCGATCTCGACACCGAGGCGGAATGGGTCCTCCACCATCACGAGCGCTACGACGGTACGGGCTATCCGGCAGGGCTCGCCGGCGAGGAGATCCCGCTTGCGTCACGCGTGCTTGCGGTCGCGGACGCGTTCGAGACGATGACCGGCGGGCGGCCGTACCGAAGCCGGCTGACGTCGGAAGCGGCCCTCGCCGAGCTGCAGGAGCACAGTGGTGCCCAGTTCGACCCGGACTGCGTCGAGGCGCTCGCCGACCTGCTCGGCCACGTCGGCGCACCGGTTCCGGCGCCCGTTGCGTAGGCGCGCACAGACCGATCCGTAGGATGACGCTGCATGGTCATCGACGGACACAACGACCTTGTGCTCCGACGGTGGCGTGGCGAGCCGTCTCTGCACATGGATCTCGAGGCGGCGCGCCGGGCGGGGTTCGCAGGCGGCTTCTTCGCGCTCTTCGTCCCGTCGCCCCACCCGCCGGACATGCCCGAGATCCCGTACGCGATGCCGCTGGCCGATCCGATCCCGCGCGAGGAGGCGTCGCGCATTGCCGACGAGCTCTACGCGACGCTGTGCGAGCTGCCGGTCCGGCGTGCAGTGTCGGTCGACGACTTTCAGGAGGGCGACGTCGCCGCGATCGTGCATCTCGAGGGGGCAGACCCGCTCGCGCCCGACCTTTCGGACCTCGAGGTGTGGTACGAGCGTGGCCTCCGTTCGGTCGGGCTCGTCTGGTCGCGGCCGAACGCCTTTGCGGAAGGGGTGCCGTTCATGTTCCCGGGGTCACCGGATACCGGGCCGGGTCTCACCGAGTCCGGGCGCGCTCTGGTCGAGGCGTGCAACGGGCTGGGCATCCTCGTCGACCTCTCGCACCTGAACGAGGCCGGCTTCTGGGACGTCGCGAGGATCTCCGGCGCGCCGCTCGTGGCGACGCATTCCAACGCCCACGCGCTGTGCGCGTCGTCGCGCAACCTCACGGACCGTCAGCTCGACGCCGTCCGCGACTCCGGCGGGCTCGTGGGCGTCAACTTCGCGGTCAACTTCCTGCGGGAGGACGGCGACCAGGTCCCGGAGACGCCGATCACCGAGATCGTTCGGCACGTCGACTACCTTGCGGATCGTATGGGCATCGACCACGTGGGCTTCGGGTCGGACTTCGACGGCGCGGTCGTCCCCGACGCCGTCGGCGGAATCGAGGGATTCCCGGAGATCGTGGCTGCGCTCGCCACGGCCGGTTACGACGGCGAGTCGATCGCGAAGGTGACCCACGCGAACTGGCTGCGCGTGCTCGGCGAGACCTGGCGTTGATGAGGACGCGGACCCTCGGCCCGCTCGAGGTCACGGTTGTCGGCCTCGGCTGCAACAACTTCGGCGGGCGCGTCGACGAGGCCGGCACGCGCGCGGTGATCGACGCCGCCCTCGACGCCGGGGTCACGTTCTTCGACACCGCCGACATCTACGGCAACGCCGGCGGCAGCGAGACGCTGATCGGGAGGCTCCTCGAGGGACGCCGAGAGCAGGTCGTCCTCGCGACCAAGTTCGGCAAGCCGATGGGGGACGGGGCGTCCCGCCGCGGCTCGGCGGCCTATGTCCGCGCGGCGCTCGAGGCGTCGCTTCGCCGGCTGCGCACCGATCACGTCGACCTCTATCAGCATCACGAGGAGGATCGCGAGACGCCGCTCGAGGAGACGCTCGGCGTGGTCGCCGAGCTCGTCGCCGAGGGCAAGGTGCGCGCGTTCGGCACGTCGAACTACGCGCCGGGGACGCTCGAGCGCGCTTCCGCGATCGCTGCGACCCTGCGCCTGCCGTACGTGTCCGAGCAGAGTGAGTACTCGTGGCTCGAGCGCGACGCCGAGGACGAGGTTCTGCCGACGTGCGAGCGCCTCGGTCTCGGTTTCATCCCGTACTTCCCGCTCGCGAGCGGGTTGCTCACGGGCAAGGTGTCGCGGGAGCACCCGCCGCAGCCCGGCACGCGTCTGCACGGCCGGCAGATCGCGACGACGACGTTGGACCGGATCGAGCGCCTGCGCGCGTGGGGCGAGGCGCACGGCGTCTCGCTGCTCCAGGTTGCGGTCGGCGGGCTCGCAGCAGTCTCGCCCGTCGCGTCCGTGATCGCGGGCGCGACCAAGCCCGAGCAGGTGCGCGCGAACGCTGCCGCCGGGGCGTGGACGCCGAGCCCCGAAGAGCTCGGAGAGCTGCTCGCGCTGTAGACGAAGAGAGGTGCCTGGCACCTCGGTGCCAGGCACCTGCGTTGTCCGCCCGTGAGGGTTGGATCACCTTTCGTGGCCGGAGCCGGGCTTGGCCCGGCGGGAGGCCCGACCAACCCACTGTTGTAGCGCGAGGAAGAAGGGGGCAAGTGGGGGAAACATGGTTTCCCCCACTTCGGGGTGCCTGGCACCTGGGTGCCTGGCACCCCTGGCTAGTCGAGCTTGGCGACGACGTGCTTGATCTGCGTGTACTCCTCCATCGAGTACGCCGACATGTCCTTGCCGTAGCCGGAGCTCTTGTAGCCGCCGTGCGGCATCTCCGACGAGATCGGGACGAGGTGGTCGTTGATCCACACCGTGCCGAACTGGAGCTTGCGGGCCGCGCTCAGGGCACGGCCGACGTCGCGCGTCCAGACCGACGCCGCCAGTCCGTACTGAACGCCGTTCGCCCAGGCGATCGCCTCGGCGTCGTCGCCGAACCGCTGCACGGTGACCACCGGGCCGAAGACCTCCTTCTGGACGATCTCGTCGTCCTGGGAGACGTCGGTGACGACGGTCGGCTGCACGAAGTAGCCGTGGTCGCCGTTCGTCCCGCCGCCGGTCAGCACGGTCGCGCCTTCCGCCCGCTCGAGGAAGCCGAGGATGCGGTCCTGCTGGTCCTTCGAGATCACCGGGCCCATCTCGATCTCGTCGCCCTCGGCCGGGTCGCCGACCTTGAGCGACTCGACGGCCGGCACGAGCGCCTCGAGCAGCGCGTCGTAGATCTTCGGGCCGGCCAGGACCCGTGAGCCTGCCGTGCAGTCCTGCCCCGAGTTCGCGTAGCCGGCGATCTTGATCCCTTCCGCGACGGCGGCGGGGTCGGCGTCGTCGAACACGACCATCGGCGCCTTGCCGCCGAGCTCGAGGTGAACGCGCTTGAGCGTGTCGGCCGCGTTCCTCGCGATCAGCTTCCCGGTCGCGACGTCCCCCGTGAGCGAGACGAGGCCGATGTCCGGGTGCTCGACGAGGCGCTGCCCGGTCGGGACGCCGTCGCCGGTGACCACCTGCAGGACGCCTTCCGGGATCACGTCCTTCGCCAGCTCCATGAAGCGCAGCAGCGACAGCGGCGTCTGCTCGGACGGCTTGAGGATCTGGACGTTGCCACCGGCGAGCGCCGGCCCCATCTTCCAGACGGCCATCATCAACGGGTAGTTCCAGGGGCAGATGCCGGCGACGATCCCGATCGGCTCACGGCGGATCATCGAGGTGTAGCCCCTGATGTACTCGCCCGTGGACTTTCCCTCCAGGTTGCGTGCCGCTCCCGCGAAGAAGCGCAGGTTGTCGGCTGCGAACGGCATCTCCTCGCGGGCGAGGCTGATCGGCTTGCCGACGTTGCGCGACTCGATCTGCGCCAGCTCCTCGGCGTTGTCCGAGATCACGTCGGCCAGCTTGAGCAGCAGCTCGGAGCGCTCTCCCGGGGTGGCGTCGAGCCAGTCCGGGAGCGTTGCCTTCGCGCGCTCGACCGCCTCGTCGACTTCGTCGGCGCTCGCGTTCGGCACCTCGCCGATCGTCTCGCCCGTCGCCGGGTTCAGGACGTCGATGGTCGCTTCGATCGTTGCCATGGTTTCGAACCTCCTATTCGGTGCGAAGGATCCCAGTTTCGCGCGTGAGATGTTGGGCGACCGCAACGGGGATGATCGTGAGGACGATCACGACGAGCGCGACCACGTTGACGATCGGCAGCTGCTGGCCCTGGCGCAGGTTGTCGAGGATGAAGATCGGGAGCGTCGTCTGGGCACCGGCGGTGAAGGTCGTGACGATCACCTCGTCGAACGAGAGCGCAAATGCGAGCAGCGCGCCCGAGATCAGTGCCGTCGAGAGCACGGGCCAGGTGACGTAGCGGAACGTCTGCCAGCCGTCGGCGCCGAGGTCCATCGACGCTTCGTAGAGCGACGGCGCGGTCCGCCTGAGCCGGGCCAGCACGTTGTTGTAGACGACCACCACGCAGAACGTCGCGTGGCCGATGACGATCGTCCAGATCGAGAAGCCCACGCCGGCGAAGACGTAGAACGAGTTCAACGCCATCCCCGTGATGATGCCCGGCAGCGCGATCGGGAGGATGAGCAGGAACGACACCGACTCGCGGCCGAAGAACCTGAAGCGGTGGATCGCGAAGGCCGCCATCGAGCCCAGCGCGAGGGCGATCGCGGTCGCGATCAGACCGACCTCGACCGAGAGCCGGAGTGAGTTGCGGACGTCGGGATCCGACCAGGCGACCCGGAACCAGTGCGTCGTCCAGCCGGGGATCGGCCAGCTCTGCACGTTCGACTTGTTGAACGCGTAGACGCCGATCAACACGAGCGGCGCCCACAGGAACGCGACCACGAGCGCGGTCCAGATCCAGAGGCCGATGCGGGTGGTGCGCGTCTCCATCACAAGGCGTCGAAGGCGCCGAGCCGCCTCGCGATCACGAGGTACACGCCCATCACGGCGACGGGGATGGTTGCGAGGGCAGCTGCGAACGGGATGTTCGCATTGATGCCGATGTTCTCGTAGACGACGTTCCCGATGAAGGTCGAATTGGTGCCGCCGATCAGGAGCGGCGTGATGAAGTCGCCGAGCGTCAGCGAGAAGGTGAAGATCGACCCGGCGACGATCCCGGGCAGCGCGAGCGGGAGGATGACGGAGCGGAGCGTCCGTGATCCGCGCGCACCGAGATCACGCGAAGCCTCGATGTAGGAGTGGGGGATTCGCTCGAGCGAGCCGTACACGGGCAGCACCATGAACGGCAGCCACACGTACGTGAACACGAGCCACATCGCCCAGTTGGAGTAGGCGATGTTGGCTGCGGGCAGGCCGAGCTTTCCGAGCGACCAGTCGAGCGCGCCGCCGCCCGACAGGATCGTCTGCCAGGCGTAGATGCGGACGAGGTAGCTCGACCAGAGGGGCAGCACGACCGCGACGAAGAGGAGGCCGCGGAGCCGCGGACGGTGCGACGCGGGCCATGAAGTACGCGAGCGGGAACGCGAGCACGGCGTCGGTGATCGTCACGGCCGCGGCGATGCCGATCGTCCGCCCCGCGATCCGCAGGTACGTCGGGTCGCTGAGCGAGAAGATGATCCGGTAGTTGTCGAGCGTCCACTGGTGGACGAGCTGGCCGGTGAACGAGTTGACCGTCCAGAGCGACGAGACGAGCAGGACCGCGAGTGCGCCGAGGTAGACGACGCCGAAGGCGACGGCCGGTGGGGCGAGGAGGCCGACGCCCTTGAGCCACGGGCGCCGCCACACCGCCGCGCCGAAGCGGAGGCGGGCCCGCCGAACCGGCGGGCCCGCTCCGGGCGGTGCCTGAACGTCGACCGTCACCGGCTAGCCGGTGATCTCCGTCCAGGCGCGCTGCCAGGCGCTGTAGTCCATGCAGTCGTTTCCGGGCTGCCAGCCGCACTGCGCGACGGGCGTCTTCCAGAACTTGATCTTGGTGTAGTACGCCGCCGGCTCGTTCAGGTGGTACTTGGCGCACGAGCCTGCCTGCAGCTTGTTCATGTACGAGCAGGCCTTCGGGTTGACCGGCGTCTCGCCGAACACGAGCGCCTGCTTGGCCTCGACCGGTCGGCGTGGTCACGTACTTCATCCACATGTAGGCGCAGTTCGGATGCGGCGCCTTCTTCGCGAGCATCCACGTGTCGGCCCAGCCGGTCGTCGGCAGCGGCACGATCTCCTTGATCGGTGCCTTTGCACCCTCGAGCTGGAGCGTCTGGTACGGCCAGCCGGCGCCCATCCACACGTCACCGTTCTTGAACGACGTGATCTCGTCGGTGGCGTAGTTCCAGTACCGCTTGAGCAGCGGCTTCTGCTGCTTGAGCAGCGAGACCGTGGCGTCGAGCTGCGCCTTCGTCAGCTCGTACGGATCCTTGATGCCGAGGCTCGGCTTCGTCTGCTCCAGGTAGAGCGCCGCGTCGGCGATCTGGATCGGGTTGTTCGGGACGGTCAGCTTGCCCTTGTACTTGCCGCTGTAGATCGAGGCCCAGCCGGTCGGTGCGGGCTTCACCTTCTGCGTGTTGTAGAGCAGCGTGTTCGGGTCCCCACTGGACGGAGACGCCGTAGTGCACGCCCTTCACGGTGTTGTGCGCCGGCGACTTGAAGGCGGGCAGGAAGTCCTTCCACGACGGGATCAGGTTCACGTTCACCGGCTGGAGGTCCCCGCCGTAGATCAGGCGAAGGCTTGCATCGCCCGACGCGGAGACGAGGTCGTACTGGCCGCCGCCGCCACCGCCGCCGGTTCGCATCAGCGCCACCATTTCGTTCGAGCTTCCGGCGTCCTTGCGGTGGATGATGCAGCCGGTCGTCTTCTCGAACTTGCTCGCGAAGCTCGGGTCGCTGTACGCAGACCACTCGATCAGGTTGAGCGAGCCCTCGCCCTTCCCGATCTTCGTCAGCATGCTCGTGCCGTTGCCGCGTGAAACCCCGGCGGCGGGCACGAGCAGCGCCGCCACGAGGGCAAGAACAAGTACGTGGATCTTGCGGATCCGTCTCACGATCGTTCTCCTCCTTGCAGGGGGGTCGTATCTGGTTGGTCGATCTCGAAGGTGTGCTCGGGAAGCCATGTGAGCCGCACCCGCTGCCCGCGTTGCTCGAGCGCCTCGGCGGACGACGTCTCGAGGTTCTGCCGCAGTGCGACCAGCTCGCCGCCGGCGTCCAGCTGGACGACGTAACGCGTGACGGCCCCGAGGTAGACGACGTCGCGGATCCGGCCGGGCTCGCCCTCGCCGCCGTCGCCCTCGATCATGCGCACCTTCTCCGGGCGGACGGTGAACCGGCGGCCGTCGCGCTCGAGGATGTTGGAGGTCCCGACGAAGCCGGCCACGAACTCGGTTGCGGGACGCTCGTACACGTCGGCCGGCGAGCCGATCTGCTCGATTCGCCCTTCCTTGAACACGGCCAGGTGGTCGCTCATCGTCAGCGCTTCCTCCTGGTCGTGCGTGACGTAGAGGAACGTCATCCCGAGCTCCTGCTGGAGCGCCTTCAGGAACACCTGCATGTCCTGTCGGAGCTTCAAGTCCAGCGCGCCGAGCGGCTCGTCGAGCAACAGCACCTTCGGCTGGTTGACGATCGAGCGCGCGAGCGCGACGCGCTGGCGCTGTCCGCCCGACAGCTGGACGGGCTTGCGCGGCCCGTACCCGTCGAGGCGGACCATGCGCAGCACCTCGTCGACTCTCGAGTTGCGCTCGCTCCGACGCACGCCCTTCACCTTCAGCCCGTAGCCGACGTTCTCGGCGACCGTCATGTGCGGGAAGAGCGCGTAGTCCTGGAAGACGGTGTTGACGTCCCTGGCGTAGGGCGGACGACGCGTGATGTCCTCGCCGCCGAGCGTGATCGTCCCGGTATCTGGCTGCTCGAACCCGGCGATCATGCGCAGTGTCGTCGTCTTGCCCGACCCGGACGGGCCGAGCAGGGTGAAGAACTCTCCGTCGGCCACCGCGAGGTCGACGTTGTCGACCGCTACCACCTCGCCGTAGGTCTTGCGCGCCTGTTCGACGCGGACGTCAGCCGCCAAGGCACTCCTGCAGGATGTCGAGGCCGCGGTCGAGCTCCGCGTCGGAGACCGTGAAGGGGACGAGGATCCGGATCACGTTGCCGTAGATGCCGCACGAGAGGAGGATCAGCCCTCGCTCGCGTGCCGCTGCGGTGATGCGTGAGGTCTCGTCGCCTGTCTGCTCGGCGAGCTCGAGGGCGAGCATCGGCCCGAGCCCGCGCACGTTGCTGCCCTCGGGCGCCATCGCGGTCAGCCGTTCGCGAACGTGGCGGCCGATCTCCTCGGCGCGCGGTCGCAGGCCGGGCAGGGCGTCGAGCACCGCGATCGCTGCAGCACACGAGACGGGGTTGCCGGTGAAGGTGCCGCCGAGGCCGCCCGGCGAAACGGCGTCCATCACCTCGGCGCGGCCCGTGACCGCGGCGAGCGGCAGGCCGCCGCCGAGCGTCTTGCCGCTGACCAGGAGGTCCGGCTCCGTCTCGTAGTGCTCGATCGCCCAGACCGGCCCGGTGCGCCCGCAACCCGATTGCACCTCGTCGTCGACGTAGAGGATGCCGTGGCCGTCGAGCAGCTCCTGCAGCCGCTTCGGGAAGTCGGGCGGCATCGGGATGAAGCCCCCTTCGCCCTGCACGGGCTCGAGCACGGCGCACGCGACCGACTCGGGATCGACGTCGCCCTTGAACAGGTGCTTCAACCCTTCGATGGCGTCATCCGAGGTCACGCCGCGGTAGGGGTACGGGGCGGGGGTGCGGTACACCTCGGGTGCGAACGGCCCGAATCCCTTCTTGTACGGCACGACTTTCGCGGTCATCGTCATCGAGAGCAGCGTCCGGCCGTGGAACGCGTTGTCGAAGACGACCACCGCCGGCCGGCCGGTCGCCACGCGGGCGATCTTGACGGCGTTCTCGATCGCCTCGGCGCCGGAGTTCAGGAGCAGCGACTTCTGATCGGCACCGCGACACGGCGACAGCTCGGCCAGCCGCCGGCACACCTCGACGTACGGCTCGTACATGCCGACCATCGCGCACTGGTGCAGGTAGCGGTCGACCTGCTCGTGGACCGCCTTGACGACGGCCGGCAGCGAGTGTCCGACGTTGGCGCACCCGATCCCGCCGGCGAAGTCGATGTACTCGCGCCCGTCGACGTCCCAGACCCGCGCTCCCTCGGCACGGTCGACGAAGATCGGCTGGGTCGAGATCCCCCGCGCGACGTAGCGCTCCCGCGCCTCCTGGAGGCGCCCTGTGGCTGTCCGCTCCTGCAGCGACACCGCAAAGGCGACTGTATACGGCGTCCCCGGGAGGAGCCAGGTGACCCCGACCGAGCCCGGATACGATGGCCGGCTCCGGCGCCTTGGCCGAGTGGTTAGGCAGCGGCCTGCAAAGCCGTTTACAGCGGTTCGAATCCGCTAGGCGCCTTGAACGGCTCAACGAAGCCATTTGGCGGGGACGGCAGCGGAACACTTCCCTAAACCTCGATCTCCGGGAGCGACTCGACGGCCACGGCCTGATCCTCGAACGCGAACTGCGTGTAGGTGTCGATCGTCAACCCGATGTTCGAGTGGCCGAGGTTCTTCTGGACGGCGACCATGTTCCAGTTCGCCGCACGGCCCAGATCTGTGGCGTAGGTGTGGCGGGTGGTGTGCATCCGCCTGCCACTGGTTTGCCCATGGGCAACCACGCCGGCGCGTTGCAGGCATCCGTACCACCAGCGGTGACAGGTGGATTGGGCCATCGGCTTCCTCGGGTTCGGCGCCTCACCGGCCCCGTACTGGTTCGCGCTCCGGGCCGGATACAGCAGGTAGTCGTCGGCTTCGGGTTCACGGTCGAGTCCGGGGATGGGGGTGAGCATGAACTCGTCGAGGGCCCTGACCGCCGACCCGCGAATCGGGATCCGCCGTGGCTTGCCGCCCTTGCCACGCCGAACCAGGATCAGCCGTTCGACGAGGTCGACGTCGCGCACTTGGAGATTCCGCAGTTCGCCTTGGCGGATCCCGGCGGGATCCGCCGGGGTTCGACGAGGCCGCCTGAAAGTGAACGAACCGCCGAGGTCGGCGGCTCGCTCGAGTAACCCCTTCGCCCCAAGCGCCCCCGCAGGAGGTGAAGGTGGGACGTATCGACGGCCGGAGGGAACGGAGGCCGTATGGCGACCCCTATGCCCGTCCGTCGTCGCTTTCACACCACCACCGAACCGACGTGTGTGCCGGCGCCGATCGGCGCGACCTCCCAGATTCCGGCGTAGACGTCGTTGTCGAGGCTGTTCACCGGGATCACGGCGCTGATCCGGTACCTCGGACACCTTTCGATGTAGACCGTGTCGCCTGGTCTCCAGTCCGGCCGTTCGGCGACGTAGTCGTCGAGATCGCTGCCGTCTCTTGTAGAAGGCAGCTGGCGGCGGTTTCACCCTTGCGGCCAAGGAGAAAGTGCCGCCACCAGCCTAGAGGAGGTCTTGCACGTCCAACACGGACATCCTGCGTGTGGGTGCGCGTCGATTCGACACTCGCCCGGCCCCGCTTCCCTGACCGCTCGACCGGCCGTCGCTGTGCGATTGACCCAAGCTGGTCTGGGGGCCGGGCGTCCGAGACTAGCTGATCGTTGGCAATCAGCCAGAAGTCGTATTCCGCTCGAAAGTGGTTATCGGGATGACACGCGAAGTACGCCTATGCCGCCCCACTGGTCGCCGTTCATCCTCACGGATGGGCTGACGATCTCCGTCTTTTCACCTTTGAGCTCGCCCCAGAAGCGATCGACCTGGCAGTCAGCGGAGCCGCTGTGCGGGAGGATGTCGTGGAAGCCGATCAGCCCACCGGGCCTGACAAGCGGACGGTAGAGCCGATAGTCGGATGCGACGCCCTCGTAGCTGTGGTCGCCGTCGATGAACAGAAATCGAATCGACCTCTGGCACGATCGCTCGAACTTCTTCGAGGACGGCGTCTTCTCGAGAGTTGGCTTGGATTAGGTGGAGCTGCTGGCCTGGCCGGGCGTGGCTCTGCACTTGCTTGAGGACGTCGGGAGTCGCGGCTACACCGCCGAAAGGCCCTTCAGGGAGGTCGAGGCTCACGATGGTCGCGTCGTCTGCGGCCGCTTGGCAAAATCCCCAGAGGCTTCCTCCGCCGGCGCGGCCAATCTCAACCACGGCACGCGGGCGCTCTCTGAGGATCATCGCGATGAATGGGCAGAACTCGGAGCGCTTCTGCACGGCACCCCAGGTCTGCGAGCCGCGTGTGATCTGGAGTGCCCGAAAGGCCAAGACCGGACCGACGCGCAACCGGGCGAGATTGATGCCGAGCTGAGCGGTGTCGCGGCTGAATACCTTCCGCATCTCCACAATCAATGAGTCTGCCCGATATCAGCAGCGACGAAAGCGGAATGACATTTGTCGTCCTCCTCCCGTGGGGCCGGACGGCACGATCGACGATAGCGGAGGCCGTGCCTATCGACCACAGGGAGGATCTCTTGTGGGACGGGAGAGGCGGCCGGGCACTGTGGCACTGCCCGAGGATTTGCACCGCCCCTCCCCATACACAGTGAGTTCCCCGCGGAGCTTCGACGCAAGGGTGAAGTTTCGGCGAGGGCTGAACCTTCGTAGGCCCGATGCCTGATCCGTCGGGCGCTAGGGTGACCTTGGGCCGGACGAGAAGGCCCCTTTGCCGGAGGGTTCTCCCTCTTCACCCGTCGATTCGACACCCTCGCCCGTCCCGCTTCCCTTACCGGGCCGCGGGACGCTACTTCCTGGGCACACGGCGACCCGCCCGCAGCTTGATCACCCCGTAAGTGATCACGCCCGCCAGCACGAGCGACAGGAGCAGCTCGCCCGTCCCGAAGTTGAGCCCGGTCAGCGATGCCAAGGCCAGGATCAGCGCCCACGACACGATGAAGATGGCGATGCGGACGATGGTGGCCATTGGAGCTATGCCTGTAACGGCATCATCTTCGTCCGTTGCGCCGGGGCCATCGGGGTCTGCGCGGATGAGGAGTCCGTATCTTCGAGGGGTGCTCGTCTACCGGTCGGCCGAGACCCTCCAGAACGGCCTCTTGGCGAGCGTCACCACGTACAGGCTGAAGATGCGGCCACCGGTGACGAGCGTGCAGGAGAACGAGCGAAACATGTACTCGCCGAACTTGTTGACCTTCGCCTGGCCGCCGTTGAAGTGCTTGCCGGTGCGCTGCTCCGTCTTCGAGTAGAAGCCATTGATGCAGAACGCGAACGTGACGCCGTTCGCGGCGTCCACGTTGATCCCAGCCCAGTGCTTCAGCCCGTGCTCAAGGTAGTCCGCAGCCTGGACGTCGGTGCGATATGGGCCAGGAGGAGTTGTTGCGGCGCCGACCGGAGCGGCGAGAACGGCTGCGACCGCCAGAAACAAGCCCAGGCTAGCGAGGCTGCCCATCGTGTTCAGAGCTTTAGGCGTCAGTGCCATATCGCGACGATCACGAGGGCGAAGGTGAGCGCGATCAGGACGCCGGTCATGGCCCACGACGTCCACTCGGACCGTTTGATTGACTTCATTCAGGTCGCGGGCAGCGACGATACTGCGTCTCTCGAGTTCGGCGGCGGCCGCGGCCTCCACCCGTGCGTCGGTGGTGTCATGGATGGCACTGACGAGATCGGTCTCCGACATCTTCTCCCGCTTCGCCGGATCCTTCACGTCATTCCACGGTTCGGTCATCGCAGACCGAGATGCTCTCACGTTCTTCTCTCGCCGCTGGATCATGCGCAAGAGCGCGGCAGTCAGAAGCGGGCTCGTGGCGGTGTCTTGAAAACCTTCACCGAGAAGGTCTTGCCATCGCGCTCTTCAACCCGTTCCGCCACCACGATCCGTTGCGCCGACTTCACCGGCCGCCGTGCCGTCAAGGCTTTCGTGCGCCGCCACTTCCGGCACTTCGGACACAACGCCCGACGTGGGACGTAGCCGGTGTGCAATGCCTCCACCCGGGCACGATGACCACAACGCTCGAGTTCAACCGACAGCTTGTATCCGGGAGCGAACTGCCGGCCACGTTGGCCGCGTGTGCCTTGCCTCGGCGTCCTCTTTCCGCTCTTGATCTGCTCGAGTAGCTGTTTCGCTTGTTCTTCGCTTAACGCTTTCACTTCGACTCTCCTGTCCCTTGGTTTTGTTCAGTCCGGGACGTAGATCCTGTGGCGGTCTGGGGACACACGACCCCCTTGCGACCTCAGGCCGTGAAAGGGGTGGTGCATCCGGATTCGTCCGGTTCGTGAGTCCCGCGTATGGCCTGTTTGACGACGGAATGTGAACGTGTCCCTGCCTGCATCTCGGCGCACGTCGCGGTCTGGCCGCTTCTTCCGTCCCACCCCTGGCTCTCGCCACTGCTGACTTCGGGAAAGGTGTGGGCCTGATGGCGGATGAGGCAAATCCCCTAGACACCACCACCCGTGGCGGGAACTCCGAGCGGATTCTTCCAGCGGTTCGAATCCGCTAGGCGCTTTGGGAGCGGTGCCTGGCACCTCGGTGCCAGGCACCGGCTTTCGTCTCAGGATGAGCGGCCGAAGACCGAGCTCTCGACGCACGTAGAAGAGCGCGATCAGCGCGTAGAGCACGACGGCGAGAGTCGCCGACACGAGCGCGCTGAGCGTCGCGACGCGCATAGATCAACGAGCCCGGGCGCGAACGATCGGGAGATGCCGGACACCGTGCGCTGGTCGGCCGTCGCCGCGATCAGCCTGCGCCCCGTCGCCGCGTAGAACCAGAGTGCGCCGTAGCAGACCGCCATCGCCGTGTACGTGAGCCCGTAGAAGACCGCGGCCGCCTTGGACTGCTCGCGCAGGTTCTCGGCCAGGACTCGGGTCGGAAACGGGGTGAACGCCACGACCATCAGGAAGAGCACGTTGATGAACAGAAACGTGCGATTGACCTTGTCGATCTGCGTGAAGACGGTGTGGTGGTTGACCCAGACGATCCCGAGCGTCGCGAACGAGATGCCGTATGCGGCGTACGCCGGCCAGGCCTGGGCGAGCTGGTGCGCGACCGAACCGCTTCCGTTGAGGTTGACGTCGAGGATGAGGAGCGTCGCTGCGATGGCGAAGATGCCGTCGCTGAACGTCTCGAGCCGCGCGGTCTCTCTCACTCGGCCAGTTTAGGATCCAGGCGTGTCGTTCTCGGGGGCGATGATCCAGAACGCGATCTACATCGCGCAGCAGCCGCCGGAGTGGCCGATCACCACCGACGACTGGGAGCGTGCGGCCGTCGCCAGGCTCGACCCGGGCGCCTACGGCTACATCGCGGGCGCCGCCGGCTCGGAGTCGACTGCGCGCGCGAACCTCGAGGCGTTCGAGCGACACCGGATCCGTCCGCGGATGCTCTCGGGGAACGCCGCGCGTGATCTTTCCGTCGACGTGCTCGGGACTGCACTCACCGGCGCCGTTTCTCCTCGCCCCCATCGGCGTGCTCTCGATCGCGCACGAGGAGGCCGAACCGGCCGTCGGCCGTGCGAGTGCTGCGTCGGGTGTGCCGATGGTGCTCTCCGAGCGCGGCGACGCACTCGATCGAGGAGGTGGCCGAGACGGGGTGCCCGCGCTGGTTCCAGCTCTACTGGGCCAACGACCGCGAGCTCTGCGCGAGCTTCGTCTCGCGCGCCGAGGCGGCCGGCTACGGCGCGATCGTCGTGACGCTCGACACCCTGACCCTCGGCTGGCGGCCGCGTGACCTCCGCTCCGCCTATCTGCCGTTCATGCACGGTGAGGGGTGCGGCAGTCTACTTCAGCGACCCGGTGTTCCTCTCGCGGCTCGACGAAGACGCCGGCCGAAGACCCGCTCACCGCCGCGGCGACGATGCTCACGCACTTCCCGAATCTCGGACTTGCCTGGAACGACCTCGACTGGCTGCGCGATCAGACCTCGCTCCCGCTGCTCGTCAAGGGGATCCTGCGCGCCGACGACGCCAAGCTCGCGCTCGACCACGGCATCGACGGCGTGATCGTCTCGAATCACGGAGGGCGTCAGGTCGACGGAGCAGTTGCCGCGCTCGACGCCCTGATCGAGGTACGCGATGCGCTTCCGCAAGGGGTCGTGCTGATGGACGGAGGCATTCGGTGTGCCGCGGATATCGTCAAGGCGGTGGCGCTCGGCGCCGACGCCGTGCTGCTCGGCCGGCCGTACGCGTACGCGCTCGCCGTCGGCGGCCAGCGCGGCGTCGAGGAGCTGATCCAGAACCTGATGGCCGAGCTCGATCTCACCCTGGCTCTGGCCGGGGCGGCGTCGGTGCGCGACCTCGACCGCACATGGCTATCTGCGGCGCCGCCATCGTGACGACTGACACCGCCTGGGTGTGCTGCGGCGCCCGATGCGGCGTCCTCGGGTGTGCGGATAGTCCAGCTATCCACACACCCTGCGTCCTTGCTTCGCGCACCGCATCACATCCATTCGGCGGAGCATCACGGTGACGACACCGCAGGTCGGCGTAGTCCTGAGCGAGCCGGGCCGGGTGGCCCTGGAGGAGATCCGCGTCGACGAGCCGGAGGCGGAAGAGGTGCTCGTTCGGATCGAGGCGACAGGTGTCTGCCACAGCGACCTGCACGTGATCGAGGAGGACGGCTGGGGGCACCCGTTTCCCGTGCTGCTCGGCCACGAGGGTGCGGGCACCGTCGTCGGCGTCGGCGACGGAGTCGACTCGCCTCGCGATCGGCGACCGCGTCGTGCTGGGCTGGAAGGCTGCGTGTGGTGCGTGCGCCGCGTGCCTGCGTGGCGCTCCGCGACGCTGCCGGAAGCCGCCCGCCGCTCCCGGCCGCCTCCATCGTGCGGACGGCACCGAGCTGACGCCGGTGCTGCGCACAGGAACGTTGGCGACCCACACCGTCGTGCCTGCGGTCGCAGCCGTGCGCGTCCCGCCGAGCTGTCCGTTCGAACAGGCGTGTCTGATCGGCTGCGCGGTCGCCACCGGCGTGATGTCGGTGCTCGAGACCGCGAAGGTCTGGGCGGGCGCGCGGGTCGCCGTGATCGGCTGCGGGGCGGTCGGGCTCTCGGTGATCCAGGGCGCGCGCATCGCCCGCGCGTCGGAGATCCGGGCGATCGATCTCGATTCGCGCAAGCTCGAGCAGTCGCGCCGTTTCGGTGCCACGCACGTCGAGCCCGGGCCGGTCGACTTCGTCTTCGACGTCGTCGGGCGCCGCTCGACGTTCGAGCAAGGCTTGTCGCTGCTCGCCTCGGGCGGCACGTACGTGCTCGTCGGCCTGTCCCCTGCCGGGGAGCGTGCCGAGATCGACCTGCCGGGCCTCTTTGCGAAGCGGTCGTCGATCCTCGTGTCGCACGGCGGCGACTACCTGCCGCAGGAGGACTTCCCGCGCCTTGCACAGTTGGCCCTCGACGGTCAGCTCGATCTCGCCGGGATGGTCACGCGGACGGCGCCCGCTCGAAAGCTGGGAGGAAGCGCTCGGCGCGATGCAGCGACGGCGACGTCATCCGGACGGTGCTCGTCCCATGAGCCGGCGTAGGCTGGACGGAGCCGGCCCGGGAGTGGAGGCGCCGGCTCGGCCGGCGCCGGAGCGGGGATGAGCCATCTCGAGTACCTGCACAGGATCATCGCGGGAGAGGAGCAGGGTGCGCCGGTCGCGGAGCTGCTCGGGATGCGGATGGTCGCGGCCGACGTGGGCGCGTGACCTTCGAACTCGACGCGGGCCCGCAGCACTCGAGCCCGCCCGGGACGCTGCACGGCGGGATCCTCTGCGACATCGCCGACGCGGCGATGGGCTGCGCCAACCTGTCGCGGCTCGAGCCGGACGAGATGTTCACGACCGTCGAGCTGAAGATCAACTTCCTCAAGCCGGTGTGGGAAGGGCGGCTGACGGCGGTCGGCGAGGTGATCAAGGCCGGCAGGACGCTGGCGCTGATCGACTGCCGCATCACCGACGAGGAGGGCTCGCTCGTCGCCTATGCGACGTCGACGTGCATGACGCTGCGCGAGAAGCTAAGATCGCGCCGTGGACCTTCGCGACACGCCGGAGGAGGCCGCCTTCCGGGCCGAGGTGCGCGAGTTCATCGACGCGAACCTTCCCGCCGGTTCGCGGGAGCGTGGGGCGCGGCGGTTCGAGGACGACGACCGCGAGTGGAGCCGGAAGCTCGGCGAGGCCGGGTATGCGGGCCTCACCTGGCCGAAGGAGTTCGGCGGCGCCGGCGCGCCGTACAGCCACCAGGCGATCTTCCTCGAGGAGCAGGCGCGCGCCGAGGCTCCGTCGCATCTCGGCGTGATCGGCCTCGGCATGGCAGGCCCGACGATCATCGCCTGGGGGACCGACGCGCAGAAGGAGCGCTATCTCGCGAAGATCCTGAGCGCCGAGGAGATCTGGTGCCAGGGCTTCTCCGAGCCCGATGCCGGCAGCGACCTCGCCGCGGCGCGCACCCGGATCGAGGACCGCGGCGACCACTTCCTCGTCAACGGGCAGAAGGTGTGGTCGTCGTTCGCGCACATCGCCGACTTCTGCATCCTCGTCGGGCTCGGGCTTCCCGACGCAGCCCCGCTACAAGAACCTCACGTACGTGATCGTCGACATGCACGCTCCGGGCGTCGATGTGCGCCCGCTCGTCCAGATCACCGGGCACCCCGAGTTCAACGAGATCTTCTTCACCGACGTGCAGGTGCCGAAGGAGAACCTGCTCGGCGAGATCGGCGGCGGCTGGCAGGTCGCGATGACGACGCTGCTGCACGAGCGCGGCACGCTCGGCTTCGCGCTTGCCGCGACGCTCGACGTCGCCGTGCGCAAGCTGCTCGCGCTCGCCAGGGAGCGGAACGTCACCGATCCGATCCTGCGCGACCGGATCGCGCGTGAATGGGTCGAGCTGCAGGCGCTCACGCTACACGAACTACCGCGCGCTGACGACGCTCCACGAAGACGGGGATCCCGGGGCCCGAGGGCTCCGCGTCGAAGCTCGTCTGGTCGGAGAACAACCAGCGCCTCACGAAGCTCGCGCTGGAGATCCTCGGTTCGCACGCACAACTGACCGACGGCGGCGGCTACGCCGACGGGTACTGGCAGTACCAGCAGCTTCGCTCGCGCGGCAACACGATCGAGGCCGGCACGAGCGAGATCCTCCGCAACATCGTCGCCGAGCGCGTGCTCGGCCTCCCCCGAAGCCGATAGGACGACCGTGGACTTCTCCTTCAGCCCCGAGCAGGACGATCTTCGCCGCGAGGCGCGCGCGTTCCTCGAGGCGAACCCGTCGCCGACGCTGGAGCAGCTCGCCGAGCTCGGCTGGGTCGGGATCCTGCAGAGCGACGACTTCACGTTCCTCGACGCCGCCGTGCTGTTCGAGGAGCTCGGCCGCGTGCTCTACGAAGGCCCGTACGTCCTGAACGAGGTCGCCGGCCAGGGCGGCGACGAGGTGTGGTCGATCGAGATCGACGGCTTCGTGCCACACCTGGATCAGGTCGACCGAGTCTCGACGCCCGACATGCACGGCCGGCCGGCTCGGGGCGAGCGTGTGGCGACGGTCGACGAGACGCTGAAGCTCGGACGGCTCACGGCCGACGGCGCGGAGGCCGGCGGCAGGAGCGACTGGGAGGACGTCCGCCGGCGCTTGCTCGCCGCCCTCGCACTCGAGGCTGTCGGCATCGGCGTCGAAGGCGATGGAGCTCGCGATCGCATACGTCGGCCGACCGCGAGCAGTTCGGCAAGAAGATCGGCACCTACCAGGCGATCTCGCACTCCGCTCGTCGACGCGTACGTCGCCGTCGAGCTCTCCCGCTCGCTCGCCTACTGGGCGGCCTGGTGCCGTCGCCGAGCACGACGACCAGGTCGACCTTGCGGTCGCAGCTGCGAAGTCGCAGGCCACCGAGGCAGCGGTGCTCGCCTGCGAGAAGTCGATCCAGGCGCACGGCGGCATCGGCTTCACCTGGGAGCACCCGCTGCATCGCTACTACAAGCGCGCGCTGTGGCTCGAGGGCGCGCTCGGGTACGGTCGCGAGCAGCGCGCGGAGGTCGCCGAATCCCTGCTGTCCTCGTAACCGGCGCGTCCACCGGCATCGGGCGGGCGACGGCCGAGCATCTGCGTCGACCGCGGGTGGACCGTCTACGCGTCCGTGCGCCGCGCCGGGCGACGCGCCTGCGGGACGCCCAGGAGCTCGTCTTCGACGTCACCGACGCCGGGGGCGATCGCAGCAGCGGCGGCGCAGGTCGAGTCGCTCGACGCGGCTCGTCGACAACGCCGGGCATCGCGATCGCCGTCGCCGCTCGAGTTCCTGCCGCCCGACGAGCTGACGCGCCAGCTCGACGTCAACGTCGTCGGTCAGCTGCGCGTGCTGCAGGCGTTCCTGCCCGCGCTCAGGCGCGCTCGTGGGCCGCGTCGTGATCGTGGGCTCGATCGCGGGGCGCTCGGCGTTGCCGTTCCTCGGTGCGTACGCGATGAGCAAGTTCGCGCTCGAGGCGATGGCCGACTCGCTGCGCGTCGAGCTGCGCCGTGGGGCATGCACGTCGCGATCATCGAGCCCGGGACGATCGCCACGCCGATCTGGACGAAGCCGCAGCAATCCGTCGATCAGCTGCCGCCCGAGGCGGCCGAGCGGTACGGCCAGCGCCTCCAGCAGTTCGGCCGGCTCGCAGCCGAGCGGTCGTCGGGGCACGCCGTGTCGGCCGACGAGGTCGCGAAGGCGGTCGAGCACGCGCTGACTGCGTCGAAGCCGCGGACGCGCTACCTGGTCGGGCCCGACGCGAAGCGCCGGGCGGCGGTGCAATGGCTGCCGGACCGCCTGCGCGACCGCGTTCTCACGCGCTTCCTCTTCGGGTCATAGGATCCCCTCATGACCTACTCCGTCAACTCGCTCGATGCCCTCGGCGAGGGCTACGGATTCCGCAAGATCCGCGAAGGCACTCGGCGTCACCGCGTTCGGCGTCAACGCGATCGTCTTCCCGCCCCGCTACGAGGGCCCCAACCACTACCACGACACCCAGGACGAGCTCTACTTCGTCCATCGCGGCACCGCCACGTTCGTCGTCGACGGCGACGAGCACACGGTCGAGGAAGGAGGGCTTGTCCACGTCGAGTCGACGACGCCGAGATGCGTCTCGAATCGGACCGACGAGCGACCTCGTCGTCCTCGTCGTCGGGGGCAAGGACGGCTACATCGAGCGCGACGGGCAGCTCGTCGGGCCGGACGACCTCGCAAAGCGGCAAGGGCTGACGCGATGAACGGACTGATGATGGACTACCAGTTGACGCTGCCGACGCTGCTCCGGCGGGCCGAGGCGTACTCGGCCGGCGCGGAGGTCGTGACGCGTCTGCCCGACCGCAGCTTCCAGCGGAGCACCTACGGCGAGTCGTGCCGCCGCGCTCGCGCCCTGGCGGTCGGCCTGAAGGAGCTCGGGCTCCAGCGCGGCGACCGCGTGGGGACGCTCTGCTGGAATCACCTCGTCCACCACGAGGCCTACCTGGGCATCCCGTGCGGTGGCTTCGTGCTGCACACGCTCAACCTGCGGCTGCACCCGAACGACCTCGCGTACATCGCGACGCATGCGAACGATCGCGTGGTCATCGTCGACCGCAGCCTCGTCCCGCTGCTCGACCAGTTCAGAGAGCGCACGAACATCGAACACGTTCTGGTCGTCGAGGACGGCTACGAGGAGCTGCTGGCGGGAGTCGACCCCGACGCGTGGGACGACCCGCAGCTGGACGAGAACGAGGCCGCGGCGATGTGCTACACGAGCGGGACGACCGGGCTGCCGAAGGGCGTGCTCTACTCGCACCGCTCGACGATGCTGCACACGCTCGGCGTTTCGGCCGGCAACCCGATGGGCCTCGGCATCTCGGAGCGGGACGTGATCCTCCCGGTCGTGCCGATGTTCCACGCGAACGCCTGGGGCTACCCGTACCTCGCGACGATGCTCGGCGCCAAGCTCGTCTACCCGGGGCCGTTCCTCGACCCGGAGAGCCTGCTCGACGCGTTCGTCGCCGAGGGGGTGACGTGGACCGCCGGGGTGCCGACGATCTGGCTCGGGATCCTCCAGCTGCTCGATGCGAATCCCGGGCGCTGGGACCTCTCGCGGATGAAGGGCATGCTCGTCGGCGGCTCGGCCGCTCCGCGCTCGATGATCGCGGGGTTCAAGGAGCGTCACGGGCTCGACGTCGTGCACGGCTGGGGGATGACGGAGACGTCGCCGGTCGCCTCGACCGCGCAACTTCCCGGCGACCTCGCCAACGCCGATCGCCGATACGCAGCTTCGACTTCATCGCGATGCAGGGGCGGCCACTGCCGCTCGTCGAGCTGCGCCATCGCGATGTCGAGGGAAACGTGCTCCCGTGGGACGGGGAGGCGATGGGCGAGCTCGAGACGCGCGGCCCATGGGTCGCCGCCGCCTACTACAACACGCCCGAGCAGGCCGACCGCTGGACGGACGACGGCTGGTTCAGGACGGGCGACGTCGTCACGATCCATCCGCTCGGGTTCATCCAGATCAAGGACCGGTCGAAGGACGTGATCAAGTCGGGTGGCGAGTGGATCTCGTCGGTCGAGCTCGAGAACGCCCTGATGGCCCACCCGGCGATCGCAGAGGCAGCGGTGATCGCCGTGCCCGACCCGAAGTGGGACGAGCGGCCGCTCGCCGTCGTCGTGCTCAAGCGAGGGGCAGCAGGCGACCGCCGAGGAGCTGCGCGACTTCCTGGCGCCGAGCTTCGCGAAGTGGTGGCTTCCGGACCGGTTCGAGTTCGTCGCGGAGATCCCGAAGACGAGCGTCGGCAAGTTCCGCAAGACCGAGCTCCGTGAGATGTTCGCGCCGGATCCCGCCACCGCGATCGCACCGGCGTCGTGATCAAGACCGTCTGGCTGGACAACCCGCCGGTCAACGCGGTCAATCGCGGGATCATCGACACGCTGTGGGGCGAGCTCGAGCAGCTCGACGACGACGTCCGCGTGGTCGTGCTCCGGGGCACGGGGGACCGTGCGTTCTCGGCGGGCGCCGACATCGCCGGGTTCCAGGGGGACGGCGACGCCAGTGGGCGTCCGGCGGGCATCCAGCCGGTTGCCGACCTGATCGAGAGCACGCCCGTCCCGGTCGTGGCTGCGATCCACGGGTACTGCCTCGGTGGCGGGCTCGAGCTCGCTCTCGCCTGTGACTTCCGGATTGCGCAGGCCGACGCGCAGCTCGGCTTCCCCGAGGTGAATCTCGGCCTGCTCCCGGGAGGAGGCGGCACGCAGCGCGCGCCGCGCCTCATCTCGGCCGGCCGGGCGCGGTGGCTGATCATGTCGGGCGAGCGGATCCCGGCCCGCACGGCGGAGGCGTGGGGGCTCGTCGAGTTCGTCGTCGACGACCTCGAGGATGGGATCGCGCGCTATGTCGATCCGCTCGCGAAGCAATCGCCTCACGCGTTGCGGCAGATCAAGTCGCTCTTGCTCGACACGCGCGATGTGCGAAGTGACGAGCGCGAGGTGCACGCGTTCGTCGCCTGCCTTCAGTCCGAGGACGGGCAAGAAGGTGTCGCCGCGTTTCTCGAGAAGCGCGAAGCTCGCTGGGTGGGACGGTGAGGGCGGCCGTTCTCCACGAGGTGGGGGGCGATCTCGAGGTCGAGGAGATCGCCGAGCCCGAAGGGGGCGCCGTCGTCGAGCGTCCGCGCCGCCGGCGTCAACTTCGCCGACCTGCTGATCAGGAACGGCCTGTACCCGCAGATGCCCGAGCTGCCATACGTCTCGGGGTCCGAGGTGGCCGGCGAGCTCGACGGGCGGCGCGTGCTCGCGTTCACGCGAGTCAACGGCGGCGGCTACGCGGAACGGGTCGCCGTCGACCTCGACTGGACGTTTGCCCTGCCCGACGGCGCGTCGTTCGCCGCCGGTGCGTCGTTCCTGCTCACCTACCTCACCGCCTACATCCCGCTTCACCGGCAGACACGTGTGACGCCGGTGAGCACCGTGCTCGTTCACGCGGGCTCGGGCGGTGTGGGCTCTGCAGCCGTCCAGCTCGCGAAGAACCTCGGTGCGCGGGTGATCGTGACTGCGAGCACGGCCGAGAAGCGGGCGGCCGCGCTCGCCAACGGCGCAGACGAGGCACTGAGCTACGACGAGCTCGACGAGGTACGTGCCGACGTGGTGATCGACCCGGTGGGCGGCGACGTCTTCACCCGATCGCTCTCGCTGCTGAATCCGCTCGGCGTGATCGTCGCGGTCGGCTTTGCGAACGGGTTGTGGCAGGACCCGAGTGTGCAATGGCTCGTGGGCAGAAACGCAGGCGTGGTCGGCATCTATCTCGGCGCGCCTGATGAAGCTGCAACCCGGGTTCGTACACGAGTGCGCGCTCGAGCTGCTCGGCATGTGGACGCGCGGCGAGATCGACCCGGTGGTCGGCGCGCGGTTCCCACTCGACGAGGCCGGGGCCGCGCACGCGTTGATCGCCGAGCGCAAGCACGTGGGGAAGGTCGTCCTCGAGCCGTGAAGGCCCTCGTCACGGGGGGCGCGGGCGGAATCGGTCGAGCGATCGTCGTGCGGCTCGAGGCGGAGGGTTACGACGTCGAGTCGCTCGATCTGGTCGACGGGTTCGACGTCACGTCGGCGGCCGCGTGGGCGGAGGTGGGGCCGGTCGACATCGCGTGCCTGAACGCCGGCGTCCTCACCGGAGAGACCGATATCCGCGCGCTCACGGACGTGGAGTACCGGCGCGCCGTCGGCGTCAACGTCGACGGCGTGGTCTTCGGCGTGCGGCGGCTCGCGCAGGTGATGCCCGAGGGTGCGATCGTTGTCACCGCTTCGCTCGCCGGGCTGACCGGAATGCCGTCGGACGCGATCTACTCGCTGACGAAGCACGCGCTCGTCGGGTTCGTGCGCAGCGTCGCGCAGCAGCTCGCACCGGTGACGATCAATGCGGTGTGTCCCGGGTATCGCCGACACGCCGATGATCGATGCACAGCGCGGCGCCTTCGCGGCGGCAGGGTTTCCGCTCGTCGCGCCCGAGGCAGTCGCCGAGGCCGTCTGGCGGGCTGCCACGAGCGGCTCGAGCGGGGACGCCTGGTTCGTGCAGCCGGGGCGCGAGCCGGCTCCGTTCCGCTTTCCGACGCTGCCCGGGCCCTAGGCAGGAGGGCGAGAGGGTCGGGCTGCCGCCGCTCTAGTACGCGCCCCTAGTTGAGGTGCGGGTCGAACGGCATGTTCTCCATCAGGGAGAGCGCGCCGCCCCCGCGGTGCACGGCCTCGCGCCAGAGGGCGTCCGGATCGTCGACGAAGGGGTCGTCGATCTCGGCCGGGACGACGATCCACGCCGGCTCTGCGAGCTCCGCCTCGAGCTGCCCGGCGCCCCAGCCGGCGTAGCCGGCGAAGAGCCGTACCCGTCGGATCGAGAGCGTCTCGGGCTCGGCGTCGGCCGTCATGAACCCCACGTGGTCGATGATCGGAGCCGCGGCGTCGTTCGACGTCGGCGAACTCTGCGAGCACCATGAACGCCTCGGGCTGCACCGGCCCGCCCACGAACACCGGGCCGTCGGCGCCCGGTAGGCCGTCGAGCGAGGGGATCGCCTCGGCGGCCGCGACGTCGGAAGGCCTGCTCAGCACGAGGCCGATCGCTCCGTCGTCGTCATGGTGCGCGATCAGGACGACCGTCTTGCGGAAGTTCGGGTCGACGAGCGACGGCGACGAGACGAGCAGCTTTCCCTTCAGCGACTCCACGTCAACGAAAGTCCCACCCGTCGCCGTCTGCAAACGTCTTCAGGATGCGTCGGCGACGACCATGCCGGTGCACCTCGTCGGGCCCGTCGTAGATCCGTCCTCCGCGCGCCGTCATCAGCATGTGCCCGAGCGGCGTCTCGTCGGTGAGGCCGCTGGCGCCGTGCACCTGGACCGCGCGGTCGATCACGTCGTGCAACGCCTGGGCGGCGAAGAACTTGATCGCCGAGATCTCGACGCGTGCCTCGTCGCCGCCGTCGATCTTGTGCGCTGCGTCGAGCGTCATCAGCCGGCACGCCTGGATCTCGACGTAGCTGTCGGCGATCCAGTTCTGCACGGTCTGCTTCTCGGCGAGCGGACCACCGAACGCCTCGCGTTCGAGCGCGTAGCGAGCACATCAGCGTCGAACGCTCGCTGCATCTGGCCGAGCCACCGCATCACGTGGTGGATGCGGCCGGGCCCGAGGCGCTTCTGGGCGATCTGGAAGCCCGAGCCCTCCCGCGCCGAGCGTGTTCGTCACGGGCACGCGGACACTCGTGTAGCGCACCTCGCAGTGCGTCGACCAGCCGCGGCCCGTGTGGCCGAGCACCGGGACCGGACGGACGACGTCGACGCCGGGCGTGTCGGCCGGCACGATGATCTGCGTCGCGCGCGCGTGCGGCGCGGCGTCGGGGTCGGTGACCGCCATCACGATCCCGAACGCCGCGCCCGTCGGCGCCCGACGAGAACCACTTGTGGCCGTCGATCACCCAGTCGTCGCCGTCGCGCACCGCGCGCGTGCGGAGCGTCGTCGGGTCGGAGCCGGGAACCTCGGGCTCGGTCATCGAGAAGAACGACCGGATCTCGCCCGGCGACGAGCGGGATGCAGCCAGCGCTCCTTCTGCTCGTCGGTGCCGAACAGGTGGAGGATCTCGGCGTTGCCCGCGTCGGGCGCCTGGCAGCCGAAGACCAGCTGGCCCCAGACGGCGAACGGCCGATCTGCTCGTTCAGGTACGCGTAGTCGAGGAAGCCGGTGCCGGTGCCGCCCGCCTCCGGTGGAACATGCGGCGCCCAGAGGCCCGAGCCCGCGCACCTCGTCACGCAGCTCGCGCGACGAGCGCGTCTGCCTCGTCGTCCTCCCGGTCGAGGATGTGCTCGTTCGGGAGCACGCGCTCGTCCATGAACGCGCGCACCTGCTCGAGCCGCTCGGTCGGTGGGGCCCAGTCGGTGACCGTCACCCGTCTAGCATCGCACCTGATGAGACTCGGCTTCTACATGGGGTACGCGCAGCCGGGCACGAATCCGCTCGAGCTGCTCGAGCTGGCGCGCGACGGCGGAGCACGCTCGGCTACGACTCGGCGTGGGCGGCCGAGGCGTGGGGAGTCGATGCGGTGACGCCGCTCGCCTGGCTCGGCGCGCAGACCGAGCGGATCAAGCTGGGCACCGCGATCATGCAGCTGCCGGGCCGCTCGCCGGCGAACGCCGCGATGACGGCGGCGACGCTCGACCTGCTCTCGGGCGGCCGCTTCCTGATGGGGCTCGGGACGTCCGGGCCGCAGGTCGTCGAAGGCTGGCACGGCCAGGAGTGGGGGAAGCCGCTCGGCAAGACGCGCGAGTACGTCGAGATCGTGCGCGCGATCGCTCCGGCGCGAGCGGCTCGAGCATCACGGCGCGCACTACGACATTCCCGTGCAGCGGCGGCACCGGGCTCGGGAAGCCGCTGAAGCTGATGGTGCGGCCGCTGCGGGCGGAGATCCCGATCTACCTTGCGGCGATCGCGCCGAAGGCGGTCGAGCTGGCGTTCGAGATCGCCGACGGCTGGCTGCCGATCTTCTGGTCGCCCGAGCAGGCGCGGACGTGTTCCCGCTCGAGCGGGCGCGTGACCGGGCTTCGACATCGCGCCGTGCGGTGCCGGCGATCGCTCACCGACGACGTCGAGTCGGCGCGGGCGGTGCTGAAGGAGTACTACTCGTTCTACATCGGCGGCATGGGCGCCCGCGGGAAGAACTTCTACAACGATCTCTTCACCCGCTACGGCTACGAGGCGGAGGCGCGCGAGATCCAGGATCTGTTCCTCGGCGGGCAAGCAGCGAGAGGCGGCGGCGAAGGTGCCGGACGCGTTCGTCGACGAGGTCGCGCTCGTCGGCCCGAAGGAGCGCATCGCCGACCGGCTCGCCGCGTGGCGCGAGAGCGGCGCGACGACGCTGCTCGTCTCGACGCGCGACGCGGCGACTCTGCGCGCCGTCGCCGAAGCGGCTAGCTGATCGTCGCGAGCGCCGTCTCGGCGAGCAGCGGCACCCCGCGCTCGAAGAGCGCGGCGCGGGTGTCCTCGGCGCCGAGCTCGCCGCGCATGAAGCGCCCGTAGATCGCCTCGCAGAAGACGGCCGCCTTCCAGAGCGCGAGCGCTTCGAACCAGGCGAGCGGCTGCACGCTCGCGGCCGCTGCGTTCGCGCGTAGCGCTCGACCAGCTCGTCGCCGCGACGGGAACCCCTCGCTCGCCGGTCACCGGCGAGGAGCCGAGCGCGCTCCGACGACCGCCCGGCTCGCTGTACGTCGCGAGCAGGTAGCCGACGTCGGCGCGCGGGTCGCCGATCGCGCCCATCTCCCAGTCGAGCACCGCGACGATCCGGGTCGGCTCGTCGCGCGAGACCATCATGTTCCCGAGACGGAAGTCGCCGTGGACGACGGTCGGCGGCAGCGGCTCGCGGAAGGTGCGCGGCGAGCAGCGCGACCGACCTCTCGACGTCCGGGATCGGCGCGTCCGGTTGAGCTCCCACAGCTGTGTGAAGCGGCGCACCTGGCGTTCGAGCGTAGCTGCCCGGCCGCGCGAACGCTGCGAGCTGCCGGCACGCGACACGTCGGCCGCGTGGATCTCGACCAGCGTGTCGACGAGATCGATCGCCGAGCCGCCGTCTGCGCGCTCGGCCGTCTCGAGCCCCGCCGGCAGCGCCTGCGTGACGACGTGACCGTCGAGGAATCGCATCACGTAGAACGGAACGCCGAGGACGAGCTCGTCGTCGCACACCGCGACGATCTCCGGCAGGCGACCGAACCCGGCCGCCCGCACGCGAGCTGGAGCCCGGCCTCGCGCACCATGTCGTGCGCCGACGGCGGCAGCGGCGGTCGCGGCGGGCGGCGCAGCACGAACCGGTCGTCACCGCGCTCGAGGAGGAACGTGAAGTTCGAGCCGCCCCCGTCGCCGATGCGGCTGGCGGTCAGCGGCCCGCTGCCGAGGCCCTGCTCATCGAGGAACCGTTCGACGCGGTCGACGACGATCAGCGGCTCCATGCCGCGATGCTATGCGGCGGCGATGACCGCCACGCCACCGAGCGCCAGCACGACGCCGAGCCGCTGCGTCCGCGTCAGGCGCTCGCCGAGCAGGACGTGCGCGAGCAGGACCGTGACGACCGGGTACAGCGACCCGAGGACGGAGACGAGCGCCAGCAGCCCTTGCCGGCTCGCCAGCGCGAAGAGCACGTTCGCGGAGACGTCCGCCAGACCCACCGCCGCGACCGCCGCCAGCGACGAGCGCGGGATGCGAACCGGCGCTCGCAGGATCAAGGCCACTGCGACGAGGACTGTCAGCGACCCGACACGCGCGCCGAACAGCGTGGAGAGCGCGTCGCCCTGCCGGCTGCCGAGCCCGAGGAAGTAGACGAAGAGGCCGAGCGCCACCGCCGCTACCACGGCCAGCACGACGGCCCGAGCCCGATCGGGCGAATGCGAGGCCGCCCGTCGCTCCTCCAGCGACGCCAGGACCGCGCCCGCGAGGGCAGCGACGGCGCCGGCCACCGCGAGCCGCGACGGCCGCTCGCCGGTCGCGAGCGAGAGCGCGAACGGCACGAGCGCGCCGCACGCCGCGATCGGCGAGACGACGCTCATCGTCCCGAGTGACAGCGCACGGTAGAACGCCGCCAGGCCGAGACCTCCGCCGAGCCCGGCCACGAGCCCGAGCAAGAACGAACGCGAACCGACCTCGCCGCGCAAGACGACCGCGACGATCAGCGCGACGAAGCCGGCCGCCTGCGAGACGAGCGTGACGCCGAGCACGGGCAGTCGCCGCGACAACGAGCCGCCCGCGAAGTCGGCGGCGCCCCAGACGACGGACGACCCGAGCGCGAGGACGAGCGCGAGGGCGCCCAACGCGACGAGAAGCTAGAGGCGCTCGACGAGCATTGCCATGCCCTGCCCGCCGCCGACGCACATCGTCTCGAGCCCGATCGTCGCGTCGAGCGTCTGCAGGTCGTTCAGCAGCGTGTTCATGATGCGCGCACCGGTCATGCCGTACGGGTGACCGAGCGCGATCGCACCACCATGCGGATTCAGCTTCTCGCCGAACGGATCGATCCCGAGCTCGCGGCAGACCGGAAGGACCTGCGCGGCGAAGGCCTCGTTCAGCTCGACGACGTCGACATCGTCGATCGTCATCCCGCTGTGTGCGAGCACCTTGCGCACGGCTTCGATCGGTCCGACACCCATGATCTCCGGCGCGACGCCCGAAACACTCGAGGCGATGATGCGCGCACGGGGCGTGATGCCCAGCTCGCTTGCGCGCTGCTCCGACATCACGACCACGGCGGCCGCGCCGTCGTTCAGCGGGCACGAGTTGCCGGCGGTCACCTTGCCGCCGGGCTTGAACGCGGGCTCCAGGGCCGACGAGCTTCTCGAGCGTCGACGAGCGGCGCGGGCCGTCGTCCGCAGCGACACCCTCGTAGGCCGTCAGTCTCACGCGCGAAGAAGCCCGAGTCCTGCGCGGCGACCGCGCGTTCCTGCGACCGCTGCGCGAAGCGATCCATCTCCTCGCGTGACACGTCCCACTGTTCGGCGACGTTCTCCGCGGTCAGTCCCATCGGGATGTAGACGTTCGCGATCGGCGCGTTGTCGCCGAACAGCGCCGGGTGGAGCTCCTCGTGCGACTTCGGATATCCGTCGACCTGCGAGATCGACTCGACACCGGCTGCGACGAATGCCTCACCTTCGCCTGTCTTGATCGCATGGAACGCCATGCGGATCGTCTGCAAGCTGGACGCGCAGAAGCGGTTGACAGTCGTGCCTGGCACCGCCGCAGGGAGGCCCGGCGAGCAGCGCGACGCGCCGGCCGAGGTTCATCCCCTGCTTGTCCTGCGGGAAGCCGCAGCCGACCATCACGTCGGCGATCTCCTCTCGCGGCAGCTCCGGCACCTGCTCGAGCGCCGTACGAACGGCGAACGCACACGAGATCGTCCGGCCGGGCATCGACCAGCGATCCCTTGCCCGCGCGCCCGATGGGCGTGCGAGCGGCGGAGACGATGACGGCCTCGGGCACGCCCCCATATTGACCGAGGAGTCAAATCACGGTTGACTTGATCCGCTTTCATGGGGTCGCTGCTTGCACTCCGCGACGTCGATGCTCGCTACGGGCAGGTGCAAGCCCTGCGAAGCCTGTCGCTCACCGTCGACGAGGGCGAGATCGTCGCGATTCTCGGCGCCAACGGGGCCGGGAAGACGACGACGCTGCGTGCCATCTCGAACACCGTGTCGCGGACCGGTGCGCTCGAGTTCGCCGGCCGGTCGCTCGGCCGCAAGGGGCCGGAGGCGACCGCCCGGCTCGGCATCGCGCACGTTCCCGAGGGCCGCGGGACGTTCGCCGAGCTGACCGTGTCCGAGAACCTCCGACTCGGCGCATATGCACGGCGTGGATCGCTCCGCGACGACTTCCGGCGCGTCTTCGAGTACTTCCCGTGGCTCGAACGGCGGGGTGCCCAGGAGGCCGGCACACTCTCCGGCGGCGAGCAGCAGATGCTCGCGATCGCCCGTGCGCTGATGCAGCGGCCGAAGCTCTTGCTGCTCGACGAGCCGTCGCTCGGCCTCGCGCCCCTCGTGGTCTCGGAGGTGTTCAGGATCGTGAAGGAGCTCAACCAGCGGGAAGGGGCGGCGGTCCTGCTCGTCGAGCAGAATGCGCGTATCTCGCTCGACACCGCGTCGCGGGCCTACCTGCTCGAGGTCGGGAGGGTCGCGCTCGAAGGCCCGAGCGCCGAGCTCGCGTCGCACGAAGCCATCCGCCGGAGCTACCTCGGATACTGATGACCGCGATCTCCCTCTTCCAGCGCACGACGTGGCGACCGAGCAGCTCGTGGATCGTTCCCGGAGCGATCCTTGCGGGCTGCGTGTTCCTCGTCATCGGTTCGCTGCGAAGCACGCTGTTCGCGCAGCAGACCGTCTCGGGCCTCGCGAACGGAGGCATCTACGCCAGCCTCGCGGTTGCGCTCGTCCTCATCTATCGCGCCACCGAGGTGATCAACTTCGCGCAGGGAGCGCTGGCGACGTTCACGACGTACATCGCGTGGCAGCTGATCGACTGGGGGCTCACCTACTGGCTCGCGTTCGCCTGCACGCTCGCGATTGCCTTCGTGGGCGGGCTCGGGGTCGAGCTGGCCGCGATTCGCCCGGTCGAGCGCCGCGGCTCTCCGCTCACCGTCGTCATCGCCTCGATCGGGCTTCTGATCCTGGTCGAGGGCGCGATCGGCCGGATCTGGGGGAACCAGGTGAAGTTCATGCCCGCGCCGTTCCCTGCTCACATCTACCGCGTCGGCGGCGTGGCGTTCTCGCTCCAGGACATCTCGGGACGATCGCGATCTCGATCGCTTCGGTCTTCGTGCTCTGGCTCTTCTTCCGGTTCACGAAGGTCGGCCTCGCGATGCGGGCGGCGGCCGTCCGGCCGGCGGCGGCGCGCCTCGTCGGGATCCGGGTCAGCTGGATGCTCTCGCTCGGCTGGGGCCTGGCGGCGGTGCTGGGCGCGGTCGCCGGGATGCTGGCCGCGGCCAGCCCGAGCGTGCTGCTGCAGCCGAACATGATGGACGGGATCCTGATCTACGCCTTCGCCGCCGCCGTGGTCGGCGGGCTCGAGAGCCCGGCCGGGGCGGTGATCGGAGCGCTCGCGATCGGCGTGCTCCTCAGCCTGCTCGGGAGCTACGTCAGCTGGGTGACGCCCCAGCTTCTGCTCCCGGCCGCCTTCGTCCTGATGCTCGCCGTGTTGCTGGTCAAACCGTCCGGGCTCTTCGGCCGAACCAGAACGAGGAGAGTATGAGGATCTCGCGGTCGACCGCCTTCGGCGTGGGCGCGGCACTGGTCACGGCCCTCGTGATCGCGCTGCTTCCGCTCACCCTGTCGGACTACGACCTGTCGACAGGGGCGAATGTCGGCGTGTTCTTCATCGCCATCCTCTCGCTCGAACATCGTCACGGGCTACACCGGCCAGATCTCGATCGGCCAGGGCGCGTTCATGGCCGTCGGCGGCTACGCGACGGCGATCCTGACGCACGACCACGGCTGGAACGACCTCGCGACCCTGCCTGTCGCCGCCCTCGTCGGCTTCGCAGCAGGCATCGTCGTCGGGCTCCCGGCCCTGCGGCTTCCACGGCGTCTACCTGGCCCTGACGACGTTCGCCGTGGCGCTCGCCGTGCCGCAGATCGCGAAGAACTACCCGAACTTCACCGGCGGGACCGAGGGGCTCGCGCTCCCGACGCACAGCGGGCTCTGGCTCTACCGGACGGCGTGGGTGATCGCGGGGATCATGTTCGTGCTCGAGCTGGCTCCTGCTCCGCGGGCGCACCGGACGCGCGTTCCGGGCGGTCCGGGACAGCGAGATCGCCGCCGCCTCCTCGGGGGTCGCGCTCCCGATCTACAAGACGCTCAGCTTCGGCATCTCCGCCGCGATGGCAGCAGTGGCCGGCTCCGTCTACGTCCTCGTGATCAACTTCGTCAACCCCGACGTCTTCGGTCTCTCCCTCTCGCTGTACATCCTGATCGGCGTCGTGGTGGGCGGTCTGGGCTCGCTCTGGGGGGTGATCGTCGGGGCCGCGTTCGTCGAGCTGTTGCCGATCGCCCTAACCGACTCCCACATCAGTTCGTCGCAGTCGGTACCGGTGATCTTCGGCGTGGTCGTCATCGTCGTGATGGCGGTCGTCCCCCTGGGGGCGGCCGACCTGCTCCGGAGGCTCTTGCAATTCGGATCCAGCACCAGTGAAAGTTGAAAAGTCCCCTAGGCACGGAGGCCCGATGACCAGCAGGATGAAAGGAGCGCTTGCGCGTCCTGGTGGCGCTCGTAGGTACGGCAGTCCTCGTCTCCGCGGCGTTCGCCGGCAGCTTCGGCGACCCCAGGCGTCACGAAGACGACGATCACGATCGGCGGCACCTTCCCGCTCACGGGCCCCGCCGCGCTCTACGGCGTGATCCCGAAGGCCGAGAACGCGTACTTCCAGTACGTGAACGCGCACGGCGGCGTCAACGGCCGCAAGATCGTCTTCAAGTACTACGACGACCAGTACAACCCGGCGAACACGGTCCCGCTGACCAAGAAGCTGGTCGAGCAGGACAAGGTCTTCGCGGTCTACGGCAGCCTCGGCACCGCGCCGACGCTCGCCACCCGCGACTACCTGAACCAGAAGGGTGTGCCGCAGGTGCTGGTCGCGACGGGCGACTCGTACTGGGGCTCCCAGTACAAGAAGTATCCGTGGACGATCGGGTTCCAGCCCGACTATCCCGGCGAGTCGAACATCTACGGCCAGTTCATCGCCAGCAAGGTCCCGCAGGCGAAGATCGGCGTCCTCATCCAGGACGACGCCTACGGCCAGAACTACTACGACGGCCTGGTCAAGGGCCTCGGCGACGCGAAGTCGAAGATCGTCGACGTCGAGAAGTACGACGCGACGCAGACCGACGTCAGCCAGCAGGTCGTGAAGCTGAAGGCAGCGGGCGCGAACGTGTTCGCGCTCTTCGCGCTGCCGACGCAGACGATCGACGCGCTCGTCGTCGCGACGAAGGTCGGCTGGAAGCCGACGACGTTCATCAACAACGTCTCCGCATCGCCGCTCTTCATGGGTCTCGCGCATCAAGAGCGGGGCCAACATCGACGGCGACATCTCCGCGACGTATCTGTACGACTACATCAACAACCCGGGCACGGCGACGTCGACGCTGTACAAGTCGATCCTCTCGAAGTACGACGCCGGCGCCGACCCGATCGACGCCAACAACATCTACGGCATCGCGAGCGCCTGGACGATGGTGCAGGCTCTGAGGCAGGCCGGGCCGAATCCGACCCGCTCCGGGCTGATGAAGGAGCTCACCACCTTCAATCACGTGGTCAACCCGTTCCTCTTCACGGGCGTGAAGCTGAATACCACCCCGACGGAGCGGTACCCGATCGACCAGCAGAGCCTCGAGCACTGGCAGAACGGCGCGTTCCACCCGTTCGGGCACATCTTCCCGAACGCTCGCTGAGCACTCTCCACGCGACGGTGGCGGCGCGGTTCGCGCGCCGCCACCGTTAGCGTCCCGACATGGTCGAGCTCGAGCAGGGGATCCACCGGGTCACGTTTCCGTTGCCGTTCGCGCTCGACCATGTCCACTGCTACCTGCTTCGCACGAGCGGCGGGTTCACGCTCGTCGACACCGGCCTCGGCACGCACGATCCCGAGGCGCGGTGGCGGCCGATCCTCGACGAGCTCGACGGCCCGCTCGAGCGCATCGTGGTCACGCACATGCATCCGGATCACGTCGGCGGCGCGCGCGACGTCGCGACGCTGACGGCAGCACCGGTCGTCCAGGGCCGCGAGGACTTCAAGCAGTGCCTCGACGCGTGGGGGCCGGGACGGTCGCCCGAGCGGTTGGCGAACCACTGGGTCGCGAACGGGATGCCCGCGTCGGAGGTCGAAGGCGTCGTGCGAGAATCGACCCGGCTCGCCGAGGCGATCCACTGGGCCGACTCACCGCAGCTGCTCGACCCCGGCGACGACGTCGACGGCTGGACGGTCGAGGTGCTGCGCGGGCACGCCGACGGCCACATCGTCCTCCTCCGTGACGGCGTGCTGATCGCCGGCGACACGATTCTCAGCGGGATCACCCCGACGATCGGCCTGTACCCGAACTCGCGGCCCGATCCGCTCGCCGACTATCTCGAGACGCTCGACCGCATCGAGCAGCTCTCACCGCGAGTCGCGTACGCGGGCCACAAGGACGTGATCGCCGATCCCGCCGCTCGGGCCCGGGAGATCCGAGCGCATCACGAGGAGCGTCTCGAGGCGACGATCGCGACGTTGAACGGCGACCCGCGGACCGCCTACGACGTGTCGCTCGTGCTCTTCGCGCAGGACCTGTC
This sequence comes from uncultured Thermoleophilia bacterium, assembly GCA_963851065.1. Taxonomy (GTDB): domain Bacteria; phylum Actinomycetota; class Thermoleophilia; order Gaiellales; family Gaiellaceae; genus PALSA-600. The sequence continues at coordinate 54,198 of CAWKNW010000012.1, forward strand.
GCCGGTCGAGCGCCGCTTCGCCGTTGCCGAGTCGCTGGCGCACCTCGAGCGGCTCGTCGGGAGCGGGCAGGCGGAGCGGGCGGACGGCGGGTACGTGCGCGCCTGACCGATACCATCGACGGCGTGAAGCCGCTTCGAATCGGCGTTCTCGCCCTGCAGGGCAACTTCCGCGAGCACGTCCAGATGCTGCGCCGCCTCGGCGCCGAGACGGTCGAGGTGCGCAAGCCGGACGAGCTCGAAGGGCTCGACGGACTGGTCATCCCCGGGGGCGAGTCGACGACGTTCATGCGCCTGATGCGCCTGTACGGGCTGGACGACGCGATCGCGGCGTTCCGCGGTGCGGTGTTCGGGACGTGCGCCGGGATGATCGTGCTGGACGTCAACCACCTGGGTCTCGTCGACCTCGCCGTCCGCCGGAACGCCTTCGGCCGTCAGGTTGCGTCCTTCGAGGCCGACCTCGCCGTCGAGGGCGAAGCGACCCCGATTCGTGCGGTGTTCATCCGCGCTCCGTGGATCGAGGAGCTCGGCCCCAAGGTCGAGGTTCTGGCGGAGCTCGACGGGCGTCCGGTGCTCGCGCAGCGAGGGTCGCTTCCTGGTCGCCTCGTTCCACCCCGAGCTGACGGGCGACACGCGGCTGCACGAGCGGTTTCTGGCGATGGCGAAGGAGGAGCGGCTTGTCCGGGCATAGCAAGTGGTCGTCGATCAAGCACAAGAAGGGAGCGGCCGACGCGAAGCGCGGGACAGCTGTTCTCGAAGCTGTCGCGCGCGATTCTCGTCGCCGCGAAGGAAGGTGGCGGCGATCCGGCCAACAACCTCGCGCTGCAGAACGCGATCGAGAAGGCGCGGTCCTACTCGATGCCCAAGGACAACATCGACCGGGCGATCGCGAAGGGATCCGGTGCGGACGCGGACGCCAACGCGTTCGAGACGATCGTGTACGAGGGGTACGGCCCGGAAGGCGTCGCGTTGATCGTCGAGGCGCTCACCGACAACAAGAACCGCACGGCCGCCGACGTGCGTCATCTGTTCGCGAAGAACGGCGGCAACCTCGGCGCCACCGGTGCGGTCGCGTGGCAGTTCGATCGCCTCGGCGTCGTCGTCGTGACGGCCGAAGGCGCCGACGAGGAGGAGTTGCTGCTCGTCGCCGCGGACGCCGGCGCCGACGACGTGGAAGCCGACGGCTCGTCGTTCCAGGTCACTTCGGCGCCCGAGGCACTGTCGGCCGTTCGCGCGGCGGTCGAGCAGGCGGGCTTCTCCGTGGAGTCGGCGGCGCTGCAGCTCGTGCCGAAGACGACGGTGTCGATCGACGACGAGGCGAAGGCGCGCCAGGTGATGAGACTCGTCGACGCGCTCGAGGAGAACGACGACGTCCAGGACGTCTATGCGAACTTCGACATCCCGGAGCGCGTCCTGGAGGCCGTCGCAGGCTGAAGGAACCGTCCGGGGTGGTGCCTAACCTCTCGTCGTGAAGGTTCTCGGCATCGACCCAGGGACGGCTGCGTGCGGGTACGGGATCGTCCACGGAAGCGACGGGCGCCTCCGGGCCACGTGCCACGGATGGTGGCGAACGCCGCCGCGGGCACGAACCGAGGCCCGGCTGCTCGCGATCTTCACGGCCGTCCAGGAGCTGATCGCCGAGCACGCGCCGGATGCCGTCGCGCTGGAGGAATCGTTCGTCGGCGCCGACGCCCGCATCGCACTCTCCGTCGGCCAGGCACGGGGAGCCGTTCTCGTCGCCGCGTCGTCCGCCGGCGTCGCCTGCGCCGAATACGCGCCCGCGCGCGTCAAGCAGGCAGTCTGCGGCTACGGGCGGGCCGACAAGGAGCAGGTCGGCCGGATGGTGCGGGTGATCCTCGCGCTCGACGAAGTCCCGACTCCGGATCACGCCGCCGACGCGCTCGCCGTCGCGATCTGCCACGCGACCGCTCCTCCCATGCTTCGCGCTGTCTCGTAGGTAGAGGATTCGCGACCGGTCCTGCGAAGAAACGAAGCTGAATCGATCGTCGCCCTGGGAGGTGGCAGGCAAATGCAGCAGCAGCAGTGGCAGAGGTACCTCGCGGAGTTGTTCGGAACGTTCGTGCTCGTCTTCGCCGGCACGACGTCGATCGTCGGAGCGGACAGAAGCGGGATTCCGCCGCTGATCGTCGCGCCGTTCGCGTTCGGCCTCGCGCTGCTCGCCGGCCTCTACGCGTTCGCCGAGGTCTCGGGCGGGCACTTCAACCCGGCGGTGTCGATCGGGCTCTTCCTCGACCGCAGGATCGATGCCTCGGATCTGATCGGCTACCTGGCGATGCAGTTCGTCGGCGCGACGCTCGCCTCGCTCGTGCTGCTCTCCGTGAGCTCGAAGCACGAGGTCGCGCTGACCGCCACGACGCCGGCAGCGGGGAACGCATCCGCGTTCGTGATCGAGCTCGTGTTCACGGCGATCTTCGTGACGGTGATCCTCCAGTCGACCAAGAGTGAACGCTTCGGTGGCACCGCGCTCGTCTCGATCCCGCTCACCCTGCTCGCCATCCACTTCGCGGCGATCCCGTTCAGCGGCTCCTCCGTCAACCCGGCACGCACCTTCGGCCCGGCGCTGGTCGGCGACGTCTGGAAGGGGTTCTGGATCTACATGATCGCCCCGCCGCTCGGCGCGGTCATCGCGTGGCTCGTGCACACGGTCGTCGTCGGGGGCGAGACCAACCTGGGCGCGAGGCTGTCGTCCGGTGACGGCGAGGCGACTGGCACGGCGTAGCCGCAGTGACATAGGCTTCGCGCCGATGACGACGATGGTGATGGTCCGTGGCGTCCGCCGGCGTTCGGCCGGGCGGGCGGCATCTCCTCTGCAGTAGGAGCCTGGCCGAGGAGATCGTCCGCGATGCCGGTATCGGTCGCGGAGAGCTGGTCGTCGACGTGGGTGCCGGCACCGGCCTGCTGACGCGCGCGCTGCTCGATCGCGGCGCGCGCGTCGTCGCCGTGGAACCGGATCGCAGGTCGGTCGCGCGGCTCCGGCGGGCGTGCCCGGAGGCGCAGGTGGTGCACGCGACGGCGGCCGGCGTCGCGTGGCCGGCCGAGCCGTTCCGGGTGGTCGCGAACCTCCCTTTCCAGGCCGCGGCGGAGATCTGCCGCGCCGTGCTCGGAGACCCTCGGCTCGAGCTGCGCTCGGCCGACCTGATCGTCGAGTGGGATTTCGCCGCCAAGCGTGCACGGCTGTGGCCCAGCACGGTGGCCGGCGTCGTGTGGGGCGCGTGGTACGAGCTGACGGTGGCACGCCGGCTGCCGCCCGAGCTGTTCGTGCCCCGGCCGTCGTTGGCTGCGGGCGTTCTCCGTGCGACGCGTCGGCCGGTGCCGTTGGTCGACCCCGCATCGGGCCAGGCCTTCGAGCGCTTCGTGCGCGCCGGCTTCGCCCGCGGCGGCCGCGACCTCGACACCTACGGCTGGGCCCGCCGGTTCCGGACGGCCCGGGGCAGGAACGTCCGTTCGCGCCCGTAACGTTGTCGCATGATCGCGCGCTTGCGAGGCCGGGTCGCCGGCCGGGCCGGGCCCGGCCTGATTCTCGACGTCAACGGCGTCGGCTATCTCGTCCATGCTGCGCCGTCGGTCCAGCGGCTCGGTGGGGGTGAGATCACGATCGAGATCCACACGATCGTGCGCGAGGATGCGCTCCAGCTCTACGGGTTCGCGACGGCCGAGGAGCGCGAGCTGTTCGAGCTGCTGCTCGGCGTCTCGGGCGTCGGCCCGAAGGTCGCACTGGCGATCGTCTCCGGCTCGACACCGGCCGAGCTGCGCCGTGCGATCGCGCGCGACGACGTGAAGCGGTTCCAGGCGATTCCAGGGGTCGGCCTCAAGACCGCCCAACGGGTGGTGCTCGACCTGAAGGAGAAGCTGAGCGTCGCCGACGCCCTCGCAGCGGACGCGAACGACGGAACGCTTGCGCGTGACGCGCTCGTCAATCTCGGCTGGTCGCTGCTCGACGCCGAGCGTGCTCTGGCGACGGTCGACGAGGCGCTGCCCGTCGAGGAGCAGGTGCGGGAAGCGCTGCGGGCGGCGGCATGAGCAGCCAATTCCTGGCACCGGTGCTGGCGGAGGCCGAGGACGAGGTCGAGCGATCGCTGCGCCCCCGCAAGCTCGACGACTTCGTCGGCCAGACGCGCGTGAAGGAACAGCTCGAGATCGCGCTCGAGGCGGCGCAGGCCCGCGGTGAGGCGCTCGACCACGTGCTGCTCGCCGGCCCGCCGGGCCTCGGCAAGACGTCGCTCGCGCAGATCGTCCGCAACGAGCTCGGCGTCGGCATCCGGCAGGTCGCAGGGCCGGGCCTCGAGCGCAAGGACATCGCCGCGATCCTCACGTCGCTCGACGCGCGCGACGTCCTCTTCATCGACGAGATCCACCGGATGAGCCGGGCTGCGGAGGAGATCCTCTATCCGGCGCTCGAGGACTTCCGGCTCGACATCGTGGTGGGGCAGGGCCCGGCGGCGCGGACGCTGACGCTCGACCTGCCGCCGTTCACGCTCGTCGGCGCGACGACGCGAACCGGCCTGCTGACGACGCCGCTGCGCGACCGCTTCGGCCTCACCTTCCGGCTCGACCTCTACTCGCCCTCGGAGCTCGCAGCGATCGTTCGGCGATCGGCGCGCATCCTCGGCGTCGACATCGGTGAGGCGGCCGGCGTCCTCATCTCGGCGCGCTCGCGCGGAACGCCGCGTGTGGCCAACCGCATCCTGCGCCGCGTGCGCGACGTGGCCGAGGTCCGGCACGAGGGCGTCGTCACCACGGAGATCGCCGAGGAGGCGCTGGCGCTCCTCGAGGTCGACGGCGTCGGGCTCGAGCGCTTCGATCGCGAGCTGCTGCGCGCGCTCGTCGAGAAGTTCGGCGGCGGCCCGGTCGGGCTGTCGACGCTCGCCGTCGCGCTCGGAGAAGAGCCCGAGACGATCGAGGACGTCTACGAGCCCTTCCTGCTGCAGCTCGGGTTCCTGCAGCGGACCCCGCGCGGCCGCGTCGTCACCGAGCTCGGGCGCGAGCATCTCGGCGCCGAGTCGCGGGACAGCACGCTCTTCTGATCGAGGAGTCGAGGCTCAGGGCGCCGCCGACGGGCAGCTCAGGGAGCGAACTGCTTCCAGTGCCCCTCCGAGACGACGTCGACGGTGCCGTCGACCACTCTGATGGCGGTGTCGTCGTCGATCGCATACGCCGGGACACCGAGCTCGGCGGCCCACTGTCCTGCCGCGGCCATGGTGTTCTCGGGCAGAGCGGGGTGATCCACGTGCGGGAAGATCGAGAAGTCGACGATTCCCAGCGTCTCGTCACCGCCGGTGGGCGGCCTCCATGTGACGAAGTCCTCGCCGATCCGTGGCGTCATCACCATGCTCCCGGCGCTCAGTCCCACCCAGACGGTCTCGAGCGAAGGAAAGAGGTCCGCCAGGCCCGACCGCCGCATGTGGTGGCCCAGATACAACGCATCGCCACCGTTGACCAGCAGAACGTCGGTCTCCTCGACGAGGGGTACCCAAGCCCCTTCGTCGAGACTGGGAAGCGCGGTGAGCTCCAGCACTCCCAAGGACTTCCAACCCAGCTCGCACATGGGGGTGGGGGCATTTCCGGTGATGAACCGCCACGCCCCGCGAATGCCGTTCGGGGCGTGCCCGTAGGACGCGGTGGGAATGCAGAGTGCGCTGGATTCGGCAATCGGCTTGCCCAGCAGCTCGAGCAGCGCGTCGTGAATGGTGGCGTTCTTGATGCCGGCGGAGGTGAGAAGAAGTTTCACGGTGCTCCCTCGCTCGCGGTGGAGGGGTAACGGTTCCTGTCGGTAAGACGCCGGAGAGGCACGCAAATCATCGGCGCGACGAGCAGCGCCATCACGTCGAACCAGACGTAGCCGCTCGCCACTCCCGACGGAGGGTTGCCGTCGGGGATGCCGAGGCCCGGCAGCCGCACGGCCCAGCGCCAGGTTCCGATCGCCGTGCCGTAGAGCTCGAGCGCGGCGACGACCAGGAAGACCGACGCGTAGATCGCGCGGTTGCGGCTGCGCAAGAGGAACACGAGGAGCAGCGGCACGCCGATCGCGCCTGCGACGTCGCGCCGCGGCAGGACGGCGAGACCGAGCAGGCCCCAGGTCGCGGCGGCGATCGCGGCCGTCGCGACGAGCGCGCGTGTGTGCCGGCGAAGCGTGAATGCGAGCGACAGGCCGGTGAGGTAGACGAGGCCGTGCGCGGGCGGCACGAACAGCGGGAGGTTGTGCAGCCGGTAGTGGTACACGCCCCAGATCAGCGAGCCGGTGACCTCGCCGATCGTCGCGAACGCGACCACGGCGAGCGTCTGTGCGCGTCGCTCGATCGACACGCGCGAGAGCGCTGCGACCAGCACCGCCCAGGTGAGCACGCCGAGCGCGAGCTGCTCGTGGTAGTTCGCGTAGTGGTCGAGCGCCAGCAGCACGGCGAGGTACGCCGCGCCGGCCGCCGGGACTAGGGCCGAAACTGGAGCTCGTGCCAACTCGGCACCGGTGCGAGCTCGAGGAGCGGCCGTCCGCCACCGCCCGGGTGCTGGTAGGCGAACTCGGCGTCGGCTTCGTCCCAGACGACCTCGAGCGCACCGCGCTTGACCTGATGGTCGAGCCACGCGCCGCGGAAGATCAGCTTGCGGAGCCAGTAGACGAGGGACTCGTCGTCGACGAGCGAGATCCGCTCCCAGTTGCGAACGAGGTAGCGGCCGAGCTGCGAGAACGGCTCCTCGATCACGCCTGAGGCGGCCAGTGCGACGAGATCGGCCGTCTCGTCCTCGTCCAGTTCCGATGACGGCACCACGCCGAGCTTGACCGCGGCCGCGATCACCCGACCCTCGAAGTCGATGCGAGCTGAACGCGAAGCGGTAACCGAGGAACTCGACGATGTAGTCGTTCCCGGAGCTGTAGTTCGCGTCGGGGACGGGCAGCGCGTCAGGCACGATCTCATGGTAATGAACCTCCTGGCGGACGCATCGTCCTGGGAACGCATCGTCATCCTCGCGCCTGCGCTCGTCCTGGGTGCAGGCCTCGTCCTGGGCGTGATGATCCTGCTCGGTCGTGCATTCGCGGCCACGGTGCGCGAATCCGGTCATCCGCGGATCCTGTGGGGCGGCGTCGCCGTGCTCGTCGGAGTGGTCGTCCTGCTGACGTGGCTCGGCGTCCAGCTGCCTAGAGAATGACGACGGGCGTGCCGACGGAGACGCGTTCGAAGAGCCATTCCGCGTCCGGGACCTGCATGCGGACGCAGCCGTGGGAGGCGCTGTAGCCGATCGACGTGGGCGCGTCGGTGCCGTGGATGCCGACGCCCGGGGCGTTCAACCCCATCCAGCGCGTCCCGAGCGGGTTCGAAGGGCCGGGCGGCACGGGCTTGAGGCCCTTCGCCCACGCGTCGTAGGTGGGCGGGTACCACCACGGGTCCCGCTGCTTGTCCATGATGTGCCAGAGGCCTGCAGGAGTCGGATAGATCGCCTGTCCCGTCGCGACGGAGAACCGGCGCACGACCGTCGGGCCGTCGTACAGCGTCAGCGAGTTCGCGGCGCGGGTGATCACGATCACCGGCCCGAAGTTCTCGGCCGTGCGCCGGGGTGCGACGGCATGCTCGAGCAGCACCATCGGGCGGCGATCGCCCGTGTGGAGTGCCTGTTCGAGCGCGACCCGCATCGTCTTCGTGTCGACCGCGGTTCCTGCCTTCGCGTCGCTGAAGATCGGGCCGGCGCCGGTTGCGCCGGTCACGGTCGCGTCGACCGGTGCGCGGTCGTAGCGTCGCGCGAGCTTTCGGACGACGGCGGCGATCCGCGCGTTCGAGAGCCGGATCGGCAACGCGATCCGGCTTCCCGGGGTTGCTGCGAGCGCCGACGAGACGGCCGCTGCGATGCTCGAGCTTGCGCCGACCTCGTCGGGCGTCACCCGCAGGAGCCCACCGGGCGTGTGGATCGTCACCGGCTGCGAGAATGCGAGCTCGACCTTGGCGCGCGCCGGCTCGGCGGAGAGGCCGCCGAGGCGCACGCCGGAGACGCTCACGCCCGGAGCGATCAGCGGGCCGGGCGTCGACGCGGGAGCGGCGGCGCAGGCCAGCCCGGCTGCAGCGACGATGGCGACAAGCGTCCTCAGCACGGGGACCGCATTGAACCAGGTTTTCGCTGCTTTTTCGACTGTTCCGTCCGACGCCGGCCGTACCGTGACATGCCCTCATGGCGGCGGCGACCTGGCAGCTCGAACCGTGCTCGCACGAGCAGGTGCGCCGACTCGCCCTGGCGCTGTCGCTCGACGAGGTGACGGCGTCGGTGCTCGTGCGCCGCGGCTATGCGGAGCCCGAGGAGGCGAGCACCTTCCTCGACGGCGCGTTCCCGGGCCACGACCCGTTCGAGCTCGGCGACATGGCCGAGGCGGTCGGCGAGATCCGGACGGCCATCGGCGCCGGGGGGCGGATCTGCGTGCACGGCGACTACGACGCCGACGGCATCTGCGCAACCGCGCTGGCGGTGCTGCTCCTGCGGGAGCTTGGAGCCGACGTCGCGTGGCATCTGCCTTCGCGCTTCGAGGAGGGCTACGGCCTGAACGGGCACACGCTGACGCGTCTCGCCGAAGAGGGCTTCGACCTCGTGCTGACGGTCGACTGCGGGATCACCGCCGTCGCCGAGGTGGAACACGCGCGCTCGCTCGGCCTCGAGAGTCGTCGTCACCGACCACCATCGGCCCGCGGACGCGTTTCCCGACTGTCCCGTCGTCGCGACGCTCAAAGGGGACTATCCGTTCGCGGGGTTGTGCGGCACCGGTGTCGTGTGGAAGCTCGCCGAGGCGCTGCTCGGCGCCGGCCATCCGTTCCTCGAGCGTCACCTCGACCTCGTCGCGCTGGCGACCGTCGCCGATGTCGTCCCGCTCGTCGACGAGAACCGTGCGCTCGCCCGCGCCGGGCTGCGACGGCTCGCGCAGACGCAGAAGGCCGGGCCTGCGCGCGTTGATGCGCGTCGCCCATGTCGATCCGGCGACGGTCGACGAGTCGGCGATCGGCTTCCGGCTCGCTCCGCGCATCAACGCGTCGGGTCGGCTGTGCCGGCCCGAGGCGGCGCTTGCGCTGCTGCTCACCGACGACGCCGACGAGGCGGCGCGCCTCGCCGAGGAGCTCGAGGGGCTGAACCGCGAGCGACAGGCGATCGAGGAGCGGATCCTTCGAGACGCTGTCGACGCAGATCGAGTCATGGCCGGAATCGCGGCGCCGGCAGCGCGGCTACGTCGTCGCGGGCGAGGACTGGCACGAAGGGCGTCATCGGCATCGTCGCCTCGCGGCTCGTCGAGCGCTACAACCGCCCGGTCGTGCTGATCGCAGGAGCCGATGGGAGCTGGAAGGGCTCCGGGCGGTCGGTGGCGGCATTCGACCTGCACGCCGCGCTCGGAGCGTGTGCAGCCGATCTGGAGCGCTTCGGCGGCCACCGCGCTGCAGCAGGGCTCTCGATCAGCCCCGACCGCGTCGACGCGTTCGCGGCGGCGTTCGCCGCGTACGCCGACGCCACGCTGTCCGACGACGACCTCGCACCGTCGACCCGCGTCGACGCGATCGTGCCGGGCTCCAAGCTGACGCTCGGCCTGTGCGCCGAGCTCGGCGCGACTCGCGCCGTTCGGGCTCGGGAATCCGGGCGTGACGCTGCTCGTCGACGGGTGCGAGCTCGCCGACCTCGCAAACGGTCGGCGACGGGAAGCACCTTCGCTTCCGGGTGCGCCAGCGCGGGCGCGACGCCGGCTCGGCGATCGCGTTCGGGATGGGCGGGCAGCTCGACCGGCTTCCGTCGCCCCGGGCGCTACGACGTGGCATTCCGCCTGCAGGAGAACCGCTGGAACGGCGTCACGTCGCCGCAGCTCGTCGTGCGCCGCGTCTTCGACGCCGACGATCGCTACGACGAGCTCCGGGAGTGGCTGGCGGCCGAGTGGCGCGCCGGCGAGGCGGCGTGGACGCCCGAAGCGCGCGCGATCTTCGCCGAGCTCGAGCTCACCGAAGCCGGGATACGCCGCAGCCTGCTCGAGTCACAGAGCTTTCGGGCGTTGCTCGAAACGCCGCCGTCGGTGGCGGACGCGGCCTAGCTTCTGGCTGTCTAGGCGGTGCGTCCGATTGCGACGCGGCTGCTGCGGCGTGGCTTCGCCGCGGGCCGGGTCGAGGCCGCATCGAGCTCGCGCAGGACACGCGCGATCTGGTTCAGCTTCTTCGTCTGTCTCCGTCGAGCGAACATGGGCTTTTCGAATTCATCGCCGATGCCGAGGTTCCTGCGCATCCCGCTAGCGGGGGATGGGGCGCAGAAAGGCGGGGGTACACTGGCTCGATGGCAGTCCTCGAACGGCATCAGGACCTCGTCGAGGAGCTGGTCGCCGAGGTCGAGGCGTACAAGCCCGACGTCGACCGTGAGCTGCTCGCGCGCGCCTTCGACTTCGCCGCGCGATGCGCACGCCGGACAGGTGCGCCAGTCGGGCCAGGAGTTCATCTACCACCCGTGGGGCGCCGCGAAGATCCTCGCCGGCCTGCAGCTGGACGAGGCGACGCTCGCAGCCGCGCTTCTCCACGACGTCGTCGAGGACACCGGCACCGAGATCGACGAGATCCGCGCCGAGTTCGGCGACGAGATCGCGAAGCTCGTCGAGGGCGTCACGAAGCTGACGCGCGTCCAGTTCCAGAGCCGCGAGCACGCCGAGGCCGAGAACTACCGCAAGCTGATCGTGGCGATGGCCGAGGACGTGCGCGTGATCCTGATCAAGCTCGCGGACCGGCTGCACAACCTGCGGACGATCGAGTACCTCGGCAAGCAGAAGCAGGTGCAGAAGGCGCGCGAGACGCTCGAGGTGTACGCGCCGCTCGCCCACCGGCTCGGCATCCACGCGCTCAAGTGGGAGCTCGAGGATCTCGCGTTCCAGACGCTCCACCCGCGCAAGTACGAGGAGATCAAGCAGATGGTCGCCGAGCGGCGCGCCGATCGCGAGGAGCACGTCCGCGAGGCGGCGATCGTCCTCCAGAAGGAGCTCGACAAGGTCGACATCCCGGCCGAGATCTCCGGGCGCGCGAAGCACTTCTACTCGATCTACGACAAGATGGCGAAGAAGGGCCGCGAGTTCAACGAGATCTACGACCTCACCGCCATGCGCGTGATCGTCGGAGCGGGGTGGGGACGAGGGAACGCGCGACTGCTACGGCGCACTCGGGCTGATCCACTCGCTCTGGAAGCCGATGCCCGGGCGGTTCAAGGACTTCATCGCGATGCCGAAGTTCAACGGCTACCGCGCGCTGCACACGACGGTGATCGGGCCGCAGGGCCGGCCGCTCGAGATCCAGGTGCGGACGCGCGAGATGCACGAGACCGCCGAGTACGGCGTCGCTGCGCACTGGCTCTACAAGCGCGGCGCCAAGCAGAAGGACGCCGAGTGGGTCGCGTGGGTCAAGCAGCTGATGGACGAGGGCACCGCGACGAGGCGGATCCGCGCGAGTTCATGAAGACGTTCCGCACCGACCTCTTCGACGAGGAGGTGCACGTCTTCACGCCGAAGGGGCAGGTGAAGACGCTGCCGGCCGGCGCGACGCCGATCGACTTCGCCTACGCCGTGCACACCGATGTCGGGCATCGGACCGTCGGCGCGAAGATCAACGGGCGAATCGTCCCGCTGCACTACCAGCTGAAGAACGGCGACTTCGTCGAGATCCTCACTTCGAAGCAGGGGCGCGGCCCCTCGCGCGACTGGCTGTCGCTGGCGAAGAGCACGCGCGCGCGCAACAAGATCCGGCAGTGGTTCTCGCGCGAGACGCGTGAGGAAGCGGAGCAGAAGGGCCGCGACGCGCTCGAGCATGCGCTGAAGGCACAGAACCTTCCCTACGCGAAGCTTCGCGGCTCGGCGACGCTCGCGCAGGTGATCCGCGGACGTCGGCTTCAAGAAGGCCGAGGACTTCTACGTCGCGCTCGGCTCGGGGAAGCTGCAGCCGGGCTCGATCGTCAACAAGGTGATCCAGCGCCTGAAGACGGAGCAGGTCGTCGACGAGGCGCCGGTGATCCGGAAGGCGCCGAAGTCGCGCACGGTGCAAGGGGCGGAAATGGGCGTCGCCGTGCCCGGCGTCGAGGACGTGCTCGTCCGCCTCGCGAAGTGCTGCACTCCGGTGCCGGGCGACGAGATCGTCGGCTACATCTCGCTCGGCAAGGGCATCACGATCCATCGCGAGGATTGTCCGAACGTGCCGCGCTCTGCGTCGGAACCCGGAGCGGTTCACGCAGGTCGCGTGGGACGGGGCGACTTCCGCGAAGAGCTTCCGCGTCCAGATCGCCGTCGACTCCTGGGATCGCGCCGCGGCTGCTCGAGGACGTCGCGAGGACGTTCGCCGAGCACGGTGCGAACATCGTCAGCTACGGCGGCGTGGTCGAGGACCAGCTGGCGAAGAACTGGTACACGGTGGAAGTCGGCGACGTGAAGAGCCTGCGAACGCTCTTGAACTCGCTGCGCAACCTCGACGCGGTGTTCGATGCGTATCGCGTGACGCCGTCGTAGTGGAGGGCGTTCACCCGGTCGCCGCCGCGGGGTTCTCGGCCGCTGCCGACGTCTACGAGCGCGCGCGGCCGAGCTATCCGGCGGAAGCAGTCGAGTGGCTTGCGCGCCGGGTCGACCTTCGCCCGGGCCGAACGGTCGTCGACGTCGGGGCCGGCACGGGGAAGCTCACGCGGCTGCTCGTGCCGACCGGCGCGCACGTCGTCGCCGTCGAGCCACTGCCGGCGATGCTCGCGAAGCTCGTCGAGGCGGCTCCCGGCGCGGAGGCGATTCTCGGCACAGCCGAGCAGCTGCCGCTTCCCGATGCGAGCGCGGATGTGATCACGGTGGCGCAGGCGCTGCACTGGTTCGATCAGACGCTCGCGCTTCCGGAGTTTCGTCGTGTGCTGTGCCCCGGGGGAACCGTCGCCCTCGTTTGGAACAGCCGCGATCTCGCAGATCCGCTCCAGGCTGCGCTCGGGCGTGTCCTCGAGTCGGCCCGGAACAGGGTCCCGGCCCAGCGCGACAACGTCTGGCGCGAGCCGTTCGAGCGGTCGCCGCTCTTCGGCCCGCTCGAGGTCTACCGATTCCCGTTCGAGCAGCAATTCATGGTCGACGATCTCTGCGACCGTGTCAGTTCGACGTCGTTCGTGGCGGCGATGTCACAGGACGAGCGCGAGAGCTTGCTCGTGTCCGTCCGCGCGCTCGTCGACGGCGTGCCCGAGCCGTTTCCGTTCCGCTACGTGACGGAGATCTTCGTCGCCGCTGCACGGGACGGGGCCAGGCACTAGCGCTAGGCACTAGCGCTTCAGCCGGCAGGCGCTACAGCGGAGCGCGCTGGAACTCGGCGATCTGCTCGCGGAAGGCGACCGGGACCGGGACGGGCCGTCGGCCGGCCAGGTCGATCAGCACGAGTGTCTGCTTGGCGGTCGCCATCAGCACGTCCTCGCGACCGGCGTCGTCGTCCTCCAGCCTGTAGGCGGCGTGATCGTAGGTGATGCTCGTCGTGCCGATCCGCTCGACGCGCACGAAGACCTCGAGGAGGTCGTCGAAGCGCGCCGGTGCGTGGTACTCGACGATCGAGGCGCGCATCGCGAAGTCGTTCGATCCGAGCTTGGCGCGACCGAGGTGGCGGTGGAACTCGGTACGCGCGAGGTCGAAGTACGGCATGTACCGACCGTAGTAGACGACTCCCTGTGCGTCGGTCTCGGAGAACCCGACGCGGAGATGGGCCGCGTATCGAAACGGCGGCCGCCGGTCCGTCACATGCCCGAGTTCGATCACGCGGCGATCCTAGCCACGGTGCCGTGGTGCCAGGCGCCGATGCAGAAGTGCAACGAACGTCCCACAGGTCCGAGAAGGGCGATGCGCTCCAGGCTCGCGCTGCCTACCGTCGATGTCATGGCACGACGCCCTCGAATCGAGATCCCCGGTGCGTCGTACCACGTGACGGCGCGTGGGAATGATCGTCAGCGCATCTACTTCGGGAACTGGAGCGGGAGGCTCTTCGTCCGCGAGCTCGATCGGGCGGCCCTGCGCTACGGCTGGCGCGTCTTCGCATACTGCTTGATGACGAACCACTACCATCTGGTTCTTCAGATCGACGAGCGCGGGCTCTCGCATGGGATGTGCGAGCTGAACGGAAGGTTCGCGCGCGTGACCAACTGTGTGAACCGCCGGGCGGATCATCTGTTCGGCAAGCGGTTCTACGACCGCGTCATCAGACCCGACGGGCACTGGGAGGAGGCGGTTCGGTACGTCGTACTGAACCCGGTGCGCGGGGAAACGGGGTGCCGTGATCCGCGCCGCTGGCGCTGGAGCAGTCTTCGTCCGACGCTCGGGCTCGAGCACACGCCGGCGTGCCTCGACGTCGGCCAAGTGCTAGGACGCTTCGGGCGAGAGCCCCGAACCGGTCGCGAGGAGCTGTGGCGGTTCGTCCGCGAGGCGATGGCGACGCCGGTGCCAGGCACCGACGCAGGCACCGACGCGCCCGAGGCGGGCTTCAGCCCTGGATGACTGCGAGGACCTCGTCGCGTTTGGCGCCCATCAGCTCGAGTGAGCGAGCCTCGAGGTTCAGTCGAAGCAGCGGCTCGGTGTTCGACGGACGGACGTTGAAGTGCCAGGCGTCAGCCTCGACCGACAACCCGTCGAGATGAGAAACGACGCCCTGCGGCCCGAACTGCTCCTGCAGGCGCCTGAGCGTCGAGCCGACATCCTGAACCGGTGTGTTGATCTCGCCGGTGATGAAGTAGCGGTCGCGGTACGGCCGCAGGACGTCGCTCAGCTTGCCTCGACGGGACACGAGCTCGCACATCAAGAGGAAGGGGACAACTCCGGAATCCGCCTGCGAGAAGTCGCGGAAGTAGTAGTGCGCCGAAACCTCGCCCGCGAACACGGCACCCACCTCTCGCATCCGCTGCTTGATGAACGCATGGCCGACCCGGTTCATCAGAGGCACGCCGCCGGCCGCCTCGATCGTCTCCGGCACCGCCCACGATGCGCGCACGTCGTAGATCACCTTGCCGCCCGGCTCGCGCGCGAGGATCGACTGGGCGAACAGCGCCGTCGTGAAGTCGCCCGGAACGAACTCGCCGGTGTCGTCGACGAAGAAGCAGCGGTCGGCGTCACCGTCGTACGCGACACCGAAGTCGGCGCCCTCGCTCGTCGTCCTGGCGATGATGAACTCGCGGTTCTCCGGCAGCAGCGGGTTCGGCTCGTGGTTCGGGAACGTGCCGTCCGGCTCGAAGTAGCACCGGTCGACGTCGAGCATCGGCAGACGGGCCAGCACCGGCGGCAGCATCGTGCCCGCCATCCCGTTCGCAGCGTCGATCACGATCCGGAGCGGCCGGAGCGAATCGAGGTCGACGAACGAGAGCACGCGGTCGACGAACGCATCCCAGATGTCCTCGTCGCGAATGTCTCCGCGTGTCGCGTGGCGCCATGTGCCGGCAAGTGCGCGGTCGCGCACATCGAGAAGGCCCGAGTCGCCTCCCACCGGAAGCGCACCGGCGCGGACGATCTTCATGCCCGCGTACTGCTTCGGGTTGTGCGACGCCGTCACTGCGATGCCGCCGTCGAGGCCGAGCTCCCCGACCGCGAAGTAGACCATCTCGGTTCCGACGAGCCCGACGTCGAGCACATCGGCTCCTCCGTCCGCAGCACCCTCGCGTACGGCTTCGGCGATCGAGGGTGACGACACGCGCATGTCGCGACCGACTGCGATGCGCTGTGCGTCGAACTGCTCGACGTATGCGCGGCCGATCGCGTAGGCACCTGCCTCGTCGATCTCCGTCGGATACAGGCCGCGAACGTCGTAGGCCTTGAAGATTTCGGGTGCGAGCACGGGATGACGATAACGGCACCGACCGGGGAAGGGCTTGTGACGACCGCCGCGAACCTGCAAACTGACGCTCGCTGGCCCATCACTCCGAAGGGGACGCTCACTTGGACAAGATCAACGAACTCTCGCTCGGCAGGAAGCTCATTCTCGGTGCTGGCGTCCTGCTCTTCATCGACATGTTCCTGCACTGGCAGTCGGTCGACGTAGGCCCGTTCACGGTTGGGCGGAACGGCATTCACGGCTTCTGGGGTGTGTTCATCCTCCTGATGACGATCGCCCTCGTCGCGTTCGTCGGTGCCCGCGCGTTCGGCGTCGAGCTCCCCGACGCGCTGCCCGACGGGCTCATCTCGCTCGTGCTGGGCGCACTGATCTTGCTCTTCGCCGTGATCAAGAACATCGCCGACGACTACTCGGCGTGGCCGAGCTACGTCGGGATCGTCCTGGCTGCGGTAATCGCCTACGGCGGTTGGCTGGTGTTCAAGGACAGTGGCGAGTCGCTCCCGATGTCCTCGACGTCCGGCGGAGCGTCGTCTCCCTCGTCGGCCGCGCCGGCGGCTGCGCCGCCGACGCCCGAGCCACCTCCGGCGGAGAAGCCGGACGCCTAGGCCGGCTGCGTCTCGAGGATCGAGCGGATCGCCTCGGTCGACGCCGTGTCCGGCGACTCGGAGATCACGGTCGCCGGTCGCGCGAAGCCGGCGAGCGCGTCGCGCAGCGGCTCCGCTCTGCAGCGTCCCGTCACCGTACGGGAGGTGCTTCGTCTCGTTGCGATTCGCGAACTGGATGTCCGAGAAGTGGATGTGGAAGGGCGCGCCGGGCTCGAGCACGGAATCGGCTTGCTGGAGCGCAGCGGCGAACGGCTCGACGGTCGTGAACGCGCCGTCGGAGGTCGCGTGCATGTGGGCGAAGTCGAGCACCGGTCGCACCCACGGCGACCCGTCGACGCGATCTCGACGACGTCGTCGAGCGAGCCGAGCTCGCGAACACGGCCCATCACCTCGATCCCGAACGGCGACGGCGCGACCCTTCCCCTCGAGCCGCACGCGGAGCTCTGCCGAGTTGTTCGCACACCGCGTCGATCGCATCCTCCCGCGTGCGCCCCAGAAGGAAGCCGGGGTGAAAGACGACGACTTCCGCGCCGGCCGCCACCGCAATCCCTGCGGAGTGATCGAGCATGCCGATCGCCATGTTGAGCTTCTTGCCGCGTTCCGCGTGGCCCATGAACCCGGCGATCGGCGCGTGGACGCTCAGAGCGATGTCGTGCTCGCGGCAGAGCTCGCCGAAGGCCTCGGCGAACGCGTAGTCCATCCAGAACCGGCCTTCGAAATCGATCTCGCACGCCGAGTAGCCGTGCTCGAGGAGCGCCGCGACCGCGGCCTCGGGGGCGTCGCGAACAGGGACTCGCGCAGGGCCGAAGTGGAGGCGAGGTGGCATGGACGCGGCGACCAGCGTAACGAGCCGGGGTCCGTCCGATCGCGTTCCTACCCTTTCGACCATGCCCACGCACCCGTCTCGTATCGATCTGCTCGAGCTCGATATCGACCTGCGCCTCGCCGACCTCTGGCGGGAGGCTGCCGGCATCAGCGAATGGACGCTCGACGTCGTGGCCGCGTTCATGCGGGCCGCATACGGCAAGGGGTATTGCGACGCGCTGACCGAGGAGGCGCCCGGGCTCGCTCTGCGCCGAGCACGGCTACCGGGTCCCGGGACGCCGACCCCAGCCTTCCCCGGCCGACGCATAGCTAGACTCAGACGCGTGACCACGCGCAGCCCCGCGCGGCTGATCGTCGCTCTTGCCGTCGCGGCCGTCTTGGCGATCTTCCTGCTCTACACGGCGATCGCCGGCAAGTCGACGCCGGAGCTGAGCCCGAGTCAGCTTCACGGTCATCCGGGGACTGCTTCGATCGTCGGCATCGTCGTCGGTCCCGTGTCGGGCGATTCGCATTCCCTGCGCGGTCTCCGGTTCGGTCTGCGCGATCGCGGCACGTCGAAAGGCCTCGTCGTGCCGGTCGTCTATCACGGTGACAGTCCGCCCCCGCTGTTCAAGGCGACCCGCGAGGTCGTGGTCACGGGCACCTATGCCGGCGGGCGCATCGACGGCACGGGGATCTTGACCAAGTGCCCGTCGAAGTACACAGCGCAATCGAAGGCGTAGCCGATGGCTGATCTCGGTCGTGCAGCGCTCGTCGTCAGCTTCGGGCTGGCTCTCTACGCCTTCGTCGTCGGGGCGTTCGCCGCCCATCTGAACCGTCGACGCCTCGCGGACTCAGCGCGCAACGCGCTCGTCGCGTGCTTCGCATCGACTCTGGTCGCGGCCGTCGTGCTCGCAAGCGCACTCGTGCGTCACGACTTCTCGTTCGCGTACGTCGCGGCGCACACGAACCGCACCTTGTCGCCCGTCTACTCGCTGAGCGCATTCTGGGGTGGGCAGGAGGGCTCGTTGCTCCTGTGGCTCCTGGTGCTCACCGGATACGGCGCGCTGGCCGTCGCTGTGAACCGACGCCTGCTGCGCGACCTGGTCGCATGGGTCGTGCCCGTGCTCGGTGGCATCGCGACGTTCTTCGCGTTCATGCTCGTCGCAGTCGCGAGCCCGTTCGGCACACAGACCGCCCCTGTCGACGGAGCGGGGCTGACGCCGAGCCTGCAGAACCCCTACATGGTGGCGCACCCGCCGATGCTCTACCTCGGCTACGTCGGCCTCTCGATCCCGTTCGCCTTCGCCGCGGGCGCGATGCTCTCCGGCCGCACCGACGAGCGCTGGATCGTCGCAACGCGCCGCTGGACGCTGGCTGCGTGGACGTTTCTCGGCTTCGGACAGCTCCTCGGCGCCCACTGGGCGTACGTCGAGGTCGGATGGGGCGGCTACTACGCATGGGACCCGGTCGAGAACGCAGCGCTGATGCCGTGGCTCGCCGCAACCGCGTTCCTTCACTCGGTGATGATCCAGGAACGCAAGGGCATGCTGAAGGTCTGGAACATGGTGCTCGTCGCTCTCGCGTTCGAGCTCTCCGTCTTCGGCACGTTCCTCACACGCTCGGGTGTCGTGAACTCGATCCACTCGTTCGCTCAGAGCTCGATTGGAGGATGGTTCCTTGCCTTCGTCGTGATCTCATCGGTGTTCTCGGTCGACGCTGATCCTGTGGCGGCTCCCGCTCCTGAAGGCGCGAACGAAGCTCGAATCGGCGCTCTCGCGCGAGGCGACGTTCCTCTACAACAACCTCCTGCTCGTTGCTCTGTGCCTGACGATCCTGTGGGGAGTGCTCTTCCCGATCGTGACCGAGCTCGTCAAGGGCGAGTCGCGGACGATCGGCCGGCCGTACTACGACTTCTTCCTGCGCGCGTTCGGGCTGCCGCTGCTGCTGCTGATGGGAATCGGACCGCTGATCGCCTGGCGGCGAACGAGTGTCCGTGCGCTCCTTCGCAGTCTGGTCTGGCCGATCGCCGCCGCGCTCGTCACCGGCGTCGTGCTGATCGTCGAGGGCGCCGGCTCGTCGCGACCCGGGCTCGTCGCGTACACGTTCTCGGCGTTCGTGATCGCCGCGATCGTCGTCGAGCTCGTTCGCGGCACGCGCGCGACCGGTTCGCTGTTCAGGCTCGTCGGTCGAAACCGCCGCCGCTACGGGGGCTACATCGTGCATTTCGCGATCGTGCTGCTCGCCATCGGCATCGCCGGCTCGAGCGCATACGGAACGAACGTCGAGCGGCACCTGCGTCCGGGGCAGTCGACCACCGTCGGCGGCTACCGCCTGACCTACCAGGGCGTCGACCCGATCCGCAACGACCCGAACCGCGTGGGGCAGTACGCGGTCCTTCGTGTCTCGGGTGACTGGAGTGGGACGCTCCGAAGCGGCGACGTGACGTACACCGGGTTCGACGAGACGGATCGCGACGTCGGCATCAAGACCGACTGGATGCGTGCGCAGGATCTCTACGTGATCGCCGACTTCCAGAAGAACTCCAACGTCGTCTTCTTCAACGTGCTCGTCAAACCGCTCGTGAATCTGATCTGGGCTGCAGGCGTCGTCTTCCTCTTGGGTGCTCTCGTTGCGATGTGGCCGGACGCCCGGGAGCAGCGCCGCCTGGTTCTGCGCCTCGCGCCCGCGCGCGCGTGAGCGCGCTCACGCTCGTTCTCGTCGTCGCGCTCGCGGCGGCGGCCGTCTTGATCGTCTGTCTGCCGTTCCTCCGCGAGCCCGAGGCCGACGACGACCGCCTCGACGCTCCCAGTGCCGAGGACGAACGGCGGCTCACACTGGCCGAGGAACGCGATCGTGCGCTCGCAGCCTTGAAGGAGCTCGAGTTCGACCATCGCACCGGCAAGGTGGGCGACGAGGAGTACCGCGAGCTGCTCGGGCCGCTCCGGCAGTCGGCAGCCGAGGCACTCCGCGCGCTCGACCGCGCACCCGCCGAGCCCTAGGTCATAAACGTATCGACGAGCAGGAAGGTGTTGAGCGCGACGATCGCGACGGCGATCACGACGGCTACGACGGTCGTCACGGTCTTGTTCACGAGCAACCCCATCACCTCACGCCGCGCGGTGAAGTTGACCAGCGGCACCAGGGCGAACGGGATCCCGAACGAGAGCACGACCTGCGAGAGCGACCAGCGTGCGAGAAGGGTCGAGGCCGAGCGCGATCACGATGAACGCAGGGGCCATCGTGATCAGCCGGCGCCACACGATCGGGATCTGCCTGCGGATGAACCCTTGCATCACGACCTGTCCCGACAGCGTTCCGACCGCAGAGCTCGACAGCCCCGACGCAACGAGCGCGAGGGCGAACAGCGTGCTCGAGGCGCCGCCGAGAACGGGTTGCAGCGTCCTGTGTGCTCCCTCGAGCGAGTCGACGTTGCGATGGCCGCTGCCGTAGAACGTGCTCGCCGCCATCACCAGCATCGCCACGTTGATCAGCCCGGCGACCGTCATGGCGATGAGCACATCGATTCGCGTGTAGTGAAAGAGCGTCCGTGCATCCTGGTCGGTCTCGGGCACGAGCCGGTCCTGGGTCAGCGCCGAGTGCAGGTAGATCACGTGCGGCATGACGGTCGCGCCGATGATCCCGACCGCGAGCAGGAGCGCCTGCGACGAGCCGCTGAAACCGCGGCACGATCGCATGCCGGCCGACCTGGCCCAGGTCGGGATTCGAGAAGATGAGCTCGGCCACGTAGCAGACACCGATCACGCCGACGATCGAGGCGATCACCGCCTCGAGCAGCCGGACGCCGAACCGGTGAAGCTCGAGGATCCCGAACGCCGCGATCCCGGTGAGGATCGCCGAGGGAAAGAGGCCGAAGCCGAAGAGCAGCTGGAACCCGATCGCGGCGCCGAGGAACTCGGCGAGGTCGGTCGCCATCGCGATCAGCTCGGCCTGTACCCACAGGCCGCGCGACACTCGTCGCGAATACCGCTCGCGGCAGACCTCGGGCAGGTTGTGGCCCGTGGCGATGCCGAGCTTCGCCGAGAGCGTCTGGATCACCATCGCCATCAGGCTCGAGGCGACGACCACCCAGACCAGCGTGTAGCCGAACTTCGACCCGGCGGCGATGTTCGTCGCGAAGTTGCCCGGGTCGATGTACGCGACGCAGGCGATGAACGCCGGGCCGAGGAAGGGCAGGATGCGGAAGCGCGTCCGGTGGAGCGCCTCGTCGACGGTCTGGAGCCCCTCGGGGAGGACGTCGGGGCGGGAGGCGATCACCCTCCTATTTTAGCCATGCCTAAAACTCGCCGCGAGTGATGCCTCAGGCGGCGCGTCGCACGAAACGCAGGTCGGGCAGGTTGCGATAGCCGCTCGTCGAGGTCGAAGCCGTAACCGACGAAGAACTCGTCGGGGATCGTGAAGCCGACGTAGCGCACGGGCAGATCGTCGACGAGCCGCCGGTAGGGGCGGTCGAAGAGCGTCGCGGCATTGAGCGAGGCGGGGTTGCGCAGCGCCAGCGAGCGGACCAGGTAGTGCATCGTCAGCCCGGTGTCGATGACCTCGTCGACGAGGACGACGTCGCCGACCGTCGATCTCCTCGTTCAGGTCCTTGAGGAACCGAATGCCGTCGTGCCCGCCGCTGTCATGGCCGTAGCCGGCCAGCTCGACGAAGTCGAGTGCGTGCAGGATCGGCAACGCGCGTGACAGGTCGCAGATGAACGGAATCGCACGCCTTCAGCGAACCGACGAGGAGCGGCTCGCAGCCCGTCGTAGTCGTCTGCGAGCTCGGCGCCGAGCTCCCGCACCCGCACCGCCAGCTCGGCGGCCCCCAGGAACACCTCCCCGATCCGGGGATCGTGGACGCCAGGCTCGGTCAGGACGCCTTCCGGAGCCCGTAGCGCGCGGCGAGCCGCTCGAAGTCGCGCTCGTAGAACAGCTTGATCTTGACGTCGGGGTAGAGCTCGCGCAGCGGCGCAGCTTCCGGTTCTTGCGGGTGACGAGCGACTGCTTCATCACCGTGACCTCGAGGTACAGATCCTGGTCCGGGAGGTAGAAGTCGGGCGTGAACGCCTCGATCACCCGACCCTCCTCGTCGCGGCTCGAGCACGAACGTCGTCGGCTCGTACAGCCAGCGGCACGCCGTACCAGTCGAGAATCTTGGCGTACTCGAGCTCCGCCGGGTTGGCGAAGCGCGGCGGTTCGGTTCCGCAATATGCCTGGAAAACAGGCGTTTCCGGCATCACCAGAGCCAGGGTAGCAGCAGGCCCGGATGCTCCCGATGCCCCGTTTGCGCCGTTCGGAGCCTTAGAGTCCGCGCCAATGGAGTTGACGATGGCGCATCTCTCGGACATCCACTGCGGCGATCCGCACTTCGTGCCCGATCTGATGGAGCGGGCGATCGCCGAGATCAACGACCTCGATCCCGACATCGTCGTCTGCTCGGGCGACCTGACGACGTTCGGGTTCAAGGAGGAGTTCGCGCAGCGCCAGGCGGTTACCTCGACCGGCTTCGACGTGCGAGGCGCTCGTCGTCATTCCCGGGAACCACGACTCGCGGAACGTCGGCTACGTCCACTTCGAGGAGCTGATCGGCGCGCGCAGCTCGGTCCTCCGGAAGGACGGGGTGACGGTCGTCGCCGTCGACTCGACCGAGCCCGACCTCGACCACGGCCAGATCGGGCGCGGCCGCTACGGCTGGATCGAGCAGCAGTTCGCCGAGCCGTCGGAGCTCCGCATCTTCGTGCTCCACCACCACCTGCTGCCGATCCCCGGCACCGGTCGGGAGCGGAACGTCGTCTACGACGCCGGTGACGCGATCGAGTGCTTGCAGCGCGCGGGCGTGAACCTCGTTCTCTCCGGCCACAAGCACGTCCCGTACGCGTGGAAGCTCGAGAATCTGTTCGTCGTGAACACGGGCACCGTCTCGACGCTCCGCCTGAGAGGGAACACGAGGCCCTGTTACAACGTCGTCGAGGTCGAGGGGTCGCACGTCGCCGTCTGGCGGCGTTATCCGTTCCACGGCCAGGAGCGGATCATCCAGTTCGACTTGCGCGACCGGTGAGTACGAGAAGTACACCGGTCGCATCGAGCGCGAGGTGAGCGCGAGGCGGTGACGGTCGTGCGCGCCGTTGCCCTGGTCGACGGCGAGCACTATCCCGACGTGGTCCGGGAGGCGCTCGCCGGCCTGCCCTACGAGTGGGTCGGCGCGATCGTCGTCGGCGGCACCGAGAAGCTGCGCGAAGAGCCCGACTACGGGGTGCCGGTCGTCGACCGGATTCGAGGGAGCCGAGGTCGTCGTCGACCTCTCCGACGAGCCGGTGCTCGGGCCGGCCGAGCGGCTCCGCTGGGTCTCGCGCGCGCTCGCCGACGGGCTGCCGTACGTCGGGGCCGACTTCCGCTTCGACCCGCCGCGTCTCGAGCCGTTCGAGCTGCCGTCGATCGCCGTGATCGGGACCGGCAAGCGCGTCGGCAAGACCGCGGTGACCGGCGCACCTCGCGCGACTCCTCGCCCGCGATCGTTCGCGTCGTCGTCGTCGCGATGGGTCGCGGCGGGCCGCCCGAGCCGGAGGTCGTCGACGTCGCCGCCGACGATCGCGGAGCTGGTCGCGCGCTCCCGCGCGGGGCGTCACGCCGCGTCCGACCACCTCGAGATCGCAGCGACCTGCGGCGTGCCGACGATCGGGTGCCGTCGCGCCGGCGGGGGGCTCGCCGGAGCCGTGTTCGTGTCGAACGTCGCAGCCGGGGCGCAGCTCGCCGCCGACCGGAGCCCTGACGTGGTGATCTTCGACGGCAGCGGGGCGGCGATCCCGCCGGTCGCGACCGACCGGCGGATCCTCGTCGTCGGCCCCGAGCAGCGGGCGGACATGTATCTCAACACCTATCGTCGGCTGATCTCCGATCTCGTGATCGCAGTCAGCTGTGAGGTCGACGGTGCTTTGCCCGTGACGCTGCGGCTGCGACCGTCCGAGCCCCTGCCGGGCCGGGTCGCGGTGTTCACGGCCGGCGGCACCGACGTCTCGCATCTCGAGGCCGACGTCGTGTCCATCTCCACCAACCTGGCCGATCGCTCGGCTCTCGCTCGCGAGCTCGCCTCGATCGACGCCGACACGTATCTCGTCGAGGTGAAGGCGGCGGCGGTCGACGTCGTTGCCGAGCACGCCCTCGCGCACGATCGCCGGATCGTCCTCGCCTCGAACGACGTCGTCCCGCTCCGCGGCGATCTCGACGCAGCGTTGCTCGATCTCGTTCCGGCGCGGGTCGGAGCACCGTGAACCAGCGCCTCCATGGCGATCCGCTCCCGCTCGGCGATGCCGAGCTGCCCGTATTCGAAGGGGATGATGGCCCGCGCGCTGATCGCCGTCGGCGTCAGCGCGGACCGGGCGTACGGGCTCGCGCGCCGGATCGAAGTCGATCTCGCCGAGCGTCGAGAGCGCACCGTCGATCTCGCCCGGCTCGACGAACTGGCCCGCGAGACGCTCGGCGAGGCCGAGGGAGAGCGCGCCGTCAAGCGGCTGCGCCGTCTCTCGGAGCTCCAGGCGCTCGATCTGCCGCTGATCGTGCTGATCGGGGGCTCGACCGGGACCGGCAAGTCGACGGTCGCGGCCGAGGTGGCGCACCGGCTCGGGATCACGCGAGTCACGTCGACCGACTTCATCCGGCAGACGATGCGCGCGTTCTTCTCCGAGGAGTTCATGCCGACGATTCACCGCTCGAGCTTCGCCGCCGGCGAGGCGGTCGTGGGGGAGGTCAAGGGTGACCCGACCGTCGCCGGGTTCGTCGAGCAGTCCCGGCTTGTGAGTGTCGGTATCGACGCCGCGATCCGGCGTGCTCTGACCGAAGGGTGGTCGATGGTGCTCGAAGGCGTCCACCTGGTGCCGGGGCTCGTGCCCTCGAAGGTCGAGGGCGCGCTCCTCGTGCACGTGATCGTGGCGATCCCCGACGAGGAAGCACACCGCATGCACTTCCATGTCCGTGATGTGGCGACGGGCGGCATCCGGGCGATGGACAAGTACCTCGACCACCTCGACGCGATCCGAACCGTGCAGGCACATCTCGTCGAGCGTGCGATCAGAGAGGGTGTGCCGGTGGTCGAGAATGCGAACGTCGAGCGCGCGATCGACGAAGTCGTCGAGCTCGTTCTGCTGGCGGCCGACCGCGCCCGCCAGACCGTGTGAGCTAGCCTCCAACCATGCCGAGCAACGAAGAAGTCGTCGAGGCGCTGCGCCAGGTGGAGGATCCCGAGCTGGGAATGGACATCGTCGAGCTCGGGCTGTTCTACGGTGCAGAGGTCGAGGGCGAGAAGGTGAAGGTGACGTACACGCTCACCTCGATGGGCTGCCCTGCCGGGGCGATGATCCAGGAGGACATCGAGCGATTCGTCGCCGAGATCCCGGGTGTCGACCACGTCGAGAGCGAGCTCACCTTCGACCCGCCCTGGACGCCGGACCGCATGTCGGACGACGCGAAGTTCATTCTCGGCTTCGGCTAAGAGAGTCTTCGTCACACGCCCTCCGTGGATTTGGGGACGGTCCGCCACATCAGGTTCCGTGGACGTTCAGGAAGGCGGCGACCCCGCTCTCGATGGTGGGGTAGAAGTTTTCCGAGCCGAGGCGCTCGGCGAGCCCTGCCCGGGTGACGATGTCTCGGACCGGGCCCTTGACGCGCGCGAACAGCAGGAAGATCGCTTCGGAGGAGAGCTCGTCGGCCAGGTCGGAGAGCATGTCGAGGCCGGTCGTGTCGATGTGGGTGATCGCGGTGGCGTCGACCAGGATCGCGCGCGGTGACGGGTCTTTCGAATCGATGAGGTGTCGGATCTGGTCACGGAAGAAGGTGGCATTTGCGAAGAAGATCTCCTGGTCGAAGCGGAAGATGACCAGGCCGGGGAATGTCTCGACCTCGCGGTGGCGGGAGACGTCGCGGAAGCCGATGTCCTCGTCGGTCTCCCGCGACCGAGACCGGCCGAGCACGGCCACATTGGGGCGGAAGCTTCGGTAGACGAGCGCAACGAGTGAGGCGATGACGGCGACGACGATGCCGTTGAGCACGCCGGCGACCAGGACGCCGACGAGGCAGACAACGGCGACGGCGAAGTCGGCCCTGTCGATGCGGTAGAGACGACGCAGACCGGCGGTCTTGAGCAGCGGCAGCACGGCCGCGATCACGATCGCGGCCAAGGTCGCCTTCGGCAGGTCGGCGAAGAACGGGGTCAGCACCGCAAGCGTCACTACGACGAGTGCGAGGTTCATGAGCCCGGCGAGCTGCGAGCGCTGGCCCGCAGCGTCGGCGACTGACGTGCGCGACATGCTCGCGTCGATCGCGAAGCCCTGGAGGAGGCTCGACCCGATGTTCGTCGCGCCGAGCGCGATCAGCTCGCGGTTCGCGTCGACCTCGTAGCGGTGCTTGGTGGCAAACGCGCGGGCCGCAGCGATCGACTCGGCATAGGCAAGCAGTGAGAGCCCGAGCGCGCCCGCGAACAGGTGTTGGACGTCTGCGAAGCTGATGCCCGGCAGGTGCACGTCGGGTGTCGAGGCGGTGATCGTTCCGAGCTCGGCCACCCCGTGATCGTCGAGAGCGAAGGCACGGGCGGCGATGACCCCGGCAACGACCACGATGAGCGCGGCCGGCAAGCGCGGGGCGACGGCCTGCAGGACGAGGATCAGCGCGAGCGAGCCGAGGCCGACTGCGACCGTCCAGCCCGAGACGCCGTCGAGGTTGGTGAGCACGTTGCGGGCAAGCTGGAAGAAGTTGCCCGAGCCGGACGGGATCCCGAGCAGTGACGAGAGCTGACCGACGAGGATGACGAGCGCGAGACCGACCATGTAGCCGGCGAGCACCGGCTTGGCCAGGAACTCCGCGATGAAGCCCAGGCGCGCGAGTCCCCCCACCGTCAGGACGACTCCCACGATCAACGCGAGCAGTGCCGTCAGATTCAGATAGCGATCGGCGCTGCCGCCGGCGATCGGCGCGACCGTCGCCGCGGACAGGATCGCCAGGCCCGAGCTCGGCCCGACGTTGAGCTGGCGGCTCGTGCCCAGCAATGCGTACATCAAGAGGCCGGCGCACGCGGCATAGAGCCCACGAACCGGTGGCACTCCCGCAAGCGCCGCGTATGCCATTGCCTGCGGCACCAGCACTGCCCAGACCGCAAGCGCGGCCAAGGTGTCCTGCTTGGAGGTCCTTCTCCACGAAGGCAGCCAACCGACCGCAGGGACCGCGCGGGCCAGCAACGAGCGCACCTCTGTCGAGCCCACCCTCACGGCGCGCCAACACTAAAGCGGTCGCGCGCTCGCGACGCGTCTGGCGCTCACAGCCTGTTCTGACCGCGCGCCGGACTCGCTACTCGTCTCGCGGCGTGGCGGTCCGCCCCCCGAGCCCGAGCTGATCCATCTGCTCGACCGCTTCCGACCTGGTCGACGCGCCCAGCTTGACGTAGATCTGAGAGAGGTGCGTCTTCACGGTTGCAGCCGACAGGTGAAGGCGTTGGGCGATCTCCTTGACCGTGAAGTGCGTCGGAAGGAATGGGACGATCCGGAGCTCTGCCGGCGTGAGGTGGAGATCGGCGGCGCGTGCGATGCGGGTCTCGAGTTCGTTCAGCCGCGAGGACAGGGCGCCTGGGTCCGGGTAGCCGTGCAGTGCCGCCCGGGCATTCGCGGCATGTTCGTTTGCGGCCAGCCGCTCGCCTAGGTCGAGGCTGATGCATCCCCAGCGGAGTTCGAGGTCGGCGTTCAGCCAGCGAGTGCCGCGAGCGAGGTGAGCGACGCTCCGGGCATCTGCGAGCTCGTGCGCGGCGCGGTCGAAGTCGCCGTCGTGGACGAGCGTCGTTGCCTTCGCTGTGCAGGCGATCGCGGCCACCATCGTGTGATCGATTCGGTTCTCGCTGGCGAGTGCCTTCGCCTCCTGGCCCCACCTGCGCGCTTCCCGCCACGCTCCCGATTCCGCAGCGGCGAACGCGAGGTAGCCAAGACAGACGACTCTGGGGAAAGCCAATCCCGGGCGGGTGCCGTACAGCATCAGTGCCTCCCGGAATGCTGCGATGGCGGCCTGCGGTCGGCCGAGCAGGACGTTCGCGGTACCGATCGCGCGGCAGCCCGCGGAGAGCCAGGGCGTCTGTCGCTCGCGCTCGGCGGCGTACACGAACTCGGCGTCGGCGAGCATCTGGTGGATTCCACCGGGCCCAAGAGCGGAACGGACGTTTGCGAACGAGGATCGCAGCGAGGTCGCCCCGTCCGCCGACGGCACATCGAGGTCGCCCCTCTCGGCGGCGAGCAGGAACCGGTCGGCCTTCTCTCCTTCGCCCACGACCATCCACACCCAGGCTGCGGCGATCGCGAGCTGAGGATCGGCACCGATCTCGGCGTCAGTGCAGTCGAGGAGCCATAACCGCATCGTCTCGACGTGGCCGCTACCCATGAACCCGACGGCGGAGCCCAGAGCGATCCTTCCCGCCCGCTCGAGATCGCCGCACTCGTGGGCACAACGGAACGCCTCTTCGGGATCGACTCCCTCCTGCTCGTGCCAGGCGGCAGCGCGCGCGAGGTAGACGGCTGCGAGCTCGGGATGCCGCCGGTCGAGCTCGGAGCGGAGGAGCTCGCCGAACAGGTGGTGGTAGCGGTACCAGCGGCGTTCGTCGTCGAGCGGGATGACGAACGAGTTCGACCGCTCTAGCTCGCTGAGCACCTCACCCGAGCCGGTAGTCCCGAGGACCGCATCGCACAGGGGCGCCGTCATCCTGTGAAGAACGGAGGTCGCGAGCAGGAACGTTCGATGCTGTTCAGTCTCCTGATCGAGGACCATCTCGACCAGGAAGTCGGCGATCTTGCGTTGCGTTCCCCGGAGGCCGTCTGCGACTGCGTCAGCGGACACCGGCTCGCTCGCGGCTCGCAGCGCAAGCGCGATGCCGGCAGGCCATCCTTCGGTGCGCTCGCGGATGAGCGTCAGGGATGGTTCGGACAAGCTCGCTCCGTGGTGGGACGCAAGCTCGCGCGTCTCGTCGGAGTCAAGCGCAAGTCGGTTCGCGCGGAGCTCGAGCACATCGTCCGCGATGCGGCGACCGGCCAGAGGCAGATCAGGGTCTACCCGCGTCACGAGCACGAGCTGCGAGCCCGGTGGTATCTCCTCGAGCAGGAAGTTGACAAGCGCAAGGCTCCGCGGCTGGGTCAGCTCGTGGAGGTCGTTGAGGATCAACTCGAAGGGCGATAGGCGCTCCAGCTCATCCGCCAACGCCGGCAGCACGACGTGGTCGACCCGGGGCGCCGGGGACGAAAGCTCGTCGAGGAGCTCGGGCACGACGGGCCCGAGCTGGTCGAGGGCGTACACGAGGGAGTTGAGGAGCACGAGCGGGTTGTTGTCGCCGCGGTCCAGGTTCACCCAGGCCGCCGGCCGCCGACACCGGGAGGACCACTGTGCGGCGAGAGTCGACTTGCCGTAGCCGGCCGAAGCCGAGATCAAGACGATCGGCACATCCGCGGCGGTCGCGAGCAGGCTCAGCAATCGCCGTCGCTCGACCGTAGCGACACGCGATCTGGGCACTCGGAGCTTCGAGTCGCGGATCAGCGTTCTCGCGCGCTCGCTCGAGGCACTCGTTGGCGCGCGGAGAGTTTGCGGCGCAGCCATCAGAGCGTCTCCAGCCCGCCGTCCCGCCGCCGCCCATGTGCGGTCGGCAAAACGTCATCCATCTTGTTCGAGGTTATCGCATCCCTGCCCGCCCAAAGGCCCCTCGAACGTCGCGCCGTCGGTCGCCCGGGCTGTGTCGACGTCGCGCTGCCGCCCGACGAAACATCATCCATTTCGGTTGAGGTGATCCGAGCCCTGTAGGTGCCATGGTGGTCGAGTTCTGGGGACCAAGGCACAAAACAAGGGCGCCGCTCGAGAGCACGTGCGCCTCACGGCTGCCGAGTCGAGGGTGCTCGTACTGCTTCCGACGCATCTGACAGCGGAGGCAATCGCCAAGCGGCTCGGCCGAACTCGAAGCACGGTAAAGACGCACATCGCTCACATCTATGAGAAGCTCGGTGCCGGATCCCGCGGCGAGGCGGTCGCACGAGCCCAAGAGGCGGGGCTTCTCCCTGATCCCGGCCAGGTGCCGACCGAGATGAATCGCCCGTGATTGACGGTCCTGGGAGCCGCGACGCACTGAAAGGAGACCGATGATGGCAGAGACATCGACCGACGTCCTCGTGGGCGGCTATCCGGACATCGACGAGGCGATGAAGGATTTCGACGCGCTCGCGAAGCTCGTCGAGAACAAGAAGGTCGAGATGGAGGCGGCGATCCTCATCACGCACGCCCACGACGGGACCGTGACGGTGGCCCAGACGGCCGACCATCGCGGTCGCAAGGGGGTCGAGTGGGGCGGCGGCGTGGGCTTCCTCGTAGGTCTGGCCGCGCCGCCGCTGCTTGCGGTCACGGCTGCGGGAGCGGTCACGGGTGGGCTCGTCGGGAAGTTCGTCGACAAGCGGCTCGAGACCGAGATGCACGACAAGATCGGCGAAAACCTGCCACCGGGGACGGCCGGCATCATCGCCACGTTCGACGACGCCCAGCGGCTCGCCGTCGAGCAGGCGCTTCCGGGCGCGCTCGCAAAGTCGATCGTGCAGACGGACAAGAAGGGCGTGAAGGCGCTCAAGGACGGGCTTGCGGAGGCGATGGGCAAGTTCGTGCCCGACCGCACGGTGCTGCCGATCCCCGACAAGAACTTCGGCGGAACGATCGGGAGAACGATCGACCAGTCGGTCCCGGACTGGACGATCATTCCAGGCCCGAAGGCGCCGCAGGATGCCCCGAACGTCCTGCTGATCCTCGTCGACGACGCCGGCTTCGGCCAGCCCGACACCTTCGGCGGACCGGTCGCCACTCCGAATTTGACTCGCGTCGGGAAGATGGGCCTCTACTACAACCGCTTTCACGTGGTCGCACTCTGTTCGCCGACGAGGGCCTCGACGCTCACGGGACGCAACCAGCACCGCGTCGGCATGGGCTCCGTTGCGGAGTTCCCAGGCCCGTTCCCGGGTTACACCGGTGCCGTACCGCGCACCTGCGCGCCGTTCCCGAGGGTGCTGAAGGAGAACGGTTATGTCACAGGCGGCTTCGGCAAGTGGCACATGACCCCGGACCGGGAGCAGGGCCCCGCGGGGCCGTTCGACCACTGGCCGCAGTCCTGGGGCTTCAACCACTACTGGGGCTTCCTGAGCGGTGCCGCGGGCCAGTGGGATCCGCTCATCACGCAAGACAGCACGAACATCGGCGTGCCCGAGGGCACGGACGGGAAGCCGTACTACTTCCCGGACGACCTGACGGAGAAGGCGGTGGAGTGGCTGCACGCGGTACGCGCGCAGGATTCCGAGAAGCCGTGGTTCCTCTACTACTCGACCGGCTGCGCACATGCGCCGCACCACGTTGCGAAGGAATGGGCGGACAAGTACAAGGGCAAGTTCGACCAGGGCTGGGACAAGGTCCGCGAAGAGGTCTTCGAACGCCAGAAGAAGCTCGGCGTGATCCCGCAGGACGCGGTGCTGACCGAGCGGCCGGAGCTCTTCGACGCCTGGGACTCCCTCGACGACGCCTCGAAGAAGCTCTACACGCGACAGATGGAGGTCTACGCGGGCTTCATGGACAACGCCGACTGGAACGTCGGCCGCCTCCTCGACGCCGTCGAGGACATGGGCGATCTCGACAACACGCTGATCTTCTACATCTGGGGCGACAATGGCGCCAGCCTCGAGGGGACGACAACCGGCTCGTTCAACGAGATGACGTTCTTGAACGGCGTCGACATCGAGCCCAAGCAACAGCTCGAGCTGATCGACAAGTACGGCGGCATCGATGCCTGGGGCAACGACCACACGGCGCCCCACATCGCGGCGGCCTGGGCATGGGCCGGGAACACGCCGTTCCAGTGGGGGAAGCAGATGGCCAGCCATCTGGGCGGGACGCGCAACCCGATGGTCGTCGCCTGGCCGGGCAAGATCAAGGCCGGCGGCGACATGCGCTCGCAGTTCACGCACTGCATCGACATCGGGCCGACCATTCTCGAGGCGGCCGGCATCCCGGAGGCGAAGGTGGTCGACGGGATCGAGCAGGAGCCGATGGACGGCACGAGCTTCCTGTACACGTTCGACGACCCGAACGCCGCGGAACGGCACACCGTGCAGTACTTCGAGGTGATCGGCTCGCGGGCGATCTACAAGGACGGCTGGTGGGCGTGCGCGCGTCTCGACAAGGCACCGTGGGAGTTCTCGCCGGCGGCACTCGCGCCGTTTGCTCCGGGCAAGTGGGACCCCGAGCAGGACACGTGGGAGCTGTACTACCTGCCCGACGACTTCACGCAGGCGAAGGATCTGGCGGCCGAGCAGCCGCAGAAGCTCGCCGAGCTGAAGGAGCTGTTCTGGCAGGAGGCGGAGCGCAACCGGGCGCTGCCGCTGCTCGGCTCGATCTGCGTCTTCTTCGGCATCCTCCCGCCGCTGCCGACCGTGACTCGCTTCACGTTCGCCGGCGACGTCCAGAACGTCCAGAAGGGGCTCGTGCCCCGGATCGCCGGGCGGTCGTACGCGATCGAGGCGGAGCTCGAGATCCCCGAGAGCGGTGCAGAGGGCGTGATCCTCGCCAACGCCGACTTCATCGGCGGATTCGGGCTGTGGGCCGACGAGGAGGGCAAGCTCAACCACACCTACTCGTTCCTCGGCGTCGAGAGCTACAGGCAGACGTCGACCAAGCCGCTTCCGACCGGTGAGGTCACGGTGAAGATGCTCTTCGAGGCCGACGAGATGAAGCCGGGAAGCGGCGGCAATGTCTCCCTCTGGGCCAACGGCGAGCAGATCGGCGAAGGACGCGTCGAGAAGACGGCGCCGATGATGCTGACGTCGTACGCCGGTATGGACGTGAGCCGTGACAACGGCCTCGTCGTCGACCTGGCCTACGAGGACAAAGCGCCGTACCCGTTCACCGGGACCGTCAAGAAGGTCGTCTTCGACCTCAAGCCGCCGACGTCGCACGACGACGAGCAGGCACTGCACGAGCACGCGTCGATCCACGCCGTCGCGCACGGGATCGGCGCGTGAGACTGGACACCAGCGGGCTCATCGGTCCCGGGGCGACCGCACGCCGGTCGCCCCGGGCCTCTGCGCGACGTAGTGGAGTCCGGTGATCGAGGTAATCCACGGATTGCCCGACGGGGTCGTCGGGATCGAGGCTGTCGGAAAGGTCACGTCCGACGACTACTCCGTCGTGACTGCCGCGATCGAGGAGGCGCTCGCGGCGCACGAGAAGATCAGGCTGGTCCACGTGTTGGGCGAGCGGTTCATGGGCTTCACGGCCGGGGGGATGTGGGAGGACGGGCGGTTCGGGCTTTCCCATGCGTTCTCGTTCGAGCGGATCGCGGTCGTTACCGACCTCGGCTCGGTGCGCACGCTCGTGAAAGGGGGCGGCTGGACCATGCCCGGCGCCGTACGGCTGTTCTCGAATGCCGAGAAAGACGACGCGATCGCATGGGTGAGCGCGGACCTGGAACAGCCCACGCCGTCAGCCTGAGCGATCGCGCCGGCTACAGAAAGGGAGGGAAGCATGTCAACGCAAGCAATGGAATCGCAGAAGTCCGGCTGGCTGGAGTTCGCAGCCGTCGTGTTGTTCGCGATCGGGTTCTTCCGGATCATTTCCGCGATCACCTACTTCGCCAACAGCTACAAACTGAACAACCTCACGAACGGCCTGTTCAGCAGCCACAACTGGGCGTGGGGGGTCTGGGACCTGATGATCGCCACCGCCGCGATCATCGCCGGCATGTCGGTCCTCGCAGGCGGCGGCTTTGGACGCGTGTTCGGCTACATCGCCGGTGTGCTCATGATCGTGCAGGGCTTCGCCGTCATCAACCTCGCACCGTGGTATGGCGCGACCGCGATCGTGGTCGGCGTGCTGGTCGTGTACGGGCTGGCCGCGACACCTACGGGTGATCGGGCATGAGCAGGACGTGGTGGATCATCCTCATCCTGGTCGCGGCGGGCGTCGGGCTCGCGATCCTGATCGGTGTGCTCGGGACGCGCAACGAGCCGTCGAAGACCGAGGCCGTTTCGAGCCTCTGTTCGAGCCTCAAGGGGCTCGAGTCGTCGATCAAGACGGTGACCAGCCTCGACGCGAGTACGGCCACCCAGAGCGAGCTCCAGACCGACGTGAACGGGGTGCAGACGGCGTGGGACCAGGTGCAGAGCGACGCCCAGGCCGTGCAGAACGCGCCGACCGGCAGTCTCGACAGCGCCTGGAACAGCTTCGAGTCGGCCGTCAAGGACATCCCCAACGCGTCGTCGGTCTCGGACGCGGTGACCAGCGTCCAGCAGGCGGGCCAGCAGCTCGATTCCGCGGCGCAGTCCACGGCCTCGTCCCTCAGCTGTTCGTAGTGTCTGACTTACTCGAAGCAAACCGGGAACTGGAGGTTGAAATGGTGGACGACAGGTTGATCGAAGAGCTCGAAGCTGAGGAGTCGATGTTCGTGCAGACCGCTCAGGGCATCACGAACGGCGACGGAACGCTGACGTTGGAGGGGATCACTCCCTCGACGCTGTACTTCTCCGACCGACCACAGCGCATCGTCGGTCACATGACGACCGCCGACTTTGTCTCGTTGTGGGGCGAGGGGGAGAACAGCTTCGAATCGGATCCGCCGAACGCGGTGCTGGCATTCCTCGAGCCCGGCGAGACGACACCCGAGGACGCGGTGATCGTCATCACGAATCCGCATCTCGACAACGGCAGGCTTTCCTATTCGATCGACGTGCTCGAGGGGTCGGTTCCCGCGCAGACAGGGCCGGTCACGCTGTTCATCGACCCGTTCGGCCGGCCGCTGTCACCAGTGTCCGTCGCAGGTGTTCGGCGCCGTGAGCGCCGCCGCATGCGCTGAACCAGGATTTCGAGGATGAGGAGGGTTGTTCGATGTGTGCGGATGTCGTATCGGCGGAGGAGGGCGTGAGGAAGGGGGTCGCGGCGGGGCGGGTGGTGCATCTGTCGGAGGGGGAGCGGGTGGCGCGGGGGAAGGCGGTGCGGGGTGAGGTGCCGCGGTCGGTGCATGCTGGGTGGGAGCCGTCGGCGGGGCGGCCGAGCCCGGTGGAGTTGTTGGAGGAGCAGGCGCGGTCGCGGGTGCCGGAGTTGGTGCCGATCCGGTATGGGCGGATGTTGGTGTCGCCGTTCACGTTCTATCGTGGTGCTGCCTTCCTGATGGCCTCGGATCTGTCGGGTCTGCCGAGGACTGGCCTCAACGTGCAGTTGTGTGGTGATGCGCATCTGTCGAACTTCGGTGGTTTCGCGGCGCCGGATCGGCGGGTGGTGTTCAGCATCAACGATTTCGACGAGACGCATCCGGGGCCGTTTGAGTGGGATGTGAAGCGGCTGGTCGCGAGCTTCGCGGTTGCGGGCCGCGACCGCGGCTTCGACGACAAGGAGCGCGAGCAGGTGAATCTGGCGGTCGGGCGTGCCTACCGGGAGGCGATGGCCCGTTATGCGGGGATGGGCAACCTCGAGCTTTGGTACACGCGGGTGGATGTGGAGGAGCTGTTCGGTGAGCTGCGGCGTGCGGTGAGTGCGAAGGAGCGCAAGCGGGCGGAGCAGAACCTGGCCAAGGCGCGCTCCAAGGACAGCCTGAAGGCGTTCGCGAAGCTGACGGAGATCGTCGATGGTGAGCCGCGGATCGCGGCGGATCCTCCGGTGGTGGTGCCGGCCGAGGAGATCGTCGGCGAGCGGTTGGGCGAGTTCGAGGAGTTCCTGCGCAGCGCGATCCGTTCCTACCGGCGGACGCTGGCCGGCGACCGGCGGCGGCTGTTGGAGCGCTACCGCTACGTGCACTCCGCCCGCAAGGTGGTCGGGGTCGGCAGCGTCGGCACGCGGGCGTACATCATGCTGCTGCTCGGCAGCGACACAGGCGACCCGTTGTTTCTGCAGTTCAAGGAGGCGGAGGCCTCGGTGCTGGAGCCGTTTCTCGGCAAGAGCGAGTTCTCAAACCACGGCCAACGGGTGGTCGAGGGGCAGCGGCTGACCCAGGCCGCCAGCGACATCATGCTCGGCTGGATCCGCATCGACGGCATCGACGACGTCAAGCGCGACTTCTACGTCCGCCAGCTCTGGGACGCCAAAGGCTCCGCCCTCGTCGACGTGATGAGCCC
The DNA here is from genome assembly GCA_963851065.1 of uncultured Thermoleophilia bacterium. Classification (GTDB taxonomy): domain Bacteria; phylum Actinomycetota; class Thermoleophilia; order Gaiellales; family Gaiellaceae; genus PALSA-600. Next base: position 90,555 of record CAWKNW010000012.1, read on the forward strand.
CAGGCTGCTCCGCGTCTACGCCGGCATCTGCGGCGCCGAGCTCGCACGCGCCCACGCCCGCTCCGGCGACGCGATCGCGATCACCAGCTACCTCGGCACCAACGACACCTTCGACCGCGCGATTGCGCTCTTCGCAGAGTCATACGCAAACCAAAACGAACGCGACTACAAGACACTCACCAACGCCGTCAACGACGGCCACATCACCGCCGAAACCGGCGTCTAGGAACTTCGGCGGAAAGAGCCGGTGAGAAGGAGTGCCAACCTGGCTCGAGTTGCTGGTGCTCGCGTTTGCGTCGATGTTCTGGCCGACGCTGATCGTGATCGTCGTCCTCGCGCTGCGTGTGAGCCACCCGATCAAGATTCTCACGTGGTTTCTGGTCGGCGGTCTGCTGACGACGATCTCCGTCGGGATCGTGATCGTGTTCGAGCTGCAAGGCAGCAGCCTGGTCTCGGGCTCGAGCCCGACGATCGACTCCCCGGTCTACATCACGATGGGTCTTCTCTCGCTGCTCGCGGCGTTCGCGCTGCTCCGCCGGACCAACCGGGCGCCCGCGAAGCCTCGTCACGAGACGAAGGCGTCGTCAGCGAATGCGAAGCCGCCGCTGACCGAGCGTGCGGTGGGGCGTGGCGCTCCGGTGGCGTTCGCCGCGGGTGTCGTGCTCAACATCCTGCCCGGGACGTTCCCGATCGTGGCGCTCAAGGACATCGCCGAAGTGGACGCGAGCAACGCAGCCAAGGTGGCCGCGATCGTCGTCTTCTACCTCATCATGTTCGCGTTCGTCGAGGTGCCGATCGTGGCGTTCGTGTTCGCGCCCGAACGCACGACGGTCGCCGTGAACAACTTCAACGACTGGCTCAAGCGAAACGGACGCCGCGTCGCCGCTTACGTGCTCGCCGCCGTCGGTCGTCTATCTGACGGTTCGGGGCATTCTTCAACTGTTCGACTGAAATGAGCCCGGCGCTCGACCGCGCGACAGGGACCCTGGCGTTTTCCCTCCGACTGCGGTTTACTCTTCTCAGCCGTACCCCTGCGGCCAGGGGGAGGCGGGCGCCATTCAGGGGAGGGAACTTGGCGTCCGCCTCGCTAAGCGAAGGCGCCCCATCGGCCGTCGAGGTTACGGAACCTCCGGATCCGGGTATCGATCCAGGGCTCGGGGCTCCGGAACCTTCTGCAGTGACACAGGGTCGCCGGTTTGGCCTTCCGCGCAGCACCATCCCGACGCCACCATGCCGCCGCAGACGGTGGTTGTCGGGTGCCCGGTCGCCAGGGGAGCTCAGCTCGGCGAGAGGCTACGGCAGCAGCGCCTCCCCGACGGCTCGAAGCGCCTCATGTTCGTCCGAGGCCACAGCCGCATCCACGAACTCGTTTCCGCGATACACCCGGAGCAGCCACACTCCCTCCCCGGTGAGCTCGTCCCACTTGAGCAAGAAGCCCGCTTCGCGCAGGCGACTTCCATCCGGGACGCCGGAAAGCACGGCGCGAGTGCGCCCGAGGAGGAGCGGGCTCGACGTCAGGAACGATGCCGCGACGATGCTCGAGCTCACCTCGACGTCGTGGAGGCGGTTCACCGAGCCGCAGACCGCACACGGTTCCCTCATCGCCGTCGGGAAGCCGGGCTCACGAAGCAATGACTTGCAGTGCGCGCAGCGAACCGTCTTCGTGTCCACGGCGCCTTACCTTAGAACGCGTCCCGGCTATCGGCTGGGATCGTGAGGTGCTCAACCGGCAGCTAGAGACTTGATATGAAATGCCGAACGCCCGTGGATGGTGGCTGAGACACTCGCACTCGCGCGCACCTGCCTCGGCCGGACCTGCTCGGTCTCAGCCATCCCCACAGGCATCCAATTCCACATCAAGCCTCTAGCCCGATCGCGCGCAAGTCGTCGAGGTCGGCCGGTGCGAGGCGGTCGAGGAGCTCGATGGCCGCTGTGTTCTCGGCCACCTGCTCCACGGTCGTCGCGCCGAACAGCACCGATGCGACTCTCGGGTTCGCCGCCGCGAATGCGATCGCAAGCGCAGCCGGAGACGCATCGAGCTCGTTCGCGAGCGTGCGCAAGGCATCGGCCGCCTGCCGCACCGCTTCCCACTCGGGGCTCCGGAGCTCTCCGGCCATGCGCCCCACTGCCGAGCCGTTTGCGTACTTGCCGGTGAGGATGCCGCCGGAGAGGACGAACGAGGCGACGACGGCTGCTCCCGAGGACTCGAGCCCGTCCACGGCCGCCTGCCCTTCGACGTGCTCGCGCACCGTCAGGCTGTACGGGAGCTGAGCGGCGCAAGGTGGCGGCACGCCCTCCCGGCGCGCGATCTCCGCCGCCGTCGCGAGCTGCCCCGGTTCCCAGTTGTTGATGCCCCACGCTCGGGCCTTACCGGCCGCGATCAGCTCCCCGACAGCACCGACGATCTCCTCGACGGGCGGTGCCGCGCGGCTCGGGCACGAGTAGATGAGATCGAGATGGTCGAAGCCCATCCGCTGAAGCGATGCGTCGACCTCCTCGGCGGCGGATTGATCGGGCCAGAACTCCCACCAGAGCTTGTTCGAGACCACGACGTCCTCGCGCTTCCAGCCGGCCGCGCGGAAGAGCTCGCCGAAGATCACCTCGGAGTGGCCCGTCCGGATCGGCGCTTTCCCGGATTCGTCGTCGTAGCGTGCGTCGTCCAGGAAGTCGATCCCGTGCGTGCGCGCCGCCCGCATGACTGCAAGACCCTGGTCTCGCGAGATCCGCTCGTACGTTCGCCATGATCCGAGTGCGAGCGCGGAGACGCTGATGCCCGACGCGCCAAGAGGCCGATGCGGCAGACCGCTCACGTGTCGATTCTAGGGGCCGAGCTCCCGCCACCTTCGCATCGACGGGCCGCCGTCGGCTATTAGTTGCGCAATGGCAGACCCACCTCCCGAGCTTGCGGCCCTGCGCGCCGAGATCGCCGCGGTCGACCGCACGCTCCTCGATGCGCTCAACCACCGGCTCGAGCTGGTGTCGAGCGTGCGGGCGCACAAGGATGCGACGAACGTGCGGTTCGTCGACGCAGAGCGCGAATCCGCGCTGCTCCGCGAGCTCGCAAGCGTGAACCGCGGCCCGCTCTCGGAGCGGGGGGTGAACGCGATCTTCTCAGCAGTGCTCGACGTGATGAAGCAAGAGCTGCAGGTCGACCGTCCGCCCGCACCGGTTGCGCGCCAGCAGGCGGTGGGAGTCGAGCGCCTCGCCATCATCGGAACCGGTCTGCTCGGAACGTCGGTCGGCCTGGCCGCCGCGCGCGCGGGCGTCGCCTCGATCGCCGCGTTCGACGCCGATTCGAGCAGGCTGCGTCAAGCGGCGACTCGCGCAGCGCTCCAGGCTCGTTCCTCGGTCGAAGAGGCCGTTCGGGACGCGCAGGTCGTTGTCGTTGCCGTTCCGGTCGGGTCGGCGGTCGCGACGATCCGCGATGTGCTCGCGGCTGCGCCGGGCGATGCGACTGTCACCGACGTCGGCTCGACCAAGCGCACGCTCGCGGAGACGTTCGACGATCGGCGATTCGTCCCTGGGCATCCCGTTGCCGGCGGCGAGACGAGCGGCCCGGATCGCGCGACGGCGGAGTTGTTCGACGGCGCCACCTGGTTCCTGACTCCCGGCGCGAACGCCGACTCCGATCGGGTCGACGCCCTCGAACGGCTCGTGACCGCGCTCGGAGCGCGACCGGTTCGCCGCGATGCCGCCGAGCACGACCGGCTGCTCGCCCTGACGAGCCACCTGCCGCACGCGCTCGCGAACGCGCTCATGCGCGTCGGGGCTGGAGAGGCAGGCGCTCTGGAGTCGGCCGGTGCCTCGTTTCGGGAGATGACGAGGGTCGCAGGCGCCAACACGTCGGTGTGGACCGACATCTTCCTCGAGAACGGCGACTTGATCGCCGGAGCCGTCGCGGCGCTTCGAACCGAGCTCGAGTCGCTCGAGCGCGCGCTGGCCGGGGGCGATCGTCCCTTCCTCGAGCGTTCGATCGCCGAGGCGCAGGAAAGCCGGAACAAGCTCCTGACGCACGCCTATCAGGCCGAGGCGGGACAGCTCCACCGGATCCGCATCCGCGTCCCCGACCGGCCCGGCGTCCTCGCGCGGATCACGCAGATCCTCGGCGCCGCCTCGGTCAACATCGAGGACTTCGAGTTGCGTCACGTGTCGCCCGAGTACGGAGGCGTGCTGGTGATCCTCGTCGTCGGTGCCGAGACGGCCGAGCTCGCTCGCACGCTGCTGCGCAGCGAGGGCTACGCGGCCGCCTAGTTCTCGCCGGAATCCGCAGCACGATCTTCCCGAGCTGGTCGCCGGCCTCGAGCCGCTCGTGCGCCGCGGCCGCCTCCGCCAGTGGGAACACGCGGTCGACGATTGGCCGCGCCTTTCCCGCGGCGATCAGGTCGTACGCACCCTTGAAGTCTTCCGGTGAGCCCATCGTCGAACCGAGGATCGAGAGCTGCTTCCACCACACGCGATGCAAGGCGGCCGGCGGGTTGGGCCCGGTCGTGGCGCCGCAGACCACGATTCGCCCTTCCGGTCGCGCAGCGTCGAGCGTTCGCTTCCAGGTCGCCTCGCCGACGTCGTCGACCACGACGTGCGCGCCGCCTCCCGTGACGTCCTTCACGGCGGCGACGACGTCGCCGGTCGCATGGTTGACGCATGCATCCGCGCCGAGCTCCGACGCTCGCGCGAGCTTGTCGTCGCTCGACGACGTGACGACGACGTGGGCGCCGAGTGCCTTGGCAATCGTGAGGGCGGCAGTCGCGACGCCGCCGCCGATGCCCCACACCAGCACCCACTCACCTTCCACAAGCCCTGCACGCGTGACCAGCATGCGGTAGGCGGTCTCGAAGGTGAGCGGGAATGCAGCCGCTTCCTCGAAACCGAGCCCGTCGGGGATCGGATGGAGGAAGTCCCGCGGCACCGCGATCAACTCGGCATACGTTCCCTCGGTGTTCTCGCCCACGATCCGCATGCGCCCGTTCTGGATCACCGCGGGGTTGATCACCACGCGCTCGCCGGTGCCGGCGATCACGCCCGCTCCGTCGGCGCCGAGAATGCGCGGCTTCGGCACGGACGGCAGGCCCTTGCGGATCCAGACGTCGAGGTGGTTGAGCGAGGCGGCCCGCAGCTCGACGAGCGCTTCCCCGTCCGCCGGCACCGGATCGGGCACGTCCTCGTAGCGGAGCACCTCCGGCCCGCCGTCCTCGTGGATCCTGACCGCCTTCACGCGGGCATGATCCTCGCATGAACGTCGGCGATGTTCGCCGGTACGGCGAGGAGCTCGGGCTCGACGCGATCGGCGTCGCACGCGCCGAGGCGTACACGGAGACCGAACGACACATTCGGGAACGGCGCGACCGCGGCCTGTTCGCCGACATGCGCTTCACGATGGCGCAGCCCGAACGCTCGTGCCATCCCGAGACGCTGCTCGAAGGTGCGCGCAGCGTCGTCTCGGCGGCCCTCTGCTACTGGGCGCCGGAACCGCCGCTCGAGCCGGGGGAGGGCCGGCTTGCGCGCTACACGTGGCACGACACGTACGCCGAGCTCCGCGAGAAGCTCACACAGCTCGGCTCGCTGCTCGGCGGCGCGTTGTCGCGTGCTCGTCGACGCGAACCAGCACGTCGACCGCGAGGCCGCCGCCCGGAGCGGCGTCGGGTTCTACGGGAAGAACACGATGCTGATCACGAAGCGGCACGGCTCGTGGGTCGTGCTCGGGACGCTCGTCACCGACGTCGAGCTCGAGCCGACGCCGCCTCTCGGCACCGACTGCGGCGACTGCCGCATCTGCATCGACGCCTGTCCGACCGGCGCGCTCGACGAGCCGGGTGTGCTCGACTCGACCAGGTGTCTGTCGTACTGGACACAGGCGCCGGCGGCGATTCCGGAGCCCTATCGCGCCGCGCTCGGCGCGCAGGTGTACGGCTGCGACATCTGCCAGGACGTCTGCCCGTGGAACCGAGGAGTCGCCAAGCGGCGCGACGCCGATCCCGAGGATCCGGCCGGTCACGTCGACCTCGTGCGGTGGCTCGAGCAGGACGGCCGCGCCGTCGTGGACGAGTACGACCGTCTCTACGTGCCGCGCAACGAGCCGCGCTGGCTGCAGCGGAACGCCCTCGTCGCCCTCGGCAACACGGGCGGAGCCGAGCACCGGGACGTGCTCCAGCGGTATGCGGACGGCGACGACGAGCTGCTCGCCGAGCACGCGGCCTGGGCGCTCGGGCGTCTCTAGGTCTTGGCGCGGGACGGCCGCAGCTCGGCGGCGAGCTCACGCGCGCGCTGGGCGACGCGGGCACGCAGCTCGTGCGGCTCCAGCACGATCGCCTCGCCGCGGTAGGAGACGACCTCCCCGACGAGCCACTCGGCGCTGCCGACTGCTTTCTCGGAGAGCGCGGAGCCGTCGACGAGCGGTATCGCGCCCTTCTCGACCTCCCAGCGCGCGACCACCGGCGAGTACCAGATCTTGGCGGTCGTCGCCTGCTTCAGCTCGGACGGGTCGAAGCCGTCGCGTGGGACGAACGACTTGCGCAGCAGCTTCGCCTTCCTCATGCGGTCGAGGCGGTAGGAGCGCGGCTGGTCGCGCTCGATGTCCCACGTGTGCACGTACCAGTGCGGCAGTCGGCGCTCGATCGCGTACGGCTCGACCGTGCGCGTCACCACCTCCTGCTCCTCGCGCTTCAGGTACTCGATCTCGACGAGCCGGTGCGTCTCGATGCCCGTGGTCAGCTTCGCGACGAGATCCTCTTCCTCTCCCGCGTGAGGCTCGGGTGTCTGCGACAACTCGAACTGCCCGAACGTCTCCTCGAGCTTCGCACGGACGCGATCGAGGGGCGAGTGGGCGCCGGCCGCGATCATCGGGCCGACGAACTCGAGTGCAAGTCTGATCGCCCTCGCCTCGAGCGGCGTCAGGCGCGGCGGCCGGCGGAACGTGTCGCCGAACAGCTCCTTGTCCACGAAGACCTCGTCGCCGCGCAGCTCCGCGTAGACGGCGTAGCAGCCGCCGCCGAAGTTCACCAGGTTGAGCAGCGAGAGGTGCTCCTCCAACTGCTCGGGTGGGATCGCGAACCGCTCGGCGAGCTCGGCCGCCGGCAGCACGCCGCTGCGCCCGTCGCCGCACGCGGTCAGCAGGTAGGCGAGCAGCGACTGCAGGACTCCGAAACGCTCCGGCGCGACGGGGCCGGCGGGGCGGTCGGCCACGGCGGCGGTCGCCCCGGGCTCGGCGGGGCCGGCGGGCGTGGGCGGAGCGCCCTCATGGGCCGCCCGGGCGGCGCGCGCGCCCTCGACCACCAGCCGCCTCAGCTCGGACGGCTCGAGCGGGACGGCACGTCCGTCCTGGCGAAGGATCCAGCGGGCGAGCAGCTCGGAGGACGCGTAGTGCGTCGAGAACACGTCACCGTCGACATCGTTGCGCTCGCCCCCGTAGGCACGCTCGACCCACCAGGCCGTGTCGGGCGCCACCTCGATGCGCGCCTCGCCCGACGTCGTCGCCGAACTGCCACTCGGCGCGGCCGCGGTACTGCTCGACGTCGAACTCGGGCGGCAATCTGAAGTCGCGCTCGCGGCGCGTCGCGAAGCGAATGTCCGAGCGGATCCGCGAGACGCGGAACGTGCGGATGTCCTGCCGGTCGAGGTCGTGGCCGATCACGTACCACGAGCCGTTCTCGGGGAGTAATGCGTACGGATTGAGCGTGCGCTCCTGTTCGCTGTCTCGATAGATCGACCAGTAGCGGAACTTCACGGTGCGCTGCTTCGAGATCGCACCCTCGAGCTTGCCGAGCCGGCCCTGAAGCTCGGGCGAGTAGTCGGGATCGCGGACGAGTGCGCGCACCGCCGTGTCCGTGGGGGGAGCGGCGAGGCTGCCCGCCGAGCGGCCGAGCGCGAGGTTCTGCAGCGCGAGCCGCAAGGGCTCGGCGTACGCGAAGCGCCCTTCGAGGAGGTAGAAGCAGGTCTGCAGCGCAGCGAGCTCCTCGTCGTCCAGCTCGAGCTCGGGCAGGAAGTAGCGCTCCGAGCGCAGCGTGTACAGCTCTTCGCCGGTGAACTCGTCACGCTGGCTGTCGAGCGGGACGCCGAGCGCAACGAGCTCCGCCCGGTCGGAGTAGAACCGTCGCGCGAACGCTTCGTCGCTCATCTCCTGGTAGCCCTCGACGTTCGACTTGATGTCGCGCGCCGTCAACGGTCGCCGCTCGGCCATCAGGAACGCGACGAGCGAAAGCTGACGAATCAGCTTGTCAGTGTCATGACTCATGCCCGCTCCGGCGCCGGCCGAGCCGGCACCTCCGCTCCCTGTGAGCCTCCGTCGAGCCTACGTCTCATGCCCGCTCCGGCGCCGGCCGAGCCGGCACCTCCGCTCCCTGTGAGCCTCCGTCGAGCCTACGTCTCATGCCCGCTCCGGCGCCGGCCGAGCCGGCACCTCCGCTCCTTGTGAGCCTCCGTCGAGCCTACGTCTCATTGCGCCCGAGCCTATCGGCCGGACGGCGTCAGCGCGCGTCAGGCGGCGACGCGGCTGCGTTCGAGGTGCTGGTGCGACGGGCAGTAGTCGCGGTCCGGGAGCGGTGTGCGCTGACACGGCTTGCCCTTCCGCGTCGTCGCGCGACAGCGTGCGACACCGCCGTCGAACGCGCCGGCCTCGATCTGTCCCTCGACGAAGTCGACCGCTGCGCTCACACCTTCCGAGACGGCCCAGGCCACCTGCGCCTGAACGGTGATCGGGAAATAGCGGCGGATGTCACCGAACAGCGCCCGGTCGGGCTTCGCGAAGTAGTGCGGGTCGGCCGCGAGACGCTCCATCGTCCCTTCGCAGGCGACGAGCACTTCACGGCGATACTCGAGCCGCGTTCGCGGGTCGACGTAGGGGTCGATCAGGTCTCTGATCGAGCGGTAAATCGCTCGCGAGTACTGATACATGCAGTGCTGGATATGCAGGATCCGCTCGTCCATAGGCGTCACGTGTTCTCCTTGAGACTCGAGCTGCGGCCCTTTGGAGGCGTCAGATTCGTCACATTCTTGGCGCTATCGAAGCGACCCGAGGGCACTCTACACCGTCCCGGGTGCTGTTACAAATGTTTTCAGCCTGGAAAACGGATCAACGTGCGATCTGCCGCGAGTACGCCCCGGCAAAGCCGGCTGCGCGAACGGTCGGGACCGCCGTGTCCGCATCCGTCTGTGATCCGTAGATCCCCGCAAACACCACGAAATACCCGGGCTGGAGGCTTGCGAAACGGCTGGAGTCGAGCACCCCGACCTGGGCGAGGCCGGCTTTCGCCGCGTCGGTCGCCTTGTCGAGCGCCTCGATGCGACCCGTCGTCTTCGGGTACGAGACGAGCACGATCGTCCAGCCGTTGGCGTTCTTCGGCCAGGTGGCGCGTCCCGGCCGAGCTCGGCTCGCCTCGGGTGCCTTCGGGAGCTTCCCGGCGCCGACGCGGGCACGAATCTGCTTCGGCGGCTCGGCCGCCGGCGCGCGAACCGGGATCGCCGCGGTGGCGGCTTCGAACGAGCGCGGGCCCCCCTGGTCACGCCGCTCGCTGACGACGATCGCCGCTGCGGTGCCGATCACGGCGGCGAGCAGCGCGAGGAGCGCCGCCCAGACGAAGTCGCCCGGATACCAGCCGAAGATGCGCAACCAGCGGCGGCGCAGCGCCGGCACCGTGCCGGAGACGTTCGGCAGCAGGAGACCGCAGTCGAGGCAGTACTTCTGTCCGGGGTCACGGCGCGCGCCGCAGCGCGGGCAGCTCTCGTCGGTTCCCGCGATTGCGGCGAGCCGCTCGGCCATGGGCGTTTCCGGGGCCGCAGACACGCGGTTCAGGCGTCGGGCCGCGAGGCGAGCACGGTGTCCTCGGACGGAACGTCCGGACCGGCGCTCGCGTCGGGATCCAGTGTTCGACCACAGTTCGGACAGAAGTGCGAGCCGCGTAGCACGGGTGCGCCGCACTCGCATCTCGGCAGATGGCGCCGTGTGTGCAGGAGGTCTTCGATCTCGGCGAGGCGCGCGTCGATCCCGACCACCCCGGCGCACCGTTCGGCGAGCAGATCCTCGCGGAACCCGCCTCGGCGGTACATCTCGACGAGCAGGCCGCCGAGCTCGGCGAGTGCCTCCGCGCGGGCCTTCTGCAGCAGGCGTCGCTCGCGGCGGAGCACCCCTGGTTGCGGGCGCCGCGGTGCGATTCCCTCAGCGTCGGACCGCCGGCGATGGAGCGGCGACATGCGAGAGGAAGTCTAGATGGCGATGACGACGAGACGCTCTTCGGTCATCTCGTGCACCGTCCAGGCCGGCCCCTCCTTGGTGTTCCCGGACGCCTTGACGCCGCCGTACGGCATCTGGTCGGCGCGGAACGTCGGGGCCTCGTTCACGGTGACGCCTCCGAACTCGAGCCGGCGGACGCTGTCGAGGCACACCCTGAGGTCGCGGGAGAAGACGGCTGCCTGCAGGCCGTAACGGGTCGAGTTGGCGAGCGCGATCGCCTCGTCGAGGCTGCTCGTGCGGGTCAGGGTCACGACCGGGCCGAACACCTCCTCGCACTGCACCTTGTCGTCCGGTGCGGGCGCCGCGATCACCGTCGGTTCGAGCAGCCCGTCGGCCGTCTCGTTGCCCCCCGTGAGCACCTCGCCGCTCGACTCGCGGATCCACTCGACCACGCGGCTCCGTTCGCCCGAGGAGATGAGCGGTCCGACGTCCGTGTCCTCGTCTGCCGGGTCGCCGACCTTCAGCGCCGCGACTGCGGGCACGAAGTCGGCCACGAACTCGTCCCATGTCTCGGCGGCGACGTAGATGCGCTGCACCGAGATGCAGCTCTGGCCGGCGAAGGAGAATGCGTTCGCTGCCAACTTGGCAGCGGTCCCCTCGGGTGCGTCGGCGCAGACGATGGCAGGGGTCGCGTTGCCGAGCTCGAGCTTCACACGCTTGCGGTGAGCACGCTCGGCCAGTCCCCAGCCGACCGCGCCCGATCCGGTGAACGTGATCAGCTTGACCCTGTCGTCGCCGACCAGCTCGTCGCCGATCGGCGCGGCCGGCCCGGCGACGACGTTCAGCCACCCGGGCGGTAGCCCGACCTCCTCGGCGAGGCCGGCGAGGAACAGCGCGGAGAGCGGGGTGACCCCCGCGGGCTTGAGGACGACCGGACAGCCCGCTGCGAGCGCCGGTGCGATCTTGTGGGCGACCAGGTTGAGCGGGAAGTTGAACGGCGAGATCGCACCGACGATCCCGATCGGCAGCCGGAGCGTGAACGCGAGCTTGCCCTCGCCCGCGGCGGAGGCGTCCATCGGAACGACTTCGCCGGCGAGCTTGCGCGCCTCGACGGCGGCGAACGTGCACGTCGAGGCTGCGCGTGCCGCCTCGACGCGCGCCGCCTTCATCGGCTTCCCGGCCTCGGCCGAGATGGTGCGCGCAGCATCCTCGCTGCGTATGCGGAGAAGGTCCGCGATCGCATCGAGGAGCCGTGCCCGTTCGTGGGCCGGAAGCGGGCGGCGCAGCGCGTCGTCGGCCGCATCGAGAGCGCGACGCGCTTCGGCGGCGCCGCCCGAGGCGACGCGCCCGACGACGTCGCCCGAGTACGGCGACCGCACCTCGAGCCACGACCCGGTCTCGATCCGCGCGCCGCCGATCGGCAGCAGATGGTCGGTGACGGTGGTTGCCATGCCGACCACAGCCTAAATGTGAGAATGCCCGCCGTGAGCGCCGTGCGGATCGGCGCGCCGCTGGCGTGGGCGGTGGCGACGCTCGTTCTCGTCGTCGGCTTCGGCGTGCCCACCTCCCGGGAGCTGGTCCTGATCTGGCTGCTCACCGGGATGATCGCGTTCTCCGCCAGCAATCTGCGCAGCCGTCTGCCCCGGCTGGTCGTCGACTGGGCGCCGTTCATCGCCCTGCTCCTCGTGTACGACCTCCTCCGCGGAGTCGCCGACGGGCTCGTCTTCCCGGCGCACGAGTTTCCCCAGATCAGGCTCGAGAACGCCATCTTCGGGACGCCCGCGCCGACGGTCAGGCTGCAGTCGTACCTCTGGCACGGTGCCCACCACCTGCGGTGGTGGGACTTCGTGGCCTGGTTCATCTACCTGACGCACTTCCTCGTCACGCTGATCGCGGCGGCGGCGCTCTGGACGTTCGCGCACGACCGCTTCCGGCGCTACGCGTGGATGGTCTGCACGCTCACGCTCACGGGGTTCGCGACCTACATCCTCTATCCGGCCGTGCCGCCCTGGATGGCGGCCCAGCGGGGGAACTTCGGCGAGTCGAACCGAATCGTCCCGATCGTGTGGAGGCACGTTCCCGTCGCGCATTTCGACGCGATGTTCGAGCACGGTGTGCGCTACGCGAACAACGTGGCCGCGGTGCCGTCGCTGCACGCCGGCTACGCGCTCCTCTTCACCTTGTTCTTCTGGTCGATCGTGCCGTGGTGGATCCGGCCCGTGCTCGCTCTCTATCCGATCGCGATGGCCCTTGCCCTCGTCTACACCGGTGAGCACTACGCCGTCGACTGCCTGGCCGGTTGGGCCTACGCGGTGGTCGCATTCCTCGTCGTCAACGCAGTCTTCGATCGCCGGGAAGTCGTCTCCGTCGAAAGCGTCTTCGCCGACTAGGAGATGGTGGTCGTGCCGGTCCACTTCTGTGACGTGACGGTCGACGGTGCGGTCTGGCCGGTCTACGGCTGGGCCGTCAACCGACCGGAGGGAACCATCCTCGTCGACACCGGAATGATCGACTCCACCCCCGACCTCGACCGTGAATGGGCTCCGAGACTCCACCCCTGGCCCGACCTCGGGAACGTCGTGGCGGTGATCAACACGCATCTGCACTTCGACCACTGCGGCGGCAACCGGCGGTTCGCCGGGACGCCGACCTACGTTCAGCGGGCGGAGCTCGCTGCCGCCCTGGCGCCGGACTACCTCGAGGAGTGGGTGCGATTCGAGGGAGCGACGTACGTCGAGCTCGACGGTGATGTCGGCCTGTTCGACGGCGTCTCGGTGCTGTCGACGCCGGGCCATTCGGTGGGCCATCAGTCGGTGATCGTCGACACTCCCGGCGGGGTGGTCGTGCTCGGCGGCGACGTGACGCACTCGATGCGCGAGCTGATCGACGGCGCGACGCCTTCGATCCTCCGCATCCACGAGCTGAAGCCGTCGCGCGTCTACCTCGCTCATGACGAGAAGCCCTGGGTGCCGGTCTACAGTTGACGGTGATGGACGCGTACATCGTCGAGGCCGTCCGCTCGCCGATCGGCCGCCGGAACGGCACGCTGTCCGCGGTCCGGGGCGACGACCTCGCCGCTCAGGTCCTGAACGGGCTCGTCGGAAGGGTGCACCTCGATCCGGCCGTCGTCGACGACGTGCAGATGGGCTGCGTCACGCAGATCGGCGAGCAGGGCTGGAACATCGGCCGGATGGCAGTGCTCGCAGCGGGGTGGCCCGTCGACGTCTCCGGGACGACGGTCGACCGGCAGTGCGGCTCGTCGATGCAGACGAACTTCAACGCCGCTGCAGCGGTCGCCTCCGGGCAGCTCGACGTGGTCGTCTCCGCAGGAGTCGAGATGATGTCGCGGGTCCCGATGGGCTCGAACGGGGGAGATCTCTCGGCCCTCGTGACCGACCGGTACGAGATCGTCCCGCAGGGAATCTCGGCCGAGTTGCTCGCCGACGAATGGAGGCTGAGTCGTGAGGCGCTCGACGAGTACTCCCTCGCATCGCATCGCCGGGCGATCGCCGCGATCGAGGGCGGGAGGTTCGAGCGCGAGATCGTCCCGATCGACCTGCCCGAGCCGCGGGCGGATCCGGGGGCTAGTAACGGTCTGTTACAAGCCGGGGGTGGCGCCGTTGCGGCGCCGGCAGTCTTCGCGGTCGACGAGACGCCCCGACGCGACACCTCGGCCGAGGCGCTCGCCGGGCTGTCGCCGGCATTCCGGCCCGACGGTGTCGTCACGGCCGGGAACGCCTCGCAGATCGTCGACGGAGCGGCCGCCGTGCTGGTCGCGGGCGAAGCGGCCTGCGAGCGCTTCGGCCTCGAGCCGCGCGCCCGCTTCGCCGGCTTCGGACTGGCCGGCGTCGACCCGACGCGCATGCTCCACGGGAACCCGCAGGCGATTCGCAAGGCGCTCGAGCGGGCGGGAATCGCGCTCGACGACGTCAGCGTCTTCGAGGTGAACGAGGCATTCGCGTCCGTCGTCCTCCAGACGGTCAGCGACCTGGATCTGGGCGACCGCCTCGCGGACGTCAACCCGAACGGCGGCGGGATCTCGCTCGGACATCCGCTCGGGGCGACGGGAGCACGCATGACCGCCACGCTCGTCAACGAGCTCGAACGACGCGGCGCCCGCTACGGGATCGCCTCGATGTGCGTCGGGTTCGGGATGGCGATCGCCGGCGTCGTCGAGCGCCTGTGATCCTCGTCACGCGCTTCTGCCGCTATGCGTGACGGCGGATGTCCACTCCGAGCCGTCTCGCGGCGAGCGCGATCGTGCTTCCCTGCACGAGCACCGACGTGAGGACGACGACGAACACGACCTGATAGATGCGGCGCGCGTCGTCCACGCGCGCGGCGACCGCGAACGCCGCGAGCAGGATCGGGACGGCGCCCTTGAGCCCGCCCCAGATCACGAAGAGCCGCTCTCCCACGGAGAGCCTCACCGGTGCCAGCAGGGCTCCGGCAACCAGCGGACGGGCGAGCAGGGCGAGGAACGCGGCGACGGCGAGCCCTTCCCCGAACCGCGCCAAGGCGAACGACGAGATGCCGATCGTCAGGCCGAGCGCGACGAACACGACGATCTCGGCGAGGGCGGCGAGCCCTTCTTCGAAGATCTCGACCTCGTGCTTGAAGGGCGCATCGAGGTCGCCCACGATCACGCCGGTGACGAACACGGCGAGGAATCCCGACCCGTGGGCCACGGCCGTCACGCCGTACACGACTCCGGCGAGCGAGAGCGTGCGCAGCGTGTAGAGGCCCGGCGACGGCAGCGCCACCCGCGGCAGCAGGTGCGCCACGAGCCCGCCGGCGATCCCGAGCGCGAGCCCGATCGCCATCTGCTCGCTGAAGACGCGGACGACGATCCAGAAGCTCGCGTCGGCATGGGTGGCCAGCTCGATCAGACCGACCATCAGCGCGATCCCGACCGGGTCGTTCGCTCCCGACTCGCCCTCGAGGATCGTCCCGGTGCGCCCCTGGATCTCGATGTCGCCGAGCACCGAGAACATCACGGCAGGATCGGTCGGCGCGACGGCTGCGCCGAGCAGCCCGGCGGTCAGCCAGCTGAGCCCGAACGCCACGTGCGCGAAGGCGGCGATCAGTCCGGCGCAGGCGAACGTGCCGAGCACGCCGAGCGAGGCGATCGGGACCGCCGCGGTGCGGAAGCGGCGAAAACCGATCGAGGACCCTCCCTGGAACAGGATCACGATCAGCGCGACGGTCGCGATCCGCTCCACCGTCTCGACTCGACGACCAGCGAAGGGAAGAGCGCGGAAGCGCCTGCTGCGGCGAGCAGGAACAACGCGCGCCGGAGGGGACCGCGAGTCGCGCGCTCAGCTTGGCCAGACGAGTGCCGCCAGCAACGCGCCCGAGATGACGAGGATTGCCAGGCCGAAGCTCGTCAGATCGTGCACGGCGAGGCGACGCTACAACCTCTCGGCGCGGCGACTACTCACATCCGCGCCTAGCAAACTCCTTACAACTCCCTCACGACCGGCATAATCGCTGCAGAAACACTTGTTCTGTCGATGCGCCGACTCTTTCTCATCCTGCTCGCGGGTCTCGTCGTCGTTCCGGCGGCGCTCGCGGCGTCCGGCGCGGCCGGCGACGGCGCGCTCGAGCTCGGTGCCGTCTACGGGAATGTCACGATCAGCGGCGAGGGGGTGCTCTGGGGACAGATGGACAAGGGTGTGCTCGTGGTCACCGATTCGACCGGGACCGCCGGTGACGTGTCCGTCACCGGGGCAGACAAGCCGTCGCGGGTGCTCCCGGACGGCTCGGTGATGTACGCCGGGCGCGGCCTGACCTTCCGGATCACCGGCGGCGGATACAAGCTGCAGTTCACGAACGGCAGCG
This sequence comes from uncultured Thermoleophilia bacterium, assembly GCA_963851065.1. Taxonomy (GTDB): domain Bacteria; phylum Actinomycetota; class Thermoleophilia; order Gaiellales; family Gaiellaceae; genus PALSA-600. The sequence goes on from CAWKNW010000012.1 coordinate 106,558, forward strand.
GGATCGACTTGACGGCCGTCGGCGTCGGGAAGGCCACGATCGTGCCGTCGTTGACCGTGGTCGACGACGGCGATTATGCGCTCGACGGTGGCAAGTGGAAGCCCGTTCCGATCCTCGATCCGCTCAACGTCCGGTTCGGCACCCCGAAGCCGCCGGCGACGACGGGCCCCTGACCGTGAGTAGCCCGACCGCGAACATCCTCGTGGTCGAGGACGAAGGATCGATTGCATCCTTCGTATCGCTCTATCTCAAGAACGCAGGGTATGGCGTTCGCACTGCCGCGACGGGATCCGACGCTCTCGCGAAGGTCGCGGCTGAGCTGCCTTCGCTGATCGTGCTCGACCTGATGCTTCCGGACATCGACGGGATCGAGGTCTGTCGACGGATCAGGCAGTCGAGCGACGTTCCGATCCTGATGCTGACCGCGCGCGACGAGGACGTCGACAAGATCATCGGCCTCGAGGTCGGCGCCGACGACTACCTCACCAAGCCGTTCAATCCCCGTGAGCTCGTGGCGCGGGTCAAGTCGATCCTGCGCCGCGCGGCGCCCGAGCGCCGCGAGCGCGAGACCGAAGTGATCGTGCACGGCGACCTTCGAGTCGACTCCGGTCGCCGGGAGGTCACCGTGGGCGACGACGAGGTGCAGCTTGCGCCGAAGGAGTTCGACCTGCTCTGGGAGCTCCTCGACCACCGAGGGCTCGTGCTGACCCGTGACCAGCTCCTCGAGCGCGTCTGGGGCTACACGTTCGCCGGCGACACGCGGACCGTCGACGTGCACGTGCGCCAGTTGCGTCGCAAGCTGGGCGATGCTTCTCCGATCGTCACCGTCTGGGGCGTCGGTTACAAGGTGTCGCCCGCGAAGGACGCACGCAAGGAGAAGACGAAAACCTAGAGCGATGTTCAGGTCTCTGAGGTCGCTGCGAGTCCAGCTGCCGCTCATCTTTCTCGCCGGCATCGTGCTGGCCGGCGTGGTCACGACCGCGATTGCGGTGACGCTGTTTCAACAGTTCGCCCGCGATCAGGCGATCTCGCAGCTCAGTCGCGAGGCGCACGGCATCGCCGCGCTGTACACGAACGCGATCAAAGAGGGCTACGGGAACGCTGCCGGAGATCGGAAGGCTCCGACGTTCGCGGCGGCCAACCTGCGGCTCGCCACCGGTGCCAAGCTCTACTGGATCGGGCCGAACCGGCCGTTTCCGGGACAGAAGGCGAATCTCGGGCTTCCCCGCCTGCCGGTGAAGACGATCGACTGGACGTCCGGCAAGTCGCTTGCCTTCGAGTTCAAACCGCCGGGCGCGAATCGCCGCTACATCGCGGTCGCAAACCCGCTGATCATTCGCTCGACGTCCGTGGGTGCGGTCGTCGTCGCGCAGCCGAAGACCGACATCAGTAGACGCGTCCGCTCGTTGATCGAGCGGCTCGCGCTCGCCGGGCTGCTCGGGCTCGCCGTGGCCGGGCTGCTCGCCTGGTACCTCTCGCGCCGGATCGTGCGCCCGGTCCTGCAGCTGTCGCGGGCCGCGGACGATGTCGCCGCCGGCAACTACGACGTTCGGGTGCCTCCGAACGCCCCGGGCGAGCTCGGTCACCTGTCGGAGCGGTTCGGCGAGATGGCTCATCGTCTTGCCGAGGTCGAGGCGATGGAGCGCAACTTCCTGATGTCGGTCTCGCACGAGCTCAGGACCCCGCTCACCGCGATTCGCGGGCACATCGCCGCGCTTCGCGAAGGCGTGGTCCAGGACCCGGAGCTCGAACAGCAGTCACTCGAGACCGTCGAGCACGAGGCGCAGCGGCTCGAACGGCTCGTGGGCGACATCCTCGACCTGGCCAAGCTCGACACGACACCGCTTCGCGGTGACCCAGGAGGAGGTCGACATGGGCGATCTGCTGGCGCAGGCATTCGAGCGCTACCGCGACGAGGCCCAGCGGCGGTCGATCGACTACCGCTGCGAGCTGCGCGACCGGCCGGTGATCGAGTCGGACGGCGACCGTGTGTTGCAGGTCGTCGGAAACCTGCTGTCGAACGCGTTCAAGGCGACGCCCGACGGCGGTCGCATCTCGCTCGAGCTCGCGCAGAGAAACGGCACCGTCCACGTCGTGGTCGAGGACTCGGGCCCGGGCATCGCTCCGGAGAGCCGCGAGCGCATCTTCCGTCCGTTCGTCTCGCACGTCGGAGGCGGGACCGGTCTCGGATTGCCGATCGCGCGTGAGCTCTCGGGCGCGCTCGGCGGCCGCCTCGATCTGCAGAGCGACGTGGGCAGGGGCTCCCGCTTCGAGCTCGTCCTGCCGGTTCGAACCTCGTAGGCGGCGGGTCAGGCGCTCTCGCGGAGCGGGACGATCGTCGCGACGTCCCTCGCGAGCGCCGCCTCGATGCGGTCGAGCCGTGCGTTCATCGCGCGCCAGCCCTCGGTCAGCAGTTCGACCAGCAGGGCCAGATCGTCGACCCTGGCCAGCCGCTCGGAATCGAGTGTCGACTCGATCCGCTCGAGCCGGCGAGCGGCGTTGTTCGAAAGCCCTTTCACCTCCGCGAGCCGGCGAGCGATGGGCGCCGCCTCGTCCCGCAACCCGTCGCGGAGGGCCTCACGCAACTCGTCCATGGGGCCCGACGCTAGCGTCCGCACCGGATGGACAGCCGCGAGCTCGAGTACGACCTGCCGCAGGAGCTGATCGCACAGCGGCCGGCCGAGCGTCGCGACGAGTCCCGGCTGCTGGTCTACGACCGTTCGTCGGGCGCTGTCCGCGACCGCGGGTTCGCCGATCTTGCGGAGGAGCTCTCATCCGGAACGCTCGTGGTCGTGAACGACACGCGTGTGATCGCCGCGCGCGTCCCGATCTCCTCGCCGCGCGGGGAGGTCCTCCTGCTCGAGCAGCGCGACGAGGACGTCTGGGAGGCGCTGGCGCGGCCGACGCGGCGCCTTCGAGCGGGTCGTCGCAGCGGCGTCGTCGAGTTCCTCGAGCATCTCGGCGAAGGTCGCTGGCTCGTGCGTCTCCACGGCGAGCCGACCGGGCTGGTCCCGCTGCCGCCGTACATCACGGAGACGCTGGAGGATCCCGAGCGCTATCAGACCGTCTATGCGCGGGAGCGGGGCTCCGCGGCAGCCCCGACGGCCGGGCTGCACTTCACGCCCGGCCTCCTCGCGCGGCTGGACGTGGAGCGGGTCACGTTGCACGTCGGCCTCGACACGTTCCGGCCGTTGCAGACCGAGCTGGTGGAGGAGCACCGCATTCACGGGGAGCGGTATGCCGTGCGAGCCGGCGGCGTGGGAGCGGATCCGGTCAGCCGATCGTGTGCTCGCGGTCGGCACGACGACGGTGCGAGTGCTCGAGACGCTGGCGCGAGGCGGACCGCTCGCCGGCCGAACGGAGCTGTTCATCACGCCGGGCTTCTCGTTTCGAGCGGGTCGACGCGCTCCTCACGAACTTCCACCTTCCGCGGTCGACCCTGCTCGCGCTCGTGATGGCGTTCGGCGGCGTGGACGAGATTCGCGGCGTCTACCGTCACGCGATCGCCGAGCGCTACCGCTTCTACTCGTTCGGCGATGCGATGCTGATCCTGTGACGATCCCCGGCGGCCGTGTCTTCGAGGTGGTTGCCGAGGACGGGCGGGCGCGGGCCGGCGTCCTGCAGACGGCGCACGGAGAGATCGAGACGCCCGCGTTCATGCCCGTGGGCACCAAGGGCACGGTCAAGATGCTCGATCCGGGCGAGGTGCGCGCGCTCGGCGCTCAGATCGTGCTCGGGAACACGTACCACCTGCACTTCAGGCCGGGCGACGAGTTGATCGCAGGCCTGGGCGGGCTGCACCGGTTCATGGCGTGGGACGGGCCGATCCTCACCGACTCGGGCGGCTTCCAGGTCTTCTCGCTGCGCGACACGATCGCACGCGTCGACGACGAAGGAGTGACGTTTCGCAACGTCTACGACGGCGGCGCGACGCACTTCACGCCGGAGTTGGCTGCGCGCATCCAGCAGAACCTCGGCAGCGATATCGCGATGTGCCTCGATCAGGTCCCGCCGCCAGGCGTGTCACGACGCCGAGTTGGCCGAGGCGGTGCGGCGAACGACGCACTGGGCGGAGCGACAGGCAGTTGCGCCGCGGGCCCAAGGACAGCTGCGCTTCGGAATCAGCCAGGGCGGGGTCGACGACGAGCTTCGCCGCCGTTCGATCGAGGAGATCGCCGCGCTCGACTTCGACGGCAACGCGATCGGCGGGCTTGCGATCGGCGAGGATCGCGCGACGATGTTCGAGACGACGGACTGGGCGACTGCGCTCTTGCCCGCCGACCGTCCGCGCTACTTCATGGGAATCGGCGACGCCGAGGGCATCCTCGAGGTCGTCGAAGCAGGCGTCGACCTCTTCGACTGCGTCCTGCCGACGCGCACCGCGCGCACGGGCAGCGCGCTCACGGCTTCCGGCCGGCTGAACCTTCGCGGTTCCCGCTTCGCCCGCGACGAGCGGCCGCTCGAGGACGACTGCGACTGTCCGGCCTGCGCGCGCTTCACGCGCGCGTACATCCGCCACCTCGTGAACCAGAACGAGCTGCTCGGGCTGCGGCTGCTGTCGCTCCACAATCTACGATTCGTCGTCGCGCTGACACGCGGCGCCCGCGAGGCGATCGAACGCGGCACGTTCGACGCCTACAAGCGCGACCGACTCGAAAGGCTGCAGTGCCCGGATTCCTGATCCTCATCGTGATCCTTGCCGCGGTCTGGCTGGTGTTCGTCGTCCCGTCGCGGCGGCGTCAGCGGGCCCATTCGAGCATGCAGGACTCGGTCGTGGTCGACGACGAGGTCATCACCGCGGGAGGGCTCCACGGCAGGGTCAAGGAGCTCGGTGAAAGCGAGCTGCAGCTCGAAATCGCGCCGGGAGTGGTCGTCACGCTCGACCGCAGGGCGGTCGCCGCGGTGGCACGTGAGGTCGAGGTCGAGGTCGAACCGAACGGTGAGGAGAAACGCCCCGATTGGGCTAACGGAGACGACGAGAAGCCGCGCTAACCTGTGCCGGCGTGTCGTCACGGCGCTCTCACCTGACGCTGATCGTGCTGATCGTGGCCGCCCTCGCCGGGGTCGTGCTGATCGGCTGGTCCGGTTCGCCGGCTCACCGACAGCTGCGGAAGGGCCTCGATCTGCAGGGCGGCCTGGAGGTGGTCCTCAAGGCGCAGCCGCCGAAGGGGCATCAGCTCACGGCCTCCGACCTCGACCGCTCCGTCACGATCATGCGGAACCGCGTCGACAAGCTCGGCGTCTCCGAGCCGCATATCCAGAAGCAGGGCGTCGAACGAGATCGTGATCCAGCTCGCCGGCGTGCACGACCCGACGGCCGCGGCGAAGCTGATCGGCTCGACGGCGCAGCTGGAGCTCTACGACCTCGAGCCGGCGCTCGTCCCGCCGTCGGTGTCGGCGACCGGCTCGCCGGTGGCGACGACGAGCCTCTGCGACCTGCTCTCGCGCGTCCAGGCGTCGGCGAAGAACGGGACGCCGAGCCAGTACGCGCTGTTCAAGCACGGTCAAGACGACGAGCACGACCGGGACCGGCAAGAACAAGAAGACGACGACCACGACGACGTGGCATCGCATCGGCGGCCCGACCGCGACGCTGCACCGCGACCCGACGACCGGCAACCCGGGGCTCCTCGACCCGTACGGCGGCAAGGTCCCGAAGGGCGCGAAGGTGCTTCCGGTGCCTGCGAAGACGGTGGTGATCACGTGCACGGCGACCAGCTCGTCGGTCTGCCCGGGCGACCCGAACGGGGTCCCGGCCGCCGGCAAGACCGACTACTACCTGTTCAAGCACGGCGCGTATCCGAACGACCGGTACGCGACCGACGGCAAGTACCCGAACATGGGCGGCGACCGAGCTGAGCCTCTCCGGGCACGCGCCAGGACTTCGACCCGACCACGGGCGATCCCGATCGTGCTCATGCAGTTCAAGGGCAAGGGCAACAAGGTCTTCAAGCAGGTCACGAAGAACGAGGCGGTTCGCGGCGCGATCCAGCAGACGCCGCAGCACTTCGCGATCGTCCTCGACAACCAGATCCGTTCGTTCCCGCAGATCGACTACAACCAGAACCCGCACGGGCATCGACCCGACCGGTAACGGCGCGCAGATCACCGGCCTGCAGAGCCTGAAGGAGGCGAGGACCTCGCGCTCGTGCTGCAGACGGGTGCGCTGCCCGTGAACTTCATCACGCTCGAGCGCACCGACGTCTCGGCGACGCTCGGCAAGGACTCGCTGAAGCAGGCCCGCAACGCCGCGATCGGCGGCCTGATCGTCGTCGTGCTCTTCCTGCTCCTCGCTCTACCGCTTCCTCGGCCTCGTCGCGGTGCTCGGCCTCGGCATCTACGCCGCGCTTCATGTACGGCGCGATCCTGCTGTTGCGGCGTCACGCTGACGCTGCCCGGCTTCGCCGGCCTGATCCTGACGATCGGCGTCGCGGCCGACGCGAACGTCGTCGTCTTCGAACGGATCAAGGAAGAGGTGCGCGCTCGGGAAGATCCGTGCGCGCGGCGATCGCCGACGGCTACGCGAAGGGCTTCCACACGATCATCGACGCGAACGTCGTCACCGCGATCACGGCGCTGATCCTGTTCGCGGTCGCGACCGCCGAGGTCAAGGGCTTCGCCCTGATGCTGCTGATCGGCACCGTGGTGTCGCTGATCACAGCGGTCGCGGCGACGCGCGCCATGCTCGGCCTGCTCTCCGGGTTCCGCTGGTTCGACAACCCGCAGCTTCATGGGCGCCGCCGGCCAGCAGGGAATGCAGTTCGCTGCAGATCGACTTCATGCGCCGCCGGAACACCTGGTTCGCGATCTCGGGCGTCGTGATCCTGGTCAGCCTGGTCTCGCTCGGCGTCCGCGGCCTCAACCTCGGCATCGACTTCAAGGGCGGCGTGCAGATCACGTTCACGACGCCGAAGCCGACATCGCCTCTGTCGACGGTGCGCGCGCAGACCGCAGCCGATCGGTCGCGGCGACGCGGTCGTCCAGGGCCGCGGCACGTCGACGAACGGCGGCGAGAGCTACAAGAACTTCCAGATCCGGCTGAAGAAGCTGAACAGCAGCGACCAGAACAAGCTGGGCGAGCTCCTTCAGACGAAAGCCCATGCCAAGGGCCAGAGCATCAAGAACGTCTCGTCGAGCTTCGGCCGCCAGATCGCGCGCGCGGCGCTGATCGCCATCTTCTTCTCGCTGCTGATGATCGACGCTGTACATCACGATCCGCTTCCACGGCTCGCGTTCGCGGTCCCGGTGATCGCCGCGATGCTCCACGACGTCCTGATCACGATCGGCGTCTACTCGATCACCGGACGGGAGGTGACCGAAGCGACGGTCGCCGCGGTCCTGACCGTGCTCGGCTACTCGATCTACGACACGATCATCATCTTCGACCGCATCCGCGAGAACGTGCCGATCCTGCGCCGCGCGCCGTTCGCGACGATCGCCAACATCTCGCTCTGGGAGACGATCCGGCGCTCGCTCGCCACGACGTTCATCACGCTGCTCCCGGTCGCGGCGCTCTTCTTCTTCGGCGGCGCGACGCTGCAAGGACTTCGCGTTCGCGCTGCTCGTCGGCATCACCTCGGGCGCCTACTCGTCGATCTTCATCGCAGCGCCGCTGCTGACGAGCTGGAAGGAGCGGGAGCCCGAGTACGCGCGGCGCAAGGGACAGGCGACGCCTGAAGGAGTCGCCGGCGATCGCCTGCTCGGCGAAGCCGAGCAGGCAGCTGGCGGACGAGCCGGCACCGGAGACGCCGGTCGACGCCCGTCGAGTCCGGCGTCGGCGCGGTCGTCGACCGCGGCTCCCGACGACGAGGCGGCCAAGCGCGAGCGCCGCCGGCAGCGGCGGCAGTCGCGGCCGCATGGACGCGCCCGGTAACGGCCCGTCCGAGGGTGATGCGCTCGACCGGATGCTCGCACTGCTCGGCCCGCGCCTCGACGACGCCCGCTCGCTGCTCGACGACGCCACGGCGCGCTGGCGCGGCGACGCGTTGCGCGTCGGTGAAGGAACCCGCCGCCGCGTCCAGGAGCTCGCCCGCGAGCTTGGGCTCGTGACGCGCGACGAATGGGACGAGCTCGAGCTGCGCGTTGCCCAGCTCGAGCATCGGCTGCGGCTGCTCGAAGACTGACCGCTCCCGTCCGGCGCGCCTGCTACCGTGACGACTACGGAGCGCGGATTGGCCGCGCTCCCGTGAGATCGCGTCTCCTTCGTCGGACACGCGATCTCGACGTCCGAAGGAGTTGAGACAACTGACAGATTTTCGTTCCCTCGGGGTGTCCGAGGCCGTGTGCGAGGTGCTCGCCGCGCGCGGCATCGAATCGCCGTTCCAGATCCAGTCGCTCGTGATCCCGGAGGCGCTGCGCGGCGGCGACGTCCTCGCCAAGAGCCCGACCGGCTCGGGCAAGACGCTCGCGTTCGCGATCCCGATCGTTCGAGCGCCTCGACCCGTCCGAGCCGCCGCCCGGCCGCGCTCGTGCTCGTGCCGACGCGCGAGCTCTGCGCCCAGGTGACCGAGGAGCTCGAGGTCGATCGCCGGCGGCGAGCATCAAGGTCGCATCGGTCTACGGCGGCGTGCCGCTGAAGGCGCAGGCCGAACGAGGCGCAAGGACGCGCACGTGATCGTCGCGACTCCGGGCCGGCTCCAGGATCTCGTCGACCGCAAGCTCCTGTCGCTCGACGCGGTCACGGTGCTCGTGCTCGACGAGGCCGACCGCATGCTCGACATGGGCTTCAAGCCCCAGGTCGACCGGATCGTGCGCCTGCTGCGCGAGCGACCGGCAGACGATGTTCTTCTCGGCGACGCTCGACGGCGAGGTCGGCGAGCTCGCGCGCCGCTACACGCACTTCCCGGCCCGCTTCGAGGGCGAGCTGCCGGCAAGACCGCCGGAGCGGCGAGGTCGACCATCGCTTCGTCCCGGTCACGAGCGGAGACGAAGGTGCCGACGCTCGTCGACCTGCTGCAACGACGACGACCGCGGGCTCGCGCTCGTGTTCGTCCGCACGAAGGCGGGTGCCGACCGACTCGTCGAGAAGCTGCGCCGCCACGACGTCGATGCGGTCGCGATTCACGGCGACAAGGGCCAGGCGCAGCGCGAACGCGCACTCGCGCGTTTCGACGCGGGCAAGGTGCGAGACGCTCGTCGCGACCGACGTCGCCGCGCGCGGCCTCGACGTCGACGACATCACCCACGTGATCAACTTCGACCCGCCCGAGGAGCCCGACGTCTACACCCACCGCGTCGGCCGCACCGGCCGCGCCGGGCCGCGGCGGCAGTCGGCATCACCCTCGTGCTGCCCGGAGCAGCAGGCGGACGTCTCGCGCGTCGCGCGGCTGCAGGGTCACGTCGAGCAGCTTCGAGGAGTCCGGGATGACGGTTGCGCGGCCGCGCGTCGTCTACACGTCGCGCCGCGGGAGGTCGTCGAAGTGGTAGAGCGAGCGAACGGCTCACCGCGAAGCAGGCCGCAGCGCTGCGCGAGGAGCTCGCCGACGCTCGAAGGGCCCGCGGCGCACCGAGGTCGGTCGCGGCGATCAAGAAGGCGCGCGAGTTCGGCGACCTCTCGGAGAACTTCGAGTACCACGCCGCGAAGAACGAGCAGGGTCTGCTCGAGGCGCGCATCCGCACGCTGCGGGCGCGGCTCGACAGCGCCGAGATCGTCGAGGACGCCGGCGGCGGACGAGGTCGGGGTCGGCTCGGTCGTCGACGTCGCAGACCGACGCCGGCGAGACGATGACCGTCGAGATCAGCGCGCGTCGGCGGCAGCGGGCACGGTCTCGCCGACCTCGCCGCTCGGGTCGGCGCTGCTCGGCACGCAGGGTCGGCGACACCGTCGACGTCCAGGCCCCACGCGGCGCCTGGCAGGCGACGATCCGCCGCATCCACTAGCAGAGGCCCCGGCACTCCAGGCCGAGCCGGCTGCAAGACTAGGCGGGTGGCTGCATCTTCGAAGCAGCGCAACCTCGGCCGGCTGAGCGAGATCGCCCAGGTCGCGGTGCGGCACGGCTTCGGCTACTTCGTCGACGGCCGCCGACGCGGCGATCTCAACGGGTCGACGGCCCGCGGCCGGCATCTCCGCGAGATGCTCGACGAGCTCGGGCCCGACGTTCGTCAAGTTCGGCCAGCTGCTCTCGACGCGGCCCGACGTCGTGCCGCCCGACATCATCGCCGAGCTGCGGAGCTTGCAGGACGACGTTCGTCCGTTCCCGTTCGCAGACGTCGAGCGCACGATTCAAGACGAGCTCGGACAGCCGATCGAGCGGCTGTTCCTCGAGTTCGAGGAGGAGCCGCTCGCGGCTGCGTCGATCGGCCAGGTGCACCGCGCTGTGCTGCCGAACGGCCGGCGGGTCGTCGTCAAGGTCCAGCGGCCGAACGCGCCACGACAGATCGAGGCGGATCTCGCGCTCATGTACCAGGCGGCACGCCTCGCGAAGGAGCGGATTCGCGCGCTCGACTTCATCGACGCGAACGAGATCGTCGACGAGTTCGCGCGGTCGATCCGTCAGGAGCTCGACTACCGGCTCGAGGGCCGGAACGCCGATGCGTTCCACCGGAACTTCGCCGGGCACCCGCACGTCGCCGTGCCGCGCGTCTACTGGACGTACACGCCGGCCGCGCGTGCTGACGCTCGAGTACCTCGAGGGCGTGCAGCTCGCCGACCTCGACCTCGAGAGCTGGACGATCGACCAGCGCCGGCGGCTCGCGTACCTGATCGCCGAGACCTGGATGACGATGATCTTCCGCCACGGCTTCTTCCACGGCGACCCGCATCCGGCGAACATCCTCGTGCTCGTCGCCCGAACGGATCGGGCTCGTCGACTTCGGGCTGAGCGGGCAAGCTCACCGACGACGACATGTCGAAGCTGACGCGGCTCTTCATCGACGCCGCGTCGGAGAACATCGAGCTGCTGCCGAAGCGGCTGGCCGACCTCGGCGTGCGCTACCCGAAGGAGCGGGAAGAGGAGTTCGTCGCCGAGCTGCGCGAGCTGTACTACCGCTACTACGGCGCAAGCCTCCAGGAGATCGACCCGATCCAGGTGATCCGCGAGGCGTTCGGGCTGATCTACTCGATGAACCTGCGACTGCCGACGCGCTTCGTGATGCTCGACAAGGCGATCGCGACACTCGGCTCGGTCGGGGTCGAGCTCTACCCCGACTTCAACGTCTTCGAGGTCGCCAAGCCGTACGCCCGCGCCTTGATGCTCGAGCGGTTCACGCCCCGGCGAGTCGCAGCGCGGGCGCGGCGGGAGGGTTGGAGGCTCACTCAGATCGCGGCGGAGCTGCCGTACCAGATCCACGACACCCTCGAGCAGGTGCGGGACGGCCAGATCGAGGTCGGTTTCGTCCACAAGGGCCTCGACGAGTTGATGGCCAAGCTCGACGTGCTCTTCAACCGCCTCGTGATCGCGCTGGTCGTCACCGGCGGGCTGATCGGGTCGAGCTTGATCGGGATCTTCGCGAAGACCGGCCCGCACGTCCTCGGGCTGAACGTGATCGCGCTCGTGGGCTTCACGCTCTCGGCCGTGCTCGGCGTCTGGCTGCTCTGGGGCGTGATCCGCTCCGGCCGCCTCTAGGACGGTCGCTCGACCTGCTCCGGCGCGCCAAGCGCATCGAAGTGGAGGGCGGTACGGCGACGGCCGTCGCGGACGCCTGAGGATCGATCGACACAAAATCGCGCCGATGGACGACTAGCCGACGTGCGGCGGTCGGGCTACGGTCGCCGCATGTCGCCTGCCACCTCGCTGCTCGTCGCCGACACCGAGCCCGAGACCCATCGGTTCCTGACGCGCCAGCTCCCGCAGGACGGCTTCCGTCTTGTCGGTGCCAAGGGCTGTCCCGATCTCGTGCTGGCCGGCGACGTCGCGAGTGTCGAACGATGGGCGGAGCGAGCACCCGTCATCGTCCTCGGCCGCGAACAGGCCGACGCGGTCGATCGCATTCGTGCCTTTCGTCGCGGTTGCGACGACTACCTCGTCCCGCCCTTCGAGTATCAGGAGCTCGTCGAGCGGATCCGGGCCGTGCTGCGCCGTGTGCACCCACCGGCGCCGGCGGTCGTCGACGCGCCGCCCGTGCGCATCGATACCCGCACACGAGACGCGCGTGTCGGCGGGCGACGCGTGACGCTCTCGCAGAAGGAGTACGACCTCCTCCTGCAGCTGGCGGGCGAGCCCGACCGCGTGTTCACGAAGGCGGAGCTGTTGCGCGACGTCTGGGGCTATCGCGTGATCGGTCGAACACGAACGCTGGATTCACACGCGTCGAGGCTCCGCCGCAAGTTGCGCGATGCCGGCGGCGAGATCGGGCTGGTCGACAACGTGTGGGGCGTCGGGTACCGGCTCCGCGGGGCGACGACCGATGGATAGCTTCTCGACGTGGACACCGCCGAGAAGGCCGCGCTGCTTCGGAGCCTGCATCGCGCGCCGCCGCTGCTCGTCCTTCCGAATGCGTGGGACGTCCAGAGCGCGTGCGTGCTCGCGGCGCTTCCCGGCTGCAGAGCGCTCGCCACCACGAGCGCCGGCGTCGCGAGGTCGCTCGGGTTCGAGGACGGCGAGCAGGCGCCGGCCGAGGAGATGATCCGTGCTGCGGGTCGGATCGCCGCCGCCGTTCAACTGCCCGTCACGTGCGACCTCGAGCGTGGGTACGGCGATCCGGTCGGGACGGCCCGCAGCGCGTGGGAGGTTGGGCTGAGCGGGATCAACTTCGAGGACTCGACGGCCGGCGCGATGGTGGCGGTCGACGAGCAGGCGAAGGTGATCCGTGAGCTTCGGGAGGCGGTGCCCGGGCTCGTCGTCAACGCCAGGATCGACATCTTCCTGCGCCACACCGGCGACGTCGACGAGGCAGTCGCGCGGGGGAACGAGTACCTGAGGGCAGGCGCCGACTGCGTCTATCCGATCCTGTGCCCGGCCGGGGCGATCGCCGAGCTTGCCCGACGCATCGATGGACCGGTGAACGTCGTCGCGATGCCCGGGACGCCACCGCCGGCCGAGCTCGAGCGGCTGGGTGTCGCGCGGCTGACATTCGGCGGCGGGCTCGCAACGGCGGCATACGCGGAGGCGGCCCGCATCGCCGGCGAGGCGCTGATCTCAATCACAGCTCGGTCCGGTCGATCAGCCGAGCTCCCCGATTGCGCGTGACGTACGAGAACGCCCACCGGACCAGCACCAGCAGGCGGTTCTCGAAGCCGATCAGGTAGGTGATGTGGACGGCGAGCCAGATCGCCCAGGCCGGAAAGCCGCTGAGCCGGATGCCCCTGATATCCGCGACGGCGCGGGAGCGGCCGATCGTCGCCAGGTTGCCCTTGTCGTGGTACCGGAACGGCCTGCCCCCGGCGCTGCGAATTACGCGTGCGGTATAGCGGCCTTGCTGCATCGCGACCGGCGCGACACCCGGCAGCTCGAGCGTGCCGCCGGCTCCGTCGCGCACGACGACCATGTCACCGAGCGCATGAACCTCGGGGTGGCCCGCCAGCGTCAGGTCGGGCTCGACAGGGACCCTGCCCACGCGGTCGACCTCGAGACCGGCTGCCGCTGCGAGCGCGGCCGCGAGCGGCGAGGCGGTCACACCGGCGGCCCAGATCGCGGTCCGGGCCGCCACTTCTTCGAGGGTGCCGTCGGTGTGCCTCAGGGTGACCTGACCGGCGTCGACCCCGACGACCATCGATCCCAGCAGCACCGTCACCCCGAGCTTGCCGAGTGCGCGCTCGGCTCGATGCGAGAGTGACTCCGGGAACGTGCTCAGGACCCGGGGGCCGGCTTCGACGAGGAGCACCCGTGCACCGCGTGTGTCGACCTCGCGGAGCTCACGGTGCAGCACGTCTCGCGCGAGCTCGGCGATCTGCCCCGCCATCTCGACGCCCGTCGGACCTGCTCCGACGACGACGAAGGTCAACCACGCACGACGCTCTGCTTCGTCGAGCTCCACCTCGGCCGCCTCGAAGGAGCTCAGGATCCGTGAGCGGAGCTCGAATGCGCCCGCGAGCGACTTCAGCTCGGGGGCGTGTGGCGCCCAGTCGTCGTGACCGAAGTACGAGTAGGCAGAGCCGGCGGCGACGACGAGCTCGTCGTAGTCGAGGAGCACGCCCTCGGCTCCGTTCGCCAACTTGTCGAGGCGCACCTGCCGGTGCTCGAGATCGAAGGCGCTCACCTCTGCCATGAGGACGCGGGCGTTTCGCTGCCGACGCAGGATCCGACGAAGGGGGGTGGCGATCTCGGGGGCCGAGAGGCCACCGGTCGCCACCTGGTATGCGAGCGGCTGGAAGAGGTGGTAGTTCTGGCGGTCGACGAGAGTCACATCGACGTCGGCGCGCCGCAGCCCCTTGACGGCGAGCAAGCCGCCGAAGCCTCCGCCGACCACCACGACACGCGTCCGTCCCGTCGCCACGGGGGAAGCATCGCTCAGAGCGGCAGTGTGGCGCCTTCGAGCTGCAGCAGGAGGCGCTTGCGGTCGAGCCCGCCGGCGTAGCCGGTGAGCGACCCGTTCGCGCCGATCACGCGATGGCAGGGGAGCACGATCGGGATGGGGTTCCGGTTCATGACCGTCCCGACTGCCCGGGCGGCGGTCGGGTGCCCGACCTCGCGCGCGAGCGCGCCGTAGGTAGTCGTGAGCCCGTAGGGGACCCGTCCGAGCGCTGCGAGCACCTCCTCGTGAAACGGCGCCACGCGGAGGTCGAGCGGTAGGTCGAAGTCGCGGCGTGTGCCCTCGAAGTACTCGTCGAGCTCGCGGCGGACGTCCTCCACCGGGGCACGCAGGACACGCACGCCGAACACATGCGCCAGCTCGTCGTCGAAGCCGTCGACGCCGTACGAGATGCGACAGAGGCCGCGATCGGTCCGGGCGATCGACCAGCTCGCCGACCGGCGAGTCGATCACGTCGTAGCGGACGTCGACGAGACCTTCGCGGATCGCGGTGGAACGGAAACGTGCGTCGAGCTGGTCGTCGACGGTCATTGGCTCCTCCTCAGTCTGCGGACACCGGACGATGCCGCCGCGCGGGCGGCCTCCTCGGACGAGCCGAGGGCGGCGGCGATGTCGTCGTAGGGAAGGTCATAGGCGTACCGGAGCACGACCGCAGCGCGCTCGGTGGGCGGGAGGTCGTCCGTCAGGTGCTCGATCTCCCTGAACGCGTCGCGCCGGAGCTCGACGACGGGTTCGGCGTCGACGAGCGGCCGCGGCTTCGCGCGTAGCTCGTCCATGGCGACTCTCGTCGCGATCGTGAACACCCACGCGCGCAAATGCCTTCCGTGCTCGAGCCGGTCGTACGCACGGAGCGCCCGCAGGAACGTCTCCTGCCAGGCGTCGTCCGCCCGCTGCCCGAGCAACCGCCGGAGATAGGCCAGCACCTCGTCGCGATACTCCCGATAGAACCGCTCGAACGGCGGAATCCCCTGAGGTTGCGCCATTGCCACCATCATCGACTGAAACGTGCGAGGGTGCAGGATCGTGAGATGTGCGGTCGTCGGGCATGTCGAATGGGTGGAATTCGTCCACGTACCGGCGCTGCCGGGGGCCGGGCAGATCGTCCAGGGCGAGCTCGGCCTCGCAGAGCCGGCGGGTGGGGGAGGCGTGATCGCGCGGCAGATGGCGCGCCTGGCGGGCCGTTGCGAGTTCTTCACGGCACTCGGTGACGACGACCTCGGCCGCCGGGCAGAGCGGCGCTTCGCCGAGCTGGGCGTCGACGTACACGTCCAGCGCTTCGGCCTGACCAGGCGAGCGTGGGTCCATGTCGACGCACGGGGGGAGCGCACGATCACATTGCTCACGGAGAAGCTGCGTCCGCGAGGGCCACTCCCGCTCGACGGCTACGACGCCATCTTCTTCGTGTCCGGTGACGCGGAGGCGCTGCGATCGGCGCGGCGCGCGCCCTTCGTCGCCGCGACAGCGAGGGAGCTGCCGACGCTCCGCGAGGCGAACGTGCCTCTCGATCTTCTCGTCGGCAGCGCGCGCGACGCCGGGGAGCGATACGACGGCTCGCTCGATGCCCGAACAGTTGTGCTCACCGAGGGGCCGCACGGGGGCACGGCGAACGGCGAACGATACGAAGCCGCGCCACTGCCGGGACCGATCGGCGACACGTACGGCGCGGGTGATTCGTTCTCGGCGGCGTTGTGCTTTGCCCTCGCGCGCGGCGACGCCTTGGCCGACGCGCTCTCGCTTGCGACCCGTGCTGGGGCCGCAGTCGTGACGGGGGAGGGGCCGTACAGCACGCAGCTAACGTTGTAGTCGTGCCCGCACGCGTTTCGTGGATCTCCCTGACGCCGGTCAAGGGGCTTGCGCTCCACCTGGTCGACGCGGTCGACGTGCTCGAGTCGGGGCTCCGCGGCGACCGGCAGTTCTTCCTGATCGACGATAACGATCGACTCGTCAACGACAAGCATCACGGACCCCTGCAGACGGTGCGCGCGGCGTACGACGAGGAGGCCCGCACGCTGACGCTCGCATTCCCTGACGGCCGCAGGCTCTCCGGGCCGATCGAACCGGGCGACGAGATCGTGACCTCGTTTTACAAGCTGCCGAGATCGGCACGGCTCGTGCCGGGGCCGTGGAACGACGCGCTGTCCGAGGTCGCAGGCGAGCTGATCCGTCTCGTCGAGCCCGAGTCTCCGGCCCCCGATCGCGGACGGAACGGGGCGGCGACACTGCTCGGCGACGGTTCGCTCGCCGCGATCGCCGGCGTTCTCGGGGTCGAGGCGGTCGATCCGCGTCGGTTCCGCATGAACTTCGGAGTCGAAGGGCTCGAGCCGCACGCCGAGGACGCCTGGATCGGGTGCCGCCTGCGCGTCGGCGAGGCTGTCGTGGTCCCGGCCGGAAACGTCGGACGGTGCGCGATCACGACGCAGGATCCGAACACGGGAGTCCGCGACCTCGACACACTGGGCGCGCTGGCCGACTATCGCCGGGACATCGAGACGACCGAGCCGCTTCCCTTCGGCGTCCATGCGGCGGTCGCGTCCGCCGGCCGTGTCAGCCGCGGCGACGTCGTCGAGCTCATCTAGAAGGTCGACGTGGACGACGCACCGCGCAGGAGCGACGAGGAGATCGCCGCGGCGCGGATCGGGCCACCCGATTTTCTCGATGGGCCGGTCGAACTGGTCGAGTACGACCAGGCCTGGCCGGTGCTCTACCTCCGCGAGGAGGCGCGCATCCGCGCTGCGCTCGGTGACCGTGCGGTGTTGATCGAGCATGTCGGTTCGACCGCCGTGCCGGGGCTCGCGGCGAAGCCTCGCATCGACGTCGTCCTCGCCGTCGGCGATTCAGCCGATGAGCCGAGCTACGTGCCGGCGCTCGAGGCCGTCGGCTACGTGCTCAGGGTGAGGGAGCCGGACTGGTACGAGCATCGCCTGTTGAACCGTCCCGACATCGCCGTCAACGTGCACGTCTTCTCGGCAGGATGCGTCGAGATCGAACGCATGCTGCGCTTTCGCGAGCATCTCCGTCGAGACGTGAACGACCGAGCTCTCTACGAGCGAACCAAGCGTGATCTCGCTCGACAGACATGGAGACATGTGCAGCACTACGCGGACGCCAAGACGCAGGTCGTCGAGGAGATCCTCGAGCGCGCCGGACGCCCCGCGTAGTAGGTTGCGACCCGCCCGCGACCCCAGCGAAACGAGAGGAGCACGATGATCGGCATCCGGATCAAGCTTCCAGGCATCACGCAGGAGCAGTTCGATCTCGCTCACGACCATGTCAACCCGGAGCGCACGCCGCCGAAGGGTCTCGTGTTCCACGCCTCGGGGCCGATCGACGGCGGCTGGGGGATCATCGACTTCTGGGAGTCCCGCCAGGACTTCGACACGTTCTCGGTCCAGATCGAGTCGGGAATGGCGGCGGCGGGTGTCCAGCCGCAGGGGCCGCCGGACATCAAGGAGTTTCCGGTCCACGAGACGATCCAGTCGTAGATCGCGTCTCGCCGTCGTCGCGCCGAACGGCTCGCGGCAGCGCGGTGAAACGCGTCAGCGACGGAACCAGTGCTTCACGCGAGCGGTGAGCGACTCCGGGGGCAGTTGGAGCGCTTGCTGCGGCGCCGCCTCGGTGTAAGGGCCGAGCTCGGCCGCCTGAACGGCCGTGATCTTCAACAACACCCGCCCGGGGTAGATCGCGGACACTTGCTCGCCGGGGACGTAGACGAGCCGCGTCGAGCCGGGCGCCTGGACGGCGAGGCCGTCGAAGATGTCCTCCTCCTTCGACCCCGCCACCTGAGCAACTGCCCCGAACACCGCATCCTCCACGGTGAGGACGCTCCACCCCGGCTCGATCTGGAGCCACGAAACCGGATCTTCGGCATTGCGGGTCTCCGCGGCCTGCCCGGCGGGTGGGTTCCGGAACGCATCGAAGCCTGAATCGCTCACGACGCGGATGATAGGCCCGTTACCGTTCCGCCATGACCGGAGTGTCCTCCGGCGGCTTCCTGGTCGCCATCCTGCTCGCGGCCGCGGTCGGAACCGGTGTGTTCTTCCACGCTGACCGGAACCGCATTCCTCACCCGTCTGCCTGGGCCTCGTTCGTCTTCCTGTTCATGATCGCCGGGTTGCCCTCGTACGCCTTGCATGTCCGGCGCGTGCGTCAGAAGCGCCGCGGCGGTTCGGGCTGACTTCACGCACACGGCGCGTGTCGGCAGCGTGGCGGGCACTGCACTCGCCGCCGAGGCCCTCGACCTCTGCGCCTAGCGGGTTTCGACGCGCGATCGGGCCTGGCTGCGGCATGGGCCCGAGGGGTGGACAGGTGGGGAAGAGTGGGCTAGAGTGGGGGCAAGTGGACCGATGCTCCTCGGCGAACACGACCATTCCCTCGATGAGAAGAACCGCCTCACCCTGCCCGCAAGGCTGCGCGGGCCGTTCGAGGACGGCGTCGTCGTGACCCGGGGCCTGGACGGGTGCCTGGAGGCGTATCCCCGCCCGACGTGGCAGGAGCTCGCCGACCGCATCGGAGCGCTCGACTCGCTCTCGGC
Source organism: uncultured Thermoleophilia bacterium (assembly GCA_963851065.1). GTDB lineage: Bacteria > Actinomycetota > Thermoleophilia > Gaiellales > Gaiellaceae > PALSA-600. The sequence continues at coordinate 125,498 of CAWKNW010000012.1, forward strand.
CGACTCGCGGCTGCTCAAGCGCCGCGTCTTCTCGGGCGCTTCTCACGGCGAGCTCGACCGGCAAGGGCGGCTCGTCCTGCCCGCCAAGCTCCTCGAGAAGGCGGAGATCACGCGCGAGGTCGCCGTCATCGGCGTCCACGACCACCTGGAGATCTGGGATCGCAGCACCTGGCAACTGAAGCAGCAAGAGGCCGAAGGGAGAGCGGAAGATGTTGCCGAGCGTCTTGCCAACCGAGACTGATCACGTCCCCGTCCTCGCCGACGAGGTCGTCGCCGCGCTCGCCCCGTGTCCGGGCGACACGATCGTCGACTGCACCTTCGGCGCCGGCGGCCACGCGTCCCTGCTTGCGAAGCGGCTGCGGGGCGAGGGGAAGCTGATTGCGATCGACCGCGACGAGACCGTCGCGCCGTTCTTCGAGCGGTTCCGCCGCGAGACCGGTGTCAAGGCGAGGCTGTTGCACGGCGAGTTCTCGTCCGTCCTCGCACAGCTCGCCGGCAACGGCGTGCGTGCCGACGTCGTCCTGCTCGACCTCGGCGTCTCGTCGATGCAGCTCGACCGCCCCGAGCGCGGCTTCTCCTACGCGGTGGACGCGCCGCTCGACATGCGGATGGACCCGACGGCGGAGTACTCGGCACGCGAGCTCGTCAACGAGGCGCCGGAGCGCGACCTCGCAGACATCTTCCGTCGATACGGCGAGGAGCGGTACGCCCGACCGGTCGCGCGCGCGATCGTCAGGCAACGCGCGGAGCGCCCCTACGAACGGACGGGAGAGCTCGTCCGGACGATCAAGTCGGCGATCCCCGCGCCGGCGAGGTTCGGCGAGGGTCATCCCGCAAAGCGCGTCTTTCAGGCATTGCGCATCGCGGTCAACGACGAGCTGGGCGCACTCGAGCGCGCGCTCCCGGACGTCCTCGAGCTGTTGCGGCCCGGTGGCCGGTTGGGAGTGATCTCGTTTCACTCGCTCGAGGACCGGATCGTCAAGCAGTTCCTGCGCACGCAGGAGCACGGCTGCACCTGCCCACCCGACTTCCCGACGTGTGTCTGTGGACGCGAGCCCACGCTGCGCGCTACCCCGCGCAGGGCGATTCGGCCGTCCGAGGCGGAGATCGCGCGCAACCCACGCGCCCAGTCGGCGCGCCTGAGGGTGGCGACGAAGGTTGGCTAGCGTTGCGCACGCCGGGGCAAGCGCCGTCGCCGAGCCGCTGCCCCGCGCACGGAAGCCTCGCTCTCGCTCTCGCTCTCGTGCCCGCGCCAGGGGCGGCGTGCTCTGGATCGCGATCAGCGGGATTCTGCTCGCCGGCGTCGTATTCGTGAACGTGGCGGTTCTGCGGCTGAACCTCGCCCTCGACTCGACGAATGCCGAGCGCGTGAAGCTGCATGCGCAGGATGCGGCGCTGCAGTCGCAGCTCTCGAGCACGCTCGCCTCGCCGCGCATCCAGAGCCTGGCCGCCAAGCAGTTCGGCCTCGTCTATGCCGATCCCTCGCAGTACGGGTACGTCAACCTCGCACATTGATGAAAGACCGGCAGGCCAACCGCCGCATCCGCCTGCTCCTCGTCCTCTTCGTCCTCGTCTTCGGCGCAACGCTTGCGCGCGCCGTCTGGCTGCAGGGCGTTCGGGCTGCGGCCCTCAGCAAGCTCGCTGAGCACCAGCACCGGGAGACCGTGACGATCCCCGCCGGACGCGGGACGATCTACGACCGGACCGGGGTGCAGCTCGCGATCGGCGAGCAGATGACGACGATCTACGCCGATCCGCGCCAGGTGACGAATGCGCAGGATATCGCCGTTCTCGCGCACAAGCTGTTCGGGGTCGACCCGAACGCGCTCTATCCGGAGCTCGTCGACAAGAACCGTCAGTTCGTCTACGTGCAGCGCTTCGCCGACCCGAAGCAGGCAGCGGTCTTCCTCAAGCACGGCTTCAACGGGATCGGCTCGTATCCGGAAGAGAAGCGCATCTACCCGCAGGGGTCGGTTGCCGCACAGGTGATCGGCTACGCGGGGACCGACAACCAGGGGCTCGGTGGGCTCGAGGTGCAATACAACAAGACGCTCGCCGGCCGTGCCGGAAGGCAAACAGTCGTCCGGGATCCCTTCGGCCGGGCGATCGACGTCATCGGAGGAACGACCGAGCGGGACGGTCAGGCGATCGTGACGACGCTCGACCACGTGATCCAGTCGAACGCGGAGGCGGTGCTGCGGGAGACCGTTGCGCACTGGCACGCGAATTCGGCGGAGGCGGTGATCCTCGATCCCCGGACCGGTGACGTGCTCGCACTCGCACAGGCGCCCGGCTACGACGCGAACGATGCAAATCGCGTTCCCTTCGCGGTCCAGCGCAATCGCGCAGTCACCGACATGTACGAGCCCGGGTCGGTGTTCAAGCTCGTGACGATCGCCGGCGCGATGTCGGAGGGGATCGTCACGCCCCGCTCGAGCTTCCGGCTCCCCTACTCGATCCACGTCGCCGACCGCGTCGTCCACGACGCGGAGTACCGGCCGACAGAGACGATGACGGTCGCCAGGATCCTCTCGCACTCGTCGAACGTCGGCGCCGTCACGATCGCGGAACGCCTTGGCGCACCCGCGTTGATGGACTGGATCAAGCGCTTCGGCTTCGGGCAGAAGACGGGTATCGACTTCCCCGGCGAGACTCCCGGTGCCGTCCTCCCGCTTCCGGACTGGTCGGGCTCGACGATCGGGAACGTGCCGATCGGGCAGGGCGTCGACGTGACGCCGATTCAGATGGCGGCCGCCTACGCCGCTGTGGCAAACAACGGGGTCTGGATTCAGCCCCACCTCATCGAGCGGATCGGCGAGCGACCCGTCGCGCCCCCGAAGCGTCGGCGCATCGTGTCGACCCGAATCAACCGCGAGCTCAAGGCGATGCTCACGGGTGTCGTCGACGAGCACGGCGCGACCGGTACTGCAGCCGCGATTCCCGGCTACACGGTCGCGGGAAAGACCGGCACCGCGCAGGTCCCGGGGCCACACGGGTACACGACGGGCCAGTACGTCGCCTCGTTCGTCGGGATGGTTCCGGTCGCCAAGCCCCGGCTGCTCGTTCTCGTCGTCGTCAACGAGCCGCGCAACAACATCTTCGGTGGGGCCGTGGCCGCACCCGCTTTCGAGCAGATCGCGAAGTTCGACCTCCAGTACCTCGCGGTGCCGCCGAACGTGCCTGTCTCGTCCCGGCGCTAGCGTTCTCACGAGATGGAGCTCGACCGGCTCATTGCGGCACTCGGGCCGACCGCGGTTGCGAACGCGACCCCGCTCGACATCGAGGACCTCGCGTACGACACGCGCGCGGTCTCCCCGGGTGCGTTGTTCTTCTGCGTTCCGGGCGCGACGGCGGACGGCCACGAGCTGGCAGAGCGGGCCGTCGCGAGTGGAGCGGTCGCGCTCGTCGTGGAGCGTCGGGTTGCGGAGGCCGTTCCTCAGCTCGTCGTTCCGAGCGTTCGCACCGCGATGCCGGTCGCCGCCAACGCGTTCTTCGACACGCCGTCGAACGAGCTCGAGATCGCGGCCGTGACCGGGACGAACGGCAAGACGACGACTGCATTCCTCCTCCACGCGATCCTGACTGCGGCAGGCCGGCGGCCAGGGCTGCTGACGAACATCGAGCGCCGGGTCGGGGGCAAGAGCCTCCCGACCGGCCTCAACACGCCCGAGGCGATCGACCTCCAGCGGCTCCTCCGCGCGATGCTCGACGCCGGAGATCGCTCCTGCGCGATGGAGGCGACGTCGATCGCGGCACGCCAGGGCCGGCTGAGCGGGACGCGCTTCGCGGTGCTGGTCTTCACGAACCTGACGCAGGACCACCTCGACTTCCACGGCACGATGGACGACTACTTCGCCGCCAAGCGCGAGCTCTTCGACCAGGCGGAGCGGGCGGTCGTGAATGTCGGTGACGATTGGGGACGACGGCTGGCGGCGGACTTGCCGGAGGCGCGGACGTTCACGCCCGACGACGACCTCCCGGACGTCGGGCTTCGCCTCGCCGGGCACTTCAACAGGACGAATGCGCTCGGCGCGCTCTGGGCCGCGAGAGAGCTCGGGATCGACGAGGCGTCGATCCGGGCCGGTGTCGCGAACGTCGCCGCGGTTCCCGGCCGCTTCGAAGTCGTCGACGAGGGTCAGCCGTTCACGGTGATCGTCGACTATGCCCACACACCCGACTCGCTCGCGAACATCCTCCAGGCGGCGCGGCCGCTCGGCGACGGCCGGCTGGTCGTCGTGTTCGGCGCCGGCGGAGACCGCGATCGCGAGAAGCGGCCGCAGATGGGGCACATCGCCGAATCGTTGGCCGACCGCGCGATCGTGACCACCGACAACCCGCGCTCGGAGGATCCCGCCGGAATCGCGGCGCAGGTCGCCGGCGGCTCGCTGGAGATCATCCTCGACCGGCGCGACGCGATCGAGACCGCGATTGCCGACGCGCGCCCGGGAGACGTCCTCGTGATCGCAGGGAAAGGGGCCGACCGCGAGATGGAGATCGCCGACGCGAGAGTGCCGTTCGACGACCGCGACGTTGCACGGGCCGCTCTCCGGCGTGCCGGAGCGGCGGCGTGATCCCGCTCGAGCTCGAGCTCGTCGAGCCGCTGGGTCGCCTGGTCGCGCGTCCGTGGGCCGACGAGGTGACGGGGCTCCAGATCGACTCGCGGCGGATCGAGGAGGGCGACCTGTTCGTGGCGATCGGCGGTGGGCGCGACTTCGTCGAGCACGCGCTGGCGCGGGGCGCGGCCGCGACGCTGGTTCCCGCCGACCACGTGGTCGCGCTCGCGGCGATCGCGGGAGCGGTCCGCGACCGCTCATCCGCCAGCGTCGTCGCAATCACCGGCTCGACCGGCAAGACCTCGACGAAGGACATCCTCTTCTCGCTCTGTGCGCCGAGCCGCAGGACGATCGCGAACGAGGGCAACTTCAACAACGAGATCGGCGTGCCCCTCACACTGTGCAGGCTCGAACGCGAGACGGAGCTCCTGATCACCGAGATGGGGATGCGCGGGCTGGGCCAGATCGCCTGGCTGGCATCGTTCACGAAGCCGGACATCGCCGTGATCACGAACGTCGGGCCGGTCCATCTCGAGCTGGTCGACACCGTCGAGAACGTCGCGCGTGCAAAAGCCGAGCTGATCGACGCGCTTCGTCCGGGCGGGGTCGTGATCGTTCCCGACGAGGAGTCGCTGCTCGAGCCCTATCTCTCCCGTGACGACATCGTGGTCGAGCGGGTCGCACGGGACTCCGTTCTTCCGTTCACGACGAGTTTCGAGGCGCGCCATCAGCTCGACAACGCGCGAGTCGCGCTGGCAGTTGCGCGACGGCTGGGCGTGACCCCGCCGAACGAGCTTTCGGTCGAGTTTTCGAAGCTCCGCGACGAGGAGCGGCCGCTCCCGGGTGGCGGTCTCCTGCTCAACGACTGCTACAACGCGAACCCGGTCTCGATGCGCGCGGCGCTCGAGCATCTCGTCGAGCGGGGCCGGGGCCACCGGCGCATCGCCGTGCTCGGCGAGATGGCGGAGCTCGGTCGGGAGGCCGACGCCTATCACCGGGAGATCGGCGAGCTCGTGCACCGACTCGGCATCGAGCAGGTGATCGGCGTCGGCGAGCACGCGCGGGCGTACGGCGGCGACTGGGTTTCGTCCGCCTCGGACGCCGCCGTGCGGCTCCGGGCAGCGCTTCGGCCCGGCGACGTCGTGCTCGTCAAGGGGTCGCGCTCGGTGGGACTCGAGGCTGTCGCGGAGAACCTCGCCTAATGGCGAAAGTTCTGATCGCGGCGCTCGTCGCGATGATCCTCGCGATTCTCGCCGGCCCGAGGTTCATCGCGTTCCTGCGCAAGAACGAGTTCGGGCAGCACATCCGCGAGGAGGGCCCCGAGCATCACGCCGAGAAGCAGGGCACGCCGACGATGGGCGGCCTCCTGATCATCGCCGCCGCGTCGATCGCCTTCATCGCCGTGTCGCGGTTCACGCTGCCTGCGCTGACGATCTTCGGGACGACCCTCGCCTGCGGTGCGATCGGCTTCCTCGACGACTTCACGAAGCTGCGCCATTCGCGGTCGCTCGGCCTCTCGGGTCGCTGGAAGATGCTGCTGCTGCTCGCGATCACCGTTGCCGTCGGGTTCGCCGCGCACCACCAGCAGCTCCGCCACGACGTCTACATCCCGATCATCGACACGTGGGTCCCGCTCGGCCCGTTCTGGTACGTCCTCCTCTTCTTGATCATCGCCGGTTTCGCGAACGGGGTGAATCTGACCGACGGCCTCGACGGTCTCGCGGCGGGGACGGGGATCATCGCGCTCGCCACGCTGACGGCGATCGCGGTGACGATCTTCGTTCGGTCCGGCACGGCGACGCACGGACGCATCGAGAACCGTCTCGACGTGGCCTACATCGGCGCGGCGGTCGTCGGCGGGTGCATCGGCTTCCTGTGGTTCAACGCGTTCCCCGCCGAGGTGTTCATGGGCGACACCGGTGCGATGGCGATCGGCGGAGCGATCGCGGCGATGGCGATCATGATGAAGGTGGAGTTCCTGCTCCTGTTCATCGGCGGGATCTTCGTGATCGAGGCGCTCTCGGTGATGCTGCAGGTGCTCTCGTTCAAGTGGTGGGGGCGGCGGATCTTCCTGATGGCGCCGATCCACCACCACTTCGAGATGAAGGCGTGGTCCGAGACGAAGATCATGGTGCGCTTCTGGATCGTCACCGGGATCCTGTGCGGTGCCGGCTTCGCGCTCTTCTACAAGTACTACCTGCCTGCGTTCCGGTGAAGGCGATCGTCTACGGCCAGGCGCGCTCTGGCCGATCGGCGGCCGAGCGCCTTCGCGAGGCCGGTGACGAGGTGGTGGTGGTCGACCGCACGCTCGGCAACGAGGACGACCTGTCCCTGCTCGCCGGCGCCGAGCTGCTCGTGAAGTCCCCCGGCGTGCCCGGCGAGGCTGCGCTCGTACGGGCGGCACGCGAGCGCGGCGTGCCGGTGTGGTCGGAGGTCGAGCTCGGCTATCGATTGCTCGGCGAGGCGCGCCTGATCGGTGTCACCGGCACGAACGGCAAGACGACGACGACGGAGCTGCTCGGTGCGATCCTGCGGGCCGACGGCCGTGACGTGGCCGTGGCCGGCAACGTCGGCACGCCCCTGTCGAGCGTCCAGAGGGCGGAGTGGGTCGTGTGCGAGCTCTCGAGCTTCCAGCTCGAGGATGTGCACGAGCTCGCCTGCGACGTCGCCGTCCTCCTCAACCTCGAGCCGGATCACCTCGATCGCCACGGCACGTTCGACGCCTACCGCGCGGCCAAGCTGCGCATCTTCGAGCGCGCACGCGCTGCGGTGGTGCCGCGCGGGTTCACCCTCGATAACAGTTATCGGCCGGTAACTGTTGTCGAGTTCGCGGCGGACGACGACCTCCCCGCCGAGCCCCGCATCCGCGGTCCGCACAACCGCGAGAACGCGGCCGCGGCGACCGCGGCCGCCCGCGCGGCCGGAGTCGGCGACGCTGCGATCGCCGAGGCGCTTCGCACCTTTCCGGGCGTGCCGCACCGGCTCGAGCCGGTGGGCGAGCGTGACGGCGTCCGCTACGTCAACGATTCGAAGGCGACCAACGTCGCGGCGGCGCGCCGCGCCCTCGCCGCCTACGCCGACGAGCCCGTGCGCCTGATCCTGGGCGGTTCACTGAAGGGGGAGGACTTCGCGCCACTCGCGGCCGCGATCGGCCCGAACGTCCGCTCGATCCACCTGATCGGAGAGGCGGCTCCGTTGCTCGCGAGCGCTCTCGCCGACCGCGGAGCGCACACGGACGGCGACCTGGCCACGGCGGTCGCCCACGCGGCCGCGCTCGCGTCGACCGGCGACGTGATCCTGCTCAGCCCGGCCTGCGCGAGCTACGACCAGTTCGAGAACTTCGAGCGACGCGGCGAGGCCTTCCGGGAGCTCGCGGGCTCGCTAGGAATCCGGCCTTCGCCCGCGAAGCAGACGGGTGGAGTGAAGCGGGGAGAGCTCGACTCGAGGCTGTTGATCCTGGTCACGATGGCGCTGGTCGCCTTCGGTCTCGTCATGGTCTACAGCGCCACGTCCGCCGCGGCGGCCGTCGGCGGCAAGGATCCGAGCTACTACCTCAAGCGCCAGGGCATGTACGCCGCGCTCGGCATCGTTCTGATGGTGCTCGCGCAGCGCTGGGACTACCGCCGCCTCCGCCTGCTGGCGCCCCTCCTCGTCGGGGGCTCGCTCGTCCTTCTCACCGCCGTGCTCGTGATCGGACCGCCGGTCAACGGCGCGCGCCGCTGGATCTCGTTCGGCCCTGCCGTGTTCCAGCCGTCCGAGCTCGCGAAGCTCGCCCTGTGTGTCTGGGCTGCCGCGTACCTGGCGCGCCGCCCGGCGCCGCGAACGCTGAAGGAGCTCTGGCGCCCGGTCGGCGCGCTGACGAGCGTGTTCTGCGTGCTGCTCATCCTCGAGCCCGATCTCGGCACGGCGATCGCGCTGGTCGTGATGCTCGCCGGCATGCTGCTCGTCGCCGGAACACCGGGCCGCACGCTCGGTGCGGCGGTCGTGATCGCGGCGGCGCTGGGCACGGCGGCGATCTGGATCGAGCCCTACCGCCGCGCGCGCTTCTTCGCGTTCCTCCATCCGTGGCATGACGCCCAGGGCACCGGCTTCCAGATCGTGCAGGCGATGATCGGGATGGGGTCGGGCCACATCTTCGGCGTCGGCCTCGGCCAGGGCGTGCAGAAGATCTTCTACCTGCCCGAGGCGCACACCGACATGATGCTCGCCAACATCGGCGAGGAGCTCGGGCTGGTCGGCGTCGCCGCGGTGATCGGCGCGTATGCCCTGTTCGGCTACGCGGGCCTCGACGTGGCCGCGCGGTGCCGCGATCCGTTCGGAAAGCGCCTCGCAGCCGGCCTCACCGTTCTCGTCTGCGGCCAGGCGGCCGTCAACATCGCCGCGGTCCTCGGCATCGCCCCGCTGACCGGCATTCCGCTCCCCTTCCTCTCCTACGGCGGCTCCAGCATCGTCGTACTGCTCGCGGGGGTCGGCATCCTCCTTAACATCGCTCAGCGTGGAGGCGCAGCCACAGCTTCGGTGTCTGATCGCCGCCGGCGGGACGGCGGGCCACGTCCTGCCCGCGCTCGCAGTGGCGGACGCGCTGACGACGCGCGGCGCTCACGTGACGTTCGCCGGGTCACCAGATCGCGTCGAAGCGCAGCTGGTTCCTGAGGCCGGTTACGACCTGGACACGTTCGCAATCAGCGGCTTTCCGCGGAAGCCGTCGCCCGCCCTCGTGCACGCCCTCGTCCAGGCCGGCGCCGCGCCGCGTGCGTGCCGGTCGATCCTCAAGCGCCGCCGGCCCGACGTCGTGCTCGGAGGAGGGGGCTACGTCGCAGGCCCGATGGTCCTGGCGGCGCGATCACTGGGGATACCCGCTGCCCTGTCCGAGGCGGATGCGCATCTCGGGCTCGCAAACCGCCTCGCTGCGCCGTTCGCGAAACGTGTATTCCTCGCCTATCCGGTCGACGGGCGCGAGGCCGCGAAGTATCAGGTCCTCGGGCGGCCGATCCCGGCTCGCTCGCGTCCGATCGAGCGCGAGGCGGCACGTGAGATCTTCGAGCTCGACCAGGACGATCGCATCCTGGGTGTGTTCGGGGCACTCGCGGGCGCACATGCACTGAACGAGTTCGTCGTCGACACCTGGGGGCACGCCGGCCCGGCGATCCTTCACCTCACCGGCAAGCGCGACTACGACTTCGTTCGCGCGCGTGTCGCGCGTCCCGACTACCGCGTCCTCGCAGAGACGGATCGATTCGGAGCCGCGCTCTCCGCGGTCGATCTGGTGCTGTCGCGCTCCGGGTCGTCCGTCTGGGAGATCGCGGCCGCCGGCAAGCCCACGATCCTCGTTCCGTACCCATTCGCGACGAACGACCATCAGGCGCTGAACGCGGCGCACTTCGTCCGCGCGGGTGGAGCGATCATGGTGCGGGAGCTCGACCTCGACGATGTTCCCGAGCTCGCCCGCTCGCTGCTCGACGACCCGGCGCGCTGCGCGCGAATGGGAGCAGCGATGCTTGCCGCGGCGAAGCCCGACGCGGCAGAAGCGATCGCCGACGAGCTCGTCTCGCTCGCGGGCCGGTGACGGGAACGTTCTCCGGACGCCGGCTCTGGTTCGTCGGGATCGGCGGCGCAGGGCTGAGCGCGTACGCCCAGCTCGCGAAGGCATGGGGCGCCGAGGTGGGGGGCTGGGACCGGGTCGAGACGCCCTACCTCGAGCAACTCGAAGGCATCCGCGTGGAGATCACGTCTGAGCCGTTCGTCCCGGACGGCTTCGAGGCTGTCGTCTCCTCCGCCTATCCCGGTGTGCCCGGGCTGCGCCGGTGGGAGTTCCTCCGCGAGCTCGTGGCAGATCGGCGCTCGATCGTCGTCGCCGGTACCCACGGCAAGGGGACGACCGCGGCGATGATCGCGTTCGTGTTGCGTGAGACGGGCCTCGACCCTGCCTGGCTGATCGGCGCGCCGGTGCCTCAGCTGGGGACGAACGCGGGCGCGGGGGAGGGCTACCTCGTCGTCGAAGGCGACGAGTCCGACCGCACCGTGTTCTCGCTGCCGGCCGAGATCGCCGTGGTGACGAACATCGAGCTCGACCATCACAGCGAGTTCGCCTCTCTCGCCGACTTACGGGCCGCGTTCGACGCGTGGCTTGCGACGGTCGGCTCCGTCGTCCGCGATGCGGCGCCGTACGACGGTGAGCTCGCATTGCCGGGCGAGCTGAACAGGCTGAACGCGGGGACGGCACTGGCGGCGCTCGAAGCGGTGGGCGTGTCCCGACGCGATGCCACGCCCGTGATCGCTCGCTTCACCGGCACCGGGCGGCGATTCGAGGTGCATCGCCACGGCGCCCTCACCATCGTCGACGACTACGGGCATCATCCGACCGAGATCGTCAAGACGATCGAGGCGGCACGCGAGCGCTTCCCGCACAGCACGCTACGGGTCTTGTTCCAACCCCACCTCTACTCGCGGACGCGGCACCTCGCGGGTGAGCTCGCCGACGCGCTTGCGACGGCCGACGACGTGACGGTGACGGACGTGTATGCGGCGCGGGAGCAGCCGGTCGACGGCGTCACGGGGAAGCTCGTCGTCGACGCCCTCTCGGATCGCGGCGTGCTCGCGGGGTGGGCGCCGACCGTCGACGAGGGCGCGGCACGCTTGCGCCGGCGCGCGCAGCCGGGTGACGTGTTGCTGGTGATCGGAGCCGGGGACGTCGACCGCGCCGTCGGGCTGCTCGAGGCGTAGGTGGTGCGCCGGCCGATGGACGAGCAGGTCGCACTCTCGCGCTTCACGACGATCGGAACGGGCGGCCCGGCACGCTGGCTGGCGCGACCGGAGTCGCTCGGCGAGCTGCAGGACGCGCTCGCATGGGCGGCAGACGAGCGCGTGCGCGTGGAGGCGATCGGGCTCGGATCCAACGTGCTTGCGCACGACGGCGGTGTCGATGCTCTGATCGTCAAGCTCGCCGGCGAGCTCGCGGCCGTGCGAATCGACGGGGATGTGCTCGTCGCGGGAGGCGGTGCACCCAACGCGGTGTGCCTCCATCGTGCGCGCGCCGCGGGTCTTGGCGGGCTCGAGTTCGCCTCTGCCATCCCCGGCACGACCGGCGGCGGCGTGCGCATGAACGCCGGCGCGTACGGCCGTGAGTTGCGCGATGTGCTCCTCGATGCCGTCGTGGTCGACGCGCAGGGTGTTCGGACGGTCACCGCACGCGAGCTCGATCTCGCCTATCGCCATTCGAGCCTCCGTGCGGGCGAGGTGGTCGCCGAGGTGCGGCTCCGCCTGGATCGGTCGTCGCCCGAGGCGGTGAAGGCGCTCACCGCAGAGCTACTCGGACGACGCAAGGCGACGCAGCCGACGAACAAGCGAACGTTCGGCAGCGTCTTCAAGAATCCCGACGGGTCACCGGGCGCCGGGCGGATGATCGAGGAGTGCGGCCTCAAGGGCCATGGGATCGGCGGAGCGGTCATCTCGCCCCGCCACGCGAACTTCATCGAGAACGGGGGCGGCGCGACCTCGCATGACTGTCTCGAGCTGATGGCAGAAGCGCGCCGGCGCGTGTTCGAGCGATTCGGCTACGAGCTCGAGCACGAGGTCTGCTTCCTCGGCCCGCTTGCGCTCCCCGACCTGTAGGGAAGCCGAGCCGCACGGCGAAGTCACCTCTCGTGGCAGACTCGACGAGGCCGACCGCAGAGGCTGCGGCCCTGGCTCCGCGTGCCGTCGCCTCGCCGACGTTCCTGCGGTATCTGCCGTCGGGCCGCTCGATTCTTGCCGGGATCGCGATCGCGCTGCTCGCGCTCGGCGCGTACGTCGGTGCCCGGGAGTCATCGGTCTTCGCGGTTCGAACCCTCGACATACGCGGCGGGAACGCGCAGACCCGAGCCCAGGTACGTGCTGCGCTCTCGCAGCGAGCTCGGCACCAGCCTCCTGAAGATCGATCGCGCGACCATCGCAGGCAAGCTCGCCGACGTGACGAGCGTCCTCCGCTTCACGTTCGACCGCGCCTATCCGAACACGCTTCGGGTGGTCGTTCACCGCGAGCATCCCGTGCTGGTGCTCGCGGCAGAGCAGGTACGCCTACCTCGTCTCCGGGACCGGCCGTGTGCTGAAACCGCTCCCGCACCCACTGCTCTCGCATCTCCCGCGCCTCTGGGTGAAGAGCGGGATTCCGGTGATGGTGGGCGACGAGCTCCCGCCGACCGAGGCGGCTGCAGCGCACGCGTTGGCCGCGGCGAACCGCGCCGATCTGCCCGGCGGCGTCCGCACGATCCAGTCGTCGCACGGCTCGTTCGCGCTCGAGCTCGGCGCGCGGCCTCGAGCTGCGGCTCGGCCAGCCGAACGACGTCCTGCTGAAGCTGGCGATCGCGAAGCGGATCCTGCGCGCGACGGGCGCCGCGGTCGATGCCGGCTATCTCGACGTCAGCGTCCCGGAGCGTCCCGTGCTCTCCGTCAACTCTCAAGTCGGAGGTTGAGCTTGAGAGTGAGGCTGGTCGAGGTTTCGGCGACCGGCGTTGACATGGCAGGAAACCGGCCCTACCCTCCCGAAGGAAGGAGACGCTCGACAGCCCCACCCTGCACTCGAGCTTGAGGTCGAGCACACATCGAGATGAGAGAACGCTCCGGTAACTACCTCGCAGTGATCAAAGTCGTCGGCGTCGGCGGCGGCGGCACGAACGCCGTCAACCGCATGGTCGACGCGGGACTGACGGGCGTCGAGTTCGTCGCCGTGAACACGGACGCGCAGGCGCTCCTGATGTGCGACGCCGACGTGAAGATCCACATCGGCGCGAAGGCGACCCGCGGGCTCGGCGCCGGCGCCGACCCGACCGTCGGACGCGAGGCCGCCACCGAGTCGCGCGACGAGCTGAAGGAGGCGCTCAAGGGCGCCGACATGATCTTCGTCACGGCCGGCGAGGGCGGCGGCACCGGCACCGGCGGTGCGCCGGTCGTCGCGGAGCTCGCGCGCGAGCTCGAAGCGCTGACGGTCGGCGTCGTCACGCGGCCGTTCAGCTTCGAGGGCCGGCGGCGTCTCTCAGCAGGCGGAGCAGGGGATCTCCGAGCTCGCGGACAAGGTCGACACGCTGATCGTGATCGAGAACGACCGGCTGCTGCAGGTCGTCGAGAAGAAGACGCCGCTCTCGGAAGCGTTCAAGATGGCCGACGACATCCTGCGCCAGGGCGTGCAGGGCATCACCGACCTGATCACCGTGCCGGGGATCGTCAACCTCGACTTCGCCGACGTCCGCACGATCATGCGCGACGCCGGCTCGGCGCTGATGGGCATCGGCATCGGCCAGGGCGAGAACCGTGCCGGCGAGGCTGCGCGCACCGCCGTCAGCTCGCCGCTGCTCGAGTCGTCGATCGAGGGCGCGACGGGGATCCTCCTCAACATCACCGGGCCCGACGGATCTCGGTCTCTTCGAGGTGAACGAGGCGGCTGAGGTCGTGACCGAGCGCCGCCGACCAGAACGCGAACGTGATCTTCGGGGCCGTGATCGACGACCAGCGCGGGGACGAGGTGCGGGTCACCGTGATCGCCACCGGCTTCGGCGCGCAGCGCCGCCGCAAGCTCCGCAGCCAACTTGCGGACTCGGGGTCGCCGCTCGGCGGCCGCACGCCCGAGTTCGACCCGGGCGACACGCTCGACGTGCCGTCCTTCCTGCGCGAGAACTAGGCGTCGGATCGCGCCGCGGCCCGGCACCGGCGGCGATTAGCATCGCGCCCGGGATGCAGACGCTTCGCCGGACGCCCCTCTATGACAGGCACGTCGCGCTCGGGGCGCGACATGGTGCCGTTCGCGGGCTGGGAGATGCCCGTTCAGTACGAGGGCGTCATCGCCGAGCACATGGCGGTTCGGACCGACGCGGGTGTGTTCGACGTCTCGCACATGGGGGAGCTCGAGGTGGAGGGCCCGACCGCCCGTGAGCTGCTCCAGGCAACGCTCTCGAACGACATCGACCGGCTCGAGCCCGGCGACGCGCAGTACACGCTGCTCCCGACCGAGTCGGGCGGCATCGTCGACGACCTGATCGTCTACCGCCTCGACGCTCACCGCTATCTCCTGGTCGTCAACGCGTCGAACCGCGAGTCCGTGTTCCGATGGCTGCAGGAGCGGGAGCTACGCGGATCCGACGTGCGCGACGTCTCGGACGACTACGCGCTGCTCGCGGTGCAGGGCCCGCGCGCTCTCGAGCGGCTCGGGCTCGCGCGAGGGCAAGCCGTTCACGTGGGAGATGGGTGAGGTCGACGGCGTCGAGGTGATGATCAACCGCACCGGGATACACGGGCGAGGAGGGCGTCGAGCTGGCATGCATGGAGGACGAGGCCGGCGCGCTCTGGGACGCGATCATCGCGGCGCGGCGTCACGCCCTGCGGGCTCGGCGCGCGTGACACGCTCCGGCTGGAGGTGTGCTACCCGCTGCACGGCAACGACATCGGTCCGCAGTGGGACGCGATCTCGTCGGGGCTCGGCTGGGCGTGCGCGCTCGACACGGAGTTCACCGGCGTCGAGACCCTGCGGGAGATCAAGGCGTCGGGCCCCGAGCAGAGGCTCGTCGCGTTCGCGATGACCGAGCAGGCGATCCCGCGGCAGGGGATGGCGATCGAGGGCGGGGGCGAGGTCACGTCGGGATCGCACTCGCCGATGCTCGACGTCGGCATCGGTCTCGGCTACGTCCCGTCGCCGCGGGCGAAGGCGGGAACCGAGGTCACGATCGACGTGCGCGGCAGGCCCCGCGCGGCGCAGGTCGTGAAGAAGCCGTTCTACAAGCGAGAGGAGAAGGCCTAGTGGCCGCGAGCGAGTCGTATCCGGAGGATCTGCTCGTACCACCCCGAGCACGACTGGGCACGGCATCGAAGGAGACGAGGCGGTGCTCGGTGTCACGTGGTACGCGCAGGACTCGCTCGGCGAGCTCGTCCACTACGAGCCGCCCGACGAGGGCGCGGCGGTCGGCAAGGACGCGTCGCTACGGCGAGGTCGAGTCGGTCAAGGCGGTCTCCGACCTGATCGCTCCGCTCTCGGGCGAGGTGCTCGAGGTCAACCAGAAGGTCGTCGACGCGCCCGAGACGGTGAACGAGGATCCGTACGGCGCCGGCTGGCTGATCCGGATCCGGCTGACGAACCCGGCCGAACGGGATCAGCTGCTCGATGCCGCGTCCTACCGCAAGCTGCTCGAGGACGCATGAGCGGGTATGAGTTACCTCTCGCTCACCGACGCTGACCGCGAGGCGATGCTGGCGGCGATCGGCGTCGAGACCATCGAGGAGCTGTTCCGCGACATCCCCGAGGGCGTGCGGCTGCGGCGTCCGCTCGAGCTTGCGCCGGCGTTGTCCGAGGCCGAGCTACAACGCCATCTGAGGAGCTCGCCTCGCGCAACGTCGCCGACGACGTGTGCTTCCTCGGCGCGGGCATCTACGACCACTACGTGCCGGCGGTGGTCGACGCCGTCCTCCAGCGCGGCGAGCTCCTCACCGCGTACACGCCGTACCAGCCGGAGATGAGCCAGGGCGTGCTGCAGGCGATCTTCGAGTACCAGACTGCGATCTGCGAGCTGACCGGAATGGACGTCTCGAACGCGTCCGGGTACGACGGCGCGACGGTCGCCGCGGACGCGTGCTTCGTGGCCAGGCATGCGACGGGCCGGACGAGGATCGTCGTCACCGAGGCGACGAATCCGCAGGTGCGACAGGTCGTGAAGACGTACGCCCCGGGGTTCGGGCTCGAGATAGTCGAGATCCCGCACGAGGGCGGCGCGACCGATCCGGACCGCGTACGCGAAGCCGCTCGTGGTGCCGCGGCGGTGATCTTCCAGCATCCCAACTTCTTCGGCTGTCTCGAGCCCGCCGCAGAGCTGGCAGCAGCTGCCAACGAGTGCGGCGCGCTGCCGGTGGCGCACGTCGACCTCGTCTCGCTCGGCGTGCTCGAGCCTCCCGGTGCCTACGGCTGCGCGCTCGCGATCGGCGAGGGCCAGTCGGCCGGCAACGCGATGAGCTACGGCGGCCCGCATTTCGGCTTCCTCGCGTCGCGCTCCGACTTCGTACGTCGCCTGCCGGGCCGGATCGTCGGCGAGACGGTCGACGCCGAGGGCGAGCGCGGCTACGTGCTCACGCTCCAGACGCGCGAGCAGCACATTCGGCGCGAGAAGGCGACCTCGAACATCACGACCAACCAGACGCTGCTCGCGCTGGCAGGGCTCGTTCATCTCAGCCTGCTCGGCCCACAAGGGCTGCGCGAGCTGGGGGAGACCTGTCTCGCCCTCGCGGGTTACGCGAAGTCGCGCCTCGTCGAGGCGGGGCTCGAGCTGGCGTTCCCGGACCAGCACACGTTCAAGGAGTTCGTCGTCCGCACCGGCCGCGACGGGCGGGAGGCGCTTCAGGCCGCGCGCGCGAACGGCATCTACGCGGGCTACCCGCTCGGCCGCGACTACGCGGGCCTCGACGACTCGCTGCTCGTCGCGGTCACCGAAAAGCGCACCGTCGCCGAGATCGACCGCCTGGCGGAGGCACTCGGCTCGTGAAGCTGATCTACGAGAAGTCGCAGCCGGGCCGCCGAGGAATGGCGGTGCCGCGGCCCGACCTGCCGGTCCCCGAGCTGCCCGAGGGTCAGCGACGCTCGTCGCCGCCGCGGCTCCCCGAGCTCGCCGAGCCCGAGGTGCTGCGCCACTTCACCGCCCTCTCGACCCGCAACTTCGGGATCGACACCGGCTTCTACCCGCTCGGCTCGTGCACGATGAAGTACAACCCGCGCATCAACGAGCGGCTGGTCGGCCTGCCCGGATTCGCGGGCCTGCACCCGCTCGTCGAGGACGACGCCGCGCAGGGCGCGCTCGAGCTCGAATGGGAGCTGCAGGCGATCCTCCGTGAGCTCACCGGGCTCGACGCCGTCTCGCTCCAGCCGGCGGCCGGCAGCCAGGGTGAGGTGACCGGCCTGATGCTCTTCCACGCGTACTTCGCCGATCGCGGCGAAGACGAGACAGCGGCGCAAGGTCGTGATCCCGGACACGGCGCACGGCACGAATCCGGCGAGCGTGACGATGGCCGGCTACGAGCTGACCCCGGTCAAGACCGACGCGCGCGGCAACATCGACATCGACGATCTCCGCGGCAAGGTCGACGAGCGCACGGCCGGGCTGATGCTGACGAACCCGTCGACCCTCGGCCTGTTCGACGAGGGCATCGAGGAGATCGAGCAAATCTTCCACGGAGCGGGAGCGCTGATGTATTACGACGGCGCGAACCTGAACGCCGTGTGCGGGATCTCGCGCCCCGGCGACATGGGCTTCGACGTCGTGCACATCAACCTTCACAAGACGTTCTCGCAGCCGCACGGCGGCGGTGGCCCGGGTGGCGGACCGATCGTCGTGCGCGACATGCTCGAGCCGTTCCTGCCTGTGCCGGCTGTCGTGCGCGACGGCGCAGAGTTTCGGCTGGACTACGACCGGCCGAAGTCGATCGGCCGCGTGCGTGCGTTCAGCGGGCCGTTCGGCGTCTTCGTCCGGTCGTACGCGTTCATGCGCTCGTATGGTCCGGCGCTTCGCGAGATGAGCGAGGTCGCCGTCCTGAACGCCAACTACCTGCTCGCGCGGCTCAAGGACGCGTACGAGCTGCCGTTCGACCGACTATGCATGCACGAGTTCGTGCTCAGCGCGCGGGTACTGAAGCGCGAGCACGGGATTACGGCGCTCGACGTCGCGAAGCGGCTGATGGACTACGGCTTTCACCCGCCGACGGTGTACTTCCCGCTCGTCGTCCACGAGGCGCTGATGATCGAGCCGACGGAGACCGAGACGAAGGAGACGCTCGACGCATTCGTCGACGCGATGCTGGCGATCGTGCGCGAGGCGGCCGAGAGCCCTGAGCTGATCCATGAAGCGCCCCACGACCGGCCGGTCCGGCGGCCCGACGAGGTGCGCGCCGCCAGGCAGCCGATCCTCCGCTATCAGTTCGGCGTAACGAATGAGGCCGCTCCCGAGTCGGTACGAGTGACGCAAGACGACGAAAGGGAGTTCGCTTGACGAACAAGGTTGAGAAGAGCAACGCCGAGTGGAGGGCCGAGCTGAGCCCGGAGGCCTATCGCGTGCTGCGCGAGAAGGGCACCGAGCGGCCGTTCAGCGGTGAGTACGACCACGTCTTCGAGCCGGGCACCTACCACTGCGCCGGCTGCGGTGCCGAGCTGTTCCAGTCGGAGTCCAAGTACGACTCGGGCTGCGGCTGGCCCGCATTCTCGGCACCGGCCACGGCCGACGCCGTGGACGAGGAGACCGACGCTACGCACGGCATGGTGCGCACCGAGGTCCTGTGCTCGGCCTGCGGCGGCCACCTCGGTCACGTGTTCGAGGACGGCCCGCAGCCGACGGGATTGCGGTACTGCATCAACTCGGCGGCACTGAACCTGGAGGAGAAGTGATGGAGAAGAAGGCGACGTTCGGGAGGCGCGCCTCTCGCGCCCGGTCGTGACCCTGGTGGAGGACGCTCCCCCGTTCTGGGAGGCCGAGGACTAGCACCAGCAGTACCTGGAGCAGCGCGGGCTGGCGAGCTGCACGCCGCGGCTCGCGTCGGTGGCGAGCTAAAGGAGGGAGGCCGCCCGGCCGATGATCTCGACCGGAATGTCTTCGGTCGACTATCGGCTGCTCGAGCGCTGGGAAGCGGCCCAGCGGTGGCGCCGGCGCGCACGCGAGCACGACGCCGAGGACAACGGGGTGGAGGAGCTCCTGGCGCGGGCGCTTCGCCACCTCGACCGGCGCCGCGCCGAGGCGGCCAGCGCGAGCGTCCGCCGGCTCGAGCTCGACGACCGCTAGCCGATCTTCGGATCGGACCTTAGCCGGCCGGGACTGGAACGGCTCCGCGAGCCTCGCCCGCCCGCACTGCGGCGCCGAGCAGGTGGGCTGCTAGTTCTCGTCGTGCTGCGCTGCGCCGTCGTGCTGCGCTGCGCCCTCGACCGGCGGTATCCAGCTCTCGCGCCGCTTCACCCAGATCTCGTCTACGGGCTTTAGCTCGAAGGGCGCCTCATCCAGACTTCCGATCCGAATCTCGATGTGCGTGTCGCCGGGGTCGGTTGTGTCAAGGAGCCGAGAACCACAGCGGGGGCAGAAGCCGCGACCGTCATAGCTTGAGATCTCGCCGCTCATCTCAAACGCCTCGACGGGCCAGTGCGCATACACAGTGAACGCACTGCCAGACTCCTTTCGGCAATTCGCACAGTGGCAACGCCGGACATGCACAGGGTCACCGCGAACGCTGAACCGCACCGCCCCGCAGAGACATCCGCCGGTGCGTACTCCTGCCTCCACGCGCGCAGATGCTACGCAACACTGCGGTGCGCCAGTGAGTACGGGAATGTCCCGTGGGGGACCTATGTCGCGGTTGCAGTCGTATCCTGGAGTGTGATGCTGCCGGGTAGCTGCGAGCGTTGGAGGTTGCTTGGCTCTGCCGCGGCGGTAGTCCTTGTGGCGCTTGTCCTGTTCGCGACAGCTTCCGCTGCGTCACAGGGGCGTGTTGCGGCCTCCACTGGGGGTTGCCATGCAACTGTTATCAGGGGCGTGTTGCCGTCGTGGGCGAGGGGCGGTTTCAGTGAGCCGCGCCCGCGGATGCCCTACGAGCTTGGTCGTGCGGGAAAGATCGCTGCGATCTTGTGGGCTGATCCGCTCCGCTTCCCGCCGCCAAGAGACCACAACAACAAGATCCTCTGGGTCTCGCGGAGGAATCCCAGCTCGCCCGGCTTCGCCCTGTGGATCCAGGCCCAGCAGATGATCGGCACCCGCACGGTCGGTCGTCCGGTAAGCCGCGTGGTGGCCGGAGGCCCGGGTCCGTCGATCATCAACCTCCCAGCGGCCGGGTGCTGGCGGATCAGCCTCGCATGGTCAGGCCGGACCGACACACTCGACTTGCAGTACATGAAGCCCTAGTCAGGCAGGCGTCGCGTGTGCGAGGCGTCCTTACGCCCGAAGCTGACCCCCGCGGGCAAAACGTTTCCGTCGGCGCGCGGGATCCCGACGCGGAACCTCCCGCGCGCCGTTGATCGTGGTGGTCGATGGACGCGACGTAGCCGTGCGCAGTCAGATCATCGGCGAGCAGTTGCAGGTCGGCGAGGCGCTGCTCGTCCAGGTTGTCGAACGAAAGGATTGTGATCCGGGCGGGAATCGCGAGATCTCCTACGCGGCTAGCTCGCCGCTAGCTGGCCGCAGGCGGCGGCGATGTCGCGGCCACGCGTAAGCCGCACGGTCGCGGGGAGGTGCGCTTTGTCGAGGACGGCTTTGAATGCGGCGATCCTCTCGCGGGGTGACCCCTTGTAATCAGACCCGGTCGGGTTGTACGGGATCAAGTTGACCTTGAACACGTCGCGGTCGAGCACGTCCGCGAGTGCGGTTGCGTGCTCGTCCGAGTCGTTCACTCCGTCGAGCAGCACGTACTCGACGAAGACCTTGCGTCGGCGCAACGCGTGGTAGCGGCGGCACTCGGCTAACACCTCTTCGAGCGGGTAGCGGTCGTTCACCGGCATCAGCTCGCTGCGCAGCGCGTCGAGCGCGGCGTGCAGGCTGAGCGCGAGCCTGATCGGCTCCGTGACCTCGTCGACGAAGCGTGTGAGACCGGGGAGCCACCCGACCGTCGAGATCGTCGTCCGGCGATGCGTGACACCGATGTCCGGAAGCCGGCGCGCAGCGCCGAGCACCGCATCGAAATTGAGCATCGGCTCGCCCATGCCCATGAAGACGACATGATCGATCGGCTCGAGACGGCGGAAGTGCAGCGCCTGGTCGAGTATCTCCCAGGTGTCGAGATTCCGCCGGAAGCGCATCTGTCCGGTCGCGCAGAAGGTGCAGGTCAGGGGGCAGCCCGATTGCGACGAGACGCAGACCGAGCGCCGGCCGTCGCGGTAGCGCATCAGCACCGCCTCGACCGGATGGCCGTCGTGCGTGTGGAAGAGGGCCTTGACGGTACCGTCGCTCGAGCGAGCCTCCTGCGCGACGGCGAGCGTCGAGAAGGTTGCGAGCTCGGTCAGCCGGGCTCGGGCGGCCGTCGGGAGGTTTGTCATCTCGTCGTAGGACGTCGCCCCGCGCGCCGCCCACTCCCACACCTGGCGGACGCGGTAGGCAGGCTCGCCGGCGAGCACCTCGGCAACCTGGTCGAGATTCACCGCTGCCTCAGCCAGGCGAGGACGTCACCCGCGTTCCGGTCGGGCGGGAACACGGGGTAGAACGCCTTCACGACCACGCCCGCGTCGGCGACGAGCGCGAGACGCTTGTAGAGCGTCATGCCGGCGATCTCGAAGGTGGGCAGGCCGAGTGCGTCGCGAAGCAGCAGCTCGGGGTCCGCGATCACGGGATACGGCATGTGGGTTCGTTCGGCGAACTCGACCTGCTCGGGCAGCGTCTGCGCCGAGACCCCGGCGACCCGCGCTCCGAGCGAGCTCAACTCGTCCGCGTGGTCGCGGAATCCGCACGACTGCGGCGTGCAGCCGCGCGCGCCCGGATACGCATCCCAGCCGTCGGGCGGCTCGACCCCCGGTGTGCCGGTGCGCGGATAGACGTAGAGGACCAGCCGCTCCGCTGCGAGCTCCGCGAGGTCCACGGGCCCCTGCGACGAGTCGAGCGTCAACGCCGGGACCGCGGTCCCCGGCAGGTGGTCGGCGCCGCCGTCGTCGGCGGGAACGGGCAGGTCGGGCGGCAGGGTGTACGGGTCGTGGGCCATGCGGCCCAGTGAACCACGCAGTGAGCTACAGGCGCTTGCCGGAGGAGACGATCTGGGCGAGTGCAACGTCGGGGAGCGTCGGTCCGGCGGCGAGGAGCTTCACGTTCCGTCCGCCGGAGCCGCGGACGCAGCGCCACGCCACACCGCCCGCCCAGTAGACCTTGTTTCCGTCGTACTGGATCGTCTTCTGCTTGCCGTCGGCGCACGAGGCCAGGGATCCACCGAGCCACGTCGCCGTGAACGTCGCCGTGTGGCGCGCGTTCCCCGGCCGGTAGTGCTTGTCGTGGAGGCGGACGTTGAGCATCCGCGTCGTCGAACGCCAGGTGTAGTTGAGGTAGCGATAGCCGAACGGCGAGCGGGTGGGCGCGTAGGCGAGTGCTCCGGCTCTCGCCTTGATCAGCTTCTGGGTGAACGGCGGCACGAGCGGCGACGGCCCGGCCGCGGCCGCCGAGGCGAACGCCAGGGCGGCGATCGACGAGAGCGCGATGATCCTCACCCGTGAAGTATCGGTTGCGGTTGTGAGCGGGCCGTTAGATTCCGGTGAGGTGATCGATCTTCGTTCCGACACCCAGACGCAACCGTCGCAGGGCATGCGTGAGGCGATGGCGTGGGCCGACGTCGGTGACGAGCAGGAGCGGGAGGACCCGACGGTGCTCGCGCTCGAACAGCGCGTCGCCGCTCTGCTCGGCCACGAAGAGGCCGTGTACCTGCCGACGGCGACGATGGGCAACCAGATCGCGCTCTCGATCCTCGGCGAGCGGGGCACCGAGCTCGTGGTGGAGGAGACGGCGCACATCATGGTCTCCGAGCTCGGAGGAGCCGCGGCATTCTCGGGACTGCAGACGCGCGGACTTCCGGGCCACCGCGGCCGGCTCACCCCGGAACAGGTGCGGGCGACTACACATGCCGACGGCAGCTTTCACACGCCGCGAACCTCAGTGGTCGCGCTCGAGAACACGCACAACACGGCGGGCGGCACGGTGTGGCCGCTCGACGAGCTGCGCGCGGTGGTCGAGACCGCGCGAGAGCTCCAGATCCGCGTCCATCTCGACGGAGCGCGGCTTCTCAACGCGTCGGTCGCCCAGGGCGTCGCGCCCGCCGAGCTAGCCGCCGGCTTCGACACCGCGACGCTCTGTCTCTCCAAAGGGCTCGGCTGCCCTCTCGGCGCGCTGATCGTCGGGTCCGCCGAGCTGATGCACCGTGCTCGGCGCGAGAAGCATCGCTTCGGCGGGGCGATGCGGCAGGCCGGGATCCCCGCGGCCGCCGGCCTGTACGCACTCGACCACAACGTCGAGCGCCTTGCAGACGACCACGCTCGAGCGCGCCGGCTCGCCGACGGCTGGGCCGCCGCCGGGCTCCCGGTCGATCCCGCCCTCGTCGAGACGAACTTCGTCCAGCTCGACATCGGCTCGCTCGGGCTCGGAGAGTGGGAGGCGGTCGGGCTCCTGCGCGACGCCGGCGTCCTCCTCTCCCGGACGATGAGACCGGGTGTGCTGCGCGCCGTCACGCACCTCGATGTCGACGACGACGACATCGCGCAGGCTCTACGGCTGGTCCCCGAGACGCTCGGCACACGTGTCCGGGCAGCCTGAGACGCTCGCACCGGCGCTCGAGCGGCTGATCGCCGAGCGCCAGGCCGACCGGCTCCCCTCGGTCGCAGCTGCGGTCGTTCGCAAAGGCGAGCTCGTCTGGTCGGGCGCGGTGGGTGCGGCGAGCTACGAGGACGGGCTCGACGCAACCGCCGACACGCAGTACCGGATCGGGTCGATCACGAAGACGTTCACGGCGACGGCGATCATGCAGCTACGAGACGCGGGCAAGCTCGATCTCGACGACCGCCTCGAACAGCATCTCGACGGCGTCGCCAACGGCACGCCGACGCTTCGTCGTCTCTTGTGCCACCTCTCAGGGCTCCAGCGTGAGGCGGGGGAGATGTTCGTGACCGGCGTCTCGCCCACCGAGGAGCAGCTGATCGACTCGATGCGGTCGGCCCGCTTCGTCCTGCCGCCGGGCGAGGCGCACCACTACTCGAACCTTGCCTTCGCGCTGCTCGGTCAGGTCGTCGCCCGCGTGAGCGGACAGCGCTACACGGACTACGTCGACGAGCGGATCATCCAGCCCCTCGGGCTCACGCGAACGTCGTGGACAACACGCGAACCGAAGGCGCAGGGGTATCTCGTGGACGAGTTCGCCCGCACGGTGGTGCGCGAGCCGGAGCTGGATCTCGGCGCCACCGCGCCGGCCGGACAGCTCTGGTCGACTCCGGAGGATCTCGGACGCTGGGCGACCTTCCTCGCCCGCGGCGCGGACGGCGTGCTCGACACCACGACGATCGACCAGATGTGCTTCCCGCAGGTCATGTACTACCCCGATAAGTGGATCCTCGCGTGGGGGTTGGGCTTGATGCTCGTCAACGACGAGGGCGTCGTCTACGCCGGTCACGGTGGCGCGATGGCCGGCCATCTCTCCGGCGTGTACGTGAACCGGGAGACCCAGATCGGAGCGGCGGCCGTGACGAACTCGGGCACGCGCGCCGACATGGACATGACGGCGATCAGGCTCGCGGCGAAGACGGCCGAGCTCTGGCCCGAGCCGGTCGAGGAGTGGCGGCCCGAGGAGGACCCGGGCCGGTCCGTTCCCTGCTCGGCCACTGGTGGTCCGAGGGATCCGAGTTTCTGTTCTGGTGGGAAGGAGGCACGCTGAAGGCGCGGGTCGTCGGCGCGCCGGCGGGCCGGGGTGAGACCACGTTCGAGCGTGACGGCGACGGCTGGCTTGCCGCGTCCGGCCGGGAGCGCGGCGAACGGCTGCGCATCGAAGGGGACCGGTTGATCTGGGCGGGCTACGACTTCACGCGCACGCAGCAGCCGTTCCCCGCCGGAGGTCACACAGACGCATAGACGACGACGACGCCGGCGTAGACGGCGACGAGGAGGAAGCCCTCCCAGCGCTTCGATCGTCCGTCCCAGATGACGAGCGTCGATACCGCGGCTGCGAGCGCCATCGTCGACAGCTCGACGACACGGAACGACAGGGGCAAGCTACGGCCGACGAGCGGTGAGAGCAGCGCGACCACCGGCGCGACGAAGACGGCGACCTGCATCGACGAGCTGATCGCGATCTCCGTGGCGAGCTTGATGTTCCCGCGGTGCGCGATCACGATGGCGCCGCCGTGCTCAGCGGCGTTGCCGACGATCGCGACGATGACGGTTGCGATGAAGAACTCGCTCAGTCCGAGGGAGTTCCCGAATCCGCGGAGCGAGTGCACGAGGATCTCCGAGATCTCTGCGGTCGCGAGGGTTGCGATCGCGAGCAGGATCAGGGCTCTCCGCATCGACCACGCCCCTGCGCGTGGAGCCCGCCGCTCCTGTTCACGATGGATGCGCAGGTTGCTCCTCGTGATCACGAGATATGCGGTGAGGAGGACGATCGAAACGGGGATCGTCAGCAGGTACAGCGAATGGTGGTCGAGCGAGTGGTGCCAGGCGGGAACGGACGGGATCAGCAGCAGGGCGACGGCGCCGAGAACCGTGATGAGCTGGAGTCGCAGCGAGCGCGGGTCGACGTCGCCTTCACCGCCGGCGATCATCGCAGCGCCGAGCACGAGCAGGATGTTCGAGACGACGGAGCCGGTCAGCGTGCCGCGGACGACCTCGGGCAGACCGTCCGCCACGGCGAGCAGGGCGATGATCAGTTCGGGAGCGTTGCCGAAGCTTGCGTTGAGGAACCCGCCGACGCCGGCGCCGGTGTGCTCGGCGGCCTGGTCGGTCGCCTCGCCGATCAACCAGGCGAGCGGGACCAGTGCGATCGCGGAGAGCAGGAACAGGGTCGTCGCGTCCGCGTGCAGCACGTAGCGGGCGAAGACCGCGACAGGCGCCAGCGCGAGGGACGACCACAGGATCCGCCGCGCCACCCGGGTAGCGTAGTTGGATGGTGTTGCGGGCAGTCCTCTTCGACTGGAACAACACGCTGGTTCGCTTCTCCTGGGACGAGCAGCGGGTCGTCGAGGCCCATCGTGTCGCTCTCGGCCGCGACGATCCGGCGTTCACCGCGCGTTGGCGGAAGGCGATGTTCGGCGACCACGGCCATCGTCCATACGCCGAGCTGCTCGCTGAGCTCGGCGTCGACGATCCCGACGCGTTCATCGACGCCGAGCACGAGGTGTGGCGGCCCGCACACGAGGTGCTCGCCTCGGCGCAGGCCCTTCTCGACTCGCTCCGTTCGCTCGGCCTGAAGACCGGCATCGTCGCCAACTCGTGGCCCGAACCCGGTCGTGTTCTTCGCGCCGACGCCGAGAGCTTTGGGCTCGCTGACCGGGTCGACGTGATCGTGTTCAGCGACGAGGTCGGTGCGCGGAAGCCTGATCCGGCGATCTACCTCCACTGCTGCCGTCAGCTCGGGGTCGAGCCGTCCGAGGCGATGCACGTCGGCGACGACCTCGAGAACGACGTGCGGGGCGCCGCGGCCGCGGGGATCAAGACCGTCCAGGCCCTGTGGTTCGTCGCCGACGACCGGCCGGCCGCGGTCGAGCCGGATTTTCGCGCGTTCACGCCGATGGACGTTCTGAACACAGCGCGGCGACTAGCGCTCGCGGGCCGCTAAGTCAAGTCTTGCGGGTGTCCGCCGGCGTTCGGACAATGCACACATGACACCGGAGCAGATCCTCGCGCCGGCGCTGCCGCTCCATCCCCAGGACGAGATGGAGTGCCGCCGCTGCGGTGTCCACTGCGACAAGGTCGTCTACCCCGGAGCCTGCCTCGAGCGGACGTGCCCGTTCGTCTACTCCTACGAGGCCTGGGGGCACACGTACGTCGGCTGCATGCAGAAGGTGTTCGACGTGGAGATCGATCTCGACATGCTCCGTGCCGCCGAGCGACGCCGCCCGGGCTTCGGCGCGATCCGCGCCGTGCGCCGTCCGCTCCCGATGTGTCGTGCCGAGATCGAGCAGACCTACGAGTCGCGACTCGACGAGCTCGGCTGCATCAACCCCGAGTTCTCCGAGCTGCCGGTCGGCGAGCCGACGTTCCGGGTCTTCGCCCGGATCACGGCCGGCTGAGCAGCGCGTCGACCCGACGCCGCTTCACGATACGCACGGCGAGGAGCACGAGCCCGCAGAGGATCAGGAGCGGGATGCCGAACGCGAGGGCGTACACGGCGCCGACGCCGACCCAGTACCCGGCGACGCCGATCCCGTGGAGCGGGCCGTGTCCGTGATGGGCCGGCGCAGGCGGCGAGGCAGTTGCGACGTGAAGCCGCACGGTCGCGAACTCCGCGCTGCGCACCGTTGCTGCCTCGCTCCGCTGCAGTCGCTGCACCTGGGCGGTGACGGCGGCGATGGCGCGGTCACGCTCCGGCGTCTGTGGCTGCGCGCGAAGCGTCGTGAGCTCCTTCTGCAGGCGCGCGATACGGCGGTCGGTTGCGTCGAGGCCTGCCTGGAGATCCTGGATGTCGACCTGCTCCGACGTGATCGTCCCGAGTTGCGACAGGCGCGTCACTGCCTCCTGCACGTGCCGGCGTGGGATTCGCAGGACCAGATCGGCGGTACCGGCCTTCCCGGCTGCAGATGCGTGCACCGAGCTCGGATGTCCTCCGAGCCTGCTCGTGATCCGCAGCGCGTCCTTGACGGCGTTCGACACGGCGCTCGGCGAGCCGACGCGCAGCCCGATCGTCGCGCCGTAGCGCTGGACCCGGGTCGGCGAGGGTGCGGGTGCGAAGGCTTTGGCGACTGGGGCACCACCGTGCACGACGCTCGGCGTCGTCGCCTCGGCGCGTCCGACGGTCGAGCCGAGAACGAGCTGGCGCTGGTGCGGATGACTGCCAGGCCGGGCGAGCACGATTGCGCCGGCGAGCGCCGCGGCGACGGGCACGAGCAGTACGAGCGAGCGGCGGCGCAGCATGCGGCGGGGCGGGTTGGACGCGGCGTTCGCCGCGATCAGGCGTACGCGCTCGCGCACCTCGGACGGGGCGGTCACGCCGGCGGCGCGCAACTCGGCGACGAGATCACGCTGCGACATCGAGAGCCTCCTCGAGCTTCTTGAGTGCGCGGTTGAGGCGCGTGGTGCAGTTGGTTTCCGAGATGCCAAGGACGCGCGAGGCGGTCCCGGCGTCGAGATCGAGCACCACGCGGAGCGCGACGACCTCGCGCTCGCCGGCGGTGAGGCGCCGGAGCGCTGCCTCGAGGTCGGGCGAGAGACCCTCCGCGAAGCGCGCGTCGAAGCGCTCGTGCGGAGCCGCGAGTCGCTCGCGGCGGCTGCGTCGCCGCTCGGAGCGGAAGTGGTCGAGCGCGACGGTGCGTGCGACCTGGCAGAGCCAGGTGCGAGCGGAGCCGCGCTTCGGGTCGAAGCGGTGCCACAGCCGCAGTGCGCGTTCGAACGTCTCGCCGGTCAGATCCTCCGCGGCAGCACGGTCGGAGGTGAACCAGGCGAGGTAGCCGTAGACGTCGTCGAGGTGCCGCTCGGCTGCCTGGGCGAAGGTCATTCCCCTCATTTACGCCGCTCGGGCGGTCGGCGTCACACTTTCGTTTCAGGCTGGGGTCAGACCCGGGTCTGACCCCGGTCGTGCAAGGCGCGGGCCTTTTCCAGCTCTTTTGCCGTCACGCCGCTCCGGTTGACGCCCGGGACCTCCAAGTAAGCGTCCAGGTCCTGGAAGGCCGGGTGGGCGAGGAAGACGCCGAGGCCCTCGCCGATCTCGCCCTCGAGGATGTTCGCGTGGCGGTCCCGGTTCGAGCCGAGGGGCGTCGCGCTGTCGTTGACGTGGAGCGCGCGCAGCCGGTCGAGACCCATCCCGGCGTCGATCTCCGTCACGAGCTCGTCGACCACGGCCCGGTCGGTGACGTCGTAGCCCGAGGCGAAGAGGTGGCATGTGTCGAGGCAGATGCCGAGGCGCGGGTGCCCGTCGAGGCGGTCGAACAGCGTCTGCAGCTCGCCGAGCGAGCGCCCGATCGTCCCGCCGGCCCCGGCCGAGTTCTCCATGCACAGCCACGTGTCACCGTCGCGGCGTGCAAGCACCTGCTCCAGTGCCGCCACCGTGCGCTCGAGCCCGGCTTCGAACCCGGCGCCGAGATGGGAGCCGACGTGGAAGATGACGGCGTCCGCGCCGATCGCCTCCGCCGCATCGAGCGTGTAACCGAGCGTGTCGATCGACTTGCGGTGGATCTCGTCGTCCGGGGCTGCGAGGTTGACGAGATAGAGCGCGTGACACACGACGCCGACCACACCCGCCTCGGCCCGCCGGTCGCGAAAGCGGGCCACCGCTTCGGGCTTGTGGTTCGTCGGTTTCCACATCCGCGGCGACTGCGTGAAGACCTGGACGCACTCCCCCCCGATCTTTTCGACCCGGTCGATCGCGGTGTCGATGCCACCGCTCGCTGAGACGTGAGCCCCGAACCTCACCCGCGCCTACGATAGAGGCGTCGTGAGCGTCCGCGTCCGCATGGCCCCGAGCCCAACCGGCTTCCTGCACATCGGCGGCGTCCGCACGTTCCTGTTCAACTGGCTGTTCGCGCGCCGGAACGGCGGCGAGATCCTGCTCCGGATCGAGAACACCGACACGAGTCGCGAGGTCGCCGAGGCGACCGAGCAGATCCAGTCGTCACTCCGCTGGCTCGGCATCGACTGGGACGGGCCGGTGAGGTTCCAGCTCGATACGGCCGAGCGGGCGCGCGAGCTGGCACGGCAACTCGTCGACGAGGGTCATGCGTACGAGGACGACGGTGCGATCCGGTTCCGGCAGCCGAAGGACGGGACCGTCTCGTGGGACGATGCGGTGCGCGGTCGGATCGAGTTCCGGAACGACCAGCTCAGCGACCTCGTGATCGTGCGCTCGGACGGTCGCCCGACGTACAACTTCGTCTCCCCGGTCGACGACGTCCAGGACGGGATCACGCACGTGATCCGCGGGGAGGACCATGTCTCGAACACGCCGTCGCAGATCAACATCCTGCGCGCGCTCGGCGCCGGTCTGCCCGTCTACGCACACGTGCCGAACATCCTCGGCGACGACGGCCGGAAGCTTTCGAAGCGTCGCCAGGCCGTCGCGCTCGACGACTTTCGCGAGCAGGGCTACTACGCACCGGCGCTGATGAACTTCCTCGCGCTGCTCGGCTGGAGCTACGACGATCACACGACGGTGATGGCGCGACACGAGCTCGTCGAGCGGTTCTCGCTCGAACGAGTCGGACCGAGCCCGGCGACGCTCGACACGCAGAAGCTCGACTGGCTGAACGGTGTCTACCTGCGCAACCTGCAGCCGGACGAGTACGCGCTGCAGCTCTGCCACTGGCTCGACGAACGGGGCATCGACTGGCCGCGCGATCTCGTACACGCAACGGCGCCACTCGTGCAGGAGAAGATCGAGCGGTTCGACCAGTATCCGGATTACGTCAGGTTCTTCTTCGAGCCGGTGTCACCGGATGGGGCGGACCCGGCCGTATGCGAGGCCGCCAGGGCAAAGCTTGCAGGGGTCGAGCCCTGGGCGGCGGCTTCGA
Organism: uncultured Thermoleophilia bacterium; assembly: GCA_963851065.1. Lineage (GTDB taxonomy): Bacteria > Actinomycetota > Thermoleophilia > Gaiellales > Gaiellaceae > PALSA-600. Next base: position 156,197 of record CAWKNW010000012.1, read on the forward strand.
TCGAAACGGCGTTGCGCGCCCTTGCGGACGAGCTGGGCGAGAAGCCGCGCGTCGCGTTCCAGCCGATTCGGCTCGCGGTGACGGGCTCGAAGGTGTCGCCGGGACTGTTCGAGAGCCTCGAGCTGCTCGGGCGCGAAGAGACCCTCGGCCGTCTTGCTGCGGCGGCGCGTCAGGGGCGGTAGGCGAGGACCGCCGCGGCGGTCGCGAGCAGGCCCGCCGACCAAACGGGCCAGAGCCCGAGTGTCGCGCCGGCGACGAACGCGAGCGCGCCGGCGAGCGCCAGCCCGACTGCGAGCAGCGCAGGGGCGAGTGCTGCCGGAGCGGGCTCGGGAGCGACGTGTTTCTTGGCGGCGGGTGCGGCGAGCCTCAGGCGTGCCAACCGAACGCGGAACAGCGCGCCGCGCCACTCGGGCAAGAGCGGTTCGACGCCGTCGGCTCCCCAGACGTACGCTGCCTCTGCAACCTCGGCGGTCGCGTCTCGCGCGCAGACGAGTGCGTCTGCGAGCTCCGCATGCGCACTCGCCGCGCCCGCCGGCGGCTCGAGGCCGTGGAGATGCTCGGCCGCGACATGGAGGGCGTATTGCAGCCGGCGGAGCGCGGTCGGCGCGTCGTCGTCGTCGAGCCCGGCAGGCTCGCCGGCGAGCACATCCAGATGCGACAGCGTGGAGGCCAGCCCTGGCCAGAGCTCGCCCATCGCGACGTCGTAGCGCTCCCCAGTCCCGATCCTCGTCGCCAACCGTCAGATCGTACCGTTACCATCGCGCCCCGATGAAGGCTCCGGTGAGGGTGCTGGTCGTGGACGATGATCCCGCGCTGCGGCTCCTGTGCCGCGTCAATCTCGAGCACGCCGGTTTCGAGGTGGCGGAAGCAGCGACGGTCGCCGAGGCGGAGACGGCACTCGGCGAGTCGCCCGACGTGGTGCTGCTCGACGTCCACCTCGGCGGTGACGAGTCGACGGGCCTTCTGGCCCGGATCCACGATGCTCAGATTCCGGTCGCAGTCGTCACCGGCTCGGTCGACGTCTCCGAGTACCGGGAGCTTGCGGACGCCGTGCTGTCCAAGCCGTTCGCGCCGGGCATGCTCGTCGAGGTCACAACCCGGCTCGCTAGGGTTGGCGAATGAGCACATCACAGGTTCTGAGCGCGACCGAGTTCGAGTCCAGGCTCGAGCGGTATCTGTTCGAGCGCTCGGAGGAGGGGCGTGCGGTGCGTGTCGGCGAGAAGGAGGTCTCCGAGCAGGCTGCGATCGTACGCCGATACGCCGATCTCTTCACGAGGGAGCAGCTCGACGCGTTGCACGAGGCAGAGGACGGCTCCGACGGCGAGCGGCGTGAGCTGCTCTTCCGCCTTCGGAAGACGTGCGAAGGCGGCTTGATCGCGAACGAGCTGACAGAGGCCGAGGACGAGCTCGAGAACAGGCTGCTCGCGGCCCGCGTGACGTTCGACGGCGAGGAGCTGCCGCTGCGGACTGCCCAGGCGAAGCTGGCCGTGCTGCCGTCGTATGCCGACCGGGAGGCGCTCGGGCAGATTCAGTCCGAGGCGAGCGAGGCGTTCAATTCCGAACGACTCGAGCTGCTCCGCCGAAGCGATGCGCTCGCCGCCGAGCTTTCCGGCATCGAGGGTGCCGTCGAGCGGAACGACGACGAGAAAGGCATTTCGCTGCGCGATCTCTCCGCGGCGCTCGAGCGGGCGAGCATCGCTCTCACCGACCGATACGAAGAGCTTCGCGAGAAATGGTTCGACCGGTTGCTCGGCGCGGGGCGCGAGCCCGTCCCGTCCAGCGCGCACGCTGCGTACGTCCGGCGTCTCTCGCCGTTGGAGGCGACGTACACCAAGGAGCGCGCGACCGCGGTGTGCCTCGAGACGCTCCAGGGGCTCGGATTCGACCTTGCCGCGCAACCCAACATTCGGCTCGACCTCGACGACAGACCGCAGAAGTCACCTCGCGCGTGCGTGATCGCGAGCGACCCGCCGAAAGTCGTCCATCTGATCACGCGAGCGCAGGGCGGGCTGCACGACTATCAGGCCTTCCTGCACGAAGCCGGCCACGCCTTGCACTACGGCGGCTGCGACCCGGAGCTTCCGTACACCTTCAGGCGAATCGCCCGCGACCATGCGCTGACCGAGATCTACTCGTACATCGTCGAGGCGATCTCGCAGGAGCCGGGCTGGCACGAGCGGTACTTCGGGCTCTCTGCCGACGAGGCCGGTGAGAACGCGGAGGCGACGATCTTCCTCGAAGCGTTCCTGTTCCGCCGCTACGAGGCGAAGCTCCGCTTCGAGCTCGACTTCTGGACACGGTTCGCGACGGACGGAGGCACGCCGGAGGGGTACGCCGACCGGCTCACCGCCGCCACCGGCTATGCGTATCGGCGCGAGGGCCATCTCGCCGACATGGACGAGGGGTTCTACTCCGCCGACTATCTTCGTGCCTGGATCCGATCAGCGCAGTTGCGTTCGCACCTGTTGTCCGAGGTCGGTGACGATTGGTGGTGCAATTCGGGGACCGGCGACCTGCTGCGCGACCTGTTTCTCGAGGGCACGAAGCCGACCAGTGAGGAGATCGCCGGTCGTCTCGGTTTCGACGCGCTCGACACGACGCCGCTCCTGCACGAGCTCGGCGCCTGACCGGCGCCGTCGACTCGAATGGCTGGGAAACGCGGCTCCGATACACTGCGCGCGCTTAGACGGCCCATTCGTCTAGTGGCCTAGGACACCGCCCTCTCACGGCGGCGGCACGGGTTCGAATCCCGTATGGGCCTTCAAGTAAGCGCGGCTGCACGGATTTGGCAGGACCTCAAACCGAAGTCGTCGTCTCGGTAGGTCGCGGAACAAAGCAGATCGTCGACAAGCAGGTGCAGATCTTCGTCGCGTCGAGTGCAATGTTCGGCGCGTTTGAGATCCCTCTGTCAGGAGCGTTCGGATCGTGTGGTCCTTCGGGAGCGCCAGGCCCCAAGGCTGCGGGGAGGCCGCCCCAGGGCCGTAGCGTCCGCGTGACCGGTGGGGCCGCTGGGGGATCGGCCACTCTCGCGAGGCTACTCCTCACAGCCAGGAAAGCGACCCCGGCACGAAAGACTACCCGGGCGTTTTGCACGCCGACGTATTCCCGCCGCTAGAACTGACTCGCTGCAGTGAGGGACGCAAAGCGCCAAGGGGGAGGTGGCGCTCGCTCCCGATTCGTAGGAGAGTCGTCCGGGGGATGCGGCAGCCGGGCGGCTCTTCTCGTGCGCATCTAAGTCTGCGCTGCTTCCCCTCCGCGCCATACACCCGGTCGTGTTGCGGTGAGAGGTGAGGAGCCGGCGGCGGTGCGGCTCGGACGCGTCGGGCGTCCGTCCGCCGCTCAACTCCTCTTGCCCGACGAGAACCGCTTTGGGAGGGCGTCTCTCGCTGCATCTCACTTAAGCGACTCGACCGGCAGAAGCAACAGCCAGGCGCCGGCAAGTCCAGGCGGCTGATCGGACGCTACGCGCGGCTCGGCGCTGACGTGCGTACGGCGAAGTCGTCGGCCATCTCTTCGAAGGTGACCCACCGAGCGCCTTCGTGCCGGTTGATGTGCTCGATCAGGCGCTCGAGCATCAACAGCACCTGCGGCCGGCCGCTCACGTCCGGGTGGATCGTGAGTGGGAAGACGGCGTACTCCTCCTCCCGGTAGATGTAGTCGAACTGGTCGCGCCACAACTCTTCGAGCTGGCGCGGGTTGACGAATCCATGGCTGTTCGGCGACTTCTTGATGAACATCATCGGTGGAAGGTCGTCGAGGTACCAGCTTCCGGGGATCTCGATCAGGGCCGTCTCGCGCCCACGCGTGAACGGCTTCATCCACGTCTCCGCGGGCTGCGTGTAGTCGATCGGCGTCCAGCCGTCGCCGACGCGGACGTAGTAGGGCTGGTGGTCGGCGTGCATCAAGCTGTTGTCGTACTTGACTCCGTACTCGAGCAGGAGCTCGTTCGTGACGCGGGAGAACTCCCACCAGGGTGCGACGTAGCCGGCGGGGCGGCGACCGAAGAACGGCTCGAGCACCTCGATGCTGCGCTCGAGCACCGCTCGCTCTTGCGACGGCGACATCGCGAGTGGGTTTTCGTGCGAGTAGCCGTGCAAACCGATCTCATGGCCCGCGTCCGCGACGAGTTGCGTCTCGTTCGGAAAGCTCTCTGCCGTGTGTCCAGGAATGAACCAGGTGGTCTTGAGCTCGTAGCGGTCGAAGAGCTTCAGGAGGCGCGGCATCCCGATCTCCGCGGCGAAGACGCCGCGCGAGATGTCGCAGGGAGAGTCCTCGCCGCCGTACGACCCGAGCCAGCCGGCGACTGCGTCGCAGTGCACCCCGAATGCGCAGAGAATCTCGGGCATGGAGCTCCTTTCGTGATTGCGGTGGTCAGCGCTGCCGCTACGACTGACAACCGACTCTGGATCGGTTACTCGGCCTTCAACCTGACATATCGGACTTCAAAAGGTGAGCCGCGTTTGGGAACTGAGTCGTGTTGCCGGCCGGAGGGCCGGCAACACGACGAGTTCCCGAGGCGCGAAGCCGCCACTCGGTCCGCCGGGCTGACCGTTCTCCTACTGCGCCGTTGCCTCCGCAGCCAAGAGCCCAACCGCGACCAGGTCCTGCGGGTGGATCCACTCGTCGGCGAGGACGAAGCCGCCGGCTCGGGCGATCGAGTCGCGAAGCGGGATCGCCCAGCGGTGCTCGAGCAGAGCGATCGCCGTCGCGGTCCCGGTCGGGATCGCATCGGCGGCGTACCAGATCTCCTCGTCGTCGAAGACCCTGCCGTCCTCCATCGCTTCGGCGCCAGCGGCCGCGCCGGCGGCCGCGCCCTCCTCGCCGTCGACGCCGAGCCCGATCAGCGCGCCGACGATCGCGCCGAACTCTTGCGCTTCCTCGCTGCTCAAGTCGCTGGTGTGGAGGATGTCGACACTCGAGTCTTCGTTCTTCCTCACCACGGCGGCATCGATCACACGGACGATATCCGCGTCCTTCAGGCGTTTCAGCTCGTCGAGGATCTCGCCTTTGAACGCGGGGTCTTCGAAGCCGAGGACGAGCATCTGCACAGGTCCGATTGCCATCTCGCTCCTCCTCACATTCCCTGGAGAATCTTCTGCTTCTGGACTTCGAACTCGGCGTCGGTCAGGACGCCCTGCGTGTGGAGGTCGGCCAGTTGCTTGAGCTTCTCGATCGAGTCCTCTGTCATCCCGCCTGAGGCCGGGGCCGCGGGCGGTGGAGCGGCCGGGGCCTGCGGCTGCTGAGCCTGGAGATCTGCGATCTGCGCGTTCTGGTCGGCTTCCTGCTGCTGGCTCTGCGCGCCCCGCCGGCCAGCGTAGTAGGCGGCTCCACCGACCACCGCCGCACGGGCGAGCGGGCGGCGGCGCATGAAGATGGCGACGGCCATCAACGGATAGAACACGAACATTCCTCGTTCTCCTTTCGCTGAGCGACCTTCAGGCTACGCGAGCGCCTTCTGCTTGATTGAGTCGAACTCGGCCTGCGTGATCGCGCCCGAGTCGAGTAGCTCCTTGGCCTTGGCGATCTCCGTTGCGCTTCCGCCCGCCGTCTGCCTCACGTAGTCGTCGAACTGCGACTTCGCCTGGTTCGCGCGCTCCATGTTGCGGTCCGCCATCCCTTTGCTCTCCGCGATCAGGTACACGAAGACGCCGAGGAACGGCAGGATGATCACGAAGATCAACCACGCCGTCTTGCCCCAGCCCGAGATGTCGTGCCGGCGGAAGACGTCCGCGAAGACGGTGAACAGGAGCCAGAACCACAGCACCCAGAGAAAGAACACCAACATCGTCCACATCACGTCGAGAAACGGATAAGACGCGCCTACCATCAGGCCCCCTCTGATCGTTGTTTGAGATTCCGGTTGAAAACTACGTCATCCGCCGACCAGGCGGTGTCGACGACACGCTTTGCCGCGTTCGCGAGTGCCTGGAGAGGTCGCTAGTTGTTGCGGAGCCGCTCGGCGAGCGTCTCGTCGAGCGAGGGCGGCTGGGGCGGCGCCGGAAGCTTGGCATCGACGAGAGCCGTCAGGTCGGCCGCGAACGCCTGCGTCTGATGAGCGAGCTGCCGTTTCAGCGACTCGAGCCGGACGAGCTCGTCCTTGGCAGCGGCGATCGCCACGTTCGATTCGTTCCGTACCTTCTGCAGCGCCCAGCGACCCTCGGCGATCCGAAGCTCGACCTCCGCCCGTACCACCGCCAGCACACGGGCGCCCGCACTCAGCGCAGCTTCGATGACGATCCTCGAGTCGTGTGCAGCGAGTTGCGCGCGCAAATCGGCGTTCTCGTGCTTCAGCCGTTCGACCTCGGCGGCAAGATCGAGCCGATCGTCACCGCGGCGCAGCCGTCTCTGCGGACGCGCAAACGGCGTCACGACGCCACGCCTGGCGCCTTCAGGTCCTTCGGCCGCAGTCACCTTCCCGAAACTCAAATCCCGCGTCTGACTCTAAGCCAGTCGCGCGAGGATTGCCAGTACGGCCTCACGAACGGTTGCGAAGGGCTGCCTCGGCGGCCGCCACTTCGTCGGCTGCGCGTCGAGCCGCCGCTTCGCTCCCGTCCGCCTCGGCGCGGAGAGCGGAGGCGGCCCGCTCGGCGGCGCCGGCGGCGCGGTCTGCGGAGCGCGCGGCAGTGGCGAGCTTCCGGGCCTCTTCTCGCAGCACCTTCAGACGGGCGCGGGCCGCCTGGGCGACTTCGTCCGTCCGTCGCGTGCGCCTGGGTGACGCCGCCAGGCCGTCGACGGCGGTGAAGCCCGCTGCTTGCACCTCGTTGGTCAGCCGGCCGCGTTCGAGCAGGGCGCTCGTCGCTGGGCTCGCGGCGGCCGCGCGCAGAGTCTGGCCGAGCCGGTCGAGGGCGGACCCGCTGACCGGCGGATCGAGCCGGGTCTGAGCCGCAGTGACGAGCTCACGCACGGCCTCGCGTTCGGCGGCCTGCGCCTCGCCGACCTCGGTGTGACCCGCTCGGCCCGCGAGAGCGCGCTTCTGGGCCGTGCGCAGCCGCGCGGACGCCTCGAGCAGCCGGCCGACGGCGCTCGACTGCTCGCGGGCCAGCCGGTTGGCGGCCCACGCGACCGCCACCGGCTTCTTCAGCTTGGCGACCGTCGTCGCCGCGTCGGACTGGTGCGCTTGCCGCAGACGTGCGGCGAGTGCGTCGCGCTCGGCGACGAAGACGTCCGGCGGCACCCCGTAGAGGCGATCCAGCTCCTGCTCGAGGTCGGGGACGGAGGCGAGTCGTGCCATCCATCCGGGATCGTCTCAGATTTGCGGCCGGAATCGGCTCCGGGGAGGGCTCGCACCCTCCCCGGAGCCGTGCCTGCGGGGTCCCGGACTTAAGCCGCCTTGACGAGCGACTTGGGCGGCACGATCACCTTCAAGGTCGGGGCGGTGTTGCCCGAGATCTTGTAGATGGTCACGGGGTTCGAGGTCACATCGCCGTTCGAGTTGAAGGACACGTTCCCGAGGATCGAGTTCTTCAGGTTGAGCTTGAACAGCTGCTTCGCGACGTCGGCCCTGGTGCCGTTCGACTGTGCGATCGCCTGCACCATCACCTCGGTCGCCTGGGCCGCGTACACGGAGTACGGGTCAGGAACGCCGACCGCCTTGGTGAAGTCGGTGACGAACGTCTTGCCAGCGCCCTTGAGGGCGGAGTTCGGCAGGCCTGCGACCGAGATGGTCGCACCCTGGGCCGCGGCTCCGGCCTCCTTGATCGTGGAAGAAGCCGGCGTGAAGCCGTCCGGCAGCATGATCTTGACACTGGCCGGCACGCCGGCGCGGATGTCCTTGATCACCTTTCCGCCGTTCTCGCAGATCAGGCCGCCGACGAACACGCCCTGCGCGCCCGACGACTTGATCTTGACCGCGAGCGCCTGGTAGGACGACGCTTTGCCGTCCCACGCGGTGAAGCCCACGATCTTGATGCCGAGCTTCGTCGCCGCGTTGCGGAAGTTCGACGCGACGCCGAGGCCGTAGGCCTCCTTGTCGTTCAGGATGAAGACCTTCTTCACCCCGAGCGACTGTGCGAGGAGAGCGTCGGCCGCGCCCTGGTAGTCGTCGGCAGCGACGACACGGACGTAGTTGCGCTTTCCTGTGGGGTAGTACTTGCCCGGCTCACCCGCAACCGTGCCGGGGCCGCCGTGCGTCAGGCCGACGTAGGTGTTCGCCGGGCTGACCATCGCGATCGGACCGTTCGGCGCCCGGTTCAGCACCGGCACGATGATCTCCGCCGCGCCCGAGTTGAACGTCCCGATCACGCCGATGATGCTCGAGTCCTGAGCGTAGGCGTTCGCGTTCGCGGACGTCTTGCCCGAGTCCCACTTACCCGCCTGGGCGGTCGAGTCGTCGCAGCTCTGGTAGGCGAGCGAGTACTTGCCGGCCTTCCAGCCGTGCTGCTTGAGGATGTACGCGATCGCCTTCGTCATCTGGACCGTCTGGGTACGACCAGAGCCCTGGAGGGGGAGGTCAGAGGCAATCAGGTACTGCCCGCTCCCATTCTGGATCGCCGAACACGACGACGCGGGCAAGGGAGTCGCGCTCGAGTGGGCGATCGCCCCGCCGACCGTCACGGCCAGCACGACAATCGCAACACCCACGGACGCTCCAACGCCCGCGTAAATACGTTTCTTCACTCGTCCTCCTGTCTGGGGGGTCAGGGGGTTGTGGCGGAAGTGTAGAGAGAGCGCGGACCGGGGTGCCAAACCGAGTTCAGGCGCGATAGCGATACCCGAAGCCGCGCATCGTCTCGATCGGTGCGTCGCCCGGGGCGTCGGGAACCAGCTTGCGCCGCAGGTAGCCGACGTAGAGCTTCACCTGGTCGCCGGAGACCCCGTACGGGTCGCCCCAGACCAGCTTGAGCAGCTGGTCGCGAGACAGAACCTGGTTTCGGTTCTGCACGAAGGTCGCGAGCAGCCTGAACTCGAGCGGCGTCAGGCGCACGTCGCGGCCCTGGACGGTGACGCGGCGCTCGGCGTAGTCGATCGCGAGGAAGTCGTCGGCGTATGCCTCGTGGACGCTGGACGAGCCGCCCGAACGGCGCAGGAGCGCCTGCACCCGGGCGAGCAGCTCCTGCCGGCCGAAGGGCTTGGCGACGTAGTCGTCGGCACCGGCGGTGAGACCCCGGACCTTCTCGAGCTCCCGCGCGTGTGCGGTGAGCATGATCACGGGGACCTCGGACAGGTCGCGGATCCGCTCGAGCGTCTGGTAGCCGTCGAGGTCCGGCATCGAGACGTCGAGCAGCACGAGGGCCGGGGGGGAGGAATGGAGTGAGCGAAGCGCCGCGCGGCCGCTCTCCGCCTCGTCGACGTCGAAGCTGGCGCGCTCGAGGAGCTCGCGGAGCAGGAGCCGGATGTCGGCGTCGTCGTCGACGACCAGGATCCGAACCGCGTCGCTCATACCGTTGTCATACCTGTTTCCGGAGCATGAACATCGGGCCTCGGCTCGGTTGGCGCCCTCCGGCAGCCCGATCGCGATCGATAACGTGGCTAACGAATTGTCGCGGGACGCGTCTGACTTTCCGATGCTGATCGAAAACCGTCTCTGCTCGCGCGCGCGCTTCTGGGTGTCGCTTCGCCTCGACGATCAGCTCTCGGAGCTCGAGGGGGCGCTGCTCGATGCGCACCTGCGGGGCTGCGTGTCCTGCCGATTCGTTCGCCGATGCGTCGGCTGCGACGGCGCGGGAGCTCCGAGCCGCACCACTCGAGGCGCACGAGTCCGTCGCGGTGAGAGTCCCTCACAGTCGGGCTGCGCGGCCGTTGATGGTCGCACTCACAGCTGCGCTCCTCGCGGGGGCGGCGGTCGCAGGCGGGGTCGTGCGCAACGTTCTGGCCCCGGCCTCCGAGTCGGCACCCGCTCCGCGTCCGGTCGCAGTCGTTGCGAGCACGTTCGAACTGAATGACCAGGCCCGGCGGCTCTGGTCGGCGTCCCTCGGCAAGAAGCCGAGCTCGCACGGCTTCTCCGTCTAGCGAAAGACGGCAGCAAACGCCGCTGCAAAGGCGGCGAGCGTGACGACTGCTGCGCGTTGGATCGACATGGTGTCGTTATCGGCTGGAACGGGGCTCGCCTGGAGGTCCTTCGCCCGGGCCCGGTGACAGAAGGCTGCGCGGCCAGAGCCGCCTTGCGGCAACGACGTTGACCTCGGCGCCGAAGAGAGCGATGCGCACCGCGAGGTAGATGAAGGACAGCAGTCCGATGACGAGGGCAAACGTTCCGTAGACGTTGGCGGCGTTCTTCAGGACGCGGCCGACGTAGTAGCCGCCGAGGAGCTGCAGCACCTCGTAGCCGATCGCCGCGGCCACCGCTCCGTACCGGAGGCTCGACCACGAGACATCGTGTGTCGTCAGGACACGGAATGCGATCCAGAACAACCCGATGTCGAGCAGGACGGAGAGGATGATCGAGGCGATCTTCCAGTCGACGCCGTAGCGGGCGCCGACGGTGCCGGCACCCGCGAGCACGGTGGTGGCGAGCAGGCCGCCGCCGAGAACGGCGAGCAGAAGCAGAGCGCGCACGCGGGCGCGGAGGAAGCTCGGACGACGTGCGGCGGGGACACCCCAGACGTGGTCCATCGCGTACCCGGCGGCGAGGACGGCGCCCATCCCCGCCCACAGTGCGGCGACGAGGCCGATCACGAGCGCAGCCGTGCTCCCGGTGAGCGAGCCCGATTTGAGCTCGGAGCCGACGATCGGGAACTGGCCGAGCGCCGAGTCGACGATCTCCTGTTGCAGATGCGGATGACCGTGGAAGACGAAGCCGAGGATCGTCGTGAGCACGAGCAGCAACGGAAAGATGGAGAAGAAGCCGTAGTACGTGACGGTCGCCGTCAGGTAGCGGCCCTGGTCGTCGGAGTACTTGCGGTTGACCGCCAGTGGGAAGCCGATGACCGGATGCGCCTGCTGGAAGCGGTCGAGCCGCTCGAGCGCCGCTTTCGTGCGAGTGACCTTCACGGAGCTTTCTACCGTCCGACGACCCTAGCGACGAGCCGCCGGCCGCGCGGTGCCGCCGAGCGGCAGCCAACCTTCGACCCGGCGTTGCGTCTTAGTTAGGCCGCCTGCGGAATGCTCCGCAAGTGGCGAGGCGGGGGGCCCGAGGAAGGGTCGCCGGGTCTGAACTCGGGCCACCCGCACAACCTGGAAGACGGGCCAAGGGGCACTCGCGCTTTCAACGCAGCGCCCCCTCTTGGCCCGCGCGCGTACCGGGCGGCTAGCCCTGCCGGGCGGCCAGTGGAGGCGTTCGTAGAGCTTCTTCATCGCAGCGATCAGCTCCGCACGCGTGGGTGGATTCTCGTCGCCTCCGCTGGGGTGCGCATGAAAGGATCAATCGATCTTGGGCACGGCGAACGAGGATCGGCCGCCCCGGCGCCTCACTCGTCTACTGCCGGTGGTCGAGTGGCTGCCCCGGTACCAGCGGCGGTGGCTGCGTGGCGACCTGGCGGCAGGGATCGCGGTGACCGCGCTGATCGTGCCGAAGAACCTCGGATACGCCGGTATCGCCGGGGTGCCCTTGGAGAACGGGCTGTATGCGGCGGCTGCGGGTGCGATCATCTACGCGCTCTTCTGCACGTCGCGTCAGATCTCGACGGGGCCGAGCTCGTCGCTCGCCGCGGTCGCCGGGGGCGCGGTGCTCGCGACGAAGCTCGGCGGCCAGGATGCGGCGCAGCTCGTGGCTGCAATCACGCTCGCAACGGGTGTCCTTTTCCTCCTGCTGGCGCTGTTCCGGATGGGGTGGATCGCACAGTTCCTGTCGAAGGCAGTGATCACGGGCTTCCTTGCCGGCGCTGCGGTCGACGTGACGATCGGCGAGCTCCCGAAGCTGACAGGGACGTCGTCGAGCGGCGACAGCGCGTGGCGGGAGCTCGCGACGTGGATTCAGGGTCTCGACGACATCCACTGGACGACCCTGGTCGTTGGGGTCGTGGCGCTCGGTGTGATTCTCGGTCTGCGGTTTGCCGCCCCGGCGGTTCCCGGCGCGCTCGTGCTCGTGGTCGGCGGGCTGATCGCGTCGGGCCTCTTCGACCTCGGCGCCCACGGCGTCGCGCTCGTCGGCCACGTTCCTCGCGGATTGCCGAGCCCGGCGTTGCCCGACTGGCACCTAGTCAGGACGCATCTGTCGGCGATCGGGATCGCGTCGGTCGCGCTGCTACTGATCGGGTTCTCCCAGACCGCCGGCGACGCCCGCGCCTTTGCGACACGGCACCGCTACCGCATCGACGTGAACCAGGAATCGGTCGCGCAGGGCATGGCGAACGTCGGAGCCGGGGTGTTCCAGGGGATGCCGGTCTCGACGAGCTTGTCTGCGAGCTCCCTGAACGAGTCGGCAGGCGCCAGGACGCCGGTGGCGTCGCTCATCACCGGCGGGCTCGTGTTGTTGACGCTGATCGTGCTCGCGCCGCTCTTCTCGGCGCTGCCGAAGGCCGTGCTGGCGGCGGTCATCATCGACGCAGTCGTCTTCGGGATGATCGACGTCGGCGAGATGCGCCGCCTCCACCGGGTGGCGAGGTTCGACTTCTGGATCGCCCTCGCCGCGATCCTCGCCGTGCTCTCTGCCGGGGTCCTGGCCGGTGTTGCGATCGGCGTCGCCCTCTCACTTGGCTGGCTGATCTACGTGGCCACCTCGCCGCGCATGCCGCTGCTCGGCCGTCAGCCCGGCACCCAGGTGTTTCGTGAACTCGACGACAACCTGGGCGACGAGACCTTCCCGGGCATAGCCGTCCTCCGCCTCGACAGCGGCCTCTTCTTCGCCACCGCCGAGGTGCTCGACGATCGCATCCGCGCGGTCATCCGGGACAGCGAGCCGCGACTGCACGCTCTCGTGCTCGACCTCGAGGGCGTCGACTTCATCGACTCACAGGGAGCAGCAAAGCTGGCCGAGCTGTACGAGGTCGCCCAGGCCGACGGCGTCAGGCTCCGCCTGGCGCGCGTCAAGCCGCAGGTTCTGGCCGTCCTCGACGCCGACGGGCTTGTAGCCACACTTGCTGCGGACACTGCCAACGGCAACGTCGATCAGGCGATCGAGGCGCAGCTCGCGGAGGATGCCCGATCTGGCACCCACGCTCGAGCGGGCGTCTAGCTCCTCGGACAAGCGGGGCCGGTTGGCTTCACGTGTTGCTGCGCGTCGTTTACCCGACAAACGAAGACCCTGACTGAGCGGGGTCTTCGTGATGCTGCGGGGCAAGGACTCGAACCTTGACTACCTGATCCGGAGTCTCGCCAGGGGCGTCCAGGGAGTGTTGCCTGGTCCGGCAAGTCGCATGGTTCAGCCGTTCTGCGCTCGTGCCCGTCCACCGAATCCAGCCTGTTCTGCACCGTCCGTTATCAATCGGTTTGCAAACGCGGCTACTACGCGGCGACGCGGGAAATCAGATCAACTGGGGGGCGCCTCGTCTTCCTCGTCTGGATCCGGCTTGGCCGTCTCGGCGTGCTCGTGCTCCTCTTCCAGCTCCTCTTCGTGGTGGTGGCTTGTGTGTGTCTCCATCTCAGCTTCCGAGACGCTAAACCTCCTCAACCTCAGACGAGGAAGATGCATGGTCGCCAGTCTGACCGGCTTGCCGAGCTGCCGAGTGACAATGTGGTGGACGACGCGACCTAGGCGTGCGAAGCCGTAACTACTACGGACGTGCGCCGACGCTTCTCGGGTCAGTGTGACCTTGGGCCGGACGGGAAGGACTCTTCCCGGAGGGCGGGTGGTTTCCCTCGTTGCTACTCCCTCCGTCGATCGACACCCTCGCCCGGCCCGTTTCCCTGACCGCCTCGACGGGCCGTTGCCTGTTTCGCCGGCTTCGTCGAGTTGGCTGCCTGGAACAGTGAGGAGAGCCGTCCGAACGAGGGGGCGCCGCTGGGCGACTCTCCTGCTCGCCGGGACATGCGCCAGGTCCTCCCCAACCCTGGCCGCGTGTGCGTCTCCCCCCTGACGTCTAATCCAAGCCGCGTGAATACCTGGTGTGCGCGATACGCCCGGGTGGGTTTTGTGGCTGAGTGGCTATCGCGAGGGGCCGACGTGTGCGCCAGCGCCAATCGGCTCGTCCTCCCAAATCACGTCTGTTGGCTCGAGGGCCGCTGACTCTGCGGCTTACTACGAAACGCAGTGCAGTGTCGTCCCCGATGTGTCGGTCGCGCAGCGGTACGACAATTTAGGATCTTTCGCTTCGGAACGGAGGGAGCCATGCGCGTAAGAAGCATCCGGCCGGGAACCAAGAGCCAGGATCAGAGCCATCTCCTTCACAATCCGCTCGGGTACGAGAAAGGATCTTCTGCTGAAAGCCTGACGGACTCCTTGAGGGATCGGGTGGAGAGGCTTCTGCACCCCAGCAAGCCGCTGGAATGGGGACACCCACTCGTGTCGACGACACCGACCTCCGTGGCGATCGACGACCTCACCCGTCGGACTGAGGCGCTCGAAAACGCCCTGCGGGAAATCGCACTCGAAGTTCAGAAGCTCAAGGATTCGGAGCGATGACGCTTCGCAGCTTCTTCGACCGCCTCATGGGACGTACCCCACCGTCTGTGGAGCCCGACGCGCCGCCCCGCGTGTTCGATCTTGATCCGGGGACGCCAGTCACGTGGGGCGGCTCGCATCCGGTCGGGTTCGACCCCGCGAACCGCGTCCCGAGCTCAACGCTGATCAAGCGCGGCCGCAGCGACGAGCCCTAGATGTAGGACCCGAGCAGGTTGGTTCTGCTGGTCGGGGGTTGGTGGCCGAGGGCTGAGTGTCGTCGGTGATGGTTGTAGTAGTGGAGCCGGCGAACCATCAGGGGCGGCTGCGGCCGACCTGTGGTACGACGCCTACAAGGGGCGTGGCTACCTGAACATTGCTGAGGTCAACTGGCGGGAGGAGTTGATCGTCCAGGTCCGGCGTGCGCCGATCACGGTGCCGCTCTGGGTGAAACAGGTCGGCGTCGTCTAACAGACGCCGCGCAGTCGGCCGAGGTGGTCACATCCTCTCCGGTTTCGGCGTCTCGCTCATTCGGGAGCCACCCGGCGCTGCGCCGGCGTCAGGCTCCGCGCGCTGTCTTCCATGCGGACGGCGGCCTACCTGAGCAGCGGCGGTTCTCGCCATTTCGGAGGCGAGCTCGGTGTTCTCGACGAACTCGATGCTCGGAAGGTCGACTGTAATGGGAGTCGGAAACGCCTTACGGAAAGCATCGACGAGTTCGCTTGACGAGGTGAAGGCGCGCACTTGGTCAGCAGCCTTCAGTGTCGGGAAGGTCAGCGTGACCGGGGGCATCGCCCTGAGTGCGCTGAACGCGGCGGTCTGGCTGCGAATCTGTTCACTGATCTCCGATGTGATGGCGGCCGGGATGCTGAACGACGCCTTCATTTCCTCGATCGCCTCGAGCCCTGCGAGTTTCCTCATGTCGAAGCTCAGCGCGGAGAGGTTCTCCGTCATGAGCTCCGCGAAGTGCGGCCCGAACTGTTGCCCCATGTGTTGCCCTCCCTGCCCGTGTGTCGCCTGTCTCGCAAACGAAAGCCCCGCGTTTGCGGGGCTTTCGTCAGGCTGCGGGGCAAGGACTCGAACCTTGACTACCTGATCCAGAGTCAGGCGTCCTACCATTAGACGACCCCGCAGGGCGGGCGCATTGTAGCCCGGTCTCGGCGGGCGAAACTCCTCAGAGCTCGAGCCGGTAGAGCGGGACGAGCCGTTTTTCGTCCTCGGTGTCGATGTGCGCGATCACCTCGACGTACGGCTCCAGCCCCGATCCGACGAGCTTCGCCTTCAGCAGGCCGTCGACCTGGTAGATGCCGGACGAGTTGTTCATCGTGATCGAGATGCGGATCGGCTTCTCCTCGCCGTCCGAGATCTCGACCTCCTCGATCGCCGCTGCGGAGAGGGAGTGGATGCCGACGTGACCACGTTCGAAGGCGATGCGCGAACGGCCCTGCTCCATGTCGAGCGCGTCGGCGACGCGCAGGATCCCGGCCTCGAGCGTCAGCGGCTCGCCGTCGGCACGGTGGCTGATGATCCCCTGCAGCACCTCGGAGACGACCACCGTCAGCTCAGGCTCCTCGTACATGCCTGCAAGGAGCTCGCGAAGCTTCGGCGCGGCGAGGAAGAGGCTGAAGTCTTCGTGGCCTTTTCGGTGCACCGACATGCCGACACAGTGCGTCAGCGCGGTCAGCGCGACGACGACCTCGGCGTCGTCACGCGTCATTCCGTAATCGGTGACCATCGCCGGCTCGATGCCGTGCTTCGTCAGTTGGCGAAGGAGCTTCAGCGCGATGTTCGTGACGATCTGGATGTGCACCCACGAGTGATCGTTGATCTCCATGCGCGCGACGGCGTTGACGTTCGCGACGTGCCACAAGCCCTTCAGCTCGTCGTCGCGGTTGACGCGCTCGACGACGTGACGGAGCTTGCGGTTCGCCCGCTCCGGAACGCGGATGCGCATCTGGCGGACCGCCTCCGCCGGTGTGAGCCTCGCCTCGCGGACGGCTTCCTGCGAGACGGGAGCGTCGATTCGCTCACGCATCTCCGAGCCGAGCTCGGTGTGGTCGTCCGGCACGGCTGACACCATACGCCGCGACGTGCTCGAGGACGCCCGAGGCGAGCTCGGCGGGCCGCCTGCAGGATTCTGGCGACGGTTTGCAGCGGCGTTCGTGGACGGCGTGGTCATCACCGTGGTCGATCTGATCCTTCGGATCGTGCTCGGCAACACGGGTGGTCAGCTGCTGGGCCTCGTCGTCGGGTTCGGCTACTTCACGTACTTCCACGGTCGCACCGGCCAGACGCCGGGCGACGCCGCCCTCGGGATCCGCGTTGTCGACGTGCGCGACCACCCCGGCCAGCCGATCGGCTATGCCCGCGCCTTCGGACGCGCGGTCGTCGCGATCGCCTCGTTCCTGGTCTTCTTCCTCGGCTACCTCTGGATGCTCTGGGACGCGAACAAGCAGACGTGGCACGACAAGGCCGTCGGCTCGGTTCCCGTCTACCTCCGTGGGTAGCCGGCGCGCACGTCGTCAGAGTCGCGCGAGTTCCGCTGCGACGAGCGCGAGTGCGTCGTCCAGTCGCGCCCGGTTCGCGGGCGCGTTGAGCCACCCGCTCGCACCCGACGGATGCGGGAGGGGAACGGCGACCGCATCTGCGACGTCATAGCTCGAACCGACGAAGTCGGTCACCCGCTCGAGCCCGAGCAGCTCTCGTGCCGCCAGTCCTCCGACCGTGACGATCAGCTTCGGTCGGAGGAGCGCGAGCTCCGACTCGCGCCAGCGCCGGCACAGGCGGCGCTCGTTCGGCGTGGGTGCGCGATCTCCGCGGCCTGACGCAGCCCGTCCCGGATAGCACCGCGTCACGGACGCGCAGTAGAAAGTCGAGTAGAACTCGTCCTCGTCGAGCTCGAGCCAACGGCGCAGCGCCTTGCCCGCCCGACCGCGCCACGGGCGCCGCTCGGCACCCTCGACGGCTCCCGGCGCCTGGCCGAACAGGTACGCGCGTTGACCCGCGCCCGGCGCTGCGACGGGCAGCGACTCGAGCTGGTGCCCTGCTTCGATGCACAGACGGCAGGTCGCGAGGTCGCGCTGGAGCGACGCGAGGGAGCGATAGCGCCGGTCGTGACCGTGCGTCATTCGAGCCTAGAGTAGGCCCGTGCTGCCACTCGAGTCGGTTCCGAACTTCAGCGAGGGCCGCGATCGGGCGACGATCGACGCGATCGCCAGCGCGCTGGGCGCTTCAGCGCGTCTGCTCGACGTGCACGCGGACGAGGATCACAACCGATCTGTGTTCACGCTCGTCGGTGACGACGACGCGCTCGTCGAGGCACTGCTCGCGGGCGTTCGCGTGGCCGTGCAGCGCATCGACCTGCGGCGACACGAAGGAGTTCACCCGCGCATCGGCGCCGCCGACGTCGTACCGATCGTTCCGCTTCGCCCCGACGACTTCCCGCGGGCACACGCAGTTGCGCAGCGCTTCGCTCGCCTTGCCGCCGCAGAGCTCGACATCCCGGTCTTCCTGTACGCACCGCCCGAGCGCGGGCCTGCGTTCTACCGGCGGGGAGGCTCGACGGCACTGCAACGGCGCCTCGACGCCGGTGAGCTCGTGCCGGACTTCGGCCCGTTGCGGCTGCACGAGACTGCCGGGGGCGTGATCGCGGGAGCGCGTGCACCACTGATCGCGTTCAACGTGAACCTCCGCGGCAGGATCGAGGTCGCGCGGGATGTCGCAGCCGTGGTGCGCGAGCTCGGGGGTGGGTTTCCCGGCGTTCGCGCCCTGGGCATCGAGCTGTCGCGCACAGGGCTCGTCCAGGTCTCCATGAACGTCGAGGACTGGGAGGCGTCTGCGCTGCACGAGATCGTCGCGCGGATCACCGACGAGGCCGAGGCGCGCGGTGCCGAGGTCGTGGGCTCCGAGCTCGTCGGTCTGATGCCCGCCGGGGCGGCCGCCGCTGCTGCGGGGGCAATGCTCGGCATCCAGGGGTTCGACGCGTCGCGTGTGCTCGAGGTCAGGCTGCTCGACGACTGATCGCCGCCTACACTCGGCCTGTGCCGGTGACGGGCGAGTTGACAGGCAGCGATCTGACGCTGGACGACGTCTGGGCGGTCGCGGTCGAGCGTCGAGCCGCGGCCCAGATCTCGCCGGTCGCACAGGAGCGGATGCTGGCGGCGCGCCGTGTCGTCGAGCGGGCCGCACAGGGATCCCGCGAGCACACCTACGGCGTCAACACCGGCTTCGGCCGGTTCGTCACGATGCAGATCCCGGAAGAGCTCACCGAGGAGTTGCAGGTTCGGCTGCTTCGCTCGCATGCGTGTGGCGTCGGTGATCCGTATCCGGATGACGTCGTCCGGGCGGCGATGCTGCTTCGCGCCAACACTCTTGCCAAGGGCAACTCGGGAGCGCGCATCGAGACGGTGTCACTCCTGCTCGACTGCCTGAACCGGGACGTTCTGCCCGAGGTGCCGTCGCGGGGATCGGTAGGGGCGTCGGGAGACCTCGCCCCGCTCGCGCACCTCGCGCTGCCGTTGATCGGCGAAGGGCGCGCCTGGTTCGAAGGGGAGTTGCTGAATGGTGCCGAGGCTCTTGCCCGCGCCGGCCTCGAGCCGGTGCGGCTTCGCGCCAAGGAAGGATTGTCGCTGATCAACGGCACGCAGTTCATGACGGCGCAGGGCGCGCTGGGTCTCGTCCGCGCACGCCGTCTTGCGCGGGCCGCCGACTGCGCGTGCGCGCTGTCTCTGGAATCGCTTCAGGGGTCGCGGAACTCGTTCATGCCGCAGGTGCACGCCTTGAGGCCACTTCGCGGACAAGCGGCCTCCGCTCGCAACGTGATGCGCCTCCTCGAAGGCTCCGCGATCATCGAGTCGCACCGTTGGTGCGACCGTGTTCAGGACGCGTACTCGTTGCGCTGCGCCCCACAGGTGCACGGTGCCACGCGCGACCTGCTCGATTACGTCGACTACACGATCTCGACCGAGCTGAACGCAGCGACCGACAACCCACTCGTCTTGACCGACGACGACCTTCTCGTGTCCGCAGGGAACTTCCACGGCCAGCCTCTCGCGTTTGCGCTCGACGCGCTCGCGATGGCGGTCTCCGAGCTGGCCAGCATCTCGGAGCGCCGGCTCGAGCGGCTCGTGAATCCGAATCTCAGCGAAGGCTTGCCCGCGTTTCTCACCACCGACGGCGGGCTCAACTCCGGGTTCATGATTCCGCAGTACGTGGCCGCAGCGCTCGTCTCCGAGAACAAGTCGCTCTGCCATCCGGCGTCGGTCGATTCGATCCCGACGAGTGCGGGGCAGGAGGATCACGTCTCGATGGGAAACGCGTCAGGCCTCAAGGCTTCGCAGGTCGTTGCGAACGCGGAGCGGGCGGTCGCGATCGAGTTGCTCGCCGGCGCTCAGGCGGTGGAATTCCTCGCACCGCTGGAGCCGGGTCGCGGCGTCCGTGCGGTTCACGACGCGGTGCGGCAGCGCTCACCGCGTCTGCGCGACGACCGGCCCCTCGGCCCCGACATCGAGGCCGTTGCGACGGCGATCCGCGACGGCTCACTTGTCGCCCTGGTGGAGACGACGGTGGGTGAGCTCGAATGAGCACGCCGCGCCGGCTGCGCTGGGGGGGCCGCCCCGAGCCGCCCACCACGAGGCATCCGTACCGCGACACCGCGATCGTCTACGGCGGCCTCGCCGGCATCGTCGTCCTCGTCGCCTGGGCGACCGGCGGCGGGCTCGCCAAGGCCGTCGTGGTCGCTTCGGTGTTCTACGCGATCGCAACCGGTTGGAGCTTCTACCGCATTCACCGGCGCTCACGTCGGGCTCGTCTCGAGCTGTCTTCCGATCGGGTGCGATCGTGACGGTCGCACCCTCGCTCGACGCCCGGGTCGAGGCACTCTGCGGCGACCTCTCGTCGATCCGTGCGCCGCGCGGGACCGAGCTCAATGCCCGCTCGTGGGCGACCGAGGCTCCGCTCCGAATGCTGCTCAACAACCTCGATCGCGAGGTGGCGGAGAAGCCCGAGGAGCTCGTCGTGTACGGCGGGTCGGGGAAGGCAGCGCGGTCGCACGATGCCCTGCGAGCGATCGTGCGCTCGCTGCTCGAGCTCGACGACGACGAGACCCTTCTCGTGCAATCAGGAAAGCCGGTTGCCGTCTTCCGCACCACGTCCTTCGCTCCGCGGGTGCTGATCGCAAATTCTCTGCTCGTGCCCCATTGGGCGACGTGGGAGGAGTTCCGGCGACTCGAGGCCGAGGGGCTCACGATGTTCGGCCAGATGACCGCAGGGTCGTGGATCTACATCGGGACGCAGGGGATCCTGCAGGGCACGTACCAGACGTTTGCCGCAGCCGGCGAGAAGCACTTCGGCTCGGCGTCGCTCGCAGGTCGCACGATCCTGACGGCGGGTCTCGGAGGGATGGGGGGTGCGCAGCCGCTCGCGGCGACGCTCGCCGGCGCGGCGACGTTGTGTGTGGAGGTCGACCCGGCACGCCTCGAGCGGCGCCTCGCGACGCGATACCTCGATGAGGCGACAGATTCGCTCGACGATGCGCTGGCTCGAATTCGTTCGGCCGCGAACGAGGGTCGCGCGTTGTCGGTCGGGCTGCTCGGCAACGCTGCGGACGTCGTCCCCGAGCTGGCGCGGCGCGGCGAGACGTTCGACCTCGTGACCGACCAGACCGCCGCGCACGATCCACTCACCGGGTACGTACCGCAGGGGCTGGACGTCGAGGCGGCCGCAGTCCTTCGCGCGTCCGATCCCGACGAGTACCTGCGCCGGGCGCGCGCCTCGATCGCAGTGCACGTCGAGGGACTGCTCGAGTTCGTCCGGGCCGGGAGCTATGTTTTCGATTATGGCAACAACCTGCGAGGTGAGGCCGAAGCAGCCGGCGTAGCGGACGCATTCACATACCCGGGATTCGTCCCGGCCTATATCCGGCCGCTCTTCTGCCGCGGGATCGGTCCGTTCCGCTGGGCCGCGCTGTCCGGTGACGCCGACGACATCGCCGTGATCGACGAGATGCTCCGAGGCCTGTTCCCGGCCGATCAGCTCCTCCAGCGTTGGCTCGAGCTCGCGCCGGCTCGGGTGGCGTTCCAGGGTCTGCCGGCCCGGATCTGCTGGCTCGGCTACGGCGACAGGGCACGCGCCGGGCTCGCGATCAACGAGCTCGTCCGCTCGGGACGCGTCAAGGCGCCCGTCGTGATCGGTCGCGACCACCTCGACGCCGGCTCGGTCGCGTCACCGTACCGCGAGACCGAGGCGATGCGTGACGGTTCGGACGCGATCGCCGACTGGCCGATCCTCAACGCGCTCGTGAACGTCGCTGCCGGTGCGAGTTGGGTGAGCGTGCACCATGGCGGTGGCGTCGGCATCGGCAATTCGATCCACGCCGGCATGGTGGTCGTGGCCGACGGCACCGACGAGATGGCCGAGCGACTCGAGCGAGTGTTGACCACCGACCCCGGAATGGGAGTCGTCCGGCATCTCGACGCCGGCTACCCGGAGGCGGACGCAGCCGCACTCGAGCACGGGCTCCGTCGGCCGGGGAACTAGGGATCCCGGGTGGCGACGCGGCTCCTCGTCCGCGACCTCGGACAGGTCGCGACGCCGAACCCCCGCACGGTGCCGGCGCGTGGCGGCGAGCTGGGCGCGGTCGACGTGATCGACGACGCGTACGTCCTCTGCTCGGGCGGCACGATCGAGGCGGTCGGTCGCATGCGCGACCTCGCTCCACTCGACGGTGACGTTCAGGAGATCGACGGACGTGGGCTGAGCGCGGTTCCCGGGCTCGTCGACTGTCACACCCATCCCGCATTCGGCAGTGACCGTGTGGACGAGTTCTCGCTCCGGGCCGGCGGAGCGACGTACGAGGAGCTCCACGCCGCCGGCGGCGGGATCCTCTCGACCGTCGCCGCCACCAGGCGTCTCGACGAGAGCCAGCTCGCCGCGCAGGTCGACCGTCACACGGGCTGGATGCTCCGGCACGGCACGACGGTCTGGGAGGGCAAGTCGGGATACGGTCTCGATCGCGACACGGAGCTCGCGTCACTGCGTGCGGTTCGCGACGCCGGAGGCTCGCCGACCTGGCTCGGTGCGCACGCCGTACCGCCGGAGCAGCCCAGTCCCGACGACTACGTCGACTGGGCGATCGCCGACGTGCTTCCGGCAGCGGCGACGATCGCCGACGCGGCGGACGTGTTCCTCGAACGTGGCGCGTTCGATGCCGCTCAGGCGCGCCGGTATCTCGAGGCATGCCGCGCGGCGGGTCTCGCCCTCCGGCTCCACGGCGACCAGTTCACCGAGTGCGGGGCCGTCCCGCTCGCCGTCGAGCTCGGGGCGCGGTCGGTCGACCATCTCGAGGCGACCGGCACGCAAGGCATCTCCGAGCTGGCCCGAAGCGGTGTCGTCGGCGTGCTCCTTCCGGCGAGCGCGCTGTTCCTCGATCGTCCACAGGCGCGGGCGAGGGACCTCGTGACGGCCGGTGCTGCGGTCGCGCTGGCAACCGACTTCAATCCGGGCAGCGCCTTCACGACGAGCATCCCGCTCGTGTGCTCGCTCGCCTGCACGCAGCTTCATCTCACGCCCGCGGAAGCGTTGACCGCGGTGACCGTGAACGCGGCGCATGTCCTCGGGTTGAGCGATCTCGCGGGACGCATTGCCCCCGGGCTTCGGGGCGACCTGGTTCTCCTCGATGCGCCCGACTGGAGGTATCTCGCCTATCACCTCGGAGGGGACGTCGTCGCGTGTGTGGTCCGTGCCGGGCGGCTCGCCTACCGGCGCTAACCTGACGGACGATGCCGACTCGCAAGCAACGCCGGCGCCGCGAGAAGACGTTCCGGCACGAGTACGAGACCGTGCTTCTCGATGCCGACGGCAACGAGCGCCCGCTCGACGAGGATGAGCTTCGCAGCGAGCGTGAAGCGCGCGCGCAGTCGAAGTCGTCCACCAAAGCGGCCCCCGCGAAGGGAAGCCGGCAGCGGGGTGCGACGCGACCGCTCCGTGAGGTACCGCCTCCGTCCTGGCACCGCGCGCTTCGTCGCGGCGGTCTGATGGGCGGGCTGATGCTCGTCGCGTTCGTGGTCCTGTTCAAGAATTCGCCGCTCGGTCAGAGGCTCGCGCTGGGCGCGATCTATTTCGTCGCGTTCATCCCGCTGACGTACTGGGTCGATCGCACGACGTATCGCGCCTACCAGCGGCGCCTCGCGAAGCAGTCCGCCGCCAAGAAGTAGCTACGCGGTCAGGTAGTGGCCCTCGGCGGGCCACGGCGCGAGCACGAGCAGCACGCGTGCGCCGTCCGGGCTCGTGAGCGCATGGCGCTCGCCGGCGTCGAACCGGGTGAGCGTTCCGCTCTCGGCGACGAGCGGCGGGCCGTCGCCCGACGAGAGGTGGATCGTGCCCTCGAGGACGAGGACCCAGGCGTTCTCTCGTACCTGATGGTCACCGAGCGATTGACCGGGCGTGAGCACGATCAGCACCGCCCGGGCTCCGTCATCCGAGTGGAGGACGATCGGATCGCGCGTCCCGGCCGGCGCGTCGAGCTCGAGAAGATCCCAGCGCTGCATCGGCAAGGGAAGTGTTCCACAGCGTGGATAGACTCAGACGCCCTCACATGTCACTTGTCGTGGACACGTTCGTGATGGGCCCTTTCCGCAGCAATTGCTACGTGGTGCGTAGCGAGCGGGGAACTGCCGAGGCCGTCGTGATCGATCCCGGCGACGACCCGTCACCGCTCCGGCTCGAGCTTGCCCGCATGGGCGCCCGGACCGCGGGCATCCTCGTCACGCACACCGATGTCGACCACATCGGAGGCGTTGCCGACCTCGCCGACGGGACCGGCAGCGAAGTGTGGGCGCCGGCGGTCGAGGCCGAGGCTCTGCGGACGGGTGAGACGCGGGGTGGACTGCGCGTGACCCCACACGATCCGGCTCACACCGTGTCGGGCGGGGACGAGATCACGGTGGCCGGCATCCGGTTCGAGGTGCTCGACGTTCCCGGGCACTCGTCCGGCCACGTCGCGTTCCTCGCCGGCGACGAGCTCTTCTCGGGCGATCTCCTGTTCGCGGGGTCGGTCGGACGGGTCGATCTGGAAGGCGGTGACTGGGACACGCTGCTCGAGTCGGTGAGAGGTCTCGTCGACCGTCTGCCGGCCGACACCGTCGTCCATCCGGGCCACGGCCCGTCGACGACGCTCGGGCGGGAGCTGCAGACGAACCCGTTTCTGCGCGAGCTCCGCGCCGCCCAACCGTGAGCTCGAGGTTCCAGGCGCCGCGCGGGACGCACGACGTCCTGCCCGCCGACGCTGCGTGGTGGCACGTGGTCCGCACGATGGAGCAGGTCGCCGCCCTGTACGGGTGGAGCCGGATCCAGACCCCGGGGTTCGAGGACACCGCCCTGTTCGCGCGCACCTCCGGAGAGGCGTCGGACGTCGTGCACAAGGAGATGTACACGTTCACCGACCGCAGCGACCGCTCGCTCACGCTCCGCCCAGAAGGGACGGCTCCGATTGCGCGCGCGTACCTGGAGCATGGGCTGCATCGCGATCCGCAGCCGGTGAAGGCGTACACGATTGCCCCGATGTACCGGTACGGCGCGCCAGGGCTGGGCCGCTACCGGGAGCACTACCAGCTCTCGGTCGAGGCGATCGGCTCGGCCGATCCCTCGATCGACGCAGAGGTCATCCAGCTGTACGCGGAGCTGCTGCGGCGTCTCGGCGTGACCAAGTGGGAGCTCCAGC
Source organism: uncultured Thermoleophilia bacterium (assembly GCA_963851065.1). Taxonomy (GTDB): domain Bacteria; phylum Actinomycetota; class Thermoleophilia; order Gaiellales; family Gaiellaceae; genus PALSA-600. The sequence continues at coordinate 181,327 of CAWKNW010000012.1, forward strand.
TGAACTCGATCGGTGACGCCGACTGTCGCCCCCGGTATGTCGAGCGGCTGAACGAATGGCTCGATGAGAACGCCGACGTGTTGAACGACGATGCGCGTCACAAGCGCACGACGAGCCCGTTGCAGGTGTTCGACGTGAAGGACGAGCGAGTGCGAGCGGCGCTCGCCGGCGCGCCGAAGATCGGCGAGTCGCTGTGTGAAGCCTGCCGCGAGCACTTCGCTGCTGTCCAGGCGCAGCTCGATGCACTCGATGTTCCGTATGTGCTGGCGCCGACGCTCGTGCGCGGCCTCGACTACTACACCCGGACGGCATTCGAATTCGTCGGGCCGTCCGGGAGCGCGAACTCCACGATCTGTGGGGGTGGTCGTTATGACGGCCTCGTCGAGGCCGTCGGCGGCCCGCCGACGCCGGGCATCGGATTCGGGGCCGGGATCGAACGGCTCTTGCTCGCTCTGGAGAATGAGGACATCACGGTCGAGCAGACGGCGCTCGACGTCTTCGTCGTTCTCGGCGAGGACGCAAACCGTTCTGCGGTCTCGAAGCTGCTCGCCGAGCTCCGTCGCGCCGGCCTCTCGGCCGACACGGACTACGCAGGTCGCTCCTTCAAGGGTCAGATGACGCAGGCGGGACGGACGCGGGCGCGCGCGGTCGTGATCGTCGGCGGAGATCGAGCGGTGATTCGACGCGACGGGCGCGAGGAAGAGCCGTTGGCCCTCGAGCGCGTCGTCGCTACCCTCATCAATCCATGACCTGGCGTGATGCGATCGGAAGCGAGCTCACGCACCGAGGACGTGGGGCGCACTCTCACTCTCGCCGGCTGGGTCGCCCGCCGGCGCGATCACGGCGGGCTGATCTTCGTCGACCTGCGCGACGAGGGCGGCATCGTCCAGCTGGTGATCAACCCGGAGCGGTCGTCGGGCGGCGCCACGGCGGCGCACGAGCTCCGCAACGAGTTCGTCGTGCAGGCGCGCGGCGAGGTGGTGCGGCGAAGCCCGGAAACCGTGAACCTGCGCATGGTGACGGGCGAGATCGAAGTACAGGTCGATTCGCTCGGGGTGATCAGCCGCTCGACGGCTCTGCCGTTCCAGCTCGACGAGGAGGGCGTCGACGAGACGCTGCGCATTCGCTACCGGTGGCTCGACCTGCGACGCGAACGGCTGCAGCGCAACATCCGGACGCGTGCAAAGGCGGTTTCGATCATCCGCCAGGAGATGGAAGCGGCCGGTTTCGTCGACATCGAGACGCCGATCATGGGCAAGCCGACACCCGAGGGCGCCCGCGACTTCCTGATCCCGACTCGACTGCAGCCGGGGCGCTTCTTCGCCCTTCCGCAGAGCCCTCAGATCTACAAGCAGCTGCTCGTGATCTCCGGGTTCGAGCGCTACTACCAGATCGCCCGCTGCTTCCGTGACGAGGACCTGCGCGCGGACCGGCTGCAGGAGCTGACACAGCTCGACGTCGAGACGGCGTTCCCCGACCAGGACGAGTTGTTCTCGCTGATCGAGCGCGTCGTGGCTCGAATCTGGAAGGAATGCCGCGACGTCGAGCTCGTGACGCCGTTCCCGCGCATGCAATGGGAGGAAGCGGACCGGCGCTACGGATCCGACAAGCCGGACCTTCGCTTCGGGCTCGAGATCGAGGACGCGACCGCGATCACGCGGGGCTCGGAGTTCGGTGTGTTCGCCAACGCCGCCGCAGTCCGGTATCTGAGGGTCGACCGCGAGCTGTCGCGCGGCGAGCTCGCGAAGCTCGAAGAGCTCGCGCGGGGGTGGGGCGCAAAGGGCCTCGCATACCTCGTCTTTCGCGCCGACCACGACGTCAGCTCCCCGATCGCGAAGTTCCTCTCGGCCGAGGTGCTCGAGGCGCTCGGCCGGCCGGGCACGACGATCTTGTTCGGAGCGGGCGAGGGAGCCGAGGTCTCACGCATCCTCGGGTTCCTGCGCTTGCATCTCGGACGCGAGCTCGGACTGGTCGACGAGGGCGCGTGGCGCTTCGTCTGGATCACCGACTTCCCGATGCTCAAGTGGGACCCCGAGCTCGAGCGGTGGGACGCTGAGCACCATCCGTTCACGCGGCCGAGCCCGGAATCGCTGCCGTTGCTCGACTCCGACCCCGGCGCGGCCAAGGCGATCGCCTACGACCTCGTCGGCAACGGGCTCGAGCTGGCCGGGGGATCGTTCCGGATCCACGAGCCGGAGCTGCAGGAGAAGGTGTTCGACCTGCTCCGCATCTCCCCCGAGGAGCAACGGGCCAAGTTCGGCTTTCTGCTCGACGCGCTCGCGATGGGCGCGCCGCCACACGGCGGGATCGCCTCCGGGATCGACCGCCTGTGCATGGCGCTGCTCGACGAGCCGTTCATCCGCGACACGCTCGCGTTCCCGAAGAACCAGGCCGGCGTCGACCCGATGTCGGGCGCACCGACCGCCGTGACTGCAGAGCAGCTCGCGGAGCTCGGGATCGACGTGACCGTCGAAAGCGAGCAGGTCACGGACATCTCCTAGCGAAGGACCAGCCGGTGCTCGACCGCCAGGGATCGCGATTCGCCCTCGAAGTCCTCTTCCTCGCCGCGCTCGCGACCGGCCTGGCGCTGGCCAAGCTGCGTCCGCTCGAGATCATCGGCGTGATGGCGCTGGGTTGGCTCGTGGTCGCGCTGCTCGAATGGGCGGCGTGGCGCGGCGAACCGCACTACGGCTCCGGGCTCCCGCCGCGCTACTACGTGCCGAGCACGAGCCTGCCTCCGCCGCAGCCCCTCGAGCAGGTGTACGCGGGGTACCCCGACCCGCAGCGCGAAGAAGCGCCGACCTGGATTGCCTCCGCCGACCTCCGCGCGCAGCTGCTCGGCGAATGGCCGGTGACGACACCTCCCGGGGAGGACGAGGACGACGTCGAGCCGGTCCAGCTGCCACCGGCACCTGAGCCCGCGCGGCCGCATCCGGTCGCCGGTCCGTCGCCGGCACCTCCGCCGGCCCGGCCGCTGGCGACGTTGCCGCTGATCGCCGCGCAAGGCTACGGGACCGCGAGCCACCAGCTCGAGCCGTTCGGGATCCAGCCGGCTCGCCGCCGGTTCGGTCGGCGGGTCGTGGTCGAGACCTTCATGGTCGAGGTGCCGGCGCGGATCGTGCCGCCCGTGCTACCGCGACAGCCCGCGGGGGAATGAGCACGCGGCTGGCCGAGCGGCAGGTGGCGCTGGCGGCGGTCGCGATTCTCGCCGCGGTCTGCGCGGTGGCGGTCTCGGCTGCGACGCACTCTGCGTCCTCCGCCGCGCCGCATCCGGAAGGGGCCTTCACCGCGCTCGTCGGCTCCGCCGGGCCGGCGGTGTTCGGCCGTCACACGGCATGCGGCACGATCCTCGGCGCCGACACGGAGGGCATCGCCCACCCGACGCTGCCCTGCGGCGCGCGCATCTTCATCACCTACAACGGCAAGACCGTGCTCACGCAGGTCGTCGACCGGGGGCCGTACTCGTCCGGGCGCCAGTTCGACCTCACCGATGCACTCGCCCGGCGGCTGGGGCTGCGCGGCGTGCAGACGGTGCACTGGGCCTATGCGGCGCGGGGTGGTTGAGCGCGGCTACAGTCCCGCGGTTGCCCGACGCCGTTCGCGACGCCGCGCATCCATGTAGAACCAACACCATGTGAAAGGGAGCCCGCGTCGGGCCTGGGGCGCATCGCGTCACTCCGTCCGCACGGCACCCACCTGGCTTGTCCAGGTTCACAAGGAGCGTGGCAAGTCGGCGGCATCAGGGCATGACGGGGGGAGCTCTCGGGCTCCCCCCGTCCAATCACCGCCAGTACGCTGGCCGACATGCGTGAGCTGGTCGGAGACTCGGCCCGCGGGGCCGATTGGGCGCTCGTCCGCCTCCGCGTCGAGGGCGACACGATCGTCGACGCGGATGCGGCCGGGGTTGCAGAGGACCTCCGCGGCCTGTCGCTGCTCGAGGCGGCAGCCGTCGGCGGAGAGACGCTGCCCGTCGACGCGCTCGCCAACGCTCTCGCGCCGGCGGTGCGGGCGGCTCCCGATCCGGCGCGGGTCGCGGTCGCGATGAGCGGCGGCGTCGACAGCGCCGTGACGCTGCTGCGAGCCGGGCCCGCCGCTGTCGGCGTGACACTCCGGCTGTGGCTCGATCCGCGCGGGCCGGATTCGGAGCGGGCGTGCTGTTCGCCGACGGCGGTCCTCGCCGCGCGTGAGGCCTGCCACAGCCTCGGGCTGCCGCACGTCACGCTCGATCGCCGCGACCGGTTCAGGCGCGCCGTGGTGACGCCGTTCGTCCGCGGCTATGCGCGTGGGGAGACGCCGAACCCGTGCGTTCGCTGCAACGGCGGCTTCCGCTTCGCGGAGCTGCTCGCGTTCGCACGGCGCATCGGGGCCGCACGTCTCGCCACGGGCCACTACGCGCGCATCGTCGAGCGGGACGGAACGCCGTACCTCGCACGTGCCGTCGACGAGCAGAAGGACCAGAGCTACATGCTCGCGCGACTCGAGCCGCGCCTGCTCCCGCGTGTCTGGTTTCCGCTCGGCGACCAGCGAAAGGACGAGACGCGCGCCGAGGCTGCGCGGGCGGGATTGGCGGCGGCCCGACGGCCGGAGTCGCAGGAGGCGTGCTTCCTCGCGGGCGGCGACTACCGGTCGTTCCTCGAGCGGAACGGCCTCGAGTCGCGGCCGGGACCGGTCACCGACGAGCGAGGGACGGTGATCGGGACGCACCGCGGCCACTGGGCCTTCACGCCCGGCCAGCGGCGCGGGCTCGGCATCGCCGGGTCCGAACCGCTCTACGCGATCGACACCGACGCGCGAACGAACACCGTCATCGCCGGTCCGCGCACGGCGCTCGCGCGGACGCATGTCTCCGCGCGCGGCCGCCTGTTCCTGCCGGTGGACCGTGCGGAGGCCAAGCTTCGCTACCGCTCCCCGGCGATCGCGGCCGCGGTCGAGGAGACGTCGCGCGGGTTCCGGCTGGCGCTCGACGAACCGGCGTTCGGCGTCGCCAGGGGACAGGCCGCCGTGCTGTACGACGGCGACCTGGTGGTCGGTTCCGGCTTGGTCATCTAGTCTCCCCGGGTGGTCGCCTTCTCGGCAGGAGACGCGGCGTACGTCGGGCTGGCCGTCTTCCTCGTCGCCGTCGGCCTTGCGGGGGCGTGGGCGCTCCTCCGCCTCGCGGAGACGTTCGACCGGCTCTCGTCGCTGCTGCGCGGCACCGAGCGAGACCTGTTGCCGGTCGCCACCAAGCTCGGTGGCACGGTCGACCGCGTGAACGCACAGCTCGACAAGCTCGACCCGGCGACCGACAGCGCCGTCGATGCGGTCGTCGCTGCCGACCGTGCTGTTCGAACGCTCAGCTTCGCGATCTCGCGCCCGGTGCAGAAGCTCACCGGTCTGTCCTCTGGGGTGTCCCACGGTGTTGCGTCGCTCCGCGCGCGGAACGGCTGGCGACAGGCAGTCGCGGACGGTCGGGATGCCGCCGCCCGGCGCGAGCGGGACTTCGAGGAAGAGCTGAAGCAGCCGCATGGCTGACGAGATCACGCTGACGATTCCGCGTCAGCCCGAATTCAGGCGTGTGGCGTCGTTCGTGCTCGGCGGCCTCGCCGCAAGGCTCAACCTGACGATCGAAAGCCTCGAGGACATCCAGCTCGCACTCGACGCGCTGCTCGCCCGTGCGGAGGGCCCGGCCGGCGAGGTGACGGTCCGGCTGATCGTGCGGGAGGACGCGCTCATCACGCGTGTCGGGCCGCTCGAGGCGCAGCTGCTCGACGAGCTCGAGCGTGACGCGGGCGAAGGGCTCGGCGTCCGCCGGGTCCTGGACTCGACCGTCGACGACGTGCTCGTCGACGGGGACTGGGCCGTGCTGACGAAGGCGGTGAGCATCTCGCGATGACCGCGGACAGCGACAAGGTCCTGCTCCGGCGCTACCACGTGGAAGGCGACGTGCAGGCGCGCGAGCAGCTGATCGAGCGGCACATGTCGCTCGTCCGGTCGCTCGCCCGGCGTTACAGCTATCGCGGCGAGCAGCTCGACGATCTCGTCCAGATCGGCGCGATCGGGTTGATCAAGGCGATCGACCGCTTCGACGTGAATCGAGGCGTCGAGCTGACGACATATGCGACACCGAACATCATCGGCGAGATCAAGCGCCACTTCCGCGACAAGGGCTGGTCGGTGCGTGTGCCTCGCGGATTGCAAGAGTTGAATGTCCAGCTGTCGAAGCTCGTCGAGCAGCTCACCGTCGAGCTCGGCCGGTCGCCGACGATCGCCGAGCTCGCCGAGAGTGCGGGCGTCGACGAGGAAGACGTCCTCGAAGCGCTCGAATCGGGTCGCGCCTACACCGCCCTCTCGCTCTCGCAGGGCACGACGTCGGAGAGCGGGGAGGAGCTCGATCCACTGGAGACGCTGGGTTCGGTCGAGCACCAGTACGAGGTGTCCGAGGACCGGGCTGTCCTCGCGCCCGGATTCCGGGCGCTGGACGAGCGCGAACGCCTGATCATCCACCTGCGGTTCTTCGAGGGCCAGACGCAGTCGCAGATCGCGCAGCAGGTCGGCATCTCGCAAATGCACGTCTCGCGGCTGATTCGCCGGGCGATCGCCAAGATCCGGGCCGAGATCGGCCCCGACGAGCCGATCGAACCACGAGTCGCGCGCCGCCGCAGGTCCTGAGAGGCGCTCTCACCCCCTCCGTAGACTGTTCGGCGTGTCCATGACCACCGCAGAGCTGCGCGAGCGCTTCCTCGCGTTCTACGAGGAGCGCGGGCATCTCCGCGTCCCGGCGCACTCCTTGATTCCGCCCGACGACGACCGCTCGACGCTCTTCATCGTCGCCGGGATGCAGCAGTTCAAGCCCTACTTCCTGCGCACGAAGGAGCCGCCTCGCAACCGCGTCGTGAGCGTGCAGCCCTGTCTCCGCGCCGGTGGCAAGGACACCGACCTCGAGGACGTCGGGCGCACCGAGCGCCACTGCTCCTTCTTCGAGATGCTCGGCAACTTCTCGTTCGGCGACTACTTCAAGGACGTCGCGGTCGACTACGCCTGGGAGTTCATCACAGAGGTGATGGCGCTCGATCCGACGCGGCTCTGGGCGACCGTGCACGAGGGTGACCCTGTTCTCTCGCTGGACGAGGACGCCGTCGCGATCGCAGCCTGGCAGCGGGTGGGAATCCCGTCCGATCGAATCGTCCGGCTCGGCAACGACAACTTCTGGCAGGGCGCCGACACCGGGCCGTGCGGGCAGTGCTCGGAGATCTTCTACGACCGCGGCGATCGGTACGCCTGCGGCGAGCCGTCGTGCGGGCCGGGGCACTGCGACCGGTACATGGAGATCTACAACCTCGTGTTCATGGAGTACGACCTGCGGCCCGGCAACCAGCTTGCGCGCTTGCCGAGCCAGAACGTGGACACGGGCCTCGGCCTCGAACGCACGATGTGTGTCGTCCAGGAGGTCGACTCGGTGTTCGACACCGACGGCTTCCGCGTGGTGATGGACTGGATCGCGGAGCAGTCGGGAGTCGCCTACCGCGACAGCGAGGTGTCGCAGCGCGCCCACCGCGTGCTCGCCGACCACCTCCGCGCCGTCACGTTCCTCGTCGCCGAGGGCGTGCTGCCGTCGAACGAGGGTCGCGGCTACATCTGCAGGCGGCTGCTCCGCCGCGCGATCCAGCATGCGCAGCGCATCGGGCTCGACGCCGTGTACCGGTTGCCCGCCGTCGTGATCGAGCAGATGGGCGACGCCTACCCGGCATTGAAGGCGCACGCCGGCGAGATCGAACGCGTGGTGCGCGACGAGGAGGCGCGCTTCACCGAGACGCTGGAGCGCGGTCTGAAGGAGCTCGACGCACTCGCCGGCATGCCCGCGATCGATGCCCACGACGCGTTCAAGCTCGCGGCGACATTCGGATTCCCGATCGAGCTGACGCAGGAGCTCGCCGAGGAGCGCGGACAACCGGTCGACGTCGACGGCTTCCGCACCCTGATGGAGGAGCATCGGGAGATCTCACGCGCCGGCGGCGAGAAGACCGAGGTGCAGCGGGCAGCGGAGTTCGCCGGGGCCGCCGGGTTCCAGACCGAGTTCGTCGGCTACGCCAAGACCGACGTGCTCACGCAGATCGGGGCGCTCGAGCAACTCGAGAAGGGTGTCTTTGTCTGCAAGCTTCGTGAGTCTCCGTTCTACGCCGAGAGCGGTGGACAGGTCACGGACGCGGGCGAGCTGATCAACGAGGAGACCGGCGCGACAGCGACGCTGCGCACCGCGTTCAAGATCGGCGACGATCAGGCGCTCGTCTTCGAGGGCGAGGGTTTCGCTGCGGGCGACCGTGTCCGAGCGCTCGTGCCGTGGTCGGTTCGCTTCCCGACGATGACGAACCACACCGCCACGCATCTCCTGCACGCCGCGCTGCGCGAGGTGCTCGGCGACCATGTGCGCCAGGCAGGCTCGGCTGTTCGACCCGACAAGCTGCGCTTCGACTTCACCCACCACCAGGCGCTGACGCCCGAGGAGTACGAGCAGGTGGAGCGGCGCGTGAACGAGAAGGTCTTCGAGGCGATCCCGGTGCGGACGTTCGTCACGTCGATCGACGAGGCGCGTTCGCTGGGTGCGACGATGCTCTTCGGCGAGAAGTACGGCGAAGAGGTGAGGGTCGTCGAGATCGACGGCTTCTCGCGCGAGCTGTGCGGCGGCACCCACGTGCGGTCGACCGCCGAGATCGGCCCGTTCGTGCTGCTCTCCGAGACGTCGGTCGGCGCAGGCGCGCGGCGCATCGAGGCGGTCACAGCCGGCGAGGGCTGGGCGGTGCTGCACGGACGTTCCCGCGAGCTCGAGGCGGTGCGGGCCGAGCTCGACCAGGCCAGGCGCGAGGCGAAGAAACCCAAGGCTGCGGCACAGGGTCCGGACATCGTGTGGCAGGACCGCGTGGACGGCGTGTTCGTCGCCGAGGTGAAGGGTGCCCGAGGCGGAGCCCTGCGCGACCTGTCCGACCAGTTGCGGCAGCGTGAGGCCGCGGTCGCCGTCGTGCTCGCATCGGCCGATGACGGCAAGGTGGCGCTCGTCGTCAACCTCGATCGGTCGGTCGAGCAGGTCGACGCGGTCGCCGTCGTGCGCCAGCTCGGGCCGATCATCGGCGGAGGCGGCGGAGGCAGACCGACGCTTGCCGAGGCGGGCGGGAAGAACGTGGGCGCCGTGCGCGAGGCACTCGTGGCCGGCCGCGACGCGCTCGCCGCTGCACTCCGGTGAAGGTGCTCGCGCTCGACTACGGATCGGCGAGGACCGGAGTCGCCGTCTCGGATCCGACCGGCACGGTCGCGCGGCCGGCGGGAACGGTCGAACGGGCGGCGACGGATGCAGGTTTCGAGCGACTCGTCGCCGCGATCGGCGCCGAGCAGCCCGAGCTCGTCGTCGTCGGCATGCCGCTGACCTTGCGCGGCGAGCACGGCGAGCAGGCGCGTGAAACGGCCGCGTTCGTCGAACGGCTGCGGATCGCCATCGACGTCCCGGTGGAGACGTACGACGAGCGCTTCACCTCCGTCCTCGCCGACGGCGACGACGCGCGGGCCGCCGCGCACCTGCTGTCGAGCTACCTCGAGTGGCAGAGCGCGGGCCGCTGAGCGACGACCGCCCGTCCCGCGGCCAGATCCGCCGCAGGCGCACGATCGCGGTCATCTGCTTCGTGGCGGTGGCGCTCGTGATCGGAGTCGCGGTGAATGCAGCGTTGCCGCACCTGCATCGGCACAAAGCCGCGCCGCCTCCGCCTCCGCCGCCGCCGAAGCCGTTCCGGGTGGTGTTTCCCGAGGGGTTCACCCGCGCCCAGATGGCGGAGCGCGTCGGCGTCGTCGCACGGATCGCGGAGCACAAGGGCGGCAAGCCGGTTCGGCTCTCGAGCGCCGGCTACGAGACGGCGACGCGACGCCTCGCCGTCCCCTGCTTCTCTCCCCGTCTGCGGACCAAGACCGAGGGGTTCCTGTTCCCGGCGACATACGACTTCCTTGCGAAGACGACCTCCGCGCAGCTAGCGCGCGACCAGGTGCAGGCGTTCTGCCGTAACTGGCGAACGCTCGACCTCCGTTACGCAAGGTCGAAGAACCTGACGCCGTACGACATCCTCACGATCGCATCGATGGTCGAGAAGGAAGCGGAGGCGCCTGCCGAGCGCCCCTTGATCGCCGCAGTGATCTACAACCGTCTCCATGAGCGGATGCCGCTCGGCATCGATGCGACGCTGCGTTACGGCCTGAACATCTCGCCGGACGAGTCGATCACCGAGTCACAGCTGCAGAGCGCGAGCCCGTACAACACGCGCAACCAGCTCGGTCTACCGCCGACGCCGATCGCCAACCCGGGCCTCGCCTCGATGCGCGCCGCAGCGCACCCGGCGAAGGTCGACTATCTGTACTTCGTGCGCAAGCCGGACAAGGTGCATCACTTCTTCACGGCGAGCGCCGGCGAGTTCGCCCAGTACGAGTGTGCGCACGGGTATGGATGCTGACCAAGGTCGCGCTGATCGGCCGGCCGGTCGCCGAGTCGCTGTCGCCGCGGATGCAGAACGCAGCGTTCGCCGCCCTCGGTCTCGACTGGACGTACCTCGCGTTCGACGTCGGCGATCCGGTCGAGGCCGTGCATGCGCTCCGCGCGCTGGGCTTCGCCGGTGCCAATGTGACCATCCCGCACAAGCGGGCTGTCGTCGCGGCGTGCGACGAGGCCGACGGCGACGCCGTCAACACGCTCGTGTTCCGCGACGGCCGCGTGCTCGGCTTCAACACCGACCGCGAGATCCTGGCGGGGATCGCCGCGACGCGCGCCTGCCTGATCGGCGCAGGTGGTGCGGCGCAGGCCTTGCTCGGTGCCCTTCCGGCAGAGACTCGGGTCTACTCACGGTCCGGAACATGGCCACCGGATGCGTCCGGCTGCGACCTGATCGTGAACGCTACGCCCGTGCGTGACGAGCTGCTCGTCGCGCCGGAGGCCGGCCAGGTCGTGGTCGACCTCGCCTACGGGCCGCAGGAGACGGCGCTCGTCGCCGCGGCGCGTCGCGCCGGCTGCGAGGTCGTCGACGGACGCGAGGCGCTCGTCCGCCAGGGCGCCGCGTCGCTGCGCCTCTGGACCGGGCTCGAGCCGCCGGTCGACGTGATGCGGCGCGCGGTCTCGTAGTCTCTGCCGGATGTCGCTTCGTCTCGCAAGCGCCGGCGAGTCGCACGGGCCGGGGCTCGTCGCGATCCTCACCGGCCTGCCGGCAGGCCTGATACTCGATCGCGACGCGATCGATGCCGACCTGCGGCGGCGGCAAGAGGGCTACGGCCGCTCGCCGAGGCAGCGGATCGAGCAGGACCGCGTGGAGGTGCTCGCGGGCCTGCGCCACGGTCGGACGCTCGGGACGCCGCTCGCGCTCGTGGTGCGAAATCGCGACCACGACAACTGGTTGTGGGGGATGTCGCCGTGGCCGCCCGAGAGCGAGCCGTCCGGGAAGGGGACGAGGCCGGTCACGCTGCCCCGGCCCGGCCACGCCGACCTCGCCGGGGTTCTCAAGTACGGCCATTCCGACGTCCGGGACGCGCTCGAGCGGGCATCGGCGCGGCACACGGCCGTCCACGTGGCGGCCGGTTCGGTCGCCAAGGCGCTGCTGGCCGCGATCGGGATCCAGGTCGCGGGCACCACCGTCGACGAACCGGGCCTGCAGGCGCGAATCGACGAGGCTCGCGCCGACCGCGACACGGTCGGCGGCGTCGTCGAGGTCCGGGCGACGGGCGTTCCGCCGGGGCTCGGCTCCTACGCGTCGAAGGAGGACCGGCTGGACGGCCGGCTCGCCGCCGCGGTGATGGGGATCCAGGCCGTCAAGGGGGTCGAGATCGGCGACGGGTTCGCCCTTGCCGGGCTGCGCGGGTCGCAGGCGCATGACGAGATCGGCCCCGACCGGCGCCGCTCGACGAACCGTGCGGGCGGGCTCGAGGCGGGCGTGTCGAACGGCGAGGAGATCGTCGTCCGCGCGGCGATGAAGCCGCTACCGACCCTGATGAAGCCGCTCGCCTCGGTCGACCTCGTCACCGGCGAGCCGGGGGAGGCTCTCGTCGAACGGTCGGACGTGGCGGCGGTCGAGGCGCTCGCCGTCGTCGCCGAGGCGGCCGTCGCCTGGGAGCTCGCCGTCGCGGCGCACGAGAAGTTCGGAGGCGATGCGCTCTCCGACTTCGTGGCGGCACACAGCGCGTACGTCGAGCGCATCCAGTGGGCGTAGGTTCTGTGGCGCTCAACGCACTCGACCGGCACCTCGCGCTGATCGGCTTCATGGGCGCAGGGAAGACGACGATCGCCCCCGAAGTCGCCGAGCGGCTCGGACGGCGGGCCGTCGAAGCCGACCGGATGATCGAAGGCCGGATACAGCTGAAGATCGGCGAGTTCTTCGCCAGCCGGGGAGAGACGGAGTTCAGGGTGGTCGAGGCTGCGCTGCTTCGCGACTTGCTCGACTCGGGAGATCCCGCTGTCTTCGACCTCGGCGGCGGCGTGCTGAAGACCGCGACCGCACGCGACGCGCTCGCGCGCGGTGCGTTCACCGTCGCCCTGGCCGTCGATGCCGACACGGCGTGGCAGCGGGTCGTCGGGCACGGACCGGCCGCTCGCCGGAGACGAAGCGGCGTTTCGCGTGCTTCACGACGAGCGCGCACCGCTGTACCGGGAGGCTGCGGACGCAGTCGTCGAGAGCGGCGATGTCGACGGCGTCGTGCTCGCCGCGGCCGGTGTCCACCACGAGCAGGGCTCGCTCGATCGGCTCGGCGAGCTCGTGCCCGGCGACGGGCCCGTCGCGCTCGCCGGCGACGATCACGTGCTGACGTTCCTCGGCGATCGCGCGCGCGCCGCACTCGGCGACCGCCTCGTGTCCACACACGCGCTGCCGCCGGGCGAGTCGGCAAAACAACTGGGCGAGGTCGAGCGGCTCTGGCACGAGTTGACGCTCGACCGCGACGGCACTGTCGTTGCGCTCGGCGGCGGCACGACCACCGACGTCGCCGGCTTCACCGCTGCGACCTACTTGCGAGGTGTGGCGTGGGTCGCGGTCCCGACGACGCTCGTCGGCCAGGTCGATGCGGCGATCGGCGGCAAGACGGGGGTCGACACCGCGGACGGCAAGAACCTGGCCGGCGCCTTCCACTGGCCGGCGCGCGTCGTGATCGACGAGACGCTGCTCGGAACGCTGCCGGAGCTCGAGCGGAGAAACGGCGAGGCCGAGCGGCTGAAGACCGAGCTGCTTGCCGGCCGCCCGCTCGACGCACGCGGCGCGGCCGCCTACAAGTCGGCGGTCTGCCTGCGCGACCCGCACGACCGTGGAGCGCGTCGCTGGCTCAACCTCGGGCACACGTTCGCCCACGCCCTGGAGGCGGCGGCCGGCTTCGAGCTGCCTCACGGCGAGGCGGTCGCGCTCGGTTTGCTGGCAGCGCTGCGCCTGAGCGGCCGCGACACGTCTCCGGTCGAGGCAGCCCTCGACCCTCGGCCGGTGCGCGTCGACCGTGAGCGTGCGTGGGACGCGCTGCTCCGCGACAAGAAGCGGGCCGGCGGCCAGATCAACGTCGTCCTGCTGGGAGACGCCGGACCCACCGTTGAGGCTCGACCGGCGGACGAGGTCCGAGCGGCGCTGGATACGCTCATCGCTGGCTGATGCAGATCCTCGTCCTGAACGGAGTGAACCTCGACGCCCTGAGCCGGCGCGATCCGGCTGTCTACGGGGGCATCAGCCTGAACGAGCTCGAGAGCCGCATCTACGCGTGGGCCCACGAGCTCGACATCAACGCGCGCTGCCGGCAGACGAACAGCGAGGGTGAGTTCATCGACTGGGTGCACGACGCCTACGACAACGTCGACGGCGTGATCGTGAACCCGGGCGCCTGGAGCCACTACAGCTACGCGATCCGCGATGCGCTGGAGCTGGTCACCGTGCCTATCGTCGAGGTGCATCTCTCGGACATCGAGCACCGGGAGGAGTGGCGGAGGCACAGCGTCGTCGCCGACCTGGCGGCGCGGCGCATCATCGGCAAGGGCCCTGACGGCTATCGCGAGGCGCTCGAGTTCCTCGCGGGAGAGGAGCGGCCATGACGTCGCGCCTGGACGCGCTCAACGCGCAGCTCAAGCTGCCGCTGCTCGTTACGAACCTCGTCAACATCCGCTACCTCACGGGGTTCGACAGCTCGAACGCCGCGCTGCTCGTGCGCCCGAAGGGCGGCGCGACGCTGTACACCGACTTCCGGTACATCGAGACGGCAAGGCAGGTCCCCGGCGTCGACGTACAACTGACCAAGCGGTCGCTCATCCAGGACCTCGCCGGGAAGCTCTCGGGGCGGATCCAGTTCGAGGCCGACGTGATGCCGCACCTGCAGTGGGAGCGGCTCGGCGCCGAGAAGGTGACCCCGGTCCCGACGGTCGGGCTCGTCGAAGCGCTGCGGGCGGTCAAGGACGACGAAGAGCTCGCCGCGATCGGTCGCGCCGCACGCGTCGCCGATCGCGCCTTCGAAGCGCTGACGGCCGAGACGTGGGTCGGCCGGAGCGAGAAGGAGGTTGCGTGGCGGCTTCGTGAGTTGCTGCACGCGCACGGCGCGGACGGCGCGAGCTTCGACGCGATCGTGGCCTGGGGCCCGAACGGGGCGAAGCCGCATGCGACACCGGGCGACACGATCCTCGAGCCTCGGTCGCTCGTGGTGGTCGACTGGGGCGCCACGATCGACGGGTACGCGAGCGACTGCACCCGCACGCTGTCGACCGGGAGCCCGCCCGAGCGGCTGCGCGAGGCGTACGAGGTCTGTCGTCTCGCCCAGCAGCGCGCCTGCGACGGAATCAAGCCGGGCATGACCGGCGTCGAGGCCGACCTGCTGGCCCGCGAGCCGATCGCCGAGGCCGGATTCGGCGAGGAGTTCGGCCACGGGCTCGGCCACGGTGTCGGCCTCGACGTGCACGAAGCGCCCCGCTTGTCGACGGATTCGGGCGATGTGCTGGCACCCGGAAACGTCGTCACGATCGAGCCGGGGATCTACCTCGAAGGTCTCGGTGGGATCCGGATCGAGGATCTCGCCGTCGTCCGCGACCACGGGGTCGAGCTGCTGACATCGTTCCCGAAGGAGTTGATCGAGGTCTCATGACTACGCTCGTACCTGAAACGACCGCCACGTCCGGGACGTTGACCGTCGTCGACAACCGGACCGGCCGCGAGTACACGCTCACGATCGAGGACGGCGCGATCCGTGCCACCGATCTCGCGCAGCTCGGCCTGCTCTCGTTCGACCCCGCCTTCCTGAATACGGCCGCGTGTCGCAGCGCGATCACCTACATCGACGGCGACGCAGGCATCCTCCGCTACCGCGGCTACCCGATCGAGCAACTCGCCGAGGAGGCGGGTTTCCTCGAGACGGCGTATCTCCTGTTCGAGGGAGAGTTGCCGTCCGCCGAGCAGCTCCACCGGTGGGAGATCGACGTGCGCTCGCATACGTACGTGCACACGAACGTGACGAAGTTTCTCGAGGGATTCAGGTACGACGCGCACCCGATGGGGATGCTGCTCGGCGCGGTGGGCGCACTCTCGACGTTCTACCCGGACGCGAAGCACGTCTCCGATCCCGAGAACCGCTACCTCCAGCGCATTCGCCTGATGGCGAAGCTCCCGACGATCGCCGCGTACATCTTCCGGCACTCACGCGGCCTGCCGTACGTGCTGCCGCGCAACGACCTCGGCTACATCGGCAACTTCGTGAACATGACGTTCGAGATCGGCGGACGCCACGACGCGAACCCGGTGCTCCAGCGTGCGCTCGAGGTGCTGCTCATCCTGCACGCCGACCACGAGCAGAACTGCTCGACGAACGCCGTGCGCGGTGTCGGCTCGTCGCAGGTCGATCCGTTCTCGGCCGTCTCGGCGGGCATCGCGGCGCTGTACGGGCCGCTCCACGGCGGAGCGAACGAGGCGGTTCTGCGGATGCTCGACGAGATCGGCGACAAGAAGAACGTTCCCGCGTTCATCGAGCAGGTGAAGGGCGGGCACGGGCGTCTGATGGGCTTCGGCCATCGCGTCTACAAGAGCTACGACCCGCGCGCGAAGCTGATCAAGCGCGTCGCCGACTCGGTGTTCGCGGAAACCGGCCTCAACCCGAAGCTCGAGATCGCGCTCGAGCTCGAGCGGATCGCGCTCGAGGACGACTACTTCGTCTCGCGCCGCCTGTACCCGAACGTCGACTTCTACTCGGGTCTCATCTACCAGGCGATGGGCTACTCGACCGACTACTTCACGGTGCTGTTCGCGCTCGGCCGACTTCCGGGCTGGATCGCGCAGTGGGAGGAGATGCTCACCGACCCCGAGCAGAAGATCGCCCGCCCTCGTCAGCTCTACATCGGCCCCGCTTGAAAGGCCGTTCGTGCCGATCGCCGACCGTTAGCGGTCAGCTACCCTGCCGCGCCCATGGCCGAGGTCGTCTCCACCAACCAGTTCCGGAACGGGATGCACATCGAGCTCGACGGCCAGACCTGGCGCATCGTCGAGTTCCAGCACGTCAAGCCGGGCAAGGGCGGTGCGTTCGTCCGCACGAAGCTGAAGTCGCTGAGCAGCGGCTCGGTCGTCGACAAGACGTTCAGGGCGGGCGAGAAGTTCCCGCGCGTCCGCACCGAGCAGAAGAACATGCAGTACCTCTACGACTCGGGCGACGAGGTCGTCTTCATGGACGAGTCGACGTACGAACAGCTCTCACTCCCGCACGGGCTGCTCGAGGACGAGCTGCCGTTCATGCAGCCTTCCTCGTCGGTGCAGGTGATGTTCATCGGGGGGAATCCGTCCGGCGTCGATCTGCCCGCGTCGGTCGTGCTCGAGGTGACCGACACCGAGCCGGGCGTGAAGGGCGACACGGTGTCGAACGTCACCAAGCCGGCCACGCTCGAGACAGGCGCGGTGATCCAGGTGCCGCTCTTCGTCAACGTGGGCGACAAGATCAAGCTCGACCCGCGCGAGAAGCGCTACATCCAAAGAGCCTAGGAGGCTGAGGTCTGGGGGCGCATGGCTGCGTCGCTCAGCTCGCCCAAGATGTTCTCGGGTGCTCCTGGGTCGGTAGAAGGTTCGGTAGAAGTTCGCCGAGCAGGCGCCGCTCAAGCGCGTCGGCATCGTCCTTGAACGTCTGACCCGCCAGGTGGAGATAGCGGCGGGTCCTCGCGAAGCTCCGGTGGCCGGCCGTCGCCATGATCGCCAACGGCGAGCTGCCAGCCTTCGCCATATTCGTAAGCGCGTTGTGGCTGGCGCAGGCGACGCGCCCGCGAGCACCTCGTTCAGAAGGACTGCAACTCGCCAGCCGTCGCTTCGGCTCTAACCGAGATCGGCCGGGAGGAGCGAGAACATCACGTTGTCCCGACGCCCGTTCTTCTCCGTCGCCACCAACCCGCGGAGGACACCCTCGCGGGTGAAGCCCACGCGCTCCGCGACACGCTGCGAGGTGACATTGTCTGGCGCTGTCGTCAGCTCAAGCCTTTGCACTGCCAACGCGTCGAATGCCCAGCGAGCGACGAGCTGCACCGCAACCGTCGCTGCACCCCGACCGCGAGCCTCGGCGCGTAGCCAATAGCCGACGGCGGCTAGGCCCGGATCTCGCTCCGCGACGCGCAGCGAGATCAAGCCAAGCGGCTCTCCGCTCGCGGCATCCGCGATCACGAGTTCGGCGTCCGTGCCCGAAGCCCAGCGCTGCGTGAATGGCGACGGCATCCCAACGATGAACCTGGCGATGTCCGGGTCGTTCCACGACTTCGTGATCCACGCCGCATCGCCGTCGTCCGGCACGCGGAGCACGACCCCACCGGCGGCAAGCGGAGGATCGGGAGCGACCACGGGCACGGAGGAGAGAGCATAGGGACAGCCTCCGCTGGGCGAGCCGCCTCCGACTCAACCCGGGCAGCAATCTTCCTGCGGGGTCACCGTGCTCTTACGGTGAGTGGTGGTGGTGCAAGCGGCTTCGCTCAGGGCCGCGACCACGCGAGCGTGCTGCCGACGGGCCGATAGCCGAGCTTCTCGTTGACCCTGAGCATCGGCCCGTTCGTCTCGTCGTTGTCTGTGGAGACGAGTTCGACTCCACGTTCGGCAGCGTTCACGAGGGTCGCGCGCTTCGCGAGCAGGGCGAGGCCGCGGCCGCGATACGCACGCAGCGTCCCGGTCATGTCGGTGATCGCCTGGCCGCCTGGGGCGATGCGGAGATGCGAGAAGGCGACCGGTCTGTCGTCGATGACGGCCGCAACGCTCGCGTCGAGGTCCGTGTCCGGATGACGCCAATAGTCCTCGAGCCATTGCTCGTATGACACGTCGTCCATCGCGACCTCACCGGGGACGTCCAGCATCGCCTCGGCGTCGAGCTCGTACACCTTGCGTGGGTCGAGAGAGGCGAGTGGGCGTAGATCGACGCCGGGCGGTGCGCTCCGGGGCTCGATCGTCCGCGGGTCGACGCCGGAGATCCGAGTCGTGTTGGTGTGACGGAAACCGTATGCGGTGGCGAACCTCTGCGACGCCTCCTCGGGAGTCGTGAGCGACAGCACTGTCGCGACGCCGAGGCCGGCTAGGTGGGCTTCGCAGCGCTCGAGGAGAGCAGTCCCCACGCCGGCCCTGCGGGACTCCGGCGCGACACTGACCTGCAGGAATCCCGGGCGCTCGGCGCTCTGGTACTCGATTGCCGCCGTCGCCCAGCCGACGAGCTTGCCGTCGTCTTCAGCGGCCCAGTAGCGCCGGTGCGCATTCGGCGGCGCCACGTCGGCAGCGTGTCGGAGGCTCCGCTCAGATCCGACCCGGTGCGGCCAGACGCGGTTCAGCAGCTCGGTCGCCGACCCGAAGTCCTCGCTCCTGCCCTCCCGCACCATGATTCGGAGCATAGGCAGCCTGCGAAGCTCATGCTCTCACCGGACGCCCCGTCAGAAGCCTTCGCCGGTCACTGGGATCAGTCGGAGGCATCTGGCAGCGGCCGCGTTGACGTTCGACTCGTCAGGGTGCATCCCGCCCAAGCGAGGCCACTGTGACCTGAGCAGGGACCGTCAAGCGTCCGGAACGAGATACGGCCGCGTCTGCAGGGCCTCGGTAGACTCAGCCTGTCGTCGTGGCCGCCAGCTCTGAGTCCGAGATGCTCGCTCAGCAGGTGGAAGCGCTCATCGTTCGGCTCGAGGCGCTTGAGCTACGGCTGGCCGACATCGACCGGGTGATCAACAGATTGGAAGGCGCCGCGTTGACGACCGCGCGGGCCCTGCAAGAGATATCGAGTCACTGGGACAACGTCTACGAAGCGATGAGGCGCACCGAAGACGATCCCGAGCCAGGCCAGCGAGGCGACTACGAGCAGTAGAACCTGACCCTGCAACCCGGACTCTGTTTGCCTAGGCTCGTGTCATCTCCCGCGCCCGGAGGCGCGATCGATGGACTTCGGGCTTTCAGCCGGAACCCTGGCCACAGGGCCAGTCTCATGAGAGTACTCCCTTTCTGCCGGTGACGGCCCTAACAGTTGGCTGAGCCGTTCGGCGGCGACGATCGCCCTCGCGGCTTCGGAATAGCAGGCACTCGGCAGCCGGCACCACTCGTACGCGCTCTCGACGCTTCGAGCCATGGCCGAAGAAGCGAATGGCCGCGAGCGCATTAGGCGGAGGTCGGGCGGCAAGTGACGAGCGCCGACGCCATCGAGCTCGCGTTTCGACACGCCAAGTAACCGCCTGCGATCACACCGCAGAGCCGATCGGCAGCAGCAGGGCGCTGCGGAAAACCGACCCACCGGTATCACGCGACCCTCTATTCCTGCCGCTGCAACTACCTCAGCGGCAGGAAGGGAGGGGCGCGGGGCGCCAACAGGGGAGAACTTGGCGCCCGCTCCCGACCAACACAGAGTCGTCTGCGGCGGCCCGCCGGCGACTCTTCCCTGCGGCTCGACAACTCCGTGACCGCAGGTGCTCGTTGCCGGCCACCACGATGACGGGCGGGCATGCGCGTGGCAAGGGGGCGCCTGACGGAAGTGTCCGCTCGGAGCGCAGAACGCCTCGCGGTGACCTCGCCGACCGCCTGGCCGGCTTGCGGGACCAGACGACCGGGCCGGTTCGACTCGACACTTGACGGCGGTGCTTACGTCTACGTTCGCGTCGCGCCCGTGCATGCTTCGGACCAGCGCCAAACCGGCCGGTGCCGCTCCGGCCTGATTCGGCGCGCTCCCGGGAAACCGGGAGGGACCTAGAGGGCCGAGTCGAAGCGCGCCGCGAGCCGCAGCGCCGTGGTCGGTTCGTAGCCACGGTCGATCAGCTTCCGCAGGCGCGTCGCCAGCACCTGCTCAGCCGCATCGACCGACAACAGCTCGAACTCGTCACGGGTCCACTGCCGCTCGGGCTCCCACGCCTCGAACTCGTCCCAGGTGATCTGAACCGCAGACATCAGACCAGATGTTTCGGCCGCGGCCCCCGCCTGCTTGAGTAGCGGGACGGTATGAACGACCCACGGTAAGGTGCCCGCGATGCCGCGTCTGGTCGACACGACGATCCGCGTCCTCGGTCAGGAGCCCCTCGCCGGGCTGGTTCCGACCGCCGACGTCCTCCGCCTTGCCGAGGTGCTCGACGCCGCGGGCTTCCTCTATCTCGAGGTATCGGGCGGCGGTGTGTTCGACAGCGCGGTGCATCGGGGCGTCGAAAGCCCCTGGGCTCGGATCCGCGCGTTGAAGGCTCGCGTGCAGACGCCGCTTGCCCTGGCGCTTCGAGGGCGCTTTCTCGTCGGCTCGCGTCCGGTGGGCGGCGACTTCGCGCGACGCTTCGTCGCCTGCGCCGCGGACAGCGGGATCGACGTCTTCCGCCTCCACGACCCGCTGAACGACGTCGACAACCTGCGTGAGGCCGCCGAGGCGATCGTCGATGCCGGTCGCGAGTTCGACGCCGGCCTGCTGTACGGCAGCGGCCGTCACGAGGCGCTCGTCGCAGCGGCGCAGCGTCTCCCCGAGCTCGGCGCCGCGCGCATTCTCCTGCACGATCCCGCTGCGCTGTTGCAGCCCCACCGGGCCGGCGAGCTGACCGCAGAGCTGCGCGAGATCTCCGGGCTCCCCGTCGGTCTCTACGCGCAGGGCGCGGGTGGCAACGCTCTGGCCGCTGCGCTCGAGGCTGCTCGAGCGGGTGCCGACCTGATCGGAACCGCCGTCTACCCCGTGGCGCTCTCGCTGCACCGCGTGTCCGCTGAGGCAGCGGCGCTGGCGTTCGCCGGGCTCGGCCTCGACACGGGAGTCGACCTCGACCGGCTCTGGGAAGCGGCCGACCTCGTCGACGAGCACATCGGCGACGAGCCCGTCGCGCCCCTCGCACCGCGCATCGCCGTACGCGCGGCACAGAACAAGCTGCCGGTCGGGCTCGTCGCAGCGCTGGAGATGCAGCTGCGAAGCCAGGCCGCCGGCGACCGGCTGAACGAGGTGCTCGTCGAGGTCCACCGGGTGCGGCGTGAGATCGGCTCGCCGCCGCTCGCGGCGCCTATCGGCCAGATCGTGGCGACGCAGGCGTTGCTGAACGTGCTCAGCGGGAACCGCTACTCGACGACCGTCGACGAGTTGCGCGATCTCGTCCTCGGCCGGTTCGGCCGGACACCGGGACCAGTCGACCCGGCACTCACCCGCGCGGCCGAGCTCTTCGACGGCGTTGCACACGATGAGCCGGTCGACCTCGACGCCCTGCGCGAGGAGGCCGACGGGCTGGCTTCGAGCGAAGAGGAGCTGCTGCTGCTCGCGCTGTTCGGCGAGGAGGCGGAGCCGCTACTGCACGCGATCCGTCAGCGCTCGAGTGGAGACGAGTCGCTCGCTGCAGGCGGCGTCGACCGCGCGCGCGCCGAGCGGATCCGCGAGGTCGTGCGCATCGTCCAGGAGACGGGTGTGGGCGAGATCACGATCGAGGAGGACGGCATGCGCGTGAGCGTCCGGCGGACGGTCGAGGCGCCCGCGATCGCGAACGCCGATCCCGGCCCGGCTCCCGATCCGGACGAGCTGCCGTTTCCTGCCGAGGACGAGCTCGTGCGTATCGAGAGCCCGATGGTCGGCACGTTCTACCGCGCCCCGACGCCCGGCGCTGCGCCGTTCGTCACCGAGGGCGATCCGGTCGAGGCCGGGCAGACGCTCTGCATTCTCGAGGCGATGAAGCTGATGAACGAGGTCAAGGCCGACGTCGAGGGCATCGTCCGTGCGATCCACGCCCAGAACGCCGAGCCCGTCGAGTACGGCCAGCTGCTGTTCGAGCTCGAGCCTGTCAACGGCCGTCCGCTCGACGCCTTCTAGACGCCATGTTTTCGCGCGTGCTCGTGGCGAACCGGGGCGAGATCGCCGTTCGCGTGATCCGCTCGCTGCACGAGCTCGGAATCGAGGCCGTCGCCATCTACTCGACGGCCGACCGGGACTCGCTCCACGTTCGGATGGCCGACCAGGCGGTTTGTGTCGGCCCGCCCGCGGCCACCGACAGCTACCTGCGCATACCCAGCGTGGTCGCCGCCGCCGAGACGACCGGATGTCAAGCCGTCCATCCCGGGTACGGCTTTCTCGCGGAAAACCCCGCGTTCGTGTCGGCATGCGTCGACAGCGACCTCGTCTTCGTCGGGCCGCCGGCTGACGTGATGGCGACGATGGGCGACAAGATCGCGGCGAAGGAGGCGATGCGCGCTGCCGACGTGCCGACGGTTCCGGGCACCGACGGAGCCACCTCGATCTCGGCCGCCCGAAGCGCCGCCGATGAGATCGGCTACCCGGTCCTGCTGAAGGCGAGTGCGGGTGGGGGAGGCAAGGGGATGCGGCTCGTCCACGCGGGAGAGGACCTCGAGGATGCGTTCGGGACGGCGGCGTCCGAGGCGGAGGCGGCGTTCGGCAACGCGACTCTCTACGTCGAGAAGGCGCTCGTGCCGGCGCGCCACGTCGAGATCCAGGTCCTCTGCGACGAGCACGGCAACGTCCTCACGCTCGGCGAGCGCGAGTGCTCGATTCAGCGTCGCCACCAGAAGCTGATCGAGGAGTCGCCGTCTGCGGCGCTGACGCACGAGCTCCGCGCGGAGATGGAGTCCGCGGCCGAGCGCGCGTGCCGCGCCGTCGGGTACCGCAATGCCGGCACGTTCGAGTTCCTGCTCGGGCCGGACGGAAACAGCTTTTACTTCATCGAGCTGAACGCGCGCCTTCAGGTCGAGCATCCGGTCACCGAGCTCGTGACAGGCGTCGACCTCGTCCGCCAGCAACTGCGCGTGGCGGCCGGAGAGCCGCTGGCGGTGACCGGGCGTGCGGCCCGCGAGGGGCACGCGATCGAGATCCGCCTGAATGCGGAGGATGCCGACGCCGATTTTCGGCCGACACCCGGCCTGGTCAAGACGTTTCGACCGCCGCTCGGACCGGGTGTGCGCGTCGACACCTTCGTCGAGTCCGGCTCGGTGATCTCCCCGTACTACGACTCGATGATCGCGAAGCTCGTCGTCTGGGACGTCGACCGTGCCTCGGCGATCGCGCGAGCGGAACGCGCGCTCGGCGAGACATACATCGAGGGCATACCGACTACCCGCGAGGTCGCCCTCGAGGTGCTGGCGAGCGAGCCGTTCCGGAGCGGTGATTACACGACGTCGACGCTCGAGGCGCTGCGGCGCGTGGTGGCAGCATGACGGGCATGTCTCGGCGACAGGCGCGCAGGCAGGCGCTCTTCCTGCTCTATCAGTGGGATCTCTCCGGGCAGGAGATCGGCTCCCAGTACGCAGGCGAGATCGACCCGTGGGCCCGCGGGGTCGCCGAGACGGTCGCCGCCCGCGCGCCCGCGCTCGACGTGCGGATCACGGCAGCCTCCGAGGGGTGGACGGCCGACCGCCTCGGCGTCGTCGAGCGGAGTGCTCTTCGAGTCGCGGTGCACGAGCTCGAGACCGGTGAAGTGCCGGCAGAGGTGGCGATCAACGAGGCCGTGGCGTTCGCGAAGCGCTACGCGTCCGACGACGCTGCGAAGCTCGTGAACGGCATTCTGGGTCGTATCCAACGGGAGGAGGCTGCATGACGTCAGAGCAGTCGCTTGCGAATGCGGAGAATCTGCTGGCGCGGCTCGAGTCTGCGCGGGCGCAGCTCGAGCACACGGACGACCCCGAGCGCGCGGTGGCGATCCTGCAGGAGCTCGCCGATCTCGCGAAGGAGGTCGAGGCGGAGCTCCAGCGCGCAAAACGGGCGGCCGAGACGGAAGCGGCCGCGCCGCCGGGGCCGGATGTCCCTGCGGCCTGAGCAGCTGCGCGCGCTGGTCGAGAACTACCTCGACGAGCTGAGCCTGACCCCCGAGCTAGGGGGGCTTGCGGAGCCGGTCCGCTACGCGATCGGCGGCAAGCGTGTGCGGCCGGTGGTCTGTCTCGCGACGGGAGAAGCGCTCGGCCTGCCCGTCGAGCACCTCCTGCCGGCAGCGGCGGCGGTCGAGCTCGTCCACTCGTTCTCGCTCGTCCACGACGACTTACCCGCCCTGGACGACGACCGCGAGCGTCGCGGCGAGCCGTCCGTCTGGGTGGAGTTCGGCGAGGCGGAGGCGATCCTGGCCGGTGACGCGCTGCTTGCCGAGGCTTTCCGGCTCGCCCTCACCTACCCGTCGGCGGACGTCGCTCGCGAGCTCGTGGGGGCGACCCTGCGGATGATCGGCGGACAGTGGCTCGACCTGCGCGGCGAGGGCGATCGCGACGAACTCCACCGGCTCAAGACGGGCGCGCTGTTCTCTGCAGCGGTCGGTTGCGCGCTCGCTGCGGGCGAAGTGCCGAAGGCCGAGCGTGAGCCCTGGCGGGCGTTTGCGGTCGAGCTCGGCCTGCTCTTCCAGGTCGTCGACGACCTGCTCGACGGCGACGGTTACGTGCTCGACGTCGGCGAGGATGGCGCCCGCCGTCTCGCGGACGAGGCGGCGGAGCGCGCCCACCAACGGTTGCGGCCGATCGAGGCGGATACGAACGTGCTCGGCGAGATCGTCGACGATCTCGCAACCCGCACCAGTTAGGCCTCCACCGACGTCCGGCGCCGGCTCGTCGAGGATTTCGTCCGCCGTCCGCCGCCCGGCGCGGCGTCGTCCGAACGGCTCGGCGAGCTCACCGAGCGCGAGCTCGAGGTGCTCACGCTGATCGGCCGCGGCCGCTCGAATGCGGAGATCGCCGGCGACCTCTTCGTGAGCGGCGCCACGGTGAAGACGCACGTCAACCGGATCCTCTCGAAGCTGGGCCTGCGCAACCGCGTTCAGGCGGTCGTGCTCACCTACGAGACCGGGCTCGTGCGCCCCGGCGAATAGTTTTCCGGGGTGGAGCTCCGCGGCCGACTCGGGGCGCTCGCCGAGCGCAACTTCCGCCTCGTCTTCTCGAGCACGTCGGTCTCCGCATTCGGCGACGGCGTCTCGACGGTCGCGCTCGCGTTCGCCGTGCTGCACATCGGCGGATCGGCGACGGCGCTCGGGCTGGTGATAGCGGCGAGACAGGGAGCGGCTGCAGCGATCACCGTTGCTGCCGGTGTCTGGGCCGATCGGTTGCGGCGGCATCTCGTGCTGGTCAGCGCCGCGACGGTTCAGGGAACGATGCAGGCGGCTGCCGGAACGCTGGTGATCAGCGGGCGTGCCGAGGTGTGGATGCTGGTCGTCGTGTCGCTCGGCTACGGGCTCGCCGACGGGTTCGTGCTCCCGACCTCGCAGGGCCTGATTCCGGCGATCGTCAGTGCCACCCGCCTGCAGCAGGCGAACGCGCTCCTCGGGTTGAGCCGGTCGATCCTCGGAGTCCTCGGTCCCGCGATCGGCGGCGTGCTCGTCGCCGCCGGAAGCCCCGGCGGTGCGCTGCTCGTCGACGCCGCCACGTTCGGCGCAGCAGCGCTCCTGCTGGTGCGCGTCTCGATCACGAAGCGCGCCGACAGCGTCGAGCCCGAGCCGTTCCTCGCCGAGGTGCGACAGGGCTGGAACGAGTTCCGGCGCCAGACCTGGATCTGGACGACGATCGTCTTCTTCGGGATCGGGAACTGCGCAGCGGCGTCGACGTACGTGCTCGGACCGCTGGTGTCGAAGCAGCACTACTCGGGCGCGAGCACATGGGCATGGCTCGTGAGCTCGTTCGCGGCGGGGACGATCGTCGGCGGCGTGGTGGCGCTCCGGTTCCGACCGAGCCGTCCGCTGGCCGCGTCGTCCCTCTTCACGATTCCGTGGATGCTGCAGCCGCTCGCGCTCGCGCTGCACGTCCCTGTCCAGCTCCTGATCGCGATCTCGGTGACCGCGGGCATCGGCATCGCGGTTCACCTGGCCCTGTGGTTCACGGTGTTCCAGCAGCAGGTGCCCGAGGAGTCGCGCTCACGGGTGAGCTCGTACGACTCGCTCGGGTCGTTCGTGCTGATGCCGATCGGATCGGTGGTCGCAGGGCCGGTCTCCGTGCTGATCGGCATTCCGGCGACGCTGCTCGGCGCCTTCGCGATCGAGGTTGCCTGCTTCGTCGTGATCATCAGCCAGCCGAGTGTCTGGGGGATCAGGAGCGGCTCACCGCTCGGTCGGGAGTCAGGTGCCGAAGCAACGGCTTGACGTGCTGCTGGTCGAGCGCGGGCTCGCCGAGTCGCGCACGCAGGCCCAGGCGCTCGTGCTCGCAGGTCTCGTCCCCGGACATTCGAAGCCGGGCGAGCAGGTCGCGGCGGACATCGAACTCGAGGTCGTTGCGCCTCCGCCGTACGTCTCGCGCGCCGGGCACAAGCTCGCGCACGCACTCGACGAGTTCGGAGTCGACGTCGACGGGCTCGACTGCCTCGACGTCGGCGCGTCGACCGGTGGGTTCACCGACGTTCTGCTCCAGCGAGGTGCGGCGCGTGTGATCGCCCTCGACGTCGGCTACGGCCAGCTCCACGATCGCGTGCGACGCGACGCACGGGTCACCGTGCTCGAGCGTGTGAATGCCCGCTCGCTCACCGAGCTGCCGTTCCCGCCCGAGCTCGTGACGTGCGACGTCTCGTTCATCTCGGTCCGTCTCGCCCTGCCGCCCGCCCTGAGGCTCGCCGCACCGGGGTGGCAGGCGCTCGTGCTGGTCAAGCCGCAGTTCGAGGCCGGACGGGCCGAGGCGCCGAAGGGTGTCGTTCGCGACGCGGCCGTGCAGGCCCGCGTGATCCGCGAGGTCGCCGAGGCGCTCGTCGCCGAAGGGGGCGAGCCGAACGGCGTCGTAGACTCCGGCCTTCCCGGACCGAAGGGAAACCGCGAGTTCGTCCTCCATCTCGTCGACCGACCACATGCCGCCATTCCCGCCGAGCTCGACCGCTGGATCGCCGATGCCGTCGGTTAGAACGGCCGCGGTCGTCACGAACGGCGGAGGCGGCGTCGTCGCGAGCGCACTCGAACGTCTCGAGACGGTCGCTGCCGCGAGCGGGGTCGAGCTGCTCCTCGAGGAATCCGGAGCTGCGACCCCGGACATCGCGATCGTCCTCGGCGGTGACGGGACGATGTTGCGCGCGCTCACCCGGTTCCTCGGCAGCGGTGTGCCCGTGATCGGCGTGAACTACGGGCGCGTCGGCTTCCTCACCGCGATCCCGGCCGACGACCTCGAACGTGGCGTCGGCCGCGTCTTCGCCGGCGAGTACGACGTGGTCGAGCTCTCGACCCTCGAGGTGTCCCTCGGGGGTGCGAGGCGCGTCGCGGTGAACGACGTCGTCGTCGCCGGCGGGACGCTCGGCCGAATGGTCGAGCTGGGCTATGCGATCGGCGGAGAGGAGCTCGGCGTCCAACCGTGCGACGGGCTGATCTGTGCGTCGCCCGCCGGTTCGACCGCCTACAACCTCTCGAACGGCGGGCCGGTGCTGGTCTGGGGGATCGACGCGATGGTCCTGACGTTCGTTGCGCCCCACACGCTGCACATCCGGCCGCTCGTCGTGCCACGAGGCCCGGAGCTCGTGATCACGAACCGAACGCGCGGGCTCGATGCGACGGTGCTCGCGGACGGCCAGCCCGTCGGCCCGCTGCCCGAAGGCGCGAGCGCATCGGTGCAGCTCGCCGCCGACCGGAGCCTGCTCGCGACCCTGCCCGAGGTGACCTTCTTCGGGCGGTACGCCGCCACCTTCGGTCGATGAGTAACGGCAGACGCTCTCCGTAGCATCTCCTCGATGCTGCGACGCCTGCGGATCTCGAACCTGGTGCTGATCGAGGGCGCCGAGCTCGAGCTGGACCCCGGGCTGAACGCGATCACGGGGGAGACGGGTGCCGGAAAGACAATCCTGGCGGGCGCCTTCGGATTGCTGCTCGGCGCGCGCGGCGACAGCGCCTTGATCGGAGCGGCGGGCGACGAGGCATACGTCGAGGCGGAGTTCGATGCTGCGTCTGACGAGCTGCTCGGCCCGCTCGCCGACCTCCGGCCCGAGGACGAGGACGGGCTCGTGCTGGCGCGCCGCGTCTTCGCCGACGGGCGCACACGCGCATACGCGTGGGGACGTGCGGCCGCTCGCGAGGACGTCGCCGCCGCGGCCGAGGCGTTGATCGCGATGAGCGGGCAATTCGAGCAGCGCAGGCTCGCGCGGCCGGCGTATCGGCTCGAGGCCCTCGACCGCTACGCGGAGCTGGCGACGGATGAGGCACGTACGGCGTGGAAGCGGGCCCAGGCCGCCGGGAAGCGCCACGAGGCCCTGACACACGATGCCGCCTCTGCCGAGGCGCGGCTCGCCGAGCTGCGTGCGCTCGCCGAGGACACCGTGGGCCTCGATCCGGGGAGCGAGGACGAGCTCCGCGCCGAGCGTGAGCGGCTTCGCCACCTGACCGAACTGGCCGCCGGCGCTGCCGGAGGCGTCTCGGCACTCGCTCCCGACGACGGTGACGGTGCCTCGGACCTCGTCGCGGCTGCGGAGCGCGCGCTGCAGCCCGTCGAGCACCTCGCGCCGGAGCTGCGGGCGACGGGCGACGTGCTGCGTCAGGTCGAGCTCCAGCTGCGTGAGACGGCCTCCGAGCTGCGCGGCTTCCTCGCCTCCCTCGACGCGGAGCCCGGACGGCTCGAACACGTCGAGGCCGAGCTCGACCGCTTCGCCGACCTGCGCCGCCGCTTCCGCGCCGAGACGTTCGCGGAGCTGATCGAGCGCGGCGATACGGCGCGCGCCGAGCTCGCGGCGCTCGACGACGGCCACGATCCGGCGGAGGCCGCAGCGGCGGAGCTGGCGGCGGCCGAGCTCGAGGTCGCGCGGATCCACGAGCAGCTGACGGCCTCGCGCGAGGCCGCTTCGGCCGAGTTCGCGGATGCGGTGGCCGCCGAGCTCGCCGGGCTCGGGCTCGGTGACGGCGAGTTCCGGGTCGAGGTGCAGCCCCGCGAGCCAAGCGCGTCGGGGTCCGACGAGGCCGTCTTCCTGATCCGCCCGAACGCAGGGTTGCCCTTTGCGCCCGTGTCGGAGACCGCTTCCGGTGGCGAGCTCTCGCGCATCGCGCTCGCGCTCGCCGCGGTCGCCGGCGGTGAGACCCTCGTGTTCGACGAGATCGACGCCGGAGTCGGCGGCACGACGGCGCATGCCGTCGCCGACACCCTCCGGCGGCTGGCAGAGCGCGCACAGGTCGTCACGATCACGCACCTTCCGCCGATTGCGAGCGCCGCGGACCGGCACTTCCGCGTCGAGAAGGCCGTCGGTGACCCGACGCGGACGCACATCGACGCGCTCGACGACGCGCAACGCCGTGACGAGCTCGAGCGGATGCTCGGCGGGGCCGAGTTCCTCGCCACGCTCGATCGCTGATGCAGAGCTCATAGACTCGCACGTGGGTTCATCCGTCCGAACGGCGCTGTGAGGTCGGCCGGCCGCGAGCTCCTCGCCGCGCGCGCCGATGTCTGGGCGTTCATCGCCGAGCCATATCACCTCCCGGACTGGTGGCCGGAGATCACGGGTGTCGAGCCCGACCGGAGGGGCTTTGCGGTCGGGGCTCGCTGGAAGGTGATCACCGCGACGCGGAACTGGTTCGTGGGCAGGCGGTTCCGCGAGACGATGTTGCTCGTGCGCGTCGTAGACCCGTACGAGCGTTTCGCGTGGCAGGTCCTCTCGCCCAAGCTCGACGCAGAGGTTTCGTTGGCGGCAGTCGGGCCCGAGCGAACGCGGGTGACCGTGTCCGTCAGCCGCGGCTCGCCCGAGCGGGCACTCCAGCGCCTCTACGACCTCGTGCAGACTGCTGGAACTCTGTAGAGACCAAACTGCTCGCACCGCCTCGCCGCCGCTGTCCTGATCGCTCCCTACGATCTTCGCGAGATGGCGATGCTCGGTGACGCGGGAGCAAATGCACTGGGTGCGCTGCTAGGCTTGCGTTCCGTGAGTCGTTTCACGGGTGGAGAGCGTTGGCTGGCGATCGGAGCGCTGGCCGCCTTCACCGCCCTCGGGGAGCGCACGTCGCTCGGAGCGCTGATCGAGCGCACGCCCGGCCTCCGTGAGCTCGACGCGTGGGGGAGACCGTGAGCACGAAGTACGTCTTCGTCACGGGCGGTGTCGTCTCGTCACTTGGCAAGGGCATCACCGCGGCGTCGCTCGGACGCCTGCTCAAGGCGCGAGGGCTCAAGGTTCAGGTGCAGAAGTTCGACCCGTACATCAACGTCGACCCCGGCACGATGAGCCCGTTCCAGCACGGCGAGGTGTTCGTCACCGAGGACGGCGCCGAGACCGACCTCGACATCGGTCACTACGAGCGCTTCATCGACGAGAATCTCTCCCGCGCCGCGAACCATACGGCCGGAGCGGTGTGGGATCGCGTGCTGCGCAAGGAGCGGAAGGGCGAATACCTCGGTTCGACGGTGCAGGTCATCCCGCACATCACGAACGAGATCAAGTCGCGGATCCGCTCCGTCGCCGAGGCGACCGACACCGACGTCGTGATCACCGAGATCGGTGGCACCGTCGGCGACATCGAGTCGCTGCCGTTCCTCGAGGCGATCCGCCAGTTCCGGCGCGAAGTGGGCCCGGAGAACGTCCTCTACGTTCATGTGACGCTCGTCCCGTTCATCGAGACCGCCGGCGAGCTGAAGACGAAGCCGACCCAGCATTCGGTGAACGAGTTGCGACGAATCGGTATCCACCCGGACGTGCTCGTGTGCCGCTCGACCGAGCCGTTGCAGCGCGAGATCCGAGAGAAGATCGCGCTCTTCGGTGACGTCGACCTCGACGCGGTGATCACCAACCCGGACGTGCGCGACGTGTACCTCGTCCCGATCGCACTGCACGAGCAAGGCCTTGACGAGCTCGTCTGCCGCAAGCTCTCGATCGACGCGCCGCCACCCGACCTCGAGGAGTGGCTCGAGCTGACCGAGCGCATCAACGAGCGCGACTCCCTCGTGGAGATCGCGCTGGTCGGCAAGTACGTCAAGCTGCACGACGCGTACCTGTCGGTGCACGAAGCGCTCAAGCACGCAGGTATCGCGACCGGTTGCCGGGTGCACGTGCGCTGGGTCGACGCGGAGGAGATGACGATCGACGAGGCGCGCGCGGAGCTGGCGGACGTCGACGGTGTCCTCGTTCCCGGCGGCTTCGGCTCTCGCGGCTGGGAGGGCAAGGTGCTCGCCTGCCGCGTGGCGCGGGAGGACAACATCCCGTATCTCGGGATCTGCCTCGGCATGCACGTGGCCGTCTCCGAGTTCGCACGTCACGTCGCCGGCCTCGACGGTGCGAACTCGACGGAGATGGATCCCGAGACGCCGCACCCGGTGATCGACCTGCTCCCCGAGCAGAAGGAGATCGAGGATCTCGGCGGCACGATGAGGCTCGGCGCGCAAGCCGTGGAGCTGGCCGAAGGATCGCGCGCGCGCGACGTCTACGGCGACGAAGAGATGATCGCCGAACGGCACCGCCACCGGTACGAGGTCAACAACGCGTACCGGCAGCAGCTCGTCGACCGCGGCCTCGTGATCAGCGGGACGTTCCAGGAGGGGCGCCTCGTCGAGATCGTCGAGCTCAGCGACCATCCGTGGTTCGTCGCGTCGCAGTTCCACCCCGAGTTCAAGTCGCGCCCGACCCGCCCGGCGCCGCTGTTCTACGGGTTCGTCTCGGCGGCACATGACCGGGCCCGCGCTCGCTCGCACGCCGAAGTCGCCTAGATGGTTGATGTCGGGCGTCCTCGATCTCTTCACGGAGCTCGCTGCGGTTCCGAGCCCGCCGGGCGACGAGCGCGCGGTCGCCGACCTCGTCCTCGGATACCTGAGCGACTGCGGTCTCAAGGCCGACGAGGACGATGTCGGGCCCGCGATCGGCTCGAACGCGGGGAACATCTACGCGCACCTCGAGGGCACCGTACCGGGAGAGCCGCTGCTCTTCTGCGCGCATCTCGACACCGTGCCACCGACCGCGGCGATCGAGCCGGTCGTCGAGGATGGGACCGTTCGGAATGCCGCCGGAACGATCCTGGGCGCCGACGACAAGTCGGCGGTCGCCGCGATGCTCGACGCCACGCGCAGCGTCCTCGCCGAGAACCGTCCACACGCCGGCATCGAGCTCCTCTTCACACCGAGAGAAGAGGTCGGGCTCGAGGGTGCTGCCGCCTTCGACCACGAGCGCCTTCGGGCGCGGATCGGGTACGTCTACGACCAGGCGGCGCCGATCGGCACCGTGATCCTCGGGGCTCCGTTCTCCCAGTCCGTCGAAGTGACGTTTCACGGACGGGCGGCCCATTCCGGCATGCATCCCGACGAGGGACGCTCGGCGATTGCCGCCGCTGCGCGAGCGATCTCGGAGATGAAGCTCGGCAGAGTCGACGAGTTGTCGACGGCCAATGTCGGGACGATCTCCGGCGGAACCGCCACCAACATCGTCCCCGAGTGGTGCACGTTCGTCGCCGAAGCTCGCTCGCACGACGAGCGGCGTCTCGCCGATCTCGTACAGGAAATGCAGGATGCAGTGACGTTCGCAGCGGGCGTCGCCGAGTGCGAAGCGACCACGGTGGCACGGAAGAGCTACCGCGGATACCGGTTCGGGCGCACCGACCGGCCGGTTGCGCTCGCTGCGGCTGCTCTCGAGCGTTGCGGTCATCCGGTCCGGTACGAGCTGTCCGGCGGCGCGGCGGACGCGAATGTGTTCAACAACCACGGCTTCCAGGTCGTGAATCTTGCGAACGGCATGACCGACATCCACACGCCTGCCGAGCGGATCGCCGTCTCCGACCTGGAGGCGATGGTCGACGTGACGCTGGCGCTGGTCGATGCCGCTCTCGCTTAGGC
>CAWKNW010000013.1:0-29896 GCA_963851065.1 uncultured Thermoleophilia bacterium
CGTTCGGCAATGACGCCAGAGCGATCGATTGCTAGTCCGGAGGGATGACGGACGTGGGGTTGACCCGGTTCGGTTGACACTTCGATGCTTGCGGCTACGAGCCGCAGGAAGGAGTCGAGGTGTCGAAGACAAGGCCGCCGTATCCGCCCGAGTTTCGGGCCGAGGCTGTTCGGCTGGCGCGCTCGAGCGGGCTGCCATTGCCGGAGCTTGCTCGCGAGCTGGGCGTCTCGCCGCAGTCGCTGCGTAACTGGCTCGGCCAGGCGCAGATCGATGCGGGCGAGCGCGAGGGACTGACCAGCGATGAGCGGGAGGAGCTGCGCCGGTTGCGGCGCGACAACGCGCGCCTGCGTGAGGAGCGCGAGATTCTGAAGAAGGCAGCGACTTTCTTCGCGCGGGAGACCGATCAGCAGCGATGACGTTTCGGCTGATCGAAGCGGAGAAGGCACAGCATCCTGTCTCCCTGTTGTGCAGCGTGCTCGGCGTCACCCGCGCCGGCTACTACGCCTGGCGGCGGCGCGGCCCGTCGCGGCGAGCACTGAGCGATGCGGAGCTCTCCGAGCTGATCGGGCGGGTCTTCATCGATTCGCTCGAGACGTATGGGGCGCCGCGGGTGCATGCCGAGCTGCGCGAGGCGCACGGGATCCGCGTCGGCCGCAAACGCGTCGCCCGCCTGATGCGCCAGCTCGAGCTCGAGGGCATCTCTCGTCGCGGAAGGCGGCGGTGCACAACGATCCCCGACCCCGCGGCCGCGCCGGCGCCGGACCTCGTCGGTCGCCGCTTCACAGCTGCTCGGCCGAACGAGCTATGGCTCGCCGACATCACCTACCTGCCGACCCGTGAGGGCTGGCTGTTTCTCGCGGTCGTGCTCGACGCCTACAGTCGCCGCATCGTCGGCTGGTCGATGCGCGATGACCTCAAGACCGAGCTGGTCGTCGACGCGCTCGGGATGGCGGTGACGCGTCGCAAGCCACCGGCGGGAGTCGTCCACCATTCCGATCGAGGCTCGCAGTACACCTCACTCGCCTTCGGCGCGACGCTGCGCGAGTCCGGACTGGTTGCGAGCATGGGCCGCCGCGGCGACGCCTACGACAACGCCGCCTGCGAAAGCGTCATCTCAACGATCAAGAACGAGCTGATCAAGCGACAGACCTGGACGAGCCGCGACCAGGCTCGCCTCGCCGTCTTCAGCTACATCGAGACCTTCTACAACCCACGCCGGCGCCACTCCGCGCTCGGCTACCGCAGCCCGATCGAGTACGAGAACATGACCCAGGAGGCGCCAACAAACGTTGCCGCCGCATAACCCCAACGTGTCAACGGAAACGGGGCAACCTCACACCCAAGCACTTGACGGCTGGCTCTTCCACTACAACCATCGACGCCGACACTCAGCCCTCGGCCACCAACCCCCGATCAACAGAACCAACCTGCTCGGGTCCCACATCTAGAGAACACCCGATGGACTAACTACTGAGAGGGACTACCCATGGATTATCTCCCCGTCTACCCGGCCCCGGCCCTCCTGGAGGAGAGCTGGCGTGAACTGGAGCGCGAGCGGCAGCGGCAGCGGCAGATCCAGGAGGCGCGGGCCGAGCGGCGTGCCGAGCGGCCCTCCCGCTTCGCAACTCTCACGGCGCGGGTGCGCCACGCGCTGCAGCCCGACCCGTGCCCTCAACTCGCCGAAGGCTGCTAGACCCAGGGCCGCCCGCGCCCAGAAAAACCAGTGCCGGACTCTCGGCTGCTGATACCACCGCCTGCGCGAGCGTCCTTTCCCTCGATCGGTTCTGACAGAGAGCACTCCCGGAGCAGCGATCGTCCAGAACGAGAACCGACACGGCAGGCTCGCGTCGTACAATTCGTCACCGTGAAGCAGTTCGCGACGGTACGGGTGAGTCAGGTTGCCGCCAGGTACGGCGAGAACGCTCCGCTCGCAACTACCTGTTGCAACGCCTGTCGCACATGCGTGCAGACGAACCTGATCGGGATTGCCCTGGGCGTGGCTACGACGCTCGGCATAGCCGTGCGGCGACGCTTTGCCAGGAGCGCCTGAGCAGCGATCGTCAAGCGGCCAGACGCACCCGGGTACGTCCTCCAGCCAGTCAGCCGTTTGGGCTATCCCTGTGCGGCGTGACGGTGCCGAGAATCTCGTTAGCGGGACGGACGCGCTCGCAGGTCGCAGGGGCCGACCGTCCCGCTTTACCTTGCCCAGTCAGGGATGCCAAGCGACTCCGCAGCCGGCCGAGTCTCGTTCACGTCGGCTAGTACGACCCCTCCTCGTAGAAGAACAGGCGGAACCAGTACGCGAACACCACGAACAGGACGATCGCCTGCTCGGCTGCCATCGTCATCCCGGCGAGCTCCTGGTCGGCGAGCGGGCTCAGCCCGAGCACACGTGGCCGTGCCGCCACGTAGAACGGGTACACGGGTTTCGGTAGGAGCGCGAGCAACAGCCCGAGCGGCGAGGCGAGGACGAACGCCGCGAACGCATAGCCGGCGCGGAAGCCCGACGGCCACCGCCGTGGCGCGTCCTGGAAAAGCGGCCACCACAAGAAGAGGCCCGTCCCGAAGTAGCACGCATGCTCGATGTGGATCAGCCAGGACTGGTGATGCAGCGCCGCCTGATAGACGACGGGGATGTGCCACACGAAGTAGTTGCCGAGCCACAGCGGCAGCGCAACCGCCGGGTGGGTCACGACGCGCCAGGCGCGAGCACGAGACGCGACCGCAGCCATCGGCTGTGAGATGCCGAGCACTGCGAGGAGCGGCGCCCACTCCGCGAGGATCACGTTCTGCAGCAGGTGTGCAGTCAGGAGGTAATGGAGCCCGAGATGGTGAAGCGGCGTCCAGAAGGCGACGGCGAGCAACACCATCGATCCGGCGAAGCAGGCGATGCGCCAACGCGGCGCTCCGACCCGTCCGACGGCGAACAGGTACAGCAGCGACAAGACGGGGATGACGACGGTCGTGTCGACGTCGGCCTGCCACGCGTACGGCGAGTGCGTGTGCGCGAGCAGCACGAGGCGCAGACTAAGAGTTCGTTTCGGAATGACGCTCGTCGATCTGGGCACGATGGGTGGGTGCGATGCAAGGACGCAGGGAGCACCAATAGCCGAGGCTATTGGTGCGACCGAGGACGCGGCAGCGTGCCCGCCCAGCGTGTCCAGGCGGCACAGACTTCATTTCGAAACGAGCTCTAAAAGGAGGCCGCGCGCAAGCCGCTAACGTGGCTGTTTCCGCGGGTGTAGCTCAATGGTAGAGCCCCAGCCTTCCAAGCTGGTCATGCGGGTTCGATTCCCGCCACCCGCTTGTCGCTGCAGAGCCAAACAGGAGGGGCCTTGCGGCCCCTCGGTCGTGTCTAGGTCATAACCGGGTCAGGATTGAAGAGGGGCTACCCGCCAACCCCGCCGAACGCCGCGCCGATGACGTCGCCCATGTCGTGCGCTCCGCGTGCGTTGAACTGCGCGGCGTAGGTGTCGAGGGTCGTGCTGGACCTTCGCGTGACCGAGCACTGTCGTGACGTATGAGGGGTAGTCGCCAAAGCCCCTGTAGGTGTCGGAGAATGAGCCGGGTGCGCGCGGGCTGCCGGTGTGAAGGCAGCAGACTGCGCAAGTGTTCGAAATGTCCGATCAGGAACGCTCGAAGGGATGAACGCTGACGGTGTCGTATGCTCGTGTAGAGGTGGCTGAGTCGCTCCGTACGGTTGTGACCGCGGATGGGCGCACGCTTGCATTTGCGACATGGGGTGATCCGGACGGCTTTCCGATCCTTGTTCTGCACGGCACGCCCGGCTGTCGGCTGGAGCGTTGGCCGCGCGAGGGGCTGTACCGGGAGCTTGGGGTCTACATCGTCACCCACGACCGGGCTGGTTATGGGCGCTCAGACCGCCGACGTGGCCGCTGTGTTGCCGACGAGGTCGACGATGTGCTTCTGCTCGCCGACGAGCTGGGCTTCGATCGCTTTGGCGTGACGGGTGGCTCCGGGGGCGGGCCGCATGCGCTCGCGTGTGCGGCGCGTATACCGCCGGAGCGCCTGACCCGCGTCAGTTGCGTGGTCGGGATCGTGCCGTATGGGCCGGAAGGGCTCGAGCGCGAGGCGTGGGTGGCGGGAATGGACGCCGAAAACGTGAAGGAGTTCGACTGGGCGCTCGCAGGCGAAGACGTGCTCGCGCCCCAGCTCGAGGCGCTGCAAGCGAAGATCGCCTCCGAGGTGGAACACGACCCGGCTGCGATCCTTGGCGCGTTCGAGCTGAGCGAGTCCGATCAGGCCGCGCTCGCCCGGCCCGAGTTGAGGCAGATCATTCGGGAGTCGATCCGCGAGCAGGCGCTGGCGGGCGTCGCTGGCTGGGTGGACGACAGCCTCGCCTTCGTTTCTCCCTGGGGCTTCGAGCTCGCGCAGATCGCCGTGCCGGTCCTGGTGCGCTACGGCGCCTCCGATGTACTCGTTCCCGCAGCCCACGGCGCTTGGCTTGCTGCACACGTGCCCGACTGTGTGGTCAAGGTCGACGACACTGGCGGGCACCTGGGAGAAGACCACGAGCGGGAGATCGCCGAAGACGTCGCGTGGCTTCGTGACGGCGCGCCTCCGGCAGACTCCGTGCGCCCCGAGTCGGTCACTGCCTAAACCCTCGCCTGCACCAGTGATGCCAATGACGCCTGAGCAGTTACGCCCAGGGCAGATGACGCCAGTAAGGCGGCCGCGCTCGCCGGAACCGCTCGGCCGTCGCATAGACCTGCCCCGGATCGGAGGTCTCCTCTTCCACGCTCGCGCCGTAACGTGCCGCGAGTTCCGACACCGGGTACCGCACGTCGGGGCCTGAGTGTGCGCCGACCATCAGGATCGCGCACGGTTCGTCACCGGCCCCCACGAAGGCATGCTCCGTCCAGGGAGGACAGTGGAAGAAGTCCCAGGGCCGGAGGCGTCGCTCCTCGCCCTCGACGAGCAGTCTGCACTCACCGGCCAGAACGAGGAACGCCTCCTGATTAGCCTCGGCGTGATAGACGCCGCTCTGGCCAGGCTCGAGGACGGTCACGTTGATCCCGAGCTGCTCGAACTCGACCGGAGGCTCGCCGTACTCGTTCGCGAACCAGCATGCCGCGCCCCTCGTTTCCGATGACCACCACTCGGCGTTCCGGACGTTGACGACGAACCAGCCCTCCGTCGCGGGGGCAAGGCCGGAACCGGAGTCCTCAAGCCGTGCTTCGGCCACGAACAGGATTCTCGCACGTCGGTGCGCTAGGAAACCCTGCCTGCGCCAGCGATGCTTCTATAAATGTCAAGCGATCGTTGGTGGACCTCCGTGTTCGAGTAGCCGGTAGAGGTTGCGGGCGAGGTAGCGCTTGAGGCAGCGGTTTGCTTCGCGGCGTGTTTTGCCTTCTTGCAGTCGTCGTTCGATGTAGGCGATCGTGGCGGGGTGTGTGCGTTTGCGGGTGACGAGGATCATGTGCAGGGCGCGGTTGAGTTTTCGGTCGCCTGATCGGTCGAGTCGGTAGCGGACGGTTTGTCCGGAGGAGGCGGGTATCGGTGCTGCGCCGGCGAGCCTGGCGAAGGCGGCTTCCGATTCGATCCGGCCGTGGTGTGACCAGGAGAGGACGAGTTGGGCGGCGGCGTGTGGTCCGACGCCGGGCTGGTCGAGTAGCTGTGGTGCGAGCTTGCGCGTGATCGTTTCGATCTGGCGTGCGAGCTCGCGTTCCTCGGCGGTCAGGGCGAGGACGCGGCGGGCGATCGAGCGCAGCGCGAGCAGGCTGCCGCGCAGCTCGGCGTCGGGGCGACTGTGAGGTCGTGTCGCTGCGAGGCGTTGCAACAGGCGTGCTCGTGTCAGTGGCCGCAACTCGCTGCGGAGCGGCTCCGGAGTCGTGATCAGCAGGTCGCGGAGTTGGCAGAGCCCGGCACGTTTTGCGTTGACCGCTCCTTCCCGTGCGGCGACAAGTGCTTGCAGCGCCTGACGTTCACCGCCCGCTCGCGGTGTTGCCGGCCGCTGCTGGCTGAGCGCGCTGCGGGCGGCGCGGACGGCGTCGAGCGCGTCGGTCTTGCCGCCCAGCGGCGCTCCCGGCGCAACCGGCCGACCTCGAGCACCCGCTCGCCGCGGCCGGTGAGGAAGCGAGTGAGACCGGCTCCGAATGAGCCGGTGCCCTCGATCGCGAACACACGTCGACCTAGCGCATGCCGCTCGGCGAGCTCCAACGCTCGTGCGTAGCCATCGTTGTTTGCGATTACCGTCGACTCGAAGACGACAGCGCCGCTGACGACGTGCACGATCGCGAGCGCGTGCGAGTCGCGGTGCGGGTCGACACCGACGATGTAGTCCAGCTGATCTGCGAGCATCCGAAAACCGACCTCCAGCGCGGGTGTTGGGGGACACGAACCGGTGTCGGTCTGGGGTGGAAACCGCGGGCGGCAGAACTGTGACGGGTCACGCGCTCAGAACGCGGACAGGCTTCTGATCAGGCCAGCAAGCGGGCACCAGGCCGGCACCGGACTCTCTGACCGGACAAATCACTGGAAAGACACGCGCAAGCGCGGTCATTCCACAATCGAGTCACGAACAAAGAGCACCGACACCAACCTGGCAAACGCCCCAGACGGGACGACGCCACACTCACAGTTCCGCAATGACGCCTGACATGGCGTGCCGGTTCACTGCTGGGAAATGTCAGAGCTGAACTGCCAAACGTGGCCGTCTGGGTCGACGAACGCTGCACTACGCACGCCCCAAGGGCGATCGACCGGCCCGTAAACGATCGAGATCCCGCGCTTCGCGAGCTCCCTGCACAGGGTGTCTGCGTCGTCGATGCGGAACGCCAGCTGCACCGTCGTTCCCGCACGCGCATCGCCGACGGGAACCTGCCCAAGCATCTCGCTTTCTGCTTCCTCGCGTCTGAGCAGGCGCAGGAACAGGTTGTCGAACTGAAAGATGACCGTCCCATGTCCCTCGTCGACACCGACGACATCGAAGATCTGTTCGTAAAACTCCTTCGAACGCAACTGATCCTCGACGAACAGGGTGATCACGTTCACGGACTTCAGCGATTGAGCCATCTAGTCCAGCCTCCTTACTGGCGGATCTCCGGTCCGGGGTAGACCAAGTTCCGAGCCGGAACTCATCGTTCCCAGCCGCTTCGACGGGATGCACAGCGGCGTGCACCAGTGTTTCTAAGTGACGCCTGAGCGGCGCTGGTTACCAGCATCAGCCGATCAGGACCACGGGTACTCGTCGTACTGAGGGAGGTCATCGAGGATCTCGTACCACGGAGCCTTCGAGCCGACGAACATGTGCGCCATGGGCTTGAGCGTCGGCTCGTCGATCAGTGACCCATACGCCACGCGGATCTTGCCTTCGTAGCCCGTCCAAAAGACGAGCGAGAAGCATCTTTCGCAGCGTTTCGCGTGCTTCCCGTCGGCATCGCCGACCAGCATCAACGAGTCCTGGCCCTTGGTCACCCTGAGCTTCTCCGGCTCGATTTCGCCCCAGGGCAAGAACGCCGATCCTGTCTCCGCGCGGCAGTTCGAGCAATGGCAGTCGTACGCGACGACGAACTCGTCCGCGACCTCAAAGGCAATCGCGTTGCATGCGCAGCGGCCCCTCAGCACGACGGCACTCTAGAAGGACCTCGGGGCGAGCTAGAACAACGCGTGCGCGTGCTCTCACCTGCCCCAGAGTTCGGGAATGTCACCCGCTCGAGATCGACTACGGCGTTAGGCTCGCTCGATGCCGGAAGGGCTTTCCGCGAGCGAGGTTGGGAAAGAGATCAGCGAGCACGCGAAGCACGCCGGCCCGCACGAGCGGCGCGACCAACTCATCTCCATCACCGAGGCCGTTCTGCTCTCGGTCGTGGCGTTGCTAGCGGCGTGGTCGGGATACGCGGCCGCCAAGTGGTCGACCGAGTCGCGGGTGGAGATCGCGACGGCGTCGAGCCTTCGGATCGAGTCGGGCCGGGCGGACACCGACGCCTTTGAGCTGCGCAGCTACGACTCGTCCACCTTCGAGGACTGGTTCTCCGCCTTCATCGCGGGCGACAAGACCGCAATGCGGCTGGCGGTACGCAGGTTCCGGCCCGACTTCAAGGTCGCCTTCGACGCGTGGCGGGCGACGAAGCCAGACACGAACCCCGAAGCGCCGC
This sequence comes from uncultured Thermoleophilia bacterium, assembly GCA_963851065.1. Taxonomy (GTDB): domain Bacteria; phylum Actinomycetota; class Thermoleophilia; order Gaiellales; family Gaiellaceae; genus PALSA-600. The sequence continues at coordinate 8,118 of CAWKNW010000013.1, forward strand.
GAGGGCCGACGTACATGCCGCAGTACAAGCGGCCCGGTGCGGACGAGGCTCGGCTCCTCGATGAGCGAGCCAAGGCAAATTTTCACAATGGCGAGAGGGACGGCTCGACCGCCGACAAGTACGTCCGGCTCACGGTCGTGCTGGCCAGCATCCTCTTCTTGGTGGGCATCTCGACACACTTCCCCTACCGGAGCGTCCGCTACGGCCTGATCGGTCTGAGTATTGCCCTGCTCGTACTATCGCTCGTGCAGCTGGCAGCGCTGCCGCTGCCTCCGTCCTGAGATCCCTGCAGCCTGGATGGCAGGGCTGCCTTGTGCCAGCGTCCTCTCGTCCGAATCAGTCCGCTGTAGAGGTGTTCACCACCGCTGAGCGACCCTCTCGTTAACAGCCGTTAACAGCTACCTGCCCCTCTGGCTGGCCCGAAATGCGAGTGCTGGAGCGGTTTTTGGAACTGACGCGGATTATTGGAACCGTCCTCTGGGAGGTCGAGCCGATTGGTGCTGGCGCACACGTCGGGCCGTCGCGATAGCCACTCGGCCGACGAAACCCACCCGGGGGTATCGCGCACAACAGGTATTCCGGCGGCTTGGATTAGACGTCAGGGGGAGACGCACACGCGGCCAGGGTGGGGAGGGCCTGGCGCGTGTCCCGGCTAGCAGGAGAGTCGCCCAGCGGCGGCCCCCTCGTGCGGGCGACTCTCCTCACTGTTTCGGGCAGCCTCGACAACGACGTTTATCAGGCGGTTTGGGAGGTCGAGCCGATCGGCGCTGGCGCACACGTCGGCCCCGTAGCGCAGGCTCGATCACAGGCCCAACGACAACGTCTCCGGAGATAGTCGTGGCAAATTCCGTACGAACTCACGGGCGTCTCCCACGCCAACGTACTTCTGTAAGTAGAACTGAACTCGGGTGCAGGTTGGGGGACGCAAGCGCCGAGGGGGAGATGTAGTTGGCGCTCACTCCTGGTTCGTAGGAGAGTCGTCCGGGGCGCCGGGCGGCTCTTCTCCTGCACACCCTCGAGGCCCTCGCCCGCGCAGCACAAGCGTCCGCTGACACCACCGAGGCGCCTTAACTTGATGCTTCCGCCACCGGCGGAGAGGATTCCCCGCGTGCCGCGGCGGCCGTGGCCCATTCCCTCCCCCTGGCGGCCTGGTCGCCGCAGCGCCTGGATGTGTCAGCGGGCGACCGGGTGCGACAGCCGCAACCGCGTGCGCTGATGGCGGGACGGTCGAGCTCCCACCGCAAGGGGGTGCTTTCTCGTCCCGCCACACGGACGTTTCGCCATCGGGGGCCTGGGCGCCATCGTCCAAACGTCTCAACCGACCGGACGTTTGATCATCGTCGGCAGTTCCGATGCGACGACCGCTAATCGTTTGGGTGGGTGAGACGACCGCTAATCGTTCGGATGGGTTAGAAGACCGCGCTCTTGCGTTTGGTCGGAGTCGTGATCGAATTGTTCGACGACTCTGGTTTCACCCTGCGGCACAGGGAGCGGGGCTCATGAAGAAGCGTCTGCCTTCACCGGCGATGGTGGTCGCGTTCATCGCGTTGGGTGTTGCGCTTGGGGGCACAAGCGTCGCTGCGACAACAGGTGTGGTCACCGGCACTCGGCTCAGGGTGCAGACGCCGCCTCCGTCGGTGGCGGTGCTCCGACTGCAGCGACGGGTTCCGGCATGACCGCCAGCTTCGGGCCCTGGGAATGATCCTTGACGAGTCTCGCGCTTCTCCTTCCCGGAAGCAAGCGTCTCGTCGCGTCGCTGGATGGCGGTTCCGGGTGGGGTCGTACCCGAGCGGCATCGTGGCGGCGCTGTGTAGAAATACTTGGGCCGGCTCGCTCTCGTGGGCGGGTGTTGCACTCTTGCCGTGCCCGGCTGTGATCGGTCCCGGCGAGCTGGTTGTCCACGATCAAGGACGGCGTCGTTCGTGACGTCGCGCCCCACGAGATCGAGGGAGTACCCGCCTACAGAGTGCTCCGCGGCTTCGAGTTCGATGTCGATTCCCAGCGCCTCGCCTGGACGGTCGGCGTTCGCCTGCAACCACGTAAATGCATGTGCTTCATGTGCCCAAACCAGCCGGGGGTCAACCAGAATGCTGTCGAGGGCACATCCTCGGCGGACGGAGGAGTGCTGCCCGTTTGCATTGAGTGCTTCTCCCATGGCCGGCCTGATCGCGAGCGAGCGGAGCCTCTCGAGGAGATGACCGAGCTCACCAAGCAGAGCGAAGCCCTGCCAGCCAGGGACGGGACCGGGCGCTACATCCTCAACAAGCAGGTCGCCTCGATCCAGCGTGAGCTCGGCGATCTCTCCGGCACTCGTTTCGCGACCTTGGCGGGCCCTTAAGCCTCGCGCGCGCGCGTTGAAGTCAAGCTTCGCGAAACGTTTGCGCGCTTCGCAAGATCCGCCTCGAGGCGGCGGAGATTCTCGAGGTGCTGGCTCGACCAGAGCAGGAAGAGCGCGGCGTCCACAGTCGCTTTGTCGCGGTTACGGGCAGCGTCGCGCACGCAGGTAAGAAGCCGTCTGCTCCCCTCGACGTCCCGGACGTGTGTTGGCGGCGCCTGGCGTCGCTCGACGAGCGCGGATCCGAAAGCGGTGTACCACGCGTGAAAGGCCTGGAGCTCGCCCTCGAGGTTGCGCGCGCAATGCTCGACCTGCGTGTTCGGGTCAATCGCCCGTCCGAGTGCGGCGAGTGATTGAGCGACGCGACGAACACGCGAGGCGCCGCCGACGAGCGCTGCGACATCCTCGACGTTGTACGCCGTCGCGGAACGCTCGGCCAGGTATTGCCGAAACGCGTCGTCCAGGCGGTGGAGCGCGGCGTCGGCCGAGCGGCCGGCGCGGGCGGCCTCGTCGGAACTCCCTGCCCTCTGCCGCCGAGCGGTTGCGACTACGTAGTCCGCACCGCGCGCGTACGCCACTGCGAGCTCGTCGAGAAGCAGCGCCGCGGCGCCGCGAGGCCAGAAGAGGACGCCTACCAGGAGACTGACCGCGAAGCCGATCGCGACGTCCTCGACTCGAACCAGGCCCACGCTCCAGCCGACCGGCTGGATGATGTTGAAGAGCAGGATGAGGACGACCGTGAATCCCGCCTGGCCTGCGGCGAACGAGATCGCCCTTGGCGCGTAGGCAGCGAGGAAGACCGCGATCGGAAGCACGGCCCAGAGCACCGCCTCGTGCGTGCCGATGCCGATCACTAGCACCGCGCCGAGGACGATTCCGATGGCGGTCCCGGCGAGCGCGCTCACGATCGACCTGCCCGTGTTCAGCGCGTTCGAGCGCAGCACCGAGAGCGTACCGAGGACCACCCAGAACCCGTGCTGAACGCCGGTCCGCTGGGCGATGTAAACAGCGAGCGCGAGGCCCACCGCGCCGCGAAGGCTGTTTCGGAACCACACCGATTTCACGCTGGCGTGCTCGATGGTCAGCCGCTCGGTGGCCTGGACGGCGGCGCGGGCGGGCTGCGCCCGGGCGATGTCGATGCGGTCGAGTTCGGGTACCTCGGCGCCGCTCGCCCGGAGCCCGTAGGCGGCGGCCTGGCGAGCGGCGTAGGTAAGCGCGCGAATCCGAAACGGAGCGTCCAGCGCACGCGGCACCTCGCCTTCCGGGAGGTCGGGCGGAAGCTCTGGCAACCGGCGCAAAAGCGCGCGCGCGACCGCGTCGCGCGCCTCCTCCAGCCGCTCGAAATCCGGCCGCCCGTCACGGCCCTCAAGCCTCTCCGCGCTCGCCCGAAGCACGCCCGCGGCCGCCGCCATCGCTTCGGCATCTTCCGAGCAGGCAAGCTCCAGCTCTACCTCGGGTTCTGGCACAACGAAGGAGAGGAGCCAGTCGAGCTCGTCGGGAAGCGAGGCAAGTGCAGCCATTCGGCCCGACGGGCCTGTAGGGCGGTGCTGCGTTCCCAGGAAACGTCGCCCGAGATCGTCGACGGACGCCCGCGCGACACGCGCGCGCTCGGCCCACGCCTCCTGGCCGCCCTCGAGGAGGTCGGCAACAGCACGAAGCGCTTCCGCAGCCCGGCGCTGGAACTCGGCCCGCTGACGCGGTGGCCAAAGCAGCATCAACGCGCAAATGCTGGCGCCTCCCGCCAGCGCCCACCCTTCGAGGCGCTCCGGGATCGCCGAGTTCGGCGCGGGCAGCGTCACCGGCAGGACGAACGCTAGAAGTCCACCGGTCGCCCCCGCCGCGGCGTAGCCGTTGATGACGCCGGCGAAGAGAGTCGCAAAGCCGACGACCGCCATCGCGCCGGCCGCGAGCCACGGGTTGCGAGAGCAGAGCGTCCCGACCGTGACGAACGCAGCTCCGACGCACGCCAGCCCGAGATATGCGACCAGCCGAGTACGCGGCGTCCCGGTGAACTCGACGAGGACGAGAAAAGCAAACGAACCGAAGGCAGCGAAGAGCGAGGTCTGCGGCTGCTGAATCACCTTGTCCGCGAGCGCGAATACGGCCGGCATCACGATCGCCGCGCGCGCCGCGCTCCTCAGAGCGCCGGCGTCGGCGATGCCGGTCGCCAGTCGGCGAAGATCCTTGATGCGTTCGTTAGCCGACGAGGCGTGGAGTCGTTCAACCACGATCGCGCAATGTTCTCAATCGAGACGCACGCCGGTGACAGGCTCGAGACCCCACCGTCAGCCGCTCAGGAGCGCGAGCCTGGCGCGGGTGCCCACAGGCCCGATTTTCGCCATGTATGAGGACGGACGGCTGGGCGACCGTCCTCTCACTCGATCCGCCGAACTTCCCGCATCGCCGCCGCCAGTCAGCGACTCCTCCAGCGTGCACGACGGCGGCTCTTCGTGCGGCGCTAGCGGAGTCCTCTCACTCGATCCGCCGAACTTCCCGCATCGCCGCCGCCAGTCAGCGACTCCTCCAGCGTGCACGACGGCGGCTCTTCGTGCGGCGCTAGCCAGGTCAGAGCCAGGTCAGCTGGTCATGCGGGTTCGATTCCCGCCACCCGCTTGTCACGCCGGCGTTCCGTCGGCGCGCCGTTACGAACCTGCCTGTCGGGTCGACTCATCGACCAGCGCCTCTCGAACCGCATCCGCGAACGGGAGGCGATGGCCTTGCCCCCATGCCTCGACGAGCGCGTCCTCGCCGAGCACAGATGTGAGCTCGTCGCGCGTGCGTCCGTGCAGGTCGAGCTCGATTCCTTCCAGCCGTCCGCCGAGCTCCTCGCGCAAGGCTTCAGCTGCTCCGAGCACCCGAGCGGCACGCTCGGGCTCGGAGCTGGAGAGAGCGGCGCCGAGGAGCTCGAGCGCCCAGGCGACGGTGTCGTCCCGCTCCCGGAGCGCGGTCGACACCCGAAGGCTGCGGCGCAGAAGCGCGGCTGAGTCCGCGGGACGACCATCGCGCAATGCGACCGACCCCAGCGCGGCCAGCGACCGCGCCGTGATGTTCACGCCCGTCTGCGCCGCGTCTTGCTCCTCGCCGGCGTTCGCCAGTGCAACTTCGAACTCGGCCCGAGCCTGCTCGAGGTCGTCGGCGCTCAGGGCCGTGTAGCCGAGGTTGAACGCGGCGTGAGCGATCGATTCGCGGTCGTCGTTCTGCCGCCCGATGGCGGCGACTTCCTCGAAGAGCGCGACGGCGCCGGCGCGATCGCCAAGGCCGAGGAGCGCACGACCCAGCGGGAGCATCGACCAGCACGCGTATCGGTGTTGACCCAACTCGAGGCTGAGCCGGCGCCCCTCGGTTCCCCACCGTCTCGCATCCAGCCAGTCGCCTTGCAGCGACGCCAGCAGGGCCGCGGTGCCGAGCGCCTTCGCACGTGCCACCGTTTGCTCGTCTGCGGCATCGAGGAACAAGGTGAGCCAGCGACGCCCCTCGCTCAGGTAGCCCTTCCTGAACCAGAACGGCCGCAATGCGGCGGCGAGTCGCAACCCGGACTGCCACTCGCAAGCGTCGGCGAAGTGCGAGAGAGCCAGTCGCAGGTTCGGATGGTCGCGCTCGGTCAGATCGAGCCAGACCGCCTGCTCGGGGCCTGCCAGCTCGGGCTCGACGCGTTCGCCGAAGTCGAGGAAGAACCGGGCATGACGGCTTTCCCAGTTCTCTCCGCCGCTGCCCTCCTCCAGCCGCTCGACCGCGTACTCGCGGATCGTCTCGAGCATCCAGAAGCGCTCGTCCGAGTGGCGGAGCAGGCTCTTCTCCACCAGCGCCTGCATCGTGTCGACGTCTGCTTGCACGATGGCCCCGGCCGCATCGAGCGTGCAACCGCCGGCGAAGACGGAGAGGCAGGCGAAGAGACGCCGCTCCTCCGGCGCCAGCAACTCATAGCTCCATTCGATCGTCGCCCGCAGCGTCTGGTGACGCGGCTGCGCGTCCCTCCCACCCTTCAACAGGTCGAGCCGCTCCGAGAGCCGCTCGACTATCTGCGTCGGCGACAGCACGCGCGTTCGCGCCGCGGCCAGCTCGATGGCCAGCGGCAGGTTGTCGAGCGCCATGCACAGCTTGGCGACAACCTCGCTCGGCTCGACGTGTCCGCGAGTCGCGAAGAGCTCGACAGCCTCGGGTGCCGCCATCGGCGCGACCGGATATTCGACCTCCCCGCGGACGCGCAGCAGCTCGCGGCTCGTGACGAGTACGCGAAGGTTGGGGCAGCGCTCGAGCAGATCGGCGAGCGCGGACGCGGAATCGATGACCTGTTCGAGGTTGTCCAGGACCAGCAACAGCTCCCGCTCGGCGATGTGCGCAGCCAGTGCCTCGCGGGTACCGACCGTGCGCGCGATCATCTCCGGCACGAGTGCGGGGTCGCGCACCGGCGCAAGTCCGACCCAGAACACGCCGTTTCGGAACTCGGGGACGAGTTCGGCCGCAGCTTCGATCGCCAGCCGTGACTTGCCGGAGCCGCCGGGCCCGCTGAGCGTGACGAGACGCGCGCCGTCACGCAGGAGCGCAACCAGCGCCGCGACCTCGCTTTCGCGACCGACGAAGGAACTGGCCGGCCGCGGCAGGTTGGTGTTCGAGATCGTCCGGAGCGGTGGGAAACGGTCGCGGCCGAGCTGGAACAGCCAGACCGGCTCGTCGAAGTCCTTGAGGCGGTGCTCACCGAGATCGAGCAGGTCGGGACTGCCGAGCAGCTTCCGCGTCTCCCGGGACAAGACCACCTGTCCGCCGTGTGCCGCGGCGGCGATACGCGCGCCCTTGTGGACGGCGAGGCCGATGTAGCCCTCACTCGTTCGTTCGGCTTCGCCGGTGTGGATGCCCATCCGCACGCGGATCGGCCCTCCGGCGAGCGCACCCTGGGCCTCGGCCGCGGCGGCGACGGCATCGCTCGCCGAGCCGAAGGCGACGAAGAACGCGTCGCCTTGCGTGTCGACCTCGGTGCCCCCATGAGCACGGAAGGCGGCCCTCAGGAGACCGCGATGCCCGGCGAGCAGCTCGGCGTAGCGGTCTGGCGACTCACGGAGGAGTCGTGTCGATCCTTCGACGTCCGTGAAGAGAAGCGTCAGCCGCAAACCGTGCCGACACCATAGAGCTAGAGCCGCGCGAGCTGGGCGCGAAGCTCGGTCAGCTTCTCGCGGCGGAGGTCGTCCCGCTGCCCCTGCTGGACCCGCTCGAGCAGATCGCGGACGAGCGGCGCGAGCTCGACCGGATCGAAAGGCTTCGTCACGTAGTCGACGCCGCCGAGGTCGATCCCGCGCGCGCGGTCGCGCAGCTCGGCCCGCGCGGTCAGGAACACGATCGGGATGTCGTCGGTCGCCGGGTCGTCGAGCAGCGCCTCGGCAACGTGCCACCCGTCGAGGCCCGGCATCATCACGTCGAGGAGGATGACGTCGGGCTCACCCTTCCGCGCCTCCTCGATCCCTGACTCCCCGTCGCCGGCCTCGAGCACGCGCATTCCGGCCGCCTCGAGGTTGACCCGGCAGAGCAACCGGATCGGTGCCTCGTCGTCGATCACAAGCACGCTCGTCGTCGCCATCGTCCCGAGCCCTATTCCCGCATGAGAGGCAGCTCGAACGCGAAGCGGGAGCCGCTTCCCTCCTGTGAGTCGACATGGATGCGACCGCCCATCTCCCGCACCAGCCCCTGGGCGATGAAGAGTCCCACACCCGTTCCTCGGCCGACGCCGGAGCCAGCTTTCACGAACTTCTCGAAGATACGGTCGCGTTCGGACGCCGGGATGCCGGCGCCCTGATCGCTGACTGCGAGCTCCACCGCGTCGCCGGCGCGCCGCGCGGAGACGGTCACCGTTGCACCGTCCGGCGAGAACTTGACGGCGTTCGAGACGAGCTGGTCGAGGACGTCGCGCAGCTTCACGGGATCGGCGCGGGCCGGCGGCATGTCGGCGGCGATGTCGGCGACGACTCGATGGCCGTTCTGACCCGAGTCGCTCGCGCTCGCGACGAGCTCGGAGACCACCGCTCCGACGTCCGTCGGCTCGAGCGCGACGGCCAGGTCTCCGGTCTCGATCCTCGCCACCTGGAGCAGCGCGTCGACGGTCGTGGTGAGCCGTTCGGCCTCCCGGGCGATGAAGTCGAGGAAGGTGCGGCGGTCGTCCTCGGAGAAGGTGACGTCGTCGCGGAGCAGTGTCTGAGCGAAGCCGTAGATCGTCGTCAACGGAGCGCGCAGTTCGAGCGAGACGCTCGAGACGAAACCGGACTTCATCTGCTCGACCGCGTACTCGGCCGAGATGTCCCGGAACGCGAAGATGCGCCCGGCGACGGCGCCGGCGGGGTCGCGCATCACCGCCTCCGAGAGCGCAAGCCACACCTCCTCATTGCCGCGTGAGATCGACACGAGTCGCGTCGCGGTCGTCTCCTGGTCGGACTGGAGCTCGCGGCGAAGAACCTCCCGTGGCAGCCTCCCGATCGCCTCCGGCGCAGGGACGCCGGTGATCTCCTCCGCCGCGTCGTTCCACACCACGGCACGACCCTCGCGATCGACCGCAACGATGCCGTCGGCGATGTTGGCGAGGATCGCCGCGCTCTGCTCACGCTCGATCGCGACGTGCTGGTAGAGCTCGGCGTTGACGAGAGCCACGGCGGCGTTTGCCGCCAGCGTGCCCAGCGCTTCGACCTCCTCGGCGCGCCACGTCCGCGACTCGAGCGAGTAGACCGACAGGACGCCGCGCGGCTCCTCTCCGGTGCCGGCGATGGGAACCCCCAGGTATCCGGTCAGACCCGACGCGAGGAGAGGGTCGCCGGGTGCGTGGCCGGCCGCGACGGAGGCGTCCGTGAGCGCGATCGGAGCTCGGGCCGCGAGCACGTCGCCCGCGACGCCGTCGGTCGAGGGCGAACGGACGTCGCGAGCCGACTCTGCCGACTCGCCTGCAGCGGCGGCGACGACGAGCTCGTCACCGTCGAGCATCGAGACGAGCGCCGCATCGGCCGCAAGCAGTTCGTTCGCCGCACGGGTGGCCGCCTCGAGGACGGCGCCGGGGTCGAGCTCCGTCGTCAGTGCGGCGGCGGCCCGCGCAAGCTGCTGGGACAGCGACCGCGCGGCGCGCTCGGCCTCGAACAGCCGGCTGCGCTCGAGCGCACCGTGCGCTGCGGCCGCGACCTGCTGGGCAAGCCCGAGGTCGTCGGCGGTGAACACCCGCGGCTCGCGGAAGCACACGAGCACGAGCCCACCTGCCCCATCGGAAACCGGGATCGCGAGCAGCGAGGCGACCGACGAGCGCTGCCACGCGTCACCGAAGCGCTCGTCGCCCGCGACCGACGACGCCGCCAGCACCTGGGCGGCGGCCCGAGCCTCGTCGAGGGCCGGCGGGACGTCGAGCGCGGCGACGTCCGCGGGCAGCCTGTACTCGCCGGCGACCGCGAGCCCCGCGGCAGTCGGGGCGAGGACGGCCGCGAAGTCGGCGCCGAGTGCCTCGGCCGCCGCCTGAGCCGCCGCATCGTATGACTCGGAGAGCGAGAGCGGCTCGCCGAGCAGCGAGGCGATGCGAGAGAAGCCGCGCTCGAGCCCGGCCCGCCGCACGCTCGCCTCGAAGCTCTCCGCGTTGCGCAGCGCGAGGGCCGCCAGCGACGCGAACGCCCCGAGCAGCTCGACGTCGTCGTCGTCGAACCTGCGCTCTCCGTCGCGCACGCCGACACCGAGCACGCCGAGCCACTCACCGGCCCACACCATCGGCGCCTCGAGGCCGAGCGCGAACGCGTCGTACGCCGCGTGCGGCAACCGACCGACGATCCGCTGTTCGTCCTCGGTCGTCCCCGAGAGGCCTCCCTCGGGAACGAACTCGAGCCCGACCAGGCCCGCGTCGAAACCGTGGACGGCCGCGCACCGCAACACCCCCCGCTCGCGGTCGACCAGGTAGCAGTCGGCGGCGTCGACGCGAAGGAGCGCAGTCACTTCTTCCACGAGGCGAAGCAGCACAGCATCCAACGACAGCTCGCCGGTGACGACCTGGGCGGCGTGCAGAAGCGCCTGTTGCTGTTCGAGCCGCCGCGCGTTCTCGTCGAGCAGCCGCGCGGTCTGCAGCGCCGAGCCGAGCTCGCGTGCCACCGCCTCGACGAGCAGCAGTTCCGCGTCGCCCAGCTCGGGCGCCCGCTCGACGAGGAGCGTCCCGACCCGATCGCCGCGGGCCTCGACGGCCACTCCCGCATGCGGCCCTCCGCCGAGCACCACCTCGGCCCGGTCGAGGTTCAGCAAGCGGCGAAGCTCGTCCGCGGCGATCGCGGCGACGCGTTCCGGCTCGAGCTCCGCGCGCAGCCGCCTCGCGATCTCGGCAGCGGTCCACTCGCGACTGAGCGCCTCGGCCAGCGCCGCGGACGAACGAAGCCGTTCGAGGGCGAGCGCGGCTTCCGCCGCGATGGACTGAAGCAGTCCGAGCTCGTCGGCCGAGAACGCGCGGCGATCGGAGATCGAGGCCGCGGTCAGCACGCCGAGGACGCGTGACTCCGCGATCATCGGCACGAAGACGCCGCTCTTCGCGCCGACGCGAGCGGTCAGCCGCCGGCTGACGAGCGGCGAGCCGACGAGGTCGTACACAACGACCGGTGCTGCGTCGGACACGGCGTTCGCGACCCCGGACGGCTCGTGCTCGAGATCCACGCGGACCTCCGGCCACCACTCGGTTTCGCGGCCGTCGCTCTCGGCGTAGACCCCCGACGCGGTCGTGCCGCCCCCGTCGACGAGGGTGACCGCCGCAAAGGCGACGTCGAGCAAGGCGGCCACATGGCGGACGAGCGCGCGCGCGACGTCGACCTCGTCACGCGCCCGCACGAGGTCCTCGGAGATCGCGGTGACCGCCTCGAGCTCGCGGTCACGAACGGAGACGCGTTCCTCCGCCTCCAGCGTCCTGCCGACGCCACCTGCGACCAGCCCATGGTCTCGCCAGCGCACGAGCAGGAGGGCAGCCGGGACGATCGCCAGGAGGATCGCGACCAGCGACAGCCAGACGTGACCGACGACCGCCCGCTGCTCGCGCAAGACGAGGACGCCGAAGATCGCTGCCGCAGCCGCAACCGCCGGGAAGACGAGCACGACGCCCCAGTCGACCAGGTGCGCCCGCGTTCGGAGCCGCCAGAACTCGGGCAGCATCGCGCCCGCCACGGCCGCGTACGAGGCCGCGAGCACGAACAGCGGGACCGCGTTGAAGAGCACCGCTTTGGTGGCGTCACTCACAGGGCTAAGAGCTCTCGAGCGATCGTAGGTTCCTGGAAACGATGGAGCCCGCTGCTCGGGGGGACGATACAGCGGGCTCCTCGTGATCGCTCACCGCATGGCGTGGCCAAAGGCCCGCGCCGCGGTTCGCATCGCCCAGTGAGAGGACGCTAACCCAGGCCACCCGTCGAGCGGAATAGGCCGTGCGGCCCATCTTTGTAAGCGAGGATACGATCCGGGCGTGGTCTCCAGGGTGCTCCTCGCCTCGCCGCGCGGCTACTGTGCCGGCGTCGAGCGGGCCGTCGAGACGGTCGAGAAGGCGCTCGACCTCTACGGACCGCCGGTCTACGTCCGCAAGCAGATCGTCCACAACCTTCACGTGGTGCGCGAGCTCGAGGCCCGAGGGGCCGTGTTCGTCGACGACGAGCGGGACGTGCCCGAGGGCGAGACGGTCGTCTTCTCGGCCCACGGCGTCGCCCCCTCGGTTCATACGAACGCGGCCGCCCGCGGGCTCCAGACGCTCGACGCGACCTGCCCACTCGTGACCAAGGTGCACGTGCAGGCGCGGCGGTATGCGGAGGCCGGCTACACGATCGTGCTGATCGGTCACGAGGGGCACGAAGAAGTCGTCGGCACGATGGGCGAGGCGCCCGGGTCGATCGTGCTCGTGGAATCGGTCGCCGATGTCGAATCGCTCCAGTTCGCCGAGAACGCGCCGCTTGCCTACGTGACGCAGACGACGCTCTCGGTCGACGAGACGGGCGAGATCATCGCGGCGCTCCGCCGCCGCTTCCCGGCGATCTACGCGCCGAAGAAGGAAGACATCTGCTACGCGACCTCCAACCGGCAGTGGGCGGTCAAGGAGATGCTGTCGGAGATCGATCTGCTGCTCGTGATCGGCTCGCGCAACTCGTCGAACTCGAATCGCCTGGTCGAGACCGCTCGCGCGGGCGGCGTCGACGCCTACCTGATCGACGATGCCGGGGAGATCGACGAACGCTGGCTCGACGGCGCCTCGGTGATCGGCCTGACGTCGGGAGCCTCCGCGCCCGAGAAACTGGTGACGGAGGTCTGCGACTGGTTCCGCGCGCGCGGCGTCGGCGAAATCGAGCCTTACCGGCTCGTCGACGAGGACGTCGAGTTCCGGCTTCCGGTCGAGCTGCGCCGCGAGCTCGCGCTCGCGCGCGACCAGCAAACCTAGACGCGCTCGACGCGGAGCTCGCCCACCTCGACCGAGACGGCGAGCGTCTCCGCTTTCAGCCGATCGAGGTACGCGTCCACGATCTCGGCGTCCGGAAGCCACAGGCGGACGCGGTCGGTGACGGCCAGGCCCGACGACTTCCGCAGGCCGTTCACTTCGTGGATCCAGTCGAGCAGCCGCCCTTCGCGGCGTAGCTCGTCATCGAGTGCCGTGTCGAGAGCCACCGTCACACCGTCGTCGCTCGCCACGGCCCAGCCCTCGCGGCCGACGCGCTCGACGAGGACTTCGCCCGGCTCGAGCACGTGCCTGTCGACACGGAAGCGACCGCCGTCCAGCTCTTCGAACTCACCCCGCGCGAGTTGCTCGCGGACGTCTCGGAGCGCCGCACCGAGCTTCGGGCCGAGCACCGGCAGGTTCGGCTTCACGCGCAGCTCCGACGACTCGACCTCGCCGAACGTCACCTCCTTCACGCGCAGCTCGTCCGCGATCTCGTCGGTGTGCCGTGCAGCTCCGCCGGCTGCTCCTGCGACCACGAGCCGCCGGAGCGGCTGACGCAGCTTCAGCTCGCTTGTCGACCGTGCCTGACGGCCGAGCTCGACGACCCGGCGCACCTGCGCCATCTCCGCGAGCAGGCTCTCGTCTGGTTCCTCCGGATCGGGCCAGCCTGCGAGATGCACCGACGCCGGACCGTCCTGCACGAGGTTGCGCCACAGGTGGTCGGCGAGGAACGGCAGCATCGGGGCGATCACCTGCAACGACCGGACGAGCGCGTACCAGAGCGTTCCGAAGGCGGCCTCGTCGAGCGAGTAGAACCGTCGTCGGGAGCGCCGGATGTACCAGTTCGACAAGTCGTCGACGAACGACTCGAATGAGCGGATCACGTCGACGGTGAGCGTCGCCTCGTAGCCCGCCGTCGCCTCGGCCACCAACTGCTTCGTCCGCGCGAGCAGCCAGCGGTCGAGCGGCTTCGGATCGTCGATGAGGCCGCAGGTGCTCCAGGCCGGCTCGTAGCCCTCGATGTTCGCGTAGTCGACGAGGAACTTGACCGAGTGCCAGTAGGTGAGCAGCTTGCGCTTGATCTCGTGCGCAGGCCCGAAGCCGAAGAGCAGGTTGCGGTCGGGTGGCTGGGCGCAGTACTGCCAGCGCATGACGTCGGCGCCCATCTGCGCGAAGGCATCCTCGGCGTCGATCGTGTTGCCCCACGAGCTGTGCATCTCGCGGCCCTGCTCGTCGAGCATCTTCTCGTAGCCGAGGACCCGCCGGTACGGCGACCGGCCGGTCAAGACGACGGACATGAAGAACTGGGAGTAGAACCAGAGACGGATCTGCTCGCGCATCTCGCTCACCCAGTCGGCGGGGAACCAGCGCTCCCAGTACGCGTGGTCGGGGAGGTCCGCCTTCGTCAGCCCCTTTGCGGCGCCGGTCGCGTAGCCCTCGGGGATCCGGGTCGGGTTCTCCCAGCCGAGGGTCGCGAACGGGACGATCCCGGCGTCGAGCCACACGTCGCCGACCTCCGGGATCCGCTCGACGCGCTCGCCGCACCGCTCGCAGGCGATCGGCACGCGGTCGATCCACGGCCGGCGCAGCTCCTCGAGCTGGTCGACGCCCTCGAGCGCACGCTGCTCGAGCTCGGCCTTCGACCCGATCACGTTCAGGTGGCCACAGCTGCACGGATAGAACGGAAGCGGCAGCCCGTAGTAGCGGCGTCGGGAGATGTTCCAGTCGCCCATGTTGCGGAGCCAGTCGTCCATGCGCTTCCCCATGTAGTCGGGCACCCAGCGCACCTTGGCGTTCTCCTCCAGCAGCTTCGGTCTGATCTCGTCGACCGCGATGAACCAGTCGTCGGCGATCCGGAAGATGAGCGGCGTGTCGCAGCGCCAGCAGTGCGGATACGCGTGGGTGTACAAGCCCGCCTCGGCCAACAGGCCGAGTTCGCCCAGGCGGCCGATGATCTGATCCGCCGCCTCGGTGGTCGAGAGCCCATGGAGCCAGCCGTAGTCGTCGTAGAAGCGGCCCGACTCGTCGACGGGCGTCAGGACAGGCAGGTCGTGAACGCGCGAGAGCTCGAAATCCTCGGGGCCGGCGCCCGGCGCAATGTGGACGATGCCGGTGCCCTGGTCCATCGTCACGTCTTCCCACGGGATGACACGGTGGTCGACCCGGGAGCCGGGAGGCAGATCGTCGAACGGCCCGCGGTAGCGCCAGCCGACGAGCTCGGCACCGCGCCGACGCTCGAGGAACGTGTCGTCCGCGAACAGCTTGACCGCGACCCACTCGCCGTCCTCGCGGCGGCCATACTTCTCGTCGGGGTGCACGGCGGCGGCGACGTTTGCGGGCAGCGTCCACGGCGTCGTCGTCCAGACGACGAGCGACTCGCCCGCACGGTCGAGCAACGGGAAGCGCACGAAGAGCGACGGGTCGGCGCGGTCCTGGTAGACGCCGGCCTGCGTCAGCTCGTGCTGCGAGAGGGACGTGCCGCAGCGCGGACACCACTCGGTCGAGCGGTGACCCTTGACGAGCCAGCCGCGCGCGTGGACCAGCTTGAGGAACTTCCAGATGTACTCGATGTTCGTGTCGCTGAAGGTGAAGTAGTCGTTGCCCCAGTCCATCCACTGCCCGAGGCGCTTCGAGCCTCGCGTCAGGGCGGCCGAAGACCTGACGACGACGTCACGGCACTTGCGGGCAAACGCCTCGAGGCCGTACTCCTCGATCTCGGGCTTCGAGTTGAGCCCGAGCTCGCGCTCGACGCCGACCTCGATCCAGAGCCCCTGGCAGTCGAACCCGTTCTGGTAGCGCTGGTCGAAGCCGCGGAGCGCCTTGTAGCGCTGGAAGACGTCCTTGAGCGTCCGGCCCCACGCCGTGTGGACGCCGAGCGCGAATCTGTTCGCCGTGACCGGTCCGTCGACGAACGACCAGATCGGGCCGCCCTCGTTGCGGGCCCGCAGGGCGGCGAAGGTACCCTCCCGCTCCCACAGCTCGAGCAGCTCGAGCTCGAGGGCGGGATGATCGGGTTTGTCCGGGAGGGGAGCGAACATGTGTCGATCGTACCGAGGGGAAGAAACGGCACCCGCCCCGCGTTGGAACAGCTACAAGCCCCACGAAAGGAACGGAAACGAATCTGATGTCCACTGAAGCAACCAGTGCCACCTTCGACGACGAGGTTCTGAAGTCCGACGGCAAGGTGATCGTCGACTTCTGGGCCGAGTGGTGCGGGCCGTGTCACGCGGTCGCGCCCGTGCTCGATCGCATCGCGGACGAGCACCAGGTGAAGATCGTCAAGGTCAACATCGACGAGCACCAGGACCTCGCGCAGCGCTACGGCGTCCAGTCGATCCCGTTCATGGTGCTCTTCGACGGCGGAGAGCCGCAGGCCTCGGCGATCGGAGCGATGCCGAAGGGCTCGCTCGAGAAGGCGCTCGGCCTCGCCGCGTAGGCGCCTCGCAGCGTAGGCGGGCGGAGGCCGATGCCTCCGCCCAAACCTTCGCCGTCTAGTCCTCGAGGAAGGTCTGGAACGCGAGGTGCTTCGCGAGGTACTGCTCGATCGCCTGCACCCCGACCTGCGCCCAGTCGGCCACCCAGTCTTCAGAGAGGTCGTCCTCGATCCAGTGGAATGTGCCGCAGTCGTCCATGTGCCGATCATCGGCGCAACCCCGGATGGCCGCATGAGCCGTTCGGCCCATCTTTGCCGGACCTGACGCCCAGCAGGCGTCACTCGTTCGAGTGAATCACTGCTGTGCCCAGTCGCGGAGGACCGTTTCTTGTCCTGGAAAGGCCATCTCGGCCGGCAACTCCGACGCCGCGAACCAGCGCAGTTCGACGACGTCGTCGGCGGGCGCCGGGTCGCCCGTGGCGGTCACGCGATACGTGACCGAGAACACGAAGCGGTCGCCGTAGGGCTCGATGTCGATGCGCAAGAGCTCGGCCGTGTCGAGTGAGAGCCCGGTCTCCTCGTGCAGCTCTCGCCGCACCGCGAGCTCGGGCGGTTCTGTCTCCTCGGCGAAGCCGCCGGGCAGGTCCCAGTACCCGAGCCGGGGCTCGATGCCGCGGCGCGCGAGCAGCACGCGGCCGTCACGCTCGAGCAGCGCCTGCACCGCCGGAAGCGCGTTCGCCCAGTAGCGCTCGCCGCACGACGTGCAGCGGAGATGACTCTCCTCGGGCTCGACCGCATTGCCGCAGCGCGGACAGAACCGCCAGCCGTCGAGCGCTCCCACGGACGTGCATGCTACGAGTTGACTATGAAGCGGCGGGTCGTGCTCTTGCATTCGGCGGTCGGTGACTCACGACAGTGGGTTCGCCAGGTCGCGGCGCTTCGTGACGGCTTCGACGTCGTCGCGCCGGACCTCCCCGGGTTCGGAACGGAGCCGGAGCCGACGGAGCCGTTCTCGTTCGTCGATCGCGTGGCCGAGCTCCTGCCTGCGTCACTCGTCGGCAACTCGCTCGGCGGCGGCATCGCGCTCCGCACCGCCCTGGTCCATCCCGAGCGAGTCGACCGGCTGGTGCTCGTCGGCTCGGGGATCCCGGACTGGGAGTGGTCGGCCGAGATGCGCGACTACTTCGCGCGCGAGGAAGAGGCGGTCTCGCGGGGCGATCTCGACGCCGCAACCGAGGTGAACATGGAATTCTGGGTCGCACCGGAGCACCGCGACGAGCTCCGACCGCAGAACCGGCGGTCGCTCGAGCTGCAGACGGCGAACGACGAGCCCGAGGTGCAATGGCCGGAGCTCCCGCCGCTCGAGACGCTCACGGTGCCGACACTCGTGGTCGTCGGCGACCGGGACAAGGACGACTTCCAGCGCATCGCAGCGCACATCTCCGCGACCGTCACCGGGCGCGCGACTCGAGATCGTCGCGGGCGCCGGCCACCTGGTCGGCGTCGATCGCCCGGACGAGCTCAACGCGCTGCTGCTCGACTTCCTAACGCAGGATTCCCGTGTGCCCGAGTGAGTAGCGGCCCGGCTGGGGCCAGACGCAGAGCCCGTGCGGCCCGGCGCCGACCGGGATGCGTGCAATCAGCCTGCCGGTGACGGTGGAGATCGCGTAGACCACGCCGCTGTAGCGTCCCGACAGCCAGAGGACCTTCCCGTTCGCGGAGACGCCGCCCATGTCGGGGCTTCCACCGCCGGGAATCGTCCAGGTCCGGACGACCTTGCGTGTCGCGAAGCTGAGCACGGAGATGGTGCCGGCACCGCGGTTCGAGACGTACAGGAACCGGGCGTTCCGGCTCGGGTAGAGGCCGTGCGCGCCTCGGCCCGTCGGCACGAAGCCGATGACGCGGAACCGACGCGCATCGACGATCCACACGCCGTTGGCGATCAGGTCGGCCACGTAGAAGACACGACCATCGGGCGACAGCTTCACGTCCTGCGGCATGCCGAGAGTCCCGGCAGTAGAGAACACGCGCACGACCCTCATGTGCGCGACGTCGAGTTCGAGCAGCTGGCCCGAGAATTCGCAGCTGACGAGCGCCTTCGTCCCGTCAGCGGTGAAGTCCATGTGGTCGGCTCCGTGGCAGGGCACCGGTACGGACTTCACGAGCGCGAAGGTCTTCGCGTCGCGAAAGTCGAGCCGCTGGAGCCGCTCGGCCACGACGATCGCATACCGCCCGTTCGCCGTGAAGTACATGTTGTACGGGTCGTCAACGGGGATCGTGCGGATCGGGCGCGCGGTCCGCGGATCGATCTCGGTCAGCGTGTTGCCGTCGTCGTTGGTCACGTAGAGATGCGCGAGGTCGTATGCCGGAACGACGTGCTGTGGGAGCAGGCCGACCGCGAAATGGTCGACGACCTTGAACGTCGCCGGATCGATCACGTCGACCGTGTTCGACTGCGAGTTCGGCACGTAGATCCGGGGCAGGGCCTCGCGCGCCGGCCCTGTCAGGTTTCCCGGCGTGTCAGCTGCATAGACGTTGTGCGCGTCGAGGAGCCTCGGTGCCGCCGTCGACGCGACGCGACGCGTACGACCGGGAGTGAGCATCGTCACTGCCGAGACGGTCTGCGACCCGCGCCCGCCCGCGACAAGGATGCCTCGACCGACCGGCGTCGCCGACAGGTCGGAGAGCGGCTCGTCGAGGCGGCCCGCCGCCGACACCCGTCGGGTCTTCGGATCGACCGCGACGATTCGGTCGGAGGGCGTGCCGACGTTGGTGCCGCGACCACCGAGCACATAGACGCGACCGTTGAGCGCTGCGGCGGCCGCGTGGGTCGTCGGCGCCGGGAGCGCTCCGATTCGCCTGATGCGGCCGGTCGCCGGATCGAACGCGAGCACCGCGCTCGACGCGCTCCCGGCGGGCGTCGAGCCACCCGCAACCACGACCACGCCGTCGACGGCCGCCACGGCTGCGTAGCGAAGCGGCGTCGGGAGGTGGCCGACGATCCGCGCGGCCGTGCCGGGCCTCCACGCGACGATCGTGTCGAGCCATCGCGTGCCGGTGAAACCGCCCACCACGTACGCCGTGCCGTGGAGGACCGCCGCCGTCTGGTCGGAGCTCGGCGCGGGCAGGCGCGCCACCGTCGTCGCGCGGCCGGGCGCGACGCGCTGGATCTCGTCGTGCTGTGCGGCGCCGTCCCCGCCACCGAAGAGGTAGACGCTGCCGCCGATCGCGGCCGCGGCCGTGTCGTGCAGCGCCTGGGGAAGGCTCCCGGATTGGACGGAGCCCGTCGTCCGGGCGAGCACGATCGCCGAGCTCGAGACGTCGGCGGGCGTCAGGCCCCCGATGAGCAGAGCACCTCCCCGCCACGGGACCGCGGATGCATCCTGGATGCCTGCCGGCAGCGCGACTGCCGGCCGCGCCACCAGTGTCACCGGGACCGGCGCGCGCACCTTCGTGGTCGCCGCGGCAGCGGCGGGGCGAGCTGCGCCCGAGGACGACGGGTCGCCGGCATGCCCACCGCACCCCGCGAGCACTCCGGCGAGCGCGACGCCGGCGAGCATCGTCCTACGCGTGGACATCGAGGCTCCCGGCTGTGAACGTCGCCTGGGCCTCCGGCTCCCAGACGGCATGCACGTGGCGCACGGTCCCGTCCGCCGCGACACACCGTCCGGCGAAGCCCCGCGCCTCGACGCGCGTCACCCGGCCCCGGCAGCGCATGCCGCTCGGCAGAAACTCGAGCTGGAAGTTCGTGGCAAGCAGCCCCTGCGGCTCGACCAACAGATCGGCGCGCAGCAGGACCCGCTGGCGTCCCTCCCCGGTCGCGGTGACCGAGACGAGCTCTCGCGACGGGCCGGCGACCCGAGAGACGACGCCGGCCAAACGATCGTGGAAGACAGTTGCGTTCCACGGGCGCGGGTTGAAGGGGAACACCGCGAATGCCAGCACGGCGGTCAGGACGCCCGCGCCTGCCGCCGTGGCCAAGGCAAGCGGCCGGGCCACGTGCAGCCTCGAGGCGATCAGGCCGGCCACCACGCTCACGCAGGCGATCTCGGTCGCCACAAGCCACGGGGCATTCCGGTCGCTCCCCGTCGCGATGCCGTGCACGGTGGCCGCACCCCACACGGCAAAGTTCGCATAGTGGTAGCGCCGCCAGCGAGCCGGATCGATTCGGCCTCGGCTCCGCAGGCGGTTCGTGACGGCGAGCGCGAGGAGCAACTCCGCGGCGACGATGCCGAACGCGATCCACAGCGGGCGAAACGTCGAGACGAAGGGCACCACGATCGCCGCGATCGAAAAGCGAAGGTACGAGTCGATCGCGATCGTCAGGATGTGGATCCCGATGAACGTCCCGACGAGGATGCCTCCGAACCGGTGCACGTCCTCGAGCGCGAAGCGTGGCCAGCGCTCGAGGCGACGACGCGAGCTCATCGTGACGCCGAGCGCGACGACCGTGCTCAGCAGCACGTAGGCGACGACGCCGGCCGCCCGCGCCGCGTACCAGTCGACCGGGTTCGCCGTCAGATGCATACGGGTGTCGCGAAGGCGGAGCGCCAGTGGTAGGTCTCGGCGACGTAGCCTGCTTGGTCGAGGAATCGGCCGGGGAGCCGTCTGAGCTCCAGCCAACCAGGGCCGGCCAGCAGCGCAGCCTTGGCGGCGACGTCCGCGTGCAGGCAACTCGTGCCACAGACTGTCGCTTCGACCCAATGGGTTCGTGCCGGTACGCCGGTGCGCGGATCGATGATGTGGTGCTGAACCGCACCGCCGCGCACCCAGCGCCTCCGAGTGGTGCCGCTGGTCGCGAGACCGCCTCGTACGCGAACCGCTGCGCCGCCCGAGAGCCCGACGTCGACCGCGCCCCGCGTCATCAGATCACCGCCGGCCGAGACGAACCCCTCGCTCGACAGCAGGGCGGCCGCCCGGTCGACCGCAAGGGCTTTCACGACGCCGTTCAGATCGAGCTGGACTCGGGGTTCGAGCTCGAGCGCGCGACCGATGACTCGAAGGCCGCGATGGTCACCCGGCGCTCCCCGGCCCGGGGGGCGTACATCGTCGAGACCGGCGGCGAAGTCGCGGTCGTAGCCCGCCGCGACGACCGCCGCGCCCACCGTCGGATCGACCAGCCCGCCGGTGGCGACCGCCGCCCAACGGGCGACACCGAGCACGTCGGCGAACAGCTCCGACATCTCACCGCCTCCGCCCGCATTGAGCCGCGACAGCTCGCTGTCGGCCCGGAAGGGGCTGAAGATCGCGTCGTAGCTCTCGAACAGCGCGCGAATCTTCCGCAGCCGGCCACTGGTCGCGCCCGCGATGGCAATGCGGCACCCCATCGCTTCGAAGTGGACGACGCTGCTCATGACGGCGCCGACTCGACCCCCGGCGGAGCTTCAGCGGGCGCGAGAATCCCGGCGGCGAGCTGGTCGCGCCGCACGACAGCGACGAAGCCGCCCGGTGCGGCGAGAGGGGTCACGCCCTGCTTACGGTGGCCTGCCAGGTGGGTGCGCGCCAGCCCTGCGGTGCCCACAAAGAGCAGCGCGCCGACAGCGACGAGGCTCGCGCGCGCCACGCGAACACGCCGCCGCACGGGAGCCAGTCGCGACGCCATGACGGCACGCTAGGAGCGAACTATGAATGTTCTCTGAGTCGGCGGGCGGAACTTCATCTCACCGACCCCACCACTT
>CAWKNW010000014.1:0-25008 GCA_963851065.1 uncultured Thermoleophilia bacterium
CGTGCGGGAATGAAGCTCCTATGACTGTCAAGTCATCGCGGGCGTGGTGTTTTGCATGACGCGGTAGAGGTGGCGGGCGAGGTAGCGCTTGAGGAGCCGGACGGCGTCGCGGGTTGTTTTGCCTTCGGCGACGCGGCGGGCGATGTAGTCGCGGGTGGCGGGGTCGTGTTGGCGGCGGTGCAGGACGATGGTGTGGAGGGCGCGGTTGAGTTGTCGGTCGCCGCCGCGGCTGAGGCGGTGACGTGTGGTGAGTCCGCTCGAGGCGGGGAGCGGTGCGACGCCGGCGAGTCGTGCGAAGGCGGCTTCTGACGAGACTCGGCCGTGGTGTGACCAGCTGACGATTAGCTGAGCCGCGACGATCGGCCCGATCCCGGGTTCGTCGAGCAGCGTCGGGGCGAGCGCGCGGACGTGGGCGAGGATCTCGCGTTCGAGCTCGTCGGCCTCGCCGGAGGCTGCCTGGATGCGCTGCGCGAGCGAGCGGAGTACGAGGACCGTCGCGAGCTGGTCGGGTGTGCGCGAGCTCGAGCGGCGGAAGCGGCTGCAGCGCCGCAGCAGCTCTCCCGAGGGCAGCCGTCGCAGCTCGTTGCGGAGTTCGTCGGGTGCGGTCACGATCAGGCTGCGGAGTTGGACGAGCGCGACCCGGCGTACGTCGACGGCGCTGCGGCGAGTCAGCAGCAGCATGCGTAGAGCCTCCTGTCGTTGCCCCGCCGCGGCGACGCCGGCCGGTTTGTTGCCAGCGCCGAGCGGGCCGCACGAGTTGCGTCGAGCGGATCGTCTTTGCCGGCCAGCCGCCGCTCAGCACGGCTTGTGCGGCCACTCTCGCGCACGACCTCGCCACGAGCGACCAAACAGCGAGCCAAGCCCGCACCGTAATGACCTGCGCCCTCGACCGCCCACACACGTACACCGGGCGCGTGCCGCTCGGCAAAACGGATCGCCTCGCTGTAACCCAGCGCGTTGTCGACACCGACCGCTGCGCGATCAAAGCACCCGTCGGCGCCGCGACAACCGCGAGCACATGCTGATCACGATGGGTATCGACACCGACGACGTAGTCCAGTTCATCTGCAAGCATCCCAACCGATCCTCCGACTCGTAGGGTCCGGTACGCCGGTCAGGAGCAGGGAAACCGCGCGGCAGGTCTGTGATGAGTCACGCCTCACGAGGCGGACAAGCTCCTGATCAAGCCAACAGCGGGCGCCAGGCCGGCGTCGCCCGTGCATGCTCGGACGATTCATTCGCAAGACACGCAAGCAGCGGCCCGACCCCTGAAGAGTCACAAACAGCACGAACGACACAGGCTGGAACGGCCCCTGACTGAACCACCAACCGAGTCTCACAGACCCCTGAGAACGCTGACCACATGTGCGTCACGGTCGGTCGGTGGCCGCGCCGCCTACGATCAGCATCGGGACATGCTCGAACTCGATCTGAATCTGACCGCCGAGCAAGCGCTCGACGAGTGCCGACGACGAGGCCTCGTCGTCCGGAGCGAGCGCGAACTTGCCGGACTCGCAGGCAGCCACCATTGGCACCTGCGGATCGCCGGTCGCCGCGGGACTCTCGAATTGAACGAGTGGGATAGTCGAGTGTGGGTGAAGGTGCATCCGCTCAGGGACGGTGGGTGGGCGAGCGCGCTTGCCTACGAGCTGTCGGCCGCAGGGAGCCGTTAGTCGGCTGCGCGTAGCGTCCTTTCCCTCGATCGGTCTGCCTCTGACAGAGACCACTCCCGGAGCAGCGATCGTCCAGAACGAGACACCGACACGGAAGGCTCGCGTCGTACAATTCGTCACCGTGAAGCAGTTCGCGACGGTACGGGTGAGTCAGGTTGCCGCCAGGTACGGCGAGAACGCTCCGCTCGCAACTACCTGTTGCAACGCCTGTCGCACCTGCGTGCAGACGAACCTGATCGGGATTGCCCTGGGCGTGGCTACGACGCTCGGCATAGCCGTGCGGCGACGCCTTGCCAGGAGCGCCTGAGCAGCGATCGTCGAGCGGCCAGACGCACGGAGACGCTTCCTCCAGCCAGTCAGCCGGTTGGGCTATCCCTGTGCGGCGTGACGGTGCCGAGAATCTCGTTAGCGGAACGGACGCGCTCGCAGGTCGCAGGGGCCGACCGTCCCGCTTTACCTTGCCCAGTCAGGGATGCCAAGCGACTCCGCAGCCGGCCGAGTCTCGTTCACGTCGGCGAGCATGCACCTCTCTGCGGAGAAGAACCGGCGGAACCAGTACGCGAACACCGCGAACAGGACGATCGCCTGCTCGGCGGCCATCGTCATCCCGGCGAGCTCCTGGTCGGCGAGCGGGCTCAGCCCGAGCACACGTGGCCGTGCCGCCACGTAGAACGGGTACACGGGCTTCGGTAGGAGCGCGAGCAACAGCCCGAGCGGCGAGGCGAGGACGAACGCCGCGAACGCATAGCCGGCGCGGAAACCCGACGGCCACCGCCGTGGCGCGTCCTGGAAGAGCGGCCACCACAAGAAGAGGCCCGTCCCGAAGTAGCACGCATGCTCGATATGGATCAGCCAGGACTGGTGATGCAGCGCCGCCTGATAGACGACGGGGATGTGCCACACGAAGTAGTTGCCGAGCCACAGCGGCAGCGCAACGGCCGGGTGGGTCACGAAGCGCCAGGCGCGAGCACGAGACGCGACCGCAGCCATCGGCTGTGAGATGCCGAGCACTGCGAGGAGCGGCGCCCACTCCGCGAGGATCACGTTCTGCAGCAGGTGTGCAGTCAGGAGGTAATGGAGCCCGAGATGGTGAAGCGGCGTCCAGAAGGCGACGGCGAGCAACGCCATCGATCCGGCGAAGAGGCGATGCGCCAACGCGGCGCTCCGACCCGTCCGACGGCGAACAGGTAAAGCAGCGACAAGACGGGGATGACGACGGTCGTGTCGACGTCGGCCTGCCACGCGTACGGCGAGTGCGTGTGCGCGAGCAGCACGAGGCGCAGACTAAGAGTTCGTTTCGGAATGATGCTTGTCGATCTGGGCACCATGGGTGGGTGCGATGTAAGGGACGCAGGGGAAGCACCAATAGCCGAGGCTATTGGTGACGACCGAGGACGCGGAAGCGTGCGCCGCCGAGCGTGTCCAGGCGGACACAGACTTCATTTCGAAACGAGCTCTAAAAGGAGGCCGCGCGGAAGCCGCTAACGTGGCTCTTTCCGCGGGTGTAGCTCAATGGTAGAGCCCCAGCCTTCCAAGCTGGTCATGCGGGTTCGATTCCCGCCACCCGCTTGTCGCTGTAGAGCCAAACAGGAGGGGCCTTGCGGGTCCCTTGGTCGTGTCTGAGGTCATAACCGGGCCAGGATTCAAGAAGGGCTACCTTGCCAAGCCCGCCGAATGCCGCGCCCATGACGTCGCCCATGTCGTGCGGCTCCCGCGCTGCGTCTGAACTGCGCGGCGTAGGGGTGTCGAGGGGTCGTGTTGGACCTTTGCGTGACGGAGACACTGTTGTGACTGTATGAGGGAGTAGTTGCCAAAGCCCCTGTAGGTGTCGGAGAATTGAGCCGGGTGCGCGCGGGCTGCCGGTGTGAAGTCGAGCAGACTGCGCAAGTGTTCGAAATGTCCGATCAGGAAGCGCTCGAAGGAATGAAACGCTCAACGGTGTCTTATGCTCTTGTGTAAATAGGTGGCTGAGTTGCTCCGTACGGCTGTGAACTGCGGATGGGCGCACGTTTGCATTTGCGATCATGCGGTGATCCTGGGATGCCTTTCCGATCCTTGTTCTGGATGGCACGCCCTGCTGTCGGCTCTGGAGCGTTGGCCGCGTGAGGGGCTGTACCGGGGGAAGCTTGGGGGTCTACATTGTCACCCAGGACCGGGCTGGCTATGGAGTTGCTGAGACCGCCGACGTGGCCGCTGTGTTGCCGATGAGGTCGACGATGTGCTTCTGCTCGCCGACGAGCTGGGCTTCGATCGCTTTGGCGTGACGGGTTGCTCCGGGGGCGGGCTGCATGCGCTCGCGTGTGCGGCGTGCATTCCGCCGGAGCGCCTGACCTGCGTCAGTTGCGTGGTCGGGATCGTGCCGTATGGGCTGGAAGGGCTCGAGCGCGAGGCGTGGGCGGCTGGAATGGACGCCGAAAACGTGAAGGAGTTCGACTGGGCGCTCGCAGGCGAAGACGTGCTCGCGCCCCAGCTCGAGGCGCTGCAAGCGAAGATCGCCTCCGAGGTGGAACACGACCCGGCTGCGATCCTTGGCGCGTTCGAGCTGAGCGAGTCCGATCAGGCCGCGCTCGCCCGGCCCGAGTTGAGGCAGATCATTCGGGAGTCGATCCGCGAGCAGGCGCTGGCGGGCGTCGCTGGCTGGGTGGACGACAGCCTCGCCTTCGTTTCTCCCTGGGGCTTCGAGCTCGCGCAGATCGCCGTGCCGGTCCTGGTGCGCTACGGCGCCTCCGATGTACTCGTTCCCGCAGCCCACGGCGCTTGGCTCGCTGCACACGTGCCCGGCTGTGTGGTCAAGGTCGACGACACTGGCGGGCACCTGGGAGAAGACCACGAGCGGGAGATCGCCGAAGACGTCGCGTGGCTTCGTGACGGCACGCCTCCGGCAGACTCGGTGCGCCCCGAGTCGGTCACTGCCTAAACCCTCGCCTGCGCCAGTGATGCCAATGACGCCTGAGCAGTTACGCCCAGGGCAGACGACGCCAGTAAGGCGGCCGCGCTCGCCGGAACCGCTCGGCCGTCGCATAGACCTGCCCCGGATCGGAGGTCTCCTGTTCCACGCTCGCGCCGTAACGTGCCGCGAGTTCCGACACCGGGTACCGCACGTCGGGGCCTGAGTGTGCGCCGACCATCAGGATCGCGCACGGTTCGTCACCGGCCCCCACGAAGGCATGCTCCGTCCAGGGAGGACAGTGGAAGAAGTCCCAGGGCCGGAGGCGTCGCTCCTCGCCCTCGACGAGCAGTCTGCACTCACCGGTCAGAACGAGGAACGCCTCCTGATTAGCCTCGGCGTGATAGACGCCGCTCTGGCCAGGCTCGAGGACGGTCAAGTTGATCCCGAGCTGCTCGAACTCGACCGGAGGCTCGCCGTACTCGTTCGCGAACCAGCATGCCGCGCCCCTCGTTTCCGATGACCACCACTCGGCGTTCCGGACGTTGACGACGAACCAGCCCTCCGTCGCGGGGGCAAGGCCGGAACCGGAGTCCTCAAGCCGTGCTTCGGCCACGAACAGGATTCTCGCACGTCGGTGCGCTAGGAAACCCTGCCTGCGCCAGCGTTCCGCAATGACGCCTGACATGGCGTGCCGGTTCACTGCTGGGAAATGTCAGAGCTGAACTGCCAAACGTGGCCGTCTGGGTCGACGAACGCTGCACTACGCACGCCCCAAGGGCGATCGACCGGCCCGTAAACGATCGAGATCCCGCGCTCCGCGAGCTCCCTGCACAGGGTGTCTGCGTCTTCGATGCGGAACGCCAGCTGCACCGTCGTTCCCGCACGCGCATCGCCGACGGGAACCTGCCCAAGCATCTCGCTTTCTGCTTCCTCGCGTCTGAGCAGTCGCAGGAACAGGTTGTCGAACTGAAAGATGACCGTCCCATGTCCCTCGTCGACACCGACGACATCGAAGATCTGTTCGTAGAACTCCTTCGAACGCAACTGATCCTCGACGAACAGGGTGATCACGTTCACGGACTTCAGCGATTGAGCCATCTAGTCCAGCCTCCTTACTGGCGGATCTCCGGTCCGGGGTAGACCAAGTTCCGAGCCGGAACTCATCGTTCCCAGCCGCTTCGACGGGATGCACAGCGGCGTGCACCAGTGTTTCTAAGAGTTCGTTTCGGAATGACGCTCGTCGATCTGGGCGCGATGGGTGGGTGCGATGCAAGGACGCAGGGAGCGCCAATAGCCAAGGCTATTGGCGCAACCGAGGACGCAGCAGCGTGCCCGCCCAGCGTGTCCAGGCGACACAGACTTCATTTCGAAACGAGTCTAAGTGACGCCTGAGCGGCGCTGGTTACCAGCATCAGCCGATCAGGACCACGGGTACTCGTCGTACTGAGGGAGGTCATCGAGGATCTCGTACCACGGAGCCTTCGAGCCGACGAACATGTGCGCCATGGGCTTGAGCGTCGGCTCGTCGATCAGTGACCCATACGCCAGGCGGATCTTGCCTTCGTAGCCCGTCCAAAAGACGAGCGAGAAGCATCTTTCGCAGCGTTTCGCGTGCTTCCCGTCGGCATCGCCGACCAGCATCAACGAGTCCTGGCCCTTGGTCACCCTGAGCTTCTCCGGCTCGATTTCGCCCCAGGGCAAGAACGCCGATCCTGTCTCCGCGCGGCAGTTCGAGCAATGGCAGTCGTACGCGACGACGAACTCGTCCGCGACCTCAAAGGCAATCGCGTTGCATGCGCAGCGGCCCCTCAGCACGACGGCACTCTAGAAGGACCTCGGGCGAGCTAGAACAACGCGTGCGCGTGCTCTCACCTGCGCCAGCGTGCGGGAATGTCACCCGGGCGTTTGCAGGCGCATACTCAGAGCGAAATGACGAAGCGGTCGAGTCTGGTGCTGCTCGTGTTTGCAACCGCATGTGCTGTAGCGGGTGCCGCAGCCTGGAGCGCAGGCGGCGGGCCTCCCCGGTACCGCGCCTGCGGCCAAGTGTCGCTCGGCTCCTTGCGAAGCCCGGTCTATACGCATAACGCCCCGTGCGCGATCGCCCAGGCTGTTGCGAAGGGGTGCTCGGCGTCGCGCAAAGGCACCTGCTTTGGTCAGTTCCCACTTCCGTACAAGGGCGCTGGCGAGCCGTCGCTACCGCAGGCCCCACTCTTCAAGCCCCTCGGGTTCGAGTGCTACCAGGCACCGCCGCCCTACACGGCAGGGCTACCACCACCGCCAAACACGATGCCCGACCCAAAAGCGATTCTCTGCTACCGAGAGGCAAGCCGACCAGGCGCGAATGTCATGATCTATCAGCAACTCGTCGCGTACGTGGTTTGAGGTCATCGCCTGGGCGAGTGTTCCGCGATGTCACCCAAGCGGCGGGAACTCACCGGCAACATCCTCGACTGTGTTGCTTATCGACTTCGGCGGTTCGTCGCCTGCACGCCGCTCTTCCTCGAGTGCGCGAGCGATCGCAGCCCGATCCTCCTTCTTTGCCGCCCGCCACGCCTTGAAGCGTTCAAACAAGCCCATACGGGAACGAGGATAGTCCCCTGCGCCAGCGATGCTGGAATGAAGCTCCTATGACTGTCAAGTGGTGAGTGGCGGCGTGTTTTGCATGACGCGGTAGAGGTGGCGGGCGAGGTAGCGCTTGAGGAGCCGGGTCGCGTCGCGGGTGCTTTTGCCTTCGGCGGTGCGGCGGGCGATGTAGTCGCGGGTGGCTGGGTCGTGTTGGCGGCGGTGGAGGATGACGGTGTGGAGGGCGCGGTTGAGTTGTCGGTCGCCGCCGCGGCTGAGGCGGTGACGTGTCGTGAGACCGCTCGAGGCCGGCAGTGGCGCCACGCCGGCGAGTCGTGCGAAGGCGGCTTCCGACGAGAGGCGGCCGTGGTGTGACCAGGTGACGATCAGCTGAGCCGCGACGATCGGCCCGATGCCGGGCTCGTCGAGCAGCGTCGGGGCGAGTGCGCGGACGTGCGCGAGGATCTCTCGTTCGAGCTCGTCGGCTTCTTGGGTCGCTGCCTGGATGCGCTGCGCGAGCGAGCGGAGTACGAGGATCGTCGCGAGTTGGTCGGGTGTCCGCGAGCTCGAGCGGCGGAAGCGGCTGCAGCGTCGAAGCAGCTCTCCCAACGGCAGCCGCCGCAGCTCGTTGCGGAGCTCGTCGGGTGCGGTCACGATCAGGCTGCGGAGTTGGACGAGTGCGACCCGACGCACGTCGACGGCGCTGCGGCGAGTCAGGAGGAGCATGCGCAGAGCCTCCTGTCGTTGCCCCGATCGCGGCGACGCCGGCTGGTTGCTTGCCAGCGCCGAGCGGGCGGCACGAGTTGCGTCGAGCGGGTCGTCTTTGCCGCGCAGCCGCCGCTCGGCACGGCTGCTGCGGCCGCTCTCGTGCACGACCTCGCCGCAAGCGGCCAAACAGCGGGCCAAGCCCGCGCCGTAATGACCTGCGCCTTCGACCGCCCACAGGCGTGCGCCCGGCGCGTGCCGCTCGGCAAAACGGATCGCCTCGCTGTAGCCCTGCGCGTTTGTCGGCACCGACCGCTGCCCGAACAAGGCGCCCGTCGGCGCGGCAACCACCGCGAGCACGTGCTGATCGCGATGGGTATCGACACCGATCACGTAGTCCAGTTCGTCTGCAAGCATCCCGACCGATCCTCCGACTCGTAGGGTCCGGTACGCCGGTCTGGAGCAGGGAAACCGCGCGGCAGGTCTGTGATGAGTCACGCCTCTCACCAAGGCGGACAAGCTCCTGATCAAGCCAACAGCGGGCGCCAGGCCGGCGTCGCCGTGCATGCTCGGACGATTCATTCGCAAGGCACCCAAACCAGCGGCCCGACCCCTGAAGAGTCACAAGCAGCACGAACGACACAGGCTGGCAACGGCCCCTGACGGACCGACTAACCGAGTCTCACAGACGCCTGAGCCGCTCGTCGGGCATTTCGGCGCGCTCACCGAACTTGGACTTGTCGGTGCATCGCACGAGGCGGAGACTGAGAGTCGTGAGACGCGGATACTGGAAGGCAGCGTTCGCACTTGCAGTCGCGTTCGGAGCGGCTGCGGGGATCGTCGGCGCGCTCGGGTGGGAGTCACCTCTGGCGGGTGCTCTGCTCGGCGTCTTCGTACTACAGGCTTGGCTCGCAGTCTCACTGGCAATCGCGGCGCTTGTCTGGATCCTCCATTGGGTCTGGCCTCGCGTCCGCACGTAGCTCGACCGCTTCCGGTGGCCTGCGCGGGCGTGCGGGAATGCCTACCTGAGCGTGGTTGAGGGTTCGCGAGTCAGGCGGCGACATCCTTGTCCGAGCGCGAGTTCGGGAATGGCTCTTGAAGGCGTGGGAGGAATACGTGCATGCGCAGGCACGAGCCACCGGGTCAGTCAGGGCAGTTCGTCTCCTGCGGACGACCTGAGCGGTTACGGGGTGACGACGCTGTGAAGGTCGTAGAACCCCTGCCGAGCCGGGGGCGGGGCTCCACTATCCAGGATCGGTTGGACGAACGGCATGAGGGTTCCGTCGATAAAACGCTGCGCGTGTGCCTGGCTCTCCCAGATGTCAAAAATCCGGAACACACCGGCCTCCTCATCGAAGCCGGCGCTGTGGCTGACGAGTCCGTCGGGGACACCGGCCGCCATGACGTGGTCGTTGAGGGCGTCGTAGTTCGCAGTGCTTCGATCTTCGCCAATAATCGGGAACTCTTGAACGAACGCGACGGCCATGTCGTGCCCTCCTTCGTCGGTTGGCCGGATCGTATGGCAAACCCGGCTCGTGCGGACAGGTCCGCGAAGGCTGGGGGAAGTACGGTCGGTTGCGCCAGTGTTCGCGGATGCACCCTGAGCGATCAAGCAGTCGGGGAGTGCGGGTAGAGACGGAAGCCGACCATCTCCCGGCCGGGCAGACGTCGGTAGAAACGCGGCCCATCGTCTTCGGTGAATAGGTCGAGCCGCCGTGCTCCTGTCTCGGAGAAAGCGGCCTCTACGAGCGCGGTGCCGATACCAGTGCCACGGTGTTCGGGAGCGACGATGAGCATCCCGATGATCCAGTTGATCTCTCGATCAGAGATCACTTCGACGGCGCCGACAACCTCGGCGTCGAGAAGTGCAACAAGTGTCGTGACCCCTTGGGCGGTAAGCGCGCGTGCAACGGCGTCCGCGTCATCCCATGACTCCCAACCTTCAGCACGGCAGAGGGTGGCGACCGCCTCGGCGTGGCCGGTCTTGAAGGGCGAGATCGCAGCCTTCATTTACAGCCGAACTCTACGGGCGGTCGGAAACCGGAACGCTCCCGTGGGCGACCGTCCTCTCACTCGATCCGCCGAACTTCCCGCATCGCCGCCGCCAGTCAGCGACTCCTCCAGCGTGCACGACGGCGGCTCTTCGTGCGGCGCTAGCCAGGTCAGAGCCAGGTCAGATTTGCTGACCCGCGGTGCCCTGCGAGGCCCAAACCGCAAGCCCGGGTTTCGCTCAAAGCACGTGGAGCCTGCCGCTGCCCGCTCATGTCGTCACCTTTCAAGCTGGTCATGCGGGTTCGATTCCCGCCACCCGCTTGCCACGCCGGCGTTTCGTCGGCCCGCCGTTACGAACCTGCCTGTCGGGTCGACTCATCGACCAGCGCCTCTCGAACCGCATCCGCGAACGGGAGGCGATGGCCTTGCCCCCATGCCTCGACGAGCGCGTCCTCGCCGAGCAAAGATGTGAGTTCGCCGCGCGTACGTCCGTGCAGGTCGAGCTCGATTCCTTCCAGCCGTCCGCCAAGCTCCTCGCGCAAGGCTTCAGCTGCTCCGAGCACCCGAGCGGCACGCTCGGGCTCGGAGCTGGAGAGCGCGGCGCCGAGGAGCTCGAGCGCCCAGGCGACGGTGTCGTCCCGCTCCCGGAGCGCGGTCGACACACGAAGGCTGCGGCGCAGAAGCGCGGCTGAGTCCGCGGGACGACCATCGCGCAATGCGACCGACCCCAGTGCGGCCAGCGACCGCGCCGTGATGTTCACGCCCGTCTGCGCCGCGTCTTGCTCCTCGCCGGCGTTCGCCAGTGCAACTTCGAACTCGGCCCGAGCCTGCTCGAGGTCGTCGGCGCTCAGGGCCGTGTAGCCGAGGTTGAACGCGGCGTGAGCGATCGATTCACGGTCGTCGTTCTGCCGCCCGATGGCGGCGACTTCCTCGAAGAGCGCGACGGCGCCGGCGCGATCGCCAAGGCCGAGGAGCGCACGACCCAGCGGGAGCATCGACCAGCACGCGTATCGGTGTTGACCCAACTCGAGGCTGAGCCGGCGCCCCTCGGTTCCCCACCGTCTCGCATCCAGCCAGTCGCCTTGCAGCGACGCCAGAAGGGCCGCGGTGCCGAGCGCCTTCGCACGTGCCACCGTTTGCTCGTCTGCGGCATCGAGGAACAAGGTGAGCCAGCGACGCCCCTCGCTCAGGTAGCCCTTCCTGAACCAGAACGGCCGCAATGCGGCGGCGAGTCGCAACCCGGACTGCCACTCGCAAGCGTCGGCGAAGTGCGAGAGAGCCAGTCGCAGGTTCGGATGGTCGCGCTCGGTCAGATCGAGCCAGACTGCCTGCTCGGGGCCTGCCAGCTCGGGCTCGACGCGTTCGCCGAAGTCGAGGAAGAACCGGGCATGACGGCTTTCCCAGTCTTCTCCGCCGCTTCCCTCCTCCAGCCGCTCGACCGCGTACTCGCGGATCGTCTCGAGCATCCAGAAGCGCTCGTCCGAGTGGCGGAGCAGGCTCTTCTCCACCAGCGCCTGCATCGTGTCGACGTCTGCTTGCACGATGGCCCCGGCCGCATCGAGCGTGCAACCGCCGGCGAAGACGGAGAGGCAGGCGAAGAGACGCCGCTCCTCCGGCGTCAGCAACTCATAGCTCCACTCGATCGTCGCCCGCAGCGTCTGGTGACGCGGCTGCGCGTCCCTCCCACCCTTCAACAGGTCGAGCCGCTCCGAGAGCCGCTCGACTATCTGCATCGGCGACAGCACGCGCGTTCGCGCCGCGGCCAGCTCGATGGCCAGCGGCAGGTTGTCGAGCGCCATGCACAGCTTGGCGACAACCTCGCTCGGCTCGACGTGTCCGCGAGCCGCGAAGAGCTCGACAGCCTCGGGTGCCGCCATCGGCGCGACCGGATACTCGACCTCCCCGCGAACGCGCAGCAGCTCGCGGCTCGTGACGAGTACGCGAAGGTTGGGGCAGCGCTCGAGCAGATCGGCGAGCGCGGACGCGGAATCGATGACCTGTTCGAGGTTGTCCAGGACCAGCAACAGCTCCCGCTCGGCGATATGCGCAGCCAGTGCCTCGCGGGTACCGACCGTGCGCGCGATCATCTCCGGCACGAGTGCGGGGTCGCGCACCGGCGCAAGTCCGACCCAGAACACGCCGTTTCGGAACTCGGGGACAAGTTCGGCCGCAGCTTCGATCGCCAGCCGTGACTTGCCGGAGCCGCCGGGCCCGCTGAGCGTGACGAGACGCGCGCCGTCACGCAGGAGCGCAACCAGCGCCGCGACCTCGCTTTCGCGACCGACGAAGGAACTGGCCGGCCGCGGCAGGTTGGTGTTCGAGATCGTCCGGAGCGGTGGGAAACGGTCGCGGCCGAGCTGGAACAGCCAGACCGGCTCGTCGAAGTCCTTGAGGCGGTGCTCACCGAGATCGAGCAGGTCGGGACTGCCGAGCAGCTTCCACGTCTCCCGGGACAAGACCACCTGTCCGCCGTGTGCCGCGGCGGCGATACGCGCGCCCTTGTGGACGGCGAGGCCGATGTAGCCCTCACTCGTTCGTTCGGCTTCGCCGGTGTGGATACCCATCCGCACGCGGATCGGCCCTCCGGCGAGCGCACCCTGGGCCTCGGCCGCGGCGGCGACGGCATCGCTCGCCGAGCCGAAGGCGACGAAGAACGCGTCGCCTTGCGTGTCGACCTCGGTGCCCCCATGAGCACGGAAGGCGGCCCTCAGGAGACCGCGATGTCCGGCGAGCAGCTCGGCGTAGCGGTCTGGCGACTCACGGAGGAGTCGTGTCGATCCTTCGACGTCCGTGAAGAGAAGCGTCAGCCGCAAACCGTGCCGACACCATAGAGCTAGAGCCGCGCGAGCTGGGCGCGAAGCTCGGTCAGCTTCTCGCGGCGGAGGTCGTCCCGCTGCCCCTGCTGGACCCGCTCGAGCAGATCGCGGACGAGCGGCGCGAGCTCGACCGGATCGAAAGGCTTCGTCACGTAGTCGACGCCGCCGAGGTCGATCCCGCGCGCGCGGTCGCGCAGCTCGGCCCGCGCGGTCAGGAACACGATCGGGATGTCGTCGGTCGCCGGGTCGTCGAGCAGCGCCTCGGCAACGTGCCACCCGTCGAGGCCCGGCATCATCACGTCGAGGAGGATGACGTCGGGCTCACCCTTCCGCGCCTCCTCGATCCCTGACTCCCCGTCGCCGGCCTCGAGCACGCGCATTCCGGCCGCCTCGAGGTTGACCCGGCAGAGCAACCGGATCGGTGCCTCATCGTCGATCACAAGCACGCTCGTCGTCGCCATCGTCCCGAGCCCTATTCCCGCATGAGAGGCAGCTCGAACGCGAAGCGGGAGCCGCTTCCCTCCTGTGAGTCGACATGGATGCGACCGCCCATCTCCCGCACCAGCCCCTGGGCGATGAAGAGTCCCACACCCGTTCCTCGGCCGACGCCGGAGCCAGCTTTCACGAACTTCTCGAAGATACGGTCGCGTTCGGACGCCGGGATGCCGGCGCCCTGATCGCTGACTGCGAGCTCCACCGCGTCGCCGGCGCGCCGCGCGGAGACGGTCACCGTTGCACCGTCCGGCGAGAACTTGACCGCGTTCGAGACGAGCTGATCGAGGACGTCGCGCAGCTTCACGGGATCGGCGCGGGCCGGCGGCATGTCGGCGGCGATGTCGGCGACGACTCGATGGCCGTTCTGACCCGAGTCGCTCGCGCTCGCGACGAGCTCGGAGACCACCGCTCCGACGTCCGTCGGCTCGAGCGCGACGGCCAGGTCTCCGGTCTCGATCCTCGCCACCTGGAGCAGCGCGTCGACGGTTGTGGTGAGCCGTTCGGCCTCCCGGGCGATGAAGTCGAGGAAGGTGCGGCGGTCGTCCTCGGAGAAGGTGACGTCGTCGCGGAGCAGTGTCTGAGCGAAGCCGTAGATCGTCGTCAACGGAGCGCGCAGTTCGAGCGAGACGCTCGAGACGAAACCGGACTTCATCTGCTCGACCGCGTACTCGGCCGAGATGTCCCGGAACGCGAAGATGCGCCCGGCGACGGCGCCGGCGGGGTCGCGCATCACCGCCTCCGAGAGCGCAAGCCACACCTCGTCATTGCCGCGTGAGATCGACACGAGTCGCGTCGCGGTCGTCTCCTGGTCGGACTGGAGCTCGCGGCGAAGAACCTCCCGTGGCAGCCTCCCGATCGCCTCCGGCGCAGGGACGCCGGTGATCTCCTCCGCCGCGTCGTTCCACACCACGGCACGACCCTCGCGATCGACGGCAACGATGCCGTCGGCGATGTTGGCGAGGATCGCCGCGCTCTGCTCACGCTCGATCGCGACATGCTGGTAGAGCTCGGCGTTGACGAGAGCCACAGCGGCGTTTGCCGCCAGCGTGCCCAGCGCTTCGACCTCCTCGGCGCGCCACGTCCGCGACTCGAGCGAGTAGACCGACAGGACGCCGCGCGGCTCCTCTCCGGTGCCGGCGATGGGAACCCCCAGGTATCCGGTCAGACCCGACGCGAGGAGAGGGTCGCCGGGTGCGTGGCCGGCCGCGACGGAGGCGTCCGTGAGCGCGATCGGAGCTCGGGCCGCGAGCACGTCGCCCGCGACGCCGTCGGTCGAGGGCGAACGGACGTCGCGAGCCGACTCTGCCGACTCGCCTGCAGCGGCGGCGACGACGAGCTCGTCACCGTCGAGCATCGAGACGAGCGCCGCATCGGCCGCAAGCAGTTCGTTCGCCGCACGGGTGGCCGCCTCGAGGACGGCGCCGGGGTCGAGCTCCGTCGTCAGTGCGGCGGCGGCCCGCGCAAGCTGCTGGGACAGCGACCGCGCGGCGCGCTCGGCCTCGAACAGCCGGCTGCGCTCGAGCGCACCGTGCGCTGCGGCCGCGACCTGCTGGGCAAGCCCGAGGTCGTCGGCGGTGAACACCCGCGGCTCGCGGAAGCACACGAGCACGAGCCCACCTGCCCCATCGGAAACCGGGATCGCGAGCAGCGAGGCGACCGAAGAGCGCTGCCACGCGTCACCGAAGCGCTCGTCGCCCGCGACCGACGACGCCGCCAGCACTTGGGCGGCGGCCCGAGCCTCGTCGAGGGCCGGAGGGACGTCGAGTGCGGCAACCTCGGCGGGCAGCCTGTACTCCCCGGCGACCGCGAGCCCCGCGGCAGTCGGGGCGAGGACGGCCGCGAAGTCGGCGCCGAGTGCCTCGGCCGCCGCCTGAGCCGCCGCATCGTATGACTCGGAGAGCGAAAGCGGCTCGCCGAGCAGCGAGGCGATGCGAGAGAAGCCGCGCTCGAGCCCGGCCCGCCGCACGCTCGCCTCGAAGCTCTCCGCGTTGCGCAGCGCGAGGGCCGCCAGCGACGCGAACGCCCCGAGCAGCTCGACGTCGTCGTCGTCGAACCTGCGCTCTCCGTCGCGCACGCCGACACCGAGCACGCCGAGCCACTCACCTGCCCACACCATCGGCGCCTCGAGGCCGAGCGCGAACGCGTCGTACGCCGCGTGCGGCAAGCGACCGACGATCCGCTGTTCGTCCTCGGTCGTCCCCGAGAGGCCTCCCTCGGGAACGAACTCGAGCCCGACCAGGCCCGCGTCGAAACCGTGGACGGCCGCGCACCGCAACACCCCCCGCTCGCGGTCGACCAGGTAGCAGTCGGCGGCGTCGACGCGAAGGAGCGCAGTCACTTCTTCCACGAGGCGAAGCAGCACGGCATCCAACGACAGCTCGCCGGTGACGACCTGGGCGGCGTGCAGAAGCGCCTGTTGCTGTTCGAGCCGCCGCGCGTTCTCGTCGAGCAGCCGCGCGGTCTGCAGCGCCGAACCGAGCTCGCGTGCCACCGCCTCGACGAGCAGCAGTTCCGCGTCGCCCAGCTCGGGCGCCCGCTCGACGAGGAGCGTCCCGACCCGATCGCCGCGGGCCTCGACGGCCACTCCCGCATGCGGCCCTCCGCCGAGCACCACCTCGGCCCGGTCGAGGTTCAGCAAGCGGCGAAGCTCGTCCGCGGCGATCGCGGCGACGCGTTCCGGCTCGAGCTCCGCGCGCAGCCGCCTCGCGATCTCGGCAGCGGTCCGCTCGCGACTGAGCGCCTCGGCCAGCGCCGCGGACGAACGAAGCCGTTCGAGGGCGAGCGCGGCTTCCGCGGCGATGGACTGAAGCAGTCCGAGCTCGTCGGCCGAGAACGCGCGGCGATCGGAGATCGAGGCCGCGGTCAGCACGCCGAGGACGCGTGACTCCGCGATCATCGGCACGAAGACGCCGCTCTTCGCGCCGACGCGAGCGGTCAGCCGCCGGCTGACGAGCGGCGAGCCGACGAGGTCGTACACGACGACCGGTGCTGCGTCGGACACGGCGTTCGCGACCCCGGACGGCTCGTGCTCGAGATCCACGCGGACCTCCGGCCACCACTCGGTTTCGCGGCCGTCGCTCTCGGCGTAGACCCCCGACGCGGTCGTGCCGCCCCCGTCGACGAGGGTGACCGCCGCAAAGGCGACGTCGAGCCAGGCGGCCACATGGCGGACGAGCGCGCGCGCGACGTCGACCTCGTCACGCGCCCGCACGAGGTCCTCGGAGATCGCGGTGACCGCCTCGAGCTCGCGGTCACGAACGGAGACGCGTTCCTCCGCCTCCAGCGTCCTGCCGACGCCACCTGCGACCAGCCCATGGTCTCGCCAGCGCACGAGCAGGAGGGCAGCCGGGACGATCGCCAGGAGGATCGCGACCAGCGACAGCCAGACGTGACCGACGACCGCCCGCTGCTCGCGCAAGACGAGGACGCCGAAGATCGCTGCCGCAGCCGCGACCGCCGGGAAGACGAGCACGACGCCCCAGTCGACCAGGTGCGCCCGCGTTCGGAGCCGCCAGAACTCGGGCAGCATCGCGCCCGCCACGGCCGCGTACGAGGCCGCGAGCACGAACAGCGGGACCGCGTTGAAGAGCACCGCTTTGGTGGCGTCACTCACAGGGCTAAGAGCTCTCGAGCGATCGTAGGTTCCTGGAAACGATGGAGCCCGCTGCTCGGGGGGACGATACAGCGGGCTCCTCGTGATCGCTCACCGCATGGCGTGGCCAAAGGCCCGCGCCGCGGTTCGCATCGCCCAGTGAGAGGACGCTAACCCAGGCCACCCGTCGAGCGGAATAGGCCGTGCGGCCCATCTTTGTAAGCGAGGATACGATCCGGGCGTGGTCTCCAGGGTGCTCCTCGCCTCGCCGCGCGGCTACTGCGCCGGCGTCGAGCGGGCCGTCGAGACGGTCGAGAAGGCGCTCGACCTCTACGGACCGCCGGTCTACGTCCGCAAGCAGATCGTCCACAACCTTCACGTGGTGCGCGAGCTCGAGGCCCGAGGGGCCGTGTTCGTCGACGACGAGCGGGACGTGCCCGAGGGCGAGACGGTCGTCTTCTCGGCCCACGGCGTCGCCCCCTCGGTTCATACGAACGCGGCCGCCCGCGGGCTCCAGACGCTCGACGCGACCTGCCCACTCGTGACCAAGGTGCACGTGCAGGCGCGACGGTATGCGGAGGCCGGCTACACGATCGTGCTGATCGGTCACGAGGGGCACGAAGAAGTCGTCGGCACGATGGGCGAGGCACCCGGGTCGATCGTGCTCGTGGAATCGGTCGCCGATGTCGAATCGCTCCAGTTCGCCGAGGATGCGCCACTTGCCTACGTGACGCAGACGACGCTCTCGGTCGACGAGACGGGCGAGATCATCGCGGCGCTTCGCCGCCGCTTCCCGGCGATCTACGCGCCGAAGAAGGAAGACATCTGCTACGCGACCTCCAACCGGCAGTGGGCGGTCAAGGAGATGCTGTCGGAGATCGATCTGCTGCTCGTGATCGGCTCGCGCAACTCGTCGAACTCGAATCGCCTGGTCGAGACCGCTCGCGCGGGCGGCGTCGACGCCTACCTGATCGACGATGCCGGGGAGATCGACGAAGGCTGGCTCGACGGCGCCTCGGTGATCGGCCTGACCTCGGGAGCCTCCGCACCCGAGAAACTGGTGACGGAGGTCTGCGACTGGTTCCGCGCGCGCGGCGTCGGCGAGATCGAGCCTTACCGGCTGGTCGACGAGGACGTCGAGTTCCGGCTTCCGGTCGAGCTGCGCCGCGAGCTCGCGCTCGCGCGCGACCAGCAAACCTAGACGCGCTCGACGCGGAGCTCGCCCACCTCGACCGAGACGGCGAGCGTCTCCGCTTTCAGCCGATCGAGGTACGCGTCCACGATCTCGGCGTCGGGAAGCCACAGGCGGACGCGGTCGGTGACGGCCAGGCCCGACGACTTCCGCAGGCCGTTCACTTCGTGGATCCAGTCGAGCAGCCGCCCTTCGCGGCGTAGCTCGTCATCGAGCGCCGTGTCGAGCGCCACCGTCACACCGTCGTCGCTCGCCACGGCCCAGCCCTCGCGGCCGACGCGCTCGACGAGGACTTCGCCCGGCTCGAGCACGTGCCCGTCGACACGGAAGCGACCGCCGTCCAGCTCTTCGAACTCACCCCGCGCGAGTTGCTCGCGGACGTCCCGGAGCGCCGCACCGAGCTTCGGGCCGAGCACCGGCAGGTTCGGCTTCACGCGCAGCTCCGACGACTCGACCTCGCCGAACGTCACCTCCTTCACGCGCAGCTCGTCCGCGATCTCGTCGGTGTGCCGTGCAGCTCCGCCGGCTGCTCCTGCGACCACGAGCCGCCGGAGCGGCTGACGCAGCTTCAGCTCGCTTGTCGACCGTGCCTGACGGCCGAGCTCGACGACCCGGCGTACCTGCGCCATCTCCGCGAGCAGGCTCTCGTCTGGTTCCTCCGGATCGGGCCAGCCTGCAAGGTGTACCGACGCCGGACCGTCCTGCACGAGGTTGCGCCACAGGTGGTCGGCGAGGAACGGCAGCATCGGGGCGATCACCTGCAACGACCGGACGAGCGCGTACCAGAGCGTTCCGAAGGCGGCCTCGTCGAGCGAGTAGAACCGTCGTCGGGAGCGCCGGATGTACCAGTTCGACAAGTCGTCGACGAACGACTCGAATGAGCGGATCACGTCGACGGTGAGCGTCGCCTCGTAGCCCTCCGTCGCCTCTGCCACCAACTGCTTCGTCCGCGCGAGCAGCCAGCGGTCGAGCGGCTTCGGATCGTCGATGAGGCCGAAGGTGCTCCAGGCCGGCTCGTAGCCCTCGATGTTCGCGTAGTCGACGAGGAACTTGACCGAGTGCCAGTAGGTGAGCAGCTTGCGCTTGATCTCGTGCGCAGGCCCGAAGCCGAAGAGCAGGTTGCGGTCGGGTGGCTGGGCGCAGTACTGCCAGCGCATGACGTCGGCGCCCATCTGCGCGAAGGCATCCTCGGCGTCGATCGTGTTGCCCCACGAGCTGTGCATCTCGCGGCCCTGCTCGTCGAGCATCTTCTCGTAGCCGAGGACCCGCCGGTACGGCGACCGGCCGGTCAAGACGACGGACATGAAGAACTGGGAGTAGAACCAGAGACGGATCTGCTCGCGCATCTCGCTCACCCAGTCGGCGGGGAACCAGCGCTCCCAGTACGCGTGGTCGGGGAGGTCCGCCTTCGTCAGCCCCTTTGCGGCGCCGGTCGCGTAGCCCTCGGGGATCCGGGTCGGGTTCTCCCAGCCGAGGGTCGCGAACGGGACGATCCCGGCGTCGAGCCACACGTCGCCGACCTCCGGGATCCGCTCGACGCGCTCGCCGCACCGCTCGCAGGCGATCGGCACGCGGTCGATCCACGGCCGGCGCAGCTCCTCGAGCTGGTCGACGCCCTCGAGCGCACGCTGCTCGAGCTCGGCCTTCGACCCGATCACGTTCAGGTGGCCACAGCTGCACGGATAGAACGGAAGCGGCAGCCCGTAGTAGCGGCGTCGGGAGATGTTCCAGTCGCCCATGTTGCGGAGCCAGTCGTCCATGCGCTTCCCCATGTAGTCGGGCACCCAGCGCACCTTGGCGTTCTCCTCCAGCAGCTTCGGTCTGATCTCGTCGACCGCGATGAACCAGTCGTCGGCGATCCGGAAGATGAGCGGCGTGTCGCAGCGCCAGCAGTGCGGATACGCGTGGGTGTACAAGCCCGCCTCGGCCAACAGGCCGAGTTCGCCCAGGCGGCCGATGATCTGATCCGCCGCCTCGGTGGTCGAGAGCCCATGGAGCCAGCCGTAGTCGTCGTAGAAGCGGCCCGACTCGTCGACGGGCGTCAGGACAGGCAGGTCGTGAACGCGCGAGAGCTCGAAGTCCTCGGGGCCGGCGCCCGGCGCAATGTGGACGATGCCGGTGCCCTGGTCCATCGTCACGTCTTCCCACGGGATGACACGGTGGTCGACCCGGGCACCGGGAGGCAGATCGTCGAACGGCCCGCGGTAGCGCCAGCCGACGAGCTCGGCACCGCGCCGACGCTCGAGGAACGTGTCGTCCGCGAACAGCTTGACCGCGACCCACTCGCCGTCCTCGCGGCGGCCATACTTCTCGTCGGGGTGCACGGCGGCGGCGACGTTTGCGGGCAGCGTCCACGGCGTCGTCGTCCAGACGACGAGCGACTCGCCCGCACGGTCGAGCAACGGGAAGCGCACGAAGAGCGACGGGTCGGCGCGGTCCTGGTAGACGCCGGCCTGCGTCAGCTCGTGCTGTGAGAGGGACGTGCCGCAGCGCGGACACCACTCGGTCGAGCGGTGACCCTTGACGAGCCAGCCGCGCGCGTGGACCAGCTTGAGGAACTTCCAGATGTACTCGATGTTCGTGTCGCTGAAGGTGAAGTAGTCGTTGCCCCAGTCCATCCACTGCCCGAGGCGCTTCGAGCCTCGCGTGAGGGCGGCCGAAGACCTGACGACGACATCACGGCACTTGCGGGCAAACGCCTCGAGGCCGTACTCCTCGATCTCGGGCTTCGAGTTGAGCCCGAGCTCGCGCTCGACGCCGACCTCGATCCAGAGCCCCTGGCAGTCGAACCCGTTCTGGTAGCGCTGGTCGAAGCCGCGGAGCGCCTTGTAGCGCTGGAAGACGTCCTTGAGCGTCCGGCCCCACGCCGTATGGACGCCGAGCGCGAACCTGTTCGCCGTGACCGGTCCGTCGACGAACGACCAGATCGGGCCGCCCTCGTTGCGGGCCCGCAGGGCGGCGAAGGTACCCTCCCGCTCCCACAGCTCGAGCAGCTCGAGCTCGAGGGCGGGATGATCGGGTTTGTCCGGGAGGGGAGCGAACATGTGTCGATCGTACCGAGGGGAAGAAACGGCACCCGCCCCGCGTTGGAACAGCTACAAGCCCCACGAAAGGAACGGAAACGAATCTGATGTCCACTGAAGCAACCAGTGCCACCTTCGACGACGAGGTTCTGAAGTCCGACGGCAAGGTGATCGTCGACTTCTGGGCCGAGTGGTGCGGACCGTGTCACGCGGTCGCGCCCGTGCTCGATCGCATCG
Organism: uncultured Thermoleophilia bacterium; assembly: GCA_963851065.1. Lineage (GTDB taxonomy): Bacteria > Actinomycetota > Thermoleophilia > Gaiellales > Gaiellaceae > PALSA-600. The sequence goes on from CAWKNW010000014.1 coordinate 21,178, forward strand.
CGGACGAGCACCAGGTGAAGATCGTCAAGGTCAACATCGACGAGCACCAGGACCTCGCGCAGCGCTACGGCGTCCAGTCGATCCCGTTCATGGTGCTCTTCGACGGCGGAGAGCCGCAGGCCTCGGCGATCGGAGCGATGCCGAAGGGCTCGCTCGAGAAGGCGCTCGGCCTCGCCGCGTAGGCGCCTCGCAGCGTAGGCGGGCGGAGGCCGATGCCTCCGCCCAAACCTTCGCCGTCTAGTCCTCGAGGAAGGTCTGGAACGCGAGGTGCTTCGCGAGATACTGCTCGATCGCCTGCACCCCGACCTGCGCCCAGTCGGCCACCCAGTCTTCAGAGAGGTCGTCCTCGATCCAGTGGAATGTGCCGCAGTCGTCCATGTGCCGATCATCGGCGCAACCCCGGATGGCCGCATGAGCCGTTCGGCCCATCTTTGCCGGACCTGACGCCCAGCAGGCGTCACTCGTTCGAGTGAATCACTGCTGTGCCCAGTCGCGGAGGACCGTTTCTTGTCCTGGAAAGGCCATCTCGGCCGGCAGCTCCGACGCCGCGAACCAGCGCAGTTCGACGACGTCGTCGGCGGGCGCCGGATCGCCCGTGGCGGTCACGCGATACGTGACCGAGAACACGAAACGGTCGCCGTAGGGCTCGATGTCGATGCGCAAGAGCTCGGCCGTGTCGAGTGAGAGCCCGGTCTCTTCGAGCAGCTCCCGCCGCACCGCGAGCTCGGGCGGTTCTGTCTCCTCGACGAAGCCGCCGGGCAGGTCCCAGTACCCGAGCCGGGGCTCGATGCCGCGGCGCGCGAGCGGCACGCGGCCGTCACGCTCGAGCAGCGCCTGCGCCGCCGGAAGCGGGTTCGCCCAGTAGCGCTCGCCGCACGACGTGCAGCGGAGATGACTCTCCTCGGGCTCGACCGCATTGCCGCAGCGCGGACAGAACCGCCAGCCGTCGAGCGCTCCCACGGACGTGCATGCTACGAGTTGACTGTGAAGCGGCGGGTCGTGCTCTTGCATTCGGCGGTCGGTGACTCACGACAGTGGGTTCGCCAGGTCGCGGCGCTTCGTGACGGCTTCGACGTCGTCGCGGCGGACCCTCCGGGTTCGGAACGGAGCCGGAGCCGACGGAGCCGTTCTCGTTCGTCGATCGCGTGGCCGAGCTCCTGCCGGCGTCACTCGTCGGCAACTCGTTCGGAGGCGGCATCGCGCTCCGCACCGCCCTGGTCCATCCCGAGCGAGTCGACCGGCTGGTGCTCGTCGGCTCGGGGATCCCGGACTGGGAGTGGTCGGCCGAGATAGCGGGGACTTCGCGCGCGAGGAAGAGGCGGTCTCGCGGGGCGATCTCGACGGCGCAACCGAGGTGAACATGGAATTCTGGGTCGCACCGGAGCACCGCGACGAGCTCCGACCGCAGAATCGGCGGTCGCTCGAGCTGCAGACGGCGAACGACGAGCCCGAGGTGCAATGGCCGGAGCTCCCGCCGCTCGAGATGCTAACGGTGCCGACACTCGTGGTCGTCGGCGACCGGGACAAGGACGACTTCCAGCGCATCGCAGCGCACATCTCGGCGACCGTACCGGGCGCGCGACTCGAGATCGTCGCGGGCGCCGGACACCTGGTCGGCGTCGATCGCCCAGGACGAGCTCAACGCGCTGCTGCTCGCGTACCTAACGGAGGACCCCCGTGTGCCCGAGTGAGTAGCGGCCCGGCTGGGGCCAGACGCAGAGCCCCGTGCGGCCCAGCGCCGACCGGGATGCGTGCGATCAGCCTGCCGGTGACGGTGGAGATGGCGTAGACCACGCCGCTGGGCCCGACAGCCAGAGGACCTTGGGCTCGCGGAGACGCCGCCCATGTCCGGGTTTCCACCGCCGGGAATCGTCCAGGTCCGGGACGACCTTGCGCGTTGCGAAGCTGAGCACGGAGATCGTGCCGGCACCGCGGTTCGATACGTACAGGAACCGGGCGTTCCGGCTCGGGTAGAGGCCGTGGGCGCCTCGGGCCCGTGGGCACGAAGCCGATGACGCGGAACCGACGCGCATCGACGATCCACACGCCGTTGGCGATCAGTGTCGGCCACGTAGAAGACGCGACCATCGGGCGACAGCTTCACGTCCTGCGGCATGCCGAGAGTCCCGGCGGTCGAGAACACGCGCACGACGCGCTCGTGTGCGCGACGTCGAGTTCGAGCAGCTGGCCCGAGAACTCGCAGCTGAGCGAGCGCCTTCGTCCCGTCGGCGGTGAAGTCCATGTGGTCGGCTCCGTGGCAGGGCAGCCGGTACGGACTTCACGAGCGCGAACGTCTGCGCGTCGCGAAAGTCGAGCCGCTGCGAGCCGCTCGGCGACGACGATCGCGTACCGCCCGTTCGGGCGTGAAGTACATGTTGTACGGGTCGTCGACGGGGATCGTGCGGATCGGGCGCGCGGTCCGCGGATCGATCTCGGTCAGCGTGTTGCCGTCGTCGTTGGTGACGTAGAGATGCGCGAGGTCGTATGCCGGAACGACGTGCTGCGGGAGCAGCGCCGACCGCGAAATGCTCGACGACCTTGAACGTGCGCGGGATCGATCACGTCGACCGTGTCCGACTGCGAGTTCGGGCACGTAGATCCGGGGCAGGGCATGCGGGCGCGGGCCCGTCGAGGTTTCCCGGCGTGTCAGCGGCGTAGACGTTGTGCGCTGGTCGAGGAGCCTCGGTGACCGCCGGTCGACGCGACGCGGAGCGCGTACGACCGGGAGTGAGCATCGTCACTGCCGAGGCGACCGTCTGCGACCCGCGCCCGCCCGCGACGAGGATCGCCTCGACCGACCGGCGTCGCGGCGACAGGTCGGAGAGCGGCTCGTCGAGGGCAGCCGCCCGGCCGCCGACACCCGTCGGGTCTTCGGATCGACCGCGACGATTCGGTCGGACGGCGTGCCGACGATCGCTGCCGCGGCCGCCGATCACGTAGACGCGACCGCCGAGCGACTGCGGCCGCCGCGTGAGTCGTCGGCGCCGGGCAGCGACTCCGATTCGCCTGACGCGGCCGGTCGCCGGGATCGAACGCGAGCACCGCCGCTCGATGCGCTCCCGGCGGGCGTCGAGCCGCCGGCGATCACGACCACGCCGTCGACGGCCGCGACGGCTGCGTAGCGAAGCGGCGTCGGCAGGTGGCCGACGATCGCGCGCGGCGGTGCCCGGCCGCCACGAGACGATCGTGTCGAGCCATCGCGTGCCGGTGAAGCCGCCCGACCACGTACGCCGTGCCGCCGAGCGACCGCCGCCGGACTGGTCGGAGCTCGGCGCGGGCAGGCGCGCCACCGTCGCCGCGCGGCCGGGCGCGACGCGCTGGATCTCGTCGTGCTGCGCGACGCCGTCCCCGCCACCGAAGAGGTAGACGCTGCCGGCCGATCGCGCGCCGCGGCCGTGTCGTGCAGCGCCTGCGGCAGGTTTCCGGACTGGACGTCGCGTCTCGTCGGCCGGACGAGGTACGATCGCCGCGGTCGAGGCGTCGGCAGGTGTCAGGCCTCCGACCAGCAGCAGCGCCGCCGCGCCACGGCGCGACGGCGGCGTCCTGGATCCCGGCCGGAAGGTCTGCGCGTGGGTGAGCGACGAGCGTCGGGGGCACCACTACCCGCACCTTGCCGACCGCGGACGGGTGCGCCGCTGTGGGTGAGGCGCCCGGCCCCGAATCGATCCCCCCGCCGCAGCCGGCGGCCGCCGCTACGAGCAGGAGGCCGGCCGCGACGGCGGCCCAGCGGCATGCCTGGACGAGCGGCGAGCGCACCGTCGCAGGCTAGGAGGCCGATGATGAAGGGTTCCTGAGCGCGGGGGTGTCCTCAGGCGAGCTCGGAGAGGACAT